>NZ_JAIPUS010000013.1 GCF_020055675.1 Marivita sp.
CGTCCTGGCTCTTGAGCACCTTGGTCGGGGCCCCATTCCGCCGGTTGGTCTCACCGGTTGGAACGTCTTTGCCTTCCTCGTAGCCGAGATGCGCCGTCAACTCCGCACCCAGCATACGTTCCATGAGCTTGATCTTCAGCTCTTTCATCACCCCAGCATCGCCGAGCAGATCCTCAGGGCGCTCCACACCCTTCAGCAATTCGTCCAACATTTCTTTTGAGATGATCATTCATGCTTCCTTTCGGTGAAGCATGGACCGGATCACTCATACAAAAAAGGTCGGACACTTTCTCTAGATGTGAACTGATCGGACGTGACCTTGGATGCCTTCCCTTCGCACAGGCCGGTGGCCAACTACTATTCCACCTGATCAGCACGTTATACGAGCGCACCTCGGTCCTGATCACCACCATGACGTTCGCCGAATGGCCCAGTGGATTCACGGACGCCAAGATGACGACCGCCTTGCTCGACCGGCTCACGCACCACTGTGACATCGTCGAGAACAGCAACGAGAGCTCGCGCATCTGTAACCGGACCTGACCACGAGGGAGGGGCCCGGCGCCGCCTCGCTCCATGACGGCTACACGGCGCCGGGCCCCTCCCTCACCTCAACCGCTACGTGGACGTCAGCTGCCGTAAAAACACGATTGGGGAGCTCAAAATTAGACGCCGATAGCAGGGCAAGATTCGAAGCCGATTGACAACGCGCGGCCCCCTTCGCTGCTCTGGCCTTTCCGGCCCGTTCGCTGCGCAGCATCGCAGGTTCGCGGGGGTGTGGCAATTCGTGACTGCTCGGTTGGCGGCCGTTTCAAAGGTCAGATCGGCCCGTTTCGCGTGTTTTTCGGTGACTGGATTTGCTGCGCATAAAAGTCGCAAACATGAACATCATATTACGTTACGCTGATCATAATTTTCGGGTCATATGGGCGTTTTCAGTGATTTATCCCGTGAATGTCCTGCACGAACTAAAAGGCCAGATGTTACAAATGGGCAAAACGACGACTGCGGCTCGAAACATGTGGACAACTCCTTTCGCGGACTTGGGCGTATATACTACAGGAAGCCTGCGGACAAAGCGGGTGTATCATGACGAAAAAGACGGTCGCAGTACGATTTACGCCGGATGACTTCGCGGCGCTTCAGCGCCGGGTGGCTCGGCGCGGGTACAAGAAGAACGAGCCGTTCTTGCGCGACGCGGCGCTGGGCCGTTTCGGAAGAGACTGCGCTGACGGTAACGCCGGGCTGAGGCATGACGTAATCACCCTGCTGAACGACGCCGCGCAGCAAGTCGATGACAACGAGATCCGGAAGCGCGTGCTGCGCGCGGCGCGACGGATCGAGCGTGCGGTGCTGGCGTTGGAGGCGCGGGATGAGGATTGACCTCCGGCCGGTTCCCCTGACGCAGAGCGTTGTGAGATATCCGATGCGCGGCGGCGAGCTGATCAGTGCCAGCGTCTTGATCAACCGGCCGAAGGATGTCCTGAGGACATTCCGGGACCACCACGCACGCCACGCGACGGACGAACGCCCCGAGTTGTTGCACGCAACTGTGTCGCTGGCACCAAATCAACGGCTCACGAAAAAGAAATGGAAAAGGGCGCTTTCCTTTATTCTCGATCGGCTTGGCGCACCGCTTCACCAACTTTGGTATTTCGCGTTTCGACACCTGAATCAGAAAATGGACCACATTCATGTCATGTTCAGCCCATTTTCGATTGATGGACGCCGTTTTTATCCAAGGCTCCCATCTGATCGATAAGGTTTTCAGAATGAGGCCGCACGGAGAGCTGGCTTGCCAGTTCCATTTCCCGATGGACCCAAAGCTCCCGTAAAATTACAAGCACCGATTTCAGGGCGCGCATGGCTTAACGATGATCATCATTCTTACGCAATTCGCAAAATCGGCCCTGCGCTTAATAATATTCTGAATGATCATCGACCCGTATCCTGGCAGGCATTCTGCGAGAAATGTTCGCAAGAAGGTATCGATGTCGAAAAGCGCTATCACCCCGGAGGTCCGATCGGCGTAGTTTATCGCACGGACATTATTGAAGAAACGCGCCTCTTCCGAATGACGCGGACATGTCGCGTGAAAGGCAGGGATGTCGGTCGGCAATTTGGCTTCCGTAGCTTGATACGGAGGCTTTCTTTTCTCCGTGCTCTTCAAGCACGGGAACACGGTCTAGCGCTTTCGCAAATCTTCGCGGCCGCAGAACCCAAGCATATAGACCAACTTACAAAATGGAGACAAGCAAATGAGAAAGCCGCCATCCGAAGCAAATATGGATCAACCGGAGATGCAAGACGAGCTGGAAAACCTGCATCGCATGACGCGGGAGCTGGAAGAGCTGCTCCACAGGCTGGTGCCGATCGTGGACGAACTCGAACAAGTGCCGGACCGTTCACAGAAGCTGATCGAGCAACTTTTTCAGTACCTCAGCAGTATCCAGAGCCTCCAGACACAAGCATCATCGGACCTGTCCAAAGTGCACAGAGCGATGACTCAAATGACCAACCGTCTACAAGCGCTGGAGATGTCCCAGCAAACCCGCGATCAGCAGATGAGGGACTTGATACGGGTCGCAAAGGAACGCGACGCGTCACGCGTCCAGTTGGAAACCAAGGTGAACACGCTGATCGAGTTGCTGAGTCAGACAGTCAGCCCGAGCCAACCTTGATCCACTTTCTGTCTGTGATCGCGCAGCCGCGGTCGGAGGCGAAACAGGGATTGCGCGCCTCTCGAAACCGCGACGGCGACATCCTGTTGATCGACGAACACCGAAATCCGCGTCTTCGGGTGCGCTCTGCCCAGATCGAGGCAGTAGAAGACGAAGATCTCGAACTGGCGAGGTCGATTGCTGATGATCTCGTGGGAGATGGACAGTCACGGGATTGGACCGCCCTGAACCCGGAGATGATACCCCGTCTCCTTATGACTGAGGTCCTCTGGCACTGCACCGGGCACCTCATGGCTTTTGTAAGAATCCTCCGGCGGGCGGTATCACTGAAGACTTCAATGTGGGCCAGATCAGCGAGCCTGCCGGCCGAAAGCATCAAAACAAGCGCCGGCCCGGAAACGCCAAATGACGGGCTGGCATACTAGGGACATCCCTTGTCCGAAGAGTGATGGCCTCGAATGAAGAGACAACAGCGGCTAACGCGCTTTCCGTGATGGAAATCGTCAACAGGGGGACCATAACATGCTGTTTATCCACATTTTACTGAAGGAAGGGGCCAGACAGTCGATGCCGTGTCCCAGTACGGCATGGTAAACTATGAGCAGAAAAGGAGCCTACCATGTCCCAGATGCCAAGACTCATGAACCTCAAGGAAACGGCCGAGTTGCTGAGCGTGTCGCGAGCCACGCTTTACCGTATGCAAAAGCGCGACCCTCGGTTTCCGCCGCCACTGCACTTGTCGCCGGGTTGCGTCCGGTGGCGCGAAGACCAGGTCCGTGCCTATATTCAGCGCCTGACGCCGACCACACCCGGCGATGAAGAATAATGCCGTCAAAACGTTCACAAACACGTGAGGTCTCGATCAAAGAAAATCTGTTGCCCCGGCGTTGCCCAACATGGGCTTGCACCAGGAGCCAGCTCAGCAGTTTGGAAAATTATTATTTTCTTTCATATATTTAAATGGTGCCCGGGGGCGGAATCGAACCACCGACACGAGGATTTTCAATCCACTGCTCTACCCCTGAGCTACCCGGGCACGGGTGAACGATCATTGTTCAGGTTTCGGCGTTCTATGTGACGGTTCGGGGCGTGTCCAGTGGGTTTTCCATGGAAAAATGCAAAATCCGGGGGAAAGGCGCGCGTCGGGAGCGGAGTGGGCCTCTCAGGAGTGCATCTGCTTGCCAAACGGGTCCGGATGCGCGAGCTAAGCACATGATGCCAAACTATGTTTTCGAGACGGAACTGATCGGACGCGGGCTTTCGCGTGTCGCCGGTGTTGATGAGGCGGGACGGGGGCCTTTGGCAGGGCCCGTGGTGGCGGCGGCGGTTGTGCTCAGGCCAGGCGGGATCCCGGATGGGCTGCGCGATTCAAAAACGCTGACCGCCCCGAAGCGCAGCGAAATCCTGCGCGATATCATCAAGATGGCCGTGATCGGCATCGGCGAGGCGTCCGTTGAAGAGATCGATGCCCTCAATATATTGCAGGCCAGCCACCTGGCCATGTGCCGTGCCATCGACGCGCTGCCCAGCCCCCCGGATCATGTGTTGATTGACGGCAATCTGCTGCCCCGCGATCTGGCGTGCCCCGCCACGCCGATCGTGAAAGGCGACAGCCTGTCATTGAGCATCGCGGCAGCGTCAATCGTAGCCAAAACAAGACGCGATGCGCTCATGTGGGATTTGGCGCAACAGTATCCGGGCTATGGCTGGGATACCAACCAAGGCTACCCGACGAAATGTCACAAAGATGCGCTCCGAAATCTTGGTGTGACCCCTCACCATAGACGTTCGTTTAGACCGGTCCACAATATATTGTGACAAGCTAATTTCTTAACCACATGATTCAAAAAAGAAATTGACCACGAATCAGCTTTGACTCATCTTTCGTTGCAATCACAGAGCGCAACAATTGCGCCGGGACGATAGGCAGAGAATGACAAAAATGACCAAACCCAACAGCGCTGCGGCGTTGCCCGTGAACACGATCCTGAACGGTGATTGCATCGAGGCAATGAACGCGCTGCCCGCCGCGTCCATCGACCTGATCTTTGCCGATCCCCCGTACAATCTTCAGCTGCGGGGCGATTTGCACCGCCCGGACAACTCCCGCGTTGATGCGGTTGACGACGACTGGGACCAGTTTTCGAGTTTCAAGGCCTATGACGAGTTCACGCGCGCGTGGCTCAAGGCGGCGCGCCGCCTGCTCAAACCCGATGGCGCGATCTGGGTGATCGGATCCTACCACAATATCTTCCGCGTCGGGGCCGCGCTCCAGGACGAGGGATACTGGATCCTGAACGACGTGGTCTGGCGCAAATCGAACCCGATGCCGAATTTCCGCGGCAAACGGTTCACCAATGCGCATGAAACGATGATCTGGGCGTCGAAATCCGAAGGCGCGAAATACACCTTCAATTACGAGGCGTTGAAGGCGTTGAACGACGGCATCCAGATGCGATCCGATTGGGTTTTGCCGATCTGTAACGGCGGGGAGCGGCTGAAGGATGAGGCCGGCGAAAAAACGCACCCGACACAGAAACCGCAGGCCCTGTTGCATCGGATTCTTGTCGGCGCGACCAAGCCGGGGGATATCGTGCTCGATCCGTTTTTCGGTACCGGCACAACCGGCGCCGTTGCCAAGATGTTGGGCCGCGACTGGATCGGCATCGAGCGCGATGAAAAATATCGCGACGCGGCGGCGAAACGGATTTCGGCAGTGCGTCGTCTCGACAAGGCGGCGCTGGAGACCAGCGTCAGCAAGCGGGCTGAACCGCGCGTGCCCTTCGGGCAATTGGTCGAACGCGGCATGCTGCGCCCCGGTGAGGAATTGCTGAGCATGAACGGTCGTCACAAGGCCAAGGTTCGCGCCGATGGCACGGTGATCGGCAATGACGTGAAAGGCTCCATCCATCAGGTTGGCGCCCATCTCGAAGGCGCACCAAGCTGCAACGGATGGACATACTGGTGTTTCAAACGAGATGGCAAGACCGTCCCGATTGACGTGCTGCGTCAGCAGATCCGGTCTGAAATGACCTGAGAAGTTACAGAAAACCGCCGGTGCCTGCGGCCATCTCCGCGGCACACACCTTGCCCCGCTGGTGATCCAGCGGGGTTTTTCATGTCACGCGGCGTGGATCAGCGGGCCGACCCGACCCGGAAAACAAGCTTCCAGACCTTGCGTCCGGCAAGTGCCCTTGCCACTGCCAGACCGATGAGACCGCAAAGCGCGCCCTTCGAAATCGTACCCATGGTGCCGTGGATCTGGACCGCATGCAAAACGCTGCCTGCGACGATCACCACAACGAGGCCGGAATGCGCCAAGCGAAAGCTCCGCGGCCGCAAACGAAAGCGCAGCCCGGCGAGGACAACCGACGCAAAGATCGCCCACATTGCGATCACGCCCCAGGCGGAGAACGGTGTGGGCGACCGAAAGAGCAGGGCATCGACGATATCCGGCGGGCTGGTGACCCAGAGTCCGACAACATGCACACCAATCAGCCCGGTGATCGCAAGGCCCAGAAATACATGTGCGCGTCGCCCCCTCCGTCCGGAAAGCAGGGGCACATCGCCGATCACCAACAGAGGTTGCAGCAGCATCAGTGACAATGCGACGATCCCGGCAAAGCCTCCAATAATGTAGACCGCGTCGCGCCATTCCAGCAACGGGCTTTGCGCCGCAATGGCCACCGGACTGCCCACCGCCACAAGAACGACGGTCCAGATCATTCCGTTCCGGAAAACTGCTCCGGGCGCGCGCATGCGGTCAGGCGGGTTTCAAAACGAAGTCGACCTTCAATTGCGTATCGCCGGCGCTTTTCATCACCGGCCGCAAGAAGACGGTCTCGAAGCGGCCATCGCCATGCTCGGCATCATGGGCAAGGTGTCCATGCGGCTGCCCGAAGGCCGGCACGATCTGCGGCATATCCATGCGGAAGACCCCGTTTGCGTCGGTCAGCGTCGCGCCATGGCTGTGCGGATCGCGCTCGTGGCCTTCGGTCGTGTGCGCCCAGATCTGGATGCGTTGGTTCGGTAGAGGCATTCCATCTCCTGCACGCCGGACGGTGCCCGTCATCAGGAAGCCGCCACTGCCAATTCGTTCCACGATCGGTGCCCCGGGGCGATAGTTGTTCGCCCCGCCGCGCATCGTCTGGGTTGGAGCGATGCCCTGCGCGCGGGCCGGATGCAGCACGGCCGATACACCTGTTGTTGCCGCCGCTCCGACAGCGGCCCCGGTCAGGGCAAGCATCGTTCGACGGGTGGGACGAAGGACGGGCATGTCATATCTCCTGTCGAGGTATCTCGGATCCGTGTGTGTGTCGTTTTGCGGGATTATAGCGCCTTGGGGCGACGTCCGGGACCGGGCAGCACGGGATTGTGAACATCGCCGCTTGGTCAAGATTCGCCTTCGCGCGCCCTTTCCCCTACGTCGCGTGGCGTCTATCACACCCCAGGAACTGACCCGGAGACCAGTCTTGGACATACGCGCAATCCTGATGGGGATGGCCTTCGCGGTCATGTGGTCTTCGGCCTTCACGTCGGCCCGCATCATCGTGGCAGATGCGCCGCCTTTGATGGCGCTCGCGCTGCGGTTCACCATTTCCGGCGTGCTCGCGGTGATCGTGGCGCGCTGGATGGGCCAGAGCTGGCACCTCACGCGGATTCAATGGCGCGCCACGATCATTTTCGGTATCTGCCAGAACGCGCTTTATCTTGGCCTGAATTTCATGGCGATGCAGCGGATCGAAGCCTCCTTGGCTGCCATAATCGCGTCCTCCATGCCGTTGTTGGTCGGGGTGGCAGGATGGGTTTTCGCCGGCCAGCGGATCTCGCCATTGGGCATCATCGGCCTGGTCGCCGGGTTTTGCGGCGTGGTCATCATCATGGGGGCGCGGCTGGAGGCGGGGGCCGATCTTTACGGCATCGGCCTGTGCATCCTTGGCGTGCTGTCCTTGACGGCAGCGACGCTGGCGCTCAAGAACGCCAGCTCGGGGGGCAATTTCATGATGGTTGTCGGCCTGCAAATGCTGATCGGCAGCGCCGTCTTGTGGCCGGCCGGACTGCTTCTGGAAGTGCCAGAGGTCACATTGTCGTCGCGGCTGGTGCTGGCATTTGTCTACACCACGCTGGTGCCGGGCCTTGCGGCGACGCTGGTCTGGTTCTGGCTCGTCAATCGGATCGGAGCCGTCAAGGCTGCGACTTTCCACTTCCTCAACCCGTTTTTGGGCGTGGCGATCGCGGCGTTAATTCTGTCTGAACAACTTGGGGCTGCGGATATGGGGGGCGTGATCATCATCGCGCTGGGTATCCTCGCGGTGCAAATCTCTCGCCAAACCCGTTGATCGTGCAGGATTTTTCACTGTCCCATGCATGGGACGCTCAACCGATCGTACCGCGATTTTCCCCGACCTGGCCGCGATGCAGCAGCATGTGATCCAGGATCACGCAAGCCATCATCGCCTCGCCCACCGGCACGGCCCGAATGCCCACGCAGGGATCATGCCGCCCCTTGGTGACAATCTCGGTCTCTTCGCCGGACTTGGTGATGGTGCGTCGCGTGCTCAGGATCGACGAGGTTGGCTTGACGGCGAAGCGCACGACGATGTCCTGCCCGGTTGAAATGCCGCCCAGAACGCCGCCTGCGTGGTTGGAACTGTATTCCGGCCCGGTCGGCCCCATGAAGATCTCATCTGCATTCAACGTCCCGGTGAGCATGGCCGAGGACATACCCTCACCGATCTCGACGCCCTTGACGGCGTTGATGCTCATCATCGCGGCGGCCAGATCGGTGTCCAGCTTGCCATAGATCGGCGCGCCCAGTCCCGCCGGCACGCCGCGCGCGACCACCTCGATGACAGCGCCGACGCTTTCGCCCGACTTGCGCAGCCCGTCGAGATATCCGGCCCAGTCGCTCGCCGCGGTGGCATCCGGGACCCAGAAAGGGTTGTTCTCGATCTCCTCCCAGTCGAACCGGGCGCGGTCGATCCGATGCGGCCCCATCTGGGTCATGTAGCCGGTGATCTGCACACCCGGCAGCAGCGCCCGGATCGCCTCGCGGGCCAGGCCACCCGCCGCCACCCGCGACGCCGTTTCGCGCGCCGAGGACCGACCGCCGCCGCGATAGTCGCGGATACCGTATTTCTGCCAATAGGTGATATCGGCATGGCCCGGCCGGAATTTCTCCTTGATGTCGGAGTAATCCTTGGACCGCTGGTCGGTGTTTTCGATCATCAGTTGCACCGGTGTGCCGGTGGTCTGGCCTTCGAATACACCCGACAGGATCTTGACCTCGTCCGCCTCGCGGCGCTGGGTCGTGAACTTGTTCTGCCCGGGTTTGCGCCGGTCCATCCAGTGCTGGATCATGCCCGCGTCAATCGGAACCCCCGGCGGGCAGCCGTCCACCGTGGCCCCAAGGGCAGGCCCGTGGCTTTCGCCCCATGTGGTGACACGGAAGAAATGTCCGAATGTGTTCAGGCTCATGGCGGTCTCCTTGGCTGAGACGTGTCCTAGGGCAGGGCGCGATCGGTCTCAAGGTGTTTCGAATGGGCTGCGCCCATCCGACAGGTCGGGGGCCAGCCCCCGAACCCCCGGAGTTTAGGGGCAAGATGAAGCAGAGCGGTTTTCGTCTTGAAGGCGGGCGCCGGCAGCCTTACGTTTCGTGACACCTCGGGGTGTCAAGAAGCTTGGCTGAGATGCGTGATGCGAACCCGTTGAACCTGAACCGGTTAACACCGGCGGAGGGAAGGTTTGGATATGCTCCTGCTTTGCCCTCTCGTCGCAAACCAGGAGGATGCCATGAAACCGGCCCTGATCTTTGCTGCGGGACTTCTTGCCACGACCACGACGGTCGCCGCGCAGGACCGACCCGTTCTGACCGTCTATGCGGGCGATTACATCGTCTCGGAATGGGGTCCCGGCCCCCGGATCGAAGAGATGTTCGAGGCGCAGTGTGACTGCGACCTGCAATTCAAGCCGGGTGATCTGTTGCCCCGCATATTGCTGGAAGGCGATCAGACCGACGCGGATATCGTTTTCGGCCTGAACACCGATGTGACCAAGCGCGCGCGGGAAAGCGGTCTGTTTGCGCCGCATGGACAGGATACCGGGGCGTTGACCCTGCCGGTCGATTGGACCGACGACGTGTTCCTGCCGTATAATTACGGGCACACCGCATTTGTCTATGACGAAGAGCGGATTTCCGATGTCCCGGAAAGCTTCGAGGCGCTGCTGAACGCGCCAGACGATTTGAAGATCGTCATTCAGGACCCGCGCTCATCGATTTCCGGACTGGCGCTTGTGCTGTGGGTGAAGGCGATCTACGGCGACGCGGCCGAAGCGGTCTGGGAACAGCTTGCGCCGAAAATCCTGACCGTGACCAAGGGCTGGTCGGAAAGCTATGGTCTCTTCACCGATGGTGAGGCAGACATGGTGCTGAGCTACACCACATCGCCGGCCTATCACATTATTGCCGAGGATGACCGGACCAAGAAGGCCGCGATTTTCCCGGAAGGGCATTACTTCATGGTCGAGCTGTCGGCCAAGGTGGCCGGAACGGATGTGCCGCAGCTTGCCGATCAATTCCTCGAGTTCCAGCTATCCGAAGCATTCCAGACCATGATCGCCACGGGCAACTGGTCTTTCCCGGCCAAGCTGGACCCGTCCAGGTGGCCAGACGGTTTCAAGGCGCTGGACCTGCCGGACACCGTGCTGTTCTACACCGAGGATGAAGCCGCCGCCCTGCGCGACGAAACGGTTGAGGAATGGCGCCGCGCGCTGTCTCGATAATCGCAGCGCTGAGCGTGATCGGGCTGGTGATCGGCCCGGTCACGGCGGTTGTCCTGCGGGCCGAGGCGTTTTCCGGCTTTCGGCCCGCCGATTGGCAGGCGTTTCGGTTCACGCTGGTGCAGGCCACGCTGTCGGCGCTTTTGAGTGTCGCATTCGCGGTGCCTTTGGCCCGCGCTCTGGCCCGACGCGACTTCATTGGACGTGGGCTGTTGGTTGCGCTGTTGGGGGCCCCCTTTATCCTGCCGGTCATCGTCGCAGTGCTGGGCCTTTTGGCCGTGTTCGGGCAAACCGGAGTTCTCAACCGTGCGCTATCGCCACTGGGGGTGCCCGAGCTGCAGATCTATGGCTTGCAGGGGGTGCTGGTGGCGCATGTGTTTTTCAACCTGCCGCTGGCAACCCGGCTGATCCTGCAAGGCTGGCTTGGCATCCCCGCAGAGCAGTTTCGCCTTGCCGCGACGCTGGGAATGGGCCGACGCGCCATGTGGCGCTGCATCGAATGGCCGATGCTGCGACGGCTCGTGCCAGGTGCCTTTGCCGTGATCTTTGTCATTTGCCTGTCGTCCTTTGCCGTGGCGCTGACGCTGGGCGGGGGGCCGCGGGCGACAACACTGGAATTGGCCATCTATCAATCCATGCGCTTTGATTTCGATCTTGCGCGGGCCGCGGTTCTGGGGGTGGTGCAGATTGGCTTGGCGCTGTCCGCCGGGTTGATTGCGCTGCGCGTGACCTCTGTGCCTGTCGCGGCCAAGGGGTTGGACCGGCATGCCCCGCGCTGGGACACGGCGGGGCGCATGATGGTCCTGGTGGATGCGGCGTGGATCGTGCTCGCGGCGCTTTTCCTGCTGACACCGCTTGCCATGGTGGTGTTGAACGGTGTCGCGGGCCTGTCCGATCTGGGAACATCGGTCTGGCAATCAGCAGGTCATTCGATCCTTGTGGCCCTGGGATCGACCGCGCTGTGCCTTTTGTGGGCGCTCCCGCTCGCGACGCGTTGGGGCGAATGGCTCGGCCTGTCGGGGATTGCCCTGTCGCCGCTGGTTCTGGGGATCGGATTGTTCCTGATTGTCCGGCCGTTTGCCAATCCGTTCGACTTGGCCCTGTATGTGACGGCGACGGTCAACGCCTTTGTCAGTCTGCCATTTGTCCTGCGCATCCTGCGCCCCGAGGCCGAGACAATCCGTGCGGAGTATGGCCGCCTGCGCGGCGCGCTGGGCCTGTCGGGGTGGGCATGGCTTTGGTGGGTGTTTCTGCCGCGCCTCAAACGCCCGCTGGGGTTCGGTGCGGGGCTGACCGCGGCGCTGTCGATGGGGGACCTTGGTGTGATAGCCCTGTTTGCCGATCCCGACAGGGCGACCCTGCCGTTGAAGGTGTATCAACTGATGGGCGCGTACCGGATGGACCAGGCGGCGGGCGCGGCGCTTTTGCTCTTGCTGCTGAGCCTTGGCATGTTCTGGCTGTTTGACAGGGGAGGTCGCGTTGGCCCTGCAGCTTGACTCCATCCTCGCCTGCGCGGGTGACTTCGAACTGGCGGCAGACCTGACAGTCCCGGAGGCGGACCGTGTCGCTGTGGTCGGCGCGTCCGGGTCGGGCAAATCGACATTGCTCGATGTGATTGCCGGGTTTCGCCTGCCGGAGCGTGGCACGGTGCGCTGGGCGGGACGGGATATCACGCGATTGCCGCCCGGCACCCGACCGGTCAGTATCCTGTTTCAGGACACCAACCTGTTTCCGCATCTCACGATCCGTCAGAACCTTTCGCTTGCTTTGAACCCGGCGACGGGGCGGCGGCGTCCGGGAGACGCGGAGCGGATCGACGCGGTGCTGGAGCGGGTTGGCCTCGCCGGCTTTGGCGGGCGGTACCTGGCGGAAATGTCCGGCGGGCAGCAAAGCCGGGCGGCGCTGGCCCGAGTGTTGATCCAGGCGCGTCCCGTTGTGCTTCTTGATGAGCCTTTCGCGGCGCTGGGACCGGCCTTGAAGGACCAGATGCTGGATCTCGTGGCCGAGATTGCGGAGGCCGAAGGCCTGACCGTGTTGCTGGTCTCGCATGATCCCGATGACGCGAAACGCTTTGCGCGCACGGTTATCGTGGTCGAGGCGGGGCAGGTGACGGCGCCGCGCGACACGGCAGCGCTGTTCGACAATCCGCCACCGGGTCTGCGGGCCTATCTGGGTGGCGGATGATCGCGACGCGTATCCGCCCTGCAACAAAAAAGCCCCGCCAAGATGGCGGGGCTTTTCGCGATACCAAACAGAGCGAAGCTTGACGCTTACTCTTTGCCGCGGGCCTTGACCGGCGCCCAGAGGCGCTTGTTGGTCAGGTAGAGAAGCACCGACAGCACCGTCAGGAAGATCACGCCGACAAACCCGGCTTGCTTGCGCGCCATAAGCTTGGGCTCGGCGGCCCACATCAGAAATGCGGAAACGTCTTTGGATTGCTGCTCGATGGTGGCTTCCGTGCCATCGGCATAGTCGACATCATCGCCCCAGAGCGGCGGCGCCATGGAAATCCATCCGCCCGGGAACGCCGTGTTCTCGTAAAGAATGGCTCCCGCTTCTTCCTTGTCCTCCCCGGTGTACCCGGTCAGCAGGGAGGCCATGTACTCGGGTCCGCCCATACCTTTGAAGAACTGGTTGATGCCGAGACCATAGGGGCCGTGGAATCCAGCACGTGCCTTGGCCATCATGCTGAGGTCGGGGGCACCGGCCGCTTCGTTGGCCGGGAAATTGTCGGTTGGCCGCGCCGGGCGCCAATCATCGATCTCTTCGTCGTAGATTTCGAAGTTCTGTTCGGCATACGCCCGCACCTGATTCTCGGGCATGCCGGGACCGGTTTCGGACGAGAGGGTCCGCAGTGGCACATATTCCATGCCGTGGCAGGCCGAACAGACCTGGGTATAGACCTGAAGACCGCGCTGAAGCTGAGCCTGATCGAAGGTCCCGAACGGACCTTCGAAGGAGAACTCGTAATTCTCGACATGGCCGTCGGCCCCGGCGGCAAATGCGCCGGAGACGGGAGCCATGGCCAGTGTGGCCGCGAGGGCAAGTTTCTTAAGCATCTGTGCTTGTCCTTTCTTACTCGGCCGGGGTCGCTACGGGAGCGCCATCTTTGGACGAGGACTTGCCAAGGTTTGCTTTGAAATCGTCTTCGATCGTGTCTGGCTGCGGCAGCGGCTTTTCAAGCACGCCGAGCAGCGGCAGGATCACGAGGAAGTAGGCAAACCAATAGGTTGATCCGATCAGGGCGATGTAAGGGTAGATCCCTTCGGCCGGCATTGCTCCGACCCACATCAGAACGAAGAAGTTCACGACGAAGAGCCAGAACCACCATTTGAACATCGGGCGATAGCGACCGGACCGCACCGAAGACGTGTCGAGCCAAGGTGCAAGCGCCATCACGGCAATCGCCCCGAACATGGCCAGAACCCCGAAGAACTTCGCGTCGATGATGCCCCCGGTGAGGAAGCTCGCTGCGATCACGACCCAGACGTCGCCGTCAAAAGCACGCAGGATCGCGTAGAACGGCAGGAAGTACCATTCCGGCACGATGTGCGCCGGTGTGACCAGCGGATTTGCCTCGATATAGTTGTCCGGGTGTCCGAGGTAGTTGGGCATGAAGCCGACCACGGCAAAGAACACGGCAAGGATGATCGCCAGCGCGAACAGGTCCTTGATCACGAAGTACGGCCAGAACGGAACGGTGTCCTTCTCGGCATCCGCCTTCGATGTGCGGCGCACTTCGACACCGGTCGGGTTGTTGTTGCCCGTGGTGTGAAAGGCCCAGATGTGCACGATCACGAGGCCGGCAATGATGAACGGCATCAGGTAGTGCAGCGAGAAGAAGCGGTTCAGCGTGGCGTTGTCCACGGCAGGTCCGCCCAGCAGCCAGGTCTGGATCGATTCACCGATGAACGGGATCGCGCCGAACAGGCCAGTGATCACGGTGGCACCCCAGAAGGACATCTGACCCCAGGGCAGAACATAGCCCATGAACGCGGTGCCCATCATCAGCAGGTAGATCAGCATGCCGATGATCCAGGTGACCTCGCGCGGGGCCTTGTACGAACCGTAGTACAGGCCGCGGAAGATATGCGCATAGACGGCAACAAAGAACAGCGACGCGCCGTTCATGTGCAGGTAGCGCAGCATCGCGCCGCCATTCACGTTCCGCATGATGTGTTCGATGCTGGCAAAGGCCTCATCGACATGTGGTGTGTAATGCATCGCAAGAACGACACCCGTGATGATCTGCAAGACAAGGCAGAAAGTCAGCACGATGCCCCAGATCCACATCCAGTTCAGGTTCTTGGGTGTGGGAAGCATCAGGGTGTCATACATCAGTCCGACGATCGGCAACCGCTTGTGCAGCCACTTTTCGCCGCCGGATGACGGCTCGTAATGGTCGTGTGGAATTCCAGACATTCGCGCGTCTCCTTATCCCAGCAGGATGGTTGTTTCGTCGACGAATTCCGCCGGGGGCACCGGCAGGTTTTCAGGGGCTGGCCCCCTGCGGATTCGACCGGACGTATCATAATGCGACCCGTGGCATGGGCAGAACCAGCCACCGACACCACCATCGAGTGCGTAATCACCGGCATTTCCAAGCGGCACGCAGCCAAGGTGCGTGCAGACGCCCATCTGAACCAGCCATTCGCCTGTTTCGTCCAGGGCGCGGTTTTCGTCGGTCGCGTCTGCGCCGTCTTCGATGTTTGCATTGCGGGCAATCGGATCGGGCAGGTCGGACAGGTCGACAGAGCGGGCGTCCTCGACTTCCGTCTCGGTGCGGCGGCGGATAAAGACCGGCTTGCCGAGCCATTTGACAGTGATCTGCGAGCCTTCCGACACGCCCGACACGTCCACTCGGATCGAGGACAATGCTAGCACGTCCGCCGACGGATTCATCTGGTTGACCAAAGGCCAAACCGCGGCGCCGGTGGCGACTGCACCTGCTCCGGCCGTGGCGTAATACAGGAAGTCCCTCCGGGTGCCTTCGTGGTGTTCTGCGTTGGACACGAGGTTTTCTCCATTTATCGGCCGTTGTACTGGCCACAATACGGGTTGAACCGCTCACGAGCGGTGTTCCGACACGCTATTTAGCGGGCCACCCCCTAGCCGTCCACCTCCAGACGACCTAGGTTGACAATAAGCGCCGAAGTGTCGCGGCAGTCGCCCCTGACGGTGCAACATTGGCGTGCTAAGCCAGCCAGAACAGCAGAACGGACGGCCCCCCATGCAAATAATGATTCTGTCAGGTATTCTCGCAGCCATCTCCACCGCGGCGGCCAGTCCGGCGCTGGCGGAAACGGAACTGTCGATCTATTCAGGTTGGCAGACCGCACCACACAGCCGTGTCTACGGCGACTATCCGGGGACTGGTGCTGAAATCGACGCACTTATCGGGTGGGAAGGAAAATCCTTCGAAATGCCCCCTTACTACGGTGTGCGCGGCACGTGGTGGAAAAATGAAAATCTTGGCTTCGGCCTCGAATTCACCCACACCAAGGTATACGCGCCGGATGATGAAAAAGCGGCGATCGGCTTTTCCGACCTCGAATTCACCGACGGTTTGAACATCCTGACCGCCAATGCCTACCAGCGCTGGCCGGGTGCCTGGGCCGAAGGCGCGATCACGCCCTATGTCGGCGGTGGTCTCGGCGTGGCAGTGCCGCATGTCGATGTGGACACGACCACCGGTGTCGAAACTTTCGAATACCAGTATACCGGTCCCGCAGCACGCCTGACTGCCGGGATGAGCTATGACCTCAACGACCGCTTCGCGGTATTCGGCGAATACCAGTTCACCTATTCGAGCAACACAGTGGACCTGCCCGAAGGCGGAGAGCTGGAAAGTGATATCAAGACCAACGCGATCAACCTTGGCTTGACGCTCAAGTTCTAGGCCGCATCTCGCACAAGCGGCCAGTCGGTGTGCAATGCCCCGACGTGGCTGATCAAAAGGTTACTTGGGCGCGGGAACGAAACTGGACGCGACACGTCCCAAGGGACCTGACGCTAGTCTTTCTTGCTGTCCGCCGAACGCGCCTGCGCTATGGCGCGGCGGGACCCGGGCAGCATCCAGACAACCGCGCCGACATATATCAGGCTCAGCACGACCAGAGCGATCCAGGTGTAGATCGCGACCGCCGCGCCGATGGCGGCAAATCCGACCAAGAACATCTTGACCCGCCGCTGGCTGATCCGCGTGGTCTTGAACGACCAGACCGGAAACCGTCCGATCATCAACAGCCCGACCCCTGCGATATATCCTGCCAGAAGCACGTCAGGAACGATCTGCGGGCTTTCGACGGCGAAGGACATGTACATCGGCAGCATCACCAGGATGGCCCCGGCCGGGGACGGGAACCCGATGAAATACGCGCCTTCGCCGCTTACGGTTTCGGCCTTGCGGGCGACGTTGAACCGCGCGAGCCGGGTCACCGCGCAGACCGCATAGACCAGAACGGCCATCCAGCCCAATTGCCGCGTGTCCTCCAGCGCCCAGACATAAAGAAGCATCCCCGGCGCGACGCCAAAATTCAGGAAATCGGCAAGCGAATCCAGTTCCGCGCCCATCTTGCTGTCACTGCCAAGCGCGCGGGCCAGTCGCCCGTCAAGCCCGTCCAGGATGGCGGCCAGCAATATGAGCTGAACCGCCAATTCGTAATTGCCCTGCAATCCGAACCTGATCGCGGTCAATCCGGCGCAAATGGCTGTCACGGTCAGCATGTTGGGCAACAACTGAACCAGTGTCAGTTTCTCGCCATTGCGCTGTTCACTCATGCCGAAAGGTCCGCGATGACCGTCTCGCCGGCGATCATGGTCTGGCCGATCTTGACCGATGGCGTCACCCCATTGGGCAGATAAATGTCGAGCCGCGATCCGAATCTGATCAGGCCAAACCGTTCGCCCCGGTCCAGAACCGCGCCGTCCTGCGTGAAGGTCACGATGCGGCGCGCGACCAGCCCGGCGATCTGGGTCACGGTCAGGACCCGGTCGTCTTCCATCCGGATGACCAGTGAATTGCGTTCGTTGTCATCGCTGGCCTTGTCCATCGAGGCATTGAGGAATTTGCCCGGCCTGTAGGCGATCTTTTCCACCTTGCCCGCAACCGGTGCGCGGTTCACGTGACAATTGAACACCGACATGAACACGCTGACCCGCGTCAGGGGGGTGTCGGAAAGACCAAGCTCGCGCGGGGGCACCGCCGGACCGATCAGCGACACAACGCCGTCCGCCGGGCTGACCACCAGACCCGCGCGATCCGGCACCACGCGATCGGGGTCGCGGAAAAAGTAGTAGCACCAGATCGTCAACCCGACGCCGATCCAGCCCAGCAGGTCTTCGAGAAAGAACAGGCCAAGCGTGATCGCAGCGAATGTTACGACGAATTTGCGGCCCTCCGGGTGCATCGGCTTGATAAACGTGTCAATCATCCGCATCGCGGCGTCATCCTTTCGAAGAGTTGCTGCGTCGGTACCCCCGGCAGGACGCGTGCGCAAGACACAGCGATGTTGTCTGGGGCCCGGACGCTATAAGGATGCGGGATCCGTGGCCACCATGCTGTCGCGTTTGGAAAAAGACTCGAACCAGTCAGCAAGGCCATCGCGTCCGGTGCGCCAGCTTCGCACCGGGTGGCGCAGGTCAAGATAACCGAGCGCGCAGCCCACGGCGATATGGCCCATGTCCAAGCGTCCGTTCAGATGACTCATCCAGCGGGTGTTCAACGCATCCAGGGCGCGGGACACCTTGCCCCATTGGCCCTCGACCCAGGGCATCATCACCATGTCTTCGGGGCGGAACCGGGTCTCGTAGACCATAAGCACGGCGGCATCCAGGATCCCGTCGGCGGTCGCCTCGAGCGTCAGAGTGTCCCAGATGCGGTTTTCGGGATAAAGCCCGCCCTTCGCGCGCGCATCCAGAAAGCGGCAGATCACCCGGCTGTCATAGATCGTCGGCCCGTCCGAACGCACCAGTGCCGGAATCTTGCCGACCGGGTTCGCCGCGATCAGTTTGGAATCCGGCTCCAGCGGCGTGGAGGCCACATTGACGTGCTCGACATCGTCGTATTGATCGGTTTCGTGCAGGGTCACCAGCACCTTGCGTACAAACGGGGAGGGGCCCGAGCGAAGTAATTGCATCTGTGTGCTCCTGGTATTCGAGGTGTGTCACTGGGATCTGGACTGTACGCGCGTCGCGGTGCAATTGAAAAGCGGCGTGTTGCCTGAATCATAACGGGGGCGGATCGGCCATAGCGGCCGCGAGAGTGTCAATCTCGCATCCGGCGGTCGGTGGCAATCGTGCCGCCGCCCTCGCGCGTCGCGGACCCTCGTTGTTCTGGCCACGCTTCCAAGCTGCCGCGATCTCCGTGAGCTGCGTTCGGAACGGTACACTCATCCGCATCATCTATTCCTAGACCTCGGGTGTCATCTTGCCTGTGGTCCAGGGGGCCGAATTCCCACGCGCGGACAACGGCGATGTCCTTGGCGGGATGCTGGCTGCGAAAGCTCGGGTCGGGAGGCCTGTCGGGACCCGAAGCGCTGCGGCGCTGCCCGGACCATTGCACCGCAATGCCCGGATTTCCCGCGAAACCTTGTATCTTGGACAATCACTTCGATTTGGGATGCGAGGCCTCGTAGACCTTCATCAGGTGTACCGTATCGACAGAGGTATAGGCCTGTGTCGTCGACAGGGATGAATGACCGAGAAGTTCCTGGATCGCGCGCAAGTCTCCGCCCGCGGACAGAAGATGTGTCGCAAAGCTGTGCCGCATCGCATGTGGTGTTGCCGTGGCTGGCAGCCCCAGTTGCATCCGCGCCTGTTCTGTCGCCTTCTGTACGATCCGCGGGCTGAGCGCCCCGCCCCGCACGCCGCGAAACACTGGCGACCCCGGTTCCATCTCGAAGGGACATGCCGCGATGTAGGTGGCAAGCGCCTGCCGCGCGACGGGCAGGACAGGGACCACCCGTTCCTTGCCGCCCTTTCCGGTGATGCGTATCGCCTCGCTGAGGGGCAGGTCCTGCCCTGTCAGGCCAAGCGCCTCGGATATCCGCAAACCGCAGCCGTAAAGCAGCGTCACAACTGCCATGTCCCGCGCGCCGACCCAGCCTTTGCGGGATTGCTCGCCCACCGTGTCGATCATCGCCCGCGCCGCATCCTCGTTCAAAGGGCGGGGCAGTTTCTTTTCAAATTTCGGCGCGCGGGTGGACAGAACCGCTGTCGGCTCGAAGCTTTCACGCTCAGCCAGCCAACGGTAGAAGGATTTGACCGCCGAAAGCTTGCGCGCCAGCGACCGTGCGCTTGCCCCTTCGCTTCGGGTCCGGGCCATCCAGGCCCGCATGTCCGGCACCGTGATCCGCGCCAGCGGAGCCAGGCCCTGCGCTTCGCCCTTGTAGTGCGTCATGAAGGCGATGAAATCGAGCACGTCGCAGCGATAAGCGGTGAGCGTGTTTTCCGATGTGCCATTGAGCGCACGGCTCGAGGCCAGCCACCCCTCCAGAGCGTCCCGCGCCGCCGGATAGATCGTCAGGGTCACGACAGCCAACGCCGCATCTGTCGCTCGAACACACCGGTGAAGAAAGTCAGAAGGTCGGTGCCTTGCTGCGGTGTGAACTGATGTGGGTCTTCCGCGCCCATCACCAGCAACCCGGGCAAACGGCCAGGTCCGAAGTCGAGCTTCAGGCACGCCTCGGAGCGAATCCAGTCGGCCTTTTGGCCGTAGATCGCGCTTGTGCCGGTCTCGACTTGGCGCAATGTCACCTGCCGGGGCGGCGCATTGCGTCCCGTGCTCAGGTAGTCGTCGATGAAACCGGGGGCGGCCACCGACAGGACCGTTCCCAGCCGCTTGATCGCGGGATCGTCATCGTTCTGCACCGATTCCAGAACCAGCGTGACGACATCCACGCGCAGGATCTCGGCCACCTCGCCGCCGAGGTCGCGCAGGAAAGATTCGAATTCTACCGGATCCAGCATCCGCAGGATCGCCCGGTGCACCTGGTTGGTTCCGGCCAGGTTTTCATAGGCTGCGGCGATCACCGACCGGTGCGTATCCTCAAGCCGGTCCAGCCGGGCTTCGAGACGGTCCATCGCGATCCCGCGCAGATCGACGATATTCCCGCCCATCGCACGCTCATTCGCCGCGATCAGCGCGCGCATCAGGTCCTGATCCTCGAGGATCACATCAGGGCGCGTCATGATCGTTTCGCGCAAATCATCGTCGATGCGGGGGCTGCTCATGCCGACCTCGTGATGTTGTATCTTGCTGGACATTAACAGGAGCCCGGCCAAGATGCCCGCCTTTTTTCGCTAAAAGTGGAGCATCTGCAGGACCTGTGACAGCCGCGCCGGAACGCCCTTCGAAGGGCGTTTCAGAACGCGGTTTGAACCGCGTTTTCAAAGCCGCTTCGAACCCGCTTTGTCCAAGCCGCTTCGAAGCGGCTTGGACCAAACTCAGACGATCTTGATATTGGCCGCCTGCGCGTCTTTCACGAACTGGTCCAGACCCTTGTCGGTCAGAAGGTGGTTCGCCATTGCCTTGATCACCGCTGGAGGCGCAGTCGCCACATCGGCCCCGATCTTGGCGCAATCGCTCATGTGATTGGCGGTGCGGATCGACGCGGCAAGAATGTTCGTCTCGAACCCGTAATTGTCATAGATCTCGCGGATGTCCGCGATCAGGTCGAGCCCGTCCATGTTCAGATCATCCAGGCGTCCGATGAAGGGCGAAATGAACGTTGCACCCGCCTTGGCCGCCAGAAGCGCCTGGTTGGCCGAGAAGCACAGCGTGACATTCACCATCTTGCCTTCATCGGTCAGCACCTTGCACGCCTTCAGCCCGTCCCAGGTCAGCGGCACCTTGACCGCGATGTTCTCGGCGATGCCGGCAAGCTTACGTCCCTCCGCGATCATGTCGTCGGACTTGAGCGCGATCACCTCGGCAGAGACCGGACCCGCCACCATGTCGCAGATTTCCTTGGTCACTTCCAGGATATCGCGGCCCGATTTCTTGATCAGCGATGGGTTGGTGGTCACGCCATCCACCATGCCCAGATCGTTCAACTCGGCGATGGCATCTATTTCTGCGGTATCGACAAAGAATTTCATGGGCTGGGTCCTCCGATGGGTTGGCCTTTCCTACCCGGCCATTTACCCCATGACAATGATGATCGAAAGCCCGAAATGATGGCGCTAACATCCAGTTACTTTGACGCAGGTGCGCTTGTCGGCGTGCTCACCACTCAGCCGCTTGACCGGGTTCTGGATTATCGCGCGCCCGAAGGTGGCTGTCACCTGGGAGCCTTTGTCGAAGTGCCGCTTGGTCCGCGCAAAGTTCTGGGTGTGGTCTGGGGGCCGGGCAAGGGCGACTACGACATCTCCAGGGTTCGGTCCGTCATCCGCGTTCTCGACACCGCGCCCATGCGCGAGGAGCTCATGTCGTTCCTCACCCGTGCGGGTGACTACACGCTCACGCCGATGCCCGCGATGCTGCGCCTGGCCACCCGCGCACCGGGGCTGGGCGATCCACCCTCGATGCGCAAGATTTACCGTCTGGGTGACACCGACCCCGAGCGCATGACAGACGCGCGCCGCCGTGTGCTCGCGGTGCTGCGCGACATGGGCGGCCTGTCGCTGACGCTCAAGGAGCTGGCCGAGACGGCAGGGGTGACGAGCTCTGTCGTCAAGGGGCTCGCCAAACTCGGAGCCGTCCGCGAAGAGGATAGCCCGCGCGACACGCCGTTCCCGACGCTTGACCCGGCGCATGCCGGCAAGGATCTGACCGATGATCAGGCCACCGCATCCGCCACCCTGCGCGGTGCTGTCGCCAGCCGCACCTATGGCACAACCCTGCTCAAGGGTGTCACCGGCTCGGGCAAGACCGAAGTTTACCTCGAAGCGGTCGCCGAATGTCTGGCCCAGGGACGACAGGCACTGGTCCTGCTGCCGGAAATCGCGCTGACCTCGGAATTCCTGATGCGCGTCGATGCGCGGTTCGGCGCGAAACCGGCCGAATGGCATTCCGGCGTCACCATGACCGACCGCCGCCGGGTCTGGAAAATGACCGCACAGGGCGGGGCACAGCTTGTCGTTGGCGCACGCTCGGCGCTTTTCCTGCCGTTCCGCGACCTGGGGCTGATCGTCGTGGACGAGGAACATGACACCTCCTACAAGCAGGAAGACGGGGTTCTCTACAACGCCCGGGACATGGCCGTGCTGCGTGCGTCGATCTGCGACGCGCAGGTGGTCCTTGCCTCTGCAACCCCAAGCCTTGAATCCTGGGCGAACGCGGATGCGGGCAAATACGCGCGGCTTACCCTGACCTCCCGCTTTGGTGCGGCGGTCATGCCCGACATGCACGCCATCGACATGCGCAACGAAAAGCTTCCGGGATCAAGCTGGATTTCACCGGCACTGCAACGCGCGGTACAGCGGCGGCTGGACAACAAGGAACAGGCCCTGCTTTTCATCAACCGCCGGGGCTATGCGCCGGTTACAATCTGCCGCGCCTGCGGTCACCAGATCGGCTGTGAGCACTGCGACGCGCGCATGGTGGAGCATCGGTTCCTGAAGCGTCTTGTCTGCCATCAATGCGGGGAGACCAAACCGCTGCCCACTGTCTGCCCCTCTTGCGAAGCCGAAGATCGTCTCGCTGCTGTCGGACCCGGTGTCGAACGCCTTGCCGAAGAGGCGCAAACCCTGTTTCCCGAGGCGCGCCTGGCGGTGCTGTCGTCGGATATGTTCGGCTCTGCGCGCGCCTTGAAGGCGGAGATCGAGACCATTGCAGCCGGGGGCGCGGACCTCATCATCGGGACGCAGCTTGTGGCCAAGGGACATAATTTCCCGTTGTTGACACTCGTGGGCGTGATCGACGCGGACCTGGGCCTGCAAGGATCGGACCTGCGCGCGGCCGAACGCACGTTTCAGCTCATGCGCCAGGTGGCCGGACGGGCAGGGCGCGCCGAGAAAGCCGGGCAGGCCCTGATGCAGACCTTTCAGCCCGAGCACCCGGTGATCCGGGCGATCCTGTCGGGCGACGAACAGGACTTCTGGAACGCGGAAGCCGGCGAACGTCGTGCCGCCGGGGTGCCACCCTACGGGCGCCTTGCGGGCATCATCCTGTCGTCGACGGATGTGCAAGAGGTGTTCGACCTGGGGAATGCGCTTGCCCGGAACGATGCCCCGCTGCGCCGCATCGGGGCGAAAGTGTTTGGTCCCGCGCCGGCCCCGATCGCCCGCGTCCGGGGGCGCCACCGCGTGCGGCTTCTGGTCAAGGCCTCCAAGGGCACGCCGCTGCAACCCGCGCTGATGGATTGGGTCGCACCGTTCAAGCTCAAGGGCGATCTGCGCATGGCGATCGACATTGATCCGCAGAGTTTTTACTAGGGCGCAGCGGCGAAACGTTCCGCTCCTGAAACGCCGGCCTGCCAGCCAGGTTTTGCGACGAGTGCCGGAGCCATGAAGGCACTTCGCGCGGGCCAATGGGGCCGCATTTTCAAACACTTTAACAAATGGTTAATAGGTCCGATCCGGCCCCAATGTTTCGCGCGCGAAACACATCGGGTCAATCCGGGCCCCTTGTCTGACGCGTCCCGCAGCCCACACCCAGGGCCATATTTCCGGACACGCCTTGTATGCCTCTCGGCCGCAATCTAAATGAGCGTGATGAAGCGCTTTATCCCATTCGTGAAATCCAACCCCACAGTCGCCGTAATCCGGATGCAGGGCACGATCGCCTCGGGCACGCGGGGAACTCTGAGCGACGCAAGCTTGCGCCCGCTGTTGGAAAAGGCGTTTCGCAAAGGCAAACCCGTGGCCGTCGCGCTCGAGATCAACTCGCCCGGTGGCAGCCCTGTCCAAAGCTCGCTCATTGGCGCGCGCATCAGGCGCCTGTCCGAGGAAACAGAGATCCCGGTCTACGCCTTCGTCGAGGATGTTGCCGCTTCGGGTGGGTACTGGATCGCCAGCGCGGCCGACGAGATCTACGCTGATCAGGCGTCGATCCTTGGTTCTATCGGTGTGATCTCGGCGGGGTTCGGGGCGCATGTGTTCCTGCAGCGACAGGGAATCGAGCGGCGCGTTTATACCGCCGGAAAATCGAAATCGATGCTCGATCCGTTTCGCCCCGAAAACGAAGAGGACGTGGCCCGTCTGAACCGCCTTCTGGGGCAATTGCACGAAACCTTCATCACTCAGGTCAAAACCGGCCGCGGAGACAGGCTGGCCGATAACCCGGATCTGTATACCGGCGAAATCTGGGTCGGGCAGGGGGCGGTCGATGTCGGGCTTGCTGACGCGCTTGGCCACCTGATCCCCGCGATGAAAGACCGGTTCGGCGACAAGACCGAATTCCGCCGGTACGAGCAACGCCGACCCCTTTTGAGCCGCTTGGGCGCCACGATGGCCAAGGATGCCCTCGGCGCCATCGAGGACCGCGCCGAGTTCGCGCGCTACGGGTTGTAACGTGATCACCAAGATCGTCTTTCTGTTCCTGATCGTGATGGGGGGGCTTGCCATGTTCGGCAAGCTGCGGGTGCCGGGGGCCAAGCGTCTGGCCAGCGCCAAATGCAAAAACTGCGGCCGGTACCGGATCGGAAAAGGACCGTGCCCCTGCACACGGAAGGTGCGCTGAATGGTTTTGGTCTGGGGTGGCGTGGTTCTTGGGTTGGTGATCCTGCTTCTCGCGGGGGACGCGCTGGTGAAGGGAGCCGTCAACCTTGCGCTGCGGATCGGCATCCCCGCGCTCATCGTCAGCCTGACAGTGGTGGCGTTCGGGACCTCCGCGCCGGAGCTTCTTGTCTCCATCAAGGCAGCGCTCGAAGACGTGCCGGGTATCGCAATGGGCAACGTCGTGGGATCGAATACGGCGAACATTCTGCTGGTGCTGGGTGTGCCCGCGCTCTTGGCCGTGATGCACACGAGCGAATGCAACACGCGCAAAAGCTATGTCATCATGCTGGGCGCGTCGGTGCTGTTCATCGCGCTGGCGTCTCGCGGGGTGTTCGACTGGATCGCGGGCATTGTCCTGCTGCTGGTTCTTGCGACGATCCTTGGCGATTCGATGCGCGAAGCGATGGCCCATCGCCGCGCCGGCAAGGCCAACCCGCAAGAGGAAGACCTCGAAGGCGCCGATCCCGACATGCCGTGGTGGAAGATCATCCTCAACCTTCTCGTGGGCCTCGTGGGTCTGCCCCTGGGCGCGGATTTGCTGGTCGACAATTCGGTCGAGATTGCCACGTTGTTTGGCGTCAGCGACGCCGTGATCGGCCTGACACTGGTGGCCCTGGGAACGTCCCTGCCGGAATTGGCGACCACCGTGATGGCGGCGTTGCGCAAACAGGCGGATGTGGCGCTGGGCAACGTGATCGGGTCGAACATGTTCAACCTCCTGGCCATCATCGGTGTCGCGTCGCTCATTTCACCGGTCCCGGTGGATCCGGCATTCCTGCGCTTCGATCTGTGGGTCATGCTGGGCGCGTCGCTGCTTATCTTTCCGCTGGTGTTCCTCGGCCGTGACCTGACCCGTACCTGGGGTGTGGTCTTGTCCGCGCTCTATCTGGGCTACATTGCGCTTGTCATCATGTAACGACGAGGCTTCTCATGAGCAAAGCACTGATCACCGGCGCAGGCAAACGGCTGGGGCGCGCCATGGCGCTCTATCTGGCGGAGCGCGGATTTGATGTGGCGGTGCATTATGCCAGCTCTGACGCAGCGGCAGAGGAGGTGGCGGCGCTTGTCCGGTCCAAAGGGCGCGACGCTTGCACGGTCCGGGCTGACCTGTTGCGAGAAGATGAAACACAGGCGCTCATCGATCATGCCGTCGATGGCATTGGCGGGCCTCTGACCGTCTTGATCAACAATGCGTCGATCTTCGAGTATGACACCCTCGAAACGGCCACCCGCGAAACTTGGGACCGGCATATAGAAAGCAACCTGCGCGCACCCTTCGTGCTGACCCAGGGTTTCGCGGCGCAACTGCCCGCGCCGGGTACCGACGACATGGGTGAACCCGTGGCATCCGGGTTGGTGGTCAACATGATCGACCAGCGGGTGCGCAAACTGACACCTGAATTCATGAGCTACACCATTGCCAAAATGGGCCTGTGGGCCTTGACCCAGACTGCAGCGCAGGCGCTGGCACCCCGGTGCCGGGTCAACGCGATCGGTCCCGGTCCGACGCTTCGCGGCGGTCGGCAGAGCGAAGCGCATTTTGCCAAGCAGCGCGCCGCGACCGTTCTGAAACGAGGCGCGAATACATCGGATATCACGGCGGCACTTGGCTATTTCCTCGACGCCCCGGCGCTCACCGGGCAGCTCTTGTGTGTCGATGGTGGACAGCACCTTGCCTGGCAGACGCCGGACGTGATCGGGGTGGAATGATGCCGGGCGGCGGCAAGTTTTGCACCGGTCACGCAGGTGTCACGAAAGCGTTACGAAAGGTTTAACGTTTTCAGCAACTTGCCGCGTGTTAAGAAAAATGATAAACGATATCAATGACTTAATTTACTGCCTAAATTTTAGGCAAATCTGGGAAGGCGCCGGAAAACAAAGAAAATTCGCTAACTTCCAAAACTTCTCCGCAGAGTTATCCACAGAATGCGTGGATGCCTTAACAGTTGCACCAGCCTGCGCGATCATGCAGCGACGCGGATAGAATCGCAGCGCCATGCCGGATAAACAGCCGATCACAATATGACCACCGAACCCGACACCGAAAGCCCGACAGGTCACGCCTGCATCCAGAGCTATCTCAAGACGCTGGACGCCAGTCCGGGCGTCTACAGGATGCTCGATGCGCAGGCTCGCGTGCTCTATGTCGGCAAGGCGCGCAACCTGCGGGCGCGGGTGTCGAATTATGCGCGGCCCTCGGGGCATTCGGGGCGGATCGCGCGGATGATCTCGGAAACCGCGTCGATGATGTTCCTGACGACACGGACGGAAACCGAGGCGCTGCTGCTGGAACAGAACCTGATCAAGCAGCTCAAGCCGCGCTACAATGTTCTTTTGCGGGATGACAAGTCGTTCCCGAACATCCACGTCACCGATCACGCCTACCCGATGATTCACAAACATCGTGGTGCGAAAAAGGACAAGGGCGCCTATTACGGTCCTTTCGCCAGCGCCGGCGCGGTGAACCGGACGTTGAACCAGTTGCAGAAGGTGTTCCTGTTGCGCAACTGCTCGGACGCGATGTTCGACAGCCGCACGCGACCCTGCCTGCTGTACCAGATCAAACGCTGCAGCGCGCCTTGCGTGGGCAAGATTTCGGAAAAGGACTATGCTGAAACCGTGCGCGATGCCGAACGGTTCCTGTCCGGCAAGTCGACCAACATCCAGGAAACGCTCGCCAAGCAGATGGCACAGGCCTCGGAAGATATGGAATTCGAACGCGCCGCCGCCCTGCGCGACCGTATCCGCGCGCTGACGCAGGTCCAGACCGCGCAGGGGATCAATCCGCGCGGCGTCACCGAGGCGGATGTGATCGCGTTGCACCTGGAAAAGGGGCAGGCTTGCGTTCAGGTCTTTTTTATCCGGGCGAACCAGAACTGGGGCAACCGGGATTTCTATCCGCGGGTCGGCCCGGACGTGGAAGAGGCCGAGGCGCTGGAGGCGTTCATCGGCCAATTCTACGACACCAAGGAACCCGCGCGACTCTTGTTGCTGTCACATCCGATCGAGAACGCGGACCTGATGACCGAGGTTCTGACCGAAAAGCTCGGCCGCAAGGTCGAGATCGCGGTGCCGCGCCGGGGAGAGAAATCGGAGCTGGTCGACGGTGCCCTGCGCAATGCTAAGGAATCCCTGGCCCGCCGCATGGCTGAAACCGCAACGCAGACCAAGCTCTTGCGGGGGCTGGCCGAGGCGTTTGATCTGGACGCCCCGCCGGAGCGGATCGAGGTCTACGACAACAGTCATATCCAGGGCGCCAGTGCCGTCGGCGCGATGATCGTCGCCGGGCCGGAAGGATTCGTGAAAAGCCAGTATCGCAAGTTCAACATCAAAGGCGATGAGCTGGTTCCGGGTGACGATTTCGGCATGATGAAAGAGGTGCTGACCCGACGGTTCAAACGGCTTTTGAAGGACGACCCCGACCGTGACAGGGGACTGTGGCCGGATCTGCTTCTGATTGACGGGGGCGCCGGGCAAGTATCCGCCGTGCAGGAGATCATGGAGGACCAGGGCGTCGAGGACATCCCGATGGTCGGTGTCGCGAAAGGCGTGGATCGTGACGCGGGGAAAGAGGAATTCCATCGCTCGGGCAAACGTCCCTTCGCCCTGCGCCACAATGATCCGGTTCTCTACTTCGTACAGCGGTTGCGGGACGAAGCGCACCGGTTTGCCATTGGCACGCACCGGGCGAAACGGGCGAAGTCGCAGATGTCGAACCCGCTGGACGAGATCGCCGGCGTCGGCGGCGCGCGCAAGCGGGCATTGCTGGCGCATTTCGGATCAGCCAAAGCGGTGAGTCGCGCCAATCTGGCTGATCTCAAGGCAGTGGAGGGGATCAGTGCGGCCCTCGCTGATCGAATCTACGCGTTTTTCCACGAGAAATGAGCGTGCTGTCGCACGCACAGGATATCTCGGCGCTCGCGCTGCGCGCTGCGGCCTCGGGTTTGCCTCCGGCGGGGATATTTTTGAACCGAAGAAGGTCAGGGTATCAGTTGCGTCAGCACTGCGCGGATATCCTCGGGCAGCAGGGACGGGCGGCTGTCGGCACCGACATGGACCTGTGTGAAGAAGCCTTCTGCACCGGCGCTGTCGCTGTCATTGCGAAACAGGGCGATCTCGAAACGGACCGACGATGTGCCGATATGGGCGACCCTGATCCCCGCGGTCAGGATGTCGGGAAAGCCGAGTTCGGCATGGTAGCGGCAGCCGCTTTCTACAACGAGGAATTTCGTTGCCTCGGGGCCGCAAATCATCATCCCCTGGTCCATCTGCCAGAGGCTGACGGCCGTGTCGAAAAGTGCGTAATAGGTGGCGTTGTTGAGATGGCCGTAGGCGTCGTTGTCCTGCCAGCGCGTGGGTAGCATGCGAAACGCGCGATACCCGGCGCGGGTGCCTGGCGGCGCGCGCATCAGCCCGACCGCATCAGCCGGAAGGCGGCCGAAGCGCCCCATCCGGCGGCGATTGCGATGGTGAGCGACAGAAGGCCGTAGAGCAATGGCTGTTCACGCGAGAGATTGAAGAGCCAGCGTTCGAGGCCGACCTTTCTGACGTCGATGCCGGTTTCGTAGACCGACACGACCTCGCCGCCGCGGGTGAGGATGATGCGGGTGGCGTAATCGCCTTCGGTCAGGTTTGCGGGCATTCGGATCGACGTGTTGAACAGGGTCGATTCACGCAGCTCCACCGCCCCCTCTTTGAGGGCGTAGAGTCCATTGTTGCTGCGAATGCGGATCACTGCGTCGGTGAAGGCCTGTGGCTCGTCCACGCCCATCGGTGCGCCAACCGACCGGATGGCGCGGGGGATGGAGACGGTGTGGCGCAGGTCCTCGGTGTTGGTGATGACTTCGTCCCATGGCGCGGAGGTGGCCACCGCGTAGAAGCTGGGCGCGGCGTCGACATCGACCGCATCGACGTTGATCCAGATGCCGAAGCGGCGGTCCTTGCGGCGCACGGTGACCGGGACCAGCGGACCGGAAACAGTGACGATGACTTGCAGCGGGTCGCTTTCAGGGATCGGCGTTTCCCGTTTGATGGCACCGTAGATGATGATCTCGGAGCCGTCGAAGTTGGTCGAGATCGATACCTGGTCCTGGCTCAGGCCCAGAACGACCTCCTCGGCCCGCAGGGGCGCGGTGAGCAGGGCCAGCAGCAGGAGGAGCAGCCACCGCATCAATGATCCCCCGCCGTGCCGATCGAGAAGAGCTCGGTCGGTTGAAGGAGCAGGTCGAGCGCCAGTTTGCCGCAGACGCCCAGCACCATCATCGCCAGAAGGATGCGGAGTTGTTCGGCTTTCAGCCGTGCGCCCAGAACCGCGCCGAATTGAGCACCGATCACACCGCCGACAAGCAGCAGCACGGCAAGGACCATGTCGACCGTGTAGTTCGTTGTGGCGTGCAGAAGCGTGGTGAAGGCGGTGACGAAGATGATCTGGAACAGTGATGTGCCGACCACCACCTTTGTCGGCATGCCCAGTATATAGATCATCGCGGGCACCATGATGAAGCCACCGCCGACCCCCATGATCGCGGCGAGGATGCCAACCAGCACGCCTACGATCAGTGGCGGGATCACGGAGATATAAAGCCCCGATGTGCGGAAGCGCATCTTGAAGGGCAGGCCGTGCACCCAATTGTGTTTCTTGCGCGCCAGCGGCTTGCCCGACCTCGTGTTGCGGATCGCGTTGAGGCTTTCGAAGAACATCATCCCGCCGATGATCCCCAGGAACACGACGTAGCAAAGCTTGACCAGCAGGTCGACCTGGCCAAGGCTTTTAAGGTAGTTGAACACGCCGACGCCAAGCGCCGCGCCGACAAGTCCGCCAACGAGCAGAACGGTCCCCATCTTCAGATCGACGGTCTTGCGCCTGAGATGGGCCAGAACCCCGGAAAAGGAGGAGGCGACGATCTGGTTGGCCTCGGTTGCGACGGCGACTGCGGGCGGGATGCCGATGAAGAACAGCAGCGGCGTCATCAGGAAGCCGCCGCCGACGCCGAACATGCCGGACAAGACACCGACCATGCCGCCCAAGCCAAGCAAAAGGAAGGCGTTGACCGATACCTCGGCGATGGGCAGGTAGATCATCATGTTTGTGCATAGACCCAAGTTTTGTCCCGTTTCAAGCGGTGCAATGCCGCAATTGCAAAAAAGAACTTATGAAAACGGGTCAACTGGACCCAGGTCTCCTGCGGTGATGCGCAGGCGCATCACCGGGTTTCAGCGCATGGAAACAGGTGCTTTAGCCGAGTGTCAGCTTTCCTTGACGTAGGGTTGGCCGCCCGCACGTGGCGGAATCGCCTTGCCGACGAACCCGGCAAGGATCACCACGGTCAGGATATAGGGAAGCGCGTCCATGAATTGCACCGGCACGACGAAGGCGCCAAGGTCGATATTCTGGTACCGCAGCGCGACGGCTTGCAGCAGGCCGAACAGCAGGCAGGCGTAAAGCGCGTGCCAGGGTCGCCACTTTGCAAAGATCAGTGCGGCAAGCGCGATAAAGCCACGCCCGGCGGTCATGTCTTTCACGAACCCCGCTTGCAGCGCAGTGGCCAGATAAGCGCCGGCCAGCCCGCACAGGATACCGCAAATGCAAACTGCGACGTAACGCACGCCGACGACCGAGACCCCGGCTGTGTCCACCGCTTCGGGCGCTTCGCCAACCGCCCGCAGCCGGAGACCAAAGCGCGTGCGAAAGAGCAGCCACCATGTGAGTGGCACCATGAGAAAGGCGACATAGACGAGGATCGAGTGTCCCGAGATCAGCTCGGAATAGATCGGGCCCACCAACGGGATGCCGGTGAGCATCTCTGCTCCGGGGAGGGTTAGCGGTTCGAAGCGCCCCGTGCCGATCAGGGACGGGGTGCGCCCTCCTTGGCTGAACCAAGCCTGCGCGATGAGGACGGTCAGACCGGCGGCGAGAAAATTGATGGCCACACCGGAGATCAGCTGGTTGCCCCGAAACGTGATCGAGGCCAGCCCATGCACGAGGGACAGCGCCATGGAGGCCACGATTCCGGCTCCAAGGCCAAGCCAGACATCACCGGTGATCGACGCGGTGGCAGCGGAAAAGAACGCGGCGGCCAGCATTTTGCCTTCGAGACCAATGTCGAGAATTCCGGCGCGTTCGGAGAACAGGCCGGCAAGGCAGGCCAATAGCAGCGGCGTGGCAAGGCGTATCGCGCTGTCCAGGACCTGAAGTGTCGTCAAGAAATCCATGTGTCAGGTCCTGTTGGTTGCGATCTTGAATGCGGCGAAGGTGAAAAATCCGCCCAGTGCCCCTTCGACCCAGCCTCGGCTGCGTTGATAGGCTGCGCGCACGGGACGGGCCGACAGGAGAAGCGCCCATGCGACATGGCAGGCGAAGGAAATCAAGAACCCTCCCAGAACAAAAAGCGCCTTTATCGACCATCCGGCACCGGCTGTGGCGGCGACCGAGGCGATGGCGAGCCAAAAGGCGATGGCCTTGGGATTGGTGATCTGCAACGCGTAGCCCTTGGCGAAGGCCTGTATCGCGGATGCCGGGACCGACGCATTCGTTGCGATCTCGGGGGGCGGCGTGACGGCTTTGCGGAACGCGCCCCATGCCAGCCAGAGCAGGTAAGCCGTCCCGATCCAGCGCAGCCCGGTCATTGCCCAGGCCGCCTGGGACATCAAGTATCCGACCCCCAAGAGTGTCAGCAGGTTCAGCGTGGCAGAGCCGAACGCAATCCCGGATGCGCCCAGCAGCGCCGGCTGCCGCCCCTGGTGCGTCGCCATCCCCAAGAGCATCGCAACGGCAGGTCCGGGCGATGCAGCGCCAACGATGAGGATCGCGTAGGCGGCCAAGATGCCGGGCAGGTAGACAGCGAGATCGATCATTCTGCGGGTCCGGACCGGGCGGAGCGATCTCCCGGTCGTTCTGATTTGCGCAGTGCGGCGAACATACGTTCCAGCGGCATCCGCACCATGTTGTCGAGCGCCCCGGTGAACAGGATCACAAGCGCCTGGATCACAACGATCAGCTCGCGCGGGATGTCGGTCCAGAGGGCCAGTTCGGCGCCGCCCTGATAGAGGAAGCCAAAAAGCAGCGCCGCCAGCAGGACGCCAAGCGGATGCGACCGGCCCATCAGCGCCACGGCGATGCCGATAAAGCCGGCGCCTTCGGTTGCGTTCATCACGAGGCGCTCTGCCTCTCCCATCGTGGTGTTGAGTCCCATCATTCCGGCCAATCCGCCGGAAATCAGCATGGTCACCACGGTAATCTTGATCGGGCTGATCCCGGCATATTGCGCCGCGGAGGGCGAATGACCGAATGCGCGGATTTCATACCCGAGCCTGGTACGCCAGATCAGCATCCAGACCAGCAGGCACGCCAGCAGGGCGACAAAGAACGTCACGTTCGCAGGCGCGCCGCGGAACAACTGGTCAGAGGAGGTCGAGAACATGTCCTGAAATGTCGGCAGATGCGTGGGTTCGGGGAATTTTGCAGAGGACGGATCCATCGCGCCCTGGGGGCGCAGCTGATTGACAAGGATGTAGTTCAGAACGGCTGCCGCGATAAAGTTGAACATGATCGTTGTGATCACGATATGGCTGCCACGTTTGGCTTGCAGATAAGCCGGGATCAGGGCCCAGAGCGCACCAAAGATCGCGGCGGATACGGTGGCCCCGACAAGCGCCACGTACCAGTTGGGCCACGGGATATAGAGGCACGCCAGCGCAACGCCCAGGCCTCCGATCATCGCCTGGCCCTCGCCGCCGATATTGAAGAGCCGGGCATGGAAGGCAACCGCCACAGCGAGGCCGGTGAACATGAAGTTTGTCGCATAATACAACGTGTAGCCCCAGCCCGCAGACCGCATCAGCGCGCCATCGACCATGAGCTTGAACGCGGCAATCGGATCTTCGCCGATGCCGATGATGACCAAGGCCGACAGCAGCGCGGCGAGAAAGAGCGAAAACAGGGGGACAAGGACCGCATCGGCCCAGCCGGGCATCTTATCCATTCGGGTCACTCTCCTGCGGGTCCTGTCGGGGGGGCGGTTGCCTTGGTACGGATGCGGTGGATTGCGGCAGCGTCGCGCTCAGCGAGGCAACGCTTTCCGACGGTCTGGGCTTTTCTTGATGATCCTTGGATTTGCCCGGCGCGTCTTTTGCTTTTGCAGACGGCTGTGTGTCGCTTGCAGCCTCGGATGGGGGAGGCGCGGGCGGCTCGGGAGTGGTTGGCTCCGGGGCCTCCACTGCCGCTTTCTGCAACTCGGCTTCGGACATCGCCATCGGAGACGCTGGCACATGCGCATGCGCCGTGTCCGTGATACCGGCCATGAGCAGGCCCAGTTCCTGTTCGTTGGTCTCCGACGGGACGCGTTCGCCCATGATCCGGCCATCGAACATCACGGCGATGCGGTCGGAGAGTGAGAAGATCTCGTCCAGTTCAACGGATACCAGAAGGATCGCCTTGCCTTCATCGCGCAGGCGGATGATCTGCTGGTGGATGAATTCGATTGCGCCGATGTCAACGCCGCGGGTCGGTTGCCCCACCAACAGGATATCCGGGTTGCGCTCGATTTCGCGCGCGAGAACGATTTTCTGCTGGTTGCCGCCGGAAAAATTGCGTGCAGCCAGCCTCGGGTCGGGCGGGCGCACATCGAAACGCTCCATCTTGGCAGCCGCCTCGGTCTTGATGGCGGCATTGTCCATCAGCGGTCCGGACTGAATGCCCGGGTCGCGGTGATAGCCGAAGATCATGTTCTCCCATGCCGTGAACGGCATGATCAGCCCCTCGCGGTGCCGGTCCTCGGGCACATGGGCGATGCCGTCCGCGCGGCGTGACTGGCCGTCTGAATGGCGCCCTGTCAGGTCGATCTCCTTGCCGCGCACGCGGATCGTCCCGGTGCCTTCGGCATATCCGCCCAGCACTTCGAGCAGGTCGGACTGACCGTTGCCGGCCACGCCCGCGATCCCGAGAATTTCTCCGCCGCGCACGTCAAGAGAGATGCCCTTGAGCCGCTCGACGCCCTGCTCATCGACATGGCGCAGATTCTCGACCTCGAGGATCGGCCCGGCCGGCTCAGCGGGTGTCTTTTTGACCTGCAACAGGACCTTGCGGCCCACCATCATTTCGGCCAGCCGTTCGGGACTGGTTTCGGATGTCTGCACTGTTGCTGTCATCTCGCCCCGTCGCATTACCGACACGGTATCGGTGGCATCCATGATTTCGCGCAGTTTGTGGGTGATCAGGATGATCGTCTTGCCTTCTTTGCGCAGGTTCTCGAGGATTCGGAACAGGTGATCCGCCTCGGCCGGCGTCAGAACGCCTGTCGGTTCGTCAAGGATCAGAATATCGGCCTGGCGATACAGTGCCTTGAGGATCTCGACCCGCTGCTGGTGGCCGACGTCCAGATGTTCGACGACCGCGTCGGGATCGACATTCAACTCGTATTCCTCGGCAAGCTGTTTCAGCACGCCGCGCGCCTTGTTCAGCGACGGGCGGAGCAGCGGGCCGTCTTCGGCGCCCAGGATGATATTTTCCAGGACGGTGAAATTCTGCACCAGCTTGAAGTGCTGAAACACCATCCCGATGCCGGCGCGGATTGCAGCCTGGCTGTCGGGAATCTGGGTTTCCGCGCCGTTGATCAAAATCTGGCCGCTATCGGCTTTATAAAACCCGTAGAGGATCGACATCAGGGTCGATTTTCCCGCGCCGTTCTCTCCGATGATGCCGTGGATCGTGCCGGGTTTGACACTGATCGAGATGTTCTTGTTGGCCTGAACAGGACCAAAGGCCTTGGAAATGCCCTTTAGCTGGATCGCCGGCGCCACGGCATCCGTGAGCAGGTCGGCTTCGGGCGTATCGGCGTTGGACATGGGGACAATCCCTGTGTTCGGCTTCGGGCCGGTGGCCTGACATGGATGGAGCGGCCGTTTCCAGCCGCCCCGAATCTTAAGGCGCTTGCGTGTGAAATCAGAAGCTGATCGCCGGGCAGCTGTCGTTTGCATAGTAGCTTACGACGTCAAGATCGCCATCGATGATCTCCTGGCGTGCCGCCTCGACTGCAGTCATCATCTCTTCGCTGACCAGCTGTTCGTTGTTCTCGTCCATCGCGACCCCGACGCCGTTCTCGGCCAGACCAAGAACGGTGCTCGAGCCGGTTTCGAGATCCTCGCCAGCTTCCATCGCGTTGTAGACGGCGACATCGACGCGCTTGAGCATGGAGGTCAGGACCTTGCCGGGATGAAGATGGTTCTGGTTGCTGTCTACGCCGATCGAAAGAATGTCTTCGTCCGCGGCTGTCTGAAGCACGCCGACACCGGTGCCACCGGCGGCTGCGTAGATCACATCTGCGCCCTGGCTGATCTGCGCACGCGCCAATTCCGAGCCTTTGACCGGGTCGTTCCACGCGGTGGGTGTCGTGCCGGTCATGTTCGCGATAACCTCGGTGTCCGGGTCTACCGATTTGGCACCTTGGGCGTAACCACAGCCGAAATGCCGGATCAGCGGAACATCCATACCGCCGATGAAACCGACGGTCCCGGTTTCGGACGCCATCGCGGCCATCATCCCCACGAGGTAGGATCCCTGATGCTCCTGAAAGCTGATCATCTGCACGTTCTCGGGGATGTCCTGCAAAAACCCGTCGATGTTCACAAACTTCGTGTCGGGATAGTCGGGTGCGACATCGCCAAGGATCGACGCGATGGCGAAGCCTGTTGTCACGATCGGGTTGGCACCGGCTTCGGCAAAGCGTCGCAAGGCCTGTTCACGTTGCGCTTCTGATTGCAGTTCGATGTCGCGATAGCTGCCACCGGTTTCCTCGGCCCAGCGTTCCGCGCCGTTGAAGGCAGCCTCGTTGAAGGACTTGTCGAACTTTCCTCCAAGATCGTAGATCAGCGCCGGTTCGGCGACAGCCGCGCCAGCGGTCAGAGCCAGTGTGGCGGCTGCACTGCAAAGTTTGGTCATCAGGGTCATTTGAAGCTCCCGGGTGTTGGACGGCGGCGAGTTTGACGCGCCGCTTGATTGGATCATGTGATCAGGTGCAATTAAGGCCGCAGGCGTGCCAGAGGGTCAACCGCTTTTTGCCTCGCCGCGGTGTTACGTTGGCGCAACTTTTCGGGAGGCGGCGTCAATGGCATGCGAAAGCAGCACGGCATCGTCGCGCGTGCCATCGCGCAGAGTGTAATAGCCCGGACGGGTGCCGACCCGGACGAATCCCAGCGCGGCATAGAACGCGCGGGCACGGTCGTTGTTGCGCGCCACATCAAGGAAGATGCGTCGGGCGCCCTTGGCATGGGCGAGGCTGACAAGTTCTGCCAGGATCGCGGTGGCGACGCCGCGCCGCTGTGCCGCCGGATCGGTGGCGAGGGCAAGGATTTCGCATTCATCGGCCACAATCTGGGCGATCATCCCACCGTGATCGCGGGTCAGGAAATAGACATGGGAATTTTCCAGGGTCCGGGCAATCTCTTGTGATGACCAAGGTCGCATGTCCACATAGGCGCGGTCCATGATCCGGGCAAAGACCTCGGGTGTCACGACAGGATTACCGGGGCCGTGTCGCGCGACGGCGCGGCATCCGCCGCTTTGATGTAAAGTGGTTTGGGCCGCTCGGACATGGCGGCATCGGCGTCTGCCGCGCAGGACGCGATCGCGGCGATCAGGGCATCGGGATCGGTCGCGAAAACGGCATCCGGAACGTCGGCTGCGGTTGCAATCCGGGCTGATTCCCCCGGCGCCTGGACGTAGATCATGTCACGCGGCGCCGCGACCGCAGCGGTCACGTCAGGCCGCATCCGGTGAATCGCGTCGAGCGCCGAAACGCCGATGGCCGGGACACCCAGCCCCAGAGCCACCCCCCGTGCGGCCGACACGGAAATGCGAATGCCGGTGAAATTGCCGGGTCCCACCCCGACACCGATCCGTGTGAGGTCGTGCCATGTCACGCCATGCCGTGTCAGAAACGCGTCGAGCATGGGCATCAGGTGTTCGGCCTGCCCGCGTGACATTTGATCGACCTGCGTTGCGATTACGCGGTTTCCTGAAACCAATGCGGCCGCGCAGTGCGCAGCCGATGTATCGAAGGCCAGTAACGTCGTGTCAGACGGCAACCGGGCGCACCTCTGTAACCTCGGGGATGTAGTGGCGCAGCAGGTTTTCGATGCCCATTTTCAGTGTCAGGGTGGACGAGGGGCAGCCAGCGCACGCCCCCTGCATGTGCAGGTAGACGACACCGCGTTCAAAGCCGTGGAACGTGATGTCGCCGCCATCCTGTGCAACGGCAGGGCGCACGCGGCTGTCAAGCAGTTCCTTGATCTGGACAACGATCTCGCCATCCTCGCCGGTATGCTCTGCATGGCCGGAGGGCGCTTGCGCATCGTCGGTCATCACGGGGTCGCCCGACTGGAAATGCTCCATGATCGCGCCCAGAAGGGCCGGTTTCAGGTGGTCCCAATCGGTTTCATCATCCTTTGTCACGGTGACGAAATCATGCCCGAAGAACACACCTTTCACGCCGCTGACGCCAAAGAGCCGGGTCGCCAGCGGTGACGCCGATGCGCCTTCTGCTGTCGGAAAATCCGCCGTTCCCATGTCGAGCACCGTCTGGCCGGGCAGGAACTTCAACGTCGCGGGGTTGGGCGTGGATTCGGTCTGGATGAACATGGCGTCGCCTCCTGATAGGATATTGACTATATGCGACCCCACGCGCGCAGCGTCAAGGTTTAGAACCGTTCTAAGATTTTTCGGGTGTCATCTCAACAGATCGAGAGTCACATCAAAGCTCCCGGAACCTACAATGATTTGCGACAAATCGATATCACGTCTGAAAGCGTCACTCGGGTTCAGCCGGCGCTCGTCTGCGCTGCTCAGTTTTATTCGGCCATTGCGGCCCGTGAGACCAGCGCAAATGAAGTCGCCTGGGTTGTATGAAACATCGGATGTTTCAACCAAACGCGTTCAAACCCATCGTCGCACCAAGCAGAGGCCCGGTCAGGTTATCGCTTCGAGCCGTTCCTTGGACAATTCACCTGGTACAATCGTAATGGGTATCGGCAGGCTACCCGCGTTCTTGGTCAGTTGCGTGACAAGCGGGCCGGGACCTTTCTTGTCGGTGTTCGCACCAAGGACAAGCACGCCGATGTCGGGATCGTCCTGCACAAGCGCTATGATCTCGGCAACGGCTTCGCCTTCGCGGATGACCAGCTCGGGATCGACATCCTGCTTGTCGCGCATCCATTTCGCGAACACCTCGAAATGCGCGTGAATCCGTTCGCGTGCTTCTTCGCGCATCACCTCGCCAACGCCGATCCAGTGGTTGAACTCGTCCGGCGCAATGATCGAGAGAATCTGCACGCCCCCCCCGGTGTGCGACGCCCGCATCGCGGCAAACCGCATGGCGTTGAGGCATTCGCGGCTGTCATCCAGCACGACAAGAAATTTACGCATAGACATTCTCCCGTTGCGGATCATGCCGCAGGAACCGGACCCGTGCAATAGACCATACGGCTGCGTGCGTGTGTCCCGATTGGTGCATCAGCAAGGGGCAACGGGAGGCACGCGCACGGCGTGTTCGAGGTATCCGTGATGTCTGGCCGATCGACGTTACCCGGAATGCGCCCAGTCCCAATACATCTCGCGGACCCGGCGGGTGACCGGGCCGACCTGGAAGGACATGTCTTCGAACCCGACCACTGGCGTGACCTTGTTCATGTTCCCGGACAGGAATACCTCGTCCGCGGCTTCAAAATCCGCAAAACTCAGAACGGTTTCGTGGACCTTGGTGCCATCGGCGGCGAGGTTGGCGATATGCCGGGCGCGGGTGATCCCGGCCAGGAACGTGCCATTGGCAATCGGTGTGAACACTTCTCCGTCCTTCGCCATGAATACATTGGCGGTCGCACTTTCTGCGACATTGCCCATCGCGTCGGTGACCAATGCGTTCTGGAACCCGCGCGCACGCACTTCGGCCAGCATGCGCGCATTGTTGGGATAGAGACAGCCCGCCTTGGCATTCACCACCGCGTCCTCCATCACCGGACGCCGGAACCGGGTCTTGCCCAGCGAGACGCTGGCGGTGTCAGGAGCCATCGGGATTTCTTCGAGGCTGATGGCGAAGCCGGTCTTGTCCGGCTGCGGAACGATCGCGGTCTGATCGCCGTCGATGGCCCAGTACATCGGACGGATATAGACGGCGCTATTCTCTGGAAATGCGCGCAGGCCGTCCCACACGATCTGCACCATGTCCTCGGCGCTGACGGTGGGGGTGACCATGAGCGCCTTTGCCGAGTGGTTAACGCGCTCGCAATGGGCCAGCAGATCGGGCGCCACACCGTTGACATACCGGGCACCGTCGAACACGCCGCTTCCCAGCCAGGCGCCATGGTCTGCGGCGTTCATCACGGCCACGTCGCCCGCATGCCAAGAGCCATTGAAATAGGTATGAATGTTGGTGCCGGTGGCCATCGTGTTCTCCTTCTTTGGCGCGCACGTTAGGTCCGGTCAGCCCGAAGGTCCAGAGAGCGTCTCTGCCTGTTATCCCTGAACCATGCCGACGATATCATATGTCTTTTTCAGGATCGGGGTTGCGATCTCCCGCGCCCTGTCCGCGCCGCCGCGCAGGATTGCATCGATCTCGTCGGGGTGCAGCATCAAGCGTGCCGTTTCCCCGGAAATCGGTGAAAGCCGCTCCACCGCGAGGTCGGACAGCATCGGCTTGAATTCGGAGAACGGCTTGCCGCCCACGTCGCGCAGCACCGCCTCTACCGATTGTTCGGCCAGCGCTGCATAGATATTTACAAGGTTCCGGGCTTCGGGCCGACGCTCCAGGCCCTCTGCCTCGGACGGCAGCGCGTCGGGATCGGTTTTGGCCTTGCGCACCTTCTGGGCAATCGTGTCTGCATCGTCTGTCATGTTGATGCGGCTGGCATCCGAGGGATCCGATTTCGACATTTTCTTGGATCCGTCTCGCAGGGACATCACCCGCGTCGCGGCGCCTTCGATCACAGGTTCGGTGATCGGGAAGAATTCTGTCCCGTAATCATGGTTGAACTTGATCGCGATGTCGCGGGTCAACTCAAGATGCTGCTTCTGGTCCTCGCCCACGGGCACATGGGTGGCGTGATACAACAGGATGTCCGCTGCCATGAGCGCCGGATAGGCAAACAGTCCAAGAGACGCATTCTCCTGGTTCTTGCCGGCCTTGTCTTTCCACTGGGTCATGCGCTTCATCCAGCCCACACGCGCCACGCAGTTGAAAATCCACGCAAGTTGCGTGTGTTCGACCACCTGGCTCTGGTTGAAAAGGATGGATTTTGTCGGGTCGATCCCGCTGGCGATATAGCCGGCGACCAATTCACGTGTCTGCTGTCGCAGCGCATCCGGTTCGAGCAGTTTAGCGGTGATCGCATGCAGGTCCACGACGCAGTAGATCGTCTCGAAATCGTCGGCCTGCATGTCGACAAACCGCTTTATCGCGCCAAGGTAGTTTCCCAGTGTCAGCCCTCCGGAGGGCTGGATCCCCGAAAAGACACGGGGGGTGAACGCGGGAGAGGTTTGGACCCCCTCAGGCTGGGCCGCAGTCATGGCGAAACTCCATCTGGCAAAAACGCTTGCGGTGCCTTACCCATGGCCCCAACTGCCGTCAAGCAAGGGCCTTGCCATGACCGATCCGCATAACGAACCCCCGTTCAACCCTTTGCCCCCGGTGGTCATCGCGCTGTTTCTCGTGATTGTCGGGATCGAGGTCGTGTTCGGGCTTGGTGCGCGCGGGATAGTCGGCGGGCCGGGGGCCGTTGGCTGGCGGCTGGGCACGCTCGAACGGTTTGCGTTTTCCTCCGAGATCTTCAACTGGATGCTGGAAACCGGGCGGTGGCCGGTCGAGCATGTGATCCGCTTGGTGTCATACCCGTTTGTTCATGCCAGCTTTACCCACGCGCTGTTTGCCGGGGTGATGCTGCTCGCGCTGGGCAAGATGGTTGGAGAGGTGATGGGAACACGCGCCGTCGTGCTCCTGTTCTTTGTGCCATCCGCCGGTGGGGCCGTGGCTTACGCGCTTTTCATCGGCGCCCCCGCGCCCCTGGTCGGTGCGTTCCCGGCTGTCTATGGCCTGATCGGTGGGTTCACCTATATGCTCTGGCAGCGGCTCGGGCAGCTTGGAGAGAACCAGATCCGGGCGTTTGCCCTCGTTGGCATCTTGTTGTTTATCCAATTGATTTTTGGCCTTTTGGTTGGGGCAAGTGCCGAATGGGTCGCGGATATCTCGGCCTTTGTCATCGGGTTTGGCATGTCGATGCTGCTGGTGCCGGGTGGCTGGACCAAGCTGGTCAACCGCTTGCGCCAGCGAAATTGATCAGCCCTTTCGGCGACGAAACGCATCGTGGAAGTCACGCAGCGAGAACGCTCCGATTGACTGGCCGATGATCGCGTAACTGACCATGCCGATGCCGATCAGCACAGCCAGGGCGACAAAGCGAAGCCCCGCCACCTCGAGCAGCGGCCCAAGGAGAAGCGTGCCCCCCCAAAGCGCGACACCCATCAGGACCGAGGCCACGCAGACTCGCCACAGACGCCGCCGGAAGCGCGCGTCGAACCGCGCGACATCGCCCAACCTGCGTCCCCCCCGCGCCAGCATCCACACCATGACCCAGCCCGCCAGCGTGGTCGCAATCGCGGGGGCCAGCCAGCCCAGAACCGGGGCCAGCCCGACCGCCACAGCCGCGTTCACGATCATTGCCCAGACGGCGTATCGAAACGGAGACCTCGTGTCCTCCCGTGCAAAGAACAAGGGCTGCAGGACCTTCTGTAGAACAAAAGCCGGAAGCCCCAACCCATAGATCGCCACCGCGAGGGCAATCGCCGCACTGTCATCTGCCCCGGTTGCGCCGCGCTCAAACAGGACCGACACCAGCGGCAGCGGGATCACGATGAGCGCGACCGCGGCAGGCAGTGTCAGCGCAAGCGACAGCTCGCCCGCGCGTGAAAAGGCATGTTTGGCCCCGGCCTCGTCCTGTGCGCTCAGCCGCCTGGAGAGGTCGGGAAGAAGCACGATGCCAACGGCGATGCCAACGACGCCCAAGGGCAATTGATAGAGCCTGTCCGCGGCATAAAGCCAGCCGACGGCCTTGTCGAAATGTGACGCAACCTGTTGACCGACAAGAAGATTTATCTGCATGACACCGCCCGCTAGGGCTGCGGGGATGGCGACGACGACAAGGCGCTTCATTTCGGGCGACCATCTTGGCCAGCTGGGCCGCAGATGCACTCCGGCGCGGTCCGCCGCGACCCAGACGAACACCAGTTGCGCCAGCCCGGCCAACGGCACGGTCCAGACCAGCCAAAGAATCACCTCACCTCCGATATATGCGGCCCAAGCCATTGATATACAAACAAAAATATTCAAAAGCACGGGCGCTGCCGCAGCGGCTGCAAAACGGCCCGTGGCGTTGAGAACACCGGAAAACAAGGCCGTGATCGAGATCAGAAGGATGTAGGGAAAGACGATCCGGCCATAGGTCACGGTCAGGTCGAAGCGCGCGTCGCCAGCAAACCCGCCTGCCGTCAGCCAGACCAGCACGGGCATGAAGATCATGGCAATGGCGCTCAGGATCAAAAGGACAAAGGCCAACCCGCTGAGCGCCTGTGTGGCAAATCCGGTCGCGTCCTCCTCGGCCTCCAAGCGCTTGGAAAACATGGGAACAAATGACGCGTTGAATGCGCCCTCGGCGAAAAAGCGGCGGAACATGTTGGGCAGGCGAAACGCCGCCACGAAGGCATCCATCACAGGGCCGGGTCCGATGAATGCAAGGATCATCACCTCGCGCAGAACACCGAGAATGCGGCTCATCAGGGTCCAGAAGCCGACGGTGAGAACACCGGAGATGAGGCGGATCGGTTTCATGCGGGCTCCTTGCGCGTCGACTGTGGCGTAGAGCAGATTTCGTCCGGCGAAAAGTGCCAGTTGTCCGGTTCGGCCGTACGGACTGTACGGTTCAAACCGGGTTTTTGCCGGTTTGAGGCTGAATTTCGAGGGTTTGCCAGGCGCGGCGCCGGAACCGTACGGGGAGGCGGGGCGCACCGTACGGTTGGATGGGACAGATGCCAGACGCTGGAAACCCGCGCGGCGGGGTCACGATTTGTCAATATCTTGCTGCCAATCTCGGATCACGCGACGATTGGCAAAGGACGTCTCTTGTGTACCGCTACAACCTGTCTTTGATCGAGGATATCAGCACGGACTGGCTGCGCAGCCATTTGCGGCAGGTGCTGGATGACGTGAATTTCAACGAGGCCCGGTTTGCAATCCTGCGTCGGGGCCGGCCGGTCGCCGGGTTGGTCCCTATTACCGAGGCACGCGCCCTGTTCGAAGCAACCCGCGCGGACAGGGCCTACCGAGACATTTACCGGGACCTCGAAATCCGCGACGAAACGCGGCTGCGCGAGGCGGTAAAAGACGTGGCATTGCGCGAGAGCGATGCCAAACCCGCGCCATGACGTGCGTGGCATTCGCCACCAGCCGATCTGAGGCTCGGGCAGCAATGTCAAACGCCCCGCCCGATGATGGGGCGAGGCTTTGGAGTGTCGTCCATACCGCCGTGATGGTCCGTCTACGCCATATCGCCAAATGGATTGGCGACCACGCCAACCACTGGCATGAGCAGCTCCGTACTGCTGTCGAGGGCCGTGGTATAGGCGGAATCGGCCAGCGACAGCGCATCCTGGAGGCTTGCCGCGCTGCCACTGAACGCCTCCATCACCGAATTCGCGGTATCCAGATTGTTCTGGCCCTGAAGCACCGCGAAGTAGAGACCGATATCGGTCTTGGTCTCGATATAGGCCACGTCATCCGGCGAGCCTGTGTCGGCGCGGGCCCCGGCAAGGAAATCGAGGATAAAACCGCTTTCAGTCACCTCGCCGTCGGCCAGTTGACTGGTCCAGAAGTCGAGCCCGTCCTGATCAGGGCCGCGACCGAAGACATTTTGATAGACTTCCGTAACAAATGCGCTGTCGCTGACATCGGAATACAGCGCGACCGTCTCGTCCTGCGTAAAGAAATCGTCGGCGATCTCTTCGAAGGACAGCCCGTCTTCCTCGAAGGCTGTGGCCCAGAACGACAGGCCCAGCGCGTCCGCGGCGCGGTTGAAATATGCGATATAGAGTTCTGTCAGGGTTGTCAGGTCCCCGGTCGAAATTTGGCCGATCCCGTCATGCTTGTCGAGTTCCAGTTCGACCCCGTCCCGGGTTTCGAGCGTTTCGATACTGAACATCGCTGTTCTGTTGTCCGCTGCGCCGCGGTCACTTGCGACTGTCACGGCGCCTTGGAATTCCAGCGTCATCTGGCCCTGTTGCGTATCGGCGAAGACGACGCGGTCGGCGCCGGCACCACCGTCGATGCTGTCTTCTCCGGATGTGTCTGCAACGAAGACATCCGCGCCTTCGCGGAATTCGACATATTGATTTCCGGGGCCATCGGTGAACTGGTCGGCATTGTTCGTTGCAAGGAAGACGGTTCGGTCCGGTGTGCCGGTGATTTCGAAGGTTTCGGCAAAACCAAAGCCGTCATCGGCAATTTCGCCCGTCTGCAGGTTGATGTCGGCACCGGATGTCGCACTTGCGGACCGGAAATCGAAGATCGGAATGGCACCCTCTGCTGCGACGGTATAGCTGTCGGCGCCGTCTCTGCCATTCATGGCGACCACTTGATCCGGCTCAAGCGCGATGTTGTAGGTGTCGCCGTTTTCCGTGCCCTGAAGGGCCAGGAAGGGTTGCAGCGCGCTGGCGATATTTTCAAGCGTGTCGGTAAAACCCGGTCCGTCCACTGTCGCCGTGCCGGATGTGCTGTCGATATCGAAGGTGACCGGTGCCCCGATCGTGTCGTAATCGAGGACGAACCCCGCGGGGGTCCCATCGTCCGGCACGTCGAAGATGATCCGGTCATCGCCTTCGCTGGCCACAACCCGGTCGCCGTTTTGGACATTGGTCCCGGTACGGATCGTATCATTCGCGGAGGTGCCTTCGACCGCATCGTCAAAGGAGGAACCTATAAATGTCATCGGTTGCGTGATCAGCGGCAGGAGCTCGGCCCAGGTCGTCTCCTGGTCGAAACCGCTCAACGCCTCTTCGGCATTGATGGTGATCGGGCCGGAACTGTTGAAAAGGCCGGCCAATGCGGTGAAATCCGGAGTCCGCGCGACATCGAAAAGGGCATTCTGAAGCTGCGGAGCGCTCCAGCTTATGTCGGAGATCGTGGCTTGGGTGGTATCAAGCCCGTCGAATTCAACGGAAGTGATCGTGCCGGACGTGAACAGACCTGTCTCGCTCAGCGCGAAATTCGTTCCTCTGAAGGTCACGCTGACATTTGCCTGTGTGTACTCTGTGTGGCTCAGCACGACTTCGGTCGGAGAAACGGAGGTGACCTCGACCGCAAGGGCGCCGTCCTGATCGAAAAACGATTGTTCGAGAAAGAAGGTGTTGTTTCCCGTGAATGTCAGTTGCATGAAAATCTCCTGTGACAAATGGAGGGACAATGATTACTCGGTTGCGCGGGCCGTCCCCTCGCTTATGGCGCTGCGCAGCTTGGTTTCCAAGGCTCGCTGTTTGCTCTGGGAATGAAATTTCAGGCCGAACATATCCTTGACGTAGAAGGTATCGACGACCTGTTCGCCATAGGTCGCGATCACCGCGGAGGCGATGTAGACATTGGCATTGGCGAGCGTGCGGGTGAGATCGAAGAGAAGACCGGGACGGTCGCGGGTGTCCACTTCGATGATGGTGTAAATCTCGGATCCGTCATTGTCGAAGGTGATCGAGGTTGGCACGCTGAAGGCCCGTTCGCGTTTCTTGATCTTGTCTCGCGGTTTCATCGCGTCGCTTGGGACCACTTCGCCGCGCAGGGTCTTGGTGATCATTTCGCGCAAGCGGGGGATGCGGACATCTTCGTAAGGCGACCCGTCGCCATCCTGAATCCAGAAGGCCGCCGTGGCGAACCCATCTTTCGAGGTGAAGGTGCGGGCATCGACCACGTTCGCACCGACAAGGGCCAACGCTCCGGCGAGGCGGGAAAAAATGCCGGGATGGTCGGACAGGGCAAAGCAGACGCGGGTGGCATCCCGGTCCTCGTCGGGGTGGATGTCGATGCGGATTTCATCGTCGCCGATATCGCGCAGCAATTCGGCAAAGACCTTGTGCGCAGTGACGTGCAGACCTTGCCAATAGGGGGGGTAGTGCCGGCTGGTTTCGGCGCGCAATGCCTTGGCCTCCCAGTCCCCGAGCGCGGCGCGCAGGGCTTTCTTGGCCTCGGCGCCGCGATTTTCGCGGTTGAGCGCCTCCATCCCGTCTTCAAGCGCCCGGCGCGTCTGGCGATAAAGCGCGCGGATCAGGACCGCTTTCCAGTTGTTCCACGTCCCGGGACCAACGCCGCGAATGTCGCAGACCGTCAGGACGCAGAGCAGATCGAGCCGCTCCTTGGTCTGCACCGCCTTGGCGAAGTCCCGCACCGTGCGCGGGTCGGCGATGTCGCGTTTCTGCGCCATGTCGGACATCAGCAGGTGATAGCGCACCAGCCATTCGACGGTGGCGCAGTCCTGCTTGTTCAGACCGAGGTGCGGCGCGACCTTGCGGGCGATCTTGGCACCGAGGACCGAGTGATCCTCGTCGCGGCCCTTGCCGATGTCATGCAGCAGGAGCGCGACGTAGAGCACCTTGCGATTGACGCCGTGTTTCAGGATCGAACTGGCGACCGGCAGGTCTTCTTCGAGGTGGCCGTTCTCGATTTCGCTCAAATGCCAGATGCATTGGATCGTGTGTTCGTCCACCGTGTAGTGATGATACATGTTGAACTGCATCATCGCCACGATGGGTTCGAATTCGGGGATGAAGGCCGACAGCACGCCCAGCTCGTTCATGCGCCGCAGCGCCCGTTCCGGGTTGCCGTGTTTGAGCAGGAGATCGAGGAAGATGCGCCGTGCTTCCTTGTTCTCGCGCATGTCCTTGTCGATCAGGTGCAGGTTGGCGCTGATCAGGCGCATGGCGTCGGCGTGGATCAGCAGGCCGGTGCGCAGCGCCTCTTCGAAAATGCGCAGCAGGTTGATCTTGTCGGCCAGAAACGCGCGTTCGTCCGCGATGGCGAGCCGGTTGTTGATGACCTCGTAGCCCGCTTTCATCTTGGGGGCGCGTTTCAGCAGCCGCATGAGGAGCGGCGGTTCTTTCTGCTGCGAGGCTTCGAGCGAGGTGAGAAAGATGCGGGTCAGATCCCCCACGGCGGTGGCGTGGCGGAAATAGTCCTGCATGAAAATTTCGACGCCGCGGCGGCCGGCCTTGTCGGCATAGCCCATGCGTTCCGCCACCTCGACCTGCATGTCGAAAGTGAGCTGTTCGTTGGCGCGGCGTGCAGCCAGGTGAAGATGGCATCGCACGGCCCAAAGAAAGTTCTCGGCCTGCACGAAGGTCTCGAATTCCTCGGGTCGGAACACGCCGGTCCTGACCAGCTTGCTGAGGTCGTCGGTATGATGGATATACTTGGCGATCCAGAACAGCGATTGCAGGTCCCGCAGGCCGCCCTTGCCCTCTTTGACATTGGGCTCGACCTTGTAGCGTTCGCCCTGCCTGATATGCCGAGCGTCCCTCTCGGCCAGCTTGGCCTCGACGAATTGCATTTCGGAGCCGCGAAACAGGGTCGACCAGAGCTTCGTGTCCAGGTCCTCTGCAAGCGGTTCGTGGCCGACGAGAAACCGGTGTTCGAGCATCGAGGTGCGGATGGTGAAATCATCCGCCCCGAGGCGCAGGCAGTCTTTCACCGTGCGCGAGGAATGACCGACCTTCAGCTTCAGATCCCACAGGATATAGAGCATGGATTCGATCACGCTCTCGGCCCAGGCGGTGATCTTGTAGGGTGTCAGGAACAGCAGATCGACATCGGAAAACGGCGCCATCTCGCCGCGCCCGTAGCCGCCGACAGCGAGCACCGCGATGCGTTCGCCTTCGGTCGGATTCGGGTTGCGGTGGATGCACTTGGTGGCGATTTCAAACGTGAGCTTGACGAGCTGATCGGTCAGCCAGGTATAGCCATTCGTCACCGGCAGCGCGTTTCCGGGGGCGGCATCGAGCCGGGCCGCCACGGCTTTGCGGGCGTCTTTTTGCGCCTCTTTCAGAAGGGTGACCGCGGTGCCACGCACGTTGCGTTCATCACTGGCGCTGGCGATTTCCGTCCAGAGCCTGTCACGCAGGGCCGGAACATCGAGGACATCGGAGAAATCGTCGGCCACGGAAGGAGCGGCGGGCGATCCGTCCTTTGCCAGGGATTTAGAAGCCTGCGCCGCCGAAGCCGGATGGGGCTGGGTCAAGGATTGTCACCTGATTGTTGCGCACGGTCGCCACGGCAAGCGCGCGTTCATTGGTTCCGTCTGGGCGAATGCGGAAGACGCCATTTGCGCCCTGAAAGCCCGAATTCTGCGTCAAGGCCCGCGCGCTGAGCGCATCGGGCCGGCCCTGTTTGACAAGGGCCCCGATCGCCGCGATCCCGTCGAAGGCCAGGCCGGCCAGCGGGTGCGGATCGGCGTCGTACCGGGCGCGGTAGCGCGTGTCGAACGCATTTTTCGCGGCGCTGTCAGGCAGGGTGAAATAGCCCCCCTGTGCGCCGGGCATCGACATCAGTTGCGACGGCACGTCCCAGCGCGCCAGGCCCATGTATTGCGTGCGATCCGGGTCCACGCCCGATTCGGGCAGCAATTGCAGAAGTATCGGCAAGGCGCCCGCGGCGTTCGATGTGATGAAAAGCGAGTCGGCCCCGTTCGAATCGACACTGTCGCGGATGCGCGGGACAGCGTCGGCCACGCCCTCCTGCGAGAACGCGAAGGATTCGACACCGGCAACACGCACCCCGTTCTGGGAGGCTGCGGCCTGGATCGCCGATTTGCCGAATTCCCCTTCGACATTGCGCGGATGCACAATCACCACGGACGTCTGGCCCTGCCGCGACGTGTAGCGCAAAAGCCGGTCGGCGGTGTTGCGGAAGGTGGTGCCAAGCACGAAGACATTGCCGCCGGCAATGCTGGGATTGTTGGAAAAGCTCAGGACGTTGACGTTGTTGTTGGCCACGGCGACGCCGACGGCGTTTGCCGCTTCGCCAAAGAGCGGCCCGAGAATGATCTGCGCTCCTTCGGCGACGGCCGTTTCGGCCTGAACCGCGGCGCGCTGCGCGTCGCCTCCGGTGTCATAGACACGCAGGTCGATCTGAACACCGTCGAGCGAGGCAAGCGCCAGGCGCGCGGCGTTTTCAAGGCTGCTGGCCACCGAGGCTGCATTGCTGTCGCTGCGCGGCACCAGAAGCGCAACGGGCACCGGTGAACTGGCGTTGACCCGGGGAGAGCCGCCAGGTCCGGTTCCGGCCGTGATCGCCGGATCGCAGGCGGCGAGTCCCATGAGGACGACAAGCGCCGCAGCTTTGCGCAACAGCTTGCGGGGGGTGGACAAAACGGCCAACATAAACGCACTCCCTGATCGCACCGACGGTACTCCAGCACGGGTTTCTCACGAGTGGGGATCATAAACAACGCAAAAGGCGGGTCCAGTGATGAATTGGCAGACACGCGATATCGCGCCGGGACTGTATCTTGTTGCGACACCTCTGGGACATGCACGGGACATCACGTTGCGGGCGCTTGACCTGTTGGCAAGCGTCGATGTGCTTGCGGCCGAGGATACGCGATCGCTGCGCCGGTTGATGGATATTCACGCCGTGCCCTTGGGAAATCGGCCGCTGGTGGCCTATCATGAGCATAACGCCGATCGCGCCCGGCCAAAGCTGATGAAGGCGCTTGAGGCGGGGCAATCGGTTCTTTACGCGTCCGAGGCAGGCACGCCGCTGATCTCAGATCCGGGGTTCGACCTGATGCGGGCCGCGCTGGCGGCCGAGGTGCCATGCACGGCGGCACCGGGTCCGACGGCGGCTGTCGCGGCTCTGACGCTGTCGGGATTGCCGTCCGACCGGTTCCTGTTCGCGGGGTTCCTGCCGAACAGTTCCGGAAAGCGGAAAACGGCCTTGTCCGAGTTGGCGGGCGTACCTGCAACCTTGATCTTCTACGAATCGCCCAAGCGGCTGGGCAAGATGTTGCGCGACGCCGCCGAGGTTCTGGGCGCCGGGCGCGATGCCGTGGTTTGCCGCGAATTGACCAAGAAATTCGAAGAGCGCTGTGGTGGCACCCTGGGGGATTTGTCCCGGAAGTACCTTGAGACTGCGCCGAAAGGCGAGATCGTTGTCCTGATCGACCGCGGCGCTGCGGAGGAGGCCGATCCGGATGTTCTGGACGCTGCCTTGGTGGATGCGCTGTCGCATATGTCGGTCAAGGACGCGGCGCGCGATGTGGCCACGACGTTTGGCATTCCCCGGCGCGAGGCCTATCAAAGGGCAATGGCGTTAGCAAAAAATTAGAGGCGTGGCTCTAGGGTGGGCCTGCTTGGGGGCGGATGGTCGCCCGTTTTTTTGCTGGAAAATGTCATGCCTTTGACTGCTGTCTCTCTCGATGTTCCGCTGCACGCGGATCGGGTCCGTGATCCGCGCCGGACAAATTACCATGCCGGGGTCAGCGCCGAACACAGTGTTGCGCGTCACTATGCGCGGCTGGGGGCTGTTCTGCGCGAAACCCGCTGGCGCGGCCCGGGGGGCGAAATCGACCTGATCTTTGCCGAAGGCGACGGCATCGTTTTCGTCGAAGTAAAGAAAAGCCGGACCCATGCGCAGGCAGCGCAGCGCCTGTCGCAGCGGCAGATGGCGCGCATTCTGCTGAGCGCCGAGGCGTATCTTGACCGATGTCCCGAAGGATCACTGACCGAGGCGCGTCTTGACCTGGCGCTTGTCGATGCGTGCGGTGCAATCGAAATCGTGCCGAATGCAAGCATGGCCACCTGATGCCGGTCCCTTGCGCGGGCGATTGGCTTGCGCCATTAGGGGGCCAGTGGTTTCAGGGGGCAGCACATGAAAATCGCGTTTCAGATGGACCCGATCCAGTCGGTGGACATCAATGCCGACAGCAGCTTTCGATTGGCCGAAGAGGCGCAGGCGCGGGGACATGACCTGTTTTTCTACGGCCCCGACAAGCTCGCCTATGATGAGGGGCGCATTCTGGCGCAGGGGCAGCGGTTCACGGTGCAGCGCGTTCAGGGCGACCATGTGTCACTTGGACCGATGGAGCAGGTGGACCTGGCGGAATTCGACGTGGTCTGGCTCAGGCAGGACCCGCCGTTTGACATGCATTACATCACCTCGACGCATCTTCTGGACCGGCTGTCGGGACAGGCGTTGGTGGTGAATGATCCTTTCTGGGTGCGCAATTACCCGGAGAAGCTCCTGGTTCTGGACTACCCGGACCTGACGCCGCCGACGATGATCGCGCGGGACCTGGACACGATCAAGGCGTTCAAGGCGCGCCACGGGGACGTGATCCTGAAGCCGCTCTACGGCAATGGCGGGGCCGGGGTGTTTCGGCTGGATGCGGCAGACCGGAACCTGACCTCTTTGCACGAGCTGTTCACCGGATTTTCGCGAGAGCCCCTGATCGTGCAGAAGTTCCTGCCGGACGTGTCGGCGGGCGACAAGCGGGTGATCCTGGTGGACGGGGAGCCGGCGGGCGCCATCAACCGGGTGCCGGCCAAGGGCGAGACGCGATCGAACATGCATGTGGGCGGGCGGCCAGAGAAGGTTGGGCTGTCAGAGCGGGATCTGGAGATCTGCGCGCGGATCGGGCCGCTCTTGCGTGAGAAGGGGCAGATATTCGTCGGGATCGACGTGATCGGGGATTATCTGACCGAAATCAACGTGACCTCGCCCACCGGCATTCAGGAGCTGGAACGCTTTGACGGGATCAACGTGGCCGGGATGATCTGGCAGGCGATCGAGGCCAAGGCCTAGGGCGTATTCAGCGTGCCTTGCGGCGGTCACGTGGCGCTTTTTGGCAAACGGTAGCTGAGGGCTTCTGCGACGTGGTCGCGGGAGATGGTCCGCGATGTCTCGAGATCGGCGATGCTCCGGGCGACCCGCAGGACGCGGTGGTAGCCGCGGGCCGACAGGCCGAAGCGATCCGCAGCATCTGTAAGAAGCGTGCGAGCATCTGTGTCCAGTGTCGTGGTCTCGTCGAGCAGCGTGCCTTCCAGATCGGCGTTTTGGCGCATGTCCGGGTAATCGGTGAACCGGTCGGCCTGGACCGAGCGGGCCGTGGCGACGCGGGTCGCGATGTCGGCGCTGGTGGCACCGGCGCTGGGCAGATCGAGATCTCTGAAGGCGACCGGGGAAACATCGACGCGCAGGTCGAACCGGTCCATCAGCGGGCCGGAAATTCGCCCCATGTAGTCTTCACCGCAATTGGGCGCGCGGGAGCACGCGCGGGCCGGATCGCTCAGGTAGCCGCATTTGCACGGGTTCGCGGCGGCGATCAGCATGAAGCGGCAGGGATACTTGATATGGGCGTTGGCGCGGGCGACCATGACTTCCCCGGTCTCGATCGGCTGGCGCAGGGTTTCCAGCACGGCGCGCGGGAATTCCGGAAATTCATCCATGAAGAGCACACCGTTATGAGCGAGGCTGATCTCGCCGGGTTTGGCTGTCCGGCCGCCGCCGACGATGGCAGGCATGGAGGCCGTGTGGTGCGGTTCGCGGAATGGGCGTTCGCGCGAGATGCCGCCCGCCTCGATCAGGCCTGACAGCGAATGCACCATCGACGTCTCCAGCGCCTCGGGCGGGGTGAGAGGCGGCAGGATGCCGGGAAGGCGGGCGGCCAGCATGGATTTGCCCGACCCCGGTGTGCCGACCATCAGCACGTGGTGTCGCCCGGCGGCGGCAATTTCGAGTGCCCGTTTGGCGCGTTCCTGGCCCTTGACGTCGCGCATGTCGCGGCTGTCCGGGCTGTGGCTGACTTCGCCGGGGTCGCAGGGCGAGAGTGGCGTGCGGCCCGTGACATGCTGGATGACGTCCATCAGCCCATTGGCCCCGATCACCTGGCACCCGCCGACCCACGCGGCTTCGGCGCCCGATGCGGCCGGGCAGATCAGGGCGCGGTTTTCCGCGGCGGCGGCCATGGCGGCCGGCAAGGCTCCGATGACCGGGATCAAGGCACCGTCAAGAGACAGCTCGCCCAGGGCGACAGTGTCGGAGACCGCGTCCTTGGGCAGAATTTCAAGCTCGGCCAAAAGAGCCAGCGCGATGGGCAGATCGAAATGCGAGCCTTCCTTGGGCAGGTCGGCAGGGGACAGGTTGACCGTGATCCGTTTCGACGGCAGCGCGATATGCAGGGTCGAGAGAGCACCGCGCACCCGATCGCGGGATTCCGACACCGCCTTGTCGGGCAGCCCGACCACGGAAAAGGCGGGCAGCCCGGCGGTGACGGCGCATTGCACCTCGACCATGCGGGCATCGACGCCTTCGAAGGCGACAGTATAGGCGTGCGCAACCATCTGGGCCATGTTCCTCGTGTCGGGAAACGATGGTGCAACCTTGGTTGCCAAATGGTTAACGGTTGGGAGGCGCCCGGTGTAAAACGCGATTGTGGCGACTGGGGTGGGGTGCATCGTCGTGGGCCGTGAGCAGGCCGTTCGTCCGACCCGCTGGAGTGCCTTTGCGTCAAGTCTTCAGCAAAACTTTTTCACTAAAACTTTGATCCATCACCGGATCCGTGCCGTATTCCCAACACAAAGCAAGCTCAGGGGGCACTATGGCACTTGACACGTTCAACGACCAGACAATGTCGCGCCGCGCGATGAAAGCCGAATTGCTGGATGCGGAGACAGAGTTGAAGCTTGCCTATGCGTGGCGGGACGAACGCGACGAAGAAGCATTGCATCGCTTGATCACGGCCTACATGCGGCTGGCCATTTCGATGGCGTCGAAATTCAAGCGCTACGGCGCTCCGATGAACGACCTGATCCAAGAAGCGGGTCTGGGCCTGATGAAGGCGGCAGACAAGTTCGATCCCGATCGCGGAGTGCGGTTTTCGACTTACGCGGTCTGGTGGATCAAGGCGTCGATCCAGGACTATGTGATGCGCAATTGGTCGATCGTGCGCACGGGATCCACGTCGTCGCAAAAGTCTCTCTTTTTCAACATGCGCCGGGTTCAGGCGCGGTTGGAGCGCGAAGCCTCGGCAGAGGGCCGCACATTGGACGGCCACGACTTGCGCCGCATGATTTCCGAGGAAATCGGCGTGCCTGTTCATGACGTCGAGATGATGGAAGGCCGTTTGTCGGGATCGGATTATTCGCTGAACGCGACGCAATCGACCGAGGACGAGGGGCGCGAGTGGATCGATGCCCTTGAGGATGACAGCGCGCAGGCCGATGAAACGGTCGAAACAGACCTGGATTTGGCGCAGTTGCGGCAATGGCTGACCATGGCGATGAACCAGCTCAATGAGCGTGAGAGGTTCATTGTGCGTGAACGCAAGCTGCGCGAAGACGCGCGGACGCTGGAGAGCCTTGGAAACGAGCTGGGCCTGTCGAAAGAGCGGGTGCGCCAGCTCGAGGCGGCGGCGTTCGGCAAGATCCGGAAAACGCTTGAAGCGGAAAGCCCCGAGGTACACAACTTCCTCACATGATGCGCTTTTTGATTCCTTTGATCGTCGCCCCCGTCACACTGGCTGCCGGGGGCGTTTTTGATGACGCGGATGTCGTGTTCCTTGGCGAATTGCACGACAATCGCGCACATCACATACGGCAGGCGGACCATGTCGCCATGCTTGAGCCGACCGCGTTGGTGTTTGAAATGCTGACCCAGGCGCAGGCTGATCTGGTGACACCGGACTTGGTGGCCGACGCGGATGCGCTGGAGGCTGCGCTAGACTGGAATGCCAGCGGCTGGCCCGATTTTTCGATGTATTACCCGATCTTCGCAGCCGCGCCCGAGGCCGTCTTTTATGGCGCGGCCGTACCGAGGGACGTGGCACGCAAGGCGATGGCGGACGGGTTGATGTCCGGCTTTCGCGGTTCGGCAGAGGATTTTGGCCTGACCGATCCCTTGCCTCAAGAGCAACAGGCGGCGCGCGAGGCGCTGCAACTGGCGGCGCATTGCGATGCCATGCCGGAGGAAATGCTGCCGGTCATGGTGGATATCCAGCGCTTGCGCGATGCGGAGTTGGCCTATTCGGCCTTGCAGGCGGTCGAGGCGCATGGCGTGCCCGTGGTGGTGATCACCGGCAACGGCCATGCGCGCAAGGATTGGGGCGCGCCGGTCTACCTGCAGGCTGCCGCGCCGGGCTTGAACATCGCCGCGCTGGGCCAGGGAGAGCCGGACAGCCCGCCGCAGGGCCAATTCGATCACGTCGAATTTTCGCCGCCGGCCGACCGGGACGATCCCTGTGACGCGTTCCGCTGATTGAGTTTTGCCCCAACGCCCCGTAACAAAGGCTGAGATATTTCAGGACTGAGCCTTATGTTACGCGGCAAACGCATTCTTTTGATCATCGGTGGCGGGATCGCGGCGTACAAGAGCCTCGATCTGATCCGGCGCTTGCGCGAACGCGGGGCCGAGGTGACACCGGTGCTGACCCGCGCCGCGACGGAATTTGTCACGCCGCTGTCGATTTCGGCGCTTGCGGGCGAGAAGGGTTACACCGACCTGTTCGACCTGACGGATGAGGCCGAAATGGGCCATATCCAGTTGTCGCGCGTGGCCGATCTTGTGCTGGTGGCTCCGGCAACGGCGGATTTGATGGCCCGGATGGCGCAGGGCCTGGCCAATGACCTGGCAACGACGCTTCTGCTTGCGACCGATACGCCCGTGATGATCGCCCCGTCGATGAATGTGCGCATGTGGGAGCACCCCGCGACCCGGCGCAACCTGTCGGTGCTGCGTCAGGACGGTGTGACGGTGGTCGGGCCGAACGAAGGGGACATGGCCTGCGGTGAATACGGTCCCGGACGCATGGCCGAGCCGTTGCAAATCGTCGATGCGGCGATCATGGCCCTTGGCGACACGCCCTTGGCGGGGACGCGTCTCATCGTGACATCCGGTCCGACCCACGAGCCGATCGACCCGGTGCGCTATATCGCGAACCGGTCTTCGGGGGCGCAGGGCACGGCGATCGCGGCCGCGTTGCTGTCCTTGGGGGCAGAGGTGGTGTTTGTCACCGGTCCGGCCGATGTCGCGCCGCCGCAGGGCGTCGAGCTGATCCGGGTCGACACGGCGGTCGAGATGCGGGCGGCGGTGATGGCGGCCCTTCCGGCCGATGCGGCCGTCTTTGCCGCGGCGGTTGCCGACTGGCGCGTGGTCGGTGCGTCTGACAGCAAGATCAAGAAGGTGTCGGGCAGCTTCCCGACACTGGAATTCGCGGAAAACCCCGATATCCTTGCCGAGGTGTCGCAACTGGAGCAGGGACGCCCCGGTCTGGTCATCGGCTTTGCCGCCGAGACTGACGACGTGATCGCACATGCCACGGCCAAGCGGGCGCGCAAAGGCTGTGACTGGATCGTGGCGAACAACGTGTCGCCCGAAACCGGGATCATGGGCGGTACCGAGAACAGGGTGACCCTGATCTCGGCTCAGGGCGCCGAGGCCTGGCCCCGCATGGGCAAGGACGCGGTGGCGCGTCAATTGGCTGCACGCATCGCGGATGCGCTGGTCTGAGGTTGCTGCCGGGCCATTTCACACCGTCAGAAATAAAGGAAGGGCAAGGCGTGGTCGCGATCGAGATACATTGGGAAGCCGGGGCGGACCGGTCCCTTGGCCTGCCTGCCTATGCCAGCGCCGGGGCGGCGGGCGCCGACCTGAGGGCGAATTTCCCGGATCGCGGGACGCTGGTTCTCGATCCCGGCACGCGGGGCCTGGTGCCGACAGGCCTTCGCCTCGCGATTCCCGAGGGCTATGAGGTGCAGCTGCGCCCGCGCTCCGGGCTCGCGTTGCGGCACGGGATCACCCTGCCCAATGCGCCGGGAACCATCGACAGCGACTATCGCGGCGAGGTCGGAGTGATCTTGATGAATGCCGGGCAGGGGGTCTTCGAGATCGCCCATGGCGACCGGATCGCGCAGATGGTGGTTGCACCGGTTCTGCGTGCGTCCTTTGTCGCGGTGGACAGTTTGGACGCGACCACCCGCGGGGATGGCGGTTTTGGATCGACCGGGGTGTCGGAATGATCGTTGTCCTTGCAATGGCGGCCGCCCTTTGGGGGCTGGGCGTGATCCTTCGGATTCCCCGCAGTGCGCGACTTTACATGATCGGGCTGCTCTATGTCGGGGTGCTCTTCATCCAGATTGCCCTGCCGTTCGGCCACCCGCTTCGAATGGCGACCGGAGAAAGCGCTGCGCTTTGGATCCTGCTTGGCGTGCTTGCGGCGATCGGGGTCCTGTACGGCCGTGTTGTCGCATGGCTGCGGGGCCGCGCCCAGATCAAGGAACAGGCCGAGGCGCCCCCGGTGGTGCGGGGGGAGACCTTCACGTCGAGCGAATTGGAGCGCTATGCGCGGCATATCGTTCTGCGCGAAGTTGGTGGCCCGGGCCAGAAGGCGCTGCGCGATGCCAGGGTGCTGGTGATCGGGGCAGGCGGCCTGGGCGCGCCGGCGCTGCAATATCTTGCGGCAGCCGGCGTCGGGACCATCGGTGTGATCGACGACGAGGTGGTCGAGAACGCGAATTTGCAGCGGCAAGTGATCCACAGCGATTCCGATATCGGCCTGCCCAAGGTGTTTTCCGCGCAGGCCGCGATGGTGGCCCAGAACCCCTATGTCGAGGTGTTGCCCTATCATCGGCGGCTGACCGAAACGGTCGCAGAGGCGCTCTTTGGCGACTATGATCTGGTGCTCGATGGCACGGATAATTTCGAGACCCGCTATCTGGTCAACAGGGCGGCGGTGGAGGCGGGCACGCCGCTCGTGTCCGGTGCCCTGTCGCAATGGGAAGGACAGATTTCTGTCTTTGATCCGGCCCGTGACGCGCCGTGCTATGCCTGTGTTTTTCCCCGGGCTCCGGCAGATGGGCTGGCCCCGTCCTGTGCCGAGGCCGGCGTGATCGGGCCGCTGCCCGGGGTCATCGGGTCGATGATGGCCCTTGAGGCGATCAAGCTGATCTGCGGCATCGGCCAGACACTTCGGGGCGAGATGCTGATCTATGATGCGCTGTGGGGGGAAACCCGGAAAATCACCCTGTCTCGGCGGGCCGATTGTTCGGTTTGCGGCGGGCGTCCCACGGATGGGACGCTTTCCAGCCCCTGAGTTTTCAAGCGCTTGGCAAGGCGCATTTACCAAGCGTTAAGGAATTGGGACCGGCCCTGTCGCTGCGGCATGCCGCGCAAGACCGGTCCCCGCTTCCGTGCGCCGTGGTCCGCCGAACCCTCCCTACAGAATGCCCTCGTAGATCGGGCCGAGTGTCTCGGTTTCGAAAAGCGAGGAAACCGACGTGCCGTTCCAGATGTTCAGGATGGCCTGGGAAAACATCGGGGCGGTGGCGAGTATGCGGATGTTGGCGGCGTCGGAGACGGCTTTGGTGGGTTGAATGGAATCCGTTATGACAAGCGATTTCATCACGGATTTGGTGATCCTCTCCACCGCCGGGCCGGACAGGACACCATGCGTGATGTAGGAATGGACCTCTGTTGCGCCGTGCTGCATGAGGACCTCGGCGGCCTTGCAGAGTGTGCCGGCAGTGTCGCAGATGTCGTCGACAATGATGCATTTCTTGTCCTGCACGTCGCCGATCACCGTCATCTCGGCAATCTCGCCGGGTCTTTCGCGGCGCTTGTCGACGATCGACAGCGGCGCGCCGATCCGTTTGGCCAACTCGCGGGCGCGCGACACGCCGCCGACATCCGGCGAGACCACCATCACGTCGGACATGTCGCCGCCGAATTGTTGCAGCACATCAAGGGCGAAGATCGGCGAGGCATAGAGGTTGTCGACAGGAATATCGAAAAAGCCCTGAATTTGCGCCGCGTGCAGATCCATTGTCAGGACGCGTTCGATCCCGGACGCGGAGATCATGTTCGACACCAGCTTGGCGGTGATCGGCGTGCGGGCCTTGGAGCGGCGGTCCTGCCGGGCATAGCCGAAATAGGGGATCACGGCGGTGATGCGCGCCGCCGAGGATCGGCGCAGCGCGTCGGACATGATGAGAAGCTCCATCAGGTTGTCATTCGCCGGGTTCGATGTGGGCTGGATGATGAACATGTCCTCGCCGCGGACGTTCTCGAAGACCTCGACAAAGATTTCCTGGTCGTTGAAACGCTCGATGCGGGCATCCACCAGCCCGACATTCATGCCGCGATACATGCTCATTCGGCGGGCAATGCCCTTGGCAAGCGGCATGTTCGCATTGCCAGAAATCAGTTTGGGTTCATCAACGCTGGGCATGACAGGGAGGCTCCGTTGGGGCAGACGGTTATAACAGATTCGTGACGTTGCGCTGGCCTTAGCATGGGCCTACGGTCGCGCAAAGTGACACTCGCCCGGAGGGACCGAATGGCCCATATTGATTACTTTTTCTCAACACTCTCGCCATATGCCTATCTCGCGGGTCACCGGATGGAAGAGGTGGCGGCGCGGCATGGCGCGACGGTGACGTATAAACCGCTGGATATCATGGCACTGTTCGCGCGCACCGGCGGCACCGCACCCAAGGACCGGCACCCCAGCCGGCAGGAATTGCGGGCGCAGGAATTGCCCCGCCAGGCGAAAAAACTGGGTATGCCGCTGAATTTGCGGCCTGCCTTCTGGCCGACCAACCCGGCTCCGTCTTCCTATGCGATCATCGCTGCGCAATCGGTGGGTGGCGGGGATCTGCCGGCATTGGTGCAGGGCTTTCTGCGTGCCGTCTGGGCCGAGGAGGCGGACATCGCGGAGGATGAAATTGTGCGCAACATGCTGTCGAACGCCGGCTTCGATCCCGGGCTGGCCGATAGAGGCCTTTTGAGCGGGGCGGAAATCTATGGAGCGAACCTCGAAGAAGCGGTGTTGCGCGGGGCGTTCGGTGCGCCGTTCTACATCACCGACGACGATGCGCGGTTCTGGGGGCAGGACCGGATCGCGGATCTGGACCTGCATCTGTCCGGCAAGATTTGACGCCCTAACCGCTGCGCGCGGGACGGATGTGCACGGGCGGCACCTTTCCGGCTGGCCGGGTGGGCTTGCACGGCCTTCCGGCGCGGTCACGGCATATCGGTGAAATGCGCGGGTCTTGACCCTTGCAAGACGGGGACCGGTACGCCATCTACCGTGTCAAACCAGTACAGTCGGCACAGGAGACAGCGATGATCGAACTCGGACAAGCCCCGGAAGAGAGCGACCTGGTCAAGGAAATCGCGCAGGATGCCTTCATGCCCGAGGTCGTCGAGGCCAGCATGAAGACCCCGATCATCGTGGATTTCTGGGCGCCTTGGTGCGGCCCGTGCAAAACGCTGGGTCCGCAGCTTGAATCGGCGGTGAAAGCGGCGCGCGGCGCGGTCAAGATGGTCAAGATCAATGTCGATGAGGCCGAAGGGCTGGTGCAGGCGCTGGCGCAGCAAGGCCTGCCGATCCAGTCGATCCCGACGATCATGGCTTTTGTGCAGGGGCGTCCTGTCGACATGTTCCAGGGCGCGAAACCCCCGTCGGAGCTGAAGGCGTTCATCGACAAGGCGATCGCGGCCGCGGGCGGCGACAGCGATGGCGGGCTCGATGAGGCCATCGCGGCGGCCGAAGAGATGCTGGAAAGCGGTGCTGTCGAGGATGCGATCCAGACCTTTGCGGCCATCCTGGAAGAAAACCCGACCCACCCGCAGGCCTATTCCGGCATGGTGCGCGGCACGATCGCCCTGGGCGACCTTGAGCAGGCCGAAGCGGTGCTGAACGGTGCGCCGGCCGAGATCGCCACCAGTGCCGAGATCGAGGCCGCGCGGGCGCAGTTGGACCTGGCCAAACAAACGGCCAATTCGGGTCCAGTGGCCGATCTGGAAGCGGCGGTCGAGGCCGATCCCGACAACCACCAGGCGCGGTTCGACCTGGCGCAGGGGCTTTATGCCAAGGGGGACGCGCAGGGGGCGGTTGATCACTTGCTAGAGCTGTTCCGCCGCGACCGCGAGTGGAATGACGGCGCGGCGAGATCCCAGCTTATTACCATTTTCGACGCGCTCAAACCGAATGACCCCGTGGTCCTGTCGGGGCGGCGGCGCCTGAGTTCGATGATATTTGCCTGATCGGTTCGTCAGGCTAGATCGATCGTCATGATTAGAGTCGCCGAATTGCCGGGGTCCATCCCCGTGTTCCCGTTGCCCGGAGCGCTCTTGCTGCCCCGGGCGCGGCTGCCGCTTCATCTGTTCGAGCCGCGCTATTTGCAGATGCTTGAAGATGCCATGAAAACCCCTGCGCGCCTGATCGGCATGGTGCAGCCGAATGTGCGTCCGAACGGCGACAGCGACGCGTTGCATCGCATCGGATGCGCCGGCCGCGTGACGCAGTTTTCCGAGACCGAGGACGGGCGCTACATGATCACGCTCAGCGGGATTTCGCGCTTCCGGGTCGTCAGGGAGGTCGAGGGGTTCGCGCCCTATCGCAAGTGCGAGGTGAACTGGGACGGCTTTGACCGCGACCAGGGCGGGCCCGAGCACGACCGCGGTTTCGACCGGGACGCGTTCATGGGGCTGCTGGACCGCTATTTCGACGCGCGCGAGCTGTCGGCGGACTGGCCGACCCTGTCGGACGCCGATGACGAGCTTTTGATCAATTCGCTGTCGATGCTTCTGGATTTCGAACCCGAGGACAAACAGGCCCTGCTGGAGGCGCCATCGTTGTCGACACGGCGCGAAACGCTTGTCACGCTGATCGAATACGCGCTGCGCGGCGGCCAGTCCGAGGACATTTTGCAATGACCGAGACACCGGAGTTTGACCGCAAGATGCTTGAGGCGCTGGTGTGCCCGCAGACGCAAGGCCGGCTTGAATTCGATGCGTCGACGCAGGAATTGATCAGCCATAGTGCGCATCTGGCCTATCCGATCCGCGACGGGATTCCCGTCATGCTGATCGACGAGGCCCGCGAGATCGACTGACGCGGCCCGGCCGAATTGACAGGCCCCGTGCCCTGCGATACCTCGCCGGTCTTTCAGGCAGGTGAGAGCATATGGGACGCAAACGCAAGGGGCGAGATATTTCCGGCTGGCTGGTGGTGGACAAGCCCGCGGGCCCGACATCGACCGCTGTTGTCAACAAGGTGCGCTGGGCGTTCGATGCCAAGAAGGCGGGGCATGCCGGCACGCTGGATCCGGACGCGACGGGCGTTCTGGCCGTGGCGCTGGGCGAGGCGACCAAGACCGTGCCGTATATCACCGACGCCCTGAAGGCTTACGAATTTACCGTGCGGCTGGGCCAGGCCACCAAGACCGATGATGCCGAGGGCGATGTGATCGCCAGATCCGACCTGCGCCCCGATGATGACGCCATCAAGGACGCGTTGCACGGCTTCGTTGGCGAAATCATGCAGGTGCCGCCGCAGTTTTCCGCCGTGAAGATCGATGGCGAGCGCGCCTACAAGCGGGCCCGCGACGGTGAGGACATGGACCTGGCCGCGCGCCCCTTGTGGGTCGAGGAATTGACGCTGCTGGACCGGCCCGATGCCGATCACGCGGTGCTCATGCTGGTATGTGGCAAAGGCGGCTATGTCCGGTCCATCGCGCGGGACCTGGGCGAGGTGCTGGGCTGTCTGGGCCATGTTCAGAGCCTGCGGCGTGTCTGGTCCGGGCCGTTCGAGGCCTCCGAGGGGATCAGCCTCGACCAGGTCGAAGCGCTGGCGCGGACACCGGAACTGGACAGGTATTTGCGCCCCATCGAGGAGGGCCTGGCGGACCTGCCCGAGCTGACATGCACGCCCGAAGCGGCGGTGAAGCTGCGCAACGGCAACCCGGCGATGGTGATCGCCTCGGGGGTCGAGTACGGCGAGGAATGCTGGGTGTCCTGCGATGGCACACCTGTCGCGGTGGGGCGCTACAAGAGCGGGGACATGCACCCGTCACGGGTGTTCGTGCTGCCGTCGTGACGGTTCTGCCGCCAGCGATCGCCGGTGGGCTGGTGCATCGGTTGCACAGGGGCGAGGGCTGCGTGTCGCGGGTCTGGTATTCGCCTTGTGACCGCTATCGTTACGGGCTGTCGCGGGTCTGGGACGTGGACCGGCCTGCGCTTTTGTTCATCATGCTGAACCCGTCCACGGCGGATGAGCGTCGCAATGACCCGACAGTGGCGCGGTGCGAGACGCGGGCACGGCGCATGGGCTTCGGGGCGGTGATGATCGCCAATATCTTTGCCTTTCGCGCGACGCGTCCCCTGGATTTGAAACGGGCCGCCGCCGCGACCGGCGCGATGACCGATGCGGTTCTGCTGTATTGGACCGCCCGGGCCGGGATGACGATTGCCGCCTGGGGGGTGCATGGCGGGCATCTCGGGCGCGGGCCAGAGGTCGCGCGGCGGGTGGCCGAACCGATGTATCACCTGGGTCTGACCAAGGACGGGCACCCGCGGCATCCGTTGTACGTGTCGTTCGAAACGGCGCCTGTCGCCTGGCCAGTGGCGGCGCGATACGCGGCGGCGTGAGACCGTTTCAAATTGGCAGGGTTTTCGCGCGGTGATCAGGCCGCGCCTTACGCTTCCTTTACGCTTTGATCCTAGGGTGATGCCACGTCTCAAGCGCAGCGGATCCTGATGGCTTTGTTCTCGCTCTCTCTTGCCGGCCTGTTTGGAAGGCCTTTTCGGGCAGGCCGGCGTCCTCTTCCGGGCAAGCGGCAGGTACCGTCGCGCGACCTGACGCCGCCACCGGGGTGGCCGGATGTCCCGGTTGACGCGCTGGGCCTGTTCCAGCGTGAAGGACGGATCAATGCGCCGATGGACCACGCGGAGACGCGCGGGTTGCACACGGCGTCTGCGCGATCTTGGCCATGTGCTGCGTCCGCAGGCAGGCCGCAGCGGGTCGATACAGTCGATGCCGCGCAGGATGTGCTCCTGTCCCGGGTCGATCCCGGCCATGCGCATGTGCCACAGGTCAGCCTGCGCCTGTCGGAACACGAACATGACTGGACGGATGTTCTTCTGGACGGTGCGGTGATCGTGCAGGTGCCGACGGCTGCGTTACGGGCACGAGCCGCGCCCCGGCGATTGATGTGACGCGGCTTTGACAGGGCCGTGTCTGCGGGTGTGTCAGGGGGCGTCGGGGCTGTCCGGCCCGGTGCAGAAGGGGTTTCCAACGTCTCATTTATCCCCTATACGCCCGCATCCGCACCGATTGCGGAGATTCTCCATGGGCCCTGCTGGACGACATCCCGGCTTGTGCCATTCACACAAACCTTCGAAAGGAGACCCCGATGTCGATCACCGTTGAAGAAAAGAACCGCCTGATCAAGGAATTTGCAACCAAGGACGGCGATACCGGTTCGCCCGAGGTCCAGATTGCCATCCTGACCAGCCGGATTTCCACCCTGACCGAGCATTTCAAGACGCACAAGAAAGACAACCATTCGCGTCGTGGCTTGCTCAAGCTGGTGGCACTGCGCCGCAAGCTCCTGGATTACACCAGGAAAAAGGACGAAGCGCGCTACAAGGACCTGATCAAACGCCTGGGTATCCGCCGCTGACGCAAGCGATACGCTATGGTTTCCGGAGCGCCCGAGCCGTTGGTTCGGGCGTTTTTCTTTGCGGACGGATCAGCGGATCGTCAGGATCTTGATCAGCGGTTTCCTGATCTTGGCAGCCTTGGGCACCGTCGCGGTTTTGGCGGGGTGGCCCCTCAAATCCCCCGGTGGGCTTAAGATGCTTTGCAAATCTGGCCGAATGATGTATCCGCGCGTCATCTGAGACGTGACGCTTTGACCCCGGCGCATGACAGGATGAAGGGGTCGGCGGCAATGGGGCCGCCATGAAAACGGGAGACCCGGAGGGCCGGGAGTGCTCCCTTACAGGATACGATGATGTTCAATACGACGACGAAAACGATGCAGTGGGGCGAAGAAACGCTCACACTGGAAACGGGCAAGGTTGCCCGTCAGGCTGATGGCAGCGTGATCGCCACACTTGGCGAAACGAGCGTGATGGCGAATGTGACCTTTGCCAAACAGCCCAAGCCCGGTCAGGATTTCTTTCCGCTGACCGTGCATTACCAGGAAAAATACTATGCCGCCGGTAAAGTGCCCGGTGGCTTTTTCAAGCGCGAGGCACGTCCGACCGAGAAAGAGACGCTGACCGCCCGTTTGATCGACCGCCCGCTGCGGCCGCTTTTCGTGCCGGGTTTCAAGAACGAAGTGCTGGTGATGTGCACCGTGCTGTCACACGACCTGGTCAATGATCCGGACATCGTCGCGATGATCGCGGCGTCGGCGGCGCTGACGATTTCGGGGGCTCCGTTCATGGGTCCGATCGCGGGCTGCCGGGTCGGCTATTCGGACGGCGACTACATCCTCAACCCCGAAGTCGAGGACATGAACCAGCTGCGCAACAATCCCGAGCAGCGGCTCGACCTGGTTGTCGCGGGCACCAAGGACGCCGTCATGATGGTGGAATCGGAGGCTTACGAGCTGTCCGAGGAAGAGATGCTGGGCGCGGTGACCTTCGCGCATGAGCAGATCCAGCCGGTTGTCGACCTGATCATCGATCTGGCCGAAGCGGCGGCGAAAGAGCCGTTCGATTTTCAGCCGCCGGATTATTCCGAGCTTTATGATGCGGTGAAAGCCGCAGGCGAGGACAAGGTCCGCGCCGCCTACGCGATCACCGACAAGCAGGACCGCACCGGTGCGGTGGCGCAAGCGAAGGAAGATATCGTCGCGGCGCTGACCGAGGACCAGCAGGAAGATCCGAACCTTGGATCGGCCTTGAAAAAGCTGGAAGCCGCGGTTCTGCGCGGCGACGTCGTCAAGTCCGGCAAGCGGATCGACGGCCGTGCGCTGGACGAGGTGCGTGACATCGTCTGTGAAACCGGGTTCCTGCCGCGCACGCATGGGTCGGCGCTTTTCACCCGTGGTGAAACGCAGGGTCTTGTCGTGACAACGCTTGGCACGGGCGACGATGAACAAATTATCGACGCGCTGCATGGCAATTATCGGTCGAACTTCCTTCTGCACTACAACTTCCCGCCCTATTCGGTCGGTGAAGCGGGTCGCGTCGGTCCTCCGGGACGTCGCGAGATCGGTCACGGCAAGCTGGCGTGGCGCGCGCTTCAGGCGGTTTTGCCGGCGCCGACGGACTTCCCTTATACCGTGCGCGTGGTGTCCGAGATCACCGAATCGAACGGGTCCTCCTCGATGGCGTCTGTCTGCGGCGGGTCCTTGTCGATGATGGACGCGGGCGTGCCGCTCAAATCCGCGGTGGCCGGTGTGGCGATGGGCCTGATCCTCGAAGAGGATGGATCCTACGCGGTGCTGACCGACATCCTGGGGGACGAAGACCACCTTGGCGACATGGACTTCAAGGTTGCCGGTACCGAGAACGGGATCACGTCGTTGCAGATGGACATCAAGATCGCGGGCATCACACCCGAGATCATGAAGAAAGCCCTCGCGCAGGCGAAAGACGGGCGGATGCACATCCTCGGCGAGATGAACAAGGCGCTGACCGGCGCTGCGGACTTCTCTGTTCATGCGCCACGCATCGAGACGATGCAGGTTCCGACCGACAAGATCCGCGAAGTGATCGGGTCGGGCGGCAAGGTCATCCGCGAGATCGTGGAAACCTCGGGTGCGAAGGTCGATATCAACGACGAAGGCATCATCAAGATCGCCAGCCCGAATGGCGAAGCCATTCAGAAGGCCTATGACATGATCTATTCGATCGTGGCAGAGCCCGAAGAAGGCCAGGTCTACAAGGGCAAGGTTGTCAAGATCGTCGATTTCGGCGCTTTCGTGAACTTCTTTGGCAAACGCGATGGTCTGGTGCATGTGTCCCAGATCGAAAATCGCCGCCTGAACCATCCGTCGGATGTGCTCAAGGAAGGTCAGGAGGTCTATGTGAAGCTTCTGGGCTTTGACGACCGCGGCAAGGTGCGCCTTGCGATGAAGATGGTCGACCAGGAGACCGGCGAAGAGACGGCGCCTGAGAAAAAGGCCGAAGACGCGGACTGAAGGTCTGCGCCTTGACGGTGGAAAGGCGCGCCTTCGGGGGCGCCTTTTTCGTTCGTGGTGGACTCGATGACCCCAGCCCCTACCTTTCGTGGTATGAGACTGATGGCAGTGATCGCAGGAGTTATGATGGCGGGGCAGGCAATGGCCGGACCGGTGTTCGAAGAGTTTGCAGGCAATGCAGGCGCGCGGTGGGCTTTCGTTGCCGACCGGGTGATGGGCGGCCTGTCGTCGGGCGAGGCACAGATCATCGGGTCGGGGCCGGAGGCTGTGCTGCGGCTCACCGGGACCGTGAGCACCGACAACAATGGCGGCTTCATCCAGGCCCGGCGCAGGTTTTCCGATCCCTGGCCCGACGCGACGGAGGGGCTGGACCTGCGTGTCCGGGGGAATGGTGCGACATACCACGTCTTTCTGAAAACGCCGGACCTGTCGCGCGTCTGGTATTCCTACCGGGCGACATTCGTGGCCCCCTCGGACTGGCAGGAGATTCGATTGCCCCTGGCCGATTTCGAGCCGTCCCATGACGCGATGCCACAGAGCTTCGCCGCCTCCGACGTGCGTAGCATCGCCATCGTCGCCTATGGTGCGGATTTTGAAGCGGATGTCTCGATCGACCGGATTGGACTCTATTGACCAATCCGGGGCGTCCCCCGGCGGACAAAAAAAGACCCCGGAGCAAAGTCCGGGGCCAGGTCCAACAGGGAGGTGCATATGATAACCCGCATATGCGACGGGAACTTGTTGAATTCAAAAATAAATATTCGCGTCAAATACCTCATTGATCTGGATCAACACAAGACCAACCCTTTACGAGGCAAGCCTGTATCCACCGGACTCTGTTACCAGTAAACGCGCGTTGGAGGGATCGGGTTCAATTTTTTGTCTCAGGCGGTAGATATGCGTTTCGAGCGTGTGGGTCGTGACGCCGGCATTGTAGCCCCAGACCTCGTGCAGCAGCGTGTCGCGCGGCACCACGCCTTCGGTGGAGCGGTAGAGGAATTTGAGGATGTTCGTCTCTTTCTCGGTCAGGCGAATTTTCTTGTCGTCCTCTGTCACCAGGAGCTTCATAGACGGTTTGAACGTATAGGGTCCGAGGGTGAAAACCGCGTCTTCCGATTGTTCGTGCTGGCGCAATTGCGCGCGGATGCGGGCCAGAAGCACCGGGAACTTGAAAGGCTTGGTGACATAATCATTGGCGCCGGCGTCGAGACCAAGGATCGTATCGGAATCGGAATCATGCCCGGTCAGCATCAGCACCGGGGCCTTGACCCCTTGCTTGCGCATCAGGCGGCACAGCTCGCGGCCATCGGTATCGGGCAGGCCGACATCGAGGATGATGAGATCGTAAAGCTCTTCCTTGATGCGGCTCATCGCGGCGGCGCCGGTCTCTGCTTCGAAGACTTCGAAGTCCTCGGTCATCACCATCTGCTCGGCCAGGGCTTCGCGCAGGTCATCATCGTCGTCGACCAGAAGGATGTTCTTGAGCTGGGCCATGTTCGTGTCTCCGTTCGTTTCATAACACATGGTCGGGGCGTTGCGCCGGAGCAAGAATTGCTGCAAGTGTTTCACGGCCTCGTGTCTGTTGGAGGCGAATGTTACATGAATCAGGGTCTTTTGTTGCAGAGTGTCCCTGACTTACTCCTGTGGGAGACGACACCTCAATGAGCCTTGCGCCTGACATCACCGACCTCCTGGCGCGCGCGCGGGCCGATTTGCGCATGGGTGTGCCGATTGTCCTGGGGCGGCGCGACGGGATTCTGGTGCTGGCTGCGGAAACGCTGTCGTCGGCCCGGTTGGACGACGTGATCGCGTTGCCGGGGGCGGCGGACCTTGTTCTGACGGGACGGCGGGCGGAAACGCTCAAGGCGCGGGCCTATGATGGCGATGTGGCCCGCGTGGCCCTTCCCGAGGATGCCACGCTGCGCTGGGTGCAGGCGCTGGCCGATCCGGCGGATGATCTGGCGCACCCGATGAAAGGGCCCTTGGTCACCCGGCGCGCCGGCGATGCCAGCCTTCATCGTCTGGCCGTGACCCTTGCGAAATCGGCGCGGTTGCTGCCCGCGGTTGTCGTGATCCCCCTGGAGGACGCGGCCCGCTTTGCCGGGATGCACGGGTTGACCTGCCTGGACCCAGAGGAAGCGGCGCCGAGGATCGGTGCATCCGTGGTGTTCGACGGCGTGATCTCGGCGCGTGTCCCGCTTCGCGCGGCGGAAAATGCGCGGCTGCACGTGTTCCGGCCCGAGGATGGATCGGAAGAGCATTACGCGATCGAGATCGGCCGCCCCGACCGCGGGGCGCCGGTTCTGGCGCGGCTGCATTCGGCCTGTTTCACCGGTGATCTGCTGGGCAGCCTGAAATGCGATTGCGGGCCGCAGCTCAACGCGGCGTTGGACCGGATGGGCGCCGAGGGCGCGGGTGTCCTGCTCTACCTCAACCAGGAGGGGCGCGGGATCGGGCTTGCCAACAAGATGCGGGCCTATGCGTTGCAGGATCAGGGCTTCGACACGGTGGAGGCCAATCACCGGCTTGGTTTCGAAGACGACGAACGGGATTTCCGGATCGGGTCCGAGCTGTTGCGGCGGCTTGGATTCTCGGCGGTCCGGTTGATGACAAACAATCCAGCCAAGATCGACATGATGACCCGCAACGGCATCGAGGTGGCCGAACGCGTGCCGCTTCACGTGGGCGAGACGCCGCATAACACCGCGTATCTTGCCACCAAGCGGGCAAAATCCGGGCATATCTAGCGATGCCGCGGGCCTGGACATATCATCGCCATGCGCGCCGGCACGGTCGGGTGGGCCGGCGCGATCTGGTTGGTCCGGTGGACGTACAGGGGCAAACAAGATGACGCGACACGACATGGTTCTGACCCGGCAAGGCGTGCGCTTCATGGGACGGCTGTGGCCCTGCACGATCGGGCGCGGCGGTGTCACCGCTGACAAGCGTGAAGGGGATGGCGCGACGCCTGTCGGGGTGCACCGGATCGTCGGGCTGCTTTATCGGCCGGACCGGATGGCGCGGCCGACCGATTGGGCGCTGCCGATCCGGCCGGGCGATCTCTGGTCCGATGATCCGGCGCATGAGGATTACAACCTGATGGTACGGGCGCCCTACCCGCACAGCCACGAGGCCTTGCGACGCGCCGACCCGCTCTATGATCTGGTGCTGCTGACGGATTGGAACTGGCCGTCTGCCACGGCAGGACGCGGATCGGCGATTTTCCTGCATCGCTGGCGCAGGCGCGGGGTTCCCACGGCGGGCTGTGTCGCCTTTCGGCCCGATCACCTCGGGCGGATTGCCCGGATGATACGGTACCAGACGCGTTTGATTGTCCCGGCCTCTTTGGTTTGAGACCACAGGGCCTATCTCTCCGGCATGAGCATTCAGGACCGTCTTTCGACGTGCACGATCTGTGCCGAGCGTTTTGCCGCGACCGCCACGCAGCACCGGCCCAAGCCGGTCGTGTGGTTCCGCGCCGGTGCGCGTCTGCTGATCTGTAGCCAGGCCCCCGGGTTGCGCGCGCATTCCAGCGGGCTGCCGTTCGACGATCCATCGGGCGATCGCCTGCGTGCCTGGCTGGGGCTGGACCGGGCGGCGTTCTACGATCAGAGCCGCGTCGCGATCGTGCCGATGGGCTTTTGTTTTCCCGGCTATGATGCCGCCGGGTCCGACTTGCCGCCGCCCGCGATTTGCCGTCAGACGTGGCATGACGCGGTGTTGAGGCATGTCGGTGCGGTGCCGCTCAAGCTGGTGATCGGTGGCTATGCGCAAAAGTACCATCTGGGTACGACATCCGGTGTGACCGAGACGGTGCGCCGTTGGCGCGACCATTGGCCGGGTGTTCTGCCCTTGCCGCATCCAAGCTGGCGCAATACCGGTTGGTTGAAGAAGAACCCGTGGTTCGAGGCCGAGGTGCTGTCCGTGCTGCGCGCGCGGGTCAAGGAGGTGATGGCATGACTTTGGAAACCCCGCTGGACCACGCCCATGCGGCGATGCAGGCAGATGCGCAGGCGGATGCGCCGCGGCTACGCTTTTATGACCGTCTCGCGGAGGCGGAGCTTTTCGTGTTGCTCGCACGCGAGGCCGAGGGCGATCAGGCCGAGCCGGAATTGTTCGACGTCGGCGACGCGCGCTTCGTGCTGGCCTTTGACACCGAGGACCGGCTGAGCGGGTTTGCCGGGCGCGCGGTGCCCTATGTCGCGGTGTCGGGGCGGACAATCGTGGGCATGCTGGCCGGGCAGGGCATTGGCATTGCCCTGAACCCCGAGGTCGCCCCCTCCGCGATCCTGCTTCCCTCCGATGCGGTGGATTGGCTGGCCGAAACGGTTGCGCAGGGGCCAAGTGAGGCCGAGGCGCGGCCCGAGGAATTCCGGGCTCCGGGGGCTTTGCCGGACGCGGTGCTCGAGGCGGTCGATGCCAAGCTGCGAACGGCCGTGGGTTTGGCGCGATGCGGCTACCTGGCCGAAGTGCTTTATGACACGGGCGTGCGCGGCCACCTGATCGGGTTCACAGGCACCGTTCCGGGGGCGGAAGACGCGCTTGCGCGGGCGATCCAGGAGGCGTTGGTGTTTTCCGGTCTGGAGGCAGCCGCACTCGACGTGGTGTTCCTGCGCGACAGCGATCCGGTGACGGCGCAGCTTGCCCGCGTCGCCTTGCGGTTCGACCTGCCGGAACCGGATGCGCCCGCGCGGGTCGAGCGGATGGCGCCCGGCAGCGACCCCGAGAAACCGCCGATCCTGCGCTGAGCAAGCACCGGTGACGGCCGCTGCAAAACCGATCGCTCAGGGGCGCCCGTGCTCTTGTCGAAAGGTCGGCAGGGCGTCACCGCTGCCGGGTGTCGCCGCCCAGATCGCCCGCGCAATGGCCCGGGTCATGCAGAGGGCGGCGTAATGGCCGAGCATCGGCATCACCTCCTCTGCCGGGGGCGCGTGGCGCGCGGTGCTGGCGGCAAAGATCAGGTCGCCGTCATAAGGCGTGTGTGATGGCACCAAGGCGCGGGCAAAGCCGTCATGCGCAGCGGTGGCAAGCCGTTTGCAGGCGGCCTTGTCGAGTGTCGCATCCGTTGCGACGATCCCGATGGTCGTATTGCCATGCTGCGCCATGGCCGCTGCCTTGCGGCTGGGCGGCAGCGGCTGCAGGTTGGCTTGCGGATCGGGACCGAGGCCGCCGAATTCATCGCCGATTTCGAACGGTGCGGCCCAGAAATGTCGGCCGGAGGGGGTTGTCGCACGTCCCAGGGCGTTGACGACCACCAGCGCGCCGATTGTGGAGCCATCCTGCAGAACCAGCGAGGCCGACCCAAGCCCGCCCTTGTGCCGGGCGTCGGTGGCGCCGGTGCCTGCGCCCGCGGTGCCGATCGCGAAATCCCGGGTGACATTGGCCAGCGCCTGCGCCCCCAGCAGGGGGTAGGGATTGTCCGTCCAGTGCTTGTCGCCATTGTTCAGAAGATCGAAGATGATCGCGGCGGGCACGATGGGCACGCGGGCGGCGTGGATCCGAAATCCGCGGCCCTGTTCGGCGAGCATGTCCATCACGCCCTGTGCCGCGGCAAGGCCGAAGGCCGACCCGCCGGACAGAACCAGCGCATCGACACCCGGCACGGTCTTATCCGGCTCCAGCAGGTCGGTGTCACGGGTCCCCGGTGCGCCGCCCATGACAGCGCAGCTCGTGGTCATCGGGCCCTGTTCGGACAGCAGGACCGTGGTGCCGGACTTGAGACGGGCGTCCTCCGCGTTGCCCACCGCAAGGCCGGGAACATCGGTGATCAGGTTGCGGGGGCCGGGTGTCACGCCGGGATCTCGGTGCTGGCCGCGTCGGAGTGAGGGGCCAGCCCCTCACACTCCCCGGGATATTTTTGAAACAAAGAAGATCGGCTCATATACAGCGTCCCCCGTCCACTTCCATGCAGACGCCGGTGATCATGCCGGCCGCGTCGGAACACAGGAAGGCCGCGGCGCTGCCAAGGTCCTGCGGCGTGGAAAAACGGCCCAGCGGGATGGTGGAGAGGAATTTCGAGCGCATCTCGGGGGTGTCTTCGCCCATGAAGCTCTTGAGCAGGGGCGTTTCGCCCGCCACCGGGTTGAGCGCGTTGACGCGGATGCCGGAGGGGGCGAGTTCTACCGCCATCGTGCGGGTGGCGGTGTTCATCCAGCCTTTGGACGCGTTGTACCAGTTCAGATTTGGCCGGGGGGATACGCCTGCAGTCGAGGCGATGTTGAGGATCGCACCGGTCTGGCGGTGCTTGAGATGCGGCACCAGCGCGCGGGCGGTGAGGTAGACGGATTTGCAATTCACCGCGAACACGCGGTCGAAATCATCTTCGGTGATCTCTTCCATCGGGGCGGGCAGATGCGTGACGCCTGCATTGTTCACGAGGATGTCGACATGGTCCATCCGAGCGATTGCGGTTTCGATCATGTCGGACACTTGATCGCCGTTCGACACATCCGCGCGATGCGCGATGCCGGCGATGTCGGTGGCAACGGCCTGGGCCGCGTCGATGTCGAGATCGACCACCATGACCTTCGCGCCTTCGGCGGCGAAGCTGCGCGCGATTCCCGCGCCGAAGCCCGACGCGGCCCCGGTCACGATCGCGGTTTTTCCATCCAAGTTCATGTCTTGTCCCCCTGTTCAGCCGTGTTTTGCAGCGACGGTTTTCAGAGTCGAGAAGCCATAAAGCGCCTCGACCCCCTTTTCGCGGCCATGGCCGGATTTGCCGATGCCGCCGAACGGCAGTTCGACGCCGCCGCCTGCGCCGTAATTGTTGATGAAAACCTGCCCGGTTTTCAGCGCCTTGGCCAGCCGCATCTGGCGCCCGCCGTCGTTTGTCCAGACCCCGGCGACAAGGCCATAGGAGGTGCCGTTGGCGATCTGGATCGCCTCGTCTTCCGTGTCGAAGGGGATGAGCACTTGCACCGGGCCGAAAAGTTCGTCCTGCGCCAGCGGGTGATCCGGCGCCGTGGGTCCATAAAGCCGCGGTTGCACATAGGCACCGCCCGCGGGCAGGTCGGCGGGACGCGGCGTTTCGGCGATCAGGGGCAGGTCGCCGGCCGCCCCGAGCAGGGTCTCGAGCCGGGACTTTTGTTTCAGGGAGACCAGCGGGCCGATATCGGGATCGCTGTCGGCGGGGCCGATCCGTTTGGCGCGGTAGGCGTCGCCCATGCGCCGGGCCAGGTCGTCGTATATGGTGCGCTGGATCAGGATGCGTGACGCGGCCGAACAGGTCTGGCCCGCGTTCTGCAGCCCGGCATTGACGAGAAAGGGCAAGGCCGCCTCCAGGTCGGCATCGGCGAACACGATCTGGGGGGATTTGCCGCCAAGTTCGAGCGTGACGGGCACGACATTGCGTGCCGCCAGCGTCTGGATCGTTCTGCCGGTGTCGACCGATCCGGTGAAACTCAGGTGGTGCACACCCGCATGACCGGCCAGCGCCGCGCCCGCCTCTGCGCCGAGACCCGGCACCACGTTGATCGCGCCATCGGGCAGCCCTGCCTCTTGCGCCAGATGGGCGAAAAGAAGCGCCGTAAGACAGGCATCCTCGGCCGGTTTGAGCACGCAGGCATTGCCCATGGCCAGCGCCGCCCCGACCGAGCGTCCGATGATCTGCATGGGGTAGTTCCACGGCACGATATGGCCGGTCACGCCGTGCGGCTCGCGGAGCGTGTAAACGGTGTAGCCGTCGAGATAGGGGAGTGTCTGACCGTGCACCTTGTCCGCCGCGCCGCCGTAGAATTCGCAGTAGCGGGCCAGGGCGAGGGCGTCGTTGCGCGCCTGGGTCACCGGTTTGCCGACGTCGAGCGTCTCGAGCGTGGTGAAGAGATCGACATCGTCGAGGACTAGCTGACCCAGCCGGGTCAGGCAGCGGCCCCGCTCCAGTGCCGGCATCTGGCCCCAGGCGCCGTCACGCGCGGCCTGTGCGGCGGCGACAGCGGCGTCGATATTCGTCTCTGACCCGCGGGCGATGGTGCACAGCCTGTCCCCGGTTGACGGGTTTACGAGCGGCAGGACCCGGTCCGTGGCGCGCCATGTGCCGGCGATCAGGATATGGCTGGGATCAAAGGGCAGGATCGGGAGCATATGGGGTCTTCTCCAGGTCTTCGGGCAGCCGGGGGGCCGCTGCCATGAGTGTGCGGGTATAGGGGTGGTCCGGGGCATCGAACAACGCTCGGGTGGGGCGGTCCTCGACGATCTTGCCGGCCTGCATCACAATCACGCGGTCGGTGATCGACCGAACCACGCTCAGGTCGTGGCTGATGAAGAGATAGGTCAGCCCGTATGCGCGGCTGAGATCGGCCATGAGGTCGAGGATCTGCGCCCGCACCCGCACATCGAGCGCCGATACCGCTTCGTCGAACACGATCAGGTCGGGCTTGATGATGAGCGCGCGGGCAATCGCGATGCGCTGGCGCTGGCCGCCGGAAAAGGCATGGATGTGCTTGTCCGCGTCGCGCGGAGACAGTCCCACGGCCGTGAGCGCATCCGCGATCGCACCGTCCAGTGCGCGGCCCGTGGGCGCATCGTCAAGAAGGTGAAACGGCTCCGAGACAAGCCGCGCGACCCGGTGGCGGGGGTTGAAGCTGCCGTATGGATCCTGGAACACCACCTGCATCTTGCGGCGCACGGTCAGGTTCGGGTGGCCGCCTTGCCAGACCGGATCGCCGTCGAGCGTGATGCGCCCCGACTGCGTTGCCTCCAGCCCGAGAATGGCGCGGGTGAGGGTGGATTTACCACAGCCCGACTCGCCGACGAGGCCGACGCGTTCGCCGCGCCTGATCTCGAAGCTGACATGATCGACGGCGCGAAAGGTCTGGCGCGCGCCGAAAAGCGTCTTGCGCGGTAGTGGAAAGTCGCGGCTGACAGACTGCACCGACAGGAGCGGAGTATCGGCCTTGGCCGGGCCAAGATCGGCCTGATGCCGCGATGCCTCGAAAAGCTGCCGGGTGTAGCTGTGGCGCATCTCGTGCAGCACGTCGCGGGTCGGCCCGGACTCCACGATCTCGCCGTGGCGCATGACATTGAGCGTGTCGGCCATGTCGCTGACCACGGCCAGATCATGGGTGATCATCATCAGCGCCATGCCCTGTCCCCGCGCGAGGCCGCGCAGCAGATCGAGGATTTGCGCCTGGGTGGTCACGTCAAGCGCCGTGGTCGGCTCATCCGCGATCAGCAGACGCGGGCGCAGGGCAATGGCCATCGCGATCACGACACGCTGGCGCTGCCCGCCGCTCAACTCGTGCGGATAACGCGACAGCGGGAACCGGTCGGGCGGCAGGCCGACGCGATCAAGAACCTCCCGGGCGCGCTCTTCAGCCATTTTGGGCGTCATCGATTTATGCACCAGGATCGTCTCCATCACCTGCGCGCCGATGGTTTGCACCGGGTTGAGGGCGGTCATCGGTTCCTGGAACACCATGCCGATCTCGCGTCCGCGCAGGTCGCACATCTGCGGCTCGGGCAGGCTCAAAAGGTCAGTGCCGTCGAAGTGGATTGCGCCGCCGGTTCCGGTGCCCTTGGGCAAGAGCCCCATGGTGGCAAAGGCTGTCATGGATTTGCCCGATCCGCTTTCGCCGGTCAGCGCGGTGATCTCGCCTTCAGCAATCCTTAAGGAAATGCCGTGCAGGATGGCCGTGTCATGAATCGAAAGAGAAAGGGACTCGATGTTCAGAAGGCTCATGTGCGCACCACCTTGAGGCGGGGGTCCAGCGCGTCGCGCAGCCCGTCTCCCAGCAGGTTGAGCCCCAGCACCATGGCGACGATGGTCAGCCCTGGGATCAGGGCGACATGCGGGGCCAAGGCCACCATCGTCTGTGCATCCGCCAGCATGCGACCCCAGCTTGGGATCGGGGGCTGTGCGCCAAGGCCGACATAGCTCAGGCCTGCCTCCGCCAGGATACCAAGACTGAACTGGATGGTGCTCTGGACGATCAGCAGGTTGGCAACGTTGGGCAGGATGTGTTCCGCGCTGATGCGCGTGCGGCTTTTGCCGGCGACCCGCGCCGCGAGGACGAAGTCGCGCGTCCAAAGGCTGAGCGCGGCCCCACGGGTGATGCGGGCGAAAACGGGGATGTTGAAGACACCGATGGCGATGATCGCATTGGTGGCCGAGGGACCGAACACGGCGGTGATGAGGATGGCGATGACCAGCGACGGAAAGGCGAAGATCAGATCATTCATCCGCATGATGACCTCGTCAAGAAGTCCGCCGTCGCGTGCAGCGGCGGCAAGGCCCAACGGGACGCCAAGCCCCATGCCGATGCCCACCGCCACCAAAGCGACGGCAATCGAGGTCCGCGCCCCGACCATAAGCATCGACAGGATGTCGCGGCCGAAATGGTCCGTGCCCAGAAGGTTGCCCGCTCCGGGGGGCTGCAGGCGGTTCGGGATGTCCATCGCCTCCACGCTGTCGGGGGTCCAGGTGAAGGACAGGATCGCGGCCAGCAGGAACAGCCCGGTGAGCGCGCCGCCAAGGATCAGGTTTCGGCTCATGTCCGTGCCCTCAGCCGCGGATCGATGGCTGCATAGGCCAGATCGACCAGGAAATTCACCATGATGACGGCGAAAACCAGAAGCATGACAACCGATTCCACGACGATCAGGTCGCGCTGGGTTATGGCCTGGAAAATGAGCCGCCCCAGACCGGGAAGAAAAAACACCTGTTCGATGATGATGGCTCCCGCCAGCAGGAAGGCGAATTGCAGCCCGATAATCGTCAGCACCGGGATCAGCGCGTTGCGCACCCCGTGCCGCCAAAGCGCCTGGCGCGCCGAAAGACCCTTGGCGCGGGCGGTGCGGATGAAATCCTCGTTCAGGATATCAAGAAGCGAAGACCGCATCACGCGGGTGAGGATCGCGGCCTGTGGCAGGGCAAGCGCAATCGCCGGCAGGGTGAGCGCCTTGAGCCCGGCCCAGAATCCGACGTCCCAACCGGGAAAGCCACCGGCGCTGAACCAGCTCAGGTTTATGGCAAAGATCAGCACAAGCATCATGGCAAACCAGAAATTCGGGATCGCGACACCAAGCTGCGTGGCCCCCGTCACTGCCAGGTCGCCCGATCCGCCACGGCGTGCGGCAGCGAAAATTCCCGCTGGAAAAGCGATGAGCGTCGACAATGTCAGGGCATAGATCGCAAGCGGCAGCGATACCCACAACCGGTCTGCGATCATCTGGGCAACCGGGGTGCGATAGGTATAGGACATGCCGAAATCGCCGGTGAGCATCCCGCCGGCCCAGCTCAGGTAACGGGCCAATTTCGATTGGTCGAGGCCAAGTTCGGTCCGCAGCGCCGCCACGGTGTCAGGTTGGGCATTGATGCCGAGCATGAAGGTCGCCGGATCCCCCGGGGCCACCTCGACCACGACGAAAATGACCACCGAGGCCACGATCAGGCTCAGTCCGAGAGAGAACAAGCGTTTGAAGAAATAGCGCATCATCGCGCGCAAGTTAGACCAAGCCGTTTGGCAAAGAAAAGGCGAATAATGGTTCTGTCGGTGCCGTGTTGCCGCGCGGGGATCGCGCCACCCGGCCAGAGTGCGCCCTGCTTGGTGCGCCGCCCCCGAAACGAAAGAGAGCCACGACGAAATGTCGCAGAAACCGGGGTCTTTTCAAAGGTTTGCGGAGGGGGTGCCCGGGGCTTTTGCCGGCGACAAGACCATTGTCACCGACGGCGAAACCCTGCGGTTGGCAGGGTTTCGCGCTGCGCCGTCAAAGGCTGTCGAGTTTGCGCGCCAGTTTGGCATCCAGCGACGAAAGGCCACCGACATCATGCGTGGTCAAAGTGACGTCGACCCGATTGTAGACATTGGCCCATTCCGGATGGTGGTCCCATTTTTCGGCCCAAAGCGCGGCACGGGTCATCCATGCGAAGGCTTCGGTAAAATCGGCAAACTTGAACGTCTTGCTGATCGCATCGCGATCTTCCAGAAGCGTCCAACCCGACTCTTTCAACGGGTCGAGCACGCTCTTGCGAACTTCGTCAGAAAGTTTCTCGGTCATTCTTGCTCCTCAATCTGGTCTTTTCTGAACGGGCCATAGCTGGTCAGGATCTCGATATCCTGACCGACGGCTTGCGACTCGGCTTCGAGATATCGGGCCACCGCGTCGGAAAACCCGGCATCCCCGATCCAGTGCAGCGAATGCGTGTAGACGGGAAGATACCCGCGCGACAGCTTGTGTTCGCCCTGCGCCCCCGCCTCGACCCGCGACAAACCATGCGCGACAGCATGGTCCATCGCCTGATAATAGCACAGTTCGAAATGCAGACAGGGGTGGTCTTCGATGCAGCCCCAGTAGCGCCCGTACAGCGTGTCTCGTCCGATCACGTTCAGCGCGCCTGCGACCCATTCGCCATCGCGTTCGGCCATGACCAGCAGGATATCGTCGCGCAGCTGGTCCTGGGCGATGTCGAAGAAGCGGCGCGTCAGATAGGGCGTGCCCCATTTGCGCGCGCCAGTGTCCTGGTAGAAATCCCAGAATGCCGCCCAGTGCTCGGGCTGTATCTGGTCCCCGGTGAAGTGCTGGATCGTCCCGCCGAACGCCTGCGCGCGGGCGCGTTCCTTGCGGATGGTCTTGCGCTTGCGCGAACTGAGATCCGCGAGAAACCCGTCAAAGCTGTCATAGCCGCGATTGTCCCAATGGTATTGCTGGGTCCGTCTGCGCAGCAGGCCGATCTGTTCGCCGGCAATGGCCTCGTCCTCCGTGCAGAAGGTGACATGCAGCGACGAGAGCTGGTTGTCGGCGGCCACTTGTATCGCGCCCTGAACAAGCGCGCCAAGGCCTTCGGCGTCGTATCCCGGCCGGGTGAGGATCCGCCGCCCGGTCGCCGGGGTGAAGGGAACGGCGATTTGCAACTTCGGGTAATACCGGCCCCCTGCGCGTTCCAACGCATGGGCCCAGTTGTGATCGAAGATGTATTCGCCCTGGCTGTGGCTTTTGGCATAGAGCGGTGCGCAGGCGATGATCCGGCCGTCCAGCTCCGCCGTCAGGTAGCGCGGGTCCCAACCCGTGCCGGTGCCGACAGAGCCGCTGTCCTCGAGGGCCTTGAGAAACCGGTGCGTGGTGAACGGATCGCGGGCGCGCCCGCCATCTTCGGTTTCCGGGCAGGCGCAGGCATCCCAATCCTCTGCCGCGATCTGCGACAGCGAAGAGTGCATGGTAACGGCGATCGTGGGCGCGTCAGCGGGGTCCGACATGGCGTTTCCTTCGGTCTGCCCTGAAAGGTGGGCCGCAACGGCGCGTGTTCAAGCGGCGTAGCCTTCAAAGGTGATGTTGTCGGCCAGGTCGCGCGCTTCGGTTTCCTGTTCGCGGCTGCGTATTGTCCAGCACAGGATCGGCACGCCCTGTTGTTTGCGCAGTTGCACGAACGGCAAGTCGAGGTCGGTCCTGTCGTAGCTGAGAAACGACGCGCCAACCGTGTCGAAATCCGCAATCGCGGCCAGCCGCGCGCGGGTGTCGACGGGCACATGCGGGTCATCCGTCTGGCGCCAGGCCGCGCCGACCAAGCCGCGCGGGACGCCCGGCGCCAGTCGTCCGAACCGGTCCACCATATCCGGGTTGAAGGACATCACCGCCACCGGACCGGCATAGCCGGCCAGCGCGTCGGCGGTCGCCTGTTCGAGCCGACCGTCGCTGTCGCCCATCACGCCGGATTGGTCCTTTACCTCGATCAGCAGCGGCACGGTGCCATTGATGGCGCGCAGCACCTGGGGCAGTGTCTGGAGTGTGTCCGGGCCGCCTGTCAGTGCGATGTTCTGCAAGGTGGCGGCGTCGCGGTCGTGCACCGGGCCGGTTCCATCGGTCAGGCGGTCCAGGTCGGTGTCGTGGAACACCATGGCCACACCATCGCGCGACAATTGCACGTCCAGTTCGATGCCATATCCCGCGTCCATCGCGGCGGCAAAGGCGGACCGGCTGTTTTCGATCCGCCCTGCGGCTGCGTCGTGATAGCCGCGATGGGCGATGGGCCGGGCCAGGAACGCCGGGGGCAGGGCTGTCATAGCAATTCGAAGATCCCTTCGATCTCGACTGCGACGCCAAAGGGCAGGGAGGCGGCCGACACCGCGGAGCGCGCGTGCCGCCCGTTGTCCCCCAGAACGTCGACCATCAGATCCGAGGCGCCGTTGACCACCTTGGGCTGGTCGCCGAACTCGGCGGTCGAGTTGACGAACCCGACCAGCTTGACCAGGCGCACCCGGCCCAGGTCGCCGCCCGCGGCCTTGCGGGCCTGTGCGAGCAGCGCCAATGCGCAGTGCTTTGCCGCCTCGGCCCCCGCCTCGACCTCCAGGTCAGCGCCGAGCTTGCCCGTGATCAATCCGTCGGGCCCGTTGGGCAACTGTCCCGAGACGTAAATCTGGTTTCCGGTCTGTACGACAGGCACGTAATTCGCCGCCGGAGCAGGGGCGTCGGGCAGGGTCAGCCCCAGCTCGGCAAGGCGGGCGTCGATGGTGTTGGTCATGGTGTCTCCCTCGTGTTGTGGCGAACGGTATTGCGTGATCCGGAAAATGGAAAGCGGGTTCTCACCTTGTGTGTTCCGATCAATTGCCGCCAAGGATATTGCGCAAAAGCTGGTTCAGCGCGTCTTCCACGCCGCCGGTGCCGCCCTGCCGGTCCCGGGGCGCGGTGCCTTGCTGTCGCGGTGTTGGCTGCGCGACCTGCCGTGGCGGGGTCGGTTCGATCATCGGCAGCGGTTTGGCCGGCTGGCCCTGGTGCACGCGGCTCATGGTCTCTTTCCAGATCTCGGCAGGCAGGCCGCCGCCCGTCACGCCTGCGAGCGGCGTGTTGTCATCATATCCCATCCAGACACCGGCCACGTAATCGGCGGTAAAGCCGATGAACCACGCGTCGCGCGCCGCCTGTGTCGTGCCGGTTTTTCCGGCCACCTGCCGATCCGGCAACCGGGCGCGGCTGCCGGTACCTTGAGACACGACCTTTTCCATCATCCAGATGAGCTGCCGTGCCGCTTGTTCGTTGATGACCCGTTCACCGATCCCGCCCCCGGCGCCCATCAGCGGCGCATCATCCCCGACGATGCGCAAGTCGTTGAGCCCGTAGGGCGTGACAGAGGAGCCGCCATTGAGGATCCCGGCAAACGCCCCCGTCATTTCCAGCAGAGACGCTTCGGACACACCAAGGGCGAGCGCCGGGGTATCGGACAGATCGCTGCCGATCCCGAAATCGCTGGACACCTGGTGCACCAGATCGCGGCCCACGGATTCGGATATCTTGACCGCCGGGATGTTCAGGCTTTTGGCCAGCGCGTCGACCAGGGTGACGGTCCCGGCGAAATCTCGTGTGTAGTTTTCCGGGCACCATTCGCCGGATCCGGGGATGGTCATGCAAAACGGCGCATCCTCGACCGTGTCATAGGGGCTGTAGCCCAGTTCCAGCGCGGTTGCATAGACGAAGGGTTTGAAGGCTGACCCGGTCTGGCGTTTTGCCTGCGTTGCACGGTTGAATTGACCGGAAACACCTCCGACCATGCCTCTGACAGCGCCATCCGCAGACATCACGACGATCGCGGCCTGAGCTTTGGAGCCGTCCCGAACCTTGTTGCGGAACACCGTGTCGATCGCGTCTTCGGCGGCCTGCTGGATGCGCTGGTCCAGCGTCGTCGAAATGATCACATCCTCGGTGGTGTCGCTGGTCAGGAAATCCGGCCCCGACTGCATCACCCAATCCGCGAAAGACCCGCCCGTCTTGCGCTGCGCCTTTTCCGACAGGGTGGCGGGGTCGGACCGGGCGGCGCGCGCTTCTGCATCGGTCAGATAGCCCTGTTCGTTCATGAGCCGCAGCACCGTGGCCGCGCGCGCCTGGGAGCGTTCGAGGTTGGAGGTGGGCGCGAGGCTGGACGGGGCGGTCAGAAGCCCGGCAAGCATCGCGCCTTCCTGCGCGCTCAGGGCCGAGGCAGGTTTGGAAAAATAGCGCTCTGCCGCGGCGGCAGCGCCATAGGCGCCCCCGCCCATATAGGCGCGGTTGAGGTAGATCGACAGGATCTCGTCCTTGGAGTATTTCACCTCCATCGCCAGCGCATAGATCGCCTCCTTGGCCTTGCGATACAAAGACCCCTGCCGGCAATCATTGATATAGGCGCGCTCGCTCTCCCAGTCGGTAGGATCATAGGCAACGCCAAGACACATGAGCTTGGCCGTCTGCTGCGTGATGGTCGAGCCGCCGTGGCCCGACAGCGGCCCGCGCCCTTCGGTCAGGTTGATGCGAATGGCCGACGCGATGCCGCGCGGGGACAGCCCGAAATGGCGGTAAAAGCGCTTGTCCTCGGTCGCGATTATCGCGTTCCTGAGATGCGGCGACACGGAGTCGGCGGTCACGATGCCGCCGAACTGATCACCGCGCCAGGCGAAGCCCACGTCGTTGCGATCCAGAAGCTGCACCGACCCGCGCGCGCGCCCATCCTGCATGGCAGAGGCGTCGGGCAGGGTTGTGTGGATGTAGCCGACAAATCCGGCAATGATCAGCGCCACGACGATCCCGGCGCGCAGCACCAGGCGAAACACGAGCCGAAACATCCAGTTTATCATCCGCCGGATGAGACCGGGGCGCTTTTTGGAACCGGGGCGCGCCGCCTTGCGCTTCGTGGGGGGCGCCTTGCGCGGCTTGGCCGATTTCGCCGGTTTCTTGGGATATCTCCGGTCTGCCACTAGTCGGCCTTTTCCGCGTCGTGAATCAGTCATGCCGACCGCCTGTTTTCCTGCCCGTTTTGGCCAATTTAATTGCTTTGCCGGTCGATGTGGACCTTTGTGATGCCGGGGTGCCGGCTTTTTTTAATGCACAAAAAGTAATCATCTAAACATATTTGTGCAAAATTTGTGCAAAATCCACGACCATGCCCGTCTGTACCCCTCCGGCTCTCTTCCCTTCCTCCCTCCGGTGCACGTTTTCTGCACCTGCAAACAAGATCGATCTGCAAGGGAAAGGGACCAAGGTGAAGTTCATCATAGCGACGATCAAGCCATTCAAGCTTGAAGAAGTCCGCGAGGCGCTCACAGAGATTGGCGTCCGCGGCATGATGGTAACCGAGATAAAGGGGTTCGGCTCGCAATCCGGCCACACCGAGATTTACCGGGGCGCGGAATACGCGGTGAACTTCGTGCCGAAAATCAAACTCGAAATCGTGGTCTCCGCCGACATGGCCGATCAGGTGATCGAAACCATCACCAAGACAGCCCGCACCGGCAAGATCGGTGACGGCAAGATCTTCGTGCTCGATGCGCAGCAAGCCATTCGCGTGCGCACAGGCGAAACCAATGGGGATGCGCTCTGAACCGGCGCTGTGACAGAGATAGGGGACACAAACAGATGAAACTACTCAAGACACTCCTGCCCGCTGCCGCGCTGATCGCGCTGCCAGTCATGGGCATGGCTCAAGAGGCCGAGGCCGCCGCGCCGACCATGGACGAGGTTGGCCCGTATATCTTCACCACGCTGCTGTTCCTGATGGCAGGATTCCTCGTGTTCTTCATGGCCGCCGGTTTTGCCATGCTCGAAGCGGGCCTCGTGCGGTCCAAGAACGTGGCGATGCAGCTGACCAAGAACATCTCGCTCTTCTCGATCGCGGCGATCATGTACTGGCTGGTCGGCTTCAACACGATGTATCCCGGCGACTTCAACGGCTATTTCGCCATCGGCGGGCAGACCGTGCTCGACGCGGTGGGCGTTTCGGCGGCCGACGCCGCGCTTGACTATGCGTCGGTCGGGTCTGACTTCTTCTTCCAGCTGGTCTTCGTCGCCGCAACCGCGTCCATCGTGTCCGGTGCCGTGGCCGAACGCATCAAGCTGTGGCCCTTCCTTGCCTTCGTGGTTGTTCTGACCGGCCTCATGTACCCGATCTCGGGTTCCTGGCAGTGGGGCGGCGGCTGGCTGTCCGAGATGGGCTTCTCCGACTTCGCCGGTTCGACCGTCGTGCACTCCGTGGGTGGCTGGGCCGCTCTGGCAGGTGTGATCGTGCTTGGTCCGCGTCTGGGCAAGTACAAGGACGGACGTGTAAACCCGATCCCGGGGTCCAACCTGGCGCTCGCAACCCTCGGCACGTTCATCCTGTGGCTCGGTTGGTTCGGCTTCAACGGTGGCTCGCAGCTTGCGATGGGCACCGTGGGTGATGTCTCGGACGTGTCGCGCATCTTTGCCAACACCAACATGGCGGCGGCTGCCGGTGCGGTAACGGCTCTGATCCTGACCCAGATCCTCTACAAGAAGGTCGATTTGACCATGGTTCTCAACGGTGCTCTGGCCGGTCTCGTGTCTATCACGGCTGAACCGCTTGCTCCGACGCTGTTCGGTGCTCTGTGGATCGGTGCGGTAGGTGGTGTGATCGTGGTCTTCGCCGTGCCGTTCCTCGACAAGCTCAAGATCGACGACGTTGTTGGCGCCATCCCGGTCCACCTTTTCGCCGGTATCTGGGGCACCATCGCCGTGATCTTCTACGGTGAGGCAAACCTGATGACCCAGCTGACAGGCATCGTCGCCTACGGCGTGTTCACCTTCGTGGCCAGCCTGATCCTGTGGTACATCCTCAAGCTGACCATCGGTATCCGCGTCAGCGAGGAAGAAGAGATCAACGGTCTCGACATGGCGGAACTGGGCATGGAAGCCTATCCCGAATTCTCCAAAGGCTGATCTCCTCCTTCCAATCAGTCTTTCGTGACCAACTGCCCGGGCGTTCGCGCCCGGGTTTTTTTCTTGCGCCGTGATCGGCGATGATGCGTTCGCGCCCGGGTTTTTTCGTGCGGCCGACGGGTCAGCCGCTGCCGATCAGAACACCGGCGGCAAAGACAAGCGCGCCGCCCAGAACCACCTGGAACGCTGCACGAAAGAACGGCGTGTCCATGTACCTGTTCTGAATCCAGGCAATCGCCCAAAGCTCGATGAAGACGACGACGAAGGCAGTGATCGTTGCGGTCCAGAAATCCGGGATCAGGTAGGGCAGGGCATGGCCCAACCCGCCAACCGTCGTCATGATGCCGGACGCGAACCCGCGTTTGATCGGTGATCCACGCCCCGACAATTGCCCGTCATCCGACGCCGCCTCGGTAAAGCCCATCGAGATGCCTGCGCCCACCGACGCGGCCAGGCCGACAAGGAAGGTCGTCCAGGTGTCCTGCGTGGCAAAGGCGGTGGCAAAGATCGGCGCCAGGGTCGACACCGACCCATCCATCAGCCCGGCCAGACCCGGCTGGACCCAGGTGAGCAGGAATTTTCGGCGGGCATGTTCCTCTTCGCTGCTGCGCGTGTCGTCGCTCAGGTGTTCCTGCTCAAGCGCCTCTGCGGTTTCTTGGTGACCCGCCTCGGCGGCGGCCAGATCGCCCAGCAGCTTGCGCGTCGCGGCATCGGTGGTGCGTTTCGCCGCCGCCAGGTAGAACTTTTCGGCATCGCGCTCCATCGCCTCGGCTTCGGCGCGGATACGCTCGATCCCGAGGTTCTCGACCAGCCAGACGGGCTTGCGGGCATAATACCCCGCTACGTGCTCGCGCCGGATCAGGGGGATGACATCGCCGAACCGAGCGCGGTGCAGGTCGACCAGCCGTTTGCGATGCGTGTCCTCTTCGGCGGCCATACCGTCAAAGATCGAGGCCGTACCGGGGAATTCCGCCCTCAGACGTTCCGCATAGGATCGGTAAATCCGGGCGTCGTCCTCTTCCGACGATATGGCCAGGGCGACGATTTCCTGTTCGGACAGGTCGGAAAAGCGGCGCCGGTTCAACGAAAAACGCATGATGAAAACCCTTCCTTTGGTCGAGACCCGTTGCTGCCCTCGCGACACCCGGCTTGTTTTGCCGGAGCAGGCACAACACATCCCACTTGCGAGACTAAACCGATCTGTTTAGATTTTGAACGCGACATAAGGGGTGGGAATGGCAACGGCGGAGGCGAAAATCCGGAAGGGCCGCAAGTTCGACCAGGTTGTCGAAGGCGCGCGCGAGGTGTTTCTGCGCGACGGTTTCGAAGGCGCCAGCGTCGATGACATCGCGCGTGTGGCGGGTGTGTCCAAGGCCACGCTTTACAGCTATTTCCCGGACAAACGCCTGCTGTTCATGGAGGTCGCCACCCGGCAATGCAAGGAGCAGGCCCGGACCTCGATCGAAAGCATCGACAGCTCGCGCCCCCCTCAGGAGGTCTTGTCACGGGTCGCGGACCAGTTCCTCGGCTTCATCTATTCGGACATGGGTCAGAGGATCTTTCGGATCTGCGTCGCCGAGGCCGACCGCTTTCCGCAACTCGGGCAGGAATTCTACCACTCCGGACCGATGATCATGCGCGCAGCGCTGGTCGATTACCTGCGCCAGGCCGCCGAGCGCGGCGAGCTCCGGATCGAGGATTTCGACCTTGCGGCCGACCAGTTCGCCGAACTGTGCAAGGCCGACCTTTGGCCGAAACTGGTGTTCGGGATCATCCAGACCGTTCCGAAGGACGAAAAGGCCCGCGTCATCGACGGGGCCGTCAGGACGTTTCTGGCCCGTTACGGGGCCGGGGACGCCGATTTCAGGACGGACTGATACAACGCCTCTAGGGTGTCCAGACATTGATCCAGCGACGTGGCTGCGGCATCGGCGCCGGTTCTCAGGGCAATGTCCTTTTCGATCTGCACGATGTTTCCGCTGATGAAGATCAGCGATCGCGGCGCGGCGATTCGCAGTTCGACGATGGTGCGCGCCAGCGATCTGACGTGATCCGCCCCCGAGGCCGACAATCCGATGATCGGATATCCGCCGTCATGCGCGATCTGGCAAAGCTCGGATTCGCTGCGTCCGATCCGCAGGTCGATGCCCCAGCCCTTTTCGCGCAGGATGTCCGCCGCCATGGTCACGCCCAGCACGTGCTGTTCGCCGGGCACCGCAGCGAACAGGGCTTCGCGATGGCCACGCACCGGGACCGGCGGAGTCAGCCTGCCGATGTCCCGCAGCATGTGCAGCATGCGCCCGGCGGCAATCGCCATGTCGCTGAAATGGATGATGTCCTGTTCCCACCATTCGCCCAATCGCAGCGCGGCAGCGGCGATGTAGTTCAGGCACAATGTCTTGTGGTCGGCGCCGCGCTCATGCGCGCGGCTGAGGATGCGTTTCGCTTCTTCGGCGGTGGGATCCACGAGGGCGATGCAGAACGCATCGAGATTGATGTCGCTGATATCCGGCGGCGCCTGGCGCGAGATACAGGACAGCCGGTTTATCACTTCCTGCGCCATCACAAGCAGGGAAGCATCGGAAAGTCGCCGTTCCTGGCCATGGGCGTCGTCGTCGATGGCACGCACCACGATAGGTATATCAATTGTCAACATAGTATGGTCCCCAACGCGCCAAGCGCAGAAACCCCTCGTCCCCGAAACCGAGCATGGCATGGCAGGGATAATCCTGCAATGACCGTTCTGCATGCGCTGCAAGACCGGTCTCCAGGACGGATCAATCCCGCCGACGGACCATCAGCTGGTTGTTCGATCCGCGCTTGACCTCCAGCACCTTCATGTCAGCCACCAGATCGCTGAGCTTGCGCTTGCCATAGGTGCGGGTGTCGAAGTCCGGATTGGCCGACACGATGTGCTGACCCAACTGGCCCAGGCGGTACCATTCCTCGTCCTGGTCGATCGCGTCCATCGCCTTGAGGATGAGGTTGCGCGCCTCGTTCAGATTGCCCTTCTTCGCGGGTTTGGTTTCGGTGCTGTCCGTCTCGGGCCCGTCCGCAAGGTTTTCCAGGAAAATGAACCGCTTGCAGGCGCGCCGGAACGCTTCGGGGGTTTTCTGCATCCCCATTCCGTAGACGCCAAGACCCTGTTCCCGAAGCCGCTGCGCCAGGCGGGTGAAATCGCTGTCGGAACTGACCAGAACGAACCCGTCGAACCGACCGGTATGCATCAGGTCCATCGCGTCGATCACCAGCGCGATATCGCTGGCGTTCTTGCCCACCGTGTTGGCTGGCTGATGGTGCGGAACAAGCCCGAATTCAGCCTGAACCTTGGACCATCCGGACATCTGCTGGCTGGAAAAGTCGCCATAGCACCGGCGCACACTCGCCTCGCCCAGGGATGCGATCTCCTCGAAAAGCGCCCGGGCATATTTCGGAGAGGTGTTGTCCGCGTCGATCAGGACAGCAAGCAGGGCGGGATTCTCAGCCATGGTCTGGCCCCTTTTCAGTTTTGGCGCCGGATTCGACATCGCCGGATGGCATGTCGGGGGCGGCGGCGGTCTGCCACCGCCCTGTCACGGATCACTGACCCAGTGCAATGCCCTCGCGGCGTGGATCTGCGCCACCGGACAACGTTTCGCCCACCGCAATGGCGTGCAGGCCGGAATTGAGGTCGCGCACGTTCACCTCGAAGCCAAGATCGGTCAGGGCGGATTCCAGATCGGCCGCCGTGGTGCCGGCCTCGAGGTCATAGGTTCCGAACCGGTTGACCAGATGCGGCATCGACACCGCCTCCTGCACGTTCATGCCCCAGTCCACATGCGCGATGATTGCCTGCGCGACATAGCCGATGATGCGGCTGCCGCCCGGGGAGCCGATCACCAGCGACGGTGCGCCGTCGGTCATCACGATGGTCGGAGCCATCGACGACCGGGGCCGCTTGCCCGGTTCCAGCCGGTTGGCAATGGGCCGACCGTCGCTGTGGGTGCTGAACGAAAAGTCGGTCAGTTCATTGTTGAGCAGGAAGCCCCGCACGAACAGGCGCGACCCGAACCCGTTCTCGATCGTCGTCGTCATCGACAGAGCGTTGCCATGGCTGTCCACGATCGAGATATGCGAGGTCGAGGGCAGCTCGAGGCTCGTGTCTGGCGCAAGATCAATCGCGTGATCCCATTCCGGGTTGCCGGGAGACACCTCGGGCAGCGCGTCATCGCCGCTCAGAAGCTGACCGCGTTGTTCAAGATACTCCGGCGCGACAAGGCCCTTGGTCGGCATCGGCACGTAATCGGTATCGGCCATGTAAAGCCCGCGATCAGCAAAGGCGAGCCGCGACGCATCACCGATCAGCCGCCACGCCTCGGCGCTGTCCGGGCCAAGCGCGGCAAGGTCATAGCCGTCCAGCATGCCAAGGATCTGCCCGACCGTCAGCGCGCCCGACGAGGGCGGGCCCATGCCGCAGACCTCGTGGGCGCGATAGGGTACGCAGACCGGATCGCGCTCCTTGACCTCGTAGAGCGCCAGATCGGCGCGGGACAGAAGACCGGGATTGCCCGCCGCCGTGCGCACCGTCGCCACGATGTCCGACGCAATCGGACCGGTGTAGAAGACATCCGCACCCTCGGCGGCGATCTGGCGCAGCGTGTCGGCGTAGTCGGGATTGGTCAGCGTGTCGCCTTCCGCAATCGGGTCGCCGCCGGGAAAGAAATACTCCTGCGTTGCGCGGAACCGGCCCAGCCGGTCCACATCTCCGGCCACAAGGTCGGCAAGGCGCGGCGACACGGTGAACCCGCCCTCGGCCAGGTCGATCGCCTCGGCAAAGAGGCCCGCCCAATCGGACTGCCCCCACTTGTCATGTGCCGCCTGCATCAGCGCCGGTGTCCCCGGCGTGCCGACCGACCGTCCACCGACAACCGCATCGAAAAACCCCATGGTTTCGCCGTCGTCGGTCTGGAACAATGTCGGCGTCGCTTCAAGCGGCGCGGTCTCGCGCCCGTCCAGCGTGGTCACCTCGCCACTGTCGGCGTCGTACCAGACAAGAAACGCACCGCCTCCAAGGCCGGAACTCTGCGGCTCGACCAGACCCAGCACCGCCTGCACGGCGACCATCGCATCGGCGGCCGTTCCGCCCTCGCGCAGAACCCGCGCCCCGGCCTCGACCGCCAGCGGATTGGCCGCGACAACCATCCAGTCCTCGGCCTCGACGGGGGTGCCGGCGCCCTTGAGGACAAGCGCATCTGTCGCCGCTTGCGACAGGCCACCAAATGCGGTCGTGGTATCGGTCGCGGCTTCCGGTGCGACGGCGTCTGCGGTCTGTTGCGCAGCGGCCGGAGCGAGGCTGCCCAAAACAAGAGCGGCAGAGACTGCAAGAGGGGTTCTGGAGTGAAACATCATGGTTCTGATCCTTTTCCTGAAGGGAAAGCGCCTTGCGCCCATTAAAGCCGGCCACGCGCCCATGAGATCAAAGGGGCGCGCGGCCCCTTCGGTTCCGGTATCAGTAAAGCACCACCGACCGGATGCTTTCGCCGGCATGCATCAGGTCAAAGCCCTTGTTGATGTCGTCGAGCGACATGGTGTGGGTGATCATCGGATCGATCTCGATCTTGCCCTCCATGTACCAGTCGACGATCTTGGGCACATCGGTGCGCCCGCGCGCGCCGCCAAAGGCCGTGCCTTTCCACGTCCGCCCGGTGACAAGCTGAAACGGCCGCGTGGCGATCTCGGCGCCTGCAGGGG
>NZ_JAIPUS010000038.1 GCF_020055675.1 Marivita sp.
AGACATAGGTGGTCTGCGCCCAGATCAGCGCACCGCCAAACAGGAAAAACAGCACGACCAGGAAGGTCAGTGCGTTCGAGGCCAGGTTGCGCCACATGGTCTAGCCGTCCAATCGGCCGAACACGACGCTGGCATTGGTCCCGCCAAAGCCAAAACTGTTCGACAAGGCGTACCTGATCTCGCGCGACCGCTTTTCATGCGCAGCCAGGTCGATCGGGGTTTCCACCGCCGGATCGTCAAGATTGATCGTCGGCGGCGTCACCTGGTCGCGGATCGCCAGGATCGAAAAGATCGCCTCGATCGCCCCGGCCGCGCCCAGAAGATGCCCCGTGGCCGATTTGGTCGACGACATCGTCACCTGCGACGCCGCATCGCCCATCATCCGCTCGACCGCGGCCAGTTCGATCACATCCGCCATGGTCGATGTGCCATGCGCGTTGATGTAATCGACATCCGCAGGCGTGATCCCGGCATGTTTCAGCGCCGACCGCATCGAGCGCTCGCCCCCCTCGCCATCCTCGGAGGGGGCCGTGATATGATAGGCATCCCCGGACAGTCCATAGCCACATACCTCGGCATAAATCTTCGCGCCGCGCGCCTTGGCGTGTTCGTATTCTTCCAAAACAACGGTCCCGGCGCCCTCCCCCATGACAAACCCGTCCCGGTCCACGTCATAGGGCCGGCTCGCCGCCTTGGGATCATCGCCACGTTTCGTTGACAACGCCTTGCACGCGTTGAACCCGGCAATCCCGATCTCGGAAATCGCCGCCTCCGCGCCACCGGCGATCATCACGTCGGCATCGCCGAACATGATCAGCCGCGCCGCATCGCCGATTGCATGCGCGCCGGTCGAACAGGCCGTGACCACCGAATGGTTCGGCCCCTTGAAGCCATACTTGATCGACACATTCCCCGAGATCAGGTTGATCAGCGCGCCGGGGATGAAGAAGGGCGACACCCGTCGCGGTCCCTTGTCCCGAATGAGCAGCGCGGTGTCGGCAATGGAATTCAGCCCGCCGATCCCCGATCCGATCATGACGCCGGTGCGCAACCGGGCGTCTTCATTCTCGGGCATCCAATCAGCGTCACGCACCGCCTGATGCGCGGCGGCCAGGCCGAACTGGATGAAATCATCCACCTTCCGCTGTTCTTTCCTGTCCAGATAGGCGTCCGGGTTGAAGGTGCCATCGGACCCGTCACCATAGGGGACCTCGCAGGCATAGTTGGTCGCCAGATGGCTGGCATCGAACTTGGTGATCGTGCCCGCACCAGACTGCCCATCCAGGATGCGCGACCAACTTTCCTCGACCCCGTCCGCAAGCGGAGTCACCAATCCCAAGCCTGTCACAACCACTCGACGCATGGTGTTGCCCTTCCCTCGACTGTTCTTTTCCGCTCTTACCCCGTTCGCGTAACCGCTCGCAAGGGCACAGCCGTGCCGTGATCCATTCTTCTCTGGTTTGCAAATATCCCGGGGGTTTGGGGGCTGGCCCCCAAAGGGCTCCGCAAGCGGAACCACAGGATGCGCCGTCGCATCCCCCGCGCTATCCCCAGCGGTCCCCCAGGTCCGCTTTCGCCCGGTCCACCCAATGCTCGCGCAGCCAGTCGGTCGGCTTGGCATAGCGGATCAAAGATCCATGATAGCCTGCGATGGCGTCCGGCATCTTCGGGCGTCCGTGAAAACAGACAACCCGCGCGTTGTCGGGCAGGCGCGCTTGGTGCAGGTAATTGCCCGGAAACGGGTTGCAGTCATACTTGTAGCTGGCCACCCAATCGTTTGGAATATATGTGAATACCCCGTTTTCCATTGCTTTATGCGAGGTGTAGCGCTGCTCCGATCCGCGTGCCGCCGCGACCTCCGCATAAGGGTTGGCCGCCAGCTCGTCATATAAAAACCCGTGCCGCGCCGGATCATAGCGAAACACCGATCCATGCCCGGTCGGCCGCCCCTTGCGCGCCTCGGTCCAGTCATGGCGCATCACCACGTCCCCCGGCGCCAGCGTCAGCAGGTCATCCAGGGGTCCCGTGATCACCACATCCAGGTCAAAGCCCAGCACCGGCCCCGCCAGATCAGGAATCAGGCCCGGCCGGAAAAGCGAAATCTTGCGCATTGCGCCTTGCCGGTTGGCGACTTTCAGCGCCTCGGCCATCGGCGCGGCAAAGGGCTCCACCGGCAGGTCCAGCACCTCGATATCCGGGTGAAGACCCTGGGCATTCTCGGTCATGCACAGGAATCGCACCGGTGCGGACATGTTGCGCCGCACGCCGGAATAAAGCCGGTTCACATATTCGGGACCGAACAACGCGCCCCATTTGATGCAGGCCACTGTGGCTTTCGAAGGCAAAGTCATGCACCCGGTTACCAACGCGCCCGGCAAATGACCAGATATCGATCCGGGGCCCAGACTTTCCAGACGCTTTCGGGGTGCTTGCTTGGTCATTTGGCGCCGGCGGGGCACGACAACACTGCGAAACCGCGGTCACGCTCAATTCTGCCGACCAGCCGTTTCACGAAAAAAGCCCCGAACGCACGGTTCGGGGCTTTTGGAAATGCAGACACGTGCCGTCGGATCGTCGCTTACGACTCGGCCGGCATCGCCTCGATGGAGATTTGAACATCCACCTCGTCGCTGACGAAGGGTGCGAAATCGCCAACCTCGAACTCGCTGCGCAGCAAGGTGGTGGTCGCATTGAACCCAGCCCAAGGCTTGCCCTCCATCGGGTGCTCGGACGCCTGGTTCAGCGTCGCTGCCAATGTCACCGGCTTGGTGATGCCATTCAGCGTCAGATCGCCGGTAATGTCAGCCGTCGTGTCGCCGGTGACCTCGATCCCGGTGGAGGTGAAGACCACCATCTCGTCCTCACCCGCGCCGAAGAAATCCTCGGACATGAAATGCTCGAAACGGCCTTCCCAGCCGGTGAACATCGACCGCACCGGGAACGATACGTTGACCGAGGAATTCGCCGGGTCGTCCTGGTCGAACTGGATGTCGCCCTCGAAGCCCGAGAACATGCCCCAGGTCGTCGAATATCCGAGGTGGTTATAGGAAAAGAGAACCTGGCTGTGGCTGGAGTCCAGCGTGTAGGCGACCGGCTCGGCCTGGGCGGCAAAAGGTGCCGTGGCAATCACTGCGGCGAGAAGGGTTTGTTTCATAGTCATGGGACGATCCTGTAAATTGTAACACTGCGCCCCTCATGTCAGGTGAAGGCCCCTGTGCACAACTCCGGGAAACTCAACAGACTATGTGTCCAGATGAACATGAGATCCTCGGGGCCTGGAGGTCCCGGAAAAACACAACCCGGCAATTCCCAGCACAACCAACGAAAGCGCCAACCCCATGATCCGCGCTTCGGCCAAGGCGCCCTGCGTCGCCACCCAGATGCCCGGCACCGCGATCAGGCAGGCAATGCCGAAAACACGCAGCACAAGACGGGACAGCGCATGTTCCCCACGCGCTTGCTGTTGATCATGATACCGCATTCCTGCCTCCTCCGCCGGGGTCTCCCGGCCCAAGATCGTTTACATGCCCGAAACAGTCTGTTCAGTGATTTCGACCAAGTCACGGCCGTCCCCGCACCGTCCCGCGGCATGTTCGGGGCAGGATTGTGGCGCCGCGTGCAGGACCCGCGCGGCTGCTTGATCCCGTGGCCAATCCGTGTATACGGGGCGCTCCTTTCGCGGATCGATTTTACCGCGCAGTCTCTCGTGGGCAGGAGCGGAAGGAATCAAGACCTGTCCTATGAAATGCGCCAGAACAAAAAACGGAGTGCACATGCCGCTATACGAGCATGTTTTTATCTCGCGCCAGGATTTGTCCAACGCGCAGGCTGAAGGTCTCATCGAACATTTCGGTACGATCCTGTCCGACAACGGCGGCAAGCTGGTTGATCAGGAGTACTGGGGCGTCAAGACGATGGCCTTCAAGATCAACAAGAACCGCAAGGGCCATTACGCCTATCTGCGCACCGACGCCCCCGCGGCGGCCGTGCAGGAAATGGAGCGCCTGATGCGTCTGCATGACGATGTGATGCGCATCCTGACCATCAAGGTCGATGTGCATGAAGATGGCCCATCGGTTCAGATGCAGAAGAAAGACGATCGCGGTGACCGCCGTGAACGCCGCAACTGATCGCCTGAAGAAAGGACATTAACCCATGGCTACAAAACCATTTTTCCGTCGTCGCAAGGTGTGCCCCTTCTCGGGCGACAATGCACCGAAGATCGACTACAAGGACACCAAGCTGCTGCAACGATACATCTCCGAACGTGGCAAGATCGTACCGTCGCGGATCACCGCCGTGTCGTCCAAGAAACAGCGTGAGCTGGCCCGCGCGATCAAGCGCGCCCGCTTCCTCGCCCTGCTGCCCTATGCAGTGAAGTAAGGAGAGACGGACATGCAAGTTATCCTTCTGGAACGCGTGGCCAAGCTTGGCCAGATGGGCGACGTCGTCGACGTCAAACCGGGTTTCGCACGCAACTACCTGCTGTTGCAGGGCAAGGCGTTGACCGCCTCGAAAGAGAACGTCGCGGTCTTCGAAGACCAAAAGGCGCAACTCGAAGCGCAGAACCTGGAATCTAGGAAAGAGGCCGAAGCACTGGCCGACAAGCTTGGTGGTCAGCAATTCGTCGTGATTCGCCAAGCGTCGGACGGCGGCAACCTCTACGGCTCCGTCACCACCCGCGATGCGGCTGACGTGGCGACCGAGGAAGGCTTCACCATCGACCGGAAGCAGGTCATCATCCGCACGCCGATCAAAGTGCTGGGTCTGCACGAGGTCGAGGTGCACCTGCACCCCGAGGTGATGGTGACGATCGAACTCAACGTCGCGCGCTCTCCCGAGGAAGCCGAGCTTCAAGCCTCCGGCAAGTCCATACAGGACCTGGCCGCCGAGGAAGAAGCGCAGGCCGAGTTCGAAATCCAGGAGCTGTTCGACGATATCGGATCGGCCCAGCTGGACGAACTGGAAACCGAGGACGAGCAAAAGACCGACGAACCAGCCGTTCAGGAGAAATCCGAACTGGACGAGAAACTGGACAGAAACGACTAAGACGACCAGTCGTAGACGAAAAAGCCCTGCCTCTTCGGCAGGGCTTTTTTGTTTTGCCGTCTGTTGTGATGACCGGACATCAGCCCTGCGACCTTTTCGACACGCCCAAATGGCGGATTAGCCTGACAGCCCCTCGGTCGGCGAAGGCGTCACAAAACGGCGCTCAGGCGGAAAACCTCAATCAGCCACGATTTGCGTTCCGCTCAACCCCGTTTTCCCAAGTGCTTTTTCAATGCGCCCGCGTTCCTTTCGCGCCGACCCTTGTAGGGGTTCTTGTCCCCCTGCCCGCGCAACGTCAGCCGGATCGGCGTCCCCGGCATGTCGAAATCATCGCGTAAACCGTTGACCAGATAGCGGCGATAGCTTTCCGGCAACTTGTCGGGATGGGAACACATCACCACGAACCCCGGCGGCCGCGTCTTGGCCTGCGTCATGTAGCGCAGCTTGATCCGCTTGCCCTGCGGCGCGGGGGGCGGATGTTGTTCGATCATCCCGCCCAACCAACGATTGAGCTGGGCTGTCGTCACGCGACGGTTCCAAACCGCGTGCGCCTTGAGGATGGCGGCGTTGAGGCGGTCCAGCCCGCGTCCGGTTTTGGCCGACACGGTAACCAGCGGCGCGCCGCGCAACTGCGGCAACAGGCGTTCGAATTCCTCTTTCAGCAGGCGCAGCTTGTCCTGCTTTTCGTCTTCCATGTCCCATTTGTTGACCGCGACCACCACCGCGCGCCCTTCGCGCTCGGCCAGATCCGCGATGCGCAGATCCTGGCTTTCGAACGGGATCGCAGCATCGAGCAGCACAACGACCACCTCGGCGAATTTCACTGCGCGCAAGCCATCGGAAACCGACAGTTTTTCCAGCTTTTCCTGAACCTTGGCCTTTCGGCGCATCCCCGCTGTGTCGAAAATACGCATCGGTGTGCCGGCCCAGTCGGACTGTACCGATATGGCGTCGCGGGTGATCCCGGCTTCCGGCCCGGTCAAAAGGCGCTCTTCGCCGACAATCTGGTTGATAAGCGTGGATTTGCCCGCGTTCGGGCGCCCCACCACGGCAATCTGAAGCGGTTTGGCCGGGGTCACCGGACGGCCGCTGTCATCGTCGATCTCCTCGCCTTCGACATTCACCTCGACCTCGGGCTCGTTGGCTTCGGCCCGCGCCTCGAACCCGTCTGCCAGGGGTTGCAGCATCGCGTAGAGGTCCGGGAGACCCTCGCCATGCTCCGCCGACAGGCGCAAGGGCTCTCCCAGGCCCAGCGCATAAGCCTCGAGAACCCCCGCCTCGGCACTGTTGCCTTCGGCCTTGTTCGCACCAAGGATCACGTTGTCCGCGCGCTTGCGCAAGATCTCGGCCAGGGCTTCGTCGGTCGGGGTCACGCCGACGCGGGCGTCGATCAGGAACAGACAGATATCGGCCATGTCCACCGCCCGTTCTGTCAGCTTGCGCATCCGGCCCGGCAAGCTGTCGTCGGTTGCATCCTCAAGACCGGCCGTGTCGATCACTGTAAAGCGCAGGTCGCCCAGCTTTGCCGCGCCTTCGCGCAAATCGCGCGTGACCCCAGGCTGGTCATCGACCAGCGCCAGCCGTTTGCCGACCAGGCGATTGAAAAGCGTCGACTTGCCGACATTGGGCCGTCCGACGATTGCGAGGGTAAAGGACATGGGCGCGCGCGGCTCCGCTTTGGGCTTGAGGGTATGACAGGACGCCTTGTCTAGCCTATCTCATGCGCGCGCGAAAGGGGTCAGCGATAGGCGTGTAGCACACCATTTCCGGACACCACGTAAAGCGTGCCATTCGCCACAACAGGCCGTGTGGTTGCCCCCCCGCGGATCGCGGTTTCGTTGACCAGGTCACCAGAGGCCGGATCGAAAGCACGTATAGCCCCGTCGGACGACGCAACGATCAGACGTCCCCCGGCCATGATCGGCCCATGATTGACAAACGCCGTGTCGCGGCGGCGCTGCGGGCGGCGCACGGGTTCATAGCCCGGCAGGTCGACAGCCCAGATCTGCGATCCGTCTTGCGCGTTCAGACGCACCAGTTCATTGAGATCGGAAACGAAATAGATCGAATTGCCCGCGGGCCAGACCGGGTCGAGGGCCCCGTTCCGCGACGTCCAGATCCGTTCGCCCGAATTGACGTTCAGCGCCACCACCCGTCCCGAATGGTTGCCCGCATAGACGCGGTCGCCCGAAATCACCGGGGAGCCGGTGATGTCATCGACCAGCGCAATCGCAAACCCCTTGCGTGTGCCGACGATGTCGGCGCTCCAAAGCTGCAAACCACCTTCACGGAAGGCGCCTTGCACCGCACCGCTGCCATAGGAAAACACAACATGCGTCGCCGATACCGCAGGCGGCGCGGCCCCGGCGACATTGTTCACATCCCCCAGTCCATCCGATTGCCAACGGATACGGCCGTCTTCAGCCTCGATCGCCCAGGCGGTACTGTCCCCGGCGACCACGTAGACCAGATCGCCCATCGCGGTCGGTGCACCGGTCGCCGTGTTGCCCAGCTCCTGGGTCCAGATTTCTTCTCCCGTCGCGCCGTCAAGCGCCGACACCGTGCCAAAGCCGGAGGTCACGTAAAGACGCCCCTCCCGATATGCCAGACCGCCCGCCAGCGCCTGTGACGCGTCATCGCGCAGCGGCACAAGGCTGTAGGTCCACAGGTTCTGCCCATCGGCGGATGTGGCGGTGACCCGGCCCGCGCTGTCGATGGTGAAGATGCGGTCATCGGCCACAACCGGGTCGGTGATGATCCGCGCCCGGCGCTTGTCCCCCTGCCCGATGGGTGTCGACCAGACCTGCGTCAGGGTGCTGGACAGGGCCGCGTTGCTGATCCGGGCGGACGGGCTGACATGGCTTTGCGGCCAGGCCGCGTTGTTCGTCACTGCTGGCACCGCCGCGGCAACCGTCTGGTTGGCAGTCTCGGCGGTCTCTGTGCGATCCCCGTCCTGAAGGATGTCGCGCACGCCAAGCCGCTCACCCGGCAGGATGACTTCCCGGTCCCCGCACCCGGCAAGGACACCGGCAGCAATCACGCTGATCATCAGAAATTTTGCTTGCACTGCCCTGCCCTCGTCTTCTTCTTGTCTCGCTGCGCGATCAGCTCGCCCCGAGCTCACCCCCAAGCGACACAATCAACTGAGACGCGCGCCGGCGCAAGCCTGCTGTCACTTCGGCATCCCCGAGGATGGCGTTGAGCCGGGTCTTCGCGGCCTCGGTCTGACCGGCCTCGATGTCCAGCAGCGCAAGCTGTTCTTCTGCCAGAAGGCGCAGCGGGGCGCCGGGTTTGGCCATCTCTTCGAAGGCAACGCGGCGTTCATCCACGCTGAGCGGCGTCTCGGGGCGGGTCAGCGCCTTGAAACTGGCGATCTGCCTGTAAATCTCGGGAAGCGCGCCACGGGTCGCGGTTGCGTTCAATCGTTCGGACGCGGCCTCGCCATTGCCGGCAGCGCCTTGCTCCGCGGATATCAGCATCGACAGCATCGCCGATGCGTCCTCCGTCGGCGGCGTGACCTGTTCAAGCGCCGCAACGCGACCCGACGGATCATTGTTTTCCAGCGCCGCGACCACGGCGTCACCAAACGCCTGCGCCTCGGCTGCCTTGGAAGCACTGGTGTATTCGCGGTACGCCGTGCCACCGACCAAAAGCAGAACCACCACAACGGCAATCCAGCCATAGCGCCGCATCAAGCGGAAAAGGCGGTCGCGGCGGACTTCCTCGGTCACTTCGTTGATAAAGCTGTCAGTCTCGCTCACGCCGGGCTCCCTGATCGGTGCGTTTCAATGGAAAACGCATGTATTTCGCCTCTCTTAACGCGGCAGGCCACAGGTGCCAAGCGGCGGTTTCACATCGCCGCACTTGGTCGGGCCGGGTTTGGCCGGGCGGGGTTGATCGGGCCTGCCAGCCTTGGCCCTGTGTTGTTCGGCACCGGCGCGGTGGCGCAATTGCACAAATGGCGGCTGGACGGGCTGTGTCCGCCTTGAAAAAAACCGGGGCTCTCTGTAATCTGAACTGATCGGTTTACCGTATTATCAGTACAATCATGGTGCCGTGGACGGCGGCATTTGCCAGGCGGCAAGGTCGACACAATTCTAGACGTCGAGGCACAAGGGTCATTCTATGCGTATCGTTTCCGTGGTGACCGCCTGCCTTGTTGCGGCGATTCTCTTTGCGCTGGTGATCGAGCGCGACCGCGTCTTCGCGCTGCTGGCTGACCTGAGCCCGCGGCAAGAGGCAAGCGAACCGGCAGATACTCCTGCCCCGGACGGCCCGGCGTCTGCTGATGCGGGCGCCGCCCGGGCGGATACGTCAGGGGTCGTGCGCGTCATGGCACGCCGGTCGGTCGCCCGCGAGGTCGGCACCCAGGTACGTCTGCGCGGCGAAACGGAAGCGGCGCGTCAGGTGTCGGTGCTCTCCGAGGCGAATGGCAAGGTCGTATCCGATCCCCTGCGCAAAGGCGCATTTGTCGAGGCCGGCCAAACCCTGTGTACCGTCGATGCGGGCACAAGCGACTCCGCGCTGACCGAAGCCAAGGCCCGATTGGCCGAGGCCATCGCCCGCCGCCCCGAGGTCGAGGCACGTATTCCCGAGGCCAATGCCCGGCTCGCCGAAGCCCGGGCGCGGCTCAATGAGGCCCGGATCAATGCCAACGCGGCGGACCGGCTGAGCGAGGGCGGTTTTGCCAGCCGAACCCGCGTTGCCAATACCGAGGCCGCCGTGCAAAGCGCACAGGCCTCTGTTGTCAGTGCCGAAGCCGGGGTCAAGGCCGCCGAGGCCGGGCTGGACAGCCTTCAAGCCAACATAGAAACGGCCCAGGCCGCCGTCGAACGCGCCGAGACCGGGATCGACCGGCTCAACATCACGTCCCCGTTTGCCGGCGTGCTGGAAACCGACACCGCCGAGTTGGGCAGCCTGCTGCAACCCGGCGCGCTGTGCGCCACTGTGATCGAGCTGGATCCGATCAAGGTGGTGGGCTTTGTCGCCGAGAACGAGATTGCGCGCGTCGAGGTCGGGGCGATGGCGGGTGCCCGGGTCAACCAGGGCCCCGATGTCCAGGCACGCGTATCGTTCCTGTCGCGCGCAGCCGATCCGGTCACCCGGACCTTTCGCGTCGAACTCACCGTGCCGAACGAGGACCTGTTGATCCGCGACGGCCAGACGGCGGAAATCCTGATCCGGTCGCAAGGCGTGATGGCGCATGTGCTTGCCGCGTCCTCTTTGACCTTGAACGACGAAGGCACGCTTGGCGTGCGCACCATCGACGCCGACACCACCGCGCAATTCAGGCCCGTGACCATCCTCCGGGATTCGCCGCAAGGCGTGTATGTCACCGGCCTGCCGGAACACGTGGACGTGATCACCGTGGGGCAGGAATTTGTTACCGATGGCGTCCCGGTAGAGCCCAGTTTCGAAGAGGTGATCCAGTGACCGGCATCGTCGACTGGGCCGCCCAACGCGCCCGCATGGTGCTGGCGTTCATCGCGCTGTCGCTGACGATCGGATATTTCGCCTACGACCAGCTTCCCAAGGAGGGCGAACCGGACATCGAGATTCCGGCGCTTTTCGTGTCGACAGTGTTTCCCGGAATCTCGGCTGCCGATAGCGAAACCCTGCTGGTCGAGCCGATGGAAACCGAGCTGTCCGATCTGGACGGGCTGAAATCCATCTCCGGCACCGCTGCCGAGGGCTATGCCGGGGTCGCGCTGGAATTCGAATTCGGCTGGGACAAGACGAAAGTCATGGCGGATGTCCGTGACGCCATGAACAAGGCGCAGTCCAAATTTCCCGCGGGGTCCGAACAATATTCGATCAACGAGATCAACTTTTCCGAATTCCCGATCATTATCGTGAACCTGACCGGCCCGGTGCCCGAACGCACGATGGCCCGGGTGATCAAGGATTTGCAGGATCAGCTCGAAAGTCTGGACTCTGTGCTCGAAGCGGGCATCGCCGGCAACCGCGACGAAATGCTTGAAGTCGTGATCGACCCGCTCAAGCTGGAGAGCTACAACGTCACCGCCAGCGAGCTGATCAACGTCGTGCAGAACAACAACCAGTTGATCGCCGCCGGCGAGCTGCGCAGCGACCAGGGCAGTTTCGCGGTCAAAATCCCCTCAAGTTTCGATGATCGGCGTGATGTCTACGACCTGCCCGTCAAGGTGAACGGCGACCGCATCGTCACACTCGGGGATCTGGCAACGATCAATCTCACCTTCGAGGACCGTAACGGCACGGCCCGGTTCGACGGCGAAAAGACGCTGGCCCTGCAAGTGGTCAAGCGCAAGGGGTTCAACCTGATCGACACCGCCGATGCCGTGAAGGCAGAGATTGCGGCAGCCGAAGAGGATTGGCCCTCGGAATTGCAGGCGGCGGTGACCGTCGGCACCTCGAACGACCAGTCCCGCATCGTCGACAGCATGGTAAAGCAGCTCGAAGGGTCGGTGCTGACGGCCATCGCGCTTGTGATGATCGTCGTGCTGGCCGCTCTTGGCCTGCGGGCCGCACTGCTTGTGGGCTTTGCCATCCCGACCTCGTTCCTGCTGTGCTTCGTGTTTCTGACGATCATGGGTGTGAGCATTTCCAACATCGTGATGTTCGGATTGATCCTCGCGGTCGGGATGCTCGTCGATGGTGCCATCGTGGTGGTCGAATATGCCGACAAACGCATCAAGGAAGGCACCGGCCCGATGCACGCCTATGTCGAGGCAGCCAAGCGCATGTTCTGGCCGGTGGTCAGTTCGACAGCGACGACGCTGTGCGCCTTCCTGCCGATGCTGTTCTGGCCCGGCGTTCCGGGTGAATTCATGGGCATGTTGCCGGTCACGCTGATTTTCGTGCTGTCTGCGTCTCTGGTCGTGGCGCTTGTCTACCTGCCGGTGATGGGCGGCGTGACGGGGCGGTTTTCACGGATGCTCGACCGAGCCTCGGAAGGACTGCGCGCGCGTGCGCCGTGGCTACTGCGCGCGGCGCTGGTGCCTGCTGTGCTTGGCCTGCTCTTTGTCGGTGGGGTGTTGCTGCTTGATCCGGGCTTTCTGTTCCCGCCGCTCGCGGACGGGGTCCTGGCGCATGGTCCGGGCATCATTCTGTTCCTGTCCGCAGCGGTTCTGGCCTCCATCGTACTGGATGCCGCGTCGATCAGGCGGACACCTCGGAGGATTACCGGACGCCGTCGCCGGTCCGCCTTCGGAATGGTGATCAAGCTTATCGCAGGCAACCCGGTCATGCCGATTGTCGCGGTGGCCGCGGTCCTTGGCGTTGTGTTCAGCGTCTTCACCTATTTCGCCGAGCACAACAACGGCGTCGAATTCTTTGTCGAATCCGAACCTGAACAAGCCATCGTCCATGTCCGCGCGCGCGGCAACCTGAGCCTGGAGGAAAAGGATGCGCTGGTCATGCGGGCCGAAGCGATTGTCCTGCAACATCCCGGCGTCAAGAGTGCGTTTTCCTTCGCCGGCGATGGTGGCCTGAACACCGATGCCAGTGGCGCGTCCCTTCCCAAGGACACGATCGGACAGGTCCAGCTTGAGACCATCCCGTGGGAAGATCGCGCCGATCGACCCGATCTGGACGGCGACGTCGTGATCGAAGAGCTGACCGCGCAATTGAGCGCCATTCCCGGCGTCAAGATCGAAATCATGTCGCAAAACCGCGGTCCGGCCAGCGGCAAACCGGTGCATCTGCGGCTCAAGTCCGATGATTGGGAAACGTTGCTGGCCTCGACCGCCGCCGCGCGCGAAAAATTCGAAGCAACGCCGGGTCTGACCCTGATAGAAGACACGCTCCCCCTGCCCGGCATCGACTGGCAGATCGACGTCGATGTCGAAAAGGCCGGACGCTACGGGGCAAACGTGGCGGTGGTTGGCGCGATGGTACAACTCGTTACACGCGGCATCCTGCTCGATACCATGCGGGTCGACAGCTCGGACGAAGAGATCGAAATCCGTGTCCGCCTGCCCGAAAAGGACCGGTATCTGTCCACCCTCGACACATTGCGCGTGCGCACGCAGGACGGCCTTGTGCCGCTGTCGAATTTCATCACCCGCAAACCGGTTGCGAAGCTGGCCGAGATCAACCGCGTAGACCAACAGCGCCATTTCGACATCAAGGCCGATGTCCTGCCCGGACTGTCCAAGGTGGTCGTCGGGGATGACCCGGAGGGCGGCACGACGCTCGCCGTGCTGCGCGAGACGTCTGACGGGCAGATCACCGGGGCCAACGGGAGCTACGATCTCTACGACGCAAACGGCGTGACCGCACAAGAGACCCAGACTGCGTTGGACGAAGGCGCGCGCCTTGTTCCGGTCAACCCCAATGAACGGATTGCGGGTCTGACCGAATGGCTCGAAAGCGATCCGCTGCCGGGCGTGGAGTGGGAATGGACCGGCGATCAGGAAGAACAGGCCGAAAGCCAGGCCTTCCTGGGCAAGGCCTTCGCCGCGGCCCTCGGGCTGATGTTCATCATCCTGCTGGCGCAGTTCAACAGCATCTTCAACGCGTTCCTGGTGCTCTTGGCGGTGGTGTTGTCCACCACCGGTGTGCTGATCGGGATGCTGGTGATGGATCAGACCTTCTCGATCATCATGACGGGCACAGGGATCGTCGCGCTGGCGGGGATCGTGGTGAACAACAATATTGTTCTGATCGACACCTACCAGGAATACGCGCGCTACATGCCGCGGATCGAGGCCATCGTGCGCACCGCCGAGGATCGAATCCGCCCGGTTCTTTTGACCACGATCACGACGATGGCCGGCCTTGCGCCGATGATGTTCGGCCTCAGCCTGGATTTCTATGGCGGCGGGTACACGATAGACAGCCCGACCGCGCTTTGGTGGAAACAACTGGCGACGGCCGTGGTGTTCGGACTGGGCATCGCGACCATACTGACGCTCGTGTTCACCCCGTCCATGCTGGCCGCCCGCGTGTGGTTCACGGCATATGCGCTTTGGTTCTTCCGTCTGATCGCCCGGCTGGGCGCCGGCCGGGCCAGTCAGGCGGGCCGCGACTGGGCTTTGCAACGGGCCGCGCGACAGCTCAGGTCACCCACCCTCCTGTGGGACGAGGCCGATTCGCCTACGCATCCCGAAAACGAGGACAATCAGGGCGGCGCACCGAGACTGGAGGACCTCAAGCGAATATTGCGACAGCCGCGGGCAAATGACAGCACGCCGCCCGTGCGCGCTGCCGAATAATTAGGCAGAAATGTTTCCCAAACCAATCAAGTCTTTAGCACATTGCGCATTGTTACCCGGTCGGGGACGATAATATCCTTGAGCTTGGCGTGTGGAGCAATTTTGTGTAGGCAATATCTACTACTGTATAGGAGAAAAGTATGTGGTGGTATGACTGGAGCATTTTTCATTGGGGTGGAGGTCAAACAACGGCCTCCTCAGTTCCCGAGATCGATGCAAGCAGCGGCGCCCTGGCGCTGGCTGTAATTGCCGCAGCGATGCTGCTGGCCTGGGAAGTACGCCGCCGCAAGGGCGCGTAATCCTTTCCCGAAAGCGGAAAGACATCCGGCGGTCACGTTGGATGTCTTTCTTTTCGGGATTTTTCACATGTCCTGCCCCTAGATCAGCGACCACTTTCCTGTCGCAACCGCCGCCGCGGCGATCACGCCATTTGCAACCATATGCGCAAGGATCGCATCGAACAGACGCCCCCGTCGCAAAAGGACGAGGGCGAATATAACACCGGCCAATGCCGCCGCCATGGGCCTCGAATGGAGCGCGGCAAACCCGGCTGTCGTGACAACGATCGCGATCACCCGGCGCACTGTGCTGCCATCGTCGATCAGGCTGAACACGTAGCCGCGGAAGAACAGTTCTTCCACCAGGGGCACAAGGATCGTTGTCCCGATCACCCTTAGGACCACCCAGACCGCCAGGGCGGCCCCCCCGAGTTCCGCCAGAGACGCATAAGGCGACGCCTTATCCGCCGTGACGATCCAGCCAATGCCGATCACGACACCGGCGCCGACGGCCCAAGGATCAATTGCGCGCGTCAAGGCAAGGATGGGACGCCGGAACACCCAGAGCGCAACCGTCATCGCCGCAACCTGCACGCCGTACCAGATCTCGGGCGTTTGCGAGAATGTGTGCACGAGCAAGCCGGAGAACATGAAGGCAAGGAACGGAGAGATGAAGGCGGCGGCCCGGTCCTCGGTCAAAGACGGCATGTCCCGCGACCGGCTGCGATCTTCGGTCCTGGTCAACCATGGCAACACGTTCACGATGGTCAGGATCAACAGCGCCAGCAGCGTGAATGACAGCCAGCCCGCGAAGCTGTGAAATCCGTTCACCGCCAGTTCAGGGGAGACAAACGCACCGATCAGGATCAGGCCGCTGATGCGCAGCACGTTGAGGACAAAACTCAACACCAGCGCCGCCGGCCAGACGATCAGCCAGAACCGCCCCATGCGCAGGGAGTCTTTCATCAAAAGCGCGTAAATCCCCATGAATGCGGTGGTCAGCGCCAGCCCCTCGATGCCGGAACAGCTTTCGGCGACCTCGACAAAGAACTCTTCGATCCCGATGGTCGCATTGTCCAGATTGATGAAGACGTCATTGCCCAGAATGGCGAGCACGATGGCCGTTCCATAGAACGTGGCCCATTGCAGCCCGTCGAACCAGTTCCAGAACAGCCCGATCATCGATGACAAAAGCGGGATTAGAAGCGAGATCACGGCAATCGGAAGCAGCAGCCTTGCATGGCTGCGGATCAGGTCCCGCCATGCTGCCAACGGCATGAGCCACAACGCTCCCCCGACCAGCGCCAACAGGCCGCCAAGAGCCAGCGCGCCGAGAAACAGATGGGCAAGGTCGACCATCTGCGCCGCCGACATAAAAAGGCTGGGTGCGATCACAAGGAACAGGCCCAGCCCATGCAGCGCCGCCCAAACCGGTGAGCGGACCGATGGTTTCGCAGATTTGCTCAGGAAATCCATTCGGATGGCCGGGCGGAACACCAGCAAAAGCGCAAGTCCCGCTGCAAGGCACAGCCCAAGGATCATTCCCATGCGCACCCCCCGGCACACGGCGAAAAGGCCGGTCTGCTGACACTCGAACGCACTGAACACCTGGTAAAGCGCGACCACGATTACAGCTTCGATCAGGAACAGGATCTGGGAGACGATCAGTCGGGACATCTGTTCGATTTACTCTACATCATCAACAACCAGACGGGTATTCTCCGACGAAGCGGCCATTTTGTGGCCTCCAAATGAAAATTCCTTCAAAAACGGCCTCAGGCCGCCACATCTTCTTGCATCTGGCGGTTCCAAAGGGCCGCATAGCGCCCATCCCGCGCCAAAAGGGTGTCATGCGCGCCCTGCTCGACCACTTTGCCGTTTTCAAGAACGACGATCCGGTCTGCATCGGCCACCGTCGACAGACGGTGCGCGATGGTGATGACAGTGCGGCCCTCGCCGGCAAGCTTCAGTGCATCCTGAATCGACGATTCCGTTTCCGAATCCAGCGCAGAGGTCGCCTCGTCAAGGATCAGGATCGGGGGATTCTTGAGCAGCGTCCGCGCGATCCCGACCCGCTGTTTCTCACCGCCTGACAGTTTCAGGCCGCGTTCGCCCACCATGGTGTCATAGCCATGCGGCAGCGACAGAATGAAATCGTGGATCTGCGCAGCATAGGCGGCAGCGATGACCTCGTCCTCGGTCGCGTCCGCCCGACCATAGGCGATGTTGTAGCGGATGGTATCGTTGAACAGCACCGTGTCCTGCGGCACCACGCCTATGGCATCATGCAAGCTGTCCTGGGTCACGTCACGCACATCCTGACCGTCGATCCGCACGGCGCCGTTGCTGGCGTCATAAAACCGGAAAAGCAGCCGTCCAATGGTCGATTTTCCGGAACCGGAGGGGCCGACAAGCGCCACGTTTTCACCCGCGCCGACGGTGATGGAGACGCCCTTGAGGATGGGACGGGATGGATCATATCCGAATTCCACGTCGTCGAATTCCACCACGCCCGAACCGACGTCGAGCGCCGGGGCATTGGGCTTGTCGGACACTTCCTGCGGCTGTTCCAGCAGATCGAACATCTCTCCCATATCGACCAGCGCCTGCCGGATTTCGCGATAAACCGTGCCCAGGAAGTTCAACGGCATGGTGATCTGGATCATGTAGGCGTTGACCATGACGAAATCGCCAACGCTCAGCGTGCCGTTCTGCACCCCCAGCGCGGCCATCACCATCACGGTAAGCAGTCCGCTAGTGATGATCAGGCTTTGCCCGAAATTGAGCATGGCGAGCGATGTCGCCGTCTTGATCGCCGCCCCCTCATAGGCGCGCATGGAGATGTCATACCGCTCGGCCTCGCGGGTTTCGGCGCCGAAATACTTGACCGTTTCAAAATTCAGCAGGCTGTCGATCGCCTTTTGATTGGCGTCGGTGTCCTGTTCGTTCATCTCGCGCCGCAGTCGGACGCGCCATTCCGTGACCTTGAAGGTGAAGGCGACATAAAGACAGATCGTCACCATGACGACGACCATGTACCACGCGTCCAGCAGGAACCAGAGGAACCCCATCACCAGCAGCAGTTCAAGCACCAGCGGGCCGATGCTGAACAGCATGAACCGCAGCAGGAAATCGACCCCCTTGACCCCGCGTTCAATGATCCGGCTCAGACCGCCCGTGCGGCGCGCGATGTGGTAGCGCATCGACAGGCGGTGGATATGGGTGAAGGTTTCAAGCGCCAGGGTGCGCAACGCCCGTTGCCCCACCTTGGCAAACACCGCGTCGCGCAATTGCTGGAAACCCACGTTCATCAGCCGCGCCAGCCCATAGGCCAGCGTCAGGCCGATCCCGCCCAGCATCAGGTCCGGCACGTCGCCACTCAGCGCATCGACCGCGCGGCCGAACAGCATCGGGGCCACCACGTTCACCAGTTTGGCCGCGATCAGGCACAACACCGCGATCACAACGCGGCGCTTGACCCATGGTTTGTCAGCCGGCCAAAGATACGGCCCCACCTTGCGGATCGTCCGTATCCCCGAGCGGCGCTCGTCCGCTGCAATATCGGCGTCGGTTCTGCTGTCGGCTGGCATGAATTGGCTTTCGTTCTGTCCCGTGACTGCCATCTAGCCCGAGAACTGTCAAAGAACCAGCGGTCAGCGGCCTTTGAACAGCCCGCCAAGGATACCGCGCACGATGCGACGGCCCGTGGTGCCCTTCAATTCCTTCATCACAACCTCGGCGATCGCGCCGCCAAAGCTCTCTGTTTTCCGGGGTGCGCGCGCCGGATTGGCGGTCGATCTGCCCACACGGGTACCAGTATACCGCCGCCCGGCCGTGTAGTCGCGCATCGCCGCATCCAGGTCGTCGGTGTCCGCCTCGGCCTTGGCCGCTGCATCTGCCGCCTGCTTTGTCCGTCGGGACAGGATCTCATATGCCGACTCCCGGTCCAGCGTGGCACGATACTTGGCGCCCAGATCGCTGGCCCCGATGATGCCGCCACGCTCGGCGGGCGAAATCGGGCCGAGTTGCGAGGACGGCGGCCGGATCAAGGTCCGTTCGACCACCCCGGGGATGCCCTTGTGCTCAAGCAGGGATGTCACCGCTTCGCCCACGCCAACCTCGCGAATTGCCGTCTCGGTGTCGATTTCGGGATTTTCGCGATAGGTCTCGGCGGCCATGCGCAACGCCTTGCGGTCGCGCGCGGTAAAGGCGCGCAGGGCGTGCTGCACCCGGTTTCCCAATTGGCCAAGGATATCCTCGGGGATGTCATCGGGATTCTGGGTCACGAAATACACCCCCACCCCCTTGGACCGGATCAGGCGCGCGACCTGTTCCACCTTGTCGACCAGCGCCTTGGGCGCGTCGTCGAACAGCAGATGCGCCTCGTCGAAGAAGAACACCAGCCCGGGTTTGTCCGGGTCGCCCACCTCGGGCAGCTCCTCGAAGAGTTCCGAGAGGAGCCACAGCAGGAAGGTCGCGTAAAGCCGGGGCGCGCCCATCAGCGTGTCGGCGGCAAGGATGTTGATCTGTCCCAGCCCATCGGCATCGGTGCGCATGAGGTCGCGCAGATCAAGCGCCGGCTCGCCGAAGAAATCCGCCGCACCCTGGTTTTCCAGCACCAGAAGCCGCCGCTGGATCGCGCCCACCGACTGGACCGCGATATTGCCGTAGCGCAGCGAAACGCTGTCCCGGTTCTCGCCCAGCCAAACCAGCATCGATTGCAGGTCCTTCAGGTCGAGAAGCGGCAGCCCCTCTTCGTCGGCGACCCGGAAGGCGATGTTGAGGATGCCTTCCTGCGCCTCGGACAGTTCCAGCAGCCGCGAGATCAGCAGCGGCCCCATCTCGGCCACCGTGGTGCGGACCGGGTGGCCCTGCTTGCCGAAGAGATCCCAGAACGTGACGGGAAAGCCCCGGTAGGTGTAGTCGTCGAAACCGATGGTCTGCGCGCGGTCCGTGAATGGCTGGTGCAGCTTGAAATCGGCGCTGCCGGGCTTGGCGAGGCCGGACAGGTCGCCTTTGACATCAGACAGGAACACAGGAACGCCCTGCGCCGCGAACCCTTCGGCGAGGATCTGCAACGTCACGGTCTTGCCGGTGCCCGTCGCGCCGGCGATCAGCCCGTGCCGGTTGGCGTAATCCAGTCGCAACCATTGCTTGACGCCGTAGCCGTCACCGCCGCCGCCAACAAAGACACCGTTTTCCATGCGCATCCTCTCGGTTCTGCATTCAGGTGTCGAACATACAATCTTAACCTTTTGCCGCCAGTGTATTTTTTGCCCGAACCCTTTCGATCCGTATGCGGTTCGGGCATTCCTCCCTGTTGAACTGGCCGCGCTGATGGGCGCGGCCTTTTTTGTGATTTAAGGATTGAATTTTGCCTGTTGACGGTATGGATTTCATTTCGTAGCGTCACGGCAATAATAGTCGGCCGGTCCGACAGGGAGCAAATCGGGGAGATGCGGAAACGCATCTTCCCTTTTCTTTTCAGGGCATTCGCTGCCACGCGTAAGGTGATGGATCATCCTGGCCCGGCGCGCTCGGCCGCTTGATGATCTGCAAGATTCCGCCGCCCCTGCGGTAAAACCCTTGCGTTTAGCACTGACACTCCGCGCCACGCATGTTAACGCATGCTCAAATATGACCCGACGTTTCGGAGAGGACTTCATGACCAAATCGCTGTTTCTTCTGACCACCCTGGCAAGCTTTGCCTTGGCGGGCTTTGCCACCGCGCAAGAGACCACACAGACCGAAGAGGCGCCAGCCGCCGAGGCGCCGGCAGCCGGTGCCGACCTGTCGGTGCTGGATACCGGTGAGCCGGTGAACGACGCGGCCTCGGACGACAACACCTATGTGAAATCGACCCATGGCGATTGGGCGGTGCAGTGCCTGCGCGTCGAGGAAGGCGAACCCGAGCCGTGCCAGATGTACCAGCTTCTCCAGGATCAGAACGGCGGCAACGTTGCCGAGGTCAGCATCTTTCGTCTGAACAATGGCGGTCAGGTCGTGGCCGGCGGAACCTTCGTGGTGCCGCTCGAGACCCTGCTGACGGAAAAGCTCAACGTGCGGGTCGATTCCGGTCAGGCCAAGCGCTATGACTATTCGTTCTGCACTCAGGTCGGATGTTACGCCCGCGTCGGCTTCACCGACGAAGACGTCACCGCGTTCCGTCGCGGCAGCGCCGCCAATGTCACCATCGTTCCTGCCCTTGCCCCGGACCAGCGGGTGACCGTGACGATGTCGCTGTCTGGCTTCACCGCCGCCTATGAAGAGATCTCGGCGCTCGAGCAGCAGGGCGAATAAACCCACTTCCGACAGCAAGTAACGGGGGGCGGATCAGGAGGTCCGGCCCCCGTTTTCGTTCAGGCCGTCGAGAACCGCGCGCGCGGCGCGCGCGCCGGGCGGCACCCCGCCCTTTCCCAGACGCGCCATCGTCAGGGCCATCGCGTCGATCTGCGCCGTCGGGTGATCAAGAGTTTCGATCATCGTCGCCGTGATCGCGTCGGGCTGACACGCCGCCCCGATGAATTCCGGCACCACGCGGGTCTCCGACACAAGGTTCACCAGCGTGACCGTGTCGACCCGCAAAAGTCGCCCGATCACCTGTCGCGACAGCCAGTTCATGTCATAGGCGATCACCATCGGGGTTCCGGCCGCCGCCAGTTCCAGCGAAACGGTGCCCGACGCCGCAAGTGCGACATCCGCCGTTGCGAAGGCCGCGCGCTTTGCTGCCGCGCCGTCTTCGGCCGGGTTCACGATCATAAGCGGCACCGGCCAATCCATGACCGCGTCACGGATTTGCGCCGCCAGATTGGGCGCGGCGAGCAGCACGAAGGCAAGGTCGGGTCGCTGGTGGTGCAGCCGGGTCGCCACCTCGCGGAAGATCGGCAGCAACCGGGTGACTTCGCTACGCCGCGATCCGGGCAGGATCAGCGCAATCGTCACATCCTCGAACCCGTGCCGTTGACGGAAATCCTTTGCCTCGGCTTGTGTCGCCACCGGGTCGGTGACCACCGGATGGCCGACGAAATCGCAGCGCATACCGGCGGCTTCCATGTAGGGCGGCTCGAACGGCAGAAGCGCCAGCACCTGGTCGATATGCGCGGCCATCTTGCGGGCGCGCCCGGGACGCCAGGCCCACACAGTAGGGGCCACGTAATGCACGGTCCTGATGGTGCTCCTGGCCTTGACCTGTTTCGCCACGCGCAGCCCGAATTCCGGCAGGTCGATGGTGATCAACACGTCCGGTTTCGCGGTCAGCACCGCCTCGGCCGTTTCGCGGATGCGCGCCTTGAGCTGGCGGTATTGCGACAGGATCTCGGTGATCCCCATGATCGAGATCTCGTCCATCGGAAACAGGCTCTGCAGCCCTTCGGCGATCATCCTGTCGCCGCCGACCCCGTGAAATGTCACATCGGGCACCTGGGCGCGCAGCCCCGCCATAAGGGCCGCGCCAAGCTTGTCGCCCGAGGCTTCCCCTGCCACGACGAAGACCTTCATCCTCCGCCCTATTCGCGGACCCAGAGGAACAGGCCCAACGCATCGCAGCGCGCGACGGTCCGGGTCCGGTCGATCAGCATCACGCCGCCGGCTTCGATCACGATGCCGCCGAGGCCTGCCGCCGCCACCGCATCGGGCGTGCCGGGGCCGATCACCGGCAGATCGGCGCGCCGGTCCTGTCCGGGCTTCGGCCCCTTGAAGAGGATGCCGCCCTCGCTTTGCGTCGCGCCGCCGCCGAGCCAGTCGGTCGCATCGCCCAGCAAGCCGCCGAACATGTCGCTTGCGGTGCTGATCGGATTGGTCAGGAAATCCCCCGAGCCGGTGGTCCTGTCCCGCGCCAGCCGGGTCAGCATGGCATCGGTGCCCGCCGCGTCTTCGCGGGCCAGAACCAACTCGCCGCGCACCACGCACGCCTGTCCGGCATCCCGCGCGCCCATGGCCGCGACGGTGCGTTCGCCCAGGGCGGCCTCGACACTGTTCTGCGGGGCGTAGGACTTGAAGGTCGGGACACCCGCTGCCGGAAGCAGGTCCGGCACGAGATCATCAACCGGGACAACCCGCAGCCCGGCCTCTTCGAAAAGATCCATCACGATGCGCAGCGCCCCGTCATCGCCCGAGGTCAGCGCGGTCTGCAAGCGCGGCACAAGCGGCGCCGTCTTGTCGTCAAGCCGCGCCGGGTCGATCGGCGGGCGTCGGATCGCGCCGCACAGACACACCCGGGTCACGCCGCGGGACTTGAGCGTCGCAAGCAGCGTGCCAAGCGTTTCAAGATGAAAGGTCAGATCCGCGGCAAGGCCATCGGGTTCGAACCCGGCCAGCACGCAGACAAGCGGGCGCGCCTCCTGTGCGTCGGCCACGATGCGCGGCAAACGCCCCTGCCCGCAGATCAGCGCCAGCGTCACCGCTCAGCCCGGCGTCAGGAACGACCGGTCGGTGTCGCCCAGGATGAAATCGACGATATGGTGCACATAGTCGCTGTCGGTCTCGTCCTTGAGGCGTCGGGCGCGGTCCTGAAACGCGCCTTCGCCCTGTGCCAGCATCTGAAACGCCGCCCTCAGCGCGGTGATATCCGCGCGTGGCACACCGCGCCGCTTGAGCCCCACAAGGTTCAGCCCGTCCAATTCACCGCGCGGCGCCTGCACCAGACCGTAAG
>NZ_JAIPUS010000064.1 GCF_020055675.1 Marivita sp.
GACAGTGTCGTATTGGCCGCCCGCACGATCGCATGGGCCAGCGAGGCACCCTCGCCGGCGCAACGACGCAACCGCCTGCTGACCGTGCGCCGCTTCGCACTCGCCATGCATGCAGAGGACACACGGCACGAGCTTCCGGCGACCGATGTATTCGGAACGGATCGGCACGCCCGCGTCCTGCCGCACATCTGGACCGCCGACGAGATCGCGCAGTTGATGAGCGCGACTGCTCTGCTCGGACAGCCCGGCGCGATCCGTCCCCTGATGTACCGAACGCTCTTCGGCTTGCTCGCCGCGACGGGGCTGCGCATCTCCGAGGCGCTGGCACTGCGCGTGCGCGACGTTGGTGAGGATGGCCTCATCATCCTTGCCACGAAGTTCCGCAAGAACCGGCTCGTGCCGATCCACGCCACCACGCGCCGCGCGCTCGACGTCTGGCTCCGCACCTTCCCGGGGCGCCCTGACGATCCTGTCTTCCGATCAAGTGCCGGCACGGGACCTGCCTATTCCACGGTGATCACGGTCTTCCTTCGCCTGACCCGCACCGTCGGCCTGCGTGGTGCCGCTGGCGAGCCGGGACCGCGCATCCACGATCTCAGGCACAGCTTCGCCGTGCGCTCGCTGCAGCAATGTGGATCCGACCGCGCGGCAGTCGCCCGCCACATGGCCGGGTTGAGCACCTATCTTGGTCATGCCCATATCACTGACACCTACTGGTACCTGCAGGCCACCCCGACCCTGATGTTCGGGATCGCCGAGGCTGGCGAAGCGCTGCACCGGGGGGATGCCTCATGACCCTTCTCGGCCAACACCTCGCCGTCTTCCTCCGTGAGCATCTTCCCCGGGATCGCGGTGCCAGCCCGCACACCTGCGAGGCCTACGCAACCTGCTTCCAGCTCCTTGTCGTCTTCGCCGCCAGCCACCTTCGCACCAAGCCGTCAGACCTCACCGTGGAAGAAATCGATGCCACGCTGGTCCTTGCGTTTCTCGAGCACCTCACGACCGCGCGCGGAAATGGCGCGCGGTCGCGCAACGCGCGGCTGGCCGCGATCAATGCTTTCTTCCGCTTCCTTGAATACCGGCTGCCGGACTGCCTTGATCAAGCGGGCCGCATCCATGCGATCCCGATGAAGAAGGTGGATGAGGCCCTCGTCACGCATTTGACGCGCGTCGAGATCAAGGCGCTTCTCGACGCGCCCGACCCGCGCACACCGTCGGGAACGCGGGACAGGGCGATGCTACACCTCGCCTTCGCGGCCGGACTGCGCGTATCGGAGCTGATCGGGCTCAAGTCCGATCAGGTCGACCAACGGAACTGGGGGGATATCCGCGTAATGGGCAAGGGACGGCGCGAACGCGTCCTGCCCCTTTGGAAAGAGACGGCGACCGCGATCCGGGCCTGGGTCAACATTCGCCCCAAAACCTCTGCGCCTGAACTCTTTCTCAATGATGTTGGTGCCCCGATGACCCGGTCGGGCTTCGCGTATATTCTCCGCAAGCACGTAGAGCGCGCCGCCGCGACGCAGCCCTCTTTGCGCGACAGGCCCATCACGCCGCACGTGCTGCGCCACACCTGCGCGATGCACACCCTCGCGGCCACTCACGACATCCGGAAGGTCTCTCTTTGGCTGGGTCACGCGACCCTCCAGAGCACCGAGATCTACCTGCGCGCTGATCCAACAGAAAAGCTTGAAGCCCTCGCAGTCATGGAGCCGCCCGTGTTGCGACCAGGCAGATTCAAAGCGCCCGACAAGCTGCTCTCGATGCTAAACGATGTTCGAAACAGAAGAAAATATGCGCAGTGATATTGCCGTTAAGGTGCTGGCAGCAATTAAAAAGCTGCCAGACACTCTGCATAATCATGGACTCGGCATAATTGCGGTTATGCTGAGCTCAGCATAACCGCAAGGGACATGATGGTCTCGCCGCCGTGGTGCAGTCCGTGCTCCGAAAGGATCCGTTCACCGGGACGGTTTTCGTGTTCCGAGCGAAACGGGCGGACCGGTTGAAGCTGCTCTATTGGGATGGGACCGGTCTGGTCATGGCCTACAAGCGGCTGGAGGACACGACCTTCACCTGGCCCGCGATCAGGGACGGGATGATGGCGTTGAACCACGCGCAGTTCGAAGCGCTTTTTTCTGGTCTGGACTGGCGCAAGGTGAAGGCCTTGGAGACCCGCTCACCAGCTGCGGCGGAGTGACTCAGGGGCGTCGAATGCAGCGGTCATGGCTCTGATTTTGGTCTACAAATCTGGCCATGACCGCCGCCGCCAAAGAGCTCGATCTGTCTGTTCTTCCGCCGGAATACCGCGCTGCGTTCGAGGCGCAGGCTGCCCGTGTGGCGGAACTGGAGGAGACCAACCAGCGTCAGGAACATCTGATCGCCGAGTTGCACCATGCGCTCTACGGCAAGAAGTCTGAAAAACTGAACGGGGACGATCGGCAACTGGCCTTTGAGGATCTCGAGGTTGCGCTTGCCGAGGTCGAAGAGAAGAAATCGGAGCAGGTCCCTGGCGACAAAAAGCCCAAACGCAAACGGGTCGCCAAGCGTAATCGCGGCAATCTGCCCGAGGGGCTGCCTCGCATCGAGCAGGTGATCGAGCCGGACAGTCTCGAGTGCCCCTGTGGCTGCGGGTTGATGCACAGGATCGGCGAGGACCGCAACGAGCGGCTCGACATCGTCCCGGCGCAGTGCCGTGTGATCGTGACCGTGCGCCCGAAATACGCCTGCCGCGCCTGCACTGACGGTATCACCCAGGCGCCGACCCCGCCTTGGTTGATCGAGGGCGGGCTACCCACGGAAGGAGCCATCGCACACGTGTTGGTGTCGAAATACGCCGACCACCTCCCGTTATACCGACAGTCGCAAATCCTGGCCCGTTCCGGGGTCGACATCGATCGATCCACGCTGGCCGACTGGGTCGGGGTGGCGGCCTTCCATCTTCGCCCTGTCGTGGACCGGCTGGCCGAGCATCTGAAAACATCGACCAAACTGTTCATGGATGAAACCACGGCCCCGGTGCTGGACCCTGGCCGCGGGCGCACGAAAACCGGCTTTCTCTGGGCTCTCGCCCGCGATGATCGATCATGGGGTGGCGATGACCCGCCCGGCGTGGTCTATTTCTACGCCCCCGGGCGCCATGGCGAACATGCCGAAACGTTCCTGACAGGCTTCAACGGCACGCTCCAGATCGACGGCTACCCGGGCTACAACCGGCTGACCAAGCCGTCCCGAAAGGGCGGCGATCCCGTCATCGTTGCGCATTGCTGGGCCCACGCCCGCCGCAAGCTCAAAGAGATCTTCGACCGCGATGGCTCCGAGATCGCCGCCGAGGGCCTGCGCCGGATCGCCGAGATTTACGCCGTCGAAAAGGACATCCGCGGAACATCCAACGGCCAGCGCCTGTCCGCCCGCCGGGCCCGGTCCGCCCCGCTGGTCGCTGCCTTCGGAGACTGGTTGCAGGCGCAGCGCCTGCGCATCTCGGCCAAGTCACGCCTCGGCGAAAAGCTCGCCTACATCCACCGCCATTGGGACGGTTTGCAGACCTTCCTGACGGACGGCCGCGTCGAGATCGACTCCAACAGCGTCGAAAATCTCGTGCGCCCAATAGCTCTCAATCGCAAGAATGCGTTATTCGCCGGCCACGATGAAGGCGGTCGCGCTTGGGGCCGCATCGCCTCACTGATCGAAACATGCAAGGTCAACGGGGTGGAGCCCTTCGCCTATCTGAAATCAACGCTCGAAGCGATTGCGGCAGGTCATCCGAAAACCCGCATCGACGACCTGCTGCCCTGGAATTTCCAGTCGTCAAGCTGAAAACCCGGTGCTGCTCAGACAGCGCTTACGACCGGCCAGGCTCCCGCGTCCCATCCAAGGAGGCGGCCGGGCAAAGGGCATCAGCTCAGACGCCCGAGAGATCGAGGCGAATTTTCCGGAAGACGTCCGAGGCGTCCAGCAGTGCAGAGGCGAACGGATCCGCGTCCGCTTGCGCGGCCTCCATTTGGTTCAGGGCGGACTGAAGCCGTGGCAAGCCGATGAATGCGGCCGTTCCCGCAGCTTTGTGCACAGCCTGAATGCTGCCGGGCCTGTCCCGCGCTGCGGCGTCAAGAGCCTGCCTGATTTCATCGAGACAGGCCTGCAACCAGGCTTCAAGCTCGTCGAGCTCCATGGTTTCGGAGATAT
>NZ_JAIPUS010000065.1 GCF_020055675.1 Marivita sp.
AGGCCCTTCGACACCGATTCATATGCAGTCATGTTCCGTCTCCATACTTAGCGACAAGCGTCTTGCTCAATTCAACTGCCGCGGCTTGCTCAGCCTTGGACAGGTTGGCCTTCTCATTCTTGGCGAAGACCGTGATCAGAAAGATCGGCATATGGTTTCCGCCAAATACATACAACGTCCTGAAGCCGCCGCTCTTGCCACCCCCGCTTCTTGGGATGCGGATCTTGCGAAGCCCGCCGCCGAGAGAAACTCCATCATTAGGATTAGCAGCAATGAAGTTGATTGCAGCCTCGCGCTCTTGTTCCGACATGATTGCTTTGGCGCGCCTTTGGAATTCGGGCAGTTCCACCACCGTCTGCAGTCGTGTCATATCGGATTACCATTTATGCTTCATTGGCGTATAAGTCAATGGCACATGAAGTACGCTTAAAGCAACCCACTTTGTGCCACTCTTGGATATAGCCCAGTTGCCAGGACATCCTACCAAAAGCTTAAGGCCAGTGTAGAATGCTGCTGGAAACCATCGAGCGGCTTGCTCCTCCGCAAAGCAGCCATGTCATAACTTTCCAGAAGAGAGGATACGGTGGTCTCCCGGCTGAACCCTGCATTCTTCCGGCCATTTACTACCGCCTCATTCAGGTCCTGGACACTGGTCTGGGGCCCCTGCCCTTGGATGTCCTCGCCCGTTCCACCTTTGGATCATCCGCGATCAGATAAAAACGGCATTCGTTTCTGCGAATTCAGCGCTCGTGCGCAGCGTCGCGGCACAGACGCGTCGCATTGGGCAGTTTGCCCCGAAACCGCTTCAGTGCTTTGAGGATTTCATCCGCGCGGGGCTGACGCCGAACATGCACAGTCTCATCGTCCTTTACCAGGTCGATCTCATCACCCTCCTTTAAGCCAAGTTCACGCACAAGGTCGGCGGGCAAACGGACAGCCAGATAACTCCCCCATTTGGCGACTCGCATCTTGTCCTCTCAAGTAATGGATAAACGACGATCAACGTACATCCATCTTGCTCCAAGAGCAAAGCCATCGCCGTGCCGGTGCCGCGTGGAAAATGTGCCGATACGCCATCGTTACTGAACCTGTTGTCGTCCAATATTTTGAAGAATCATCCGGTTCGCATTGATCTAGCGGTACCATCGACCAATGATACCAAGCCGGTTTCTCAGCAGGTAAGTTTGCCTTGCTTTCGCAAGAAATGATCTAGTGGATCGAGATTTTATTATAACTTTCAATCACTTAACTAAGCGCCAACAGATCGATCGCAATTGGTGCTGTGGATAACTTTTGCACTACATCTAGATTCTTCTTGCCGGACTCACTGGATCGTGGCATTCCCATTCTGACGGCAAAACGCGTCAGACACGCTGTACACCGTCAGAATGACTAAGAGCCTCAACAGAGGCCGAGAGTGGGCGGCAGGACATGGATGATCGTAACATTGGATACACGCAAGGCATAGGCTCTTCCGATATCGGAGCATTTGCCGACAATCTGGCTGAGTCTTTGGATCGCCAGATGAAGATCGCTTTCGAACCCGAAGAACGAAAGTCCCTACGCCGCTTCAGTTCCACCGAAGTCGCCGGCCTCCTGCGCGTAAGCACATCTAACCTGCGCAACCGGCACAAGGACGGCAGCTTCCCGGAAGTGCATACAGACAACCGCGGACACCGGTTCTACACAGCCCAAGAGATTGATGAGTTGCGCGATGTTCTTGGACGCACTGGAAAGCACGCGGAGAGCTACCGCCCAGGTCGACGTGATGGCGATCGTCTCCAGGTGATATCTGTCGTCAACTTCAAAGGCGGTTCATCAAAGACTACTGCAACGATCCATCTTGCGCAGAGATATGCCCTGCGCGGTTACCGCGTGCTGGTCTTAGACCTCGATCCGCAAGCAAGTTTGACCACGTTTTTCGGCTTTCGGCCCGAGCTTGAGTTCGCCGATGGCGGCACAATCTATGATGCTCTGCGATATGAGGACCAAGTTCCACTCTCGAACGTCATCCAGAAGACCTACTTCCATAAACTCGACATGGTTCCAGCAGGCTTGATGCTTTCGGAGTACGAAACTGAGACCGCAAACGCACTCGCCCGTCGCGTACAACCTATCTTCGCGGAGCGCCTCGCCTTGGCGCTTGAAGAGGTTGAGGCAAACTACGACATCGTCCTGATTGATTGCCCGCCTCAGCTTGGCTTTTTGACCCTGACTGCGCTGGCAGCCTCGACGGGGCTTTTGGTAACCGTGGTACCTGGCATGCTTGACATCGCATCCATGAGCCAATTCCTGAAGCTTGCTTCAGAAACGGTCAAGGCGGTGGAGGAAGCCATCGGTCGGCGTGTCACATGGGATTTTGTCAAGTTCCTGATTACCAGATATGAACCGTCGGACGGTCCGCAGACCCAAATGGCAGGCTACCTGAGATCAATTCTGGCAGGTCAGGTCATGACAGAGCCAATGCTGAAGTCTACGGCGATCTCCGACGCGGGGATGACCCAGCAGACCGTCTACGAAGTCGATCCAAGCCAATTCATCAGAAAGACAATTGATCGCGCCCTGACCAGCGTGAATGGCGTTGGCGATGAGCTAGAGCAGACGATCCAAATGGCATGGGGGCGTCGCTGATGGCCCGAAACATCTTCCACCAGCCTCCAAGGAATGAGACGGAGAGCGGAGCCCCTTCCCCTACCCCGCCAAAAGCGGCAAAGCTGCCGGGATCTGTTGGAGGATTGCGCGACTCTTTGCGCGAGATCACAGCAAACTCGATTCGCGATATCGAACCCGATCAGATTGACATGGATGGGCTGCGCGATCGGTTGGTGCTGGAAGATTCCAGTATCGATGAGTTGGCCGAGAGCATTCGCAAGCATGGCCAACAAGTGCCCATCATGGTCCGTCCATCAGCCCAACCGGACAGATACCGCATCATCTACGGCCGCCGCAGGCTTGCGGCGATCCGTAAGGTCGGTGGAACGGTCAAGGCAATTGTTCGAACCTTGGACGATGACGCATCTCTGATCGCTCAAGGCCAGGAGAACAACCTCAGGCTTGATCCGTCTTTCATAGAAAAGTCACTGTTTATCAAAGAGATGCAGGAATCTGGCTACAAACCCGGTGTCATCCAGGATGCTCTGGGTCTGACCCGGCAAGGCGTATCCAACCACAGGGTCGTCATAGAACAACTGCCAGACGGCCTTGTTCAACTCATCGGGCCAGCACATGGGATCGGACGACGGCAGTGGAGTGATCTGGCTGCCTTATCGGTGAAGGTAGATTTGGTGGACGTCGCCAAAGAGGCGCTCGCCACTCTGCCCGAAGACACACCTAGTTCCGAAAAGTTCCAAGCGGTCTGTTCGGCTTGCTCGAGCAAAGCACGTAGCGACAAGAAGCCGCCCAATCGTGGCCTGACTTCGGTCATCAAAGATGAGAACGGCAGTTCATTAGGCACGCTGACAGTCGATGAGAAGGCGATCGCTATCAAGGTCACCAAAAAGGACAATCCAGAATTCGGCCATTGGCTCGAAGAGCGCGTGGAAGCCACGCTTTTGCAGCTCTTTGAACAATGGCGGAATGAGAGAGGCTCTGGGTCCTAACCCAGGCCATAAAGAGCAACACGAGCAGAGGAGAAAAGCGAAGACCCGAAAGAAAAGAGCCCCCCAAAGTTTCCCCTGGAGAGCCCTCATCTTCTGATTAGCATCTATGATGTAGCAACCTCCAGCATACCAGTCAAGAGTCACCGATTCGGTGGACGGATATTTATTGCCTTTTTCCACGAGAAATCGAGGGAAGAGACGGGGAAGTTGTGGGCCGAATGGTCGTCGTGAACAAACCATGGCATTTACAAAACTGTCGATCGAAGCCGCAGGTGCTGATGCAAACCCCGGCTCATTTCCCCCATCTGAAACCGACGTCTGGACAATCTTCAGAGCCCTGAGAGATGCGCGTACCGTGTTTGGTCTACGTCCTAGCCACATACAGACACTTCAAGCCATGCTCAGTTTTCTGAAGCCTGG
>NZ_JAIPUS010000066.1 GCF_020055675.1 Marivita sp.
CAGCCCCTAAGACACAGATCAGCGCGCAGGGATGCCCGCAACGGCCCTTCCAAGCCGAACAAGGTCGTTATCTCGCCCGCTTGGAAGGCCAGCCGGATCACCGTAGCAATGTCACCAGCAATCGTATTCTTGCGCCGCTTGTTGAATTTGGCGACGTTACTCATCTCCCCAATCCACCAGCTTCAATGCCTGATCAGCATCGACGCCGCTTTCCTTGGCAAGAGCCAACGCTTGCACAATCGCCGTGACGGTGCGCGCACGGCCACCAGCATCAAACGCTTGCAAGGGTCGCATCACATCCAAGGTGACAGTCTGGCCCAGCTTCTCGCTGGCCTCTTGCCCGATCATCGCCGCGACAGGTTGCAAGGCCCATTGTGCGAGGTGACGTTGCGCCTCTCTGACCATCGGTCCCGTGGTGGATACATTGCTCAGACCGGGCAGAATGCCGAAGACCATCTCGATACTGGCCCGCGATGCTGCCAAGGTTTCCTTGGTCATGGCTTTGCTCAAGTCCGGCGACACATCGGACGGCTTCAAATCCGTCTGAGGTGCAGGACCGCCCGCTGCCGTGACGTTGACGCTCTCACGCACCAGCACCTTGCCGCGAAACCCTCGGAAACCCCGTGCCAGATCGCTCATGTCCTGATCTGGTGCCTCAGGGAACGGCGCCACCGACGAACCCAATGGCCCATTGGTGTAAATCTCTGCCAACGCGCTTTCCATCGTTTGCAGCAAACCCGCCGTCAACCGTGCCCGCCTCAAGGGGGATTGCCCGACATAGGGCATGGTCACGTCTGCCCCGATCCTGAGGTGCAGCACCTCAGCCGCCAGAGCCGTGATCGACTTGCCGCCGCCGGTATCCGGCAAGCCCAGACGATAGGCGACAGGCCGGGAAAACCGCGTCGTCAAATCCCAGTCACTTGCCGGAATCAACCGATCATCGGTCATGTAGAACACCGCTTCACCGCGCAGCGCCAGAGACCGCGCAGCAAGCGCCAGCATGGCAGGGGTCAACATTTCGGTGCCGTCCACATCGGCAAGGCTCAGACCGCCTTCCCAGAGGCTCACACAGCCTTGCACGGTGCCGGTCAATTCCGCCACGCCCTCGATACCGGTGATATAATCGGCCCGCGCCTGCATGACTTGGGTCGTGTATCCGGTGCCGCTCGATCGGGTTTCGACCTCAGGCTCTTTTCGTTTGAATGGCCACATGCTCACACCCTCCGATAGCTGCGCAGCAGATCGCCAGCGCCGCTCAGTTGCATCGCCCGCGCCACCCATGCCGGGTTGCGGTCAACTTGCTCTTGAATAGGTCCGATCTGGACGGACGTACTGGACGCGCCAGCCGTGCCGGGATCGTCGGCTAGGTATTCAGCAAGCCGCTTGAACGCCTCGGACACCGCCGCTGGCACATCACCAGCACCGACTTGCGCCGTGATCCGATAGGTGCCGCCGTAGGGCAGATAGATGCCCATAGGCCCGTCCAGCAAGGTCAGGGACACCCACGCATCATCCTTCCAGACATGCGCCTCACGGCTTACCACCGGCGTCAGAGGCGGGTGGAATTGATCACCACCATCGCCCATGAGCGTCCAGACAACTTCGCGCTCAGTGAACCGGTGCGCGGTATAGGCTTCGATCCTTGCCCAGATCATGTCCGCATCCAGAGCCGCCGCCGGTGCCGACAGGCCAGACGGTGCCGCAGGATACGCCGCTGGCACATCCTCGAATTGCTTTATCAGGTCGATTGTCATGGTAACGCCCTCCACCGGGAAAGGTGGCGCAGATCAGAGACAGGCTTGATGCCATCCCGCGTCACATCCCAGTTGCGTTGCTCCACTTGCGCATCAGGATAGGCCGGTCTTGTGACAACGCTGATCTCGTAAAGAAGCGCCGCTAACACAGTTCTGATAATCGCGTTGTGCGCCCCGTTCTCAGGATCGCTGCCCTCATCCTCGATTTTCTCAGGCTCAGGCACCGCCCGCTTGGGGGGCAAACGGAACCCCGGCGATATGCCAAGGGTCAGGCCCGCCGCGATGCCCGCCAGGATGTCGCGGACATAGGACACCTCTTGCATCTCTGGCGTGATCGTCGCGGTGAAGGTCAGAGCGTCGTCACCGTCCACCAGATCGAGCGTGCCCGCGCCCCGGCTGGCCAATGGCTTGTCAAAGGAATGGCCAACTAGAAAATGGATATCCTCTTTCGGATCGTCCACCCGATAGGCAAAAGCCCTTGGGGCAATCGCTTCTTTTTTCGGCCTGCCGTTGCGGCCCCCATCACTGAGGACCGCGCGCTTGTTGTAGGGGAACCGGCCTTGCAGCGCCAAAGCACCAGAGGCCCGCTTGCGTAGTTCCAGACCGCCATCTGCAAAGCCGGTCAGCATCACTGCACCCCGGTCAGGATTTCGAGCTGCACACCGCGCGCAACCGTCACATCCATTGTCGTCAGAGCCGTGAGGCGGAGCTGCCCAGACTTCGCGTCCGAATACGGATCACGGATCAAATCCACCGCGCCCCACATACCGCAGAACACCGGTGCCACGCCGTTCGTCGTAGTGGTCAACAGCGCCTTGCTTTCCAGAGGATCACCCGCCGGCGCTGCGATGCCGTTCGTCGTCATCACCACATTGCCGATCTTGGCAATAAGACGATCCCACTCGGACACCGCCGTGCCGCTGATCAGGTCAGCATCCATGCCGTCGAAGATCTCAGGACGCAGCAACAGATTGACAGCACCGGGACTGCCCGCCGCGTTGGCCGTCATAAACCGCACCGCCGCTGCACGGAACGCCGCGTAGGACGCCGCCGCATCAACAGCCGTCTCTGTGATGCCGTAGGTGGACGCACCGGGAAAGATGCCCAGAGGCTCACCAGACGATCCAGAGCCAAGGAAAATGGCCCGATCGGTCTCTTGCTGAATTGCCGCCGACATATCCCGACGCACCGCTTGTTCCAGACCAGCGCCCGACTGTTTCAGAGCCTTGCGCGTGATCTTCATCTGCACACCCAAAGTCTGATCAGGCTTCATCGGAATGTCGGTTGTCGTGTACGCTTGCGGCCCCGGCACATCACCGGTTTCAGACCCAGCCCAGCCCGGTTGCGCGCCACCAGTTGCAACGGGATATTCAATCTCGCCGCTGCCGATCTGGATCATCCGCGCGCCCATGCGGGTTGCGGACGAATTGGCGAAAAGCCGGTCGATTGTCGGCATGGTGCGGATAGGGTCAGGCGTACCACCGGCCAGCGTTTCACCCGCGCGGGTTTCCAGTGCCTCAAGAGGAACCGGGATGCCTTGGAAGCCGCCCGCGCTGCGCAGTTCTTCGACCATCTCAGCCGTCGCGCCGTCCAGCTTGCGCCCTTCGTCCAGGGCAAGCGCCACCTGGCGAACCTCGAACCGTGAGGCCAGTTCAGACCATTCACGCTCAGAACGGGTTTCCAGTTCGGCACCAGCTTCGCGGCGTTCGTCGTCTTCACTGACCAGCGCCGCACGATAGCGCGTCTCGTTCGTGCGGTATTCTTGGTCTAGGGTTTCCATAGACCGGGTTTCGTCTTCGGACGGTGTATCCTTGCCGACAAGTTCCGACAGTTGTGAACGGATTTCAGATTGCCGCCGTTGGATTTTGACACTCTCAAGCATGTTTTATCCTTTCTGCTCGATAGGGTTTCGCTGCATATCTCGCAGCAGGTCACGCCACGCTTGGCGCTTTGGGGTCAGAGCCTTGTGGCCCACCTCAATTCTCGTTTTTCGGGCATGGCAACGCCCGCAAAGGATCTGCAAATTTGACAGGGAATAGGCCAAATCAGGCCGGTCACGGACGGGCAGAACGTGGTCACATTCCAGACGCCGCCGCTCACCACATTGGACGCATTGCCAGCCGTCACGGTCCAAGGCTTGCATCCGCAGAGCCTTCCAACGCGGCCCGCGCGTGACGTGTGCAGAGTGTCGCTTGTAGTCCTTCAACCGGCTCATGCGCG
>NZ_JAIPUS010000067.1 GCF_020055675.1 Marivita sp.
TGATCGCCCGCCTCTTGCTGCGACCGGTATTGACCGTCGCCTTCATCTGGAGCTGGTCCCGATGGCGAAGACAGCATCAAGCCATCGCAGCCCTCGCACATCGGAAAGCGCGGCTCAATGTGCAACTTTTGTGGTTGCCGCCCGTAATGCAAGAAGTTTTTAACCCTATTGGCGTGTGATCGAGTGCGAACTTTTGTAAGGCCTCAAGATGCGGCACTTCCAATAGCCGCGGGCCGGGATGATGATCAGCGGATCAGGTCCAAATCTGTAGTACGAGCTGATCGCTCGCAGTTGCTAACTGGTTTTCCCAATCCGGATCTGTTCGATCGTTTTGCCCATTCAGGTCGTCGTCTTCTTACACTCCCTTTGGCACCATCGCTTTCAGTTCGACATGGGCTTCATGCCGCGACTGCCAGCGCCGGATCCTTGTAATCTTCGTTCTTCGTCAGCATCGCCCAGATCTGCCGTGCCATCTTGTTGGCCAGGGCGATCGCAACTAACATCTTCGGCTTGCGCGCCAACATCCGTGACAGCCAGCTGCCCTCCGTAATTGTGCGCCGTCCAAGCCAGCCCAGCCGCGACATTGCCCCAATGATCAGGAGACGTCTAATATCAGCTTGCCCGGCCTTGGTCATCCGCCCCAAACGTTCTTTGCCTCCAGATGAATGTTGCTTGGGCACCAGACCCAACCAGGCTGCAAAGTCACGTCCCGTTTTGAACTGCGCCATATCAGGTCCAAACGCCTCTACAGCGATGGCCGTCAGTGGCCCGACACCGGGCATAGTCTGAAGCCTGCGCGCGCTGTCTGACTTACCAGCCAGCGTCTTGAGTTTCGCGGTGCGCTCGATGATACGCGCCGTTTTCTCTTCAATCTGCGCCAGCAGGTCCAAGCATTCCTCGCGGATCAATGGCTGCAAGTCGGCAGTCTTATCCTCTAAAAGCGCTGTGATGCGGTTAAGCCGGCGTATTCCTTGCGGAAACACATGCCCATGCTCATACAACAGCGCCCGCAAGGCGTTCACATCCGCCGTCCGCTGATGCACTAGGCGTTCCCGGCCACGAAAAATTGCCGCGCGCGATTGTTGCTGGACTGTTTTAGGCTCAACAAAACGCATCTCGGGTTGACGCGCCGCGATGACGATCGCCTCGGCATCGGCAGCATCATTTTTCTGGCGCTTGACGAACGGGCGAGCGTATTGGGGCGCAATCAGTTTCACCTCATGGCCAAGCGCTGCCATTTCTCGAGCCCAATAATGTGCGCTGCCACAGGCTTCAAAAATGACCAGGCAAGGTTCCTGCTTAGCCATGAACACGGGAAACTGAGTGCGCGTCAGCTTCTTGCGGAACTGAACCTCCCCCGTGTGCAGCGCCCCATGAACTTGAAAAACATTCTTTGCCAGATCGACACCGATCATCATAACCTTCATCTCGCCGTCCTCCTCTTCGCGTGGCGTTGAACACCACGACCTTGGCACATTGCGATGCCGTCAGGGAGGGCGGCAACCACTCCATCTGTAGTACTAAAGCATCCGACTTTTAACCTGAGACATATCCGGCAGCCTTGAAGTAGTTCCAGCATTCCTGCGGGGAGAAGAGGTCGCATATCTCCGCGAGGGCGTTGAACATATCGGTAAATGTTCTGGCGCCTATCCTGCGCAGGTGCGCTTTGAGTTTTGAGAACGCCATCTCGATCGGGTTCAGGTCGGGGCTGTATGGCGGCAAGAACAAGAACCAGCATCCAGCTTCGCGCATGGCTTTGTCTGCGGCAGCATTCTTGTGTGTGGCGAGGTTGTCCAAAATGACGACGGTACCTGGCTCCAGTACGGGGACCAACACCTGCGAGACATAAGCGGCGAAGGCTTCACCGTCCATCGCACCTTTGATGACCCATGGAGCGACCAGCGCCCCTGCGCCAAGACCCGCGATGAAGGTCTGTGTCCCCCATGATCCAAAGGGCGCGTCCATGACCAGTCGCGCGCCCCGCTGTGACCAGCCTCGTTGTCGGGTCAGGTTGGTTTTCACAGAGGTTTCGTCAATAAAGACAACGCGGTCCGGCCTGGCCGAGACGGCTGGCAGGCGATGCTTGATCCAGTCGTCACGTTGCTTCCTTACCCTTGCGCGGCGTCGCTCAGTCGCGACCAACGTCTTTTTTTATAGGTAAATCCGAGCTTGCGCAGGAACCGGCCAATCGCATCCGGGTGTGCCTGAACGCCGGTCGCATCTGTCAGCGCGCCGGCCAGTTCGGGCATGGTCATGTCGCCGTCCTGATCTATCAGTTCAATCAGAAAAGAGCGATGCGGATCAAGCTTGCCCTTGCCGCGAGGGCGGCCTTGAGGCGCAGCTCGGGCCTGCCCGGTCCGGCGGATCGCAAGACCCCAACGCGCCCCGGTGGCAGGCGAGAGCTTCAAACGCAACGCAGCCGCGCGCCCGCTTAACCCCTCTTCAACCAATCTCTGAAACCGCGCCCGAAGCGCATCCGGCAAAGGTGCTGACATGATCCATCCTCCCAAACAGGATGAATCACAAATCAGCAGTCATGGGAATCCCTTCCGATTCAGGTTTCCAGTCGGGCGCTCTAACAGACCAAAATATCCTATCAGCACTGAGCGGATATCCGACGGTCGAGGCTTCAAGATGCCAGCCGAGAACGTCGCTTTGTATCTGCAGCGGTCAGACCAATGAAATGTACGGGCTTTGTTCTCTCAAAAGCCCAAATATGCAGCTTCGGGACCCTTGGGCTCTATCACTGGCCTTCGGTTTCCTCAGAGATCAGCTTCCGAACGACGCTGACTGGCAAGAACATCCTCAGCGGGTTCGATTCGAGCGACTGGAAGCCGTAGCTTTCGTAAAGTGCGTTGCGGCGAGCGACGCGGTCGGATTCACCGCAATCGAGAACGTCAAGCATGACCACAGCAACGCCGATGGCATCTGCAGCAACTGCAATTCGGCGGAGGGCATCGACAAGCAGATCGCCGCCATAACCGCCCCCGCGGAACTTCTGATCACGCCCGATCATCGAGATGTATGCGGCAGGGATGTTCCCATGCGAGGGCCGGGTCCGCGCGAACTTTGCAGGTAAATCCGTATAGAGAACGGCGTGCGCATTCAGGGCATAGAACCCGATGACCGTGCCAGAAGGGTCGACCATCACGTAGAGACGAACATTATCCACCTTGGCGAGCTTGTTGGCCGTCTTCTGGAAGTAGTTGTCGACCTGTTCGACGCCGCAAGAAAAAGCCGCTCGATCATGTCTTTCTGGATCGAACGGCTCAATGGTGTAGGTCGTCTGTTGTGATGCCGCCATTTACTGCGACACAACCGTTTTGCCATGCCGACGGAAGGCCGAGCGCAAGGCGTCTGTCGGCGCTGCCGGAGTATCGAGTGCCGAGAAAAACGCGTCATGATCGACCGGTTGCAGCACCGCGTAAAGCGCGGTCAGCGGGTCGATCACGCCGCGCTGGGCGGTCGGGTCGATGTCATGGGGTTCGGGTGCGCGCGGCGGGTCGAACGTGACCGAGGCCGGGGTCGTGCCACTGAAACGGGTAACCGCCGAGGTGCGCTCGCCGTCGTCGACCTCGATCTCGGTATATTCGGTGCTGACATAGCGCCCGCCCCGGATGCGGCCCTGTGCGCGGCCCTCGTAGCCATATTTCACGAGCGCGCCGACCAGTCCCGTGGCCTTCGCCGCGGACGAGACCGAATAGCTGCCGCCCTGGTCCCGGCCGCGCAGCGCGATGGCCCCGCCGGTGATGCCACGCAGCGACAGGTCGTAGGTCGCGTCCATCCCCTGCGCAAAGGCGGGGGCGGCGGCCAGGAGGGCG
>NZ_JAIPUS010000068.1 GCF_020055675.1 Marivita sp.
CTGTCACTGTATCCTCTTGCACGGCAATAGGGCGGGGGTAGGATGATAAAAACCGAATATCACTATTCTCAAGGTGAGCTTCAATAACAGGCCCCGTTAACTGAATATTTCTTTGCCAGAGTTTTGGATTTGACCTTAACTCAAATTTCTCCTCATGATCCCGATATAGTGCCGTATCCGCAATGGCTGAGAATTTTGTCGACCAAATCCGGACATCTTCAAAAGCGTCCATAGTTGAGGTGGTATCCGTTTCCAGAAGCTCTATTTTTTTGGCTAGCAGGTGTGTGGTATCCGCTTCATTCTCACTTAACTCCATTAGCCATGCATCGTCGCCAGTGAGCAGGCGGTAGCCGGTAGAGTCTGCATACAGGTAGTCTCCGGTGAAGATGACATTATCTTCAAAATCTTCCGCATAAACACGACCATAGAGTTCATATAGGTCATCTTGTCGATTCATGAAAAGCGAATCAGACTCAAGATATTGAGTACTGTCGGCCAGCTGTACATTTCCACGAAAAGCGGCACTGTCTACATCCTGGTAATACAGGCCGGACTCTGCCAAAAGAGTACCTCGTTCATCCTCAAAACGTACGGGATCACTAAAGATGATAAGCTCGAGAGCAAGCGCTGCATCCATATTCTCACTGAATACGGTGTTGTTTTCAGACTGTACGATCACCCGGCCTCTTAGCTCACTGTAATCGGTTAGAGTATTATAGTAGAGCGTGTCGGCCCAAATCATTTCAGATTCCGTTTCTATCTGAATGTTGAAAGCATGGAGCATACTTTCTTCTGAAAAATCATAAACACTGTCTGCATCCATGACCATTTGCTCCGTTTCCAGAATCACATTGCCGAGCAGCTTTCTAACAAATTGTCCATCCACAACTGCACCTTCTGCTCTATCCGCGTCCAGAATATTTACCCGGTTTTGAGCTTCAGACCATTCAGGGATAGATGTCAGAAATAGTATCAGGCCGACGGAAATGAAAAGATATGATTTAATCCTGCCCATTAATCTACGATCAATCTGCCGCGCGGTTCATCTATGGTGTAGGAAGAGAGGTCGGTTAAACCATCAAACCCGCGACCCGAAATGCTGTCGGTAGGAGTGATGATGGTTACGAACCTTGGAGAGGTTATTCGATCGGTCTTTTGCGACCAGACCAGATAATCTGAATAGAGTTCACGATCTGAATTGGTGAGGACCCTGACGGAATCATAGAGTTCAAATTCACTCTTTTCTTCCAGATACACAGCTCTTTTGCTCCAGGCTTCCGTTTCAACAGCTCCGGTTGTGTCGAAAAGCTGAACATAGACAGGCCCGTCGATATGTGTTTCTGCGCGCTCACGGGTTTGATAGGATATTGCATAGCTTCCTTGAATGAAAATACGGGCACGTTCCTGCTGCATTAGTGTCATTTCAACATCCCAGCTTTCAGTGGAAGTTATGAGCGAGTCGTTTAAAGTAGATTGTACCTGCTCACTATCGTATTCGGAAAGATCGCTGCAAGCTCCGGCAATAAGCAAGGAGATCAAAAAAATCGGTACGATATGAAGAATGCGAGGCTCAAGCACAGTTGGAACTCTGAAAATTAGGTCTAAAAAAGCTGATTTAAAAAAATTGAAAGAATATGGAAGACTAAGATCCAGTATCCGAAAAAACCATTGTTTAAGTGGTGCTAAAATATCGATCACCCGCATCGCCCAGAAGGCGCGTGCCGTCGGCATCCACCTGATCGTCGCCACGCAGCGGCCGTCGGTGAACGTCATCACCGGTGTGATCAAGGCCAACATCCCCGCTCGGATGGCCTTCGCCGTGTCGAGCCTCACGGACTCACGCGTGATCCTCGATCAGCCCGGCGCGGAGAAGCTCGTCGGCAAGGGCGACATGTTGCTGCTCCCCGGCAACTCGTCGGTGGCCAACCGCATCCAGGGCTCGTTCGTGGGCGAGGACGAAGTCCGCCAGATCGTCGGCCACTGGCGCAACCAGGCGCCCGAACCCGTGTACTCGGGCGATGTCGAAGCGGGCGGCGACGGCGGCTCCGAGGGTGACTTCGCCGGCAGCGCGACGGCGCAGCCGGCGCTCGTGCCGCCGATGGCCAGCTCCGGACCACCGGCGCCGGGTGGCGCTGCCGGTCTCGACGACCTCGACGTCACCTCCGACGCCAATGCGTTCTCGGCCGGCGAGGAGGACGAGGACACGGCGATGATGCGCCAGGCGATGGAGCTCGTCGTGCGCAGCCAGCTCGGGTCCACCTCCATGCTGCAACGGAAGCTGAAGGTCGGTTTCGCGCGTGCCGGCCGGATCATGGATCTGCTCGAGCAGCGCGGGGTGGTCGGCCCGAGCGAGGGCTCCAAGGCGCGGGCCGTGCTGATGACGGTGGAGGAGTTCGAACTCCTCCAGCAGAACGGTCAACTCTGATCTAGTGTCGGGGGCTCACCGGTGACCCGCCGGACGAGCGAGGAGGACCGACATGGCCGACAGACCGTCCCGACCGTTTCCCTGGATCGCCCTGGTCGCCGTCGCGGCGCTGGTGCCCGTCGCCTGCGACGGTGACGACGACGATGCGGACGTCACCAGTGCGCCAGTGGCCGACGACGCCGACGGCGGCGCAGAGACCACTGCCGCAACGCCCGGTGACACCGACGACGGCGACACCGACGACGGCGATGCACAGGACGTCGGCGTCACGATCGTCGGGGTCGCCGAAGGGTTCGAACCGCCCACCATCAGCGTGGCCGCCGGCACCGAGGTGGTGTGGACGAACGTCGACGTGCTCGTCCACACCACCACTGCCGACGACGGCACGTGGGATTCGGGCAATCTCGGCATGAACGAAACGTTCTCGTTCGTTGCCTCCGAGCCCGGGACCTACCCCTACTTCTGCTCGATCCACCCGTCGATGGTCGGCGAACTCGTCGTCGAGTGACGGGTGCCCCGCCGGTGGGCGTGCCGGGTCGGTTGCGTCTCGGCCCGGCCGAATTTGGCAACATGAGCCGATGAGCGCCGTCGTCGAATTCACGCCCGAACTCACCGAGGTCGCGACCGGGCTGAAGTTCCCCGAGGGCCCGATCGCGATGCCCGACGGATCGGTGGTCCTGGTCGAGATGTTCGCCGAGCGACTCACGCGGGTGCATCCCGACGGCTCGACGGAGACGATCGCCGAGATCCCCGGCGGACCCAACGGTGCGGCGATCGGCCCCGACGGCGCCATCTACGTGTGCAACAACGGCGGATCGTTCACCCCGGTGGAGCTGGGGGACATGCTGCTGCCGGGCGGGTTCGCCCGCGATCGCTACCGCGGCGGACGGATCCAGCGCGTCGACCCCCACGACGGCACCGTCACCGACCTGTACACCGAGTGCGACGGTCGCCCGCTGCGGGGCCCCAACGACATCGTGATGGACGGACACGGCGGCTTCTGGTTCACCGATCACGGCATCCGTGACGCCCACGAGCGCACCGCCGACCTCACCGGCATCCACTACGCCCATGCCGACGGGTCGGGTGTCACCGAAGTGGTCTTCCCCACCGACGCCCAGAACGGCATCGGCCTGTCGCCCGACA
>NZ_JAIPUS010000069.1 GCF_020055675.1 Marivita sp.
TGGCGGATATCCCTTTCGCAAGACATCGAAACAATCGGCTCCACTGCTGAATTTTTGGCCGCACTTTGCCCAATGGACGCGACCCGCCGAGAACATGTTTTTCGCCCAGTGGGAAGGCACAACAACCCCGCCCGCGCGTGGCTCATTGTAATCCTCGAAGCCCTGATCGCGCAGGAGGACACCTGACATGACCCATGAAACCTACGGCCACACCAAGATCGCCAAGCTGCGCGCTGCCGTCAACGCTTTGCGCGCGGCGATACGCTCCGAATCTCTCAGCCGCCTATCCGGCGGGGAGGGCTTCCGTTTCTCGAAGAAAAAAAACGAATTCAGAGGGTTACGTGCCGACCCCGCAGCAAACCATATTTTCAAACAGCAAAGATAAGCTATTGTTTTTTAGCAGCTTTTCCAAAGGGCAAAAAAAGATCCTCGAAAAGATCTCGCGTGAACCCTGTAAAATCAGTGTATGTCATCACTGGTTCAAGATCATCCCCATAATCGGAGATTTCCACCTGCATAACACGGCCAAGCTCGCCAGGCTCGACCTCGGCGCCGCCCGCCATCTCCTGCCAGGCGCGCTCGGTCATCGCATCGAACAGGAAACACCCCGGCATGATTTCGACAGTCAGGGCGGCCTCGCTGGCAGGCTGAAGTTCGCTGTTCCGCGTGCCGGGCGCGAGATCCCGGTACCAGGTGGCGTCCCGCAGATCATCTCCGACAAGCTTGTAGAGAACCGATCGCGTATCCGATCTCCGGAACTTGCGCACGACGCACATGCGCTGCGTCATACGCGCTGACACGCGACGGATATACCGGCCAAGCGGCGCTTCGGCGTTGTCACGGGACGCATCGACCATCTTTTCGCGCAAGGCGATCTCCGCATCGCGCAAGGGGAAAGGCACGGTCGTTTCCAGGATCGGTGCGGCGTTGATCACAGAAAGATCGGTGTTCCCGGTAAGATCCTTGAATAGCCTCCCCGCGAAAGTATCGAGATCCGGCGTCCCAACACCCGTTATGCGCGGTGTCTCGGTTTCGACACCCGGCATGGCCAGCTTGCCGCCCTGCATCGCGATCGGGCTGCGCCCGAGGATGAGCAAGTTCGTATGGATTCCGGCCGCGGGCCGGTGGCGCCACACCCGGCCGGCAGCCTGGATGATCGAGCGCGTCGAAATCGGATCCAGGATCGCCCAGTCGAAGTCCAGGTCGTTCCCGGTCTCGATGACAGGAGACGTGACGAGAACGATCTCGATGTTTTTCACGCCCGCGTCGGACGCGCGTTCAAACACATCTTCGGCATGGCAAAGGGACTTCAAACCTTCATTCGGGTCATCGCCTTTACGGGTGAGAGCGCGCTTCAGCCGTGTCTCGATCCAGCCGCGATGCAGTCGCGGAAACTGGGAATGAAGGCACAGCACAACACGCAGGTGATCGTCGAGTTCTCCGGAAGGAAGCTGCGCGGCCAGCGCCGCGGTGTGTGAAATCCGGGTCATCCGAACCATGCCGAAAGACACGCGAAACCCGTCGATGCTTTGGGCATTGCGCACGTGCAGCGACCGACAGGATTGATCGACCTGACTGACCAGATCTTCCCAACCCTCACAGGCCGGCAGGATCTCCGCACGTCGCGCGGGCGGAGCCGCCTTCAATGCAGCCAGCGTGACCTCTGAGCTTTCCGAAAGGATTTCATCCAGGGTCTCGCCGTTCTGGTTGGTCCGGCAGGACCCGGGTGCGTCCCCTATCACCAGGAGATTTACATGATCGGCGACGCCGCGCGATGCAGCGAAGACGGACCATCCCTCCCGGTAAGCCGCGTGAAGCGCTTGCGCGATGTCCGGCGTCAGGGTGGCCGACATGATGATGACCCGCCGGCCAGCGGAAGCGGCCTGGTAGACCAAGCGGCCGATCGCGGCGATGTCCTCGCCCTCGAACTGGTCAATCTCGTCGAGGATCAGGTCGGACGTCGCCACCCGCAGGGACTGCATGAGATACCGAGAGTTCACGGGTGCTGCGACTCCCATGAGGTGGTCGATCGTGCCCACCATGATCGGCGGAGATACGAGTCTGCGTGCCGCGGCAGCCTTGGGACCTTTCCCCTTGCCGGGATCGGCGGCCGACAGGATCTTCTCGAAGAACGCAGGCAGGCCACGGCCCGTATCGAGAGACAAGGACCTCAGCCAGTCTGCCTCCCGTTCGTCGCCCGGATCGGGCACTGCGCCGGTGGCCATTTCCACTTTCAGCCAGTCGGGGATCTCAATCTGGCTTTCCGATCCGGTCGCGTCAGGCTCGTCCGCCTGAACGCCATGCGCGAAGGACAGCGGAGCCTGACCAACCAGAACGGAGACGTCCTGGTCGTTGAACCCGAGATCCGAGACATATTCGGTCGCCGATTGGGTCGCCAGAACACGCAGGCCGAGCCCGAGGCTCATGCGGAATGCGCGCCGCTTGGCCCATGCATCACCAAAGGTGGCGCCCGCGAGGATCGTCGGTGCGGCGCGGGTTTTTCCTGTTCCGGTTCCGGCCATCAGGCAGGCAAAGAAGCCTCCCTCATGAGCCTCGCAGAGCGCCCTTGCCGCGCGCGCGGCGTCAGATTGCCACCTGAACCGTGGATTTTCCGAGAGAGCAGGGAAGGCGATATCCGTTGGGACGTCGGCCTCATCGAGTGCCGGAAAGCCATCGGCATAACGCTCGAACAGATCGACGCCATGTCGCGCCGCGGCGTGAACGCGGCGAACGTGCTGGCCGAGACTGTCTGCGGCCACAAAGCCTCGCCTGTCCGGTCCTGGCAGCGTGTTCGCGAGGTGCTCAGGATGACATTCGGATGGCTGCTTGCTCGCGGACCCGAAATGATCGGCCATCATCAGGCCGGCGCGGAGGAACACGTCGAGACCGATGGTCGCCTGACCGGTATGCAACGCTTGCGTCTCGGCGCAAAGCGCGTCCAGCCACCATGTTTCGTGCCAAAAGGCGGTACCGGGCGCGATCGCCAGGTCGCGCAGGCTGTCGAAGTCATCGGTTTGCCTAACGTGACGCGCAGCGAGGGGTTCAAGAAGATTGCTTCCCCCATCGGGCAGTCGGTGATGCGTCTGGATGAGCATGCCGATTGCATGCGCGAGACTGCCCTCTCGTTTCAGAAAATCGAAAGGCAGGGGGCTTTCAGGGTGCATCGCGATGACCCCCAGAGGACGTCGGACCGCATCACATGCCGTGTCGATGTCTTGACCACGCAAATCGCACAGGGCTTTTGGCAGCGCCTCATCCAGCGTCTTGCCGAACAGCTGATCCCAGACAGCAGCGGAGTGCAGCTCGTGGCGCACGGGATCGGCTTCCGGTGCGCCGCCCTTGAGCGCGCGCTGCAGCTTGTTTTGGAACAGGACCGTGGCTTTTCCGAGATCGTGCAACAGCGCGGCAATGCGGACAACGGAGCGATTGACAGAGGCTGTCTGGGATTTGGGGATCTGCGCCGGCCGGGAGGCGACGGGCGCGATACCGGTCTCGGAGAACGCGTGTTTCGCCCCGATCCGGACGAGCGGAACACGGCTTTCATGGGCG
>NZ_JAIPUS010000070.1 GCF_020055675.1 Marivita sp.
AGTTCCTGGTTCAAATAAATAAAGATGAGTCCCTCAATAGATGATATTTGGCTTGCCCTTTATTTATTTGAACCAGGAACTACTAGTTACAATCAGGAATCATTTACGGTTATTGATGGTCCTTGTTCCTTAAATGATGGGGTAGATCTTGGGAAAACATATGCTTTTGAAAATAAAACTGTAATTTGGAAGATGAAAGTGAAAGATAATCCTGTTTGGAAGAATGGGATTACGCCATTATCTTTAACTCCAATCAGGAGTTTGCCACCATCCGTATTAGCAAAAGCTACAAGTGACCTTGCAATTTTTCTGGCATCGTTCACCGCAAACTTAAAATCCTGCTTTTGATGCTCACCTTCTCTTATTAACTGCTGTATATAACTTTTACTCACCGTATTCTCAATTTGAATTAACAAAAATAGTGACTATTCAATAAATAAAAGATTCTTCAATGCTTTATTGTTATAGAAAAGTACTTTTGTAACGGAAATAATTTCTTGTAATTTTATTTTTTCAGTCTTATCTTTTCTTGAATGTCGTACTATGATTCTAATTGCAGATAGTGGTGGTACAAATACCATGTGGGCGCTTATTGATAAGCATAACGTTGAGTATGTTAAATCAGCTGGTATGCATCCTTCACAGTTGGGCTATGGTATGATTTTTCCACCGGCTTTGGAAAGGCATCGTAATTATATCACCGAGCTTTATTTTTATGGTACTGGCTGCGCAAGGCAGCAGGGTAGAGAAAAGGTTAAGCAGTTTTTAGCAAATTGGTTTTCCAATGCTCATATAACGGTTTTTTCCGATTTAATGGCACTTGCCCATGCCGGATGGGGTGATGAGGCCGGAAATGTTGCTATACTTGGTACAGGGTCTTCTATGGCTTACTACGATGGGTTTAAACTAAACTTTGAAGTGTGGTCGCCCGGGAAAGAGAAAGATCCCGGGAGTGGCACCGATCTGGCTCTGCAGATTCTTAAGCTCTACGAAGATGCTGCATTATCAGATGATATCAGTGGTGATTTGCAAAAATTTTTAAACAAAAAACTGGAGCAAGAAGATGAAAATGGGTTATTAGCCCGTTATATAATGCAAAATCAGCATAATGTAGTGCTTTCAGAGCTTTGTGTAAAGCAATTTTCCAGCTTCTTTGAGTTTTATGCCCTCTTGCTGCAAAAATATCCTTTTCCTATAGTATTTGGTGGTTCTATAGCCTATTTGAGCTCCCGATTGCTGAATAATGTCGCAAAAAAACACAACCTAAAAATTCATTCAATTATAAGGGAGCCAATATATCCGTTGGTAGAATTATACCTGAACCGTAAGGTTTAACTGTTATCCTGGTCTTCGTCTAAAATCTCGTTTACCTTGTCTTCAGTGGTTTTTAGGTGATCTTTACATTTTTTTATCAATTGTGAAGCACGCTTAACTTTTGTGCTAAGTTCATCAATTTCAAGGTCCCCGGCTTCAAGTTGATCTATAATTTGCTCTATTTCTTGTGTTGCTTCGCTGTAAGAAAATTTTTTCGCCATGATTTTTAGGCAAATATAGTATTTTTATTATTCATCATGATGAAAACGTAAGGTTAAGTAAATGTTATTATATGGTTTTGTTTTGAAAATATGGTTTCCTTTAGGTACTTTAGCTTTAAACGAAAAGTTATGAAAGTATTAATATTGTTTTTATTCCTTGTACTACTAGCTAAGTTTTCTTTATCCCAGAACATTACTTTGTCAGATGATGAAAGTTATGAGGCTCACAGTAGTGCAATGGTAGATATTTATTCCAAAACAAAAGGGCTACTGGTTCCCCGGGTTACAAACGAGTAAGAACGGCGGGGATAGTATCGGGAACGGTCGCTTTACGGCTGTTCCGCCAATCTGAGGAGACCACGCAATGAAGGTGCTTGTGCCTGTGAAACGCGTGATCGACTACAACGTGAAGGTCCGTGTCAAGGCGGACGGATCGGGTGTCGATCTTGCAAATGTCAAAATGTCGATGAACCCGTTCGACGAGATCGCTGTCGAAGAGGCCATCCGCCTCAAGGAGGCCGGAAAGGCCGAAGAGGTGGTCGCCGTGTCGATCGGCGTGAAGCAGGCCCAGGAAACGCTGCGCACCGCGCTGGCGATGGGCGCGGACCGGGCGATTCTGGTCGTGGCCGCCGATGACGTGCATACCGATATCGAGCCGCTGGCGGTTGCCAAGATCCTTGCCAAGGTCGTCGAAGAGGAACAGCCAGGTCTTGTCCTGACGGGCAAGCAGGCGATCGACAACGACATGAACGCCACCGGCCAGATGCTGAGCGCGCTGCTGGGCTGGAGCCAAGCGATGTATGCCAATAATATCGACATCGAGGGCGACAATGCCGTCGTCACACGCGAGGTCGATGGCGGGTTGCAGACGATCAAGGTCAAGATGCCGACCATCATTTCGACCGATCTGCGCCTAAACGAGCCGCGCTATGCCTCTTTGCCCAACATCATGAAGGCCAAGAAAAAGCCGCTCGATGAAAAGACGGCGGAGGATTACGGCGTCGACGTGACCCCGCGCCTGCAGATCGTCGAAACAACCGAGCCCGAAGCGCGTCAGGCTGGCGAGATCGTGCCGGACGTGGACACGCTGGTTGCGAAACTCAAAGAAAAGGGGGCTGTGTGATGGCTGTTCTTGTTCTTGCCGAAGTCAATGACGGAGCCCTGGCGATGGATGCCACCGCCAAGGCCGTGACCGCCGCCGCCAAGCTGGGTGATGTGACCGTGCTTTGTGCAGGTGCCACCTGCGCCGCTGCCGCCGACGAGGCCGCCACGATCGAGGGCGTCGCCAAGGTTCTGTGCGCCGAGGATGCGCTTTACGGGCACCGCCTTGCGGAACCCGTGGCGCAGCTGGTGGCCGATCTTGCCGCCGATTACGATCATGTCGTCGCGCCCGCCACCACGGATGCCAAGAACATCCTGCCGCGCGTCGCCGCGCTGCTGGATGTGATGGTCATCACCGACGCCTCGGGCGTGGTCGATGCCGACACGTTCGAGCGTCCGATCTATGCCGGCAACGCCATCCAGAAGGTGAAATCCTCGGATGCCAAGAAGGTCGTGAGCTTCCGCACCTCGACCTTTGATGCGGCTGGCACCGGCAATTCCGCCCCGGTCGAGAAAATCGGCGCTGCCGCCGATCCGGGCCTGTCGGAATGGGTCGAGGACAAGGTTGCCGAATCCGACCGCCCGGAACTCACCTCGGCGGGTATCGTCGTTTCGGGTGGCC
>NZ_JAIPUS010000071.1 GCF_020055675.1 Marivita sp.
GACGTGCCCGAAGAGAGCGACCCAAAGAGAAATGGCTACCCGTCCCTCGGCAAGGGCGCCATCCTTGTCGTCGGCGGCGTCCTTGGGCTTGGCCTCGTTGGCTGGGTCGCAGGATGGTGGTCGTTCGAACTGGACCGGGCGATGGTCGAGACGTGGGTCGCGCGCGCCGGACCTTTGGGACCGGTCGCGATTGTCTTCCTCATGACTGTCGCAGTCGTTGCCAGCCCCATTCCAAGCGCGCCTGTCGCGCTGGCCTCGGGGGCCGCTTATGGTCATTATGCGGGCACCGCCTATGTTGCCATTGGGTCAGAGATTGGTGCGCTTGTCGCCTTCTTCATCGCTCGCGGGCTGGGACGTGGGCCGGTCGAGCGCCTTCTTGGCGAAAAGGCCGATTACGGTCTGCTGGGCTCGCAAAACGCGCTGGCTCTCACGGTCTTCGTGAGCCGCCTCCTGCCCTTCGTCTCTTTCGATGCGATGAGCTATGCCGCGGGGCTCAGCCGGCTGCACTTCTGGCGCTTCGCGCTGGCCACGATGGCCGGCATCCTGCCCGCGAGCTTCGTGCTCGCGCATTTCGGCAGCGCTGCGATGGAGGGCGCCTTCGGCAGCGCGGAATGGATCGCCCTTGGTCTAGGCCTCATGACGGGCCTTCCTTTCCTGCTGGTTGCGCTTCGGCGAAGTGCCGCTTCGAGAAAGGAAAGCCCAAAGAAAGACGCTATGGAGACCGTTGGATCATGAGTTCCGAATACAAGCAGAACAGCCTCAGCCTCCCCGACGCCGTGGCAATGGGAACGGGTGTGATGATCGGCGCTGGTATTCTTGCCCTGACCGGGCAGATCGCCGAACTGGCGGGGCCGTGGTTTCCCCTGGCCTTCGTCGCGGGCGCGGTCGTGACGGCATTCAGCGCCTACACCTACATCAAGATGTCGAATGCCTGGCCGTCCGCGGGCGGGATCGGCATGATCCTCAAGAAGGCCTATGGGCCGACAACGGTTGCAGCTGGCGCGGCTCTCCTGATGGCCCTTTCGATGGTCATCAATGAAAGCCTCGTCGCGCGGACCTTCGCGACCTACCTTCTGCGCGGGCTGGGGATGGAGCCGGGCGGCTGGCTTGTTCCAACGATTGGTGTCGGCCTGATCGTCTTCGCCTACATCGTGAATGCCTCCGGCAACAGATCGGTGGGGCTCCTTTCGCAGATCATGGCGGTCCTCAAGGTCGGCGGGATCGCGCTCTTCGGCATTGCGGCGCTTTGGGCGGGTGGCATCTCCTTCGAAGCGACGGGCGATAGGGAAACGGGCGCCGCCGGGTTCATTGCATCGCTGGCGCTCGCGATCCTCGCCTTCAAGGGCTTCACGACGATCACGAATTCCGGTGCCGAGATCACGACTCCCCACCGCAACGTCGGTCGCGCCATCGTCATCTCCATCGCGATCTGCGTGGTGGTCTACCTGCTCGTGGCCTTTGCCGTGGGCTCGAGCCTGCCGCTCGATCGGATCGTGGCCGCGAAAGACTACGCTCTTGCTGAGGCGGCAGAGCCGGCTCTCGGCCGGATAGGATTCTATCTGACGGTGGCGCTGGCGCTCGTCGCGACGGCCTCGGGCGTGATCGCGAGCATCTTCGCAGTCTCGCGGATGCTGGCGATGCTGACCGACATGAAGATGATCCCGCACAGCCATTTCGGGATGCCGGGCACGATCCGGGATCACACTCTTGTCTACACGGTCGTGATCGCCGGCGTTCTCACCGTCTTTTTCGACCTCAGTCGCATCGCGTCCCTCGGCGCCTTCTTTTACCTCGTGATGGATATGCTGATCCACTGGGGCGTCTGGCGTCACCTAAGGGAACAGATCGGTGCGCGGGGATGGATCCTCCTTACCGCCATCGGGCTCGACGCCGTAGTGCTCGGGGCCTTCACCGTGATGAAATGGCAAAGCGACCCAACGATCGTTCTGATCGCGCTGGCCGCCATGGCCGCTGTCTTTGCGTTCGAGCATGTCTTTCTGAAGCTCAACCCGCCCATGGACGGCGGTCACGACCTCGGGAGAGCAGACACCGGTGAAACAGAGAAAGCATCCCCTTGACCTTCCAACCGCTTGAAGCCCCACATTAAGTCCCGAAAGGGGAATCCCGATGACTGACCACACCCATCATCACCATGACGATCCAGCCTCTGGCGCGAACACCGCAACGGATCCAGTCTGCGGGATGGAGGTCGAAGTGCGCGAAGACGCGCGATCGCGCGAGTATGGCGGCGAGACCTTCTGGTTCTGCTCGGAAGGCTGCCAGACGAAATTTGATGCCGATCCTTATTTCTACGCGTCGGGGAATGCGGAGACGACCGAGCAGAAAGCCCAACCCGGCACCCAATGGACCTGCCCAATGCATCCCGAGATCGTCCGCGACGAACCGGGGAGTTGCCCGATCTGCGGCATGGCGCTCGAACCGATGGTGCCCTCGGACGAACCCAGCGAGGAACTCACCGACTTCACCCGACGTATGTGGATCAGTGCAGCCGCTGCAGTGCCGCTGGTGATCCTGACCATGGGCGAGCTTGTCGGCCTGCCGGTTCGCGACTGGTTGGGCCACCAGCTGGCGGTCTATATCGAATTCGTCCTTGCAACGCCCATCGTCCTCTGGGCAGCGCTTCCGTTCTTCAGGCGCGGCGTCGACTCGTTCCGGAACCTGTCCCCGAACATGTGGACTCTGATCTCGCTCGGGGTCGGTGCGGCCTATGTCTATTCGCTGGTCGCCACCTTCGCTCCGGGGGTGTTCCCCGAGCAATACCGAATGGGCGACGGAGTCGGCACCTATTACGAGGCGGCGGTCGTCATCATCGCTCTGGTCTTTGTCGGTCAGGTGCTGGAGCTTCGCGCGCGGGAACGCACCGGCGACGCGATCCGCGCTCTGATGCATCTCGCGCCCAAGACCGCGCGCCGCGTCCTGCCGGACGGTTCGGAATACGATGCACCGCTCGAGAACATCGTCGAAGGCGACACGCTGCGTGTGCGACCGGGCGACAGCGTGCCGGTCGATGGCGAAGTGATCGAGGGGCGCACGTCGGTCGACGAGAGCATGATCACCGGCGAGCCTGTGCCCGTCGAGAAGACGGAAGGTGACCGCGTCACGGGCGGGACGATCAACAAGAACGGCACCCTGGCGATCCGGGCGACGCAGGTCGGTGCCGACACGGTGCTGGCCCAGATTGTCGAGATGGTCGCCGG
>NZ_JAIPUS010000039.1 GCF_020055675.1 Marivita sp.
GTCTTGTCGCCTTATACGTTTGGCGAGCCAAAGCAGGATCCGCGCGGCCGGTTCTTGAACGGTCTCCGGAGTCTTCGGCGGGTAGTGCTCTTCCAGCAACGCGACGATCTCGGCGTTCATGCTCCTGCGGTTCGCTTCCGCTTTTTCCCGGATCCGATCCCGCAAGCCGTCAGGCATACGGATGATGTATTTGTCTTGGGTTGATGAAGGATAATCAGCCATACTGGCTCCTAGCCATGTTTTTATTGTTGACGCAATGCTGGCGGCTCGCCATGTATAAGTCAAGCCGACACGGGAGGTGAATTGATGCACTGTCGCGAACCGCTGATGCTCCGGCTGCCAAAAGAGCTCAAAGACTGGGTCAAAGAAGAGGCTCAGCGTAACTATAGCTCGCAAAACTCCGAGGTCGTTCGAGCTTTGTTGGCTGCCAAGAAACGGGCAGATCAAAAGCATGCCGAAACGGCGGCAGATTGATGCACTGACGGGAAAAAATATGACGCAAAGAAATGTTCACACGACCGCGCGCCAAGCTGCATCTGCCCTCATTCGCGAGGCCCGGGAGGCAGGCTGGTTGAGGGCGAGGTTCGAAATCAAGCCTGATGGCAGCGTCACGGTCGATGCCGGCATGGCCGAACCGGACAGCAGCGATGAATTTCTCAATGGCGACTTGAGAATGCGAGAATGACTAGAAAGAGCCTGCCCAAGTACGTGTATCGCGACCGTGGTTACGTGCGTTTCATAAGACGTGCCCGAGGCATTTCTGTCATGATGCACGAAGAGGTGGGCTCACCCGAGTTTTGGGATCATCATAACCGGTTGCTGCGGGGTAAACCGGCCCCAAAGCCGGTTAAGCGGAACTTTGAGGCGTTGATCAAGAGCTATTTTCAAAGCGACGCTTACAAGAAACTCAAGCCGCGCACGAAGTCCGATTATAGGCGTTACATGTCCCACATACGAGAGATCTGGGACGACAAAGACCCTGCCAAGATCGAAACGCATCACATTTATGAATTGCATCGCGCCAATGCAGACCACTGGCGACAGGCGAACTATCTCGTGCAGGTGATGGTGGTCCTGATGAACCATGCGCGCTTGATTGGGGTTACGAGGAAAGAGCACGGCAACCCGGCAAAAGGAATCCCGCTCTTCAAGCAGCAAAGCGATGGATGGGAGCCGTGGCCAGATGATGTGCGGGATGAATTTGAAGGGCTCGCAACTCCGCGGGCGCGCCTTGTCTACGAGCTTTGCCTTGGGACTGGACAGAGAATTGGCGACATCCTCAAGATGGAGTGGGCGCATGTTGCGAACGACGGCTTCGATCTGACCCAAGGCAAGACGAATAAACCGTTATGGATCCCACTTACGGATCGCCTGAGTGACTATTTGCAAGGCTTGGAGCGTCGAGAGGGGCGCCTAGTCACCGACTCCAATGGTCAGCCCGTCAGCTACCGCACGATTGCTCAGGAAATGCGCGCGATAAAGGCGCGGATGAAGCACGCTGATGCCGCGCGGTACAAGACCCACGGGTTACGGAAAAACGCGACGATCGAGCTCTATCTGGCCGGCTGTGATGACGAGATGGTCAAGTCTGTGACCGGACATTCTGGCGTTGAGATGCTGAAGAAATATGGTGGTCAGGTCCGGCAACGAGAGCTCGCAAGCCGCGCTCAGGAGGCTCGGAACCGACTGGCGCGCGAAAAGAACGAACCATGAAAGTTTCAACGATTGTTTCAAAACCAACGGCGAAGGAGGTCAAAGATGACGCAAGTCATTGATTTTATTGGAGGCGAGTACCGGAATCGAACCGGTGTACACGGATTTGCAATCCGCTGCGTCACCACTCCGCCAACTCGCCAGAGTGGACTTTCGAATAGGCGGTCGCGCGAGGCGCGTCAAGCGGATATCGGGGCTGGGTGCAGCCCGATGACATGCGAGGATTTCGCGTGCGCTGCGCATTGCTGAACCCGGCGACCTGTGGCAAGAGTCGTGACGCAAACTGAACGAATGAGTTTAGCCCATGACAGACTTTGCTGCCCGCCGGATGATGATGGTCGATACACAGGTGCGTCCTGCGGATGTGACCAAGTTTCCGATCATCGATGCGATGCTATCCGTGCCGCGAGAGCAATTCGTGCCGCGAGACCAGGTCGAGGCGGCCTATGTCAGCGAAAACATCCGGATTGCGCCGCACCGCGTGGTTTTGGAGCCGCGTACGCTGGGCAAGTTGCTGGATGCGATCAATGTCAAGAACAGTGACCTGGTCCTCGATATCGGCATCGGCTACGGCTATTCCTCGGCGGTGATCGCGAGCATGGCGGAGGCGGTGATCGCCGTGGAAGAGGATGCGAGCCTTGCCACCGAGGCGCAAACGCTTCTGTCCGAGCATGGTGCAGACAATGTCCTGGTGCACACGGGGCCATTGACCGATGGCGCGGCGCAGCACGGCCCGTATGATGCGATCATTGTTCAGGGCAGCGTCGAAGAGCTTCCACAGGTGCTGATCGATCAGCTCAAGGAAGGCGGGCGGATCGGATGCGTCTTCATGGAAGGCGCGCTTGGCGTTGTCCGGATCGGATACAAGATTGATGGCAAGATGTCGTGGCGCCATGCATTCAATGCATCCGCGCCGGTCTTGCCGGGGTTTGAAAAAGAGACCACCTTCGCGCTCTGAGTCCGCGTCGGTGACACTAGTCTGCAGTGATCGGTGATACTAGTCTGCAGTGATATGTCCTGGGAGGCATCGGGAATGGCGAAACGCGTGAAACTTACGGCACTTGCGATGGCCTGCGGCCTTGCCGTGACCGGCTCCGTGGTCAAGGCGGATACGCTGGCTGACGCGATGATCGGGGCCTATAACACCAGCGGTCTTCTCGAACAGAACCGGGCGGTCCTGCGCGCGGCTGACGAGGACGTCGCGCAGGCCATGGCGGCCTTGCGACCGGTGATTTCATGGTCAGCGGACGCGACACGCCAATTCGGGACCAGCCGTAGCGAATCGACACGCAATACGATCGTTCCGACAGTCTCGAACAGCGTGTCCGCCAGCCTTGTCGCTGAATTGACGGTCTTTGACAGCGGGCAAAACAAGTTTGCCCTCGAGACGGCCAAAGAGGCCGTGCTGGGAACCCGGCAGCAGCTGATCAATGTCGAACAGCAGGTTCTGTTGTCTGCGGTCGAGGCGCACCTGGAGGTGCGCCGGGCGATTGAAAACGTCGCACTTCGCGAAAACAACGTGCGTCTGATCAGGCAAGAGCTGAATGCCGCCCAGCAACGTTTCGAAGTCGGGGAGGTGACCCGGACCGATACGTCTTTGGCCGAGGCGCGCCTTGCCGCCGCCCGCAGCCAGCTTGCTGCGGCAGAGGGCTCCTTGACGGTGGCCCGCGAACAATATCTTGCCATCGTTGGCCGCTTGCCGAACAATCTTCAACCGGTTCAAAGCCTGCCGAATTTGCCGGACAGCGTCGATGCGGCCAAGGCGATTGCCGTGCGCGCCCATCCGCAGATCAAATCGGTCCAACACCGGATCTCGGCGTCCGAACTCGGCATTCTGCGCGCCAAGGCGGCGATGAATCCATCTGTGCGGCTTGCCGGTCGTCTGACCGTGACCGAGGGGGTGGACTCGGATCGCTTTTCGCGTGGCGGGTCTGTCGGGGTAGAGGCCGGGGGGCCGATCTACCAGGGCGGCCGTCTGACATCGCTTGTCCGTCAGGCAATGGCCAATCGTGATCAGGCGCGCGGCGAATTGCACCAGGCCATCGATCAGGTGTCACAAAATGTCGGCAACGCCTATGCGCAACTGCGAATCGCGGCGGCCAGTCTCGAGTCGACAGAACGCCAGGTGAGGGCGGCCACGGTGGCCTTCCGCGGCGTGCGCGAAGAGGCTGAACTTGGCGCACGCACGACGCTGGATGTCCTGAACGCGGAGCAGGAATTGCTCAATGCACGCTCGGCGCGGATTTCGGCGAAGGTGGACCAGGACCTTGCAGCTTATCGTGTCCTGTCCACCTTGGGGCGCTTGACCGCGTCGGATTTGCGTCTGAACGTGCAGCAATATGATCCGATCTCCTACTACAACCTGGTCAAAGACAGCCCGATTCAGAAAAGCGAGCAGGGTCAGAAGCTTGACCGTGTTCTTCAGTCACTAGGAAAAAACTAAGTTTTTCTTCATCTGTTGTGCGATGAGTGCGACCCGGCTACCTTGTGTCCGAGGTAGCAGTGGTGAACCATGTCTGATCCCGTGAAAAACGCGGAAATCGAAGATGTCCTGACGTCGATCCGCAAGCTCGTGGCGGACGAAGCGCGTCCTGTTCCGCCGGCCCGCAAACCCGACCGGGCGCAGCGGCCCGAACGGTTGGTTCTGACTCCGGAGCAGCGGGTCAAGGACGACACGACGCCGCCGGCAACCAGGGCAGAGCCGGTGCTTTTGACCGAGCCTCTCAACACCCCCGGTGCCGGACAGGTCAATGAACGCCCGATGGAAACGATTCCCGGCGATGCCCGTCTGGCTGAATTCGGCAGGGTCGAGGGTGGGTTTCCCGATTTCGATGAGGTCGAGGAAGACACCACCGGGACAGAAGACCGGGATGATACGCGCCGCACCGAACTCAGCCGCCTGATTGAAGAAGAGGTCGCCGCGGCCTTTGATGCCAGCGAGGCGGCCGTGGAAGACGGTAAGTATGCAGGTGAGGACGCGGTGGCATTTCAAGCTGACACAAAGGATCACGACCGGGCCGAGGATGCGGACGAGGCGGATGTCGCCGCAGTGGAATTCAAGCATTCCCATTACACAGGTAAACCAGCGATAGAGACGCCCGCGCCTGACCCCGTGCCGGAGCAGCCCCCGCAAACGCTTGAGGACAAGGTTGCGGCTCTGGGCCGGCTTGTGGCCCGCGATGCCAACCAGGACTTCGAGGAAGAACGGGATCGGCCCGATGCGGACGATCTTGCCCGCGCGAACGAGCCGATGGAGTGGCCCGATCCTGCCCCCTATATCGAGGCAGAAGAGGAGACGGGCACCGACGCGTCAAATGTGGTGAATGCGCGGGATGCATGGCCGCCCCAGAAGCAGCCGCCACAGGAGCCGGAGTCGCCACAGGTGGACGTCGAGTTGCCGATACAGGATGACGCGGATCAGCCGTCGCATGAGTTTTCAACGGAATCACCCGATGGGGATGCGCCGTTCGAGATCGATGAACAGATCCTCAGAGAGCTGGTCGGCGATATTGTCCGCAAGGAACTTCAGGGCGCGCTGGGCGAACGCATCACGCGAAACGTGCGCAAACTGGTGCGGCGGGAGATTCACCGCATGCTGGTGTCGCGAGACTTTGACTGACCGCTGTCGGTCAAGCTGCACAGGCGCAGGGATCGCAGACACGGGCTGCGCTCTTTGACCAAACTTCAAGGGTTTGCCAGGTCATGTCTGACCCGGCGGGGACAGACACGTTGCATTTCTGCTGAACAACAAGAAAGCGCATCCTCAAAAGGATGCGCTTTCTTGTTTCAGAGCAGGTGGTTAAGCCGCTTCTGCCTGAAGGGCAGCGGCGTTGCGGCGTTCGCTTTCTTCGCGTGACAGCGCCACCGAGGTGCGCACACCCTTTCCAACGAACTCCATCAGGCCTTCGACGACCCGTTCGTTGGGGTCGATGCCCGCGCAGCTCAGCACTTCGCGACCGTCGCGCGACCGCGCCCAACGCGCGATCTGCTCCGGCCCGTTGCCATATTTCTTGTCATCGGCAATTGCGTCATCCAATGCGGCGAGGACCACGGCAGCGAACAGCTTGCGTGCGCGATTACCTTGCTCCGCGTTGAAGGCGGTACCGTCAACGAAATCTTTCATGATCCGTCCTGTGATTATTGCTCTTGTGTTTTCCGGCGTGAGGTTGCTTATGGCGCATTCCAGACGATTCGGATACCCCATTTTCGCATACCTTTTATGCAATTAGGGCATACCGGGACGCCGGTTTGAAACGATATCTGGTTGTCTGGACAGTGCAACATCTCCCAGATATAGGGACCGGCACCTTTCTATCAACCTCCTGACAAGGTTTCGCCATGCCCAAGATCAACGGTAACGAGATCCGCCCTGGAAACGTCCTCGAACATAATGATGGCCTATGGGCCGCGGTGAAGGTCGACCACGTCAAACCCGGCAAGGGTGGCGCCTTCGCACAGGTCGAGATGAAAAACCTGCGCAACGGATCGAAACTGAATGAACGCTTCCGCTCGGCCGACAAGGTGGAACGCGTGCGTCTGGAACAAAGGGACATGCAGTTCCTGTACGAGTCTGACGGTATGCTCGTGTTCATGGACACCGAAACATACGACCAGGTCGAATTGCCTGCTGATATTCTTGGTGAACGCCGTCCGTTCCTTCAGGACGGCATGACCATCGTGGTCGAGTTCTACGAGACAGAGGCGCTCAATGCGTCTTTGCCACAGAAAGTGACCTGCAAGATCGACGAGACCGAACCCGTGGTCAAAGGCCAGACTGCCGCGAACAGCTTCAAACCGGCGGTGCTCGACAACGGGGTCAAGGTCATGGTGCCGCCCTTTGTCGGCCAGGACGAGATGATCGTGGTGAACACCGAGACCATGGAATACGCTGAACGCGCCTGATCACCCAGGCTATCCGCAGATTTGGCGCCTGACACGCTGGGTCTGCAACGGGTGCCTCCGCACGCGGCATTTCCCGGTCGTTAACCCATTTTGAGTGATATCTTCCGCACGGTGCGCACCGAGCGGGAAGGGTCACTCCCATGCCGCGACAGACATCTCATCGGTGAGGCGCGGCGACGCGTCGACCAACCGAAGATCGATCTTGCCGGGGCTTTGCCCCTTGGTCACGGGGGAGACCCCGTCACAGGGATAGAGTTGTCGACCTCCGGGGCGGCGCCGCTTCCTTCACTTCGGCCCTGTCATGGGCTGTGCAGTTCAAACCCTGCCGGGCCGGTCTCGCGCAGGGCTTTGGGCGTCGGATCACGGGGTGTAATGCACCGTTGCATCCTCGGCGCGCATATCACTTCCGGCGCGATCATAGCGCAGATAGGCCAAACCCTGATCGCCCGCCTGCGTGAAAAGCGTACCGGCCGTCTTTTCGCCACAGAGGATCTCTGTGCCCACCGGGGCCCTCCCTTCCAGCGCAACCCGTGCCAGCCCTTTGCGCAGTTGTGTCTTGTGTTTCATCCGGGCGACAACTTCCTGTCCGACGAAACAGCCCTTGCGGAAATCAACGCCGTTCAAACGCTCGAAGCCCATTTCCAGGATGTAACTGTCTTCGGTCAGTTCTATCCCGCTTTCAGGCACCAGCGCGGCAACGCGCACCGCGTCCCAGTCAACATCTGCATCCCCTGGCTGGCCATCATATCCACGCCAGCCCAATGCCGGGTCACGCGGGTCGGCAAAGGCGCCATCCGGTGCATCGCCCAGCCCGCGGGTCACGGCCAGGTCGGTCTCTTCGATCTCCACCTTGGAGCGCAGCTTGTACATCGTCAGCGCTTTTTTCAGATCGGCGGCAAGAGGTGCCGCCACGTCGAGAAGAATGTTTTCCCCGTCTGGCACAAGCAGGAAATCCGCGCGATATTTACCCTGTGGCGTCAACATCGCGGCATAGACCAGACCCTCGCTCAGGTTGGCCACGTCATTCGTGACGAGCCCCTGAAGAAACTCCTGTGCCTCGGCTCCGCTGATCCTGAAAACTGTTCGATCTGACATATGCGCCTTTCGCCTTCGCTGCTGATCAAGAGATAACGGTCAGCCGCGCCGGTGCAAGGGGTCAGGCGGGACGGACCGATGTGCCGAACACCTGCCGCGACAGGATACGGTCGATCGAAAGCGCGCCCGCGCCCTTGATCACAAGCGTCACAAACAGAAACATCCAGAAGGCCCGCTGGTCTAGAATTGCGCTGTCCGGCACCCTGTCGAACCAAGCGCCCAGGGTTTCGGCATGTGCAATGCCGCCGTGACCATATAGGTCGGTCAGGCTTTGAACGCTGACAAAGCCGATCATTCCGAGCGCGGCCAACCGGGTAAAAAGCCCGATCACGATCAGCATCGGGAGGATGAACTCGGCCCATGTGCCGGCAACCACGACCAGCCAGTGAAACACCGACAATTGCGAGACGTCATAGACAACGGCGTCCATCTGTTGGGGAAAGATTTGCGCATAGGCGCCGTCGGAGGGCAGGACAAGTCCCGTGAGCCCGTCGCCAAGTTTCGTCATCGCCGAGGACCAGAAGTATATCAGGAGGGTCGCGGCAAAGACAAAGCGGGCAAGCAGGGGGATAACCCCGTCAAGAGCGCGCTCCAGGCTTGTGAAAATCTCGGAGTATAGGCTGACTATGCGGTCCATGGCTCGAATTCCTAGCTAACAGATGATGAAGGTCTCAGTGCCGTGATTGCGTTCTGGGCCAGGAGCAGGGTCAGCAAACGCGCAAGATCGAAGGCCGCGCCGCCGGCCGCGATGGCCGCGCCGAAGGGTTTGCCGTCCTGAAAGGCGGCCAGCACCTCGGTCGCACCGGGGCCAAGGATGACTGGTTCTGGATCGTATTCTGCGCGCAGGACCGCCACGTCCTGGGGTCCGCCGGATGGCTTGTCCGCGCCGCGCAGGGTGTAATGCCAGATTGCCCCGATGGGCCAGCGTGACCGGATCACCCGCAGCGACGGGGCGAGGTCAATGCGGGTGGTCAGCAATGTCGGCTCGTCCAGTGCCTGCAACACGGCCGGATCGATCCCGGTGCTGTCGGCGGCGTGGTAGCTTTGGCGCATGGCCAGGTCGATCCGGGCGACGTCGCCAAGATAGGGCAGCTGTGCCAATTGTTCGACGCTGGCAAGGAAATCCGGGAACGCCGACCCGTATTGCGACATTACCGGAGATCGGGGCGGTGCCTGCCGCAGGAAACCCCGTGCGAGATGATCAAAATTCTCCCGCCCGATCAGCCCAACGATGGCGGGAAACCCGTCTGCCAAAGCCTGTCGCAGGGCCACCGTGACATTGTTGCGATAGACGCCATAGCGCCGCCCGGCGGGGTGGTCGTGGCCATCGGTCAGCCCCTCTGGCACAGGGGCGGACGGTGCCAGCAGGCCTGAGTGAAAGCTTGTTTGGCTGGTCACGCCAGCACCCGGTTCAGGGCTGCGTCGGCCCGGCGCGCTTCGGCGGCGAGGACGGGCCAGTCGGGCACATCGGTGTCCCATTCCACCAAGAGCGGCTTGGGGCCGGATTGCGCCAGAGTGTGGTCGAGCAACTGCCAGACCGGGTCAACCACGGCACGGCCGTGGCTGTCGATCAACAGGGGCGCGCCATGATCGTCTTCGTCCTCGTCATGACCGCCAAGATGGATTTCGCCTACTGCGTCCAGCGGGTAGGCGTCGATATACCCTTGCGGAGAATAGTCGAGATTGGTTGCGGACACGAAGACATTGTTCACGTCCAACAAGAGGCCGCAGTCCGTCCGACGCACAAGTTCAGCGAGGAAATCCGTCTCGGACCACGTGCTTTCTGCAAAGGCAAGGTAGGAGGACGGGTTTTCCAGCAGCATGCGGCGGCCCAGCGTCGTCTGTACCTCGTCAATATGGTCGGCGACACGTGCGAGCGTGTCATTGGTATAGGGCAGGGGAAGCAGATCGTTCAGGAAATGACTGTCATGGGTCGACCATGCCAGATGTTCGGAAAAGCTGGCCGGGTCGAGCCAGTCGCAGAGGTGCTTGAGCCGTGCCAGGTGGTCCGGGTCAAGCCGTCCTTCACCGCCGATGGACAGTCCGACACCGTGAACGGAAATCGGAAAGCGTTCGGACAGGACCTTGAGCTGCGCAATCGGGCGTCCGCCATCGCCCATGTAATTCTCGGCATGGACTTCGAGCCATCCCACCGGGTTCGGATCGGTCAGGATGTCGGTAAAATGCTGCGCCTTGTAGCCAACGCCGGGACAGGCGGGCAGGTGGCGGAAAGCATGTGTGGCATCAGGCATGTCCGGCTCCGTGATGGTCGGAGATCGGCCAGGTTTGACCGATCTCGTCATGGTTTCAGCCTTGTGGCAGGTCGCGCTCCAGCTCTTCGAGCGATCCGGTCCGCGCCGAGCCATCGGCCATTTCGGGAAGCTCGATTTCGGTGCAGGTGCCGGAATCGACAAGGGTCCATGCGTTGCCCTGGAAATCCACGGTGGATGTTCCGGCGCAGGTTGTGCCCGGACCCGCGGCGCAATCGTTCTCACCGGCGAGCGACACGCCAAAGCATTTTTCCTTGGCCTGGGCTGTCGCTGTGGAGGTGTGTGCGGCAAAGCTGGCGGCAACGGCCCCAACGATTGCGGCGGTCTTGAGTGTCTTCGACATGAGATAGCTCCTTGTACTGACGCGTGATAATAACTGTGCCGCCGGCATCGGCGACGCCGCGACAGCCCTACCATGCCCTGCGGCAGCATGCCGCGCTATTCACGGGGCCGTGCATCACACCGGCGTTATGCGCAGTGAGGCATGGCGAGAAAAATTTTCAGGCTTTTCATGAACATAGAAAAGGCCCCGTTACATGACGGGGCCTTTTCGAAACTTTCCAGCGCTGGAATGTTACAGAAGATCCGGCGGTGTCGCCTCTTTTTCGAGGCTGCTCACGATATCGGTCAGGGATGTTACAGCGGTCTGCTTTTCGCCAAGGCGCCGCACCGTCACTGTCCGGTCCGCGACCTCTCGGTGGCCGATGGCAAGGATCACCGGCACCTTGCCGACGCTGTGTTCGCGCACCTTGTAATTGATCTTCTCGTTGCGGGTGTCCGCCTCTGCGCGCACACCGGCCTTGGTCAATTCGGCCACGACTTCGTGCACATACTCATCCGCCTCCGACACGATGGAGGCCACGACCACCTCGCGAGGAGCGAGCCAGAAGGGCAGTTTGCCAGCGTGTTCCTCGATCAGGATGCCGATGAACCTCTCGAACGATCCGAGCGTTGCGCGGTGCAGCATGACGGGTCGATGGCGCGCCCCGTCTTGCCCGATATAGGTCGCGTCCAGCCGGTCCGGCAGCACGAAATCGACCTGCAGCGTGCCGCATTGCCAATCCCGGCCAATCGCGTCAGTCAGAACGAATTCCAGCTTGGGGCCATAAAACGCGCCTTCGCCGGGGTTCAGCTCGAACTCGCAACCCGCGGCAATCGTGGCCGCCTTGAGGGCATCTTCGGATTTATCCCAGACATCATCCGATCCGGCACGGGTGTCGGGACGGTCGGAGAACTTGACCTTGAACCGCTCAAATCCGAGGTCGCGATAGATTTCTGACAGGAAGTCGATAAAGCGTTTCGTTTCATCTTCGATCTGGTCCTCTCGACAGAAAATATGGGCATCATCCTGGGTGAACCCGCGCACGCGCATGATGCCGTGCAGGGCCCCGGAGGGTTCATACCTATTGCACGACCCGAATTCGGCCATACGCAGGGGAAGATCGCGGTAAGACTTTAACCCCTGGTTAAAAATCTGAACATGACCGGGGCAATTCATCGGCTTGAGCGCATTGACCGCCTTTTCGCGGGCGTGCTCTTCGTCCACTTCGACGATGAACATGTGGTCCTGGTACTTGTCCCAGTGGCCCGACGCCTCCCAGAGCTTGCGGTCCACCACTTGCGGAGTGTTCACCTCGACATATCCGCCGGTGGTCTGCTTGCGGCGCATGTAATCCTGCAACAGGGTATAGATGCGCCAGCCGTTCGGATGCCAGAAGATCTGGCCGGGCGCTTCCTCTTGCATGTGAAACAGGTTCATCTCGCGGCCAAGACGGCGGTGATCGCGCTTGTCGGCCTCTTCGAGGAAGGTCAGGTATTTCTTCAGGTCGTCGCGGTTCCTGAACGCGACGCCGTAGATCCGTTGCAACATCGGACGATTGTTGTCGCCAAGGAAATAGGCGGCAGAGACGTTCATCAGCTTGAACGCATCCGCAGGCACCTGGCCGGTATGCTGCAGGTGCGGGCCGCGGCACAGATCCATCCAGTCGCCATGCCAATACATGCGAATTTCTTCGCCTTCAGGGATCTTGTCGAGGATTTCAACTTTATAAGGTTCGCCGTTGTCGGTGTAGTGCTGGCGCACCTTCTCGCGCGACCACAGCTCGGTCCGTACCGCGTCGCGCGCGTTGATGATCTCTTTCATCCGCTTCTCGATCGCGCCAAGGTCTTCGGGCGTGAACGGCTCTTCCCGGTCGAAATCGTAGAACCAGCCGTTGTCACGCACCGGACCGATGGTGACTTTGACGTCGGGCCAGATCTCCTGCACCGCGCGTGCCATGATGTGCGCCAGGTCGTGCCGGATCAGTTCGAGCGCCGGTGCGTCATCCTGCATCGTGTTGATGGCGATCTGCGCGTCGTTTTCGATCGGCCATTGCAGATCCCAATGCGCCCCATTCACGGTGGCGGAAATGGCTTTCTTGGACAGGGACTTGGAAATGCTCTCGGCGACTTTGGCAGGGGTGATCCCTGCATCGTAGTCGCGCGCATTGCCATCGGGAAAGGTCAGGGAAATCTGGCTCATCGGCCCAGCTCCTCGTCAGTTTGGCGCCCACGGAACGCCCGGTTGCGGGTTATGTATAGTGCCGCGCTTTTGGCAGCGGGGCGGTCTGCCGTCAAGCCATGCCATGCAGACCGGAGCGCAACGAGTCGCCCGCGATGGCATCAAAACGCGGAAATTTTGTGCGGTATACGACAGTATTATGGAAAACCGCCGGATTTCAGGAGGTTGCCGGCCTCCTTTGCTATGGACGAATGCGACGCAATTGTTATCTATACCGACATCCGTATTCGGAAACGTTTACACCACCACACGGCGTAGGGAGCAGACAATGCCTGGCTACAATACCAGTTTCGAATTGACCGTCGAGGACATGGAGCTGATCGAAGACGCGTTGCGCAGCACCAAACAGTCGCTCAATACGGCCGTGATCGATCAGGACGCGGATCCCATCCGCCCGGATGAGACGACGCGCGAACTTGACGCGTCGATGAAGCAGATAAGCGACCTGCTGGGGCGACTCCACAACCAGAAGAACTTTTACCGTCCCAAAACCGGCGCATATATCGGCGGATGAGAGACGGCGCGGGCGGGATCAGCCAGAGAAAACCCGACGGATGACGTGGTTCCCGCCGCCGGGACAAACACCCGGACAGGATGTGCAGCGCAGGGCCATCCAGGTCCGTGATCACGCCTGTAGCGTCCAAAAGCCTCGCCGGCCAGACAAACGCGTGCCGCCGTGCCGCATGGCTACGACGCAAGCATAGCGCAGACGACAACTGGTGTGTGATGCGGAACCAAGAGCTGGTGCCAGCGGTTGCCAAGTCTTGAGGAACCAAGCGGACCGCTGCGACATGACTGACCCGACCACCCAGGCCTATGAAGAGATAACCGATGCCGACGGCCCGGTTGCACAGCGCGAGGTGCGCAACGGGATTCGCCACATGCTCAGCCTGTCGATGACCAAGGTGGCGGATGGCCTGATCGACCCGAAACTGGTGCTCAGCTGGCTGTCCACTGCGCTGGGCGCGCCCGCTGCGCTGACCGGGTTTTTGGTGCCGATCCGCGAGGCCGGCGCCTTGCTGCCGCAGATCGTATTGGCCAGTTGGGTCCATTCGATGGCGTATCGCAAATGGGCCTGGGTTGCCGGATCGGCGGGGCAGGCTGTTGCGGCCGGGGCCATCGTGGTGATCGCCTTGACACTGGAGGGCGGGACCGCCGGGCTGGCGCTCTGCGGCGCATTGGCGGTCCTGGCGCTGTCGCGGGCTGCCAGTTCCGTCAGTTACAAGGACATCCTTGGCAAGACGGTCCGGAAAACCCGGCGCGGCGCGGTCACCGGCGTAGCCGGATCCACGGCGTCGATCGCTGTTCTGATCTTTGCCGGATTGCTCATCTCCGGCCTGCTTCGTGATATAACGCCGGTCGTGATAGCCATTGCGCTCGCCTCTGTCCTTTGGGGCTTTGCCGCCTTGCTGTTCGCGCGGATCGAAGAAGACGCGTCGCACAACGGGGCGGACAGCGCCTTTGATCTGTCGCCACTGAAAGTGGACGGCCAGTTCCGCCTCTTTATCGTGGTGCGCGGGCTCTTGACCGTGACGGCGCTGGCCCCGCCCTATTTCGTGATGCTCGGCGACAGCCAATCGGCCTTGTCCAACCTCGGCGCATTGCTGCTGGCCTCGGCGGCGGCAGCTTTTGCCGGCTCCTATGTCTGGGGACGGCTCTCTGACAGGTCCGCGCGCAAGGTGCTGTTCCTTTCGGGAGCGCTTGCGGCGGCCTTTGCCAGCCTCGCTGTTTTGGCGCAGCTTTCCGGCTGGGCCGACACGCGCTGGGTGGTTCCGGCACTTCTGTTCTTCTTCATGCTGTCCTATCAGGGCGTGCGCTCGGCGCGATCGGTCTATCTTGTCGATATGTCTCCGGAGGACCAACGCGCCTCTTACGCCGCTTTGGCCAACACGGTCATCGGAGCGTTGCTGCTGGTCACCGGGGCGTTTGGCGGTCTTCTGGCATTGGCCGGTCCGGTGACGGCGCTCAGCGGTTTTGCCGTGTTGGCGGTGGTCGGCGGAGGTCTGGCGCTCAGGCTTGACGAGGTGGAAAAAGACTAGTCCCCTCTTGGGGTCCGGTGCACCTTGCGCAAAGATGCGGCGGCGCAAAGATGGAGATACATGTGACACAGATTCAGCATCTCGACGGGCCGAACGGCACGCCGCTCGCCTATGCCAAAACAGAGGGCGACGCTCCGACCATCGTCTTCCTGTCGGGGTATAAATCCGACATGGAGGGCACAAAGGCGGTGCATCTGGAGGCCTGGGCCAAGGCGCTGGGCCGGGCCTTTCTGCGGTTCGATTATTCCGGGCATGGCGCGTCTGGCGGCGTCTTCGAAGAGGGCTGCATCGGTGACTGGGCGCGCGATGCGCAGGCGGTGATCGAGGCGACATGCGACGGACCGATCCTGCTGGTCGGGTCGTCGATGGGCGGCTGGATCGGCTGCCTGCTGACCCGGCGGCTGCGGCACGTGGCGGGGTTCGTCGGCATAGCCGCCGCGCCCGATTTCACCGAAGACGGGTTCTGGGCCGATTTTACCGACGATCAGCGCCGACAGGTCATGCAGGACGGGCAGGTGGCGGTACCGTCCGATTACGGCGATCCCTATATCATCACCCGCCGCCTCATAGAGGATGGGCGTGACAACCTCGTGCTGCGTAACCCTTTGCCTATGCCGTTCCCCGTGCGCCTGATGCAGGGCACCGAGGATACCGCCGTGCGCCGCGAGACCGCGCTGCGGCTGCTGGACCACATCGACAGCCCGGATGTGAAACTGACATTGGTCAAGGGCGCGGACCATCGGTTCTCGGAACCGCAGAACCTGCGCCAGATCGAGGATGCGATCCGTGACGTGATCGGCTGAGGCCGTGATCCCGCTTCGCTTGGATAGGCCCGATAGACAGGCCGGATAGACAGTCCCGGATCGCGCCCGTTTGCCCAGACGGCGGTGTTCCTTGGAACAGTGGATATCGCTGATCACACGGAGCGAGGCAGATGCGGGGGGTCCGTCGTGACGCACAGGGTTGCGGACCCGCAGGGGCTTAAGGGGCAGGCGACACAATGAACGCCTGTTAACCAAATCGAAGCGTCCTCGGTGCAGGCATGGGGCATCGAAATTGACGGGCCGGTGATTCTGCAGGGATCGGCCCGCAGACCGGAAAGGCTGCAATGAAAGGCTTCGACACCCGCTTCACCGATTTTCCCGACTATATCCTTGGGATCACAAAGGAAATCTGGGAGGACCGTGGCCTCGCGGCGCGGATGAAGGACTATTACCATCCGGATGTCATCATTCGCACGCCCGGCGGAATCGCCTTCGGTGAACCGGCCATGACGGCTGCGACGATGGCCACGCTGCATGAATTTCCGGACCGGGCGTTGCTGGGCGAAGACGTGATCTGGTCTGGCAGGCCCGAGGTCGGAATGTTGTCGTCGCATCGTATCCTGTCGACCGCGACCCACACAGGAGACGGTCACTTCGGGCCGGCGACAGGGCGCAAGGTTCGCGTTCGGGCGCTTGCCGATTGCTATGCCAAAAACAACATGATCAGCGATGAATGGCGGATCCGTGACAATGGCGCAATCGTTCGCCAGCTTGGCTTCGACGTCAAGGACTGGGCGCGCGACCGCATCGCCGGGCTTGATCCCGAAACCCAGCCATTTCGTCCGGCTGTCGATGTGCAGGGCCCCTATACCGGGCGCGGCAACGACAACCAGTGGGGCGCGGCGCTCGCCGCAGTGCTGAGCCGTATCATGGCAGGCGAGCTGTCGGTGATCTCCGATCAATACGACCGGGCGATACAGGCCGACCTTCCGGGGGGGCGTACCGTTCATGGCACTGCCGAGGTGGACGCCTTCTGGCTGGGCCTGCGGGCGTCTTTTCCCTTTGCCGGTTTTGACATTCATCACCAGATCGGTCTTGAAGAACCCAACATGCCGCCCCGCGCCGCGATCCGCTGGTCATTGACCGGCAAGCACGATGGCTGGGGCGCCTTTGGTGCCCCCACGGGGGCCGAGGTGCACGTGATGGGCCTTTCGCAGGCCGAATTCGGACCACGCGGGGTTCGCCGCGAATGGACACTCTACGATGAAACCGCGATCTGGATGCAAATTCTGGCCCACTCGGGCTGATACCACGAGGCAAAGATCAATGGCGCCATCCGAGAGGACGGCCCGGATCGGTCCCGCGTCTCATGGCGGTCCCCCTGATCTCACGGGCGAAATCGACATTGACGTGCGGCCCAAAATCACATGTCCGGCAGTTTTCATGCCCGGCTTGACGTGGGTCATGGCAGAGATGTTTCTTTTGGTCTGGAATGGTGATCCAGACACAGGAGGGGACCATGCTGAAAATCACCAAGCCGGAGCCGAACCGTATCGATCTTGACCTGTCCGGCAAGATCACGTCCGAAGAGATGGCAAGCGGGTTGGATGACCTTCTCGAAAAGTCTCAGGATGTGAACGCGGGGCGGATGCTCTACACGATCTCATCCTTTGCCTTTCCCGATCTCAGCGCCATCGCTGTTGAAATGGCGCGCTTGCCCAAACTCTTCAGCCTTCTGGCACGCTTCGATCGCTGCGCGGTCTTGTCCGATGCCGCATGGATCCGAACCGCAGCAGAGGTCGAAGGCGGGTTTTTGCCGGGCATCGATTTCAAGGCGTTCGACCTGTCCGCGCGTGACCAGGCCGAGGCGTGGCTGAAATCCGGGGTCAGTTGACGGGCGCGATGCAGGTTTTGCGCTAGCTTTTCACGTCAATCACACCGCGTTCGGTGACAATCATATCCAGCGGCTGATCCCTGTCCTCCAGAGGCAGGCTGTCGTCCTCCTGTGCGGCATAGGCGAACCCGATGGCCAGCGTGGGGCGCTGCGCGCGCAGCATTTCCAGCGTGCGGTCGTAAAATCCGCCGCCATAGCCCAGCCGCCCGCCAGCGCGGGAAAACGCGACCAGTGGCACGATCAGAACTTCGGGGGTGATCAGCCGTTCCGTGGCTGGCACCATAGCGCCGAAGGGCCCATCGACCAGCGCGCAGTCGGGCTCCCATTGCGAGAACACCAAGGGCTGTGTCTTGGCGCGGATCACCGGGACGCCCACGACGCCATGTGCGGCGGCTTCGGCCATGGCGGGCAAAGGGTCGATCTCGGTGCGCATCGGCATGTAGCCCGACACCGGCACTCCGCGATACCCGGCCAGCACCTCGCTCAGATAGCCCGCCGCACCGCGACGGGAGGCGTCATGCGCCAGTTTGCGACGGGCAAAAGCCGC
>NZ_JAIPUS010000041.1 GCF_020055675.1 Marivita sp.
CACCTTCGGCCTGACGCAGGATCGCGATGATCTGCGCCTCAGTGTATCTGCTTGTCTTCATTCAGAATCTCCTCGTTCATCTTGCCGAGAAAATTCTACTTATGCAGCCCCTTACTTTCGGGGGGGAGTACCAGGTCAGGGGCACCCGCCGCATCAATTCACGGTGATCGACGAGAGACTGTGTGATGATCAGAGAGGGAACAATTGGCTATCCGCAAAGAACGGTTGGGCACCCGAGGGCAATTGTTCCCCCGTGCGCACACTGATCGCCCATGCGCGCGAGGGGTTTTTTGGCCGCGAGAACAGTGGCGCTGCCCTTGACCACGGTGTCGGGAGGGCCAACGCAGACAGCCATGCTGCCCATTCCAGCCGCCGGCAACATGCCGATCAGAACCGTCGGAGCGGCAGGCATGGCAATCGGGCCGCCAACATGCGGCACGATTCCTGTCACCATTGGGCAGACATGCATGTCCGTGATACGAGAAGCGGGTGTTCCAGGCATCTATTCAATCTTCCTAGTTGATCACGCCAGGCCAGCCGCCATGGGCAACTTCCATGCCGCGATTATACGTTGCCTGCCGGGCAGCCGCCAAATCTTCCTCGGTTTCACCTGCCAGCAGAGCAATGGCTCCGAGAAGCCCACTCGCATGGAGCCTTGCCGGAGGCAGAACTACCGGACCATCTATGGGGCCGATGCTGCCCGAACCATTCCAGGCCACCGCGTTGCACAGCCAACCAAGCGGGTCTTCGTGACCTCGCGCCTCAGCGGCCTGCATGAGCGCCACGCGAGTGCCTTCCTGCGGGTCACGCACCCATTGCGCCACTTGCGCGCGCAATGCCTGCTCCTCGACATTTGGCTCACACAGCAGGTCACCCTGCACGGCAAGGGCCCAGCATACTCCCTCCCTGGGAGGCATGCCATGGGCAAAATAATGCACAAGATCAACGAACAGGGTCTTCTCGTGCAAGGTCTGAAGCGCCAGCTCTGGCGACATGTCTGCGTGAACCAGCTGCTCTGCGTCTTCACTGAGCGCGAAACGCCCAATAACGTGGGCACTCGTCTCAAAAGGGATTTTTCGGAGCATCACACACCCATCAATTGATCATGCATATGCCACCTTGCATCTTCACCATGCCAGAGCCCTTAACATCGCAGATCGCGCCTTGCACGGAGAGCATTGCACTGGCTTTCAGATCGGCCTTCATGCCTTGCAAGGCAAGCGCCGTATCGGCTTTCACATCCACTTTCATACCCTTGACGCTGAGCGCACCACCGGATTTGAGATCGGCTTTCGATTTGCCTTCGGCCGTTAGTGTCGGGGTCGAGATCTTGATGGCTGACGAGGACAGTTCAATGGACGAGCTGCCCACTTTCAAGACAAGCTTGCTGTCGGCCTCCAAGGTGATGGTCTTGGCGGTTACCTTGTCGTCAGCTTCGATATCAGCGCTGCGGTTCTTGGCACTCACTTTGATCGCATTAGTGACACTGGTAACAAAATCCTTCTTGATCTCGAGCTTGCAGGTTTCGCCGATCTTTGTGGTGTCCGATTTCTTGACGTCGCGCAGCACGTCATTTTTGACAATCAGGTTGTAGTCCCGCGCTGCCCGAACGGCGATCAGCTCAGCGTCCTTCTTGTCATCGAATTCCCATTCATTGGCTTCCCCTTCCAGCTGGCTGCGAAATCCCGAACGCGTGGTGTTTTTGGCGATGAAGGGAGGCTTGTGCTTGGCATTGTAGATTTGCCCGGTGATTATGGGCGCGTCCGGATCGCCATGCAGGAAGGACACCAGGACCTCATGCCCAACCCGCGGGATGAACTGGGCGCCATAACCTTTGCCGGCATAGGGCTCGGCCACCCGCAGCCAGACTGTATTCTCGCCTTCCTTGTCCCAGAAAAACCGCACATGCACACGTCCTTCCGCATCACAGAAAGGCGTTCCGGCTTTTGACCCCTTTCCGCCAATCACAATTGCATTATGCACCCCGGCAATCAAAGGCTTGGCTGCGCGTTCGGGGACTGCCTTATGGCTTTTCGGGATGGCCTCGAAGGTACAATGCAACGCGTTGCCACGTACCGGACGATAGCGAAACCCGACGATCACGTAATCCCCTGCAATCTCGCTATGTCCTGAAGACGCAATATTCAGAGCCTGCCCAAGATGCATGCCGGGATGCTCGCATGTCCCTGTCAGGCCAAGCTCATCTCTCCGGTGGGCATCGGAGGCTACGTTCAATTCCGTGCCCGAGACTTTGCCTGGCGGCACGGTCATTGGGCGGTATTCAACGATTCCAGGCTTTTCCATTGTCTTGGCGTCAAGTGTCAAAGACTTGGACGCCAACGCCTTGTCAGCCTTGTCCGGATCATAGGTCAGCAATTCGACCTTGCCCGGTCGCAAGCGGTGGCTCAACGTCAGTGTTTGGGCTTCCATCCGTTCCACATCTGACAATTCGGCATCGGTCAGCTTGATGCCTTTGACGTTGCTGGGAAACGGTTTCTGAGTATCATGCAAGACAAGGGTCTCAGCTGAGGTACCATTGTTGAAATAAAAGGTGAGCCCTTCTTCCGCGAGGATACGACGCACAAAATCCAGATCATTCTCATTATACTGAATCACGAGGTCACGTTTCACAGTCGGCTTACTTCCGGTCACCGTGAGCTTCTTGAGGTTATTGCGTTCAAGGACCGTCTTGAGAATATCAAGCGACGTCTTCTTCTCATAGACCGCGTTGCCAACACTCAAAGCCAAGACGGCCAATGGGGGGCGAATGACAATATCAAGCGCCGGGGAGCCACTCTTCGAAACGATGCGCTCTACCGACATCACCAGCCCGGCAAAGGCACGCGGCTTGGCGTCCGCATAAACTTCCTTGACCAGCTCAATGGTACAGGGCTTACCGAGAAACGCTGTCATTTGGGATGTTTGATCAAGGACCGTTACCTTGTAGGTCGGAACCTCAAACAAGGATTCCTCAAGGATAAAACCTTCCACATCGTAATCTGTCTTACCGTCAACTGTCAGCTTGACGAGTATCGATTCCTGTTCAGCCATCTGTATCCTCGTTGAACGCTTGAAAAGCGTAAGCAGAAATGCGGCATTTCCACGCCGCAATCCTCAGTGATTGAAATGCAAAATATGCTTTATTTGTTTCTCTTGTCCAACAGAACCTCACGACGCAAGGCAGTCGATATGGTCGTGGTGATCCGGTACCGACCCGCGCAGTCGGACCCCCTTCCAATTATCGGATAGCAAAACAACATCACACGTGTTGCATCAAAAGCCAGTTATGTGTGTGCCTTACGGCCCGGTCAACGAGAAATTCCCAGTTTTTCTACGGGCGGACTCTGGCAAGCTTTCAGCCCCCAACGGGGATGCACGCCTGGGCGCGCACCATCAGGGATCGGTCTTAAAAAGGAGACGTCGAGACAGGGTTTGCGCCTTCAACGGGTGACTTCAGAACCAGGACCCCTCTCAGCGTGGCAGTACCACCTACCACCCCGCCAAATCGGCGCACGGGACCGCGCAAAACCAAAAATGGAGCCGCCGATCACGGCAGCCAGCTGATCATCAGGCCTGTACAAGTTGAGGGCTTTTCTGGGGCACTTCTGGGGTTGTTAATTCGACGTTGACAATGGTATCGGACATGCCTGCTTGCGACACGGCTGCGAAAGCTTCGCTTCGGCAGCATGCTCGTGTAAAATCCTGAAAACCTTTCCTTCGGTGAAACATTATTTGCGTGCCGCCTGTTCGCCTTGGGGCTTCGTATGCCAAGGGAGCAAGCCCTACTTTTAAAGGACCTGGCTGCGCCTGAGTGGAGGACAAACTAAAGATTATTTATTATCTTATTCGCAGTTTTTGATTAAAATAATGGCGTTTATTATCGAAAGTTAATCCTTTCAAACTAACGTGCTATTGCATCACGCCGCTCCCCCATTCAGGTACTTAGCCACAGGGTTTCTTAAATCTAACGAATAACTGTGCGATCCCCACATGGTTTGTGCGGGACAGAAAATAGCAAATTGTCGGGTGGATTACTTGTGTCAAATTGGGACGTATTCCGAGAAATTTATGTCAAGGTGATTCTCTCGATCCTTTTTGTAATCGGAGCAATGCTCCTTCTCCAGAGCTCGCTTAATCATCTGAAGCTCAGGGCGCTCATGGCGGAGGCCACGTCGTCGCGTTTGCAGATTTCTGCCGCGGCGATTGAATCCGCGGTTGTTCGTGCTGAATCCCTCGGGTTCGCCATCGATGAGATGTCAGGTCTTCAGGATTTGATTGACCGTGTGCGTGGGCGTGATCCGTCCATTGCACAAATTCTCATTGTTTCGCCGATTGGCGTTCCGATTCTGACGGCTGGCACCGAGGGTCTGCTTGCGTCCGAACGCGAACAGGTCTTGCGACGCGTGCTGGGTAGCGGGGATTCCATTACACGGCTGGATGTCGGATCGCGCCTTTACACTGGTCGCTTGCTCTATGACAGCAGCAACGCCGTCATGGGCGCTGTGATCCTGACCACCCCGACAGAATCCTTCATTCAAAAGTCAAGCTTGACCTTCCATCGGATGACCAACGCGTATGTGATCATTTTCGGTGCGATTTCGGTGCTGCTCGTGCCGTTTATCATTTTCCAGTTCTCATCAGTGCGGCATGCCTACCAAGCCCTTTCGCTTGATGAGGCGGCGTCGCCGAACAATCAAACTGCTGAAACAGACGCGCTGCGGCACGCCATTTCCGAGGGCGATATGGCTTATCAAACTGCGGAGCGAGAATTCGAAACGCTGTTGCTCACTGATACACCAGCCACCACGGAGACGCAGACATGAAGTCGGCTGCGCAACCCGTTTCCCTGATGAAGGGATTTTCCCGTAGACTGTTTCTCAGCACCACGGTCGCGATGGTTCTGGCTGCAACGCTAAGCCTGATTGTTACGGTTTCCGAATTCAACGCAGGCTTGCGCCCCTTCCTTGAGGATAAGGCGCGTGCGGTTGCTGTCACTGTGCAGCGCGACATCGAATACGCGATGAGCATCGGCATTCCCTTTGACGAGATCCGGGGGCTTGACGCCCACATCAATGACCTCATCACAAGCCATCCCGAGGTCAAGGAGATGCGTGTGGTTGCTGTGACCGGCAGCGACGAGCGATCCTTGGGGGAAGCGAGCGCGAGTCCTCGAGACACGGCTATGGACGGCAAATTGGCTGCAACCGTCATCGAGGAAATCGGTGAGGTTACTGCCATTCTTCTGGGTGGTGCCGGTGGCTTGGAGACTGTTTCGGCGGATGTGTCGCCTGATGGCGTTATTCTTGCGCGCGTTGAGGCCACAATTGATGAGTCTTACCTCAACGGAAAGATGGCATCGGTCTTCTTTGATACGCTGGTGATCCTGATTGCTGTCTCGTTGGTGGCTCTGGAAGTCGTGGTGGTCGTTTCTGCGTCGCAGCTGACAGAGCCTTTCCGGCTTGCTGAGACCGCGATCAACCGCCGCGCTTCGGGAGACTTGCGTCAATACGAGGTGGGACGCGGGTCCCGCCGGATTGCTCAGTTCATCCATGCGCTCAATACACAGAATGCGCACCTGCGCGATGCCCTGACATCGGCTTTGCGCAAAATGGCAGACGGCGCGCGCAGGGTGGCACTTTCTGCTTTTGGAGACCGACGGGGGCTGTATGTGACTGACAAGCGTAGCGGTGCCTCCATCATGGATGCGCGCATTCCGCTTTTCGTTTTCTGCTTTGCGGAGGAATTGCAGAAGTCCTTCCTGCCGCTTTTCGTGGCGGAATTCCACTCGGAGAGCGATCTCTTCGCGCGCGACATCATGATGGGGTTGCCGATCTCGGCGTTCATGTTCGTGATTGCCGTCTTCACGCCTTTTGCCGGGCGCCTGGTGGACAAGTTTGGAAACAAGACCTTGTTCATGGCCGGGTTGCTGCCGGCAATTGCCGGATATTTAATCTGTTTTCTTGCGGCGAGCGCCAATGACATCCTGATCGGTCGCTCGATGACGGCGGTCGGGTACGCCGTGATCACCATAAGCTGTCAAAGCTATATCGCCGCGGTCGTTGTTGCGGAAAACCGGGCCCGTGGCATGGCGATCTTTGTCGGTGTGCTGATGACCGCCACAATGTGTGGCACAGCGATCGGCGCGATTCTTGCGGATTGGCTGGGATACAAGCCAGTGTTCCTGATCGCCACGGGATTTTCCATGCTTGCGGGCGTTCTGGGATGGTCGATGCTCAGCACCGATCTGCCCGCGGCCGAGGTCAAGAAAGTGCCACAGGGTACCAGCCGCAACCCGGTTGCAGTCCTGATGCGCAACACGCAATTCGTTCTCATCGTGCTCTTTTGTGCGATCCCCGCCAAGGTCATCCTGACGGGCTTTCTCTATCTTTTCGTACCGATCTATCTTGCGAGCCTCGATGCGACACAGTCCGAAATCGGGCGCGTCATGATGCTTTACTCCCTGATCATCATTCCCATCAGCCCTCTGGCATCCAGCTTTGCCGACCGTCTTGGCAAGAACCTCTGGATGGTGATCGGGGCGACGGTGCTGTCGGGCATTGTCCTTGTGGGGCTATATCAAAGCGCAAGCGTGGCTGCGGTTCTGGCGGTTGTTGCAGCTCTTGGGGTTGTTCATGCGTTCCTCAAGGCGCCGCTGATCGTGGCTGCCATGGAAGCGGCCGAGCAGAGCCCGGACATCACCCGGACTGGTGCTCTCAGCCTGCTGCGGACTAGCGAACGGATCGGTTCAGTGATTGGTCCGATTGTCGTGGCGAGCCTTCTTGTCAAGCTGGACTACGGTCAGGTGGCGGCCATCATCGGTCTGACCGTGGCATTCCTTGGCCTTGCCATGGCGGCGCTCTCGGTCAAGCGCGGCAAGGGGTTTGCCCATGCTTGAGCGTTTCTTTACCCGATTGGTGCGAACGGCGGCCTGCGCCCTTGTCAGCGTGGTTCCGGCCCTGGCGCAGGGACAAGTGTCGAGCACGGAAACAAGCCGCATTCACATGGTTGTCTGGCGGGGCTGTGAAGAGGCCTGCCGGGGCTTCATCCGGTATTTCGAAGACCGGGATTTGCCCGTGCGTGTCGATGTGACCGATGTGGAGCGTGACAAGGAACGGCTCTCTGAGGTGCAGGCGCGTTTGATTTCCGAGCGACCGGACCTTGTCGTGACTTGGGGCACCACAGTGTCCCGTTCCATTTTGGGGACGCGTGCGGAACATGGCAGGGGCTCTGCCCTGGGAGATATTCCGGCGCTGTTCATGATCGTGGCGGATCCTGTCGGGTCCGACTTGGTCGAAAGCTACGACTCCAGCGGCCGCGATCATGTGTCAGGTGTGCGCAACCGGGTGCCCGAAGCGGTGCAATTGCGCTTGATGTTCGAGTATTTCCGGCCTGATCGACTGGGTGTTCTGAATCATCCCGGAGAACTGAATTCAACGCTCAATACCGAAAAGCTGCGCGATCTCTCCGAGGAGTTTGGGTTCACGCTGATTGAGCATCTTTATGCACCCGATGCCGAGGGAGATGTTGCGACCAGCCAGATTCCAGAGGCGATTGCTGCGCTGAAGGCGAAAGAGGCCGAAGCGATCTATGTTGGCTCCAGCTCGTACAATCTTGAACATCAGGCCGAATTCGTGGCGGCAGCCGCCGCGGTCGACCTCCCCGTTTTCTCTGCCTATACTCAGATGGTGCAAGAGAGCGGCGCGCTTATGGCCATTGGCACGAGTTACGCCAATGTAGGGCGTCTCGCAGCAGGCCAGGCTGCCGAAATCTTGCTGGAAGGCCAAGCCCCCCAAGCGCTGCCGATCAAGGCGTTGAACCGGTACTCGGTCATTCTCAACATGACGTCCGCGCAACAGCTCGACCTTTATCCACCCTTGTCCCTTATTGGTGTCGCGGAGGTCGTACAATGACTTGGTGCGCGCTTGAAGGGCTGATGATTGCGGATGCGTCATGGAACAGTTGAAGGCCCCCATACCCGGAGACCTCGCATTTGGTATTTATCTCAAGGGAGAAAAGCCAATCTATCGAGGGTTGCGCAATGCGTTCAATGCAGCGCAGGCGGCTTGGCGGAGCCTGTCGGAAACGCAGGAATCTCTTGAGAACCGGGAATTGGCAGCCGCTAATACTACCGCTTGGACTCTGCTTGCGGAGCGATGTGAAACCTGCCTGAAAGAAACCTCCAAGGATCTCGAAATCCTGACATGGTTCGCGGCAGCGCAGTTGCATCTGGACCGGCCTTTTCCGAACACCGCAGCGGCACTGACAGTGCTGGCGGATCTGGTTGAAGACAGCATCGACGATTTGCAGCCACTTCCGCCGCCGCCAAAGCTCAAGGGCGATACCGATGAGGCGCGTGCCTCAGAGATCGCTGAACTCCGGCTGCGGCCCTTCGTTCAACTGGTGGGCGAGGTCGAAGGCAGCGGTTTGCTTGCCGCTCCGATGACAGCGCATCGGCTGATCGGCGAGGTGACTTATGGCAAGTACATCTTGGCAGAGAAAAACGGTTCGCTTGATCAGCTTCGCGCGGAAACCAGTGCAGCGCTCGAGGCGGATGCCGATGGGTTGATGCAGAAGATCGAAGCGCTTCAGGAAATGGTGCGCCAATTCGATAGGTTAGACGTTGGACTCAAGAAATACGCAGCCCAGCACGGGCAGACACCTCCGCCAATCGGATATGGCCGTCGCCTTGCGACCGATATGCTGGCCGCGGTGCAACGGCTTGTTGAAGGGATGGGATTTCCCTGGCCTGGTGTGGCTGAGGCTGTAGACGAGACACAGATTGAAAGTTCCGAAGCTCTGGCTGGCGACGCAGAGGCCACTACGCCGCAAACCGCGCGTGCCGGAGCGACGAATATCGGGTTTGACCCAACGGCCAATGTAGCCAATCGGACAGATGCACTGATGGCGATCGCACGTCTTGCCGCCTATTTTCGGACGACGGAGCCGCATTCGCCCATATGCCTGTTACTGGATCGTGCCGTGCGCTGGGGCAATCTGAGCGCCGGTGAACTCTATCGCGAGATCCTGACGGATGGGAGTGTCGGCATGGCCCAGATGGCGCTGATGACCGGACTCGAAAGCCAGGGGTTCTCAGATACGTTTGGCAAGGGCGGATCACGCACTGCGGAGGGGGTCGAGCATCCCACCTTGTCAAACTATGCATCCGCCATACCGGTGCCATCCGTTCCGACGGAGGCCGCTGTTGCCGCGCCGCAAGCCTCCGAACCCCTTGCGGCGGCAACGCCGAGCAGCGCGGCCCCTGTTTCCGAGCCCGTCTCTGGGGATCAGACAGATGTTCCAGAAGATCCAGGGTCAATTGATCCTGACTTACCAGTTGATGATTTTCAATGGTAAATCAGATGCTTAGACTAATAAATTAATCCAGCAGAGAGAAGGTAAACAACATGTCTGGACTGTTCATGCGGGTCGACGGGATCGACAAATTTCCCGGTATGGCCACCATCAAAGAGATTGCGGGAAAGAAAGGCTTCTTTCCAGTCAGCAGCTATACACTTGGATTTGCGCGCTCTGTCCATGTAGCTGTGGGCTCTGCTGGAGACGCAGAGGTCGGTGTTCCTGCGATCTCGGATCTTTCGGTGTCCCGCGGAGCTGACAATGCCTCTGCAGTTCTGTCGACCCTGTTCTTTTCACCGGGCGACAAGGGGAAGACATTCGAGATCCTCGAAACCAAGCAGAAGAACGATGGCAAGGGTCTCGTCCCCGTCAAGATCGTCACTGTCGAGCAGGGCCGCTTGTCCAGCTATGATGTGATGCCCGGTCAGAACACCATGAGCATCTCGTTCACCACCGTGTCCATCACTTACTACGTTGAAGACGAAGCAGGTGCCGTGACCAAGGGCGATACCGTCAAGTTCGATCTTAAGACCGGTGAGCTGGTTTCGGGCAACGCAGAAGCGAAGAAGTAATCCAAGGAGACGAAAGCATGGCACTGAACGCACAACAAAAGCGTGTCAGCAAGAACCGGGTCAGCATCACGTTTGATGTCGAGGATAACGGTTCGGTGCAGAAAAAGGAGCTGCCCTTCATCATTGGCATGATCGGTGGATATTCCGGTGACCGCGAAGACAAAGAGGCTTTGGACGATCGTACCTTCTATTCGGTCGACAAGGACAATTTCAACGATGTGATGGGACGGGTCGGACCGAAGCTGAGCTACACGGTTGAGAACAAGATCCAGAACGACGGATCGGAATTCCAGGTCGAGCTGGATTTCAAATCGATGAAAGATTTCGAGCCGGATGCAATTGTCGACAAGGTCGAGCCTCTGCGCAACCTGGCGCAAACGCGGGAAAACCTGATGACACTCGTGGCCAAGGCAGATCGCTCGCGGGATTTGGAGAAGGTACTCAAGGAAATCCTCCAGGATGCAGACATGGTCAAGGCGCTCGGTGAGGAACTTGGCGTAAGCACCGAAAATGATGGAGAATAATCATGTCGGAAACTGAAGCAGGTGGCGGCGCAGCTCCGACCACGGAAGCCCAGGAAAAGATCAGTCTTCTTGATCGGGCTCTTGAAGCGACGACCCAGACGCCGGCAGACCAGACCAAGGAACTCTTGTCGGTTCTGACCGCGCAGGCGATGGAAGGCTCCATTGTCTGGGACCAGAATGTCGGTGTGACGATCCGCAAGGCCGTCGCCGAGATCGACAAGCTGATGTCAAAGCAGATGTCGGCAATCATGCAGAACGACAAGTTTCAAAAGCTCGAGGGTTCCTGGCGCGGCGTTCAAAAGGTTGTCCGGAATTCCGAAATCGGTCCGCAGCAGAAGATCAAGCTGGTAGACTACAACAAGGACGAGCTTCTCGAACAGTTCGAGGATGCGCCGGCGGTGGACCGAAGCCCGCTGTTTGAAGCGCTGTACCAGGATGAGTTCGGAACGGCTGGCGGTGAACCCTACGGTCTGCTGCTCGGAGATTATTTCTTCGGCTACGACGACGAGGATGTGGCGCTTCTGACCTATATGGCGGAAACGGCAGCGGCCTGTCATGCGCCGTTCGTGGCGGCGGCCGGTGCCACGATGTTCGAGTACAAGAGCTTCGAGAGTTTTGCCGAAGGCCGCCCCGTGGCTGCCGGGTTTGACTCTCCGACTTATGCGGCCTGGAACGGTTTCCGCGACAGCGATGAATCGCGCTATGTGACCCTGACCCTCCCGGCGACGCTTGCACGCCTGCCTTATGGCGCCAATGGCGGTTCGGCAAAGACCTTCGAGTATCACGAGCTGGGCACTGATGCCGAGGGCAACCAGCGTCCCAAGGACAACAGCGAACTGGTCTGGTCGAACGCCGCTTACGACCTGGCCTTGAAGATGAACGAGGCGTTCACGGCTTTTGGCTGGTGTACGGCGATCCGTGGGTTGGAGAATGGTGGCAAGGTCGATCAATTGCCCAACCTGACCTTCAAGTCGGATGCAGGGGATGTGCAACAGGCCTGCCCGGCCGAGGTGAACCTTACTGACGAACGCGAAAAAGAGCTGTCGGATCTCGGCTTCCTGCCGTTGGTGCATTACAAGAACACCAGCCATGCCGTGTTCATCGGCAGCCAGACCGCGCAACGCCCGAAGGTGTTTGTGGACCCGGATGCGACTTCGAACGCAGCTATTTCCGCGCGTCTGCCCTACATCATGGCGTCGAGCCGTATCGCGCATTACCTCAAGGTCATGGGTCGGGACATGTTGGGTTCCAATCTGGAAGCCACCGACATCAAGTCCCAATTGCAGTCCTGGATCGATCAGTACACCAATGCGGGCGCGATGGGGAACGCAGAACGTTCCAAGACACCGCTTGCGGAAAGCACGATCGAGGTGATCGAGCAGCCGGGCAAGCCCGGAGCCTATTCCGCCGTGGCATATCTGCGTCCCTGGTTGCAGCTGGAAGAGCTGACGACTTCGGTGCGTATGGTTACGAAGATCCCGGGCGGGTGATGGCGGCCCTGTGACCGGTGTATCGGCTCTTGTATCATCGCCGTCCCCGCTGTCCTCAGAGGCAGCGGGAACGGACGATATTCCAGATGCGCAACTGGACCGTCTTCGCGCACGCTTTTCCGATCTGACAACACTGACCTCTTTCCTGCGTCGTGCGGTTCTGGACATCGACGATATCTTGTGTGCGCAAGTGAACGCGATCCTAGAAGCGCCTGACTTCAAGCAGATGGAAGTCCGCTGGACCGGACTGGCGAGCGTTGTGTGGGCCAAGCGCGGGGCGCCGTCGGTGAAGGTCAAGATCCTTGATTTGAGCTGGGAAGAGCTGTCGCGGGATCTGCATTATACAAGCGAGATGCGCCAATCGGTGCTCTACAAGCTTATGGGCCAACGCGAGTTGGACACCCTGGGGGGTGAGCCTTTCGGACTCGCGATGCTCGACCATCCGCTTTCGATGAGTCTCGAGACAGAGTTTGATGATCTCTACACGGCCCAGCTGGTCTGCGAACTGGCAGAGATCGTCATGTGTCCGATCATCATGGGTGTGGCGGATGATTTTTTTGGCGAAACCGATGCGGCGTGGCTGACGGATGCTCATCGGATCGCCAAAATCCTGAACGGCGAGGAATATCGCAGCTGGCAAACCCTTCGAAAACTACCCAATGCACGGTTCCTGGCGCTGGTCATGCTCAGGACGCAACTGCGAGGACGATACGAGGATCTCGATATCGGGTTTCGGTTTCATCAATGGCCTTCAGAGAGTGACGGGCTTTGGGGGTCGGCGGCTTATGATTTCCTGCGCACGGCTGTCGCGGAATTCCAGCGCTGCGCCTGGTTTGGATTTCTCAAGCTGGTCGGGGCTACCCCGGGGGAGGGAGCTGTTCTGGCCCCCACCGAGCATCCGATTCCGACGGGCTGCGCCCGCGGCGCGCGCGCGCAGGTGCGCATGACCCGCAATCTTGCGCATATGTATTCGGAGCAGGGTTTCATCCCGGTTGCGGAAAGCCCCAAGACAAACCTGCTCTATTTCGTGGGCAATCGCTCGGTGACCGATACCGGGGGCTCGGCCTCAGCCGAGATCGTGACCCAGCTGCAATCGGTCATGATTGCCTGTCGGATCGTACATTATCTAAAGGTTCAGATCCGCGCCCTGATCGGACAGGTCAAGACCTCTGCCGAATGTGAGCAAATCCTCAACGACTGGTTTGATCCCTATGTCTCGGGTTCCAGCAGTTCAAACGAGTTGCAGGCCCGGTTTCCACTGCAGGGCGCGCGCGTGCGGATCTCTGAATCCTCCACGGACCGCGCGCGGTTCCAGTGCGAAGTCATCGTGCGGCCGCAATACCAGATCGACAACGTGCTTGGTGAAATCACGCTGCGTACCGATTTTGGCGCCGGCAAACTGGGAAAGGTCGCGTAGATGAGTTTTGCCTCTGCTTTTCTCAACATGCCGGACGACCAGAGCATAGATGTTCGGGTTGGCCGTCATGTCGAGACATTGCTGCAATCTGTTGCCCCTGAACAGGTTGTCGGGCCTGAGCTGCCACACGTCAGAGTTTCTAACCTGTGTTTTGGCGTGCCGATGGATTGGGCTCTGGGAGAGGGGCAGCGCAACACGCAGGTGCGCCGCATGCTACGGGACCGTCTGGAAAAATTCGAGCCGCGACTGGCGCTGATGTCCGAGATTTCCCTGCAGGAGGACACAACCGAGAATTCAGTGACCTTCTACATCGCAGGCGCGGTGCGCACCCAAGACGGGACCGACAAGGTAGAGATCGTCAAAACCTTGTCCCGGATGGATCAATATGCCGAGGGGACGAACTGAACCCATGGACCAGATCCTCCAATATTATGAAACCGAGCTGGACTACATACGTCGTGCCTTTGACGCGTTCGAGACAAGTCATCCGCAAAAAGCCAAGGCGCTCGGAATCAATGCAGGGCGCTCTTCGGATCCGGATGTCCAGCGGTTGGCGGATTCAGTGGCTCTGCATGCGGCCCGTCTTGCCAAGCGGCTTGACGACACCTTGCCGGAAACCGCGCTTGATCTTATCCGGATGCTGGCTCCGACTTTTCTTTTAGGGGCGCCCAGCTACGGCGCTGTGCAACTGGACGCTGGCGCAGATCAGTTCAGCGATCCGGTAACCTTTGGGACCGGCACACGAATGTCGGTGACGTTGGACGAAGGCGGCGCGGATTGCCTGTTCACGGTCGTGCGCGATGTTGGGCTACACCCCTGCGAGATCCATGATGTCACGCTGGAACGGGCGCCCCTTGGCTTCGATGTACCTGACGACCTGAGAGGCTGCGAAGCGGCCATTTGCGTCACCTTGGCACCGTTCGATCACACCCAGGGTTTGAGAGATGTCGGGCTCGATATTTTGGAGCTTTACGTATCGGCTTCCGGGGGACGCAAACACCGGCTGATCGATGTGCTCAGCGGAGACGTGCTGGGCGTGGGGTATGCACCTGCACGGACGGGTCAGCAAATCGCGCGGCATAGTCACATGTTGCCCCTCGATGGGTTTGGACTCACGATGGGGCATGAAAAAAGCACGTTTCTGCCCCGAGAGGCGACACAGCCTCCGGCGCTATCGCGGCTGCGAGACTTTCTCGCCTATCCCGACAAGGCGTCGTTCTTCACGCTCGCGGAAACAGATGGCGGTTTCTCCAAAGTCCCCGTAGGCCCTGTCGAGCTGCGTTTCTTTCTATCAAGCCAGGGTGCGCAGAAGCTATCCTCGTTGCGATCCGGAGACGTGCTGACCAATGTCGTGCCGGTCGTGAACCTCTATCTCGACCAGTCTCTCCCGGTCCGATATGACTACGCTCGGACACAGGTGCCGGTCAAACCGAGCTCGGCCTCGGATATGGATGTTGCGTGTCTGCAGATCAGGGATATCCGCAAATTGACCTCAGAGGGAGAGGCGCTGCTGCCGCAGATCACCTCTTCCAGGCGGCGCGATGCACGGAGCCTCCCGGTCTGGCAGGAACGGTTCACCGTTGGAGAGTTCGATCTCGCCCGCCGCGAGGTGAGTTTCTCGGTCGAGGCAGATCTCGGCAACGATCCCGAGCCGCTGGATTTCGTGGCAGATCTCTATTGCTCCAATGGCAAAGCGGCCTTTGCACTGCGTCCAGGCACGCGGGTGTTCTTCAGTGATGATCGTGTAGCAGAGACACCATTTCGGCTGCTTGACGAGCCCAGCGTCCCCATCCTGCCTGACATGCGTGTAGAACGCTTGTGGGATGTGCTTTCGCTGATCAACGGCAATTTCACCACCGTGTTCGATGCTCAAAGCCCGGTAAAGGCGCTCACGGAGGCGCTGCATCTCTGCGCTCCGTCCGGCTATGCCGATGTGGCAAACGCGATATGGGATGTGAAAATCACCCAATCCATCGCGCCCGTGCAGATCGGTCGCAAGGTGCTTTTGTCATCGGGCAGCCATATCGAAGTCGTGCTTGATGTCGAAGCGCTGCCCTTTGCACGGCATGTCTTTGCAACCGCGCTGCATCTCTATTTTGCGTCCCTCGTCAGCTATGACCGGTTCTTCAAATTGAGCCTGCGCGAGCGTGGCCGCACGCACCCCTTCAAGGTCTTCAAGCGACAGCACGGGGCTCAGATATGCGGATAAAGGACAAGACCGCCCGGGTCCTGATCGACCTGCCCTTGGTGCAGGCCGAGCGGCTGAATGTGCCGGATTACACGCGTGCTTTGCACGAGGGGGCGTTTGATCCTTATCCCGATGGCACGCAATCGGGTGGCGCGTTGGCACAGAACAGCGGCATCACCACAACAGCGCTGGCAGAGGCGCCCTTGACCAGCTTCGACAGTGCGCTTCCGGATCACATCCAGTTTGCGATGCTCTCGGCCTTGCATGACGATGACACTGGACTGCGCGATTTTCTGGCTATTTTTGACCGTCGGTTTCTGGCGCTCGAAGTGCGCGCGCGTAGCGCCTCGATTCTGGTGGCGACACAGGATGATCGCGGGCGGGCCGTCGCCTCGATCCTTTCCCGGCTTTTGCGTATGGTTAAACGCAGCCCGGAGGACACCCATTATTTAAAGCTGCTTATGCCGCTTTTGTCGCGCACCCGCAGCCTTGAGGGTTTGCGTGAGATGCTGGGGTGGTGGACCGGATCCACGGTGTCGGTTTCCGCCAAATTTGACACCTTGCGCCCGATCGATAGCGACAGTCTGAGCGCCCTGACCGCCTGCAGGCATTCGGCTGTCGCACTCGGAGCGGGAGCGCTTCTGGGTCGGTTCGGACGCACGCCGATGGGACACATCTCTGTCCGGATCTCCTGTGCCAACCGCGGGGAACTCAATACGCTGATTGGCGATACGCAAGGATTGGCCGAGCTCCGCTCGGTCACAGCGCAATATTTGCGCGATCCGGTGCCAGTGAGCTTCTACGCCACGATCACTCGGAGCTGTCTTGCGCCCCCTTGCCTTTCGGCACGACCCGAACGTGCCGATCGTCTGGGAGCGTATCATCTTCTGAAGCCCGAGCACCGTCCCGACGCTCGCGCCAGCATCAAACTCACTGAAATCTTCGCATAAGGTATCTTCCATTGGCCAGCCTGACGAAACTTGTTGCCCGTTTGTCCCCATCCCTGAAAGCCGATCTCGAGAACGCGGTGGGCGAAGCTATCAAGCGCAAAACCGCCACGGTCGAGCCGGCGCATTGGCTTTATCACATCATTTACGGCAGCAATGCCGAACTGCAGGCGTTTCTTGAGGATCAGGGCGTCAATCTGTCTGAACTCCAATCCGAGCTGGAACGGGAGATGCCGCACGGATCAGGCAATGGACAACAGCAGCCGACCCTGTCCGGCTCCCTGAGCAAACTGATAGAACAAGCCTGGCTGCATGCATCTGTCGAGATGTCTATGGGCCAAATCACGCCCGAGGTTTTCCTCCTGGTGTCCCAGTTGCCCAACACGCTGGGGGCCAAAGCCGTGGCGCTGCAAGGTCTCAGGCCGATGTCCACGGATGCGCTCGGAGCTTTTGCGGCCGAACAAAGCCGGAGCATCGCAGCCCTGCCCCGCGAGGGGGAGAGTGGCCATGCCGTCGGTGGCGGTGATGCGACCGCCTTGCAGAAATATACGGTCAACCTGACACAATTGGCCCGTGATGGCGCGCTTGACACGGTTCTCGGTCGCACCAACGAGGTTGCCAAGGCCATTGATGTGCTTTTGCGCAAACGTCAGAACAACCCGATCCTTCTGGGCGCGCCCGGGGTTGGCAAGACGGCGGTGGTCGAGGGCCTGGCGCAGAAGATCGCCTCGGGTGAAGTCCCCGAACAATTGCAAGGTGCCGATCTTGTCAGTCTCGACATGGGCCTCTTGCAGGCGGGTGCGAGTGTGAAGGGCGAATTCGAAGAGCGCCTGAAAAACGTCATCAAGGAGGTTCAGGCCTCCGAGACACCCATCATCGTCTTCATCGACGAGTTGCACACG
>NZ_JAIPUS010000042.1 GCF_020055675.1 Marivita sp.
CGTTGTCTTGCGGTGGCAGTCCTGGCCATCCCGCTCTGCATGGGTCCGGCCCATGCGGACCCGCCACCATTTCCCGAGTTCTCCGCGAAACGGGTCAAGCCGCCAAGCACTGACACCAAGAAACGGATCACGGTGCAGATCGCGCCCCAAGAGCCAGCGGGCAAGGATCCGTCGTCTCCCGCGGGGCAGCCGCGCGCAGGTTCGGGCAATACGCTGGACTGGTTCTGGAAAGATGTGTCCCCGTCTTACGACGCGAAGGGTCCGGGCCGGCTGGAGCCTGCATTGGTGCGCCTGGCCAACCCGCCTTCAGGAGAGGGCGTCGCCGCGCCGCGTTTGCAAGAGCTTCAGACAATCGCGAAGCGGCATGGCAAGGACATCCTGTTGCACACGGTGGGCACGCGCGTGTCGCCTGCTCTGGCTCTTGCGGTGATCGCGGTTGAATCCGCCGGACGGGCAGACGCGCAAAGCGCGGTCGGGGCCCAAGGGCTTATGCAATTGATGCCCGCCACGGCACAGCGGTTTGGCGTGGCGGACAGCTTTGCCCCGGATCAGAATATCAAGGGCGGGATCGCGTTTCTTGATTTCCTGATGGAGACATTCGACAACGACGTGATCCTCGTGCTGGCCGGATACAACGCCGGAGAGGCCGCTGTGCGCAAGAACAACGGCGTGCCGGATTATGCCGAAACCCGCGCCTATGTCCCGAAGGTGCTGCAAGCGTTCCAAACGGCCAAGGGTTTATGCCTCACCCCGCCTCAACTTGCGACGGATGGCTGCGTGTTCCGCGTTGTTTCAGGTTAGCAGCGCACCGGGGTTCATGATGCCCTGCGGGTCGAGCGCGGCTTTGATCGCCCGCATCGCGGCCAGCTTTGCCGGGTCGCCATAGCGCGCAAGATCGGCCCTCTTGGCACGGCCGACACCATGTTCGGCGCTGAAGCTGCCCCCCAGATCGGCCGCGATATCGTGAACCAGCCGTTTGATCGTCTTGGTCTCTTCAAGATAGAGATCGCGGGATTGGCCTTCGGGCGGGAAGACGTTGAAGTGCAGATTGCCGTCGCCGACATGGCCAAAGCAGTTCATGCGGAACGCCCCAACCTGCGCGATGGACTGCTGAACCCGCGCGATGAATGTCGGCAATTCGCCCAAGGGAACAGACACATCATGGCTCGATACTGCGCCAATGCGGCGGTTGGCTTCGGGGATGTGTTCACGCACCGACCAGAACTCATCGCGCTGTGCTGCGGATTGCGCGATAACTGCATCCTGCGCGATGCCCTGGCTTTCGGCCGCGACGAAAAGGGTTTCAAGCGCCTCTTGCGGGTCCAGACCCTTCGGCAGGCCGATATCCATCAGGACCATCCACTCGGGACGCTGATCACCGAAGGGCAGGCGAATGTCCGGCATGGTTTGTGACAGGAAGTCGAACCCTGTGCGGTGCATCAATTCGAATGCGCTGATGCTTTCGCCCAGTTGTGATTGGGCCAGCGACAGCAGTTCAAGTGCGGCCTCGGCATCGCGGATCACGAATACCGCCGTGCCGGTGCCCACCGGTGCCGGGTAGAGCTTGAGCGAGGCGCCCGTGATGATCCCGAGCGTGCCTTCCGAGCCGATCAGCAGGTTGCGCAGGTCATAGCCCGTGTTGTCCTTGCGCAGGCGTTTCAGGCCGTTCCACACCGATCCATCCGGCAACACCGCTTCGAGACCGAGACACAGATCCCGCGTGTTGCCATACCGCAGGACGTTCACACCGCCCGCATTCGTGGCCAGCAACCCGCCGATCCGCGCCGACCCTTCGGAAGCCAGAGACAGCGGAAACAGGCGGTCGGCTTCGGTGGCCGCTGCCTGAATTGTCGCGAGGATCGCGCCGGCATCGACGATCAGGACATTTTCTTGCGGGTAAACCGCGCGGATATCGGTCATCCGTTCCAGGGACAGGATCAGCGGGGTTTCGGCGACCCCGTCCGGGGCGATCTGGCCACCAACCAGCCCGGTGCCCCCGCCGTAGGGAACGATCCCGACACCGGCCTCGCCACAGGCTTTGACAAGCGCTGACACCTCTTGGGTGTTTCGCGGGCGGGCGACAAAGCCCTGTGCGCCCTGGAACCGGCCACGCGGCTCTTCAAGATAGGATTGTTCGGCGCGCGCGAACATATCGGTCGGGAATTTCCCTGACAGGGTCGTGATGAAATCGTTATCCGCGGAATCGCGAGGCATGGATGTCTCCGAAAATGGTCAGTCTGAAGCGTCCCGCAACCACTCGGGGCGCAGAACCACCACCGTAGGACGCGACGGCAGGTCGCGCAATGACAACTCGATGAAGGAGTTGTCCCGCCGGTCGATCAAGAAGCTGTCCTGCACCTCGTCCAGAAAGGCCTCGAGCGCGTAGCCGGAGAACCAGTGCATCGGGATCACCACGCTGGAGCGCAACCGGTCCACGATGCGCACCATCACCGCGCGCGGAAGGGTATAGCCGCCGTCGACGGGCACCATGACGACGTCAAGCCGCCCGATGGCTGCGTATTGTTGGTCGGTGGGTTCTTGATGCAGGTGGCCCAGATGGCCGATGCACAGGCCCTCTACCTCGAAGATGAAGATGGAATTGCCATTCTCCTCGGTCCCGCCCATGCGGGAGCGGATGTCGGTGGAGACGTTCCGGATCAGCATCTCGCCGATATCGACGTGATGGTCGATGCCCTGGCCGAATTCGCCCCAGCCCTGCAAGACATGTGGAATGGCCGGATCGGGGTTTGCGGTCCAATGCGTTTCATGCGCGTGGTTCATCGTGACGACATCCGGGATCATGGAGGAACTGCCCAGGAAGCCGGTGAAGTCGGTGGCGACGTTCAGGCCGCCGGGTGTCTGGAGCAAGAAGGTCGCGTGGGCGACGTAATTGATCCGGACCGAAAACTCCGGCACCGCCTGGGTCCACGCGGCCTTATGGATATAGGCGGCTTCGGGTGTGGCATCGGCGATCGCAAGGCAATGGCTTGGCCGTCTGTCCCGGTCCTGGGCCAAAGCCGAGGTGCCCGCAAGGGCGATGACAAGCGTCAGAAAAATTGATTTCAACTGCATCGCGAAACCTCCTGCCCTGACAGTAGCGCATGGTTGCCATTGGTCTAGTCACATTTGCCAGGGGGTCGGCGCGGTCGATCGCGCATCGAGCTAGAGCCTAGCTGGCATCCGTCCGGCCCCGGCGGTCCAACCGCAGGGCGGCATAAAGGACATGCGTGCGCCAGCGGCCACCGATCTGCAGGTAGCTTTGCGCGACGCCTTCATATTTGAACCCGGCCTTTTCGAGCAATCCGCGCGACGCGACGTTTTCGGGCAGGCAGGCGGCTTCGATCCGGCTCAGGTCAATGCGGTCGAAGGCATAATGCACCACGGCTGTGATGGCCTCGCGCATATATCCCTGGCGGGCGAAAGGCGCGCCGGTCCAATACCCAAGCGTGCCCGACTGCGCGGGCCCGCGGCGTATGTTGTCGAGCGTGATCGCGCCCAGCAGCATGTCGTCGCTGCGCCGGATCAGGAAAAGCGGAATCGCGGAACCATTCCCGATGGCCCGGTTGGCCCAGTAGACGCGATTGGTAAAGGCGCGGCGGGTCAGGTGGTCTTCCGCCCAGCTTGGCTCCCACGGGACAAGAAAGGTTTCGCTGTCACGCCGGAGTGCGCACCAGGGGTTGTAATCGCTATGCATCGGAGGGCGCAGGATCATCCGCTCGGTATCGAGCTGGAGTTTGCGCCTCAGGCTGAGCATCAGGCCACGCGGCGTTGCAACAGGGCAGGCAGATCGGGCGCGTCGCCCACCGGGCCATAGAGCGCCAGTGCAGCCGGGGCCGTGCTCACCAGGTTTGCGCCGAACGCGCGCACATCGCCGGTGGTCACGCTGTCAATGCGCGACACCGTGTCTTCGAGCGACGGAACCTCGCCCCAGATCTGGATCATGCGGGCCAGCCGTTCGGTGCGCGATGAGGGGCTTTCCAGCCCCATCAGCAACCCCGCCTTCATCTGCGCCCGCGCGCGGGCCACTTCGGCCGGGGACATGTCGTCGGCGGCGCGCTTCATTTCGTCGATGGTCAGGTTGGTCAGATCGCGGATCTCGTCGCCGCTGGTGCCGGCATAGATGGTGGTCATGCCGGTATCCGAATACGCCCCGGTCTGGGCGAAGATGGTGTAGCACAGCCCGCGCTTTTCGCGGATTTCCTGAAACAGGCGGCTCGACATGCCGCCTCCCAGTGCAACGGAATAGACCTGTGCGACATAGAAGTCCGGGTCGCAATAGCCTGGCGATTCGAAGGCCAGCGCCAGGTGGGCCTGTTCCAGTTCCTTGACCTTGCGGCTTTCTCCGCCGTGGAACCGGGCGGCGTCTGCACCGTTCGCCGCGCGCGGTACCATGTCGCCGAACAAACTTTCGGCTTGCGCCACGATGGCGTCGTGATCCACCGCGCCGGCGGCGGCAAGGATCATCTGGTCGGGGCCGTAATGTTCATTCACGAACATGGCCAGGTCGTCCTTGGAGAACCCCGACACCCGCTGCGTTTCGCCGAGGATCGTGCGGCCGATCGCCTGATCCGGATAGGCGTTTTCCTGCAGCCAGTCGAAAATGATGTCGTCGGGTGTATCCGCCGCCTGACCGATCTCCTGCAGGATCACGTGCCGCTCGACCTCGATTTCCTTCGGATCGAACATCGGGTTGCGCAGGATGTCTGCAACCACGTCCATCGCAAGGCCGACATCGTTGCGCAGCACCCGCGCGTAATAGGCGGTCACTTCGCGTGAGGTGTAGGCGTTTATATAACCGCCAACATCCTCGATCGCTTCGGCGATCTGAAGCGCATTGCGCGTCTTTGTGCCCTTGAAGGCCATGTGTTCAAGGAAATGCGCGATGCCGTTCTGTTCGGGCCGTTCGTGGCGCCCGCCCGCGGTAATCCAGATGCCGATGGCCGCGCTTTCCAGTCCGGGCATATGCTCGGTCACGATACGGAAGCCGTTGGGGAGTGTCGCGGTCTGCACGGTCAAGAGGTGATCCTGTCTTTTATATGGGTTTCAAGTGTGTCGAGGTCGTTCGCCAGACGCGTGACGCGTTCGGTGCGGTCGAAGAGATCGGCCATACGTTCAGGCAGCGGCGGTCGGAGGCCGGTGGCCTTCTGCACCGCGTCGGGGAATTTGGCGGGATGGGCGGTGGCCAGCGTGACCATCGGGGTTGCGGGATCGCGCTGCGCTTCGGCCACGGCGACACCGATTGCCGAATGGGGACACAGAAGTTCGCCCATGTGGTCCTGGGCCTGTGTGATCATCGCAAGTGTCTGGTCTTCCGAGACACGCCCGCTGTCGTAATGGTCACGCAAAACCTGCATGGCGCCCTGGCTGACGTGGAAACCGCCGGCCTTCAGCTCATCCATAAGCTGCGCCACTGCAGCGCCATCGCGGTCATAGGCGTCAAACAGCGCACGTTCGAAGTTCGATGACACCTGTATGTCCATCGACGGGCTGATTGTGGGTGTCACGCTGTCGGTGACATAGCCGCCCGTGCTCAGGCAGCGGTGCAGGATATCATTGTGGTTCGTCGCCACCACAAGGCGGTCGATGGGCAGGCCCATCCGCTTGGCGATATAGCCCGCGAAAATGTCACCGAAATTGCCGGTGGGGACCGTGAAGCTGATCTTTCGGTCCGGCGCGCCAAGGCTGACGGCGGAGGAAAAGTAGTAGACCACCTGTGCCAGAACGCGGCCCCAGTTGATGGAATTGACCCCGGCCAGCCGCACTGCATCGCGAAACTCGAAATGGTTGAACATGTCCTTGAGCCGCGCCTGACAATCGTCGAAATCGCCGTCGATCGCAATGGCATGAACGTTATCTTCGACCGGCGTGGTCATCTGGCGGCGCTGCACGTCCGACACCCGGCCATGCGGGAACAGGATGAACACATCCACGGCGTCCAGGCCGCGAAACGCTTCGATCGCGGCAGATCCGGTATCCCCGGATGTCGCGCCGACGATGGTCACGCGGTCGCCCCGGCGGGTCAGCGCCTCTTCGAACATCTGCCCGATCAGCTGCATCGCGAAATCCTTGAACGCGAGCGTCGGGCCGTGGAACAGCTCAAGCAGAAAATGACCGTTGCCCAGCTGCACCAGCGGCGCGCGGGCGTCATGGCCGAAGCCCGCATACGCCTTGGCGATCAGGTCGGCAAACACCTCGTCGGTGAAGGCATCTCCGATAAAGGGGCGCATGACGCGAAATGCGATGTCTTCATACGACTGCCCGTGCATCGCGCGGATATCGTCCGGCGAAAGTTGCGGGATCGTTTCGGGCACATACAACCCGCCGTCGCGGGCAAGGCCCGACAGCATCGTGTCTTCGAATCCAAGCGCCGGGGCCGAGCCGCGCGTCGAAATATACTGCATCGGGCGTTAGCCCTCCTTGCCTTTGCGTTGGCGCCAGAGATACGCGCCGGTCATCACAATCCAGACGACGGCAAGCGAGTACCAGGTGATCGCGTATTGCAGGTGATCGTTCGGAATCCCGCCGGTGTCCACAGGCAGCGGGTCGATGCCCGCATCGGCGGGTGAGATGTTGCGGGCAATCACCAGCAGCGGTTCGGTCTCCAGCACATCCGCCATCGCATCGACATCGCGGGCGAACCAGGTGTTGCCCTCGACATCGTTCTCGGGTGTTGACGAAGTCCGGTCATCGGGCCAGTGCAGGTTGCCCTGAACCTCGGCCATGCCACCGTCGCGGTCCTGTTCGCGATTGGCGACGGGAATGAAGCCCCGGTCAAGCAGGATGCGGCGGCCACCCTCCGTGGTGAACGCAGAGATCACGCGGTAGCCCGCGCCGATTTTCTTTTGCGAGACCAGGACGTATAATTCGCCAGGTTCAATCGTACCGTTGATCTGTACCGGCTGGTAACGGTCGGTTTCGGGATCACCGATGGCGGGCAGGGGGGCTGGATCGCCGCCAATGCGGTTTTCGATCTCCGACAGGATGCCGCGCTTCCAGTCGAGCCGTTGCATCTGCCAGGTGCCCAGCCAAAGCAGAATGGCAGTGCCGATCAGGCCGAAAAGCAATGGCGTGATGATACGGGACAAGTGGCAGGCTCCGAAAGGGAAGAAGGCGCGCCGGTCCGGCGCGCCTTGTCTTATCGTTCATGGCAGTTCCGGTTCAAGCCGGAACGTCATGTCGCTTCAGGGTTACTGGCCCCAGACGTAAACAGAGGCAAAGAGGAACAGCCAGACCACGTCGACGAAGTGCCAGTACCAGGCGGCGGCCTCGAAGCCGACATGCTTGTCCTGCGTGAAATGTCCGCGCATCAGGCGCAACAGACAGACGAACAGGAAGATCGTGCCGATCACCACATGTGCGCCGTGAAACCCTGTCGCCATGAAGAAGTTGGCCCCGTAGATGTTGCCGGCAAAGCCGAAGCCCGCATGGGTGTATTCATACACCTGAAGCACGGTGAAGATCGCGCCAAGCGCGATGGCGATGATCAGGCCCCACTTCATGTCCTCGCGGTTGTCCTCGTGCACCAGCGCGTGGTGCGCCCAGGTCGCGGCAGCCCCCGAGCAAAGCAGGATCAACGTGTTGATCAGCGGCAGGTGCCATGGATCGAAGGTTTCGATCCCCGCCGGCGGCCAGACACCGTCAATCGCCGGGCTGTCGGGCCCCATCGGATAGAGCGCGTGCTTGAAGAAGCTCCAGAACCAGGCGGCAAAGAACATCACTTCAGAGATGATGAAGAGGATGAAGCCGTATTTCAGGCCGATGCGCACGACAGGCGTGTGATCGCCCACCTGGCTTTCGGCGACCACATCGGCCCACCAGCCGAACATCGTGTAGAGCACGCCGACAAACCCGATGAGGAACATCCAGGGGCCGCTTCCATGCATCCAGAGCACCGCTCCGAACAGCATGATGAACCCCGCCACCGATCCGATGAACGGCCAGACGGAGGGGTTCAGAATGTGGTAGTCATGATCTTTTGCGTGCGCCATTTTTGGTCCCTCGTTGGATAGGCGTTAGTTCACGGAGCCGCTGTCGGTGTCCTCCACGGACAGAGCGGCCTGTTTTTCCTCGGGCAGCTCGATCTGGTGAAACGTATAGGACAGCGTGATGTGTTTCGCGAATTTTGCATCCGCGTCATTCATGATGTCGGGATCGACGAAAAAGCTGACGGGCATGTCAACACGTTCGCCCGGCATCAGGATCTGTTCTTCGAAGCAGAAGCAGGCAATCTTGGAAAAGTAGAGCCCTGCCCCATAGGGCGCGACGTTGTAGCTGGCCGTTCCGGCGATGGGTTCGTCGGTCGGGTTGTAGGCTTCGTAGAAGGCCAGCCCTTCTTCGCCCAGTCGCAATTCCACTTCGAGTTGCTTGGGTTTGAATTCCCACGGCATTCCGCGTTCCAGAGAGGCATCAAAGCGCACCTTGATCGTCTGGTCGACGATGTCCCGGCTGCCTGCTTCGGCCACATTGGTTTCGCCACCGTAGCCCGTGACCCGGCAGAACCAGTCGTAAAGGGGCACCGAGGCCCAGGCCATGGCGCCCATGAAGAGCACCACAGCGACACCTTGAAGAGCGGTCTTGTTCTTTGGATCGAGCGTTTTCATTGGGACACCGATTGCGTTGCAGGCGTTTGGTAGTCGCCGCCCGTCACCTTTACCACAGTCAGACCGAACACGATCGCGATCAGCCCGGCCAGGATGACGCCGACCGCCAGATTGCGGCCAAAGCGGCGTTGATGCAGTTCATGTTGTTTCGACAGGCTCATGCCCAGACCCCGAATTTGTCAAAGCCCGCCTCGACCAGGATCGCGCCGAAATGCGCAAAGAGATAGAGCAGCGAGAGTTTGAAAAACTTGCGTTCGACGCGGAAATTGTCGGCCTCCGACATGTCCTCGTCCCGGCGCCAAATCTGCACCGCACCGCGGAGGAACATCGCGTTGAGCACCACGGCAGTGGCGATGTAGACTGGCCCTCCGATTGATGTGAACCCGGCGGCCAACGCCAGGACGGCCAGCAGCACGGTATAGGCGAGGATATGGATGCGTGTCGCGCGGCGACCATGGGTGACGGTCAACATCGGCACGTCCGCGTTGTCGTAATCCTTGCGCATGAAAAGCGCCAGCGCCCAGAAATGCGGCGGCGTCCACATGAAGGTCAGGCAGAACATCAGCACCGATTCGATGCTGACCCCGCCTGTCGCGGCCGCCCAGCCAATCATCGGAGGAAAGGCCCCTGCGGCCCCGCCGATCACGATGTTCTGCGGCGTCCAGCGCTTGAGCCACATCGTGTAGATCACGACATAAAAGAAGATGGTAAAGGCCAGAAGCCCGGCTGCGACCCAGTTCGTCGCAAGTCCAAGAAACACGACCGAAAAGGCCGAGAGGGCAATCCCGATGCCGAACGCGTCTGCCCCGGTGACCTTGCCAGCCGGAATCGGGCGGCGCCGGGTGCGTTTCATCACGGCGTCGATATCCGCATCCCACCACATGTTCAGCGCACCGGAGGCACCGCCACCGATGGCGATGAAGAGGATGGCGCAAAATCCGACGAAAGGATGGACCGGCGTCGGGGCCGCCAGAAGACCGACAAAGGCTGTGAACACGACCAGGGTCATCACGCGCGGCTTGAGCAACGCGAAATAATCGCCGAACCCGGCCTCGTTGGCGGCGCTGTAGGGCTGGGAGGGGATGCTTGTATCGGTCACGCGTCTTGTCTCAAACAGGTTGGGGCCTTCGCGGCGTGGGGTGGCGCGCAGGCAGAAGACTGCCTGCGCCCGGTCTCGATCAATTGGTCAGAACGGTCCGGACATCGACATATCCGCCATCGTCCCTGGAGGCGGTCAGCCAGGCATCATATGCCTCCTTGCTGACGACCTTGACGGTGATCGGCATATAGGCATGCGCCAGGCCGCAGAGCTCGGAGCATTGGCCGAAATAGACACCTTCCTTTTCGGGCGTGAACCAAAGCTCGGCCAGGCGACCGGGCACCGCATCCTGTTTCACGCCGAAGGCCGGGATGGTCCATGAATGGATCACGTCCGCGCCAGTAACCTGCATGACAACCGTTTCGCCCACCGGGACGACGACCGCAGTGTCCGTGGCCAGAAGGAAATCTTCCTTCTTGTACCCGGCCTCGATCAACTGGTCCTCGACTTCGGGGGACATGCGGTTGTCACCGCCTGTGAAGGGCGAGCCGATCATGTTGCCGTCAAAGGAGAGATCCTCGCCGACATAATCATATCCCCAGTACCACTGGTAGCCGGTCACCTTGATGGTGACATCCGCCTCGGGAATTTCCTGCTGCTTGAACAGGACCGGCAGGGAAAATGCGCCAATGAACACAAGGATGAGAATCGGTCCCACGGTCCAGGCGATTTCGACCGGAGTGTTGTGGGTGAAACTTCTTGGGGTGGGGTTTGATTTGCTGTTGTAGCGCACGATGCAGTAAGCCAGCAACCCCGTGACCAAAAGCACGATGGCGGTGATGATGATAAGGATCATCCCGTCCAGCCATTGCAGGTCGCGCGCCAGTTCCGTCGCCGCGGGCTGAAAGCCGGTGCCGCGCTGCACCGGTTCGCCGATTGTTTCAATCGTTTGCTGGGCAAACGCGGGCGCGGCGCCGAATGTCGTGGCCAGCCCCAGGAGCAAAGATTTCAGTTGCATGTCCTACCCTGATCGGTTGCGTATAAAGTCATGTTACGAGGATAGCCCGGGGATGGCCGTTGCCAATCCGGAGTGCCCGTTGTCTTGAGGGCGGTTAAAACCATATTCCGTGCATCAGTTAAAGAAGCTTGCTTGCGGCAAAAAGGCGCTTTCTTTGATCTGGATCAATTTACACCTCTGGGGGTCCCATGGCTGACACGTCCTTTCAACCGTTTGAAACGCATCTCGATCAGGACAAGGCGCTTGCGCTGCTGAAAGAGGCCGTCGCGGGGGCAGACGACGGAGAGTTGTTTTTGGAGCGGCGTCGCTCCGAGGTGCTGATGTTTGATGATGGCCGCGTGCGCACCGCGAGCTACGACGCCTCCGAAGGCTTCGGGCTGCGCGCCGTGCGCGGCGAGGTGGCGGGATATTCCCACGCCACCGATATCTCCGAATCGGCGATCAAGCGCGCGGTGGACACCGCGCGACTGGCCGTCGGCGAGGGCGGTGGCACCCTTGCCGACGGTCCGAAAGGCACGAACATTCGGCTCTACTCGGATGCCGACCCGATCGAGGGCCGCAGCTTTCCTGTCAAGGTCGACATTCTGCGCGAGATCGACGCCTTCGCCCGCGACCTCGATCCGCGCGTGGTGCAGGTCAGCGCGACGATCGCCGCGTCCTTGCAGGAGGTCGCAATCCTGCGCCCCGAGGGCACGCTCGTCTCTGATATCCGGCCGATGACCCGGGTGAACGTGAGCGTCATCGTCGAAGAGAACGGCCGCCGCGAATCCGGAACCGCGGGCGGCGGTGGGCGCGTCATGCTGGACGGGCTGCTCGACCCGGCCGATTGGCAGGGCAAGGCGCGCGAAGCCCTGCGCATCGCTCTGGTCAACCTCGACGCGGAGCCGGCCCCGGCGGGTGTCATGGATATCGTGCTGGGGCCGGGCTGGCCCGGCATCCTGCTGCACGAGGCGGTGGGCCACGGGCTTGAAGGGGATTTCAATCGCAAGGGCAGTTCGGCCTTTGCCGGTCTGATGGGCCAACAGGTTGCCGCCAGGGGCGTGACGGTCCTTGACGACGGCACAATCCCCGATCGGCGCGGGTCGATCACAATTGACGACGAAGGCACGCCATCGGGCAAGAACGTGCTGATCGAGGATGGCAAGCTGGTGGGCTTCATGCAGGACCGCCAGAACGCGCGGCTCATGGGGGTGGAGCCGACCGGCAACGGGCGCCGCGAATCCTATGCGCATATCCCGATGCCCCGGATGACCAACACCTATATGCTGGGTGGCACTGTCGCGCCGGGCGACATTGTGGGCGACCTGAAGGACGGGATCTGGGCCGTGGGCTTCGGCGGCGGGCAGGTGGACATCACCAACGGCAAGTTCGTGTTCTCTTGCACCGAAGCCTATCGCGTCAAGGACGGCAAGGTGGGCGCGCCCGTCAAGGGGGCAACGCTGATCGGCGACGGCGCGACAGCGCTGCAACAGATCCGCGCGATCGGCAACGACATGGCGCTCGATCCGGGCATGGGCAATTGCGGCAAGGACGGCCAATGGGTGCCCGTCGGCGTTGGCCAACCTACGGTGATGATCGGCGGCCTGACGGTCGGTGGCGCGCAGGCGGGATAAAAGAAGTGATCTGAAACAAAGGGTTGGCGGGGAAAGCCGGGTTTTCTCGCCACCCTCTTGTCTGGATTCACCTGTGATTAACCAGTGGCCGCCTATTCCTGTTCCTGCAAGCGGACGGAGGCAGGATGACATTGGAACACAACTCTTCCACTCACCCCCTACTCCCACCCACCACGGAAGACCAAAGGTTTGACTGGCTTCGTCTCTTGCGCTCGCGCCGTGTCGGGATCAGCACGTTTTACCGGCTCATGCGCGATCACGGCAGCGCGGCGGACGCCCTGCGTCATCTGCCCGACATTGCCAGGGCGGCGGGGGTCGACACCTATTCCATTTGCCCGGAGGCGGTGGTGCAAGCCGAACTCAAGGCCGCGACGGCGTCCGGCGCGCAGCTTGTCTGCCGCGGCGACGACCTCTACCCGGACAGCCTCGATGATCTCGAAGATGCACCGCCGATGCTCTGGGTGATCGGCAATGCCGCCCTTTTGTCAAAACCCCAAATCGCCCTTGTCGGGGCGCGAAATGCCTCGTCCCTCGGGGGCCGGATGGCGCGGGCGCTGGCCACCGACCTGGCCAAGTCGGGGTTCGTGATCACCTCAGGCATGGCCCGCGGTGTGGATACGGCGGCCCATCTCGCTGCATTGAAAGCGGGAACCGTGGCGGTTCTGGGGGGGGGCGTTGATGTGCTCTATCCTGCGGAAAATTCCCGGCTGGCCGAGGATATCGTGGCCAATGGCGGCGTGCGGCTCAGTGAGCAACCGATGGCGCTGCAACCGCAGGCGCGGCATTTTCCGGCGCGCAACAGAATCATCTCGGGATTGTGCCGCGCGGTGATCGTGGTCGAGGCGGCGGCGAAATCGGGATCGCTCATTACCGCGCGCACGGCGCTTGACCAGGGCAGGGAGGTGATGGCCGTTCCCGGACACCCGTTCGATGCGCGCGCCAGCGGGTGCATCATGCTCTTGCGCGATGGCGCGCGCCTGGTGCGCAGCGCCGAGGACGTGATTGACGGTCTGTCCCCGATCGCCGATGCCGCCCCACCGCAACTGCCGTTGGAGCCGGTGCAACCCGAACGGCCGCTTGCCCAGGTGGCACAGCTGCATCAGCAAATTCTTGACCGGTTGGGCCCGTCGCCATTGGGCGAGGATCAACTGATCCGCGATCTCGGGGCAAGCTCCCGCCTGGTGTCACCGGCTTTGACGGACCTGGAAATGGATGGGCGGATCAGTCGCCAGCCCGGTGGCCTGATTTCGCGTGTCGGCTGAGCCTGGCACCACAAATGATGACATCATTGCGTTTGCCTGCGAGCAAACGCGGGCCGCGACCCGGCCTCTTTCCACGTGGCCTGTCGGTGGTTGCGATACCTGCTCGATTGACAATTCCCGCTTGCACCCCACATGCTGCGCGGCCATACGCAGCCAGACCAGACCGGTCATCCGCATGTAGAAAGGTGTTCGCTCTATGCCCGTCGTTGTTGTTGAATCCCCGGCCAAGGCCAAAACGATCAACAAGTATCTGGGCTCTGATTACACCGTTCTTGCCTCCTATGGCCATGTGCGGGACCTGCCGCCAAAGGATGGATCGGTCGATCCCGAGAATGATTTCGACATGAAATGGGAGGTTGCCACCGATTCCCGCAAACATGTCGCAGCCATTGCCGATGCGCTCAAATCCGACGACGCACTGATCCTCGCGACGGACCCCGACCGCGAGGGCGAGGCAATCTCCTGGCACCTGAAAGAGGCGCTGACAAAGCGCCGGTCGATCAAGAAAACCACCGATGTGAAACGCGTCACCTTCAACGCGATCACGAAAGACGCCGTGACAGAGGCGATGGCCAATCCCCGCGACATCGACGCGCCTTTGGTCGAGGCATATCTGGCGCGGCGGGCCTTGGACTATCTTGTCGGGTTCAACCTGTCACCGGTGCTGTGGCGCAAGCTGCCGGGGGCGCGCAGCGCGGGGCGGGTGCAATCGGTCAGCCTGCGGCTGATTGTCGAACGGGAAATGGAGATCGAGGCGTTCAAACCGCGCGAATACTGGTCGGTGAAGGCGAAACTGGCCACGCCGCGCGGCCAGGACTACGAGGCGCGGCTGACCGTGCTCGCCGGAAAGAAGCTTGACCGCTACGATATCGAGAACGAAACTCAGGCCGAAATGGCGGTTCAGGCGATCACCAGCCGCGACCTGACCGTTCAGTCGGTCGAAGCGAAACCCGCCTCCCGCAACCCGTCGGCACCATTCATGACGTCGACGCTTCAGCAAGAGGCCAGCCGCAAGTTCGGCATGGGCGCGCGCCAGACGATGAACGCGGCGCAACGGCTTTATGAGGCCGGCCACATCACCTACATGCGGACCGATGGTATCGACATGGCGCCCGAGGCTGTCGATCAGGCACGCGCCGCGATCAAGGACCGCTATGGCGCCGATTACGTGCCGAGCGAGAAACGGATTTACAAGAACAAGGCGAAGAACGCGCAGGAAGCGCATGAATGCATCCGGCCCACCGACATGGCGCGGGATGCACAGTCGCTCAAGCTGTCGGAGCCCGATCAGCGCAAGCTTTACGACCTGATCTGGAAACGCACCCTGGCCTGCCAGATGGAGTCGGCCCGGCTCGAACGCACCGTTGTCGATGTCGGCAGCGCCGATGAACAGGTCGTGCTGCGCGCCAATGGCCAGGTCGTTCTGTTCGACGGGTTCCTGCGCGTCTACGAGGAAGGCCGCGACGACGCGGCGGTGGATGACGACGACAAGCGCCTGCCGCAAATCTCCGAGGGCGAAATCGCCGACAAGCGCGCCATCACGCCCGATCAGCATTTCACCCAGCCGCCACCGCGCTACACCGAGGCGACGCTGGTCAAGAAGATGGAAGAACTGGGCATTGGCCGCCCCTCGACCTATGCCAGCATCATCACCACGATCCAGGATCGCGAATATGTCCGCAAGGAACAGAATCGCCTTATCCCCGAAGACAAGGGCCGGATCGTCACCATCTTCCTGCTCAATTTTTTCAAACGCTACGTGGAATATGATTTCACGGCCGCGCTCGAGGACGAGCTGGACCATGTCAGCGCGGGAGAGGGCGACTACAAGGCGCTCCTGAGTCGCTTCTGGCGCGATTTCTCCGCAGCTATTGCCGAAACCTCCGATCTTCGCATCACCGAGGTTCTGGATGTGCTGGACGACGCGCTTGCGCCTCAGCTTTACCCGCCGCGCGAGGATGGTACCGATCCGCGCATCTGTCCGAAATGCGGGCAGGGGCAGTTGCACCTCAAGACGTCGCGCACCGGTGGGTTTGTCGGCTGTGGGAATTACCCTGAATGCACCTATACGCGCCCCATCGCCGGCGAAGGGGCCGAGGGCGAGGAGCGCGTGCTGGGCGAGGATCAGGGCGACGAGATCTGGCTCAAGTCAGGTCGCTTCGGGCCGTATGTTCAGCGCGGCGAGCCGACGCCGGAAAACAAGAAACCCCCGCGCGCCAGCCTGCCAAAGGCCAAGGGGGATTTCCTGCCCGGATGGTCGCCCGACGATATGACACTGGAAAAGGCGGTGACGCTGCTGACCCTGCCGCGCATCGTTGGCATGCACCCCGATGGCGGCGAGGTGAAGTCGAACCTGGGGCGCTTTGGTCCTTACATCATGCACCAATTGCCCGACGAGCCAAAGCCGGTTTACGTCAATCTCAAGGAATTCCAGGAGGTGTTCGAAATCGGCATGAACCGATCCGTCGAGCTGTTGGCCGAAAAGCGCGCCAATCCGGGACGCGGCCGGGGTGCGGCAGCCAAGCCGCTCAAGACGCTGGGCGAACATCCCCAGGATGGCGGACCCGTCGCGGTGATGGAAGGTCGGTACGGGCCTTACGTCAAGTGGGAAAAGGTCAATGCGACCTTGCCCAAGGACGTGGAGCCGGACGATGTGACGATGGATGTCGCAGTGAAGCTGATCGCCGAAAAGGCGGCCAAGAAAGGCGGCAAGAAGAAAGCCGCCCCCAAGAAGGCTGCTCCAAAGACAGCCCCAAAGACAGCCGCGCCCAAGAAGGCCGCTGCCCGCAAACCGGCCGCCAAGAAGACTGCGACCAAGGCGTCGGGCGCGAAAAAGAAGGCTACCCCTGAATAGGCGCCGAACCGACGGGGCGTTACAGGCAAGCAGCGATTGAACTTTTCGTGATTGGTCCTTTTGGCGCGGGGCATGCACCCTGTGCAAAAAAAACGGACCACAGAGCAGGAGTTCCCATGACCGGACCATTCGTTTCGCGCCGCGCGCTTGTCGGTGGCGCGATCGCCGCCGTCGCCATGCCCAGGGTGCTGCGCGCACAGGAGGCCACAGGCTCCAATCGGCGCAACATCTCGTCCTTTGCACAACAGGATTGGCGCGATCATTTCGAGACCCTGGGCAAGGGCGCGATCGTCTGCGATACGGTGTCGCGCGCGCTGCATTACTGGAATGCCGAGGGAAGCGATTACCGGGTCTTCCCGACCTCGGTGCCCAAGACCGATGAGCTGACCCGGCGCGGGTACACCCGGATCGTGCGCAAGAAGGAAGGGCCCTCCTGGACACCCACGCAGTCCCAGATGGAGCGGTTTCCCGATTGGAAGCCGATGGGTCCTGGCCCGGACAATCCCCTGGGCACCCATGCGCTGTACTTCGATTGGCCAGCTTACCTGATCCACGGCACGCATGACACCCGCAAGATCGGGCGGCGTTCGTCGGATGGCTGTATCGGGCTGTTCAACGAAACCGTGGAAGAACTTTATGCCCTGGTGCCGGTTGGCACGCAGGTGCGCCTGGTCTGACCGGGCAGGAAACCGCGAAGAACAACCGGACCCCTGTTACCCCTGCCGGGCCCCCGCAAGTTGGGGCGGCTTCGACATGGACGGGCCGTGGCGTTGACTTAGCAGGCACGACGCGCCAAAACGGCGGGGCGTTCAACAGCAGGGGATTTCGCAATGAAAAAGGTCTATGGCTCGGCAATCGAAGCGCTTGAGGGGCTGCTGTCCGATGGCATGCTGATCTCGGCGGG
>NZ_JAIPUS010000072.1 GCF_020055675.1 Marivita sp.
CTGTGCGATGCAGTGATCGTCTCCATCGACAAGACCGCTTGGGCGCAATTGCTTCAGGAAGATGCCGATCTGCGAAAGTCTGAACGACAGCGCGATATCGCGGCGCAGGCCCGGCAATCGGAACGCACGTTGAGGCTCGGTCAGGCGAGCGCAGAGACCCGCCTCGCCTACGTCCTCATAGAGCTGTGCATACGCCTGTCCGGAGGAGACACCCAGTGTGACCACGAATTCCATGTGCCGCTCGGTCAGCAGAAACTCGGCGATTTCACGGGGCTGTCATCGGTCCATGTCTGCCGAACGTTGCGGCGTCTGAACCGGGCCGGTGTCATCAGGACCGGCGATCACATGGACATCCTGATCCAGGATCTGCCCGCGCTGGCGGACCTTGCACAAGTCGATATCGCGGCGCTTCGCAACGAGATCACCAGCGGGGTCGCGTGATGTCCCATATCAGCCGGGAATGTCGCGCGCGCGGGCTTCGCTGATTTCGCCCAGGGCCTGTCCGGCCAGTTCCTCGGACACATGTTCGGCAATGTCGCCAACCGACAGGATGCCGACAGCCGTACCTGACCTGTCGATTACCAGCAGACGCCGGACCCGTTCCTCACCCATCAGTGCCGCAGCTGCGAACGCGTCCTGATCGGCGAAACAGGTGATCATATTGCGCGTGAGGATGTCCCTGATGCTTGTATCCAGCCCAAGGGCGAAGCCCCGCGCGGCCAGCGCGCGTATGACGATATCACGGTCGGTCACGATGCCGATTGGCCTGCGGTCCTGAAATACCGGCAATGCACCCACTCCATTCGCGCGCATTCGGTCTGCCGCGTCGCGGATCGTGGTTTCAGGTTCTGCACTGATTACCGGTGAGGACATGACTTTCCTGACCAGCATGGTTAATTTCCTTGCCTCCTGTTTGCCTTGACACGCTCAGATCGTGTCTGTGGGACCGAGACTGGCATGCCGGGCTACAGATCTCATTAATCCGGGTCAATGCGCGGGTCATGATCGTTGTTCAGAATTGGGTCACGACTTGGAGGGGGGCATGAAAGATTGTTCGCTATTCGAAGACCGATCGCCCGCATTGACGATGGAAGACACCTATCGCATCTTGGAGGCGCTTGGCCCGATGTCGGCAGAGGTGTTGACGGCCATGGTCGATTACGGGCTGAGCGACACTGAAATCGGTCGTTACTACAACCTTCCGCATGAGATGATAACCACCTTGCGAGAGTACTGGGGAATCGATGGAAACCCCTGACGGAGTCAGCCTGTCGCACAGTCACATTCCCGCAGACCCTCTTCGGCACCGCGAGCAAGCACCTGTTCCTCATCCGTGGGAATCAGGTAAACACCGACCGTTCCTGCCTCGGGCGAAATCCATGACCTACCGTGAGCATTGGCCTGCCGGTCGATCCCGATCCCAAGCCAGCCAAGCTCTGCACAGATCCCTTCCCGTATGCCGGGAGCATTTTCGCCGACCCCGCCGGTGAAACCCAGCCCGTCCAGCCCCCCAAGCGCCGCGCGCGGCGGCAAGGCGCGCCGCCGCGCGCGGCGCTTGCTCCGGGACCGGCGTATCGCGGATATCGACACCGGACAGGTCCACCCGCGCCTCTTCGGCGGCGGTGCGTATCTTCTTCTCCGCTCCGAACAGCACCGGCTCGATCAGCCCCGCGCGCGCGCTGCTGATTGCGCCTTCGATGGACGGAGCATCGACGGGGTTGACCACGGCCATGCGGACCGGACCCATGTCACGGGCAAGATCCTCGATATGCTCGAACCCGTCGGGCGCGTGCCCCGGCTCAAGCGCGACCTGACGACCGAATGGTCGCGACACCTGTCTGTCCGGCACGATTACCCCGATCCGGCCCGCCAGGATGACCGTCCCGTCTTCGCGACAACACCTGCAGTCAAGCTGCACTTTGCGCGATTTGGCATCGAGCGATGCGACGGTCGCCTCGGCAATCGGCATGTCGCCCTGCTTGAGCACCCCGGAACACTCGACGGACAGGGTGTCAAGCCGTGTGCCCGGGCCCGGAAACCGGCCAATGATCAGCGTGACCAGCAGGGTCACGGCAAACCCGCCTTGCGCGAGTGCTGCGCGAAAATCCGGGTCCGAGGCAAGCTTACGGTCGATGCCGTGGTCCGTAATGTCGGCGGCGTGGGTTGTGAACCCGCGCATGTCGCCTACCGACACCCGGCGCTCGATCCGTGCCCCGTCGCCGGGCTTCAGGCTGTCGAAAGGCTGGTTTGTGATGGTGTCGGGCGGGTTCATTTCTGGAACACATAAGTGCCGGGGGCATCCTCAAGCGGCCGGTATTTGCCCTTGCCGGCGCCCGTCTTCGGCGGTGTCGTCTTGCCGCTTGATCGTTCGTTCAGCCAGTCGACAAGGGCCGGCCACCACGACCCCTCACGCGGCTCGGCCACGGTTTCCCACGTCTCAGGCGGAATGTAAGGATCGTCCTTTTCTGTGGTGTGGATGTGAAACGATCGCCCCTTGTGCCCCGGTTCGCTGACGATCCCGGCATTGTGGCCGCCGCTGGTCAGCACGAAGGTGAGCGACGGCTCGGTCAGCAGGTGAAGCTTGTAGACCGACTGCCACGGCGCGATGTGATCCGAGGTGGTCGAGACGCAGAAGAGCGGCACGTCGATCGCGTCCAGCGTCACCGGCTTGTCGTCGATGTGGTATTGTCCCTGCGCCAGTTCGTTCCCCAGATAAAGCTTGCGCAGGTATTCGCTGTGCATGCGGTAGGGCAGGCGCGTCGCATCATCGTTCCATGCCATGAGGTCGAACATGTCCTGGCGTTTTCCCATCAGATAGTCGTGGGTGTAGCGCGACCAGATCAGATCGGCCGAGCGCAGCAATTGAAACGCCCCCGCCATCTGCTTGGTATCCAGATACCCTTGATCCCACATCATGTTTTCCAGAAACGTGACCTCGCTTTCGCTGATGAAGAGCTGCAACTCGCCGGGTTCGGTGAAATCGACCTGCGTGGCCAGCAAGGTAAGCGAGGCCAGCCTGTCCTGTCCGTCGCGCGCCATCTGCGCGGCCTT
>NZ_JAIPUS010000073.1 GCF_020055675.1 Marivita sp.
GCTGGAATTGTTGTTCCAAACGTAGAGGCCATTTGAGCGAATGACTGGGTCGTGCCGGCTGTTGGGTCAAACGGCGTTCCTCCGAGGACGAAATCAAAGCTACTTGGATCACCCAATAACGTCACCATGTTGCCATTGATAACGAATCGTACACCATCTGCGAGAAATAGTGCGGACGTAATTTCAGTTCCCTCAAGAAGATTTATTATGGATCGATTATTGTCAGCAATTGTCACATTTGCACTCAGGGGACTGAGAAATGTGTAGGTGTCCAGTCCACCAAAATCTATAAATTGATTGGTTGTTCCCTCGACATTGATATTTGAGTTGCCCTTATCAAGGGTTGTTGTACTTGAGGCAATCATGTCGGTTTCGAGCACGCGGCCGAAAATACCTGTGCTGCGCTCATCGACGTAGATGGAATCGGAGACGACCCAAGCCAGCGCCACGTCGCCGTTTTCAAGGGCATCCACAGCCGGACGATATTGCGCAGCCTGCGTTATGCTGTCGGGAAAGTCCTCGATCGCGACCTCACCGCCCAACGGAACGCCATCCGCGTCGTAACGCTGGACCATGACTTCGTCCCCCGAGGTGCCCGGCTGATTTTCAGACCAGGCCACGACGAAACCGCCATCGGGCGTGGCGGTAACCTCCGGATCATCCTGATTGCCTTCAATCGTGGTATTGACGAGGAACTCCTCGCCGATTGGCGTACCATCCTCCGCGAAGCGCTGCCCGAAAACACCCCATGTGTAGAGCGGTTGATCTCCGTTGTCCTGATTCTCCGATTCCCAAACCACGACGAAACCGCCATCAACCAGCGGCGCGATGGAAGGGTACTGCTGATCGTCTTCGGTAAAGCTGTTGACCCTGAAGTCGGAGGTGATTGGCGTGCCGTCGCCACTGTAGAGGCCGGCAAAGACATCGCGACCGGCCCCTGTCCAGACGGCAACCAAGTTACCATCGGATAGCTGCGCAAGCTCTGGGTCGATCTGATCGAACATTGCTTCTTGATTGAGCGATATCCTTACCCCGCGCGGGGTAGCGTCGGCATTGTAAATCTGTGCCTGCACGTTGTTCGTCCATGCGCCGATGCCAAACGAGGTCACTTGGTCAGGAACCCATTCTGAATTTCCCTGCCAGCTAACTGCAAATCCGCCATCGGGCAGTCCAGCGATATATGGATGATCTTCTTCAACATAGCGCGTGCCGTCACCATTTCTCTGTGGCACCGCCCCTTGAGCCAACACAAACTCGTCATCAATTGCGCTGCCGTCGGCCAAGAACTGCCGGGCCATGATATCGCGCGAACTGGAATCCGGATTGCTTTCCAAGGAATTCGAACGCACCCAAGCGACGACGAAGCTGCCGTCGGCCAGCCCGTCAACCGAGGGGCGCGCGAAACTTTGCGCGGACCCGACAAGGATGTCATCCGAGACCGGCGTGCCATCCGGCCCATGAACCCGTGCATATATGCCGTCAATCAGGCCGGCATCATCGGAGTCGAAAGGGCGGTTTTCCCAGACAGTGACGAAGCCGCCATTGGCGAGTGCACCGATGTCGGGTCGGTCTTGGGTTCCGCTGATCTCGTCGTTGGCATGAAATTCGTCTCCGGCGGGGCGGAAGAATTGATCGGTCATGTCGGTTCTCTCTCAGTGCGCATGTGGCATGGGCCGTTGTCGCGTCTGCAGGTCGAGCCGCAGGGTATAATATGAAATCACTACACCTGCCGAAAGTGGAATGCGTTGATCCATATCAAATGCCTGACAGTTGCGGGCGTGCACCGTGCGGCGCTTCGGCCCGGCGCATGGCCTCAGCGGCCACCGCTACGAATGCCTCCGCCGTCCCCGTCATGACAGTTGGCGCTGCCTCCGCCCTCGCGATATGATCGGGGTTGCGCGGCGGTGACATTTCGAATTAGGCCAGCCCGCTACCGGCAAGGTCTCAATGCGCACACTCCGAGGTACGGCACGTCTGCTCGGTGAGACTTGATCGCGGTCTCATGGCGCGTTCAGCAAGCCGATCTGGCAGGGTATCCACGCCGTCAACAAAGCCATTTCACCTCGAACCAATCGCAAAATGACATGAACGGGCATCCCCCATGTGGCCTGCCGCTTAACGTAAAAATCGCCTGAGAGGGCCAGTGGCGCAAGCGTATTGTGTTCGTGATAGACGCGACTGCCGTGCGAGGATGTCCATTTGGGCGGTTCAGGCCGTGAACCGGCGTCATCCTGCAGCAACGACCGCGATTTTCAGCGCCGCAGGCAGACCTGTCCTGCCGCGTTCGTTCAGTTTGGGTCTGGATCGAGGTCACGCGCACGACGGAGGTGCTCGCAGTCGGTGGATCACGACAAGGATCGCGCTCAAGATCCTTGACCCGCTTTTTTCTTCCTTTGTCGCCCGGAAGAGGCGTGCCGTGCTCGCACGTCCCCAATCGCACATGACAGCGGCGCCATGCGAGGTAAGCGCGCCATTGCAGAAGGACGGCGTCAGTTACGACACGTCATGTTCCAGGCGGCCCTCGTCGCCAGTTATCACAACCCGATCCTGAAAAACCTTCGCTGACCGCTTGCGCGCCGTGGGAAAGCCACACAAGGTTGTCATCACAGCCGTCGCACGCAAGCTGGTCACGATTGCGAATGCGCTCTGCAAATCTCGCCTGAAATGGGCCAATCAAACCGCCTAAGAAATACAGTTGCTAGCTCGACAAACTCTGCTTTCACATCATGGTGTGATCGTTTTCCCATGTTGGATTGGTCATTCCAATCAAAGACATCAGTGGATCTGAGCTTGTAATACTTCCATCTGATTGAACAGCGCCCGTGTTTGTGGCAGCGTTTGCAGGTCCGCCATCGGCTGGAATTGTTGTTCCAAACGTAGAGGCCATTTGAGCGAATGACTGGGTCGTGCCGGCTGTTGGGTCAAACGGCGTTCCTCCGAGGACGAAATCAAAGCTACTTGGATCACCCAATAACGTCACCA
>NZ_JAIPUS010000015.1 GCF_020055675.1 Marivita sp.
AGTGCGATTCCGAGTGTGGGACGATCCTGTGTCATACCGAATGCTACCGTTGGTTGTTCGGCCCTGTCAACGTTCTCCTGCGCATTATCGGGGCGGAAACTGTACGGCGCGATTTCCCGCCGATGCGCCTTGTTTAGCAGTTGGGAATGTTCACGGCGAGACCACCAAGAGAGGTCTCCTTGTACTTCTCGTGCATGTCCGCACCGGTCTGACGCATCGTCTCGATGGCCGAATCGAGTGGAACAAAATGATGGCCATCACCCCGCAGGGCGAGGCTGGCCGCCGAGACCGCCTTGATCGCGCCCAGGCCGTTGCGTTCGATACAGGGCACCTGCACAAGCCCTTTGACCGGATCACAGGTCATGCCTAGGTGATGCTCCAGCGCGATCTCGGCAGCGTTCTCGATTTGCTCGGGTGTGCCGCCCAGCACGGCGCACAGGCCCGAAGCGGCCATGGCGCTGGCGCTGCCGACCTCGGCCTGGCAGCCGGCCTCGGCCCCGCTGATCGAGGCATTGAACTTGACCAGCCCGCCGATGGCCGCGGCGGTCAGCAGGAACTCCGGGATGCGCCTGGTCGTGGCCCCCGGCACATGGTCGAGGTAATAGCGGATGGTGGCCGGCACCACGCCTGCGGCCCCGTTGGTCGGGGCGGTCACCACCTGGCCGCCGGCCGCGTTCTCTTCGTTCACCGCCATGGCGTAAACGCTCATCCAGTCGTTGATCGTGTGCGGCGGGCTGAGATTTGTGCCGCGTTCGGCGAGCAACTTGTCATGAATTCCCTTGGCCCGGCGTTTCACGTTCAGACCGCCGGGCAGGATGCCGTCGCTGTGCAATCCGCGATCGATGCAATCGTTCATCACGTCCCAAAGGCGCTGGATCCCCGTCTCCAGATCAGATACCGCGCGGCGAGACAGCTCGTTGGCGCGTTTCATCTCCGCGATTGTCAGGCCAGTGGCCCGGGCCATGTCGAGCATCTCGGTCGCCGATTTGAACGGGTAGGGAACCGGCGCGCCATCCTCCGTGTCCTTGCCCGCGTCCAGCTCCGCCTGCGTCATCACGAAGCCGCCGCCGATGGAATAATACGTCTCTTGCAGGATGGTGTCGCCTTGTGCGTCCGTGGCGCTCAGGATCATGCCATTCGCGTGCCCGGGCAAATTCGGGCCAAAATCGAAAGCCAGGTCGCGTTCGGGGTCGAATCGCAGGGCAGGCAGGCCGTCCGGTGTGACGGTCTTGCTGTCCCTGATGCGGGCGATTGCGGCATCGGCACGGTCGCGGTCGTAGGTGTCGGGGGCAAAGCCTGCCAGCCCGAGGATCGTGGCGCGGTCGGTGGCGTGGCCAATGCCGGTAAAGGCCAGCGAGCCGTGCAGCGACGCCTTCACACCCGCCGCGCTGAATGGCGCGGCCCGCAAACGGTCAAGGAAACGGTTGGCGGCGACCATAGGCCCCATCGTGTGCGACGAGGACGGGCCGATCCCGACCTTGAACATGTCGAAGACTGACAGAAACATTGTGGCGTGTCGCTTTCTTCGGCTGGCGGCGCCGGGCCGCGTGTTTTTTGCGCAGATCTACCCTGTCACTGGCGCATTTGCAGGGATGAAAGCGGCGGGTGGACGTGAAAAAGCGATGCGCTTAAATCTTTGTTCACCCGGTTTCGGCAAGAGTGGATCATCCAAGCTGCCGAACGGACCGCATATGACACTTGTCCTGAACAGAATGGCGTGGGTTGCTGCCGCGCTCACGGTCCTTGCGTGGGCCATGTTGCCGACAATCGTCCGGGCCTACCCGATACTCTTTCCCAAGGCGCCGGTGGTGGACAGCTCCACGCTGCCGCCGGTCCCCTTTCCCGACGGGGCAAAACCCGAACGATAGCGGTCCGCATCGGGCAATGCTGGCCTTATCTTGCTGATCCGCTGCATTGGACTTCGGATTCGGTCTCGCCCATCGCGCCGCAACATTCTATAAGGCCTGCGAACCTGCCCAAGGGAGCTGCCAAATGTCCGGAGAATTGTCGCCCATCGACAAAGCCAAATACACCGCTGCAAAACAGGCGGCGGCCCTGGTCGAGGATGGAATGCGCGTCGGGCTCGGGACCGGATCGACCGCCGCATGGCTGGTGCGCCACCTGGGCGAACGCGTCCGCGACGAAGGCTTGCGCATCAAGGGTGTGCCGACATCGACGCGCACCGCCGAACTGGCCCGCGATGTCGGGATCGAAGTGATCACGCTGGACGAGGCCAAGACGCTCAACCTCACCATTGACGGCGCGGATGAATTTGACGGCAATCTGAACCTGATCAAGGGAGGCGGTGGCGCGCTTTTGCACGAAAAGATCGTGGCGGCGGCCAGCGAAGAAGTGGTTGTTATCGCTGACGCGGCCAAGCAGGTCGGCACGCTGGGGGCCTATCCGCTGCCGATCGAGGTGATCCCCTTCGGCTGGACGACGACACAGATGCTGGTTGAGGAATTGTTGGTCTCGGCAGACGTGATGGGCCGCAAGATCACGCTTCGCCAAAACGGCGACACGCCGTTCCGCACCGATGAGGGAAACCACATCCTGGACCTGCACCTTGTCCGCATCGGCAATGCCCGTCAGCTTGCCATGGCGCTGAACCAGATGCCGGGTGTGGTGGAAAACGGGCTGTTCATTGACCTGTGTGACAAGGTGATCATCGGCTATGGCGATGGACGTGTCGAAACCCGCGACATCAATGAAGGCACGGTAAGCGAAGATCGCATCAGCTTTGCCGACAGTGACAACCTGTTCTCGGACCTCTGACCAGACATCCGGAAGCGGCGCCAGAGCCGTTGTTCAAAGCGAACGCGCCGGGACCCGGTGGTGCTGCTTCATCGGTGCTGGCGTGTCCGGCATCAGGTCAGCCTCCGGCCGCTCACCAGGCAAAGAGCGACACGGGCCAGCGGCGAAACCGCGCGATCCCTCTCTGGCATTCTCTGTCGCCTTGTGAAATATCTGCGTCAAATATCTGCCCCGCAGTCTTAAGGAACGATATATGAGCGATTTCGACTATGATCTTTTCGTGATCGGCGGCGGTTCGGGTGGCGTGCGCGCGGCGCGTGTTGCAGCGGGCGAGGCCGGGGCCAAGGTCGCGCTGGCCGAGGAGGACCGTTACGGCGGCACCTGCGTGATCCGGGGCTGCGTGCCGAAAAAACTCATGGTGTTTGCAAGCGGCTACGGCGACACGATCGAAGAAGCGGCGCATTACGGATGGGACGTGTCGGCTGGCGATTTCAACTGGCAGAGTTTTTCCGGCCACCTGAACACCGAGCTTGACCGCCTCGAAGGTGTCTATCGCAAGCTGCTCGCCGGGTCTGGTGTGACAACCTATGATGCCCGGGCGCGGGTGGCCGACCCGCACACGGTCGAGTTGTCGACCGGTGACACCGTCACGGCCAAGCACATACTGGTCGCCACGGGTGGACGTCCTGTGCGCCCGGAAATGAAAAATGCCCATCTCGGCATCGTCTCGGACGACATCTTCCATCTGCCGGAATTGCCGAAATCCATCCTGATCGTCGGCGGCGGGTATATCGCCTGCGAATTCGCCTGTATCCTGAACGGGCTGGGTGTTGAGGTGACGCAATACTATCGCGGGGCCCAGATCCTGCGCGGCTTCGATGAAGAGGCGCGCGGCTTGATCGCCGAAGAGATGAGCCAGAAAGGCATCGACATCCATACCGGGACCAACATCGTCGAAATGTATCGGACCCCGGACGCGGGACAAGACGGCCCGGCCATGCCGATCGAGCCGCGCCAGTTTGGCGGTGACGAGCCCGAGGACGACGCCAGAGGTGGCCCGATCCGGGTCAAGGCGACAAGCGGCGGGGTGCAGGATTTCGATGCCGTGCTGTTCGCCACCGGGCGGAGGTCCAATACCGATGACATGGGGCTGGAAGAGATCGGCGTCACGCTGGGCCGCAACGGCCAGATCGAGGTCGATGCCTACAGCCAGACCAAGGTGCCGTCGATCTATGCGATCGGGGATGTGACGGACCGCGTCAACCTGACCCCCGTGGCGATCCGGGAAGGCATGGCTTTCGTGGAGACGGTGTTCAACGGCAACCCGACACCGGTGGATCACACACTGATTCCATCCGCGGTGTTTACCCAACCGGAATTCGGCACCGTTGGCCTGACCGAGGAAGCGGCGCGCGATCAGGAGCCGATCGAGGTGTATTGCACGTCTTTCCGACCGATGCACACCGCATTTGCCGGCAAACCGGCGCGCGTGCTGATGAAACTGGTGGTGAGCGCCGCCACCCGCAAGGTGCTGGGCTGTCACATCGTCGCGCCCGGGGCCGGGGAAATGATTCAGATGGCGGGAGTCGCCGTCAAAATGGGTGCGACGAAAGAAGACTTCGACCGCACGGTGGCGGTCCATCCGACGATGTCGGAAGAGATCGTGACCATGCGCAATCCGACGCGCACGGCTTGAATTTCCGAGCGTCGCGCACAGGTACTGGATAGTATCTAACACGACTAGGGTTCCGAGAGGGGAAAGACCAGATGGCAGGTAACAGTGGCGGCCCATGGGGCGGCGGCGGACAAAACGGAGGCAACCGTGGCGATGATCGCCCACGCGGCGGCAACGGGGGTGGGCGTCGTCCCGGCGACGACAATCAGCCACAGATCCCCGAGATAGACGAGCTGATGAAAAAAGGTCAGGAGCGCTTGCGCGTCCTGATGGGCGGCCGCGGCGATGGCGGCGGCACCAATGGCACCGGCGGTGGTGGCGGCGATGGCTTCAAGTTCAACCGCAGCACGATTGGCTTGGCCGCACTCGGCGTCGTGGCGATCTGGGCGTTCTCGAGCTTTTACACCGTGCGTCCGGAAGAACAGTCGGTCGAACTTTTCCTGGGCAAATACTCGTCCACCGGAAATCCCGGCCTCAACTTTGCGCCTTGGCCGGTCGTGACCGCGGAAGTCGTCAATGTCACGTCCGAGCGGACTGAAAATATCGGCGGCGGTCGCGGTGGTGTCGGCGGCGATGGGCTGATGTTGACCACGGATGCGAACATCGTGGACATCGACTTCCAGGTGGTCTGGAACATCAATGATCCGGCGAAACTGCTGTTCAACCTGCGCGATCCGCAGGTGACCGTGCAGGCGGTATCCGAAGCGGTGATGCGCGAGATTATCGCGGCGACCAATCTGGCACCGATTCTCAACCGGGATCGTGGTCTGATCGCGGACACGGCGCGTCAGAACATTCAATCCACCCTGGACGAATACGAAAGCGGGATCTCCGTCGTGCGTGTGAACCTCGACAACGCCGACCCGCCCAGCGAAGTGATCGATGCCTTCCGCGAAGTGCAGGCAGCAGAACAGGAACGGGACCGCTTGCAGCGGCAGGCCGACGCCTACGCGAACCGCGTTCTCGCTGAATCGCGCGGGTCCGCCGCACAGATCATCGAAGTGGCCGAGGGCTATCGTGCCCAAGTCGTCAACGAGGCGATCGGTGAAGCCAGCCGCTTCATCGCGGTTGCCCAGGAATTCAACGAAGCGCCCGAAGTCACGCAGCGGCGCCTCTATCTCGAGACCATCGAGAGAACCCTGGGAGACATCGACAAGATCATGCTTGACGAGGCCGGTGGCTCTGGTGGTGAAGGGGTGTTGCCCTACTTGCCGCTCAACGAACTGCGCCGGTCCGGCCAGACGACCAGCACAGGAGGGTCGAACTGATGCGAAAAACTGCTTTCCTTCTTCCCATTGCCGTGATCGCCATCGTCGGCTTTCTGTCGTCTCTGTTCATCGTGGACGAACGCGAAAAGGTTCTGGTGCTGCAATTCGGTCAGATCAAGCAGGTGGTCGAAGACCCCGGTCTTGGCTTCAAGGTCCCCGTGATCCAGGAAGTGGTCCGCTATGACGGTCGCATCCTGTCGCTCGATACCGACACGATCGAGGTCACGCCTTCGGATGACCGTCGCCTCGTTGTCGATGCCTTCACGCGTTACCGGATTTCCGATGTGGTCCAGTTCCGCCAGGCGGTTGGCATCGGCGGCACCCGCGTTGCCGAAGATCGTCTGTCCTCGGTCCTCAACGCCCAGATCCGCGAGGTGCTGGGCGCCGATCAGGTGACCTCCGACACGATCCTTTCACCTCAGCGGCGTGATCTCGCCCTGCGCATCCGCGATCAGGCGCGCACCAGTGCGGCGGGCCTGGGCCTTGAAATCGTTGACGTAAGGCTCAAGCAGACAAACCTGCCCGAGCAGAACCTGGAAGCCACCTTCGCCCGGATGCGGGCGGAACGGGAACGTGAAGCGGCGGATGAGATTGCCCGCGGTAACGAAGCGGCACAGCGGGTACGCGCCGCCGCCGACAGGACCGTGACCGAAACAGTGTCGACCGCGGAACGGGATGCCAATATCACCCGAGGCGAGGCAGATGCGGAACGGAACCGCATCTATGCCGAAGCCTATGGCAGCAACCCGGAGTTCTTCTCGTTCTACCGGTCTCTTGCCGCGCTCGAACAGTCGATGAACAAGGAAAATTCAACCCTCGTTTTCTCGCCTGAAAGCGGATTCCTCGGTCAGATGTTCTCGGCCATTCGGGCCGAAGGTCTGGGCGAGATCGAGGCACAGGATTTCGACATAGAAAGCCTGCGCGATATGGCACCCGAGGCCACGATCTCGCCCAATCTTCCCGAAGTCGAACGCGAACGGCTCGAGGAAGAGCTCAACGAGAGCGCGCCGACCGAAGAAGAGGATGTGACGAATTGATTGACCTGCTGGTAACAGGCGTTGCCATGGTGCTGATCATCGAGGGGCTGGCCTATGCGCTGGCCCCTTCGCTTATCGAACGCATGCTGGAAGCAATGCGCGACGTCCCGCTTGATCTGCGCCGCCTCATCGGCGTCTCCGCAATCGCCGCCGGCACCGCCATGTTGTGGATATTGCAGGCGCTTTGACCGGGCGCCTCCGGGCAACTGGATCACGATCAAGTCACATGCGCTTGATCCTTGGCTTTCCTGTTTGCGTGTTGCGAATGCGCACCTACATTACATCTGTAAATCGGCTGCGGGTGTCCCCCGTACCCAAGACGCCCGGATAAAGACGAAGGAGCTTCCCTTGACCTCACAGGCAAAAACACTCGAACGGGATCAGGTCACACCAATACGCATGTTCTGGTTGGCCTCCCTGTCGATGATCCTCATTCTTGCGCAATCCCTGTCTGCGCAAGCCCGCGAAAGTTTCGCCGAACTTGCTGAAAAGATCAGCCCGTCGGTTGTCAACATCACCACCTCGACAACCGTGGCGGGGCGCACCGGTCCGCAAGGCATCGTGCCCGAAGGCTCGCCCTTCGAGGATTTCTTCCGCGAATTCCAAGAGCGCAACGGGCCCGGCGACCGGCCGCGGCGCTCCTCCGCGCTTGGTTCGGGCTTCGTGATCTCCGAAGACGGCTATATTGTCACCAACAACCACGTCATCGAAATGGCCGATGAGATCACGATCGAATTCTTCGCCGGCGATGAACTCCCCGCCGAAGTTGTGGGCACCGATCCCAATACCGATATCGCGCTTCTCAAGGTGGAAAGCGACGAGCCGCTGCCCTTTGTCAGCTTCGGCGACAGTGACACCGCGCGCGTTGGCGACTGGGTCATGGCCATGGGCAACCCGCTGGGGCAGGGCTTTTCCGTCTCCGCCGGGATCGTCTCGGCCCGCAACCGCGCGCTCAGCGGGACCTATGACGACTACATCCAGACTGACGCGGCGATCAACCGGGGCAACTCGGGCGGTCCGCTCTTCAACATGGACGGTGACGTCATCGGCGTGAACACCGCGATCCTGTCACCCAATGGCGGCTCCATCGGCATTGGTTTCTCGATGGCCTCGAACGTGGTCACTCGCGTGGTCGATCAGTTGCAGGAATTCGGCGAAACCCGCCGCGGCTGGCTCGGTGTGCGCATCCAGGACGTGACAGAAGACGTGGCCGAAGCACTGGGTCTCGCCTCCGCCAAGGGGGCGCTGGTGTCCGATGTCCCCGAAGGCCCCGCGATGGAAGCAGGCATGCAGGCGGGTGACGTCATCGTCAGCTTTGATGGCCGCGAGGTCGAAGACACCCGTGGGCTGGTTCGCCAGGTGGGCAACACCGCTGTCGGCAAATCCGTGCGCGTTGTCGTCAACCGCGATGGCGAGACCCAGACACTGCTGGTGACCCTGGGTCGCCGCGAAGAGGCCGAAAGCGCTGTGCCCGCCGCGCAGCCCGGCCCGGACGAAGACGCAACGCCCGAAACGATGGACTTGATGGGACTCACGCTGAGCCCGCTGAACTCGGAAATCCGTGAGCAGCTGGAACTGTCGGACAACGCCAAGGGCCTGGCCGTGATGGACGTGGACGAAACCGCGGAGGCCTACGAAAAGGGCCTGCGCGCCGGCGACGTCATCACCGAGGCCGGTCAGGCGCAGGTGCTCTCGGTTGGCGATCTCCAGGACCGGATCGCCGAAGCCCGCGAGGCAGGGCGCAAGTCGATCCTGCTGCTGGTGCGCCGCGGCGGCGATCCCCGCTTCGTTGCGCTGTCGATCACCGAGTCCGATTGAACCGGACTCATTGAAAATTGGCCACCGGGCGCTGTCACGCGCGCCCGGTGGCACGACCGGTCCTTCTTTGTTTTCCAAATATCCCGGGAGTTTGAGGGCAGCGCCCTCAACCGCGCCCCCGGCGCGGCCCTGTCCGGTCACGGAAACGCCGGATGCGGGGACGCATCCGGCCCGCCTCAGCTCTTCGGATAGCCCAAGCCCTGCAACGCCGCGCCGATCTCGTCCAGAATCGCCGGATCGTCAATGGTCGCAGGTGGCTTGAACTCCGCACCATCGGCGATCTTGACCATCGTCGCGCGCAGGATTTTTCCCGACCGGGTCTTGGGCAGACGGTCCACCACGGCGCAAAGCTTGAAGGCCGCCACCGGACCGATCTTGTCACGCACCAGCGTCACGCATTCGCGCACGATCTCCTCATGCGCGCGGTTGACCCCCTTGGTCAGGCAGACAAATCCCATCGGCATCTGTCCCTTGAGCGGATCGCTCACCCCGATCACGGCGCATTCGGCCACATCCGGATGCGCGGCCAGCACCTCTTCCATGCCGCCGGTGGACAGCCGGTGGCCCGCGACATTGATCACGTCATCGGTCCGCGCCATGATGTAAAGATAGCCGTCCTCGTCGATCATGCCCGCATCGCCGGTTTCGTAATAGCCGGGGAAATGCGCGAGATAGGATTTGCGGAACCGGTCCTCGGCGTTCCAGAGATTGGGCAGCGTGCCAGGGGGCAGGGGCAGCTTGACGGCAATCGCGCCCAGCTCGCCCGGCTTCATCGGCTGCCCCGCTTCGTCGAGGATCTGCACGTCGTAGCCCGGCATCGGCACCGCCGGAGATCCGATCTTGACCGGCAATTCCTCGATCCCGACGGGATATCCGGCAATGGTCCAGCCGGTCTCCGTCTGCCACCAGTGGTCATAAACGGGTTTGCCGCTGACGGCCATGGCCCATTCGATGGTGTCGGGATCGGCGCGCTCCCCGGCGAGGTAAATCGCGTTTAGGCAGGAAATGTCGTACTGCTTGATCAATTCGCCCTTGGGGTCGTCCCGCTTGACTGCGCGGAACGCGGTGGGGGCGGTGAAAAAGCTGCGCACGTTGTGCTCGGAGATCACCCGCCAGAACGTCCCGGCATCCGGTGTGCCCACCGGCTTGCCTTCGAAAACCACCGTGGTGTTGCCGTGAATGAGCGGCGCATAGCAGATATAGCTGTGGCCCACGACCCAGCCCACATCCGAGGCCGCCCAGAACGCGTCGCCCGGATCGACATTGTAGATGTTCTTCATCGTCCAGTTCAGCGCCACAAGGTGGCCGCCAGTGTGCCGGATAACCCCCTTCGGCGCGCCGGTGGTGCCGGAGGTATAGAGGATATAGGCCGGGTGGTTGCCCGCGACCGGCACGCAGTCCGCCGGTTCGACACCGTACTGGAAGCCGTGCCAGTCGAAATCATAACCGTCGTTCAGCTTGGCGACTTCCTGCTCGCGCTGGAAGATGACGGTAAAGTCGGGTTTGTGGCTGGCCTGTTTGATGGCCCCGTCCAGCAGCGGCTTGTAATGCACCACGCGCCCCGGCTCGAGCCCGCAGGACGCGGCTATGATCGCCTTGGGTTTGGCATCGTCGATTCGCACCGCCAGTTCGTTGGCGGCAAACCCGCCGAAGACCACGGAATGGATCGCACCCAGCCGGGTGCAGGCCAGCATGGCCTCGAGCGCCTCGGGCACCATCGGCATGTAGATGATGACGCGGTCACCTTTTTCGATGCCCTTGGCCCGCAGCGCGCCGGCCAGGCGGGCCACGCGATTGCGCAGATCGGCATAGGTGATCTTGTGCAATGTCCCGGTGATCGGGCTGTCATGGATGATCGCGACCTGCCCGCCACGCCCGGCCTCGACATGGCGATCGACCGCGTTCCAGCATGTATTGGTCAGGCCGTCGGCAAACCATTCGTAGAGATGCTCTCCGACCTCGAACAGTGCCTTGCTGGGTTTCTGGTCCCAGTCGATGGCCTCGGCCTGCTGCATCCAGTACCCCTCTGGGTCGGATTTCCAGCTTTCGTAAACGTCTTTGTACCCCATCCCGATCTCCTCCTCTTGCGTGTTGCCCCCGGCGTAGGGCGCGGATGCCGCTGCGGCAAGTCTTGGGATCATGCGCGCGGCAGAAGGCCGCAAAACTTTGCAGATATGCCTCATCCGGCTTGCAAACTTTTGCAAAACCCCCGCATTTATGCAGATGGGCAGTATCCATCGCGAGGTTTTGCAAACCTGCAAACCCTTTGATGCAAACTTGCCCGTCGCGCCGAGTCGGATCCGCTAGAGCTGATCGCGCGGAGTTGCCAACAAACCCAGGCCACGTGCCGATTGTATCGAAAGCAGCCCGCTCGGCAAGCCGCGCGCGCTTTGGTAGCGGCGCAGGGCGCGCTTGGTCGGCATATCCATCACGCCGTTGATCGGCCCCCGGTACAGCCCTCGGGCCTCGAGCGCGCGCTGCAGGGTCGAGACGAGGTCGGGCGTCACGGCCTCGGGGCAGGGGGTTTCGAAGATCAGCTTCTCGCGCTCGCGGAGGATCACCTGCGCGGTTTCGGTTCGGAACCGGGCGTGGCTGATCAGGCTGCCATCGGCGGCATGGCGCGCCGGGGCGACCTCGATCTGGCGCGTGTCGGTTTCCAGCTCGGCCGGGGCCACGTCGCGGACCCAGCAGCTATCCGGGGAAACACCGGGGGGCGGGGCGATCTGGGCCGAGGCGAAATCCGGGATCGTGACCTGGTCCGCATCCGCGCCAGGGCCGTGCGGTCCGACACAGCCGGACAGGCCGAATACGGCCAAGGACCACAAGGCCGCGGACCACAAGCCCCGGATCTCTGACGAAGGACGGGTCACTGAAAATGTGCGCCTGCTGCCTGTTTCTCTTTGCCCGAGAGCTTTAGCCTGTTTGCGGCTCCGGCGAAAGCGTCTCTGGTGCCGCGGCAAGAAGCTCATCAAGCAGCGGCGAGATATCCTCGATCTCCTCGGCGATGACATGGATCACGTCGCCTTCGCTTTGCAGCCGCCCCGTGATCCGCAGCATACGCCCCGCGATGACCGCGCGGCGGAACTTTTCATAGATCTTCCGCCAGACGATGATGTTGACCGTGCCGGTTTCGTCCTCCAGCGTCAGAAAGATCACACCTTTCGCCGTCCCGGGCCGCTGCCGCAGGATCACCAGCCCTGCGACCGCGATCCGCGCATTCTCCGGCGGCCCGCGCAGCTGCGAGGCGGTCAGGCAGGACGGGGGGCGCGGCCAACCGGCGTCGGGATATGAGGCAGAGACAATGCGCATGGAACAAAGATAGAACATGGGTGTGGGTGCGCAAGCCCCAACCATGCACAGATGCATGATCTGTCGGGGACCTTCGAAACAGGCCGGTCCCCCGGCATGCGCCGAAAGGATTCGGTGGAAAAAGGGGCTGGCAGCCGCGGCACAGGCAGACTACCTGTGTCACGATCAAAAAGACGGAGTTCGGTGGCATGGCGAAGATCACTTATATTGAGCATGGCGGCACAGAGCATGTCGTGGACGTGGCCAACGGTCTGACCGTTATGGAAGGCGCGCGGGACAACGGCATCCCGGGAATCGAGGCGGATTGCGGCGGCGCCTGTGCCTGTTCGACCTGTCATGTCTATGTGCATCCAGACTGGGTGGAAAAGCTGCCCGCGAAGGAAGACATGGAAGACGACATGCTTGATTTCGCCTTTGAACCGAATCCCGAACGCTCGCGCCTGACCTGCCAGCTCAAGGTGTCGGACGCGCTGGATGGCCTCGTGGTGCAGATGCCCGAAAAGCAGATCTGACAGGGTTCAGGCGCCGCGCCGATCGATGCGCGCCCGGCGTCTGTTGGGGGGCCTTGGCAAGCAAGGTGGCCACACCGGTCGTCGGTATGCGATTCCGCGTGCTGGCGCCTGTGACACGAGACCCCTTGCGTGCAGAGCCGGCACGTCTGCGTGACGTGACGTGGCGAGTTTGAGCGCGGTCACGAATCATCGCACCTGTTGCGCGTATACCTCCAGCCGCCTGTGCGACTGCGGGCACAGGCAAGAGACGGTGCTGGCAAGTGCCGATTGGCGGGACATGTTGCCGTGACATTCGGCGGGATAGCGCTGTCTCGGCGTGTGCCGGGCGCCTATGTGCCGACGGACATAGAGCGCGCGCGGCCCCGTTGAGCGGGAAGCGCCTTCGAAGGCGCTTGACCCGCATTTTCGAAAATGCGGACGGGCGTTCGAACGCCCGTCGCGCTCATGACTCCTCGAGTTGCGCCATGACCTCGTCGCTGGCCTCGAAATTCGTCGTCACCCGTTGCACATCGTCATCGTCTTCCAGCGCATCGACCAGCTTCATCAGCGATTGCATCCCGTCCAGGTCAAGCTCGGTCGTGGTGGTTGGTTTCCAGACCAGCCGCGTCGACTCCGACTCACCCAGATCCGCCTCCAGTGCGGTGGACACGTCGTTCAGGTCCGTGTCTGCACACCAGATCACGTGGCCGTCCTCGCCGCTCTCGACATCCTCGGCACCTGCCTCGATGGCGGCCATCATGATCGTGTCTGCGTCCCCTGCATCGGCGGGGTAGGTGATCTCGCCCTTGCGGTCGAACATGAAACCGACGGATCCGGTCTCGCCCAGATTGCCGCCACTCTTGGTAAAGGTCGACCGCACGGAAGACGCGGTGCGGTTGCGGTTGTCGGTCATCGCCTCGACGATCACCGCGACGCCGCCCGGCCCGTAGCCCTCGTAACGGATTTCCTCGTAATCCTCACCCTCGCCGCCCGACGCCTTCTTGATGGCGCGTTCGATGTTGTCCTTGGGCATGGACTGCGATTTGGCGTCCTTCACCGCGAGGCGCAGACGCGGGTTCTTGTCGGGATCGGGGTCGCCCATCTTGGCGGCGACGGTGATCTCCTTGGAGAGTTTTGAAAACAGCTTGGCCCGCATCTTGTCCTGACGACCCTTGCGGTGCTGGATGTTTGCCCATTTGGAATGGCCGGCCATGATGAACTGTCCTTGCGTTTCGGGTGCCCAGAGATGTGGCGGTCCTTAGCGCAGAAGGCAGGGCGGGAACAAGTTGCCTTTTCACAGCCTGTGTCCGCGCCGTGATTGCGGACCCTTTGAACAATGCGCTGTTTTCGATTTGCGACTGCAGTCCGAGGCCAGCCATGTCACCGTACCGCCCGTTATCCTGCGCCGGGCCGTGGCGCGCCACGGCGGGGATGGGCAAGCGGTTTCGAAACCGCTTGCCAAGGCGCTTCGAAGCGCCTTGGCCCCCGCATCACAGCGGCCAGATCACCGGGATCAGTGTCGAGGCCAGGATCCCCACACTCAGGTTCAGCGGCACCCCGACCTTGAGGAAATCCGCAAACGCGTAGCCGCCGGGGCCATAGACCAGCGTGTTGGTCTGGTAGCCTATCGGTGTCGCAAAGGCGCAGGACGCCGCCACCATCACGGCCACAACCAGCGGGCGAGGATCGAACCCCATGGTCTGGGCCAGACCGATGGCGATTGGCGTAATCACGACCGCCACGGCGTTATTGCTGACCAGTTCTGTCAACACGCTGGTCAACAGGTAGATCAGCCAGACCACGGCCCAGGGGGGCAGGTTCATCAGGTAGGGGGCCATCGCCTCGACGATCATCGTCACCGCGCCTGACGCCTCCAGTGCCGCGCCGATGGCGAGCATGGCAAAGATCAACGCCAGCAACTGCCCCTCGACAAAGGAAAACGCCTCGTCCGAATCGACGCATTTGGTCAGCAGGACCACCGCCACCGCGATGATGGCCAGTGACAGGATCGGGGCCACGCCGAACGCCGCGAGGGTCACCAGGCCCGCCAAGGCGGCAATGGCAACCGGCGCGTGGCTGCGACGATAGGCGCGGGCTGACGGCTTTGCCACATCGACGAGGTTCAGATCCTCTGCCATGCGCTGAATGTCCTCTGGCGCCCCTTCGAGCAGCAGCGTGTCGCCCACGCGGACCACCAGATCATCGAGCTGGCGCCCGATATTCTGATTCCGCCGGTGCACCGCGAGCGGGTAGACACCGTAGCGCCGCCGCAGGCGCATCGCGCCGAGGCGGCGCCCGACCATCTTGCAGACCGGCGTGATCAGCACCTCGACGGTTGTCGTTTCCACCGCCGAAAGCTGATCGACCCGGCGCAGTTCGGGATTGGACTGCAGACTGAGGAGCTCGGTGATATGGGTGCGCAACACCACGCGGTCCCCGACCCGAAGCTCCACCTCGTCAAGGTTGCGCCGCAAGGAGGCATCGCCGCGGATCACGTCGATCAGCCGGACCCCGTCGCGTTTGAAAAGCTGCACGCCCAGCACATTGCGCCCGATCAGGTTGCTGTCGGGCGGGATCACCGCCTCGGTGAAGAATTTCATCTTCGACCGGTCCGACAGCATGGCCGCCATGCTGGTCCGCTCGGGCAGCAGGAACCGACCGACGGCCCAGAGATAGACCATGCCCCAGGCGATCAGCACCACCGCCAGCGGTGTGACCTCGAATATGGTGAACGGCGCTAGCCCCTGCGTGCGGGCAACCCCGTCGACCAGCAGATTGGTCGATGTGCCGATCAGGGTCAACGTCCCGCCCAGGATCGCGGCATAGCTCAGGGGAATCAGCAATTTTGACGGGGCCACGCCCAGCGTCTTGGACAATTGCACGAAAAGCGGCAACATAACCACGACCACGGGCGTGTTGTTCATGAAGGCAGACGCCAGGATAACGACGCCCAGGATTCCCGCCATCGCGGTTCGCGGACGTTTCTCGACGCCCGCCTGGGCGGCGGTGGTGAAGGCGGCCAAGGCCCCGGTGCGCACCAGCGCCCCCATCACAAGAAACATCGCCGCAATGGTCCAGGGGGCCGGGTTGGACAGCACGTCGAGCGCATCGGAATAGGGCAACACCCCTGTCGCCAACAGGAAGGCCACGCCCCCGATGGCCACAACCTCGGTCGGGTAGGCTTCACGCACGAACAGCGCGAACATCACGACCACGGTGCCAAGCGCCAGCAGCGCCTGCGTGGTCTGGTTCAGATCGAACAGCGCTGTGAGCACGTCACACTCCCTTCATGAGCTGGACCGAATGTGACCGGGTTAGGCCGTGGCAACAAGCCCCGCCTTGGGCCGGGGCTGCACCAGAACGACACCGGCCAGCATCAGCGCCAACGCCGCCCAGAACCAGCGCGAATAGCTTTCACCAAGAAAAACCATGGCCCAGGTGACGCCGAAAAGCGTCACGAAATAGGCCACTTGCACGGTAAAGACCGGCCCGGCGCGGCCGACCAGCCAGACGTAGCCCGTGTAAGCCCCCGCGTGCAGTAGCGCAGCGGCCATGATCGCGTGATCGGGTGCCCCCCACGGGCCACGCGGGTCGATGAACTGACCGGACGCAACCGCAAGCGGAAGCGAAATCACTGAACCCAGCAAGGACGCGCCGCACAGGGCCTGAACCGCGTCGAGATCGCCCAGGCCCCAGCGGGCGACGACATTGCTTTCCAGCGCGTAGAACAGCGACGAGATCAGCGCCACGAATACCCACAAGGTCGGAACCGACGCCGGCAGGCTTGCCTCCGGTAGGATCAACAGGCAGATGCCCGCAAAGCCAAGGCTCAGCCCGGCCAGCCTGCGCCGGCAGAACCGTTCGAGCCCGAGGCAAAGCGCGATCGGGAAGGCCAGCATCGGAACTGAACTGAGCAGGATCGACAGCACTCCGGACGGCAGGTGCACTGCCGCCGAATACGATGATATGCCCGACAGAACAGAGCCGATCAGCGCCAGCACGAGATAGAGGGCAAGATCGCGCCGCGACATCGGAAGACCCTTGCCGCGCAGCGCGCAAAGCAACCAGAGAGCGGCACCGCTCAGGCCCAGTTGCCAGAACAGGATGCCGAAATGGCGGTAACCTTCGCTGACGGCGGTCTTCGCAAGAGGCTGCGTTGCCCCCCAGGCCGCGCCGGACAGGACAAGCACCAGAAGCGGGACCGCGCGGGTCATGGGGCGGCTGGCTGCAATCGCCCGCCGTCGCGGATCATGTGGATCGCGCTGGCGACCCCGGTCCGGTCATCGGTCTCGACCAGAACGCCCGACAGGGTCGCGTCGCCAAGTGCAGGCTGGAACCGGCCTTTGCCCATGCCGGTCACGAAACGGCGCATCGGCTCGGTTTTTTCCATCCCGATCACGGAGTTGTAATCGCCGCACATCCCGGCATCTGTCAGGTATCCGGTGCCGCCGGGCAGGACCTGGGCATCGCCGGTGGGCACATGGGTGTGGGTGCCGACGACCAGGCTGGCGCGGCCGTCGCAGAAATGGCCCATGGCCATCTTTTCGGAGGTCGCCTCGCAATGCATGTCGACAAGGATCATCTGTGCCTGCCCGCCCAAGGGGTGCGCCCTGAGCACCGCGTCCACCGCCGAGAAAGGATCGTCGAAGGCGCGTTTCATGAACACTTGTCCAAGCACCTGGAGCACGAGAACCTTGCGGCCGCGCCGGTCGGTGAACATCCGGTGCCCGCGCCCCGGCGCCTGTTTTGCAAAATTCAAAGGTCGCAGGATCCGCGTTTCGCTTTCGATGAAGGACAGCATGTCTTTCTGGTCGAACGCATGATCGCCAAGCGTCAGGCAGTCGACCCCGGCATCGAGCATCAGCTTGGCATGCGCCCCCGACAGGCCGACGCCGCTCGATGCGTTCTCGCCGTTGACGACACAGAAATCCACATTCAGCTGTTGGCGCAGCGCCGGCAGGCGCTCCGTGATCGCGGCGCGGCCGGCGCGGCCCATGATGTCGCCAAGAAAGAGTGTTCTCATACTTTGGGGCTTAGAGCGCGGGTCGGGGTGGGGCAAGAGCCTTCGAAGGCTCTTGCACGCGTTTTCGAAAACGCGTGCCGGTCACCCGGCCTCAAAAAAGAGACCCTTGTTCCGGCGGTTTCGGCTTGGGTTTGGCCGCTGGCCTGGCCCCCGTGGCGGCCGCGGCGCCCAGTTTCAAACGCCCATCGGCAAATTCGATTTCCAGCACGCTGGCGGTCGCAGCGGTTTCTTTGCGGGTGACCACCGCGTCATCGCCGCGCACCACCGCATAGCCGCGCTTCAGTGTTTCCTTGTAGCCCAGGGTTTCGCGCAGCCGCTCCATCGCGTCCAGCCGCGTGCGCCAATCGCGCACCTGCGCCTGGCCCGCACCCGACAAACGCCGCGCCAGTGCCTCGAACCGCTCGCGCCGCGTGGCCAGATCGCGGTTGATCTGGCTCACGTTGAGCCGGTCCGCCCGCCGGGCCAGCGCCTCGCGCTTGGTGTCCACAACGCGCGACAGGCCCGGCGCCAGACGTGACCCGGTCTGGTCATATCGCCGCTGCTGTTCGGCCAGGCCGCGCGACAAAAGCGAGGGCCGGAGCGATGCGGCGGCTTCGATCAGGCGCCCCCGCCGCAGGTCCACCGACCGGGTGAGCGCGCGCGGCAGCCGGTCCGACATCAGGTCCAGCCGCTGCGTGGGCCCCGACAGCAGCATGTCCGGCCGGGGCAGGGCGCGCGCCATGTCGCGCAGACGCTGGTCGCGGGTCTGCATGCGCTGCGATACCGCGCGCGCCATCCGCGCGTGCTGGTCGCCGACCCAGCCCAACAGGTCCAGCCGCACCGGCACCGCGATCTCCGCGGCCGCCGTCGGCGTCGGGGCCCGCTGGTCCGCCACATGGTCGATCAGGGTCGTGTCCGTCTCGTGCCCCACGGCCGATATCAACGGGATCTCCGACGCTGCGGCGGCGCGGACCACGGCGTCCTCGTTGAACCCCCAGAGATCCTCGATGCTGCCGCCTCCCCGGGCCACGATCAACAGGTCCGGGCGCGGCAGGGCGCCACCGGACGTGAGCCCGTTGAACCCGGCAATCGCCTGCGCCACATCCGGCGCGCAGGCGGCGCCCTGCACGGCGACGGGCCAGACCAGGACCTTGCGGGGGAACCGGTCGCGCAGCCGGTGCAGGATGTCGCGGATCACCGCGCCCGAGGGCGAGGTGATGACCCCGATGATATCCGGCAGATAGGGCAGCCTGCGCTTGCGACCGGCGTCGAACAAGCCTTCTGCTGCATAGGCCTTCTTGCGCTTTTCCAGCATCGCCATCAACGCGCCTTCGCCCGCGACGGTCACCTCATCGACATTCAGGTTGTATTTCGACTGCCCGCCGAACGAGGTCATGCGCCCTGTGACGACAACCTCCAGCCCCTCCTCGGGGACCACCGACAGGTTCGACACCTGGCCCTTCCACGTGGTGCAGGCCAACACGTTGCGGTCGTCTTTCACGTCGTAATAGAGGTGGCCCGAGCGTGCGGTGAACACACGCCCGACCTCGCCGCGCACGCGGATGCGGCCGAATGCGCCTTCCAACGTTTTCTTCACCGCCCCCGAGACTTCGGTCACGGAATATTCCGGCAGGTTCTGCCCGGGCCGGGGATCGTCGATCAGGTCTGACATGCAGCCTCGCTTGCGCTTCTCTGGCGGCGATCCTAGAACGCCTGCAACCGAAGGTGAAGACGGAGCGTGCCCATGAATATTCTCATCCTAGGAGGCGGTGGGCGCGAACACAGCCTCGCCTGGGCGGTGATGCAGAACCCCAAATGCGACAAGCTCATCGTTGCGCCGGGCAACGCGGGAATCGCCATGATTGCCGATTGCGCCGCGCTGGACATCGAAAACGGCGGCGCGGTGGCCAGTTTCGCCGTGGAAAACAACATCGAATTCGTGATCATAGGTCCCGAGGCGCCATTGGCCGCCGGCGTCGCCGACCGTTTGCGCGATGCGGGGCTGCTGGTGTTCGGCCCCTCGCAGGCGGCGGCAAAGCTCGAAGCCTCCAAAGCCTTCACCAAGGAAATCTGCGACGCGGCCGGCGCGCCCACCGCCGCCTATGGCCACTTCACCGACGCCGCCAGCGCCAAGGCGTATGTGCACCGCGAGGGCGCGCCGATCGTCGTCAAGGCCGATGGTCTGGCCGCGGGCAAGGGCGTGATCATCGCCGAGACGGTGGCTGAGGCCGAGGCCGCCATCGACGACATGTTCGGTGGCGCCTTCGGCGGCGCCGGGGCCGAAGTGGTGATCGAGGAAGTCATGAGAGGCGAAGAGGCGTCGTTCTTCGTGCTCTGCGATGGCACCGATGTTCTGCCGATCGGCACGGCACAGGACCACAAGCGCGCGGGCGAGGGCGACACCGGGCCAAACACTGGCGGCATGGGGGCCTATTCCCCCGCGCCTGTGCTGACCGACGCCATCGCCGACAAGGCACTGTCAGAAATCATCACGCCGACGATGGAAGAAATGACAAGGCGCGGCACACCGTATCAGGGCGTGCTTTACGCGGGCCTGATGATCGAAGACGGGCAGCCGCGCCTCGTGGAATACAATGTGCGGTTCGGTGATCCCGAATGCCAGGCGCTGATGATGCGTCTGGGCGCGCAGGCGTTTGACCTGATGCACGCCTGCGCAGAGGGACGATTGGCCGAGGCGCGCGTGAACTGGGCCGACGACCATGCCATGACCGTTGTGATGGCCGCCAAGGGATACCCCGGCAGCTATGAAAAAGGCACTCTGATCGGCGGGCTGGACGCGCTGCCCGAGGACAGTTTCCAGATGATGTTCCACGCCGGAACAACGGAACAGGACGGCCGGATCACCGCCAGCGGCGGCCGGGTTCTGAACGCCACGGCACGCGGCGCGACCCTGCAAGAGGCCCGCGACCGCGCCTACGCGATGATCGATCAGGTCGATTGGCCGCAGGGTGTCTGCCGCCGGGATATCGGCTGGAGGACGCTCTGAATGGCGACGGCGCTGGCCGGCTTCGCTCTCGGCTTTTCGCTGATCCTCGCCATCGGGGGGCAGAACGCCTTTGTCCTGCGGCAGGGGCTGATGCGATCGCATGTCTTCGCGGTCTGCCTGACCTGCGCCCTGTCCGACGCCATCCTGATTGCCGCCGGGGTCGCGGGGTTCGGTGCGCTGACCCGGGCCATACCGGGCCTGGAACTGGCGATGCGCCTTTTCGGTGCGGCGTTCCTGATCTGGTACGGCGCGCGCACCCTGCGCAACGCATGGCGTGGCGGCCAGGCGATGCAAGCCTCCGGGGCGGCCGGGTCGCTGCGGCGCGCGTTGCTGACGTGCCTCGCGCTGACATGGCTCAACCCGCATGTTTACCTCGACACGGTCGTGCTGCTGGGCGCGGTGGCGGCGCAATACGAGGACCGATTGAATTTCGCGCTGGGCGCGATGACCGCGAGTTTTGTTTTCTTTTTCTCGCTCGGCTACGGCGCAGGGCTCCTCGCCCCGGTCTTTGCAAGGCCGCGGGCGTGGCAGGCTCTGGACCTTGTCATCGCGCTGGTCATGTGGGCCATCGCGGCAAAACTGCTGCTGATGTGACCAAGGCGCTGTCCTTTTGTCGGCACCGTCACACCCCTGGATGACGCCACCCGCTGCGGGCGTGGCTCTTGACGCCGTATCCCGGTCGTCTCTTGCCTTTCCCCGAAGTCTCTACCCCCCTTGCACTTCTGCCCGCGTTTCTGTCCATTGCGGGGATGAGCGCCTCGATTTCCCCCGACAGCACGAGCAACCCGGTCAAAGGCATCTTCTGGATGATCGTGACGGGCCTGTGCTTTGTCGCTGTCACGGCGCTTGTGAAAACACTGGGCCAAAGAATCCCGGCGGCCGAATCGGCCTTCCTGCGCTACGTCATCGGACTGGTCTTCCTGATCCCGGTCTGGCGCGAATTGGTCGCGGTGCGACTCACCTCCCGGCAAAAAAAGCTTTTTGCCATGCGCGGGTTGGCGCATTCGCTGGGTGTGATCCTGTGGTTTTTCGCGATGACGCGCATCCCGATCGCCGAAGTCACGGCGATGAATTACCTCAACCCCGTCTACGTGACGATCCTGGCGGTGTTCGTCCTGGGCGAAACGCTGGCCCTGCGCCGGGCCATGGCGGTCGTGGCGGCCCTGGTTGGCGCGTTGATCATCCTGCGCCCCGGCTTTCGGGAACTCGACCTTGGCCATATCGCGATGCTGGGCACAGCGCTTTTTTTCGCCGGCAGCTACCTGATCGCCAAGATTCTGTCCGGCGAACTTCCCGCGAGCATCGTCGTGGCGCTGCTGTCGGTGACCGTCACCATCGGGCTGGCCCCCTTCGCTTTCGCTGTCTGGGTCACCCCGGACTTGGCCGACCTTGCGGTGTTGGCCGGTGTCGCCTGTTTCGCCACCGCGGGGCATTACGCCATGACGCTGGCATTTGCCGCCGCACCGGTCACCGTCACGCAGCCGGTCACCTTCCTGCAACTGGTGTGGTCGGTGCTTGTCGGGATGCTGTTCTTTGCCGAACCGGCCGATCCCTGGGTGATTCTCGGAGGTGGTGTGATCATGGCGTCTGTGGTCTTCATAACCTGGCGCGAGGCCCGTTTGCGCAATGTGCACCGCACCCCGACAGTCAACGAAACAAAGGGTTGAGTGACGCGGCGGAGGCAATCAGGCGGCACCGCGATCCGGGCGATCCACATTGTTTCGCTTTCAGAAAATTACCGTTTTCAGTTCGCAAATCGAACACATTCCGGGACCACAAACAGGCAGGTAGCGTATGAGGAGACCAGCATGTTTGCCGAAACCACTTCCAGGCCCGATCTGGGCCAACTGCGGCACTTTCTAGTGTCGGAACGCGAAAAGACCGTCTCGGATGCGGAATGGAAATTCCGGATGCGGGGCTACGGGTACCACGTCAAGCGCGTCAAGGGCGGCGTGATGGTGGCGCGCATCCCCAAGAACGAGATCCTCGGCTGCATCAAGATGTAACGCACCGCCGCGCCCCAAGCGGCTTTTTGTCCATCCAACCAGCCTCGCGCCGGGCAGCGGGCTTTGCTATGCCCGTTGCATGATGAAATGGATCGACATCCCGCCTGTCTGGCTCTGCGCCGCGCTTGCCATCGCCTGGTGGCAAAAGACCTACCACGGTTTCGGGCTGAGCTTCGGCCCGGCCTGGGCTGACCTTCTCGGCGGTCTTCTGGTGGGCGGAGGGATCGTCCTGATCGGGCTGGCCGCCTATGAAATGCGCCGCCACAGCACCACGATCATGCCCCACGAGACACCCGACACCCTTGTCACCAGCGGCATTTTCAAACGCTCGCGCAACCCGATCTACCTCGCTGATTCGCTGATCCTGACAGGGATGATCCTTTACTGGGACGCGGTGCTATCGCTCCCGTTGATTCCGCTTTTCGTCTGGTGGACCGAAAAACATTTCATCCTGGCGGAAGAAAAGCGCTTGCGGCGAAATTTTCGTGCGGATTTTGCGCGCTACGAGAAACAAACACGTCGTTGGCTCTAGCCGTTGGTGCCCAACTGTTCTAGATCAGCGGTTTACGGTGGGAGCATTGTGCGCCTCAGGTCTGCCTTGTAGACCCATCGCCGACAAACTAACTGCCGCAACGGCACTTCGGAACGAAGCAAAAGGGGGACGGTTCAGGTGAAAATCGGGACGCCAAAGGAAGTGATGAAGGGGGAGGCACGCGTTGCCATGACCCCGGACTCCGCCCGTCAGCTGCAAAAGCTGGGGTATGACTGCATCATCGAAACCGGTGCGGGGGACGCCGCAGGGTACAATGACGCAACCTACCAAGAGGCCGGTGTCGAGGTTGCCGAAACCGCCGCCGCACTTTGGACAGCCGCGGATGTGGTGGCCAAGGTGCGCCCGCCCACCGAGGCCGAGCTGAAGAAATCGCGCGAGGGGCAGCTTCTCATCTCGATGTTCTGGCCCGCCCAGAACGAGGACCTGATGAAGCAAGCCGCCGATCAGGGCACCTCTGTCATCGCGATGGACATGGTGCCGCGCATCAGCCGCGCCCAGAAGATGGACGCGTTGTCGTCGATGGCCAATATCGCGGGCTACCGCGCCGTGATCGAGGCGGGCAACAACTTCGGCCGCTTCTTCACCGGCCAGATCACCGCAGCCGGCAAGGTGCCGCCCGCCAAGGTTCTGGTGGTCGGCGCGGGCGTCGCAGGCCTTGCCGCCATCGGCACATCGACCTCCTTGGGGGCGATCACATATGCCTTCGACGTGCGCCCCGAAGTCGCCGAACAGGTCGAATCGATGGGCGCGGAATTCGTCTTTCTCGATTTCGAGGAAGACCAGCAGGATGGCTCCGCCTCGGGCGGCTATGCGTCTGTGTCCTCGCCGGAATTTACCGCGGCACAGCTTGCGAAATTCCGCGAACTGGCCCCCGAGATGGACATCGTGATCACCACGGCCCTGATCCCGAACCGCGAAGCGCCCGAGCTTTGGACCAAGGACATGGTCGAGGCGATGAAGCCCGGATCGGTGATCATCGACCTGGCCGCGGAAAAGGGTGGCAACTGCAAACTCACCGTGATGGATGAAAAGATCGTCACCGACAACGGTGTGACGATCATCGGCTATACCGATTTCCCCAGCCGCATGGCCACGCAGTCGTCCAACCTGTACGCAACCAACATCCGCCACCTGATGACCGACCTGACCCCGGAAAAAGACGGGCAGATCGTGCACGACATGGAAGATGACGTGATCCGCGGCGCGACCATCGCGCATGAAAAAGAGGTGACCTTCCCGCCACCCCCTCCCAAGGTGCAAGCGATTGCCGCCCAGCCCAAGGAAAAGGTCAAGGAACTGACGCCCGAGGAAAAGCGCGAACAGGAAATCACCGCCTTCAAGGCGCAGACCAAGCAACAGGTCACGCTTCTGGCCATCGGGGCGGCGCTGGTGCTTGGCGTCGGGCTGATCGCCCCGGCCAGCTTCATGCAGCACTTCATCGTGTTCCTTCTCTCGGTGTTCATCGGATTCCAGGTGATCTGGGGTGTGGCACACAGCCTGCACACACCGCTCATGGCGGTGACCAACGCGATTTCCTCGATCATCATTCTCGGTGCCCTGATCCAGATTGGGTCAAGTTCGCTCTTGATCACGCTTCTGGCGGCGCTGGGTATCTTCATGGCCTCGATCAACATCTTCGGCGGCTTCCTCGTGACACGGCGCATGCTCGCCATGTTCCAGAAATCCTAAGGGGGCAGGCATCATGGAATTCGGATTCACCATCGCGGCCTATGCGGTCGCAGCGGTTCTCTTCATCCTGTCGCTCGGCGGGCTGAGCGGACAGGAAAGCGCCAAGCGTGCCGTCTGGTACGGCATCGCCGGGATGGCCATTGCGGTTGTCGCGACTCTCATCGGACCGGGGCAGGGGCTGTTCATCGTCTCGCTCGTGCTCATCGCGCTGGGCGCGGCTGTCGGATATCAGCTCGCAATGCGCGTGCAGATGACCCAGATGCCCGAGCTTGTGGCGATCATGCACAGTCTCGTTGGCCTCGCGGCGGTTTTTGTCGGCTTCAATGCCGACATTATGATCAACAACGTCGCTGACATCTACGACGCCAACGGGCTGGTTCTCGGCGCGGTCGGCGAGGATGGGTACACGGCCATCGGCTTGCCCAAGGAGATCCACGACGGGCTGTCATCCTTCGGACAGCTCATTGCCAAGAAATCGGGCGTCGAGATCGGCATCCTGCGCGTCGAACTGATGCTCGGTATCTGGATCGGCGCCGTGACCTTCACCGGCTCGGTGATCGCCTACGGCAAACTGGCGGGCAAGGTAGACACGTCGGCCAAGAAACTGCCCGGCGGGCACCTGCTGAACGCGGCCGCCGCCGGGCTGTCGCTGCTGCTGGCCGTCCTGTACATGAGCGACGCCGGAAGCTGGACGCTGGTCCTGCTGACCCTGCTGGCGCTCTTCATCGGGTATCACCTGATCATGGGCATCGGCGGGGCGGACATGCCGGTCGTGGTCTCCATGCTCAACAGCTATTCCGGCTGGGCGGCGGCGGCCATCGGCTTCAGCCTCGGCAATGATCTTCTGATCGTCGTCGGCGCGCTTGTCGGGTCCTCCGGTGCGATCCTGTCCTACATCATGTGCAAGGCGATGAACCGCAGCTTCATCTCCGTGATCCTGGGCGGCTTTGGCGGCGCGGCCGGCGAACAAATGGCGGTGGATGGCGAACAGGTTGCGATCGACGCCGACGGCGTGGCCAACGCGCTGGACGAGGCCGACAGCATCATCATCATTCCGGGCTACGGCATGGCGGTGGCGCAGGCTCAGCAGAACGTGGCTGAACTGACCCGTCGCCTGCGCGCGCAGGGCAAATCGGTGCGCTTTGCGATCCACCCGGTCGCGGGCCGTCTGCCCGGCCACATGAACGTGCTTCTGGCCGAGGCCAAGGTGCCCTACGACATCGTGCTCGAAATGGACGAGATCAACGACGATTTCCCGGACACGGATGTTGCCATCGTCATCGGCTCGAACGACATCGTGAACCCGGCCGCGCAGGACGATCCCAACAGCCCCATCGCCGGCATGCCGGTTCTGGAATGCTGGAAGGCCAAGCAGGTCTTCGTGTCCAAACGCGGGCAGGGCACCGGCTATTCGGGCATCGAGAACCCGCTCTTCTTCAAGGAAAACACGCGGATGTTCTACGGCGACGCCAAGAAATCGCTCGAGGACCTGCTGGCCCGGATCAGCTGACCCGTCCGACAGTCCCGACAGAAAGCCCCGGTTCTAGTGACCGGGGCTTTTTTTATGCCCGGACCATGTCAGCGGGACGGGTCGCCATGCGACCGGCGCCCTGCGTTGCCGGGCGTCCGACTGGTTGCTGGGCCGTGATGATCTAGGTTACGCAATGTTTGATTGCGAAACGGCGAAAAAGGGGCTCCTGCGCTTATGATGGACTTTGTCAGCGCCGCTTATGATCGGTTCTCGAACGTCATCGCCCTGTTGCTTCTGCTGGGCACCTCCGTGGTGATCGTCATCGCGACCTTCTCCTTCCTGCGCCTGACCGGCGAGGTTTTTCTCGGCACGATGGATGGCACCTCCTACGCGACGCTTCAGCGCGTCTTCGATGCCCTGCTCGGTGCAATCATCGCGTTGGAGCTGGCCCATTCGGTGAAACTCATGATCACCGGGCAGCGTGGCTTCGGGCAGGTTCGCATCGTCCTGGTGATCGGTATCCTCGCGGTCGTGAGAAAGCTCATTGTCATCGAGTTGGAGGCCGTTTCCGGATTTCTCCTGCTCGGGCTGGCAGCGGCCATCGTCTCTCTTGGGGGGATATATGGCTACCTGCTCTGGCTCGATCGCGATGGAACTGTCGAACGCGATTGAGACCTGACCCCACGTCTGCCTGTCCGCAGGCATCGCGGCGCGACGTTGAACCTCCCCCTGTCAACGAGGGCGTCCAGGCCGGTCCATCCAGGATCGATCCGCATCATTGCCTGGTATGGCTCTGTTCGCCTATCCCTTGGGCAGGGCCGGCCGGCATACAATTGGATACCGGTAAAATATTGAAATCCATGGAAATTTCCTTTACTTGCCGCAGGCTCGAACTTACGTAGGGGGAAATGTCGAAAGTCTGAACCATGGCCACGATCGAAGATCACCCCCTGCGCTACACCCTGTCGAACGAACTGCACGCGCGCCCGTTCCCCTCACTCGAAGCGCCGTGCCGCGCGGTTTACCTGGCGATAAAGAAACCCAAATCGGCCGCCGCACGGGACAAATCGCTCGATCTGGACCACCTCAAGGCGCTTCTCGACCGCTATGGTACCGCCCATCCGCAACCGGGGGCGACGCATTTCTCCGGGCAGGTGGGCCAGCACACGCTGAAATGGGAACAGCACACCGAATTCGTGACCTATACCGTGTTCCTCAACGGTGTCTCCGACCGGCCGTTCGATCCGGCGGATATGGAGGTGTTTCCCGAGGAATGGCTGGCCGCCGCGCCCGGCGTGCGCATCACCTCGGCGCTCATCCGCGTCGAACCGCGCCCCGACCAGGACCAGATCAAGCAGCAGGTGTCGAACTGGTTCGTCCCCGAGAGCCTCGCCGTGAGCAGCGTTCTGGACGACGATGCGATCATCGCGGGAGATTTCCGCATCGACCCGGCGGGCCACCTGCGCTTTGGCGTGTTCGTCAGCCCCGGCATCGGCAAGCGCAGGGTGGGCCGCATCGTCCAACGCCTGTGCGAGATCGAAACCTACAAGACGATGTCGATGATCGGCTTCAGCCGGGTGCGCGAACTGGGTCCCCGCATGGGCGAGATCGACAATGAACTCAACCGCCTCATGGCCGCGATGACCAACGGCGACGGCCAGGAAGAGGACCGTCTCAAGGCGCTGCTCTCGGTTTCGGCCGAACTGGAAAGCCTGTCGGCCCAGACCTCTTTCCGCTTCGGCGCCACCTGGGCCTATGAAGCCATCGTCGCGCAGCGCATCTCGGTCCTGCGCGAAACCCGCTTCGAGGGCCGCCAGACCTTTGCCGAATTCATGACCCGCCGCTATGACCCGGCGATGCGCACGGTGAAATCCGCCGAGAACCGCCTGTCCACCATGGCCGAACGCGCCGTCCGCGCCGGCAACCTGTTGCGTACACGGGTCGAGGTGGCCCGCTCTGCCCAGAACCAGCAATTGCTCGAATCCATGAACCACCGCGCTGACATGCAACTGCGCTTGCAAAAAACCGTCGAAGGCCTGTCGGTCGTCGCGATCAGCTACTACGCGGTGTCCCTGGCCGGTTACATGCTTTACCCGGTGGCGGCGATGGTCGGGATCACCGAAGGCTTGATCACCGCCTTGGTCACGGTCCCGGTAGTCTTGCTGGTCTGGTTCGCCATTCGCCGCATCCGCCGCGTGGTCGAACAAGGGGGCCCCGAGCTCTGAGCGCCTGTGCAAGCCATCACCGCTAGCGCCGGATGACGATCTCGGTCTCTGCACCAAGCGAAGACGCAAGCGAGGCGAAGCGGGCCTCCGCCACCTCGCCATAAAGCGGCACCGAGGCTTCGGTCAGCCGCAATCGCAGCAGTTTCTTGCGTGGATGCCAGTCCAGCGCGGTGCCATCCGCCGTCGTGTCCGACATCCACAGCATCGCGCCAAAGCGCAGCGCCTTGCCCAGAACTTCGGCCTCCTGGGTGGCGCGATCCGAAATCAGCCCTTCGAGATCGGCGAACCGCGTGCCCTGGCGCTTGTTCTTGTAGCGGTGCAACAGGGCAAGCCCCAGGAACACGCGCTCGGAATGCTTCAGCCCGCCCAGATTGGCGCGCGTCGCGTTGTCGAAACAGGTTTCGGCCCGGTAATCCGGGTGGGCGCGCCAGCTCACGTCATGCAGCAGACAGGCCGCCTTGACCAACCGCAAACGGGCCGGGTCCGACTTCGAAAACAGCGGTGCGACAAAGCGGAACAGCTTCTTGCCGAACCCGGGCAGACGGGCATCCTTGGCCTCGGCAAAGCGGCAGGATTCGATCAGTGGATCGCGGTCGCGCAATTCCTGCGACATCTGCTCATAGAGCAGCCCCTCGCGGATGCCATAACTGGAAATCGCGATATCCTTGGGCCGAAAGGTCTGCACCAAGCGCTTGAGCACCTCTGCCGCATAGGGCACAAGCTCCATCCGGGAATTCGAAATGCCGCAGGCCTGCCGCAGTTCGTCAAGGTCTTGGGACTTGATGTATTTCACCGTCTGGCTGACCGATTTCTTGTCCATCCGGTATTCGTGCAAAACGTGCAGCGGATAGCCCCGGCGATGCATGTCGACCCGTGCAATCGCACGCCATGATCCGCCGACAAGAAACAACCTGTCGCGCTGCGGGCCCATGTGATCGGCCAGATCTTTCATCACCGATTTGATCTGCGCGTCGCGCGCCTTGAAGCCGCCCTTCGTGTCGCGCAGCTTCAGCGGGCCAAGGTCGGAACTCACCCGCCGGCCGACGCGGCCATCGGCAATCTCGGCCAGCTCCATGGACGAACCGCCGATATCGCAGACCAGACCATAGCTGCCGGGCCACCCCAGAAGCACACCCTGGGCCGACAGCCGGGCTTCTTCCTCGCCACCGATCACCCAGATCCGCAGACCCGTTTCGCGCAGCACATCCTCGCGGAAATCCGGCCCGTCCTCGGCCTCGCGCACGGCGGCGGTGGCAACCACGCTCAGGGGCGGCAGGCTCATACCCTCGGCCAGCGCCTGGAACCGCTTCAGCGCGTTCAGCGCCCGGTCCCGTCCTTCCGGGTTGAGCCGTCCTGTCTCGGACATGCCCGCGCCAAGCGCGCACATCAGTTTTTCATTGTAAAAATACGCCGGGGACCGCGCCGCGCCATCGAAGACAACCAACCGGACAGAGTTCGATCCGATGTCGACAACGCCGACACGGCTGAGCGCCCGCGCTTTCGGATCCTCAAAAATCGGACGGCCAAACGGCCCATGCAGATCGGTATCGGAATCGACAGGTCCGTCCATGGGATCCCCGGTTCAGCGTTGTCTCAAACTGTCAAAGCGCGGCAGGCCCGTCAAGCACACCGGCAGTCCGGCGACCGGGCGCGGCGCGCGTCATTCGTCCGCATGCGTCAAATGCGGCACATCCGCGGCCCCCGCCGACCCGCGCCCGGACAGCGACGGGTTTTCCATGAAAAAGCGGTGGCAGTTGAAGGCAAACTCGCCTTCTTCCCATGTCGTGCGGGTGAAAAACCCGTCCGGCTGCATGATCCAGCTTTGCGCCACATCGGCGAGGTTGGCCGCCATGATCTGGCTCACGATCTGCGCCCTGACAGTGGGGTTGTCGATCTCCACCAGAGTTTCCACCCGGCGGTTCAGATTGCGGCCCATCCAATCCGCCGAGGACATGAACACGCGCGCTTTCTTGTGCGGCAGCCCGTGGCCATTGCCGAAGCAGATGATCCGCGAATGTTCAAGGAACCGGCCCACGATGGATTTGACGCGGATGGTCTCGCTCAGCCCTTTTACACCGGGACGCAGACCGCAAATGCCGCGGATCACGCAGTCGATCTGCACCCCGGCCTGGCTTGCCGCGTAAAGCGCGTCGATCATGTCAGGCTCGATCAGCGAATTCATCTTGATCCAGATATGCGCCGGTTTGCCCGCCTTTGCGTGGGCGATCTCGGCCTCGATCATCTCCAGCATCCTGGGCTTGAGCGAGTGCGGCGAAATGGCGAGGTTCTCCAAACCTTCGGGCTGGGCATAGCCCGACAGGTAATTGAACACCTTGGTCGCATCGCGGCCGAGGGTGGCATCGCAGGTGAAAAAGCTCAGATCGGTATAGATGGTGGCCGTGATGGGGTGGTAATTGCCGGTGCCATAGTGGGTATAGGTCACCAGCCTGTCGCCCTCGCGCCGGACCACGATCGAAATCTTGGCATGGGTCTTCCAGTCAAGAAACCCATACACCACATGCGCCCCCGCGCGCTCCAGCCGCCGCGATTGACGAATATTGGCCGCCTCGTCGAACCGTGCCTTCAACTCGACCAGCGCGGTGACCGACTTGCCATCCTCTGCTGCCTCGCACAGCGCGGCGACAATCGGTGACTGGCGCGATGTGCGGTACAGCGTCTGCTTGATCGCAACCACGTTCGGATCGCGCGCCGCCTGTTCAAGAAAGCGCACCACCATGTCGAAGGTCTCGTAGGGGTGATGCAGCAGCATGTCCTTCTGCCGGATCGCGGCGAACATGTCGCCGTCATGGTCCTGCACGCGTTCCGGCACCCGCGGGCTGAAACTGGGCCACAACAGGTCAGGCCGCGCATCCAGCACCAGCTCCTTGAGGTCTGCCGCGCCGATCATCCCCGCCAGTTCGATCACGTCATCGCCGCTGACGCGCAATTCGCGCATCACGATGTCCAGAAGCCCCGTGGGGGCGCCCACCGACAGGGTAAGCCGGACCACCTCGCCGCGCCGCCGCCGTTTCAGTGCTACCTCGAATTCGCGAACAAGGTCCTCGGCCTCTTCCTCGACCTCGATATCGCTGTCGCGCAGCACCCGGAAGCCAAAGTGATCGCGCAGCTTGTAGCCTGGAAACAACCGGTCGAAATGCAGCAAAAGCACATCTTCGAGCGGGATGAACCGATGCGACCCGGCCTCCGACGGCAGGGCAATGAACCGCTCCACCTGTCCGGGGATCGGCAACAAAGCCTGAAGCTGCGACCTGTCGCTCTGGCGTTGCAGCTGCAGGGCAAGGCAATAGCCGTTATTGGCGATGAACGGGAAGGGGTGCGCCGGGTCGATCGCCAGCGGCGACAGCACCGGAAACACCTGGTGCAGGAACACGTCCTCCAGATGCGTGCGATCGGCCTCCGTCAGACCGTCGCGCGACAGCACCGAGATATTCTCCGCCTCCATGCGTTTCAGCAGATCGGCCAGCACCCGCTGCTGGGCGGCCATCAGCTTGCGCGCATCCTCGTTGATCAGCACAAGCTGCGCCGTCGGGGTCAGCCCGTCGGCCGCGGGCGTGGTATTGCCACCCTGCGACAGCTCGCGCAGGCCCGCCACGCGCACGGTGTAGAATTCATCCAGATTGGCCGCCGAGATCGACAGGAACCGCAGCCGTTCGAGCAGCGGCACGCGCGGGTTCTCCGCCTCTTCCAGCACCCGCCAGTTGAACCCCAGCCAGGACAATTCGCGGTTCACGAAACGGCCCGGCCCCGTCAGGTCAAGATCCGGGCTGGCTGTCGGGGCAGGGCGGGGGGCGTGCAGGAAATCGGCGCTGTTCATGGGCGGTCCCTTAGCGATGACGCGTGACAGTTTGGTGACAGGCCGCCCGCAAGACCGGGACAGCGTGGCAGGGCTTTACTGTGCAGGATTCTCCTCCGGGAATTCAAGCTCTGCCAACGCTTTGCGGGCAAGCCGGCGCGTCACGCCCCGCGGGGTGCCCAAGGCTTCGCTGTCCAGATGCGCCACGACCCGGCCCGCCGCCTCGAAGGAGCGCGGCATCCAGCGCACGAGATAGGGGATCACATCCGCCATCGGCACGATCTGGCGGTCGGCGAACAGCTTGGCCAGAACCGCCGACAACAGGATATCGTCCGGCGCGGCCATCTTGGCCACCGTGGTCCCGGCCATCCGGCTCGCCAGGTCCGGCAACCCCAACGCCCAGCCCGAGGGCGGGCGCGTCGCGGTCAGAAGCATCGAATGACCGGTTGCCAAAACAAGATTGTGCAGGTGGAACAACGCCTCTTCCGATGCGCGGTCCCCGGCGATATCCTCCACGTCCTCGACACAGATCGGCGCATCCGCCAGGCTTGGCACGTCCGCCTGTACCAGCGCGGAGGCGGCGATCATCTGCCCGCCGCTGTCGTTGCACCAGACATGGCCCAGATGCGACTTGCCCGATGCCTGCGGTCCCACCAGCACCAGCTTGCCATTCGGCCAGTTCGGCCAGGTGTCCACCAGCCCCAGCGCCACCGCATTGCTGTGGGTGACGTAAAAGTCCCCGCGCCCCAGCGCGGTGCGCGCCGGAATGTCGAATTTCATCTGCAAGGGCATTATTGCGCGTCCCGATCACTCAACCCGCGGTAAAGCCGGCTGTTGAGGTAGTGTTGCGAGGCAAAGCGCGCCAGGACCCCGATCGCCGCCGCCAGGGGCACCGCGACCAGCATCCCGACAAACCCAAACAGCGTGCCGAACACCGTCAGCGACAGCAAGAGCCAGACCGGGTGCAGCCCGACCGAGGACCCAACCAGCTTGGGGGTGAGCACATTGCCCTCGACCACCTGTCCCAGCACGAACACGCCGGCAACCAGCCCGATGGACAGCCAGTCGCCCCAGAACTGGAACAGCGCCAGACCGATCGCCAAGGCGCCGCCGATCAGCGCGCCCAGGTAGGGGATGAATGTCACCAATCCGGCGACAAACCCCACGACCAGACCGAACTGCAACCCGATCACCATCAGCGCCACCGCGTAATAGGTGCCAAGGATGATACAGACGGTGCCCATGCCGCGGATGAAACTGGCCAGCGTGCGGTCGATATCCGCCGCCAATTGCCGGATCACCGGCGCGTGATCGCGCGGCAGCAATTCGTCGATCCGTGCCACCATCCGGTCCCAGTCAAGCAACAGGTACACCGACACGACCGGCACGATCACGAAAAGCATCACGATATTGATGATCCCCGCCGCCGAACTCAGCACGGTATTGAGCAATTCGCCACCCTTCGACTGGATCGTCTCGCCGACCGATATCAGCGACTGGCGCAGCGGGCTTTCGGAATCCATCAGCTCGGGAAAGCGGTCGACCAGGAAATCGCGCAGATTGGCAAAAAGGGTCGGCGCGACGTCGAACAGCTCAAGCGCCTGGGTCACCAGCGACGGGATCACCAGCAAAAGCAGCAACGCGAAGATAACGATCCCCGCAACGGTAATGAGCGCCGTCGCCGTCACCCGGCTGACACCCAGCCTTTCCAGCCTGTCGGCCACCGGATCGAGAAAATAGGCGATTGCACCGCCCAGCACAAATGGCAGGAGAACATCGCCAAGCGCCCACAATGTCACGCCCAGGACGACCGCCGCGACGCCCCAGTATTTGACCTGCTCCCGCGCGGGAAGTGCCATGCCGATCACCCTTGATATGCTGCGCTCTTCATTGCCTGTCACGACACGGGTTTCAAGGGAAACCGAAATGCCGTTCAGGCAGGATGCGGCAAGGTGATCCGCGTCTCATAGCGCGCACCATCCTGGGTTCGCGTCACCTCGGCGCCGATCTGCGCGCCGAATTGTTCGATCAGACGCACGCCGGTTCCGGACGATTCGATGTCCATCCGGGCCGTGTCCGCCGAGCTTGCGTTCTCCACCGTGATCGTGGTCGCATTGTCCGGCCCGTCCTTCAGCCACACGGAGACAGGCCGCGCCGGGCCCGGGTCGCCATGCTTGATCGCATTGGTCAAAAGCTCGTTGACCATCAGGCTCAAGGCGATGGCCCGGTCGCTCTTGAGCGTGACCGACGTGGCGGGATGCGCAAAAACCATCGCGTCATCGGGCAGTTCCGCGCTCTGGCGTGTCGATTGCACCAATCCGTCGAGCATGGTCACAAGGTCGATCTCGGCCACGTTCCTGTCGATCTGGATCGCCGCATGCACATTCGCGACCGCGCGCACGCGGGCCTCGACGCCGCGCAGCGCGTCGCGGGCGATCTCCACGGCCTCGCCGTTTTCCGACGCAAGCTTGCTGGATTGCAACCGCACCAGCGACAGCGCGACCTGAAGGCTGTTCTTGATCCGGTGATTGGCCTCCACCACAAGCGCCTCGCTGGCCGCGGCCGCCCGTTCAAGATCGCGGCGCGCGGTTTCCATATCGGTCAGGTCAACAAAGGTGCCCACCAGCTTGCGCCGCCGATCCACCGGATCGGTCGCGAATTCGCCGCGAATCCGTATGAACCGTTCGGTCCCGTCGGGCATCGGCACCCGGTAATCGAACGAGGCAACCTCGCCGGCAGGCGCGGCCATCACCCGCGCCACCTCTGCATGGACAGCGACCACATCATCGGGATGCACGCGGTCGAAGAACGGCGTTGCGTTCGGACCGGCCTCGCCCGGGGCAAACCCGAACATCTGGTCAATTGCCTCGCTGCGGTCGAACAGATCGGTTTCGGGATCGTAGCTGAAATAGGCGATCGACGCGGTCGATGCCGCCGCCCGCCGATGGCTTTGCGCCATAAGCTCGGTCAGCGTTTTTTCCGTCACGTTCTGCGCGGTCTGCAATATCGCCACGATTTGCCCGTCACGGCGGATCGGCGTGAAATGCATCGTCCAGTAATGCTCGATGTAATTGCCGTGTGCGTCCGGAAGATCAAAACGTGTCGGACCAACTTCCCGCGGCGCCCCGCTGCGCATGACGTCTGATGTTGCTTCGTGGACGTAGGCCATGGCTTCTGCCGCATTGGCCTCGTCGCTTGGCGGGAAGGCATCGAACATTCCCTTGCCCGATACGTCGCGGCCCACGGACTCCGACATCGCCGCATGGGCAGAGTTGCGCCAAAGCACCGTCAGGTTTTCGTCCGGCAAATACATCAGCGCCGCCAGTGGCAGCGCTTCGAACCCGGCAGTCATCAACGCGCGGATGTTGGCCTGTCCGGTATTCGTCTTGACGTGTCCTTGCATGACTCCCTTCTCGTTGAATGCGGGCCACCGTAACCCAGGGTATAGTAATGCATAGTCTCGACAGGATAGGCAAGCGACCGGGACCGGCCCGCTACAAGCTGCCGCGCCGGGCGCGCGGACCGGTCCGGCGCAGGTGTCTTCCCGCTGCCTGATGCAGGCGGCGAAGGCCGGTCGCCAAGGCGCCACTCGGCATCGCACCGCGCTGCGGCGCCACCGAATGGCACCGGGAAATCCTTAAGAAAGTCTGAATCTCTCTCTGTAAGCTGTTGATTTTGCTGCTCTGGACAGGCGTCCCACGCGTGGGACACCTGCCTGCCCTTGCCCGGCTTCCTCCAACCCGCTAGGAGAGGCAAAACCCAACACACGAGACCCGAAATGCGTCTGTCCCGCTACTTCCTGCCCGTTCTCAAGGAAACCCCCTCCGAGGCCCAGATCGTCAGCCACCGCCTGATGCTGCGCGCCGGCATGATCAAGCAATCCAGCGCCGGTATCTATTCCTGGCTGCCGCTCGGATACCGGGTCCTGCGGAACATCGAACAGATCGTCCACGAGGAACAGGCCCGCGCCGGGCATATCCCGATGCTGATGCCGACGCTGCAATCGGCGGATTTGTGGCGCGAATCCGGCCGCTACGACGCCTATGGGCCCGAAATGCTCCGCGTCGAAGACCGCCACGGCCGCGACATGCTCTACGGCCCCACCAACGAAGAGCTGATCACCGACATCTTCCGCTCCCATGTGGGCAGCTACAAGGACCTGCCGCTGACCCTCTATCACATCCAGTGGAAGTTCCGCGACGAGATCCGCCCCCGTTTCGGCGTCATGCGGGGCCGCGAATTCCTGATGAAGGACGGCTATACCTTCGACCTGACCAAGGAAGACGCGCTGCACGCCTATAACCGCCACCTCGTCAGCTACCTGCGCACCTACGAACGCATGGGGCTGCAGGCGATCCCGATGCGCGCCGATTCCGGCCCCATCGGCGGCGATGACACGCATGAATTCCTTGTGCTGGCGGACACCGGCGAATCCGAGGTGTTCTATGATGCCGAGATCACCGACCTGAAATTCGGTGACCGCGCCATCAATTATGACAGCGTCGAAGAATGCCAGGCCGTGCTGGAAGAATTCACCTCCCGCTACGCCCGCACCGATGAAACCCATGACGCGGCCGAGTTCGCCAAGGTTCCCGAAGACCGCCGGCGCACCGCCCGCGGCATCGAGGTGGGGCAGATCTTCTATTTCGGCACCAAGTATTCCGAACCGATGGGCGCGACAGTGGCCGATGCCGACGGCACCCGCGTTCCGGTGCACATGGGGTCGCACGGCATCGGCGTCAGCCGTCTGCTGGGCGCGATCATCGAGGCCAGCCACGACGACAAGGGCATCATCTGGCCCGAAGGTGTGACCCCGTTCCATGCCGGCATCGTCAACCTCAAGCAAGGAGACGCCGAAGCCGATGCAGCCTGTCAATCGCTCTATGACAGCCTCAAGGCGCTGGGCCTCGACCCGCTTTACGACGACCGCAATGAACGGGCGGGCGGCAAGTTCGCGACGATGGACCTGATCGGTCTGCCGTGGCGCATCACGGTCGGCCCCCGCGGGCTCAAGAACGGCGTGGTCGAACTCACCTCCCGCCGCACAGGCGAGAGCGAGGAACTGCCGCCCGAACAGGCAGTTCAGCGGATTGCCTCCATTTATGGCACGGTCAACGCCTGACCCGGTCTTGCCGCCGCATCCCGCGGTTTGATACCCTGCCCGCATGCGACGCTTTCTGGCTCTCCTGTTCGGCCTCTGCACCACGGCGCCCGCAGCGGCATCGGACCCGGTGACGGTCTTCGAGAGCTGGGCGCGCGACGGGGGCGCTGGGGAGACGGCGATCTCGGTGCTGCTGGACGGAACTGAGACCCATGCGGTCAATGCGACCCGACCGGTTGATCTCGCGTCGAATTCCAAGGTGATCACCGCATTATGCGTGCTGTCTCTTGTGGACGGCGGCGCGCTGAGGTGGGACACGCCGTTGACGACGCCGCTTGGCCCAGACGCGCCGCCCGGCACGGTTGCAGAGCTGATCACCCACAGCGCCGGGATCGGGCGGGATTCCACCCAGTTGCGCATGGGGTTCTGGCTGAACGAGGAAACACCCCGCCATGCCCATGTCACCGACATCGTCCTGAAGCGCGACAGCCAGCGCGGCACACGCGGGCAATTCGCCTATACGAACGAGAATTATGCCCTCCTGGGCCGGATCATCGAAGTGACAACCGGCGAAAGCTACGAGCAGGCCTGCCGCGCGCGCGTGCTCGATCCGGCCGGAGTCGAGGGCGCGTTGTCCCCGAGGTTTGCGGCTTTCGCGGCGTGGGGCGGATGGCGCATGGCAATGGCCGAGCACGCAGCGCTGCTCTGGCACTGGTTCGGCCCGCAGGGCCGGGTCGGGCGGGATCTTCTGGCGCTGCCGCATATCGCGCGGGGAGACGGCATGTATTACGGGCTTGGCATGAATTACACCGCCGAAGCGCGTGGCTTTCGCATATCCCACGCCGGCGCGATCTCGATTCCTTTCGGTCCCAAGACCGGCGCCTATGCCGTTGTCTACCCGTTCGGCGCAGTTGCTGCGACGGGGTATGACGCGGCGGTGGCCGACCCGGCACGCTTCAGGGACTTGTCCAACGGTCTGGAAAACCTCCTGAGCCCGCGCTGAAGGATCACGCCTCCGCACCGTGGGTCACGCCGAGGCTGTTACCTCGGCCACGATGCCGTCGACCACGTCCACCAGCATCTGTTCGTCCTCACACTCCGCCATCACGCGGATCAGGGGCTCGGTGCCGGATTTCCGGATCAAGAGCCGCCCTTTGCCATTCAGCCGCGCTTCGGCATCGGCGACGGCGGATTTGACAGCGGCGGTCTCCAAAGGGGCCACGGACGGATCATAGCGCACGTTTTTCAAGAGCTGCGGGACAGGTTCGAAACTGCGTGTCAGGGCACTGGCGGGACGGCCGGTACGGCACATCTCGCACAGGAATTGCAACCCGGCCATCAGCCCGTCTCCCGTGGTGGCGTAATCCGTCATCACGATATGACCGGACTGTTCCCCGCCAAGGTTCCAGCCGCCGCGCCGCATCGCTTCGACCACGTAGCGGTCGCCGACGCCGGTGCGCTCGAGCCGCAGCCCGCGCCCGCCCAGGAACCGCTCCAGACCGAGATTGGACATGACCGTGGCCACCAGGACCCCGTCCCTTAGGCGCTCTTCGTCGGCCCAGCGGGCGGCCATCAGGGCCATGATCTGGTCGCCATCGGCGATCTGTCCGGATTCGTCGATCAGGATCACCCGGTCGGCATCGCCATCAAGGCAGATGCCGACATCCGCACCCTGCGCCACCACGGCGGCTGCCGCCACTTGCGGATGGGTCGAGCCACAGCCATCGTTGATATTGGTACCATCCGGCTCGATCCCCAGCGGGATCACGTCCGCGCCAAGCTCCCAAAGCACCTCGGGGGCGGCCTTGTAGGCGGCGCCATTGGCGCAATCGACCACCACTTTCAGCCCGTCCAGCCGCATGCCGGGAAGGACCGTGGACTTCACCCGCTCCTGGTAGCGGAAGCGCCCATCGTCGATGCGCTTGGCGCGGCCGATATTCTCGACCTGCGCGGTTTTGACACCGCTTTCGATCAACGCTTCGATCTCGGCCTCGTCTGCATCCGACAGCTTGAACCCGTCCGGTCCGAAGAACTTGATGCCGTTGTCGGCGGCGGGGTTGTGGCTTGCGGAAATCATGATCCCCAGGTCGGCCCGCATCGACGGGGTGAGCAAGCCCACCGCCGGCGTCGGAACCGGTCCGAGCAGGAGCACGTTCATCCCGGTCGAGGTCAGCCCCGCAGTCAGCGCATTTTCGAACATGTAGCCCGATTGCCGCGTGTCCTTGCCGATGACGACGCGATGCACCCCCTTGGAATCCTGCCGGAAATGCCGCCCGACCGCGGCTCCGATCCGCAGTGCCATATCGGCGGTCATCGGAAAGGTGTTTGCGGTGCCGCGCACCCCGTCGGTTCCGAAAAGCTTGCGAGTCATCAGCCGTGTCCCCTTACAATCGCCTGCCACATGGCCAAAGCCTGGCGGGTCTCGTCCACGTCATGCACCCGCATGATCTGTACGCCCTGCGCCGCCGCGTGCAAGGCCACGGCTACCGATCCCATCACACGTCTGTCCGCAGCGTCGGCCCCGGTTATGGTGCCGATGAACCGCTTGCGGGACGCTCCGAGGAGTATCGGACAACCAAGACCGTGAAAAAGGGACATATCGGACAACAACATCAGGTTGTGATCAATGGTTTTCCCGAAGCCGATCCCCGGATCGACAATGATACGCTCACGTGCAATCCCGGCCGCCTCCAACGCGTTGATGCGGTCGGACAGGAAATCATAGACATCGAGGCGCACATCATCATAGCGCGGGTCGTTCTGCATCGTCTGCGGATCGCCCTGCGCATGCATCACGCAGACCGGCACGGCATGGTTTGCACAAAGCTCGGCCAGCGCCGGGTCATGGGTAAACCCGGACACGTCATTCACGATCGCCGCGCCCGCGGTCAGCGCCGCCCCGGCCACAGACGCCTTGCGCGTATCGATCGAGATCGGGACGTCCAGCCCCTCCGCGAGGGCGGCGATCGGGCCGGCGACGCGGCGGATTTCTTCCTCGGACGGGACGGTGGCCGCCCCGGGGCGGGTGCTTTCGCCGCCGATATCGATAAGCCCTGCGCCTTCGGATATCATATGTCGCGCCTGCGCCACGGCCGCTTCGGGATCGAGGTACCGCCCGCCGTCGGAAAAGCTGTCGGGGGTGACGTTCAGGATGCCCATCACCGTCACATCCGACATATCGAGACCCGCGACAGGCGCGCGTGACGCGGTCAGGCGGGCCACGATGTCGTCGGGAATTTCCTTGGCGGGAATCACCTCTGGCGCAGCGTCACGACGCAGCGCCACCGCGTCCGAAAACCACAGCGGTCCGCCAGCGAGCGGCTGTGCATCTTTCGGGCGTGTGACTTCGGAACGGGGCAGGGGGCGAAAATAGGTGGTCATACCGTGTCAATGAAACGCAAAACAGGCTTTGACAAGCGGTTACAGCACGCTTTCGCCGATTGGCCTGTTGCGAAGTGTAACATCCTCGGCGGAGGACGCCTCCGCCCCGATGGTAAAAACCTCGCAGGCATCCATTTCGGCGGCGAACCAGCCGGTGAGCGCGGCAGCATCGGTCACCGCGCTGCCGGGGCCATCGACCGCATCCAGCACGATCTTGGAAGGCGCCCAGATGCAGACCTGTCCGTTCTTCATCGCCCAGTCGAGTTCGGTGCGCGTCGCCACCACCTTGCAGCGCGCGTCCCGCGCGGCAAGGGTCCAGCCGTTCTGTTCGATTGCCAGCAGATCAATCCGGCGTTGCGTCATCGCGTGGCCTGTCCGGGGTCGCGGGCCATCGGGCAAGCCGACACACAGGATGAGCGGCGCGCTGCGACCGGTCATCTGGTCGATCCAGCCGCCCAGGTGCTGCGACGCGATTGCCGCATTCGACAGGTGAACAACACGCGGATGCGGGCGCTCCTGCGCGGCATCCTGCGCGTCTTGCCCCAGATCACCGCGCGAGCGCACGATCTCCACACCAAGAGCCCCGGGTCCGCGATCCAGCTTTTCGATCCGCACGAAGGCACGCAGCGCCTGTGGTTCGTGCAGGATCCGTTCGGCGATCCGTTCGGCCAGCGTTTCCAGAAGATTCAACCGCTCTGCGCCCAGTTCGGCGGCAATCGCTTCGGTCACGCGATCGTAAGACAGGATCCGATCCACGTCATCGTCAAGATGCCCAACGATGGGCTGCACTTCGACCACCACGTTGAAGCACACCCGCTGGGTGGTGCCCCGTTCGGCCTGAAAGGCGCCGATTTCGACCTCGACGATATGATCGCGCAGGGAGATGCGGTCCACCGGACCGTCATCCGCAGTGGCAATCGCCCGTTCGGCCGGATGCGCAAAGGCAAGGCGAATTTCGGAACTCATGGCACGTCCTTCGTTGCAACGTCATCCGCCTATCAGAGGTGACCCGAAACGGAAATGCCACGAAAGGGCGTTTTGCAGCCCAGTCGCGACATTATCGCACAGACGATGGCTTGAAGTGTGTCAGCCGTTGCTGCTGACCCGCCATGTGTGCCGATAGAAGAGGTGGACACCGATCGCCGTTGTCTTCGTGTAGGTGTGGGCCCAGCGGGGCTGCACCGCGGTGGTGTGATAATGGGTGGCCCCATCGGTCAGGTTCAACGGGGCGCGGCCATGAAGGATCGCCCCGGCAACCTTGCCGACACGGTCCCATGCGCGCGGCTCGTGGACCTGTTCGGGCAGACCGTCACAGGTATAGGTGAACTGGCATTGATATTTCTGGCCTGTTCCCTGGTTGATCACCCCGCAAACGCTGTCCGGAAACCGGCCGCTCTTGACGCGGTTCATGATGACCTCGGCCACGGCGAACTGGCCCTTGATGGTTTCGCCGCGGGCTTCGAAATACAGCGCTTCGGCCAGGCATTTCCATTGGGCGCCGCCTTTGGACGCCGATTGCGCATCAAGCCAGGAGGAATTGTACATCGCGGTCTTGCGCGATGCCGGTGTGACCAGCGATTTCAGATGAGACGGACCGGCCGCAGCCAATCCGATCTGTTCATTGACGACAAGCGCCTCGGCAGCGTTACTCACGCGCTCGGCCACGGCGGGTGTGGCCAGCAGGCCAGCAGCCACGATCAAAGCAAACAATCTCGACATACCGAGTGTTCATCTCGCAACATTGTGGGTTGCGACGCTGCGAGCAGAAAAGCAACGCCGCACAATGCACGGGCGAATATCGAAATTATGCCGTGTAAACAAGCAGGTCAGATGTGACCTTCTTGCATATCACATATGCGCCTCGCGAAGGCGATATCTGGACACCCCGTCGCAGGGTGCTACCTGATCTTGTCACCAAGCGCAAGTTGTGCTGCCGCGAGTCGCGCCACCGGAACCCGGAAGGGCGAGCAACTGACATAGTCGAACCCTGCCGACCGACAAAAGGCGATTGATTCGCTATGCGCTGCATGCTCACCGCAGATCGATAAAACCACGTCCGGATGCGCGGCGCGACCCCGATTTGCGCCAAAGGTCAATAATTCTCCGACGCCTTCGGTGTCGAGGATGTGAAACGGGTCTTCGCTGAAAACGCCTTGCCGGACATATTCCGACATGAACCGCCCGGCATCATCGCGTGACAGGCCATAGGTCATCTGGGTCAGGTCATTGGTGCCGAAACTCAGGAAATGGGTGTGCTCGGCAATATCGCCGGCGCGCAGGCAGGCGCGGGGCGTTTCCACCATCACGCCCAACCGGTAGCTGAAATCGGTGCTGTTCTCGGTGCGTACCGCTGCTGCCACCGCTTCGACCCGGCCGCGCACCAATTCGACCTCGCGCTTGGCCGACACCAGCGGAACCATGATTTCGGGCACCACGGTGATGCCCTCGCGGGCCGCTTCGACCGTTGCCTCGAAAATCGCACGCGCCTGCATGTCGTAGATCTCTGGCACCGTGATGCCAAGCCGCACGCCGCGCATGCCCAGCATCGGGTTGTATTCTGTCAGGCTTTCGACCCGGCGCGTCACGACGCTCACCGGGATATCAAGAGCTTCGGCCAATTCTCGCTGGCCCGCGCGGCTGGTGGGCAAGAACTCGTGCAGGGGCGGATCGAACAGGCGGATGCAGACCGGCTGACCCTGCATGATCTGGAACAGTTCAAGAAAATCCGTCCGCTGCATCGGCAGCACAAGCTCAAGCGCCGCTTGCCGGTCCTGCGGGTTTTCCGCGAAGATCATCTCGCGCATCGGCGTCAGCCGTTCGGGTTCGAAGAACATGTGCTCGGTGCGGCACAACCCGATTCCCTGCGCCCGGAAATGCAGCGCGGTTTTGGCATCGGCGGGTGTGTCGGCATTGGCCCGCACACCGATATCGCGCTCGGCATCGGCCCAACTCATGAAGGTGCGAAAGGTGTCATCCAGTGTCGCTTCGATCATCTCCACCGATCCGGCCAGAACCTGCCCGCGTGTCCCGTCGATGGTGATCTCGTCGCCTTCCTTGAAGATCCGCCCATCCGCCGCGGCAAGCGACCTCCGCTTCACCTGGAACCGCAGATCCGCGACCCCAACCACGCAGGGCAGGCCCAAACCGCGCCCGATCACCGCCGCGTGGCTGGTCATGCCGCCGCGTTCTGTCAAAACCGCCGCCGCCGCATGCATCCCGCGAATTTCCTCGGGGCTGGTTTCGCGCCGGACCAGAACGCAGGCCTCTCCGCGCGCCGCACTGGCCTGCGCGGCCTCCGAGGAAAACACGATCCGCCCGGTGGCCGCGCCGGGGCTGGCGGCGATCCCGCTGCCCACGATGTCCCGGCGGCTCTTGGCAGACACCTGCCGGTGCAGCAATTCCGACAGCGCGCGCGGTTCGATCCGCATCACCGCGTCCTGTTTGCCGATGATCCCGTCCTCGGCCAGGCGGACGGCGATCCGCAAGGAGGCCCGCGCACTGCGCTCCACGCGGACCCCGTCAAGGATATGCAGTTTGCCGTTCTCGATGGTGAATTCGATCTGCATTTCCTCGCGCAGGTGGGCGCGCATCAGGTCGGCATGTCTCAGCAGCGCGGCAAAGGCATCGGGCGCCAGCTCTTCCAGCGATGGCCCGCGCGGGTCGGTTTCAAGGAAAATCGACGGCGACCCGCCATCCAGCGCCTCGCGGCCCTGGCTCTGGCTCAGGTACCGGCCCGTGACCTGTGGCAAGCCGGTGGACGGGTTGACCAGTTGCAGCACACCCGATCCGCATTCGCCGCTGCCAAGGCCAAGGGCCATCTCCTGCACCACGAGGCCCAGGCCCGCATCAACGGGCGCGCCCTTGGCCTGTCGCAAAAGCCGTGCCGTGGTGCCTTCCCAGGCGCGCGCCATCGATCGCAGGATTTCCGCCAACTGGATCGCCGGGTCCTGGGGGAAGGGTTCTTCGGCCTCGTCCTCGTAAAGCTGCAGCGCGGCGGTCAGCGTGTCATGCCCATCGGTCTCCAGCTCATCGAATGCCTCGGCATCCAGACGCGCCACATCGATCGCGTAATTCACAATAAACCGGAAATATATCTGCGTTGCCGCGTCTGTGCCGATCTGATCGCACAGGGCGGCATGGCGGGCATCGTTCATCCCGATGTTCAGCACCGCACCGGGACCGCCCCAGTCCGGATCTTCCGACGAGGGGCGCACGCAGAGCAGCGCATTTTCGTCGAACTGACCCAGGATCCCGCTCACATCCGGACGATAGCCGGACGCGATCTGGTGCACGGCATCGAAGGACAGCGCCACCGTCGGCGGCACCGGCAGATCGAGCCGCACCAAGCGCTGCAAACATTTCGCCCGCCCGCCATGGGTCGGCGTTGTCATCGGAGAGGTCGGTGTGATCAGCGTCACATCGGGGTTGTCAGGGCTTGGTTTCTGCACTGCAGCACCTCTTGAAGCTGGGCGCAGCATACGGACGCCGCGCGCCCTGACAAGAGGCGTTGATGGCGCGGCCTATCCTTCGATTCGTGTCAGATCGGCCACTTGCAGACAAGTCGTGCGGATCGTGCGCAGCAGGTTGAGCCTGTTGCGCCGCAGAACCGGGCTTTCGGCGTTGACCTGCACAGCCTCGAAAAACGCATCCACGGGCGCGCGCAGCTCGGCCATCGCGGCCATCGCCGTGGCAAAATCCTGCGCCTGTATCGCTGGGGTGATCCGGGCTTCGGCGGTGGCCAGCGCGTCGAAAAGCGCCTGTTCCGCGGGGTCTTCGGCGAATTTCGGATCGCCGCCAAAGGAATATTCCACCCCGTCCTTTTCCTCGGCCTGCGTCAGGATGTTGTTGGCGCGCTTGAACCCCTGGACAAGGTTCTCGCCATCCTCGGTCTCAAGAACCGCCTGCAACGCCTTGGCCCGCTTGACCAAAAGCGCAAGATCGTCATTGCTGGGCATCGCGATGCAGGCGTCGATCACGTCATGCCGCACGCCTTGGTCGCGGAGGTAGACCTTGAGACGGTCGTGGAAGAAGGAGAGGAGGTCACTCGTAAGAATTTCGGAGTTGCAATGATACTTTTCAAAGTCCGAAAGCGTTTTCTCAATCGAAAAGGTAATTGGCCGAAAAAGGTTTCCGGTGTCTTTGCATGCTCTGTACGTAACGTGATCAAAGTCCGCCAAGGCACTGGCATCATTGTAGAAGCTCTGCGTGCGGACGTAGGGGCCGTTTAAGTCCGGCGTGCTGGAAATTAGGGCCTCGCCAGCCTTAGTTAAACCTTGGAGCATGTTAGCTTTGGCCAAGCCATCTTCTAACTTATCGAATAGTGGCCAAAGTACATCCCTGAGCGACAGGTTCAGCCCATTCTCAAACACCAACCGGATCACTCCCAGCGCCGCACGGCGCAGGGCGAACGGATCTTTCGATCCCGTGGGTTTCTCGTCAATCGCCCAGAACCCGGTCAGCGTGTCGATCTTGTCGGCCAGCGCGACGGCCACGGAGACCGGTGCAGAGGGCACATCGTCAGACGGGCCCAGCGGGGAATAATGCTCCTGACAGGCGGCACCCACCTCGGGCGGCAAACCTGAAGCATCACTGTAATAACGACCCATAAGCCCCTGAAGTTCTGGAAATTCATAGACCATTTCAGATACCAGGTCAGCCTTGGCGACACGCGCCGCCTGTTCGGCCAGATCGGCATCAGCCCCCACCAGCGGGGCCAGCTCCCGCGCCAGGGCCGCCACGCGGTCGACCTTGTCCTTCACGCTGCCCAGCTTGTTGTGGAAGGTGACCGACTCGAGTGCGGCACGCCATGGGTCCATCTTTTCCTGTTTGGCGACCCGCAGATCGTTCTCCCAGAAAAACTTCGCATCCGACAGCCGCGCCGACAGCACCTTCTGGTTGCCTGCCAGGATTGTCGCGCCGTGGTCGGCGGTTTCGCGGTTCGCCACGGTGACAAAGCGTTCGATCCGGCCCGTCTTGGAGTTGCGGACCGAAAAGAACTTCTGATGCTCTTTCATCGAGGTCTGGAGCACCTCGGGCGGCAGGTCGAGGAACTCTGCCCCGATCTCGCCCATCAGCACGACGGGCCATTCGACCAGCCCCGCCACCTCGGCCAAAAGTCCTTTGTCCTCGACAACCTCCAGCCCGTTGGCAAAGGCCTGGTTGGTCGCGTCCTGCCAGATGGCCTCGGCGCGTTCACCTGCGTCCAGCAGCACATGGGCGCGTTTGAGCCGCGCCTCGTAATCGTCAAAGCCCGTCACCTCGAACGGCTCCGGCGCCATGAAGCGATGGCCCTCGGTGCTGCGCCCCGACACGATCCCGTCAACGTCAAGAGGCACCACGTCGGACCCGTCCTCGCGCGTCAGCAGGCAAAGAATCCGGTGCAATGGCCGCACCCAGCGCAAAGATCCCGTGCCCCAGCGCATCGACTTGGGCCACGGAAAATTGCGGATCGTGTCCTCAAGCACCTCGGCCACGATCTCGGGTGCGTCGCGGCCCGGCTTTTCGATCACCGCATAGAAGACGCGGCCTTTCTTTTCGTCCCGCTCGATCAGGTCGGCGCGTGCCACACCGGCGCCGCGCAGGAACCCCTCGATCGCTTTTTCCGGCGCATCGACGCGCGGGCCCTTGCGCTCTTCCTTCAGGTCCGGCGACCGCTCGGTCAAACCGTCGACCCGCAGCGCCAATCGGCGCGGCGTCGCATAGGCGGCGGCTCCGGCATAGGTCAGACCGGCCTCGACCAGACCATTGGTCATGCGCGCCTTGAGGTCCTCTGCGGCCCTGGCCTGCATCCGCGCCGGGATTTCCTCGGAAAAAAGCTCGATCAATAGGTCGGGCATTCACGTGCCTCCGTTATCGCGTTCCGGGCAGTCCTCGCCCAGCGGGCTGCCATCATAGGCCTTGTCCCCGCATTCGTTCACTTCGTGCCAGATATAGCCGCGCCCGTCTTCGGTGATCGCCACCACGCGGTCGATTCCGAATTCGCGGTTGCGTTCGCTGGTGAACACCTTTGCGCGACCGTCAGAGATATCCTCACCGATCGCCTCGGCATCGAAGCAGTCGAACCATCCCGGCGCATTGCGCGGGCTTGCGCCGCTATATTGTTCATAGGTATCCGTGAGGGTGGACATGGGTGTCTGCGTGGTAAAGCAGGCGCGGTATCGAATGGGTGAGCTTTCGGCGTCAATCGCTTGAAAATCCTCGTAAAGGATCGTTTCACGCGTGCCGTCCAACGTGGTCAGCTGCACGTCATCCGTGCCGGTCGGCACAACCTCTTCGTAAAAGGCATAGACCTGCAGGTAATACATCGACACGCCTGCGATCAGCGCGCTCAGGACGATGACGATGGTGAGGATTTTGCCGGTCATTTTGTGGTTCTTTCGAAGAGTAATATTAACCTGTCTCTTCCCACCGCCTTTATGTGGAAACCGTGCTCTACCAGTATTCTTGTGACTTCGGGCAAGGTGCTTTCTTGACGCAATCCCCTCTCGAAGCCGACATCTGCGGACACGAATTGAAAGCATGACAAAATTTGGCTCGCCCCCAATAATATTTCTGGCTCGGCACCTTCTGCTTCCAGTTTGAGGAGCTTGTAGGTTTTCTTGGGTAGAACTGTGTCGAGACGTACTGTTGGCACCGAGATTGTTTCATCGTAACCATCAATGGGAATAATCGAGCTATCCGCAGTGGCTGATTTGACGTAAAATTCCTTCTGATCATCGTCGTCCGACCATACTGCGGCATTAAACGCCTTGAAACCTTTGATCGCGGAATTTGACGCGAGATTTCGCTCCAAGGCTGCGAATTCGCGGGGGCTTGGTTCAAAAGCTGTTAAATTAACTTCTATGCCAAGTGATTGTATGGCTAACGCCAAGTCTCCAACGTTGGCGCCAATATCAACAATGTTATCTCCCGGCCCAAAAGGTACTTGGTCGAGTAAATACTCTTTTGCCAATTTTTCGCCTCGGGCTTCTAAACCCGCTAGATAACTGTTCACACGTTCGCAGTGCGCAAAAAAATGTGTTTGATGATCTTTCAAGGCGAAAAGCGAATTTTCAGGGTTATACTCGAATTGCGGTCTAACCCCAGAACGAGGAAGTGCCGCTGTGGAGGCCGCCCGAGCAAATCTCACACTTCCTAAGCTCGCAATAAGACGAACTCGCTTTCGACTGACACGTTTTGGAGAGTGAAGCAGGTCCGCGACACGCCAAAAAGCGAGAATTATCTCCGTCGCGATGTGGTTCACGCGGCGTATCCCCCGGCCTCGGTCAGCACGAACGCATCGGCACAGCGTTTCGCCAGCGCCCGAACGCGGCCGATATAGCTTTGGCGTTCCGTAACCGAAATCACGCCGCGCGCATCGAGCAGGTTGAAGATATGGCTCGCCTTGATGCATTGGTCATATGCCGGATGCGCCATGATGATGCGGTGGCCGGTCTTGGGGTCCACCGCGTCCTGTTCGAGGATTCGCGCGCATTCTGCCTCGGCCTCCTCGAAATGCCGCAGGAGCACCTCGGTATCCGCGACGTCAAAATTCCAGCGCGAATATTCCTGCTCGGTCTGGCGGAACACGTCCCCGTAGCTGAGCGGGATCGGCGCGTCCGGGTCGTTGAAGGGCATCTCCATCACGTGGTCAACGCCCAGCACATACATCGCCAGACGTTCCAACCCATAGGTCAGTTCGCCCGAGACCGGGTGGCAGTCTTGCCCGCCAACCTGTTGAAAATACGTGAATTGCGACACTTCCATGCCATCGCACCACACTTCCCAGCCAAGCCCCCACGCGCCCAGCGTCGGGCTTTCCCAGTCGTCCTCGACAAAGCGGATGTCATGCAGCGCCATGTCGATCCCGATGGCGCGCAAGGACCCCAGGTACAGATCCTGCAAATCGGGCGGCGACGGTTTGATGAGGACCTGGTACTGGTAATAATGCTGCAACCGGTTCGGGTTCTCGCCGTAGCGCCCGTCGGTCGGGCGGCGCGACGGCTGAACATAGGCGGCGGCCCAGGGCTTTGACCCAAGAGACCGCAACGTCGTGGCCGGGTGGAACGTGCCCGCACCCACTTCCATGTCATAGGGTTGCATCATCGCGCAGCCCTGACCGGCCCAGTAGGACTGCAGGCGCAGGATGATCTCCTGGAAACTGCGCGGCTTTGAAATGGTCTGGTCCATGGCGGTTGCACCCCGGTTTGTCCTAGCGCTTGATTAGGCGCATGGGGTCCAAGGGTCAATTGCGCGTGCGCTCCTAATTTTCGCGTTCCAGTGGCGGTTTAATCTTGCTAAGGCAGAGTGCAGAAAACGGCTTTTCGAACAGGTAGATGTTTATGATGCGCAATTTCATGCTCGCTGTGTTGGCAGTCTTGGTGGTGGGCGGTCACTCTGCCGCGGCGCAGGACACGGCCCAGGAAACTGTCTATGTCCAGATCGAGGCGCATCCGACCCTTGCAGAGACGGAAAGCCGACTGCGGGATTTCACCTCCGTGCTGGCGGATGTCAACGGCTTTGACTTGGGCCGTGGCTGGTACGGCATCGCGCTTGGCCCCTACGACAGCCGGACCGAGGCGAACCGCGTGCGGCGGAACCTGCGTGCGCAGGGCCTGATCCCGGGCGACAGCTATGTCGAGGAGGCAGATCGGTATGGCCAGCGCATCTGGCCTGTCGGGGCCGGTCCCGCACAGGCGGCGCGCCCGGCCGATACGGCTGACACGAGTGATCCCGCGCGGCAAACCGCATCCCAACCGGCTCCGGAGGCTCAGACGCCCGACGAAACCCCGCGCCAGGCGCGCGAAGCCGAGGCGCGCCTGACCCGCACGGAGCGCGAAGATCTGCAGATCGCCTTGCAATGGGCCGGCTTTTACACGGCCGGGATCGACGGCGCCTTCGGGCGCGGCACCCGAGCCGCCATGTCGGACTGGCAAGCGGCCAACGGGTATGATCGCACCGGCGTGTTGACCACCGCGCAGCGGGCCACGCTTTTGCGACGGTACAACGCCGTTCTGGACGGGATGGACATCCAGACCGTGCGGGACCGCCGCGCGGGGATTGCCATCGACCTGCCGCTAGGCGCCGTGTCCTTCGACCGCTACGACAGCCCCTTTGCCCATTTCGATCCGACAGGCACGGTCCAGGATGCGCGCGTGTTGTTGATCAGCCAACCGGGCGATCCGGACAGGCTTGCCGGTCTCTACGAGGTCATGCAGACGCTTGATATCGTCCCGCTCGAAGGCGACCGGGAGCGCGACACCGGCAGCTTTACCCTGACCGGCCGGAACACCGAGATCGTCTCCCACACCGAAGCGCGGCTGGAGGACGGGGCGATCAAGGGGTTCACGCTGGTCTGGCCCACCGGCGACGAAGACCGCCGCAGCCGGATCCTCGCCAGGATGCAAGACAGCTTTTCGCGAATCAACGGCGTTCTTGATCCGGCCACCCTCGCCGAGGACAGCCAGAGCGTCGATCTGGTTGCGGGCCTTGCGATCCGGAAACCCAAGCTCACCGCCTCGGGGTTCTTCGTGGACCGTCAGGGCAGGGTGGTTACCACCGCCATGTCGGTCGAAAACTGCGGGCGCATCACGCTCAATTCCGATTACGACGCTGACGTGATGTCCACGAACCCTGACCTTGGCATTGCCGTGCTGCGCGCCACGCAGCCACTGGCTCCGAATGAAATCGCCACGTTCCGCGATGGCACCCCGCGCCTGCAATCCGAGATCGCAGTGGCGGGCTTTTCCTTCGGTGGTGTCTTGCCCGCGGCCTCCATGACCTTCGGCCGGCTCGAAGACCTGCGCGGCCTCAATGGTGAAGACACGCTCAGCCGCCTGTCGATCGGTACCATGTCCGGCGATGCCGGCGGTCCGGTGCTCGACGATGGCGGCGCGGTGCTCGGGATGCTGGTTTCACCGGGTGCAGGGGATCGGCAGTTGCCGGACGATGTCAGCTTCGCCGCCAAGAGCCATAGCGTCCAGGCAACGTTGCGCGAAGCGGGTGTCGCGCCACAGACCACGGCCAGCCTGCCGCGGCTCGACCCGGTGGATCTCACACGCAAAGCGACGGCAATGACTGTCCTCGTCAGTTGTTGGGAGTGACGGGCCGCCCGAACAGCGGCATCAAGGCGCGTCTCTTGCTGATGACGAGGCCCGGCTGCGCGACCATGCCCCGATGCCCCGATACGCTGATACGCCGGGGCAATATCAGGTTGATTCTGCATGAAATCTGGGCATGTTTGCATAACAGTCGGGGGAAACCCGGCGCGAAACATTGCAACCTTGCGTGTTTCGAGTAGCGCTTTAGGCACGTGCTGATCCGGCAGCCACCTCGAACCGGGAAAAGACAGTCTTTCAGGAGGACCAAATGGACGCGTTTTTCATTCTGCCCATCATCATTCTTCTCGCACTTCTGGCGTGGTGCGTGCTGCAACTCAAGGATGACGTGTAATCCATAAACCGGATCGGGGCGGCTAACCTACCGCCGCGTTGACCGAACGGTCAACGCCGGTCCGCCTATCGATCCTGTCCTTTGCCAGGCTGCGGCCGCAACCGATCCTGCGTCGGTTGGCTCTGGCCAGGACCGCTGCGCAGCGTTTGCTGGCCGCAGAGACACCAAGGTCATGTGGGGGACAGTGGCCCCCACATTCATCGGACGCGCAAAGCCCGTCCGAAACCGGATCAGTTCTTTTCCTTGTCCACCATCTTGCCAGCGGAAATCCACGGCATCATGCCGCGCAGCGTCTCGCCGACCTGTTCGATCTGGTGTTCGTCGTTCAACCGGCGCGTCGCCTTGAACATCGGCTGGCCCACTGCGTTTTCCTGCATGAAGTCCCGCACGAAACGGCCGGTCTGGATGTCGGTCAGAACCTCCTTCATGCGCTTCTTGGTCTCGTCGTAAGGCAGGATCCGCGGGCCGGACACGTATTCGCCGTATTCGGCGGTGTTCGAGATCGAGTAGTTCATGTTCGCGATGCCGCCTTCGTAGATCAGGTCGACGATCAGCTTCACCTCGTGCAGGCATTCGAAATAAGCCATTTCCGGCTCGTAGCCAGCTTCCACCAGCGTTTCGAAACCCATGCGGATCAACTCGACGAGGCCGCCGCAAAGAACCGCCTGTTCACCGAACAGATCGGTTTCGCATTCTTCGCGGAAGTTGGTCTCGATGATGCCCGAGCGCCCGCCACCGATGGCCGAGCAGTAGGACAGGCCGATTTCCAGCGCGCGGCCGGATGCGTCGTTTTCGACGGCCACAAGGCAGGGCACGCCGCCTCCTTTGGTGTATTCGCCGCGCACCGTGTGGCCGGGGCCTTTCGGCGCCATCATGAGCACGTCGACACCGGGCTTTGGCTCGATCAGGCCGAAATGCACGTTCAGACCGTGGGCGAAGGCGATTGCGGCGCCTTCCTTCAGGTTGTCGTGCACGTATTTCTTGTAGGTCTCGGCCTGCAATTCATCGGGCATGGTGAACATGATCAGGTCGCACCAGGCCGCCGCTTCGGCAATGCCCATGACCTGCAGGCCTTCGCCTTCGGCCTTCTTGGCCGAGGCCGAGCCTTCGCGCAGGGCGACGACAACGTTCTTGGCGCCGCTGTCGCGCAGGTTCAGCGCATGGGCGTGGCCCTGGCTGCCATAGCCCAGGATGGCCACTTTCATGTCCTTGATAAGATTGATGTCGCAATCGCGATCGTAATAAACGCGCATGATGATCCCTCGGTCTGTGTTTCGATGGAAGCGCAAGATAGGGGGGTCTTGCTGAAGTTAGCAGCGTAATACGCGCATCTTGTAGGAATTGCGGGGATTTCATTCACTGTTTACGCATGATATGAAAAATTCATGCTTGACGCCACCGACCTGCGAATCCTGCGGCAGTTTCAGGCCGCCCCCGATCTGCCCGCCGCCGACCTTGCCGACAGGGCCGGGGTCACACCAACCACGCTTGCGCGCCGCATCGACAGGATGCGCGCGGCCGGGGTGATCCGCGCCGTGCGCGCCGTCATCGACTGGTCCGCCCTGGGCTATAGCGTCGAGGTTTCGCTTCGCGTTCAGCTCGACAAGACGCAGCCGCGCGCGTTCGACGATTTCCTTGCGGCCGCGCGGCACGTCCCGGAGGTTATCGAGGTGCAGACCTTCCTCGGCCAGGTCGACGCCCGCCTGTCCGTCATCGCCCGCGACATGCCGCATTACCAGAAGGTCTACCGCGACAAGCTTCTTGTCCTGCCCCATATCGCCGATATCGAGGCGCTTATGCATGTCGCGCGCGTGAAATTCGACGAAACGCTGCCGCTGTGATCGATCTCGACGACACTGACCGCGCCATTCTGCGCGCCGTGGCGCAGGACGCGCTGATCAGCGCGGGGGCCCTGGGGCGGCAGCTTGGCCTCAGCCAGCCTGCCGCGTGGCGCCGCCTGAAACGTCTGCGCGAGACCGGCATTTTTCGGGGCCACCGGCTCGATCTCGACGCGCAGGCGCTGGGCTTTGGCGTGACTGTCTTCCTGGGTGTCAAGCTCGCCACCAAGGGCCGTGTCAGCCTTGAGGATTTCGAACGCGTCGTGAGCGCCATTCCCGAAGTGCAGACCGTCGAACACGTGCTGGGTGCCTATGATTACCGCCTGCGCGTCGTCGCGCGGGACATCACCGATTTCGAACGTGTCCTGCGTCGCCGCATCATGATGCTGCCCGGGGTGGGCAATATCGACGCCAACGTGCTTCTGTCCGAAGAACGCCTGCCGGGACCCATCGGCTGAACGCACAAAACGTCCATCTGTCCATCACGACAATTGCGCGCTTCAGTGGTTTTGGTATAGCAAGTCCACAACTATAGGAGATACATCATGGCATTGCTCGACACTGTCGATCCGACCGGACTTGAAGAATTTTCAGTCGTCTTCACGGACCGCTCGCTCAACCACATGTCACATGCGTTCCGCACCGTGATGACCGACATCTCCACGATGCTGAAAACCGTCTACAATGCCGACGCGGCGGTGATTGTCCCGGGCGGCGGCAGCTACGGCATGGAGGCGGTTGCCCGTCAGTTCGGCCAGGGCGCGCACAGTCTCATCATCCGCAACGGCTGGTTTTCCTATCGCTGGACCCAGATTTTCGAGGCGGGTGGCTTTGGCGGTGACACCACGGTGATGAAGGCGCGCCAGACCGGAAACGGCGTTTTCGCGCCATTCGCCCCGGCCCCGATCAATGAAGTGACGGCCCGCATCCGCGAAGAAAAACCCGATATCGTCTTCGCGCCGCATGTGGAAACCAGCGCGGGCATCATCCTGCCGGACGATTACATCACCGCGCTGGCGGCCGCCGCGCATGAGGTTGGCGCGATCATGGTGCTCGACTGTATCGCCTCTGGCTGTGCCTGGGTCGACATGAAGGCCACCGGCGTCGATGTCCTGATTTCCGCGCCCCAAAAGGGCTGGTCGGCGACGCCATGCGCCGGGCTGGTGATGCTGTCGGACCGCGCGATCGCACGGATGGAGCAAACCACCTCCAACAGCTTCGCCACGGACCTCAAGAAATGGCACCAGATCATGCAGGCCTATGAAAGCGGCGGCCATGCCTATCACGCGACCATGCCCACCGACGGGCTGCGCGCGTTCCGCGACACGATGCTGGAAACCCGCGACTACGGTTTCGAAAAACTGAAAGAGGCACAATGGGAGCTCGGCACCCGCGTGCGCGCCCATCTCGCTGAAAAAGATGTCCACTCTGTGGCCGCCGAAGGCTACGGTGCCCCGGGGGTTGTTGTCAGCTACACCAATGACCCCGAGATCCAGTCGGGCCGCGCCTTTGCCGCCCGTGGCATGCAGATCGCCGCAGGTGTGCCGCTGCAATGCGACGAGCCACCGGAATTCAGCACCTTCCGCCTCGGGCTCTTTGGCCTCGACAAGCTCTATGACGTCGATGGCACGATGCGCCGTCTTGGCACGGTGCTGGACGACGTCCTTTAAGCAACACCGCCACACAGGATGAGCCGGGGCCCGGATGGGCGGATCACACCGCCCACGCCGATCCTGCCGGGACGGTCACCCGGCCCGGCGGCGCATCATTTGAAGTTCCGGCTGTCCTTGATCTGATCCCAGGCCCAGACCACCAGTTGCAATTGCTCTTCCTGGCTCCGGTCGCCCCCGTTCATATCCGGGTGGAGCACCTTGATAAGCGCCTTGTAGGTCTTGCGGACCTCGGCCTTGGACCATGTGTCCCTGGCCTCCAGGATCTCGATCGCGCGCCGTTCGGTCGGGGGAAGACGCTTGGTATGGCCCCCGGACGATCCGCCTTTGCCGGGGTTGCGCGTTGCGTTCTCGCCCAGCACTTGATGAGGATCCTCGATCCCCAACCGCGCCCAGGCCTTGGCCTCGGGATCGCGCCAGTCCTTGGTGCGCCGCTCCCAGACCTTGTCGGAACTGCTCTGTGCATTCAGCTCGGCCTCGGTCTTGCCGTCGAAGAAATTCCACTTGTTGTTGTACTCGCGCACATGCTCTTGGCAGAACCAGTAAAAGTCATCCAGAACGTCGGGGGCCTTGGGCGCACGGAATTTGCCCGCGTCCTCGCAGCCTTCATGGTCGCAAACACGGGTCGATGTCTCGGACGCGCCGGACATGCCGCGCCGTCCGCGCGGATTTTTCTTCTTGGCCGACTTGATCGACATATCGAACCCGAATGGATCTGATTTGTTCATAACCTGCCCTTTTCGACTCGGAGGCAACACTCTAGACCAAAAGACGCCAGAGGTAAGTAGCAGGACACGAAAAAATGACCCGAACCGAACAGATCGAGGCGCGACTGCGCGACGCACTCGCGCCACGCGAACTCACGGTGCGCGATGACAGCGAAGCCCATCGCGGCCATGCGGGATTTCAGGAAGGTGGCGAAAGCCACTTCCACGTGATCATCCGCTCTGACGCCTTCGCGGGCGAATCCCGTATCGCGCGGCACCGTATGGTGCACAAGGCGCTTGGTCCCGAACTGGTTGCCAAGATTCACGCTCTGTCGATGAAACTTTCGGAGTAGCGCAGACATCCACCCGGCTGCGCCATCACGCAGGCCGGGTCTCTTCGCTGCCTTCTTCGAACTCTATCTCGCGCGCCGTGGTGTCGGCTTCGGCAGCGGGGGTATCCGCCGTGCCTCCGATGTCCGCAGTATCGCCATGGGCGGGCTCGGGACCCGGGGCCTCGGGCGCGCGGGACACGACCACCGGCGCCACAGGGGGCACGGCCGGCGGCTTCGGGGCAGGCGGTGATGCCATCACCGGTGGTATCGGGCCGGTCAGCACCTGTGACACATCGTCCTGGGTGTCATCGGCAATGGCCCGGCGGAACACCAGGAGGGTCCGCCAATGCGTCACCGAGCCGGTCAAGCCCTGGCGCTCTTGCGAGGGCAACACATCCGAGCGCAGGTATTCCCAACCGTCGGCCGCCAGCCTGTTGATCGCCTTTTCAACCCCGAGGGCAAACCGGGCCTCCGGGGCCTTGACGCCCTTGGCCTTGACCCCTTTTTCCGGGGCGGGAATGACTTTGTACTCAAACACTTTGGATCTCCGCATTGATCCGGTCCTCATACCCAAGCGCACGCCCCGAGACCAGCCCCATGGGCCGCTTGGCCTCAGGCTCCTGGGTGGAAACGGCCCCTGTCAGGTCAGGGGTCCACGACGCCCCGGACCCGTACGCTTCGCCCTTGGCCGCCGTACGGGTCCGGCATGCAGACCGCCGCAAATGTACAAAACGGGGCCATGAGCCCCGTTTTATCCCCGATCTGCCCCTTTGAAGCGGACGCGCCGTACGCTTCAACCGTACAAGAGCGGTCCGACAGGCCGAAAATCCGCCGCAGGCCCGATCACAGCCCCAGCTTTGCCGTCACGATCTGGTTGACTGCCGCCGGGTTGGCCTTGCCGCCTGTGGCCTTCATCACCTGGCCCACGAACCAACCCGCAAGCTTCGGGTTTTGCTGGGCTTTTTCCACCTGCGCCGGGTTCGCGGCCATGATCTCGTCGACCGCTTTCTCGATCGCGCCGGTATCGGTGACCTGCTTCATCCCGCGATCCTCGACAATCTGCGCCGGATCGCCGCCTTCGGTGTAGACGATCTCGAACAGGTCCTTGGCGATCTTGCCCGAGATCTCGCCCTTCTTGATAAGTTGAATGATTCCAGCCAATTGTGTCGGATTGACCGGGCTGTCAGCGATCTCGTGATCCTCTTTCTTGAGCCGCCCGAACAGTTCGTTGATCACCCAGTTCGCCGCCAGCTTGCCATCGCCGCAACCCGCGACGACCTCTTCGAAGTAGCCCGCATTCGCGGTATCTGCGGTCAGAACGTCTGCATCGTATTCCGACAGGCCGAACGCCTTGACAAAGCGCGCTTTTTTCTCGTCCGGCAGCTCGGGCAACGCGGCCGCGATCCCGTCGACCCAGGCCTGTTCGATCTCCAGTGGCAGCAGGTCGGGGCAGGGGAAGTAGCGATAATCATGCGCCTCTTCCTTGGACCGCATCGACCGGGTTTCATTTTTGTCGGGATCGTAAAGCCTTGTTTCCTGGTCAATTTTTCCGCCCGCTTCCAGAATGCCGATCTGCCGGCGGGCCTCGTGATCGATGGCCATCTGGATGAACCGCATGGAGTTCATGTTCTTGATCTCGCAGCGTGTGCCGAGATGGGAAAAATCCTGCGTTTCCTGATACTTCTCGTATTGACCGGGGCGGCAGACCGACACGTTCACATCCGCGCGCAGGTTGCCGTTTTGCATGTTGCCATCGCAGGTGCCGAGATATCGCAGGATCTGGCGCAGCTTGACCACATAGGCCGCCGCTTCCTCGGGTCCGCGAATGTCGGGACGGCTGACGATCTCCATCAGCGCGACGCCCGTGCGGTTCAGATCGACAAAGGACATGGTGGGGTCCATGTCGTGGATAGATTTGCCGGCGTCCTGTTCGATGTGGATGCGCTCGATCCGCACGCGGCGTGCGATGCCGGGTTCCATGTCGACGATCACCTCGCCTTCGCCCACGATCGGATGATAGAGTTGGCTGATCTGGTAACCCTGCGGCAAGTCTGGGTAAAAATAGTTCTTGCGGTCAAACGCCGATTTCAGGTTGATCCGGGCTTTGAGGCCAAGCCCGGTGCGCACCGCCTGCTCGACGCAAAATTCATTGATGACCGGCAACATTCCCGGCATCGCCGCATCGACGAAGGATACGTTGGAATTCGGCTCGGCCCCGAATTGGGTCGACGCGCCGGAAAAGAGCTTGGCCCTGGAAGCGATCTGGGCGTGAACTTCCATCCCGATGACCAACTCCCAATCGTGTTTTGCGCCGGCAATCACCTTGGGTTTCGGAGCTTCGAACGACAGGTCCAACATGGCAGATCCTCTTGGCATGAACGCGATGTGGCATACGCCAGAGGGGGGCAGGGGGCAAGAGGCGCGGGCGTGGTTTCCGCGGCTCAGGTGTCGGGCAGGTCGGGCCGCGTTTTGGGGGGCAATCCGCGGGCATGCCGATCCAGCGCCGCGGCTGCGCGCTGGCGGCCTTTTGCCAGCTTGTCGTGGTCCTCAAGCTGCGTTGCCCAGACGCCTTTGGCCGCATACCAGACGCGCGGATGTATCTCGCGCAGATGCTCTGCCACGATCCAGTCGAAACTCTCGGAAATCCGGGCCCGCGCCACCGTGTTCACGCCCTCCGGATCAAGCGTGGTGCCTGTGTAGGCTGCCAGGACATTTGCCGTGTGCTGATCGGTCTGCCGGTCCAGAATATCGCGCAGGCCATTGCAGAAAAGGTCCGGGTCGAGCAGGGCAAAGCTCTCTGGGTCGACATGCAGCGCATCGAGATATGTCCAGGTATAGCCGCCATACCCCCAGATGTCCGAGGTTCGGTCCATCGTGCGCCGGGCCTCGTAATCCAGTCGGGGATAGCTTCCGAACCAGCGCGGCAGCATGTGATTGCCCAATGCGCGCAGGTATTTCGCTATGCCCGGCGCCAGGTCGATCAGATCCTCGTAATCGTCACTGGCGCGGCTTTTGGGGCGCGTTTCGGCAGTAAGCAGCGCGCAACGAGCGGCAGCGAGCATCGGGGAATCCAGCTCAAAGGGATCATAGCTGTCGATCAGCGTGGCGGCCTGCTTGAAATGCCGGAAGAACGCGGCCCGGTGGGAGGCGGAAATATCCTGTTGCCAGCCCTCTCCGCGCCAACCCCAGCCAATGTCGATATGGGCCATCGCCACCACATAGGCCACGCCGTAGTCGTTTTCGGTCTCGTCCAGCACCAGTGTCATGTCGTTCATGATCGACGCTGCTGCGAGTTCATCGCCCAGCGTGACGGCGCGGGTTGCCGCTGTCACCGCATCCGCGCGCGCGCCTTCGGCGAGGATCTCGGCTTCGGGGACACCGCTGGGTGTGGTGGCGCGTTCGGAATCCGCAGCGCGGATGCGGTCGGCCAGGGTGCCCCAGGCATCCTGCCGTGCAAGGTAGAGTCCTGTTTCAAACAGCGCATGCTGCAACTGTTCTTCCGCGCTCGTGTCCGTGAATGGCAGGTATAGCTTTGGTTGCGATTGCATGGCGTCGATATTCAGAACCGCGACGGCCTTGATCGGGGCCTCGGCCGTCCTGCGGGATTTGCGTATCAAGGAGGAAAGACTGTCCAGAACGGGCATTGGTTCGCCTTTGGGGTTGAACTGTTTCGGGACTGCGAGAAATCGATAAGCCCGTCTTTTATTCCCCAAGAACGTGACGCAATTCGGGCGGCAAGACGATTTCGTCACGGTAATCCGCGGGCATCGGCAACCGCCCGGATTCACCTGCTGTCGCCATCGCCGGGGCGGGCGGGAAATCGCGCGTGGGTCGACCCGAATGGCACTTTGTCTTGATCCTTATCGAAAAATCGGGGACATCCATGCGAATGTTTCGCCTTGCGATCATAAGCGCGGTCGCCTGTGTTCTGGGCTTGTCAGAACCGGTGCGCGCCGACTCTGCCACAATCGTTGACGGGCAATTAACCGGCGCGGTCTCGGTGTCATTGCGGCCCGTCGCACGCACGTTCACCGTGAAACCTCTGCCCGACATGCGCTGGAGCCATCGGCGAGAGGCCGATCGCTGGTCACGCGCGGCACGTGCGGCGTTGCGCAGCCATGCAAACGCGCTGCCCCGGATCGTGCCCATGGATATAGATGATTGGTGCCCGGCCTACACCACCAACGACGCAAGCGGCCGCGAGGCGTTCTGGATCGGGTTGCTGTCGGCGCTGGCCAAGCATGAAAGCACCTTTCGTCCCACAGCCGTCGGCGGAGGCGGCAAGTGGTACGGCTTGATGCAAATCCTGCCGGCCACGGCGCGCGCGTATGGCTGTCGGGCCACGTCGCGCAGCGCGCTGAAAAGCGGGTCGGCAAACCTGCAATGCGCCTTGCGCATCATGGCGATGACGGTGTCGCGTGACAGTGTCGTGTCTCACGGCATGCGCGGGGTGGCCGCGGATTGGGGGCCGTTTCACAGCAGTGCAAAGCGCAACGACATGATGGCCTGGACCCGCGAACAGCCCTATTGCGCAGGGCTTTCGCGTTCCCTGCGTCCCGTGGCTCGCCCCATTCGGTCGGTTCGGGATGGCGTGGTCTCGTCGCGCAGCGACAGTCAGGCACGGCCCACGGGTGAGCGCGACGCATCCAGAAGCGACACGCCTCGATCGGAAAATTCGCCCAGGGCAAGGGTGGCTCGGCGCAACAGTTCGATCCCCTCCTCTGAATTCTCGGGCAGCGCCTTTGGGGAAATCCGTTCCCCGATGCGAATGCCGTAGGGCTGGCGATACTTGTTCAGCGTTTCGTGGAACAAGGTGATGTCCCGCAACGTCGGGTGGATCGCATCAAAGATGTAAAACAGCGCCGAGTTGCGCGCCTGCAGGTGGATCGGGATCACCGGCAGGTCAAACTTGCGGGCCAGCATCGCCGCAGACGCCATCCAGGGCCGTTCATGCAGCCGCGCCCCGCGCCGCTTGGCGAGACGCCCGGACGGAAAGATCACCCCGAGCCGCCCATCCTTGACCGCTTGGCGGGCAAAGACCATCGTGCCGCGCGTCTTCGCGTGGCTCCGCCGATCCTTGCGCCATTCGACAGGCGCGATCATGTCGGTCATCTGCGGCAGCACCTTCAGGATGTCGTGATTCGCGAAATAGTAGGTGTCGGCGCGGACCGTCCTCAGGATGGCGTGCAGGATGATGCCGTCGGCGATCCCGGTGGGATGATTGGCGACGACCAAAGCCGGGCCATGCCGTGGAATGTTGTCCAGACCGGAGGCCCCCACCTTGTGGGCCAGGCGGTCTGCCATGATATCCATGACTTCGCGCGAGGGCCGGTCTTGCACCGCTTCGGCCAAGGCCACGGTGCGATCGTAGCCCAACACCGTGTTCAAGGCAGGCCGCGCCAGCGAGGCCGAGAGGGTTGGACGAAACAACCAAGGCGCACGGTCCTCGATCAGCGGGTCAATCCGGTCTTTCATGGGCTGTCTCCTGACAGAGGCGCGTGACAATGGCATGACAAGCGCAAATCATTCACTTTGGCGAAGCAAGTCGTTTTTCCAAGTCGTCACGATTTGCGCAAAGTCACGCCACTTGTCAAAACGCACTCGAAACGACGATTGTTCCGAAAAATCTCAGAAAAAACTGAAATGATGGCGTTCGTGGCGCATGGCGGCAGCGTCCAGGGCGGTCACAAGGTCGGGGTAGGGCGGCACGACCTCGATCGGCAGGCGCAGCACCGTTCCATCGACCAGGTGCAGTTTCGTGGACACGGCAAAATCCAGACGCGTGTTGAAATGGACGTGGTCAACATCGGCAACGGCGACCGTGCCGGACTGGCGGGCGCTCGACCAGGACAGTGTCTGCCCGGTCAAGACGAGGCCCGAGGTGTCGTTGCGCCATGCTTCGATCACGGCCGGGACGGTCAGGCCGACCATCAGCGCAGGTAGCCACCAGACGGCGTCCAGGCGGAGCCAAAGCACCAAAGCAAAGACCCAGACCAGCGCCACGATGGCACATGCGCGCGGCCGCCGCGCACTGACCCGGTGGTCGAGAATCGGCGGTCCGCCATCTGTCGCCGGGCTATCCAAGGATGCGCGTGATCATTTCATCAGTGTCGCGGCTGAGACCGGGTTTCGCCTTGATCCGTTCCAACTGCTCCTTGATGAGCGCCTGCCGCGGCGCATCATATCGCTTCCACGTCTGAAAGACCGAACACATCCGCGCGGTCGTTTGCGGGTTCATGTCGTCCAGCTTGATCAGCCAGTCGCACAGGAAGGCATAGCCCGCGCCGTCTTTTCGGTGAAACCCGGCATGGTTCATCGCGATACCGCCCATCACCGCGCGGAAGCGGTTGGGGTTGCTCATGTCGAACGCCGGATGGTCGACAAGTTTCCGGGCCACGTCCACCGCCACGTCCGGTTTCGCCGCGCCGACCTGCACGCCGAACCACTTGTCCATGACCAGGCGGTCGTGGTGCCATTGCTCCTGGAAGGCATCAATCGCGGCGTCGCCTTTTTCGGCGCGCAGCAATTGGGTGAGCGCGGTGAACTGCAAGGTCATGTTGTCGGCCGTGTCGAACTGCGCCTGCGCCGCCGCGCCGCCGTCCAGAACCGTCTGCAAGGACAGCAATGATGCGCCCAGATCGCGTTTGCCAGCTTGATCGGCGCTTGCGCGATAGGGCGTTGTGACCCCCATGGCGGTTCGCAAGTCTTCGATCCATCCTTGCCAGCGATGCGCCATATGTGACCGCAGGCTGTCCGTGGCGGTCCAGATCGCATCCGGGTCGGGTGTCGTGCCCCGTTCGAACAACACCTGCGCGAGTTCCGATTGCGTCGGTCCAGAGAGCATCAGCGCGCGAAACGCCGGGTCCAGTGTTTCATCCCGCACCAGCTTTTCCAGCGCATCGAGCCAAGCATCGTCATGCCCCGTTCCATCGCGGATCGTTGACACGAGGCTTTCGCGGCAAAGAGTGCGCCCGGCCTCCCAACGGTTGAAGGCATCGGTGTCATGCGCCAGCAGAAACAGGCGTTCTTCGCGGCTGACAGCGCGGTCAAGCACCACCGGCGCTGAAAATCCGCGCAGGATCGAGGGGACGGGTTTGCTGGCCAGCCCTTCGAAACGGAAACTCTGTTCGGCTTGGGTCATTTCCAGAACCCGGGTCTGCACGACCTCGTCTCCGTTGGGATTCAAAAGGCCGACCGCGATCGGAATGACCTTGGGGTCTTTCACATCCTGACCGGGTGTGGGCGGCGTGTTTTGCGCAAATGTCAGGGTATAGACCCCGTCCGCCCAATCCTCGGACACCGTGATGCGGGGGGTGCCGGACTGGGTATACCACAGCTTGAACTGCGACAGGTCGCGGTCCGTGGCCTCCTCGAACACGGCAAGCCAGTCCTCGATCGTGCAGGCCTGACCGTCATGGCGGTCGAAATACAGATCAAGAGCACGAAAATAGGCATCGTCACCCACCAGCGTTTTCAACATGCCGATCACCTCGGCGCCTTTCTCGTAGACCGTGGCGGTGTAGAAATTGTTAATTTCCTGAAAACTCTCCGGGCGCACCGGATGGCTCAACGGTCCCTGATCCTCTGGGAATTGGCGCGCGCGCAGATCGATCACGTCGCTGATGCGCTTGACCGGTTCGGACCGCATGTCGGCAGTGAACTGTGCATCGCGGAACACGGTCAGGCCTTCTTTCAGGCAGAGCTGAAACCAATCGCGGCAGGTGATCCGGTTGCCGGTCCAGTTGTGGAAATACTCATGCGCGATAATCGCTTCGATTCTTTCGAAATTGCTGTCGGTGCTGGTTTCCGGGCTGGCCAGGACACAGGACGAATTGAAGATATTGAGCCCCTTGTTTTCCATCGCGCCCATGTTGAAGTCGTCGACTGCAACGATGTTGAAGATGTCCAGATCGTACTCGCGCCCGTAGACCTCTTCGTCCCAAGTCATTGATTTCTTGAGCGCATCCATCCCGAAGGCGCATTTTGCCTCGTCGCCGGGGCGGACCCAGATGTTCAGCTCGACCGGCTTGCCGGACCGGGTGGTAAAACTGTCGGGATGGTTTGCCAGATCACCTGCCACCAGCGCGAAAAGATAGGCGGGTTTGGGCCAGGGATCGTGCCATTCGGCCCAGGTGTCGCCGCGCCCGGCCGGGTTGCCATTGGACAGCTTCACCTTTTCTTCACCTTCGATCCGTACGGTGAAGGTGCTCATCACGTCTGGACGGTCGGGATAATAGGTGATCTTGCGGAACCCTTCCGCCTCGCACTGCGTGCAATACATGCCGTTCGACATGTAAAGCCCTTCCAGCGCGGTGTTGGTCTGCGGGCTGATTTCGACCTCGGCCTCCCAAACGAACGGCTTGTCCGGCACGGCGCAGCGCAGGCCCGTTTCGGTCACCTCGGGCATGACGTTCTGTCCGTCGATCCTGGCCCATTTCAGGTCGAGGTCCTCGCCATGCAGGAAAAACGTCCTGTCCGTCGCGTCCGGGTTCGGGGCAAACGCGATCTTGCTGATCACCCGCGTTGCGATCGGGGCCAGCTTGAACGTCAGGTGCACGCTTTCAACGGCAAAGCCGAAGGACGTGTAATCCTCGAGGTGGATCGTCTTGGGCGCGGCGTCTTTCATTGGGGGCCTCCGAATGGGTGTCGTTGTGTTGAGGTAATACCTACGCGGGGATTTGAAAGAAGGGAAACGGGTTGCGCCCACTGGTCCCGGCGCTGGCTGCGCCTAGTTTGCCCGAGATGACATCGGTTCTCTGGTTCAAGCGCGATCTGCGCATTGCTGATCATCCGGCGCTGGCCCATGCGGCCGCGCTCGGAGATGTCGTGCCGCTGTATATCCTCGAGCCCGATTATTGGAGGCTCCCCGACACATCGGGCCGGCAGTTCGCTTTTTTGCAGGATTGCCTGGCAGATTTGCAAAGCCGACTGCGCGGTTTGGGCAGTGACCTGGTGATCCGGGTGGGCGATGCGGTGCAAGTGCTTCGGGATCTGCACCAATCAATGCCGTTCGGGACTTTGGTCAGCCACGAGGAAACCGGCAACGGCTGGACCTACGCACGCGACACGCGGGTCGCGGCCTGGGCGCGGGCGCAGGGCGTGCGGTGGACCGAACTCCCCCAATCCGGTGTGGTCCGTCGTCTGTCGGGCCGCGATGGATGGGCCAGGCAGCGCAACAGCTTTACCGCGCAGGCGCAAATCGAACCTCCGTCCCGGCTGTCACCGGTGACCCTGCCATCCGATCCGGTCCCGTCGTCGCTGCCGCCGGACCACTGCCCGCAGCGTCAAGACGGCGGGCGCGATGCTGCGCTGCCGCTTTTGGGGGGCTTTCTGACCGAGCGCGGGCAGACCTATCGCAAGGCGATGTCGTCGCCGCTGGACGGGGCCATCGCCTGTTCGCGCCTGTCGCCGCATCTGGCGCTGGGCACTCTTTCAGGTCGCGAGGTGGCGCAGGCAACTGCCACGCGTCAAAGAGAGATCAAGGGCGGGCCGCGTGATGGTTGGGCCGGCAGTCTCAAGTCGTTCCAATCCCGACTCGCATGGCGCGACCACTTCATGCAGAAGCTTGAGGATGAACCGGCGCTCGAACACCGCTGCCTGCATCGGGCCTACGAAGGGATGCGGCCGCTAGAGCCGGACCCCGGCCGCCTGCGCGCGTGGCGGAGCGGCGAGACCGGCGTGCCGTTTCTCGATGCCTGCATGCGGTCGCTGCGCGCAACGGGTTGGCTCAATTTCCGGATGCGCGCGATGGTGGTGAGCGTGGCGAGTTATCACCTCTGGCTCGATTGGCGCGCCACCGGGAACCATTTGGCACGGATGTTCACGGATTACGAACCGGGAATCCACTGGAGCCAGATGCAGATGCAATCGGGCACCACCGGCATCAACACGCCGCGGATCTACAACCCCGTCAAGCAAGGGACAGACCAGGACCCGACTGGCGCGTTCACCCGTCGCTGGGTGCCGGAACTGGCCGAGGTGCCGGACAGGTATCTTCAATCGCCATGGATGTGGGACGGGGCAGGGCGCCTCCTGGGCAAGGCTTATCCCGAGCCGATCGTGGACGTCGCCGACGCTGCCCGCGCGGCGCGGCAGACGATATTTTCCATGCGCGGCAATGTCGACAAGGGCGAAACGCGGCGCGTGATCGACAAACATGCCAGCCGCAAGGACAGCGCCGGGCAGTTCGTCAACGACCGGGCCCCGCGAAAGCAGCGGCGCAAGCCTGTCGATGACGCGCAATTGAAACTGGACCTCTGATGCCCAAGCAGCGCAGGAAATCCGATCTGCCGACCAAGACCTGCGCGACCTGCGGACTGCCGTTCACCTGGCGCAAGAAGTGGGAAAAGGTCTGGGACGAGGTGAAATATTGTTCGGATCGCTGCCGGCGCGCCAAGGCCAAGCCTTAGGCGTGCAGAGAACCTGACGCGATCTCGTGGCACTGCGCGTGCACTTTCAAATTTGCCGAAAAAGGCTTTTTGGTCAGCTAACCTGACCAAAGATGTTGCGGATCGGAAACATTCTTTCTAATTGAGAACCACGGTATACAGTGAGAGGGCCAGCCATGACCACGCGGATCGAACGCAACGGATTGCAGATAGACCACATGCTTTTCGACTTCATTGAAGGCCAGGCGCTGCCCGGCACCGGGGTCGAGGCTGACGCGTTCTGGAGCGCGCTGTCCACGCTGGCCCATGACTTCGGTCCGAAAAACGCCGAGCTTCTGAAAACCCGAGAGACGATCCAGCAAAAGATCGACGACTGGCACATCCGCCACCGCAACCAGCCGCATGACCACGAGGCCTACAAGGTGTTTTTGTCCGAGATCGGCTACCTGCTGGATGAGGGTGATGATTTCGAGATCGAAACCAAGAACACCGACCCTGAAATCGCAACCGTGCCGGGGCCGCAGCTTGTCGTGCCGATCACCAATGCGCGCTATGCGCTGAACGCCGCGAACGCCCGCTGGGGCAGTCTTTATGACGGGTTCTATGGCACCGACGCGATGGGCACACCGGCCCCAATGGGGGGGTATGACAAGGGGCGCGGTGCCCGTGTTGTGGCCCGCGCGCGGGTCTTCCTGGACGACGCTTTCCCGATTGACGGCGGAAGCCATGCTGACGCGCGGCGCTATCACGTGCAGGGCGGCGCGCTGCTGGTGGATGACATGCCATTGGCGCAACCGGAAAAGTTCATCGGTTACAAAGGTCATCCGAAAGCGCCCGACGCGGTGCTGTTGCGCAACAACGGCCTGCATGTCGAACTGGTTTTCGACCGGACGCATTTCATCGGCAGCCGCGATCAGGCCGGTTTGGCGGATGTCCGTCTTGAAAGCGCGGTGTCGGCGATCATGGATTGCGAAGACTCGGTCGCCTGCGTCGATGCCGAGGACAAGACACTGGCCTATGCCAACTGGCTGGGTCTGATGAAGGGCAATCTGACGGACAGCTTCGAGAAGGGCGGCAAGACGGTCAACCGCGCGCTCACCCCGGATCCGGTTTATACCGCGCCTGACGGGAAAGGTGATGTGACGATCAAGGGCCGCGCGTTGATGCTGGTGCGCAATGTCGGCCACCTGATGACAAACCCGGCGATCTTGCTGAAAGACGGGTCCGAGATCTTTGAGGGCCTGATGGATGCGATGATCACCGCGCTGATCGCCAAGCACGATCTGGACAAGACCGACGGCCTTCGCAATTCGCATCACGGGTCGGTTTACGTGGTCAAGCCCAAGATGCACGGGCCGGACGAGGTGGCGTTCGCCGACGAGACCTTCACCTTCGTCGAACAGGCACTGGGCTTGCCGCAATACACCGTCAAGCTGGGCATCATGGACGAGGAACGGCGCACCTCCGTCAATCTCAAGCAGTGCATCCGTGCCGCAAAGCATCGCGTGGCCTTCATCAACACCGGGTTTCTGGATCGCACCGGCGACGAGATTCACACCTCGATGGAAGCCGGGCCGTTCTCGCGCAAAGATTTCATCAAGCGCAAGGCATGGATCGGTGGATACGAAAACCGCAACGTGGATATCGGCCTCGAATGTGGCCTGTCCGGACGCGCCCAGATCGGCAAGGGCATGTGGGCCATGCCCGACCTGATGGCCGCGATGCTGGAGCAGAAGATCGAACACCCCAAGAGCGGGGCCAATTGCGCCTGGGTGCCGTCACCCACGGCGGCCACGCTGCACGCGCTGCATTATCACAAGGTCGATGTCTTTGCCGTGCACGACAAGCTGCGCCGCGGAGGACGCCGGGCGCATGTGGACATGATCCTCGATATCCCGCTGGCCAGCTATCGCAAATGGTCGAAAGAGCAGATCGCCAAAGAGGTCGAGAACAATGCGCAGGGTATCCTTGGCTACGTTGTGCGCTGGATCAATCAGGGGGTCGGTTGCTCCAAGGTGCCCGACATCAACGATGTCGGCTTGATGGAGGATCGCGCGACCTGCCGGATTTCGGCCCAGCATATCGCCAACTGGCTGCACCATGACATCGTGTCGACAGACGAGGTGATGGAGATCATGCAGCGCATGGCCCGGGTCGTGGACGGGCAGAATGCGGATGACCCCACATATACGCCGATGAGCCCGGGCTTTGACACGATTGCCTTCAAGGCCGCCTGCGATCTGGTCTTCGACGGGCGAAACCAGCCGTCGGGCTATACCGAACCGGTGCTCCACCAGCGCCGCCTGGAGTTGAAAGCGGCCCAGTGAACCGCAGGCGTTTCGGGCGACCGAAACGCATGACGCGTGACCGCATCCTGGCCCGGCGAAAACACACATGCCGGGCCACATTTGCATTTGCGCCCCAAATCCCTTCTGTGTAGAGAGACATCAGGCACCTGTAGCTCAGCTGGATAGAGCGCTGCCCTCCGAAGGCAGAGGCCAGAGGTTCGAATCCTCTCAGGTGCGCCACTTCGTTTACAGTTCACCAAGCCCTGCAAGGGTATATCATCGGTGATGTCTTTGCTGACAGGCCGGGCTTTAGGCGATGCCGGTCCGGTCTCATTGGCACCCGCTTGCCGCCCATTGTCTGAGGTTTCGCTTGAGAGCGCCGTTGAATGGATGCGGTTTCTCGAGCGACTTCTGGGCGCTCAGGTTGAGGTAGACATTCGACTGTTCGCAGAGCCGGTCCCGGGTCCATTCGTGACAATTGGCGCAGGTCACCTCTTTCCAGTATTCTTCCGGCAATCCGTCGACAGGGGGGAAGGCCGGGGAAAGCTGCGTCACTTCCGATAGGATGATACCGTCGATGACCGATCCCGGCGCGACAAGCGGGAGATCGAATTTCACCACGTTGGGCACGCTCGAGCGTTCCTGTTCCGTCGCCATCGCAAGCTCGGTCTCTTGTGGGGCCGGGTCGGGC
>NZ_JAIPUS010000043.1 GCF_020055675.1 Marivita sp.
TCGCAGCTCCGATGCGCCACCAGGCACCACCGTCATATGGCGCGGCCTCTCTCGCCTCGCCGACCTTGTCGAAGGCGCGCGCATCGCAGAAACACCGCCAGCGGAGACATATGGGTAACTGCAAGCCGGTGTGCATGACATTCCAACGGATGGACGTCTGGCGCTGCCCAATCTGCCGGCCCTCAGGATCGAGCCGGAAATCGTGTTCGGCTTCAAATCCTCGCCCGGGCCGGACATGGACCTGACCGAGCTTTCGGACTGTATCGACTGGGTCGCGCATGGGCTTGAGATCGTCACGTCGCTCTATCCCGATTGGCGCTTTACAGCGCCCGACAGCATGGCCGCGATGGCGATGCATGGCGCGCTTTGGGTGGGCGCACGGCAAGAGCCGACAGCGGACCGGCTGGAAGCGCTGACAACCTGCGACATCACCTTGACCGGCCCGTCAGAGACGCTGGTGGGCCATGGTGTCGATGTGCTGGGCGGGCCGCTGATGGCGTTGCGCCACCTCGTTGGTCAGGTGGGGCGGATGCCCGGCGCCGAACCGATCAAGTCCGGAGAGATCATAACGACCGGCACACTCACCGATGCGCGCCCCATCGCGCCGGGCGAAACCTGGCGGACAGACTTCGACACGCCGCTCATCGACGGTGTGACAGTCACCTTCACCTGACAGGGCACGCGCGCCACGCAAAATGACGCGTTGCGCGGTTTTTGGGGTATTGGTAAGAAAAGCTGACCAAGCTTGCTGAAAGGCCACCCCATGCCCGTTATCACCGAAATCGAAGACCTGCGCCGCATGTACAAACGCCGCGTGCCAAAGATGTTCTTCGATTACACGGAAACAGGTAGCTGGAGCGAACAGACTTTCCGCGAAAACTCATCGGATTTCGACAAGATCTACCTGCGCCAGCGCGTTGCGATGGACATGGCGGGCCGCACCACCAAGACCAAGATGCTCGGGCAGGACGTGTCGATGCCGGTGGCGCTGGCGCCGGTCGGGCTGACGGGGATGCAGCACGCCGACGGCGAGATCAAAGCGGCGAAGGCGGCTGAAAAGTTCGGTGTGCCGTTTACCTTGTCGACCCTGTCCATCTGCTCGATCGAGGACGTGGCCGAGAACACCGAGCAGCCGTTCTGGTTTCAGGTCTACACGCTGACCGATGATGCCTTCATGCAGCGCCTGTTCGACCGGGCCAAGGCGGCGAAATGCTCGGCTCTGGTCATCACCGTGGATCTTCAGGTGATGGGCCAGCGGCACAAGGACATCAAGAACGGACTTTCGGCACCACCGAAACTGACCCCGGCCTCGATTGCCAACATGATGACAAAGGTGCAATGGGGTCTGGGCATGCTCCAGACAAAGCGGCGTTTTTTCGGCAATGTCGTGGGCCATGCGACGGGCGTCACCGATCCCGGCTCGCTTGCGACATGGACCAAGGAGGCGTTCGATCCCTCGCTGGACTGGGAAAAGATCGCGCGCTTCCGCAGGATGTGGGACGGTCCGGTCATCATCAAGGGGATCATGGACGAGCGCGACGCCCGCGAAGCGCTCAACGTCGGGGCCGATGCGATTGTGGTGTCGAACCATGGCGGGCGGCAGCTCGATGGCACGCTCAGTTCAATCCGCGCGCTGGGGCCGATCATGGACGCCGTGGGCGACAAGATCGAGGTGCATCTGGACAGCGGCATTCGGTCGGGACAGGACGTGCTCAAGGCGATCGCCATGGGGGCCAAGGGCACTTATATCGGGCGGGCTTTCGTCTATGGTCTGGGTGCACGGGGTGAACAAGGTGTCAGTGACGCGCTGAACGTGATCCACAAGGAACTGGAAACGTCGATGGGCCTGTGCGGGCGCACCGATGTGAACGATCTGGATCGCGACATCCTGATGGTTCCCAAGGGCTTTTCAGGGGAGTGGGAGGCCTAGGACCTGCATCCGTCAGGGCGGCGGGGCCGCCCTACGCGGTCCGCAAGGCTGCCCTGCGGACCAGGACAGGCAGGACAAATGCCACCACTCCAAAAAGCAGACCGCCGATCACCAGGAACGAGGTGGCCAGCCCGAACCCTTCGGACAGGAATCCCATCAGCGGCGGGCCGACGAAGAACCCGGCATAGCCCACCACGGAGACGCGCGATATGGCGAGGCTTCGGTAGCGGTCGGGCACCATGCGTCCGATCCAGGCAAGCGCCATCGGCGCCATCACGGAAAGGCCAAGGCCGAGGATCGAAAAGCCAAGATAGGCCACGGCCAATGTCGGGGCCAATGCCCCGATGCAGGCCCCCGTCCCGGCCGTGAGCGCGGCCCACCGGATCACCACGCGTTCGGACAGGCGATTGGCCACCACGTGCCCTGCCAGACGTCCAACGGCCATGGTGATCCCCAAAAGTGCCGGGCCCAGCGCGCCTTGCGCCGCCCCTGCCCCAAGATTGCGTTCCAGGTGCAAGGCCGACCAGCCCTCGGTGGCCTGTTCCGACATGAAGGCGATCAGGATAATTACCCCGCCGGGCAGAAGAACCGACCAGGGCAGCGGCATCGCGCCGGTCTCGTCGGCGTCGGTCGGGCTGTCCCGGACGGGTGCGGCCGCGGCTTGCAGGACCAGAAGGGCGATCACCACGGCCACCCCTGTCAGGATCGCGGCGGGGCCGAACCCGGCCTCGCGCGCCAGCCCCGTCATCACGGCAGACGCGGCATAGGAGACCGAAAACACCGCGTGGTTCAGGTTCATCAGGCTGCGCCGCACCTGTGCCTCCAGCGCGCTGACCCGCGCGTTCATCGCAACGTCGAGCGTGCCGGAGGCCATCGTCACGCACAGGACCGCCAGCGTGAACGGACCCGCCCAGTTCGCATGTCCGGGCAGCAGCGTGGTCGCCGCGAGGATTGCCGTGAGCACCCCAAGCGTCCGTGCGCCCAGCAGGCGTTCGGCCAACGGCGCAAGCCACATGGCCATGACAGCCCCCACGGCACCGATCAGAAGGACGATGCCGAATTGCCCGTCCGACAGCCCGACCTGCGGCTTGAGTACCGGCACAAGCGCTGCGAAACTGCCCCAATAGGCGCCAATTCCGGCAAAGGCGGCTGCGGGACCGCGGCTGAGATAGAGATCACGCAAAATGGTCATGCGCGGGCAGTGCCACGCGCCGCAAAACGGGTCCAGCCCACAAAGCGCGAAATTCGCGTCGAATCTGCCGGCTTGTCTCTTGTCTCGGGGTGCAATCCGGTCTATCGCGCAGGCTTCACGCGGGGTGACAGCCTTGGAGGCACCCTGCCCTTACAATTTGGAGATATAACATGGCTGGTGAGATTCCTGATCTCGTAGCTCTGGAACGGACGGGGACAGGCAAGGGCGCCGCTCGTCAGGCGCGTCGCGACCACTTGGTTCCCGGGATCGTCTTCGGCGGCGACGTAGATCCGCTGCCGATCAACCTTCCGTTCAACGAACTGATCAAGCGCTTGCGCGCCGGGCGGTTCAAGGCGACCTTGTTCAACCTGAAGGTCGAAGGCCACGAGGATGTCCGCGTGATCTGCCGTGACGTGCAGCGCGATATCGTGAAAGACCTGCCCACGCATGTCGATTTCATGCGCCTGCGCCGGACGTCGAAGATCAATCTCTTCATCCCCGTCGAATTCATCAACGAGGAAGAGGCCCCCGGCCTGAAAAAGGGCGGCGTGATGAACGCGGTCCGTCCCGAGGTGGAATTGGTCGTCACCGCCGGTGACATTCCCGAAAAGCTGGTTGTGGACCTTGCGGGTCTGGAAATCGGCGACACGGTCACCATTTCGGCAATCGATCTGCCGAAGGGCACCAAGCCGACCATCGACCGCGACTTCGTGATCGCCAATATCTCGGCCCCGTCCGGCCTGCGCGCGGCGGACGACGAAGAGGACGAAGTCGATGCGGACGACGTTCCGTCCACCGAGCAAGCCGCCGACGCGTAAGCGCTTCGGCCTCTCGAATGATGACAGACGGCCCCGCCCCGATGGCGGGGCCGTTTTCGTTCGGGGGTGCGCGTGCAGCCGGTTGACGGGCTCCGCGACGCGGTCCCTGCCAAGGCCAGACCAAGGCCAGGCCGCGATCGACGGGATCCTTGACAGCGTGACATCCTGTGCGGGCATTGTCATTGGGGACCGAGGTGTCACATCGCTGATACGCTGATCGGAGATACATCTTTAATGCCGCCGTCGCTGTCGCAAGTCTTTGTCGTGTTTCTGAAAATCGGCCTTCTGTCCTTTGGCGGGCCGGCCGCGCAGATCGCGTTGATGCACCGGATGCTGGTTGAGGACCGGGGCTGGCTGACGGAAAAGCAATTTCTGAACGCGCTGAGCTTTTGCATGCTCTTGCCCGGCCCCGAGGCGATGCAACTGGCAACCTATGCCGGATGGCGACTCCACGGGCGCATCGGCGGCCTTGTCGCCGGGGGGCTGTTTGTGCTGCCGGGGGCCGCGATCATCTTCGCGCTGGCGCTGCTTTACGTGACCTATGGCGACCTGCCGGTGGTGAGCACTCTGTTCCTTGGCGTTCAGGCGGTAGCGGTGGTCATCGTGACCGAAGCGCTGCTCAAGGTATCAAGCCGGGCGCTGCAGGGCACCGCGCACTGGATGCTTGCGGCCTTTGCCTTTGTCGGAATTTTCTTTTTTGCCGTACCCTTCCCGATGATTGTGGCCTTGGCCGGGCTTTATGGTGCGATCACCGCATCGCGCGCTGAGAGCGAGGTGGCTCCGACGGTCACGGTTTCGTGGCGACACACCCTGACGACCCTGCTGTTGGGTCTGGCGATCTGGGGCCTGCCGGTACTGGTTATGGACGCATTGCTCGGCGCGACGGTCCCGACAGAGCTTGGGCTGTTTTTTTCCAAACTCGCCGTTGTCACCTTTGGCGGCGCATATGCGGTGCTTGCCTACATGGCGCAGGACGTGGTTCTGCACTATGGTTGGCTCTCCGCGACCGAGATGATGGATGCGCTTGGCCTTGCCGAAACCACGCCGGGGCCCTTGATCCTCGTGACGCAATTTGTCGGCACGCTTGCCGCGTTTCGCGATGGCGGGTACGGGCTGGCCGTGGCGGGCGGGCTCATAACGCTCTGGGTGACATTCGTGCCCTGCTTCCTGTGGATTTTCATTGGCGCGCCGTACCTCGACTGGATTTCCGCGCAACCACGGCTGACCGGAGCGCTTCGCGCAATCACGGCAGCCGTGGTGGGCGTGATCCTGAACCTGTCGGTGTGGTTCGCGCTGCATGTGCTGTTCGAAACGGTGGACAAGCGGCAGCAGGGCCCCCTGCAACTCTGGGTGCCGGACATGACGACGCTGAACTGGTCTGCGCTTGGGCTGATCGCGCTCGCCGCCCTGCTTGTGCTGCGGTTGCGGCTGGCGATTGGCTGGTCCCTCGGGCTGTCGGCGTCAGCGGCGCTTGTGCTTGCGCATGTCTAACGAAGCGGGCCTTTTGCCCTTGCCAGCGGATTCGCCTACAGAGGGCCAAACGCAGCGTAACGAAAGGGACGACCCGCGATGAAACTTTTTGTCGGCTTGGGCAATCCGGGCGCGAAATACGCGAAGAACCGCCACAATATCGGCTTCATGGCCTTGGACCGGATCGCCGCGGACCACGGGTTTGCGCCCTGGAAATCGAAGTTTCAGGGTGAAGCCACGGAAGGCAGGCTGGGTAATGACAAGGTGCTGTTGCTCAAACCGGGCACCTTCATGAACCGCTCGGGCCAATCGGTGCAGGCGGCGATGCAGTTCTACAAGCTGGAGCCCGCCGACGTGACCGTGTTCCACGATGAGCTGGACCTTGCCCCCGGCAAATGCAGGGTCAAGCAGGGCGGCGGACATGCCGGGCATAATGGCCTGCGGTCGATCCACGGCCATATCGGAGACGCCTATGGCCGCGTGCGGCTGGGCATCGGGCACCCGGGGCACAAGGACAAGGTTGCCAGTTACGTGCTGCATGATTTTGCCCGGGCGGACGACGCATGGCTTGACGATCTGCTGCGCGGGATCGCCGATGGTGCGCCGCATCTGGCGGATGGCGATACGGGCAAGTTCATGAACGCGGTGGCCCTGCGCGTCGCCCCGGCCCGATCGTCGAAAACAGCCGCGCGGGCGGACAAAGGGGACAATTCGGACAAGGCGAAAGCGCCGAAGCCAGAGGCGCACCCCGAAGCCGCGCCAGAGCCGGAACCCGACAGCCGCAACCCGCTGCAAAAGCTGGTGGACAGGTTTCGTTGAGCCTGTCCAAGGCACCGGTGCATCGGATCGCAATCGACGCGGAGCCAAGCGGCAGGCGCGCGCGACGCCTGACGCGCCGCCGGCATGGGGTCCGGGTGGACGCCGGTGGCCAAGCGCGCAAAGCGGCGCTGACCGCGCGGCTATGGCCGGCCACCTATCACATCCTGCCGGGTCGGGCAGATTTTCATGGTCACCGGGTGGATCGGGCGGCGTATTGCGCCTAGGTTTGCAGTGGCAACGCACAGCAAGGAGCCAGCGCATGGAACCCGAAGAGGCGATCAACGTAATTGACGGCCCGCTCAAGCAATGTTCGGCGGACCCGATCACCGGGTTCTTTCGCGATGGCCATTGCAACACCTGCGCTGCCGACAATGGCAGCCATACGGTTTGCGCGGTGATGACGGCGGAGTTCCTTGCCTATTCGAAATATGTCGGCAACGACCTGAGCACGCCGGTGCCGCAGTTTCGCTTTCCGGGCCTGAAACCCGGTGACAGTTGGTGCCTGTGCGCCTCGCGATTTTTGCAGGCGCATGACGAAGGCTGCGCGCCAAACGTGCACCTTGAGGCAACCCACAAGCGCGCCCTGGATGTTGTGCCGCTACGGGTTCTCGAACAATACGCCATCAAGGCAACCGAAAGCTGACGCGGCGCGTCAGGACGCCTCTTCGATTTGCGCGACGACTGGTGTCGACGGGTCGACCAGCGACTCGGACATCAGTTCATCGATGAAGAGGCTCAGAAGTTGCGGCCGGCCCGAAACCCCGGCCTTTCTGTAGATCGCGTTGGTCTGTGCCTTCACCGTACCTTCGGACGTATTGCGTAGCGCGGCGATGTCGGCGGTGCTCAGGCCCTTGATGCAGAACAGCGCCACGTCCTTTTCCGCCGGGGTCAGCTCCCAATCGGCAAAGCGTTCCTGCAACACGTCCATAAAGGCGCCAGAGGCCAAACGCAGGCTTTCCTCGGCCTGGCGCTGCCGCTGGATCGACCGGACCATGAGCGTCGCACTGACCACCATGCCAAGGATCAGCCCGATCACCGCGCCGATTTGCGCCAGTTCGTAATAGACCCAGGCGATGGGGGAGGACGCGAGGCCAAGCATACTGCCGAGGATGTCCCACAACAGGAAGAGGCCGCTGCCAAGTTGCAGCGCCAGCAGGGGAAGCAGGACAAGCCAGATCCTCACGGCCGTCCCTGACCGTCGATGCTGGCACGATCAGTCATCATCGTCGTCCCCTCCACCGCGGTCGTCGTCGCGGTCGTCCCGTTCATCGTCGCGATCGTCGCGGTCGTCGTCACGGTCATCGCGATCATCATCCCGGTCGTCATCCCGGTCGTCATCCCGGTCGTCGCGGTCGTCATCCCGGTCGTCGCGGTCGTCATCCCGATCGTCGCGGTCGTCGTCACGGTCATCGCGGTCATCGTCCCGGTCGTCCCTGGAACGGCCCCGGTCGGATCGGTCGAGATAGTCGCGGAGAATCGCCCCTGTAGAAGGGTTGAGAATGATTTCGCGCCGCCCCCGAGGCCCGGTCGCCACGATCCGCCTCCGCCCCAGAAGGGTGCGCCCCAAAGTGATCCGGCGGTAGCCTTGGCGTTTCAACTGGTCGATCACCTGTTCCTCTGCCGTCTGCGCGATGGCGGCAGTGGGCAGCGCGAGGGTGGCCAGCAATCCGGCGAGGATCTGTCTTCTTTGCATTCCTGTTCTCCAAAAGGGCCCCTGCCAATCGGCAAGAGCCCCCGACTGCTCAGATCCCGATAACCTTAGTCGTCATCGTCGTCGTCGTCATCATCGCTGTCATCATCGTCGTCGTTATCATCGTCGTCATCATCGTCGTCGTCCTCATCATCTTCGTCGCGGTCATCGTCCCGGCCGCCGTCGCGGTCGTCATCGCGATCATCGTCACGGTCATCGTCGCGGTCGTCATCGTCGCGATCGTCATCGTCGCGTCCGCTGCGGCGATCATCGTCGTCGTCATCAGATCCCAAACTATCGACAAAGTCACGGTCGCGAGTGTCGATTTCAACACCCGGGCGGGTGTCTTCACCGGAGCGGACGCGTTCGACCTCCTGTTTCAGGATGCTGCCGCTGGCGCGGTCATAGACAACCTCGAGCTTCTGCGTGCCTCGGATCGCCTCTGCCTTGATCTGGCTGCGGCCATTTTCGATCTCGATGCGTTCGAAGCCCTGGTCCCTGAGATCGTTGACGATCTGATCCGTGGCCGATTGTGCGAACACCATGCTGCCTGTGAGCGTGGCGAGAACTGCGGTCAAAGCTGTGTTTTTCATGAAAAGGTCCTTTCGTGTCCATTCTGTCTGCTGCGTTGCCGACGTCCCGAACCTGACCGCATCGGCACCGCGGGGATATTTGCAGATGGTTTAAGCGCCGTCTCATAAACCCCTGCCCCATGCGCCTAAACGGGGGTTTACGCGGACCCTTGAAGGTATCGCGTCAAAAGAAAACCCCTCGGGCCGGGCGGCACGAGGGGTCTGACTGTCGATCCGGGCCGACCGGCCTTGCGGCGGATTTTACCCCATGTCGAATCCGAGGTGCTTGGCGACGGTGAAGATATCCTTGTCGCCACGGCCACACATGTTCATGCAGATGATGTGATCCTTTGGCAGATCGGGCGCGATCTTCGTCACATGGGCCAGCGCGTGGGACGGCTCCAAGGCGGGGATGATACCTTCCATCTCGCAACACAGCTGGAACGCCTCAAGCGCTTCGGTGTCGGTGATCGATACATATTTCGCGCGTCCGATATCGTGCAGCCAGGAATGCTCCGGGCCGATGCCGGGATAGTCCAGACCGGCAGAGATGCTGAAGCCTTCCAGGATTTGTCCATCGTCATCCTGAAGCAGGTAGGTGCGGTTGCCATGCAGCACGCCGGGGCGGCCGCCGGTGAGAGAGGCGCAATGCTCCATCTTGTCGTTTACACCCTTGCCGCCCGCTTCGACACCGATGATATTGACATCCTTGTCGTCGAGAAACGGGTAGAACAGCCCCATGGCATTCGACCCACCGCCGATCGCTGCGATGATCGTGTCGGGCAAACGGCCCTCGGCCGCTTCCATCTGCGTCTTGGTTTCCTTGCCGATGATCGACTGGAAATCACGCACCATTGCCGGATAGGGATGCGGGCCGGCGACGGTGCCGATGCAGTAGAACGTGTCGCGCACATTCGTGACCCAATCGCGTAGCGCATCATTCATCGCGTCCTTGAGGGTGCCGCGCCCGGAGGTGACGGGGATCACCTCCGCCCCAAGGAGCTTCATGCGGAAAACGTTCGGAGCCTGCCGTTCCACATCATGCGCGCCCATGTAGACGACGCATTTCAGGCCGAACTTGGCGCAGACCGTGGCCGTGGCCACGCCGTGCTGACCGGCGCCGGTTTCCGCGATGATGCGGGTCTTGCCCATGCGGCGGGCGAGGATGATCTGGCCCAGCACGTTGTTGATCTTGTGCGCGCCGGTGTGGTTCAGCTCGTCGCGCTTCATGTAGACCTTGGCCCCGCCTAGTCGGTCGGTCAGGCGTTCGGCGAAATAAAGCGGGCTGGGGCGTCCGACATAATGGGTCCAGAGATGGTGCATCTCGTCCCAGAAGCTGTCATCGGTCTTGGCGCGCTCGTATTGCTCTTCCAATTCGAGGATGAGCGGCATCAGGGTCTCGGAGACGAAGCGTCCGCCGAAGATTCCGAAGCGGCCCTTTTCGTCCGGGCCTGTCATGAAGCTGTTGAATAGATCGTTCATCGCGCGCGCCTCTTATATCGAACGGAGCACAAGTAGCGGTCTGCCACGCAATGAGCAAGGGCAAGCGCCTTCGAAGGCGATTGGGACCGCGTTTCGAAACGCGGTCCCAAGCCAATTCGAATTGGCTTGGACAAGCGGCTTGCAAGCCGCTTTGATAAAGCGATTTCGAAATCGCTTCTACCGGACCCGGCGGATCGGCTGATCGTTGCAGAACACCACGTAGTGTCGCCCGTTGCGCACCGCCTGGAAGCCACGTTCCTCGACAGCGGCAACAAAGGCGTCCCTTCCGACAAGCCGTTCGACATCGCGGATCTGCCTTTTCACCACGCCGCCCTTCTGCGCCTCTTTCGAGGACAGCATCTGGGTCAGCCAAATCTCCGGGGTCAGATGATCCGGAAGATGTGTCATGCGCCCGTGCTGCCAAACCAGGGTAAAGACCCGGTTAACGCGCCACCGACCGCTCCAGTGCCGGATAGCGCGCGGCAAGCGTCAGACCGCGTGCGACGAAAGAGACCAGCAGCGCCATCCACAGACCGTGATTGCCGTAGATCGGCACCAGCATGACAGCGGCGGCGGCGTAGATCAGCGCCGAGACAAGCATCATGTTGCGCATATCGGCCGTGCGCGTGGCACCGATGAAGATACCGTCGAACATGAAGGAGGCGAGCGCAAGAACCGGAGCCAACGCCATCCAGGGCAGGTAGAGCCGCGCGGCATCCTGCACGTCCGCGTTCTTGGCCATCACGTCGACAATCATCGCCCCGAACGCAAGAAAGCCCAGCGACAGCAGCACCGACGCGCCCAGCCCCCAGAGGCTCGCCACCACGCTGGCCCGGCGCAGAACGGCAACGGCGCGCGCGCCCACCGCCTGTCCCACCAATGCCTCGGCGGAAAAGGCGAACCCGTCCAGCGCATAGGCGGTGATGTGCAGGAATTGCAGCAGCACCTGGTTGGCCGCAAGCGTGACGTCGCCGAAATCCGCCCCGAGGAACATGAAGGACAGGAAGATCATCTCGAGCAGCAAAGACCGGATCAGGATATCCGTGTTGACCCGGGCCATCCGCACCAGCTTGACCCGTTCGAACACCCGCGCCCAGTCGCGCCAGTCCGGCACACGGAAGGCGGCGCGGCAAAGGTAAAGCCCCATCGCCAGTCCGCTCCATTCCGCGAGGAAGGTGGCGAAGGCCACGCCGTTTACGCCCCAGCCAAACCCCAGAACGAAAAGGATGCTCAGCAGGACATTCACGCCGTTCATCCAGACCTGCAGCACCAGCACGGCCCGGGTGCGCTCCTGTGCGATAAGCCAGCCGATGATGCCGAAGATCGCGATGGCCGCCGGGGCCGACCAGACGCGGATCCGCATGTAGTCGCGCGCGAGACTTTCGACCTCGTCACTGGCCGGCGCGATACGGAGCGCGGCCCACAGAAGCGGTGTCTGCAACAGGATGAGGATGAGCCCGGCACTGATGCCGATCATGAGAACCCGGGTCAGGATCGCGGCAACCTCGGCACGGTTGCCCTGCCCGATCGCCTGCGCGGCAAGCCCGGTGGTTCCCATGCGCAGGAAGCCGAAGACCCAGTAGATGGCCGACAGCACAATCGCGCCGATGCCCACCGCGCCGATCGGAGCCGCTTCACCCATCTGGCCGACGACCGCGGTGTCGACCGCGCCCAGGATCGGGATCGTGACGTTTGACAGCACGATGGGCAGCGCGATCTTGAGAACGCGGCCATTGGTGACCTCGCGCGGTGCGGCGACCGTGTCACTCACCGGAGGGATCTGGCCGCGGCATCAGGAAATGCGCGGTGGCCTGCGCGAAGGGGCGGGCGCGGTTGTCCTGCCAGGCCTCGGCCTGCACCGAGGCATAGCGCCGGCCTGCCCGAGTTATCGTGGCGCGCGCATAGGCATCGCGTGGCAAGCCGGAGCGCAAGTAATCGACTGTAAAGTCGATGGTCTTGGGCAGGCGCGGCAAATCACCGGCCGCCAAGGCCTCGACATCCAACGCACCGTTTTCGAAATCTTCCCAGATAAGGGCCCAGCTGAGCGAGATCACCGCCGTGACTTCGAGAAAGGCCGCTGTCACGCCGCCGTGGATCGCGGGCAGCATCGGGTTGCCGATCAGCTGGTCGTCGAAGGACAGCACACCGGTCAATTCGTCTCCGCGCCGGTCAAAGCCGATGCCCATGAAACTGATATAGGGAACGCCGCTCACCAGCGCATGCAGCGCGGCGTCGCGGCGCTGTTTCACCACCTGAACGGGGTCCGGAGCCCTGCGTCCCATGTCAGTGACCTTCCACGGTAAAGGCGCCGGTCGCGGTGGCGACAGGGCGGTCGCTGTCCTCGTCACACGCGGTCGCCCGGACGAAAGCGACAGACCGGGTGATGTGATAAACCTCGGCGCGCGCAGTGATCGCCTGATCCGGCGTGGCGGCGCGCATGTAGTCGATGCGCAGGTCGATCGTGGCGGTGCCTGCGGGTGCGTCCGGGTGGCTCATCACCGCCGCGCCGCCGCATGTATCCATCAGCGCCGATACCGCGCCGCCATGGATCACCCGTGTTTCGGGATCCCCGACAAAGCGGTCGTCATAAGGCATCATGATCTCTGCCATGCCATCCTCAATCTTGATGATCTCCATGCCCAAAGCGGCGGCATGCGGAATCGTCTGGATGAACTGTCTTGCACTCTCGGCTTTGTCCGCAGTCATGTTTACCCCGTGTCTGGTGCCCCCGCTTACGCCGGATCGCGGCCCGAGGCCAGTCATGCGCGGCAACGGTTGTCCTTGTGCCGGGCCGCTTTTATGGTCGGGGCGTGAGAAGGGGACAGAATGGCCAACCCGCGTCTGAGTTTCAAGGAAATGTGCGCGAAATTCGACGTGACGCCGCGCACATTGCGATACTACGAATATATCGAGTTGATCCAGCCGGAACGCGACGGTCGCTCGCGCTGGTACGGACCCAGGGAGATCGCCCGCATGACCCTGATTCTGCGCGGTCGCAAGTTCGGCTTTCAGCTTGAAGATATCCGCCAGTGGCTGCTCATTTACGAGCAAGAAGGCACGGAGGCACAGATGCGCGCGTGGATTGATCTGGCCGACCGGCAGCTCGTCGAACTGGATGACCAGCGAAAGCAGCTGGACGACGCGATCGCCGAGTTGAAAAACCTGCGCGACGAAACTGCGGCCCACCTCGAAACCTGAGATATCCCGGCCCGGCGCCAAAGGTCCCGAATTCGGTTCACCAGATGGGTCCGTAGCAAAAACCGGCCGTGCAGTCCGCGCCACCCAAAACGCTTTGCAAGAAAATTGCAGCGCGCTGCGGCTGACCTTGGCTGATCTTACGTCATCTCGAAAGTGACGCGGCGTTTGAGTTACGTCAACGTGAATTCCCGTTGTAAGATCGGTCCGACCTTCGCATTTCGAGGCTATCGCAGCACCGAAAAGGATTGAAGAATGACTGACGACCGGATCATGACCATCAGGGAGATGTGCGACGCCTTCGACGTGACACCGCGCACATTGCGGTTTTACGAAGCGAAGGAACTGATCTTCCCGATCCGGGAAGGCCAGAAGCGCCTGTTCACCAAGCGTGATCGCGCGCGGCTCAAGCTGATTTTGCGCGGCAAGCGCTTCGGCTTCAGCCTCGAGGAAATTCGCCAGTTGCTCGACCTCTATCACATGGGCGACCAGCAAAGGACCCAGATCGCCCGCAGCCACGAAATCGCGCAAAAGCGGCTTTCGGACATGGAGGTGCAGCGCGACGAGCTGAGCAAGGCAATCGACGACCTGAGGGAACAGATGCGTTGGGGCGAGAAAATGCTGGCTTCGATGGATCAGACGAAAAAGGCGGCTGAATAAGCCGATTTGAAGTTAGGGAGACCGCAATGCCAAGCTATACCGCACCCGTGAAAGACATGCAGTTCATCCTGCACGATGTTCTGAAGGCCGGGTCCCAGGACATCCCGGGCTATGACGAGCTTGACCGCGATTTCACCGGCGCCGTGGTCGAGGAAGCGGGCAAGCTGGCCTCGGAGGTGCTGATGCCGCTGAACGCGGTGGGCGACAGGCAAGGCTGCACGCTGGAAAACGGCGTGGTCCGCACGCCGGACGGCTTCAAGGACGCGTTCGACCAGATACGCGACGGTGGCTGGACGGCATTGGACTGCGATCCCGACTACGGCGGCCAGGGCCTTCCCTACCTGATGCACACAGCGGCGCAGGAGCCGTTCGTGTCGGCCAACATGGCCTTCAACATGTACCAGGGCCTGACGCATGGTGCCTATACCGCCATCTACATGCACGGCTCGGACGACCAGAAACAGACCTACCTGCCCAAGATGACCACCTGCGAGTGGACAGGCACGATGAACCTGACGGAACCGCATTGCGGCACCGACCTGGGGCTCATGCGCACCAAGGCGGTGCCGCAGGACGATGGCAGCTACAAGCTGACGGGTCAGAAGATCTTCATCTCGGCCGGCGATCACGACATGGCCGAGAATGTCATTCACCTTGTCCTGGCGAAAATCCCCGGCGGGCCGGATGGCATCAAGGGCGTGTCGCTTTTCATCGTGCCGAAATTTCTCGTGACCGAAGACGGATCGCCGGGCGTTCGCAACGGCGTGTCCGTCAGCAAGATCGAAGAAAAGATGGGCATTCACGGCAATGCCACCTGCGTGATGAATTACGACGACGCGACAGGCTACCTGGTGGGCGAGATGCACAAGGGCATGCGCCCGATGTTCACCATGATGAACGAAGCGCGTCTGGGAGTGGGCCTGCAAGGCTATGCGCAGGCCGAGGTTGCCTATCAAAACGCCGTGGCCTATGCCAATGACCGCCTTCAGGGCCGTGACGTGACCGGCGCGAAAGCCCCCGAAAAGCCGGCAGACCCGATCATCGTGCACCCGGACATCCGCCGCAACCTGATGGATCAGAAGTCCTTCGCCGAGGGCGCCCGCGCCTTCACCTATTGGGGGGCGTATCTGATCGACCGGGCACATCGGAACAACGACGAGGCCGCAGATGGCCTGATTTCGCTTCTGACCCCGGTCATCAAGGGGTTCCTGACCGACAAGGGCTTCGAGATGGCGGTGAACGCCCAGCAGGTCTATGGCGGGCATGGTTACATCGAGGAATGGGGCATGTCCCAATTCGCCCGCGATGCCCGGATCGCGATGATCTACGAAGGCGCCAACGGGATCCAGGCGCTTGACCTTGTCGGTCGCAAGCTGGCACAGGACAGCGGCAAGCATGTCATGGCGTTCTTCGAGATGATCAAGACATTTGCCGCCGAAAACAAAGGCCAGGACGAAGCCTTCGACCGCGATTTCCTCGACCCGCTGAAATCGGCATCGAAGGATTTGCAGGCGGCGGCGATGTATTTCATGCAGAACGGCATGAAGACCCCCAACAACGCGCTCGCCGGGTCCTATGACTTCATGCATATGTTCGGCCATGTCTGCCTTGGCTACATGTGGGCGCGGATGGGGCTTGCGGCGTCCAGGGCTTTGAAAGACGGTGCGACCGACACCGACTTCTTTGAGACCAAGCGTGCCACCGGGCGCTATTACATGGCGCGTCAGCTGCCCGCCACGAAGATGCACATCGCGCGCATCGAAACCGGGGCAGAGCCCGTGATAGCGCTGGAGGCGGCCAATTTCTGAGCCAGCGGTGCGTGCCAGCCCGCACCCCACGGAGGACCGATGCCGAAACGCTTTCGCCTGACCCGCCGCTTTCCAGCCGCCATGACCGAGGACGGCTATCGCCGGCTCAAACGGTTTGCCAACGAGGCGGGTCTTAACGACGGTGAAGCCCTGTCTTTCCTGTTCGAAAATTTCGACAGCATCACGGATGACGAGGCGCTGGGGCACCGGCTCAGGCTGTTCAATGCCGAGCTTGAGGCACGCAAACGATAATGCAGGATCGGGGGGACGCCATGCGATCGGGCGGGATGCGTGACGCTCAGGAGAGGCTGGCCGGGATGGCGGCAAGCTTCATCGAGACCGAATGGCAGCCGCTCTGTGACACATGGCCCAAGCAGGGCCAGATGGACCACGAGACATGGGCGCAGGCCGGCGGCCTGGGCCTGGGCGCGGTGGGTCGCCTCGCGCTGCTGGCGCTTCTCGAGATAGTACGAGTAGTTGCCGGGCGTGACATGCAGGCCGTCGTCCTCGAAGGCGATGATCCGGTCGCAGATGCGGTCGAGGAAATAGCGGTCGTGCGAAACGACGAGGGCCGAGCCGTCGAAATCGGCGATGGCCTCCTCGAGCATCCGCAGGCTGGGCAGGTCGAGGTCGTTGGTCGGCTCGTCGAGCACGAGCACGTTGGGCGCAGCGACCAACAGGTGCAGCAGCGCCAACCGGCGACGCTCGCCACCGGAGAGGTCCTGCACCGGGGACC
>NZ_JAIPUS010000074.1 GCF_020055675.1 Marivita sp.
GCTCCGCAGCAAGCGCGAGATCATCGAGGAGTATGGCGCACCGCGCTCCAAGCCCAATTGCGAAAAAAGAATTGGGAAAACAGGCATTTTTCCAAAATTGCTGTCCATTAAACTTGTGCGGCCCACAAGATATTGCGGACGGCACAGATGTGTTTTCGAGATGTGGACGCTATGTTCTCGTTGCGCCCACTCTACAGTGAACGGCTGGCCGTGACGCCCAGCCCTTTACAGTAAATGATGCAATAATTCTTTAGGTTGGCCAGATTTTGGCCAACCTAACCCCTGACCACACACTATGTGGCGGTTTCACGGGGGGATTCAGTGAGCGCACTCTCGAAATTATCTTCGACAGGTCCAAGCGAAGAACTCCGGGCCGAAGTCGACGCTCATTTGATGGGAATGGGGTTTGAACTGCGCCGCCCGCGGACGCAGGCGGCCTGACCTTGTCAGGTCCGCGAGCCGACGACATGGCGATTTCAATGATCGTCAAAATTTTGTAGATTTCCGGGTCTTGGAAGAAAAGTTTCAACGATCGTTGACAAAATGCGCGACTAAGCCCATATTCAGCGAAACTTCAACGATCGTGGAAATCGACATGTCTAAGATAACACGCGCCATCCGCGCTGCCAGCGATCTGGGCGCAGCGATCCGGGAACGGCGAAAGACCCTGTCGATGACCCAAGGAGACCTTGCGATGCAGGCAGGCGTATCGGTCGCGACCATCAGCGCGATCGAGAACGGCAAGGCCACTGCGCAGATCAGCATCGTCCTCGACCTGTGCCGGGACCTTGGGCTGCGGCTCAGCGTGGAGACTTGAATGCTGGAACTCGATGTTTTCCTCGAAGCCCAGCCGATGCCACTCGGGCGACTGGCCCGCGATGACCACGGTGACATCTCCTTCAGATACCTGCGGGATGACTTGCCGCATCCGATATCGACGTCGCTGCCTGTCGGGGAGAAGCCCTTTGGCGATAACGAGACGCGCGGGTTCTTTGACAATCTTCTGTTTGAGAACGCGCAGCGGGACCAGATCATGCAACGCCATGGGCTGGACCACTCGGATACAGTTGGGCTGTTGTATCACCTCGGACGGGACTGTCCGGGAGCGATTTCGGTCGTTCCTCGTGGCGAAGGACCGGCCAAACAGCCAGGCAACTTGGACACGGATTATGACCCGCTCGACGACGACGCGCTAAGAGACCTGATGATCTCCTTGCGGGATCGTCGACGCGTGCCGGACGGCACAGGCGATCCATCACCTTTGGCGGGGGTGCAGGGGAAGGTCGCTATCGCCATGCTTCCTGACGGACGCTTCGGATTTCCGCGTTCGGGATTGAACGTGCCGACAACGCATATCCTGAAAGTGCCCCGGGCCGCCGAAATGCGGCTCGTGGATCACGAAAATGTATCGATGCAGATTGCGCAAGACGTGCTCACCCATCCCGTCGCGGACACGTCTATCCGTGAATTCGAAGATGTGAGGGGGCTATTGATCGAGCGGTTCGATCGCCAGGTCGAGGGCGCGCAGGTGCGCCGCATTCACCAGGAGGATTTCTGCCAGGCCTTGGGTTTGGGGCCAACCCTGAAATACGAACGAAACGGCGTGGACGAGCGCGCCTTTTCCGCCCGGCGCGTTGCCGAGCTTATCCTGTCTTGTGACAGTCCGGGCCAGACCCGGCAGGCCTTCCTTGAAGGGGCTTTGGTCAATCTGTTGCTGGGCAATACAGACAACCACGCTAAGAACCACGGCTTGCTGTATCATGGCGGACGCCCGCAGCTCGCGCCGTTCTACGACATCGTTCCGGTCCTGCTCGATGACCAGGTCACGCATCAGATGTCTTTCAAGATCGGTGCCGCCGAGATGACCGACGACATCACGACCGAGGACATCGCGCGCTTTCTCCGGGATCTGGGATATCGGCGCATGACGCCGAAACTGAAGAGCCGTCTTTGTGAAATCGTATCGGCCTTGGTCGCGCGAGTTCCCGAAATGCGGGGGCCAGGGATGAAACGCCTCGGCGACGCAATCGCCGAGCAAGCCCGCTGGCTGGGCCCGGCGATAGGTTGTGATGTCGACGTTCCGGAACGGGACCTCGTCATCATCAATCGCCTTTAGGCCGTCGCGGCGATTGGGCCTGGCAAGGGGGAAGATCTACGCGAGCGAAGGACCTATTCGCCTAAAAAGGAAACAACCGCCGAATAAGGTCTCCGGCGGTTGCATCATTTACTACAAAGGGCTGGAGGGTGATGCGGATTTCTTACTATTCGTGGAGCTCAATCTGAAAACCATGAGCCCGACCTATTACCTTCTCAGCAACGAAGAGGCACAACAAACCTATCACATAGATTCTGCTGGCATGGGCAATTGCTATCCCTCGAAAGTTCGCAAGCATGTGCTGGCCAATGACTTCACCCATTTGATGCAGGATCGGTATTCGCAGTAACTTTCGGGGTCGCGGCGTCAGGAATGGTTCGACGGTTCTTATTGCCGCCCGCTGTCGCCGCCGCTGGGCAGGTCGAAGGCTGGATCCTCGGGGCCGAATTCGACCCGACGCCACTCCGCCAGAGCCGCTGAGAGCGCCCAGGGCGCGCGACTTAATCTACCTGCTGTCATGTGCTGCGAAGCCTGCTCATCGAATCCTGTGCGCACCCCAGCCAGCCCAAGGCATGTGCGACAGTGTTACTGGCGATATCGATGCTGCCAGACGATGATTTCACTTTCGGATCCGGTCGCCCTATAGCGTGACGGTCTGGTCCGCGGGGCATTTATCGCAAGAGGAGGACAACACATGACCACTCGAAGCGTGGGGGAGAGAGATTTCGGGCGCCAGCCGCTGACAGGCGGCTGCCAGTGTGGAGCCGTTCGCTTTCGGATATCCGCTCGCCC
>NZ_JAIPUS010000075.1 GCF_020055675.1 Marivita sp.
GTGATCCGCCAGGAACACATTGACATCGCTGAGGAAGCGGTTGACTACAACGTGATCAAGTTCAACGAACTCGGTAAGGCAGAGTTTGTAAACCCGAATCTCGATGTCGCGTACCTCGAGGCGTGGTTCGCAGTGGACGAGATGACGCCAGTCGTTCTGGAGGTGCCCAAGGTGGAAGGGCGCTACTACACCGCGCAGATCGTGGATGAATGGGCGGACATCCTTCACAACATCAACGAACGCATGTTTCCTGACCGTCCGCACGGCCGGTTCGCGCTGTGCCTGACGGGATCCAACCCGACAATTCCCGAAGGAGCATTGCGCATCGACCTGCCGTCGAGGAAGGCCAAGATGCTGGCTCGCGTGGAACGTAAGGGCGACGACCAGGGTGCCGTGTCGCTGCAGCATCAGTTCAAGCTCATCAAGTCCGGGGACCCCAGGATCGTTCCCGCGGTGGAAATTCCGATGTTCAGCAACAAGGAACTCATCACGGTCGACGCCTTCTCACAACCCATGCTTGATCAGGTAATGAACAGTGCGCCGGACAAGATGAAGCTGGCGCCGGTCATGCAGAAACAGGCCCGCGACATCGCTGTTTTTGTTGCGAAGGCAGGGGCCAATCGCGCCGCCATCGACGCGATCATCAAGCAGAAGGCGCTACCGGCCCTCGTGCAATTCATCCGCAGCTACGGCGACAAGCGCGGCGGCTGGGCCGCCACAACCGGTAAGGAGACGGGTTTCGGCGAGGATTTCTGGTTCCGCACTGCCGCCAACTTCGCTGGCATCTGGTGGAACAACAACCAGGAGGTCGTCTATTACATTGGCGAAGCGGACACCACCGGCGCTCCCCTGGACGGCGACAGTGTGTATGTCCTCGACTTCAAACCGGAGAACCTGCCGGAGAAGCACGTCCATGCCTATTGGTCGTTGACGTTGATGTCCCTGCCGGATTACCGGGTAGTTCCCAACAGGCTGGACCGGTTCAATTTCAACAACCGATCCAGGTTCGAGCACGGACCGGATGGCTCCCTGAAACTGTATCTGGCATCCGGGCTCCCGAAGGGCGCCCCGGAAGCAAATTGGTTGCCATGCCCCAAAGGCAAGCCGTTCACTCTTAACTTGCGCATGTATGTGCCGAAGACGGAAGTCCTGTCGGGCGAATATTACGTGCCGCCCATCGTAAAGGCGGAGTAGCGCGAGGAGAAGTCGTGGAAGCCCGGCGACTTCGAACTGATCGATGAACAAGCTGCACGCATATTGCGAGCATTCTTTCCGGGCCAACGCATCAGGCAAGCCACAGAGGACGACATCACATGAAAACTCCCGAAAGCTCGACTCAACTCCAGGCGATTTCGGACCGCGCCTACCTGTATGCCTACGGCATCGACGAGGCTTACAAGCATCTCTACAAGACGTTGGTGGAGCCGGATTGTCCGGCCAACCGATTTCAAATCATCCGCCATCTCGCCGACGACAAGTACACCGCGCACCCGACCATCAACAACGACACCCTGCACCTGATGGGCTGGTTGGATGTCGCCGCCGAGCCGGTGATCGTGTCGGTGCCTGACCATGATGACGGCCGCTACTGGGTGCTCCACACCATGGACATGGGGCACTACACCACCACCATGTTTGGCAAACGGACACGCGGCCCCAAGGGGGGTCGCTTCATGTTTGCGAACCAGGACTGGACGGGCGAAGTTCCAGACGGTGTTACCGAAGTCGTCCGAGTCGAAAGCAACTTCATCAAGTTGATGGGGCGGGTGATGGCGACCGGCGTCGAGGACGAGAAGAAGGCACTGACCTATGTGGACGACTGGAACATCCGCACCTTGAGCGAGTTCCTCGGACAAAACGGGCCAAAGCCCAAGGTCCGCAAGTTTGTTCCCGCTTCGGGGAATTCCTGGCTTGAGCGCGTCAACTTCGTGTTGGCGGACAGCACCATGGCCACTGCCGACGCCCACTGGCTTGCGGGGCTGGAGGCGTCAGGCATCGGTGCGGGCAGAACGGACTTCACCCCCGAGCAGTTGGCAGCCGCGGAGATCAGCGAACAGCATGTGCTTGCGAAACTCAAGGAGACGCTCCCGACACTCACCAACGCCAGCAGGTCGCTGGGCACCCGCGAACAACTTGGAGAGGATGACCGCGTCGTGTTCCAACTGGGTACCTATATTGGCCAGTGGGGCGCTCCGCCTGAAGAGGCCTCCTACATACAGATGATCAAGGACCAAAACGGCGACGTCCTGGTCGGAGCGAATGATTACTCCATCACCTTCACCCCGCCCGATTGCAGGCGTTGCAGCGCGGCGGCGTTGTTGGCCATGAACTGCGACATCGTCCAGATGTTCGTGGCCTGTGCCGCGTTGCCGACGATCGCCTGCTGTGCCGGGGTCAGGCTTTCATAGACGTCGAGATTGAGGGTCAGGTTCAGGTTCGGCCCTGGCTCGTGGAAACCGGCGGTGTAGTAGATGTCGGTGATCTCCTGGAAGCCGGCCTTTTCGTCCGCCCACGGGCCGATCCATTCGGTGCCGTCGATGGCCCCCGACGACAGCGCCTGGTACACCTCGGAGCCGGGCAGGTTCTGCACCGATGCCCCCAGCTTGCCCAGCACCTGGCCGCCCTGCCCCGGCATGCGGAACCGCAGGCCCTGGAAATCCTCGGGGCTGTTGATCTCCGTGTTGAACCAGCCGCCCGATTGCGGGCCGGTATTGCCCGTCGGAAAGCATTTCAGCCCGAAGATGCCGTAAAGCTCGTCGGCCAACTCGCGCCCGCCGGCGTGCAAGAACCAGTTGTTGTATTCCTGAAAGGTCATGCCGAAGGGCACCTGGCTGAAGAACGACAGCGCGGGATGCTGGCCGAGGAA
>NZ_JAIPUS010000076.1 GCF_020055675.1 Marivita sp.
CGGCGAGTTCGAGGGCCCCGGACGCAGCCCCGCCTCGCGGAAGATCGCCACGGTGCGCTCCACACCGGCGGCGTCGAACACCGCGGCGGTGTCCAGAACCGCCAGCAGTTGGCCCTTTTCGACGTCGTCCCCTTCCTCGATCGCAAGGTCGCGGACCCGTCCGTTGAGCGTGCTCACCACCAGCGACTGCCGGTCGAGAACAACGTCCCCGTCGAGCGCAAGCGTCTCTTGCACCGTGCCCCGGACGACGGTCGCCGCCTGCACGGAAAGAGGCCTGGTCGCGTACCAATAGCTCGCGGCACCGATCAGCAGCACCACGAGTACCGCAAGCGCGATCCGTAGCCCTTTTTTGCGTCTGCTGTGTTCCATGTTCAGCCCTCCCTGTCCTTCAAAACTTCCACCATGTCCAGCCTGTGAATGCGGGATTGCACGGCTTTCCCGGCCAACAGCACGAAACACATGGTCACGACGGCCGTCATCAGGTAACTGAACGGCCGGATGGTGATGATGGCGTTGTATATGTCATTGGTATAATACGCCCCGAACAGCACGGCAGTGCGATGACCGAGCCACAATCCGGGCGGCAACGCGAGAAAGGAGACCAGCAGGTTCTCACGCGAAAGCATCCGCTTGATGTCGTCGACGCCGTATCCAAGCACCCGCAGACTCGCCAGCTCGCGCCGAATCTCCGTGCCGTTGCCGAGGGTCAGAATGAGCCGCGCGCGAAGCAACCACGCCGAGGCCATGTCCGGCGCGGCCTCGACGCAGGCGCGCCATGTCTCCCGTGCGCGGTCGACCGTGTTGCGGATCACCAGGATGCGCGCGCCCCGGCGGGCTGCCGCAACCGCCAGTTCTGCAGCTTGCAATCCGCTCCAGCCGGAATGTGCCCGGACCGAGACGGTCTTCTGGTCGGCCGTCATGCTGGGCACCGGCCAACAGTCGGATTTCGTCCAGACAACCGGGTAAGGCGCGGACTGCGCGGCCGCAAGCGGCGGCAATGCCTCGCCGCGCCACTGCGCGCGCGCCACCGCACCCAGCGTTGCCGACATCAGCATCGCGTGTCCCCCCAGCGACATGTGATCATTGACAAGCTTGCGCTGGATGGTGGTCACCCATGCGTCGGAGGCGTGCACCTCGTCGACTACCAACAGCGCACGCGCCATGGCGGTGCCGCGCAGATGTGCATGCTTTACCTTCAGACCAGCCATCATGACCTGGTCGACCGTTCCGACCGCGATCTGAGCGGCCAGGAACCGTGTGGCGTGTTCTGCGGCCCAACGCGACGGGCGCGCCGCCGAGGTATCGTCCCAGCGGGTCCGGAACTCCGGCAACCGGACTCCCTTGGCTTCGCCCGCCAGCGCCTGCCCGGGAATGGCAAGGACCGCCTCGGGGGCGGGGTCCGCGAACATACGCTTCAGGGCAGTGTTGACCCGGGTTTGCAACTGTCGGGCGGCGGCACGCGTTGGCACCGCAAAATAAAGCGCCTCAACCTGTCCTGTCTCGAAAAGTCGCGCAAATCGCCACAGTGCCGCCTCGGTCTTACCTGCGCCGGTTTCCGCTTCAAGGATGACAAGCCGTTCGGACGTCTCGACATCCGCTATGGTCCGCTGCGCCGGTCGCGGCGCTGGATGAGCCGACAAAAGTGACCACGCCGCAGCTCCAGATAATCGTACGCCTGATGGATCAAGGCCGATGCTGCGCAAGCGTCGCCGCGCCTTTTCAAGGGCAGTGGTCCAGTAGGCCGGATCGAACTCTTCAACGAAATCAAACGCCTCACGATCCGACCCGACCCAGTCGGCAAGCGCCAGCAGTCCGGCGAAGAAATGTGCGAATTCATCGGTGAGGGGTGGGGGCGCATGATTGCGGATTTCGGGGAACCATGTGACAAGGGCTTCGCCCATCACGCGCTCCTCAGCCTTCCAGTCATAGCCCAGTGCCGGATCGAACGCATCACGGCCCCAGCTTGGGTCCGGCTTGGACACAGGGCGGCCGTGATGCGCGAAAAGCAGGCGGAACCACATCTCGATGTCAGGTCCCCATTCCGCCAGAAGCGACGCATTTCCGTCGAGTGCCTCCGACGCCTCTCCTCGCGCGAGCCATGCCCAGCCGCACTGCACGTGCCCGCGTTGTGTTATGTCCGGGTTTCGGCCCCATGCCTTGACCTGAAACCCGGTGGCAAGTTTCCCAATGTCATGCAGAAAAGAAAGCGCGCCCAAGCATGCTATTTCCTTTGACGTAATTGTTCGACCGATCGCTGCTACGGCGCGCTTGCGAAACAGGGGAACTTCAAGCAGTGACATGAGAACGGCAGCGACATCCGCGCTGTGATGCGCAAGATGGTGGCGCTCGTGGGTCACCCTATCTGCTTTTCCCCAAGCGGATATAACTTTGCTCCATCCATCACTGGATCAATCATTACAATAAATCCGTCACCCACCTATCCATGCTGCTACAGGTTTAATTAAGAATCAACTGTTTCAACTCAAGACCGCTCTATTGCTCAAACGGAAAAGGCTTCATTGCCAGCGTCACCTTAGGAAACCGCCGGTCGTGCGTGATTTTTCCATTGTTGGCGAGCTTGAGTTTGTTCAGCCGAAGGATACGGGTCCTGTACGGGGTGCGAGCCGCCACAACTTCGTTAGTTTGGCAAGGGTAGCCTACCCGCGCGACGTCAGCATGCGCAGCCGGCGGAACACGCGCCAGATCATTGAGCAACGAGTGCAATGTCCGGCGTGGTTCTTGGGTGGCCGCGGAAAGCTGCATGTCTTTCCGTCCAACACGGTTTCCCGATGTTGTCGAATGCACGCGAGTGCGCACGCACGCCTGCGATTGCGCTTTTTTAGTCC
>NZ_JAIPUS010000077.1 GCF_020055675.1 Marivita sp.
AGCCGGTAGACCGCCTCGGACAGCGACTCGCTCACGGCGCTCACGTACAGATCGCGGTCGCCGCCCCGGTCGAAGGCCATCCGGTAGGGGTTGCGGAAGCCCCACGCGAAGATCTCGTCGCGCTCGTTGACGAAATCCAGCAAGAAGGTCTCATTCTTGCCGGGCGCGGTGCGGTTCAGACGTGAGAGCGTCTGCACCGCCTGGATGCCTTCCAGCCGCTTGTCCACATACATGGCCTGCAATAGCGGCTGGTCAAAGCCGGTTTGGTACTTGTTGGCGACGATGAGCACCTTGTAGGCATCCCCGTTTTCCTTGACACCCTCGGCCTTTCGCTCGTTTATGCTCGGGAAATCCTGTTTCGTCTTCATTGCTCGGCTCCCTAGGATCGCTCCCTGATCGCGACATTGATCTCGATTTTGCCCTGCGGTATTTCCATCGGCACTATCAACGCCTCGACTCCAGTATCGCTTACCTCCATGTTCTCGCCGGTGAAAATGGCGGGAGGGGTAAGATCGAACTGAAACCCCAAGTTGTGAAGTTTCGTCACCGACTGTCCGGTGATCATGTTGGCCAGCTCGGTGATCGTCGCCTTGCCCATATCATCGAGCTCGGTCGGCTTCTCGAGGTCCATACCCTCGAGCATCGCCGCGAAGAAGCTCCGGAAGCGGGCCGCATCACTTTGCTGCGCCGCGGCAAAGTCGTTGACCGGCCCCTGATGGAAGAAGAAATACGATCAAGAAAATGGGAATAACCAGACTTTTTAGCTTCATGTATTTGGGATTTATTCTCCTGCAGATTCTGAAAGTCATATATCTTTGCAAATTTCTCGAAATCCTGCCATAGATCTCCTGGGCCAAGCGACAGTACGACGACCTGATAGCTGAAGTGCTCCCGCAGCGTCTGAACGATATGGTATGCGAGTTGCTGCGCACCATGATTGTGCATGTCGTGAGTGACAATCAGAATTTTTCTGGCTCGCGGAATACTGTTACAGTGGTGATAGTTCTTCTCAGCCGCGTTTAGCGTAACTTCAAGATAGGCATATCCGAAGCGCCTATCAGGCTCGAGGTAGGCCGCCTCGGCCCATTCGTTCCAAGCATTGACGAACACCAGCGAACTACCGTAAACAGGGTATTGGTGTGCGAACGCACAGCACTGCTCCAACCAAGCGCCATATTTATCAGGCGTCGAGCCATGGTATGTGGTGCCCTTGCCCGGCCGCCGGGCTTCATTGTCCCACGAGGGACATACTCCGCGAATCAGGGGATATTGCGGCGCATCCACAGACCGGCCTCGTTCAGAAAGCGCATCGTAACTGTAGACTGTCCCCTTGAACTCCGGATCCCGAATGTCCAGCATTTCGTTCACACGAGGTAGCTCACGACCGACCTTGTGAGGCGGAAATTCAACAGCAACGTCGAAACCGAACGCATGCGGATTATCTCCATCGAACTGAACCATGCCAAGAAGTAGTTCACCTACCCCTTTTTCTCGGCAGCGTGCCCGCCATCGCTCCGCCGTAGCCTTGGCATCCGGAAGCAGGCTTGGTCGATAGACGATCAAAATGGGTTTTCCATCGATCCGCAAATATCTTTTGTCCTCAAAAAGCGTCATCACCCTATCGATGAATTCAATATCATCTTCAGCCGAGTATTGTTGTCTGAGCAACACATCAGTATCGAGTCCGTCCCAAGTGCGGGTCCAATTCTCGTTTGCCCAGCTGACACAAAAACCGATATCAAGTGATTTATCGGCAAGAAGCCTTCTGAGCGGTAGGTCCAGTACTTGCTTGCCGCCGAACCAGTAATAATGAAAGCAAAATGCACTTACACCGTATTTATTAGCAAGTTCCACTTGCCTTTCAAGTACTTGAGGCACGCGCAGATCGTAGTATCCGAGGGCATCAGGACGCCGGGGCTGATAATGCTGCGGGAAACGCGCGATGCCTCGCGTTACATTTCGCCACTCGGTGAAGCCTTCCCCCCACCAGTGGTCATTTTCCGGTATCGGGTGGAATTGCGGCAAATACCACGCAACGATCTCCGTAAGCTTGGGATTTGAGTTCGTATCGTTTCGCTCGGTGACAAATTCGCTTGTGCCAGCACCTTCTTCCCAATCCGAAGGCGCTTCATAACTACGGGATGTCTGAGCTTTCGCACTGCCGGCGGATTGCGTCATCGGCCCGGCATCCCGACCTTCAGATTGCCCATTTCGAATAAAGTGCCCAAACGCCTGCCGCAGACTGCAAGACCGAGCTATATCGGCATAGCGCTGAAGATATGCTTCGCCATTGAACCACGCGGCAGGCTTGTTTCCAGAAACAACTCCGAAACGGAGGTAGTGAAGCAACGCATTCGGCTCCTCGACCAGGCTTTGCGGGTAGCGCTCGTGGTACTCGCGTGAACTGAACCAGGGTCCAGGATCAAATTCGTATTCACCTTCAGCTTCGACGAAATGCAACAAAGGTGCCAGATCCAGTTCTTCGGTTGCGGGGTAATTGCTTATATACCATTCTGAACTGAATAGAGGATGCGGATCGTGACCTTCCCGCCAACCTGAATCAAGATAGTGCAGGAGCGGGTCACAATCCGGATTCAATCCGGCCTGGGCAGAGTAGAATTCCGAGTCGAATAAAATATGGGGATTCCGTCGCTCACGAAAGCCATCTGTAAGATAGTGGAACAATGGGTTGA
>NZ_JAIPUS010000078.1 GCF_020055675.1 Marivita sp.
TCTTCGTTCACCGCCAGGATGCGGAACCGGTGCGAGGCCCCGAAGGTATCGGACAGAAAGTCCAACGACCAGCGTTCGCCGGGTCTCAGAGCGTCTGGCATCGGTGTCCGCGAGCCGCGGGCCCGTTTGCGGCCCCGTCGTCGCCGGACACCCAGCTTCTCCTCCGTGTAAAGCCGATACAGCTTTTTGTGGTTCATGATCGTCCCTTTGCGTTCCAGCATCACCCCGATCCGCCGGTAGCCGAACCGGCGGCGCTTGGCGGCGACCGCTTTCATCTCCTTGCGTATTTCAGGATTATCCGGCGGGCGTTCACGCCGGACCGTCTTTGGATCGACACCGACAAGTCGGCAGGCCCGGCGTTGCGAGATGTCGTGATCCCGCATCGCCCTGAGCGCTGCCTCTCGCCGCTCAATCGGCGTCGTCAGTTCTTTCCCAGCAGATCCTTCAGAACAGCATTGTCCAGCATCGTGTCAGCCAGCAGGCGTTTAAGCCGAGCGTTCTCGTCTTCCATTGCCCTCAGCTTCGCGACGTCGGACACCTCCATGCCGCCATACTTCGATTTGTATTTGTAGAACGTGGACCTGTCGCGGTTTGATGCCGCTCCTTTGATAGCATTTACTGCAACAAAGGAGACTGACTATGGGACTGAAACGGACGGACGAATTCCGCCAAGATGCGGTTCGGATTGCACTGACCAGCGGGCTGACGCGTAAACAGGTGGCTGATGATCTGGGCGTGGGGATGTCGACGCTGAACAAATGGATTACCGCGCGTCGAGACACTGATGTGGTGTCGAAAGAGGATTTGGACCTCGCCAAAGAGAATGACCGGCTTCGGCGTGAGGTCCGCATTCTCAAGGAGGAGCGGGACATCCTAAAAAAAGCCACCCAGTTCTTCGCGGGCCTAAAGCAATGAGATTTAGGTTTATCGAAGAACACAGATGCAGCTTCCCAACCAAACGGCTTTGCCATGTTGTGGGTGTCAGCACTCGGGGCCTACGGGCGTTCCGCAGTCGGCACGCCAGTCGCAGACAGCGGTCTGATCTGGTCACTCTGGCCCACATCAAGGAACAGTCCCGTCTCAGCCTGAGCAGTTATGGCAGGCCACGAATGACCGAAGAGTTGAAAGAGATCGGTCTGAATGTGGGACACCGCCGTGTAGGCAGATTGATGCGCCAGAACGGGATATCTGTCATTCGGACCCGCAAACACAAGGTGACAACCGACAGCGATCATAAGTTCAACATTGCACCAAACCTACTGGATCGGGACTTCACGGCAGTTCGACCAAACCAGAAGTGGGCTGGCGACATCAGCTATGTCTGGACCCGAGAGGGTTGGCTGTATCTGGCTGTGATCTTGGACCTGCATTCCCGGCGCGTTATCGGCTGGGCTGTTAGTAACCGGATGAAGCGCGACCTGGCGATCCGGGCGCTGAACATGGCCATCGCATTCAGGACACCGCCCAGGGGCTGCATTCACCACACGGATCGCGGCAGCCAATACTGTTCTCACGACTATCAGAAGATCCTGCGCCAACATGGGTTTAAGGTGTCGATGTCTGGGAAGGGCAATTGTTATGACAATGCAGCAGTCGAGACCTTCTTCAAAACCATCAAGGCCGAGCTAATCTGGCGGCGATCATGGGAAACACGGCGGCAAGCTGAGATGGCGATCTTCGAATACATAAACGGCTTCTACAATCCACGCCGCCGTCACTCAGCACTGGGCTGGAAAAGTCCGGTCGCCTTCGAACGAAAGGTGGCTTAAACGAGCACCTGGGGCGGCACTAAAGCGTGACAGGTCCAAAGTATTTTTATCTAAAGTGTATTTAGCAATCCGATTTCGCACATTTGTAATATTTTCCGTCTGACTGTCCGCCATTTGCCGTGCTGAAGCGCTCATAACTTTCGCGTATTCCAAAGGCAGACTGGAGGTAAGGTCATGAAAAGCCAATTTGCTGCTGATAGATCGAAAGCGCTTGTTGTATCGAAAAACTGGGATGTGTTATCAGATTTTACCGAATATCTGCCCGAGTTCGATATACCTTTTCTTTTTGCGGACAGTTTAAAGGCTGTTCCGTATGGTTTTTTGAGCGACTACCGACGCTCCTATGTATTTGTCAGCATTGATGATTTTGGCGGTCCTACTTTCGTGTACGATCAGCTTCGTGACCTGCGTCACAACATGCCAAACACAGCAGTCATATTGGTATCCAGTGAATTTGCCGTTGACGAATATGGCACTCATCGTTTGAGCTTGGCAGACGTGTCACTTCGCCTTCCGTTTTCCAAGTCGTCGCTTTTACTCGCCTTGAACCAGGCACCAGTCAACCTTTTGGCTTGGAGGCAGCGTGTCGCTTCTCAGGCACATTCTCCGACCACTCTTGATGTGAATGACCAAGAGGTTCTCACCCGCCGAAGTGCATTTGCAGCTTCTTGAACTCGGCTTTAGTGCTTTCAACGGCATCACGCAAATTCAGTTTAAGGTCATCAGTTGGTGTGGCCTCTTGGCTCAAGGTAGTCTCACATTCCCGCGCGATTTCCGCAAGGCGGGTTGCTCCCATCATAGCTGCGGCACCCGCAAGCTCATGAAATCGAGGTAACCGTTCAGGCAAATCTTCGTTGCTGGATGCCTCGAAGGACTTAAGAGTACCCATCGCTTGATCCAGAAGCGATTGTATCA
>NZ_JAIPUS010000044.1 GCF_020055675.1 Marivita sp.
CCTGACCTTCCGATAAAGTTCCACAGTGTAAATCTCCTCGCCCTCCCTGCAGCCGCAAGAAAGGAAAAAGTGGACGACTTTTACGCCGCCCGCACCGCCAATATGACGGCGCTACCGTGGTCTAATTTTGCACCGCCGTTCTCAGTCGACAACGCCACCGGCATCGTCGACCAGCCCCGGCTCCCGCGCTTCAAGGCGTACACGAACTACGACAACTACGTCGGCGTCGGAGCCTGGACGAAGATCGGCCTGAACAACACCGACTATAACGACCAGGGCGCGTTCGACGCCGCGAACAACCACTTCGTGGCGCCCGTGGACGGCACCTACCTCTTCGGCGCGTCGCTGCTCTACAAAGTGGACGCCAGCACGTCGGCGCGGATGAGCGGGCGGCTTGTCCTGAACGGCACGACGGAGATCCGTGGCTCGCGGGGCGAGATCAGCGGCGCGCATGTCTCGGAGGCGACGGCGCTGTGGCTCCAGACGATGGTCCCGCTCACCGCCGGCGACACCGTCGAGCTGCAAGGCAACTTCCGCGCCGCGGACGGCTACTTCGCGGCCGATCGCACATCCTCTTGGGGCTGCAAGATCGGCTGAGCGGCGAAAGGAGAACCCTATGATCCCACCCCGATCCGGCAAAAGCAATCATGCTGCCATTGCCCGCGCTCGCAGCCTTCCCGTCATACGAAGTACACACGTGGAAACGCTGAATCCAGCAGTCGGAAGACGGTCCTCCATCGGGTGTGGCAGGCCGGCGCACACGACCGATCGGGGCAAGGATGGCGTCGTTTAATGCCGCGTCCGGTGCGGTTCGTTACAACACTTTTCGCGTGGCTGAACATGCGTCATTCGTTCCGTTTCGCGGCACCACACTCGTCCGTCCTTCGTCAGGTTTGCGCATCCTGTGCAGTTCGTCCCGCTTGGCCGAACGCTTCTGGCCCCTCTGACCGGCCTTTCGGCTGGCCGACCCCGTCCCAGTCGTTCCAGCCGGGAAAGCTCAGCGCGTCCAGGTCAGTGAGGCGCGACAACCGAGAGCGCCAGTCGGAGACCGTTCGGTCGAGATGTTCCGCCAGGTCGTCGGCATCGCGATACGCGTATCCGTGCCCCTGGATGCCGTACGAGACGAAGGGCGGCAGGACCGAGAACCCGAGATAATGCAGGGAGTAGTGGACCGGCCACAGCATCGTGTCAAAGTCGCCACCGCGGGCTCCGTGGCCGAATGCCTCTTCCGGCGCGCCGGTCGTGACCGAGACCATCGCCCTGCGCCCGCGGAAATAGCCCGTGTCATAGCGCATTGAACTGGTGTAGATGCCACCGCTGACAAAGACCCGGTCGAACCAGCCCTTCAGCATCGCGGGTGGGCCGTGCCACCAGAGCGGAAATTGAAGGATCACCAGATCGGCGCGCTCGAGGTTGCGGAGCTCTTGCCGCACGTCCGCCGGCAGGGTGTCGGTCCGCCAAGCATGACGCTGCTCGGCTAACGGCGCAAACGCTTCAGCATTCGCTTGATGCGCGTAGTGCGTCCCGCATTCGACCGGGTCGAAACCCGAGTCGTAGAGATCACTCACCGTGACGCCGTGTCGGAGGTCGGTGAGCGTCTGCTCCGTGATCCGCGTGAGCGCGCCGTTGAAAGATGTGGGCTCCGGATGTGCATGGACGATGTGGACGTGCATGGCACTGCCTCCTGATCTTGCCATCGACAGGATCATAAGTGTTCAATAGCGACGATGGAATCGAAGTCTCTGCAGGCGGAGCTTTCAATCGTGAACACTTCTCTCTCTTGGGACGACTACCGAGTCGTGCAGGCGATCGCCGAGGCGGGATCGCTTGCCGGTGGTGGTCGGCACGCCGGGGTGAGCCATCCGACGATGCTGCGTCGTCTCAACGCCATCGAGGCGACGCTCGGGGTCCGCGTCTTCGAGCGCTTCCGCACCGGGTACGTTCCGACCCCGGCAGGCGAGGAGTTGCTGGCTGCGGCGCGGGCGATGTCGGAACTGACCGAAGAGACCGAGCGCAAGCTCGTCGGTCAGGACCTGAGGCCCGCGGGCCTCGTGCGCCTTACTACAACGGACACCCTGCTGGTCGGGTTGCTAGCGCGTCCGATCGCACGTTTCCGAAAGGAGCATCCCGAGATCACGCTTCACGTTTCAGTTTCGAACAACGTCTTTGACCTGTCACGCCGGGAGGCCGACATCGCGATCCGCCCGGCCGCGTCGCCGGAGCCGCACCTCGTCGGTCGCAGGCTGGGCGTCATCCGGCTGGCGGCCTACCTGCGTAGGTCGCGGGGCGGCAGCGATCCCGAGCCTCGTGCCGCCGACGCGCTCGCATGGATCGGCCCCGCACCGGCGATGCGGTACGAGGAGCTTCATGCCTGGATGAGCAGAAACGTTCCCGAAGCGGCCTGCGGCCTGCGGCTCGATACCCTTCTCGGCATCTATGCTGCCGCGCGCGCCGGCACCGGCGCCGCGGTTCTGCCGGCCTACCTGGCCGGAACGGACGGCGACCTCCACCGCGCGGGCGAGTATATTGATGATCTTGATGTGGATCTCTGGCTGCTCGTACATCCAGACCTCCGCAGAACCGCTCGAATTATGGCGACGCTGGACTTCTTTGCGCACTCCGAAGAGATCCGGCAGGCTCTCTCGAGTTGAGGCGCTGGCCCTATAGCCTGCGGGAACCATGACACCAACATGGGCTTGAGAACCTGCATGAAGATCAGGCTCAACGATACCTTCTGCAATGATCGTAGCGCCTTCGACGCCGCGGATGACCGGGTCGTCGTGCCTGCGGACGGCACCTACCTTTTGGGCGCGACGTTTCTCTACAAGGTTGACGCCAGCACATCGGCCCGGATGAGTGGGCGGATTGTGCTAAACGGCACGACCGAAATCCGTGGCTCGCGGGGCGAGATCAGCGGTGCGCCTGGTTCCCAGGCGGCAGCGCTCTGGTTGCAGACGATGATCGCGCTCACCGCCGGTGACATGGTCAAGCTGCGGGCAACTTCCGCGCCGCGGATGGCTACTTCGGACCCGACCACACCTCCTTCTCGGGCGCAAAGATCGGCTGAGGGAGGCACATCATGTCCCCACGGCGCCCAGAGGACGAGTTCGTCCGAATACCGGAGCACGAGTTCCAGGCGATCTTGGCGCGCGCTGCCGAGGAAGGTGCGAAGCGCGCGTTCTCCGATGTCGAACCTGTGCCTGCCGGTCGTCGAGCACAGCCGCGAGTTCCAGTCACGAGCTGCTGGAGAACTGGTCCTGCTGCCGGAGGGATCGGCGATCGTGGAGATGTCGACCGACCGTAACGTGATGCGGGAGCAGAGGAGGGTTTGCGGGTAGTTAGCTCCCGCAGCCGAGAGCCAGGCATTTCCGGATTCTCGAGCGTAGCCATAGACAAGACCATGGGAGAATGATAGGTAGACCGGTATGTCTACTCTTACGTCAAAGCCGACCAAAGATCGCCTCATTGAAACCGCAAGAGAGCTGTTTCTCAGGGAGGGGGTCCCGCAAACCGGGATCAACAAGGTCATCGCAAAAGCCGATGTGGCGCGCATGACGCTCTATAACAACTTCGCGTCCAAGGCTGATCTTGTCCTTGCGGTCTTTGAAAGAGAGGCGGCACTCCGGCGGGTCGCCATTCAGGCGACGCAGGAAGATCTTGATGGACCATTCGAGCGTGTCCTGGCGCTGTTCGTTGTCGCGGAGGATGTCGCCTCGCAAAAGGGCTTCCGGGGGTGCGCCTTCATCAATCTTGCGATCGAGGCCGCTGCGCCTGACAGCGCGCTGCACGCATTAGCACAGCAGCACAAGGCTTGGATCACAGCCAATATCCGGGTTCAGCTGGGTGACGGTGTCTTCTCAGATACTGATGTCCTTGCGGACCAGATCGCCGTACTTTGGGACGGTGGAATCGTCGGCGCCTACGTCCATCAATCCGACAGGCCACTTCGCTCGGCACGGGAGGCCGCCCAGACCTTGATGCGCGCGGCGGCGCAATGACGGTTGGCCGCGACTGGTGGATCGTGATCGGTCTGGCGCTTGGGGTCACGATCAGCAACGCGTTCGCGCGCTTTGCATATGGTCTGATCCTTCCGGCCATGCAAAGCGATCTGAGCTGGAGCTATACACAGTCCGGTTGGATCAATACGGCCAACGCCCTTGGATACATTGGCGGGGCAGTCCTGACATTCGCCGTTATCGGGCGCATGCCTGCGAAGTGGCTTTTCAGCGTCGGCCTCGTCGTCACGGCCCTCAGCCTGCTGATGTGCGGATTTGGCGATGGTTTCTGGTATCTGACGTTCTGGCGCATCCTAGCGGGCGTGGCGGGCGCGCCCGTCTTCATCGCCGGCGGCACCATGGCGGCTTCCCTGTTTCCTGACGATTCAAGACGAAACGCACTGGCCATCGCGGGGTATTTCGGAGGTGCAGGACTGGGCATGATCATGAGCGGCGCCGTGCTGCCCGGACTGTTCGCCCGGCATGGTTCGCTGTTCTGGCCCGAGGCATGGATCGGGCTTGGCGCGGCCAGTCTGGTTCTGGCTCCGCTTTCGATTTGGGCAGCCGGTCAGACAGAGGTTTCTCGAAAGACCGGCAAAGAGGACGCGGCCCTGCCGGTTGCGAAAATGGGCTTTGCGCTGCTGGGCTACGGATTCTTCGCGATGGGGTATATCATCTATCTGACCTTCATCGTCGCCTCGGTACGGGCGGCCGGAATGAGCGCCGCCGCGATCTCCGCGGGATGGGTGATCATCGGAATTGGCATCATTGTGTCGCCGTTCCTGTGGCGTCCGGCTCTGGCGCGATGGGCCTCGGGCGTTCCGCTCGCGCTGGCCTGCGCTGTCACGGGAGTGGCCACGCTGCTGCCATGGGTCGTGCCCGGTGTTGCGGGCTTCGCTCTGTCGGCTCTGCTGTTCGGATTGGCGGTCTTCATAGGTCCGGGCGCCGTCACGAGTTTCGGGCGAAAGAACTTGCCACAGGTCTTGTGGGGAAAATCCGTCAGCTTGTTCACACTCATATTTGCCATTGGGCAGACGGTCGGGCCCGTGGCAGCAGGCGCGATCGCGGATGTGACCGGCACGGTCGATACGGGTGTTATCGTCGCCGGGGCCATTCTGTTGTGCGCCGCAGCGCTTGCCGGCCTTCAACGACCGCTTGCGCAGTCCTAGCGAAACGGACGGAGGGGAAGGCTGCAAGGTTTGGGATGCCTGCAAAGCGCGGGCGAGAAGGTCTCGTCCGCGGGCTCTCAGGGGAAGGCAGCCTGTTGGACGAGGCGCTTGAAATAACGCTGTTTCTGGCCTTCGCTACGGTCCGCGAGCGCGCTGATGGCGTCGGCGAGCGAAGCGCCGGTAATGGTCTCGGCACCCAGTGCGATCGCCTCCAGTCTTTGTGTGTACCGAGCGGTGACTCCGCCGGGAAACGCCTCCTCGAACCGAGGGAAAAGAGGATCGTGGCCCTCGGTCCTCCATGTTGTCGGCAAGGCCGGGTCCAGCACGAGCGCCCGTGCGAGCCCGATCAGGTCTGCCGCTCCCGATCGGATGGCGGCGTCGGCCTGCCTGCGTGACTTGAAGCCGCCCGTTGCCATGAGTGGCACTGTGGTCATTTGCCGGGCCATTTTTGCGAAGTCGATGAAGTAGGGCCCGCGAGATACTGCATCCGACGATGCCGGGGCGCCGGGAAAATAGGTGCCGCCGCTGAATTCCATCAGGTCCAGACCGCGTCCATCGAGCGCCGCGACCACCTCGAGCGCGCCGTCCTGCGTCAGGCCACCGGTGATCTGGTCCGTTGCATTGAGCTTGATCGCAACAGGGAAACCCTCTGGCACCCCGGCGCGCACGGCCTCGACAGTCTCGATGACAAGGCGCATCTGGTTCTTCGCGCTGCCGCCATAGCCGTCTTGCCGACGATTGAATAGCGGAGACAGGAACTGGCTCAACAGGAAACCGTGCGCGGCGTGGATCTGGACGCCGCCAAACCCGCAGTCGTAAGCGAGGCGAGCGGTTCGAGCGAAACGGTCCGGCAGGGCAGAAATCTCGGATAGCGAAAGGGCATCGCATCTCAGGCCATCGAGGTCCAAGGCGCTTGGCCCTTTCGGCATGCCGACCCAACCAGGCGTCAACGCGCCGGCGTGCCCAAGCTGGAGCCAAAGGGCTGCGCAGTTTGCCTGGCCTCGTTGAGCGAGCGCGCGAAAGGCTCCGAAGTCTGCCTGAGGATTGAGAACCAGGTTTCCAGGATGTTCGATCGTGCGTGGATCCCCCTGCACCTCACCGATCACGGAAACCGCGACGCCGCCGCGGTCCCAGGTCTCGTAGAGCCGCCCTTGCTCTGGCGTCGGGTTGCCATAGCCATCGCCCAAGGTGTCGGACATCGCGGACTTGACCAGTCGGTTCCTTAGGATGGTGCCGTTCGGAAGCGTTATCGGGTCAAACAGGCTGGGTTCCATATTCGGCTGCATTCCTATCGTGTGTCTTTCAAGTGGTCGATCAGCGCGCCAACAACCGCCTCCGGGCGATCTTCTTGAACGAGATGGCCGGCCTTCGCGATCTCGACCGTGCCCATTTCAGAAATGCGCTCGGCGAGCTGGCGCCCCTTCATGGGCGGTATCGAGGTATCTTCTTGCCCCCAAAGCACTGTCACCGGAAACGGCATCGGCCCGTAGAGCGGTTCGATTTCATCCGTATAGGCCTGATCCATCTGTGCGATCTGGCGATAGAACGCCGGCTGACCCTGCTTGGTCGCCAATGGTGCCCTATAAAGCGCCAACACGTCAGGATGAAGTGGCGCGTGTACCGCCGTATGAAGGTAGGCGTCGAGGACCGCACGATGCATGTAACCCGGCATGCCTGTGAACGCATCTTCGTGTTGGCGCACATGCTGCACAAGTGGTGAGCCCCAAGGCGCCATGGTGACCGCGTCGAAGATCAGCAGGGAGGCGTAGACGATGCTGTTGAGATAATGGGCGCGCAACGCCGTTGCGCCTCCGAAATCATGGGTTAGGACATCTGGCTTCTCGACGCCCCAGAGTTGCAGCCACCCCGCAAGAACGCTGTTCTGCATCCCAAGCGAAACGTCCTGATCGTCCCGCATCTCCGATTGCCCATACCCGGGCATATCGTAGAAATAGACCTGCCGCGGGTCCGCGACGTGGGGGATGATCCCTCTCCAGACCTGCGACGAAAACGGCGTGCCGTGAAGCGCGATCAGCGGCGGCCCGGTCCCGATGGAGCCCCAACGGATTTCATGGCCTTCAACATGGGCGGTATGGGGAAGATCGAGCATGGTCTAGCGGTCCTGTGGTGCACCATATGTGTTGGGGCGAAACCAAATCATCGACCCCGCCAGAACCAGGTCCAGCGACAGGCAATAGAGCCCCCACCAATCCGGAGAGGGATCGTCGGGCCGGTAGTGGACTAGAAGATCGACCCCGGCGTGCAGGACTAGGCCGAGACATGTTATCCAATACCAGATCCGGTAGCCTGCCGTTGCCAAAGCAATGAAGCCTAGAAAAAGGCCGATGTGCAGAGCCAGGACAGCACCTGACGCGCCTGCCTCGATCGCGAATACGATGTAGAAGCTTGCAATGGCCCCGAGGATCGTCGGGAAGAAACCAGCCTCCCTGGTCAGGCCGATCGCGCGGGCGTAGACGACCAGGACGATCCCGGAAAGCAATCCGATAGAGAGCGGGGTCACGACCACCGTCCATCCAGAGCGATGAGCAGGGCGCTGATCACGATCAGGGCCGACATGATGAGAAGTGCAATGCGCCCCCAGACATCGTTGGCCAGAAGCGTTCTCAGTGCCCGTCCCGCCACGAGCCAGGTTCCGTTGCACAAGGGTGCGATCGCCGCGAAGACAAGCGACATGACAAGGGCGCGTTGCCATGCCATCGCCGCGATGTCGGAATAGGCAAGGGTTACGGCCAGGGCCATGGCCCAGGCTTTCGGGTTCACCCATTGGAACAATGCCGCCTCGATCAATGTCATGGGCCGCGCTTTCTGGGCCTCGGAAGCGGCGGTGCCCGTCGAAGGCGTCCAGAACAAAGCGGGTCGGGCCAGCTGCCATGCGAGGTAGCAAAGCCAGATGACACCGCCCCATTTCAACACGGACCAAATCATCGGATACTGATCGAGCACCGCTCCGAGACCTAAGACGACTGCCGACAACATGACTGCGAAGCCGAGCGCGATGCCCGCGATGTGGGGCAAGGTCGCGCGCATGCCGAAGGCCGCTCCCGACGCCAGCACCATCAGGTTGTTCGGACCGGGCGTGATCGATGCGACGAATGCGAAATTCGCGAAGGCGATGAGGACGGCAAGATCGAGAGACATGTGACACTCCTGGACAGGCTGGATTGTTGATCCGTTCTTGCCCAGTCGCGGCGAGGGGCGTGACTGGCGGACATGCCAAAGATCGATGGAAAACCGCCAAACGATAGCTTTGTAGCCTCGACGATGGCAAGATGGCGAAAAATCACCGAACCTTGGCGAATGCGCCACTGGTGGGCGTCCCATTTCCGGATCATACTCATGCCCATGAACGCGGAACCGCAAATTGACGCTCACGCCAACGCCGGAACGTTTCCCGGCCGCGTCGCCGTGATCATCTACGACCAGATTGGCGCGTTCACTCTGGGCGTGGCGCTGGAAGTGTTCGGGCGCGCGTTGCCCGACGAGGGGTATCCGGGTTACGATGTATCGATAGTGTCCGCCGAAGGTCGGAGTGTCACCGCCTTCGGAGGCATGCGCATTTCGGCGACTGCGGGGATGGCCGAACTGCGGCAAGCCCGGCTCATCCTTATCCCCGCCTGGCGGTCCAACCACGAACGCCCGCCAGAGAAGCTCTTGTCCGAACTGCGCCGCGCCGCTGCGCGTGGCGCCATCCTAGTGTCGATCTGCGATGGTGCGTTCGTCCTCGCCCATGCTGGTCTGCTGGACGGGCGGCGCGCAACCACCCACTGGGCCGACCTCGCCGATCTGAAGTCGCACTTTCCTGATATTCGCGCGGAAGACGATGTCCTGTATGTCGACGAGGGCAACATCATCACGTCTGCGGGTGGTGCGTCGGGGATCGACGCCTGTCTTCATCTTGTGCGACGGGATTTCGGGACGCGGGTCGCCAACGCCGTCGCCCGTCGCATGGTCATTCCGCCGCATCGGGACGGCGGGCAACGCCAATATGTGGCGAACCCGCTTCCGGTCCACGCAGGCCGGACACTCTCAGCATCAATGGACTGGGCGCGGAGCCAACTGCACAAGCCTATCTCAGTGGCGGAATTTGCGCGCGAGGCGGCAATGAGCGAACGGACCTTCATGCGCAGGTTCCAGGAAGAGGTCGGGGCGTCCCCCAAATCATGGATCGCGTCAGAGCGCATGCGATTGGCTCAGGAAATCCTGGAAAGTACGGAAACGCCGCTGGCAGAAGTCGGTCTCGCCGTGGGCTACACGTCGCCGGAAACCTTTCGCAGCGCATTCCGCCGCATCGTGGGCTTGCCACCGTCGACCTACCGCAGCCGGTTTCGGCAGCTTTGATCGGTTGCTTACGTGATTAGACGGGTCTTCGCATGCATGTTGGACTGATCGGCGGGATCGGCCCCGCAGCTACAGTGGCCTATTATTATAGTTTGGTGGACGTCTTCGGGCAAGCCGATGTGCCGTTGCAGTTGACGATCCAGCATGCCGATATGAAGACGCTGAGCAAAAATGCCGGGCTTATGGACATCGATTCGCAGACCGAGGTCTTCGCGGCGCATATCAAGTCCTTGAAGGGTGCCGGCTGCGACATCGTCGGGATCACGGCTCTGACTGGGCATTTCTGTTTGCCCCGACTTCAGAGCGTGTCGCAATTGCCGATCTTGAGCGCCACGACCGCGATCGATGCCTATTGCGCCGGGCATGGCATCGGCCGCCTCGGCCTTCTGGGCAGCCCTTCGGTTCTGAAGTCCGGTCTGTTTGGGCTACTGCAAGAGGTAGACACCGTCGCACCGGGCGAAGACCCGGAGAGCGTCGGCCAGACCTATTTGGAGATCGCAAGCCAAGGCGCCTGCACAACCGATCAGGCCGACCTTTTGGTCTCAGTGGGGGCCGAGATGATGCGCGCTCAGAAAGCCGATGCGATCTTGCTGGCCGGTACGGATTTGAGGCTGGTCTTCAACGACACCGATATTTCCTATCCCGTCATCGATGCGCTGGCTCTTCATGTCGACGCGTTTTTGGAGATTGCGCGGCGGAGGCGGTGACTGGACACCTAGCTTAAGTCCCGTAGGCTAATCCCGATCAACTGCAAAACATCAAATCTGAGGCGCTCGGCGAGCCGTCCGCTCCGGCGAGCGCACAGGGTGTCTGGCCGAGCAGCTCGAGACCACGGAGAGAAGCCATGATGCACGGCGACGGATGCTCGAGGCTGCGGCGCGTCGCCCTCCTACTCGCAACGATCTGGCTGAGCGCCTGCGCGACGGGCGCTTCTAACGTCGGAAGCCTCGGGGCCTGTCCGCCTGTCGTCGCATACAGCAGGGAGTTCCAGGCGCGAGCGGCAGAGGAGACGGGCCTGATGCCTGCAGGCTCGGCGATTATTGAAATGCTGAGCGACTACGCTGTGATGCGGGAGCAGGCGAGATCGTGCGCTATACCGCGGTGATGAGGCGTTCTCGCCTGCCATTGGCGGTTGTGAGGAGGCGCCTGCAGTTTCCCGCAGGCGCCATCGGCTCATTCGCTGCGAACGACCTCGCTGTAGGCGCCGCGCAGCTGCAGCGTGACGGTCACGTCCGAGTCGTCGCGGTTGCGCCAGAACCAGCCATGTTCGCCGGGGAACGGCGCCTCGATGCTTCCCGCGCCGTCGGTCGCGCCGCGGCCCCGGTCGTAGTCGACCGACTGACCGTCGCCATGGGCGTGCAGGTCGAAGTTGATCCGCCCGCCTTCGGCGACCCACGCGTATTCGGCGACGTCCCCTTCCGCCATGACGAGCTTGACCTCGGTCGCGGCATCCGGCGCCAGAGTGAAGGTGACCGTGTCGGTCCAGACTTCCTGCGCATGGGCCGCGCCGACGAAGAGGCCGAAGATGTCGTCGACAAGGCTCGAGGACTGGTCGCCGCCGCCGTGGAGCAGTTCGTCCTCGGCGGCCTCGCGGGCGAGTTGCTGCTTGATCTCGCCCATTTCGGTGAGGCCGAGTACATTGCCCACCCCGGTCGGGTCGATCCCGTATTCCGCCGGCAGATAGACGCCGACCCCGATGAAAGCCGCGCCGATGACGGCGGCGATAGTCGATCGCCGCAACTGCCGGGGCGTCGGCAGGAGGGCCGGATCGGGTTTGTCCGCGTTCAATTGCGCGGCTTCGCGCATTTTCTCGAAAATAGTCATGTCCGGGTCTCCTTATGCGGCTGCAAGATAGCCGTTGATTTGAATGACGGTAAGCCAGAGGCCGAGGCCCACCATGATGACGTTCGCGACGACGGCCTGGCTCATAAACGCGGACGATCTGCGCCAGTATCCCATGACGATCAGGATCACGAAGAGGGCCAGGATCTGCCCGACCTCGACGCCGACGTTGAAGGCGAGAAGGTTCCACAGAAGGCCCTCGTCGGAGATGTCGTATTCGATGATCTTCGAGGCGAGGCCGGTGCCGTGGAACAGCCCGAAGATCAGGGTGGCCGCCTTGGTGTTCGGCTGGACCCCGAACCACTTCTGGTAGGCGCCGAGGTTGTCGAGCGCCTTGTAGACGACCGACAGGCCGATGATCGCGTCGATGATGTAGGCGTTGATGCCCCATCCCCACCAGACGCCGGCCAGCATCGTCACGGAGTGGCCGATGGCAAAGATGCTGACATAGATGGCCACGTCCTTCATCCGGTAGAGGAAGAAGACGACGCCCAGAAGGAAGAGGATGTGGTCGTATCCCGTCACCATGTGCTTGGCGCCGAGATAGATGAAGGAGATGACATGCACCCCCCAGATTTCCTGGATGTAGCCTGCGTCACCGGGGGTGACGTCATGGGCCAGCGCCTGCGCCACGCTGGATGCGTAGACAGTCAGGATTGTAAGGATCAGAGCTGTTGCGCGTCGCGACGCGAGCGCGCGCAAGCCCGTCGAGATAGAACTCATGGATAGGTCTCCGTTCGTGCGATGGAATGATCGGTGAAGCCGCATTGGCGCGGCGCCGGTCAGGCACGCGGAGGTCGTTCGATCCTGATCGTATGGTGGCCGCCACCGGGCGAGGCCCTCAGCCGCCATGAATCCTTGTATGCGGATGTGGGATGGCTTCGGTCGCCGAAGGCGAGATACGCCTGGTTGTGATCATGGTCGGCCGCATCGTGGCTGTGGCCGTGCATCGCCCAGTAGAGGTCTTCTTCGAGCCCGTGCGAATGCCCGTGATCGGCGATCATCTCCAGGTGGTCCTGGATCGTCTCGAACACGGCCGGCGCATGGGTCGCGGCGGGCATGACGGACCAGAGCACCAAGGACAGGCAGAGAAGCGCCGCAAACGCGTGTCTTCCATATGTCGCCAGTGGTTTCATCGATCTTGCCTGTCTGCCTGTTCGTATCCGCAGCCCATTGCCGGGCCATCTTGTTCTATCCCCCCGGGGAGGATAGCGTCTGTCTATGACAAAGCCCCACATCCACGCAACCCATCCCGCCCTGATCGCCCGGCTGAAACGCGCCGACGGCCATCTGCGGGCCGTGATCGGCATGATCGAGGCGGGCAAACCCTGCCTTGAGATCGCCCAACAGCTTCACGCCGTCGAAAAAGCGGTGGTGAATGCCAAGCGCGCACTGATTCACGATCACATGGATCATTGCCTGGACACTGACCATTCGCCCGAGGACCGGGCGGAACTCAAGACCATAACCCGATATCTGTAAGGCACACCGATGCTGGAGATCCTGTCCGACCGCACCTACCGCCACCTCTTCCTCGCACAGGTCGTGGCGCTGCTTGGGACCGGGCTGGCGACCGTGGCGCTGGGACTTCTGGCCTACGATCTGGCAGGCGACGGTGCGGCCATGGTGCTGGGCACGGTCTTCACCATCAAGATGGTGGCCTATGTCGGCATCGCCCCCATCGCGGGGGCCTTTGCAGACCGGGCACCGCGCCGGGCGCTTCTGGTGACGCTGGATCTGGTGCGGGCGGGCGCGGCGCTCTGCCTGCCGTTCGTGACCGAGGTCTGGCAGGTCTATGTGCTGATCTTCCTGCTGCAATCGGCCTCGGCCGCCTTCACGCCGACCTTCCAGGCGACGATCCCGGACGTGTTGCCGGAGGAAGCGCGTTACACCCGCGCGCTGTCGCTGTCGCGGCTGGCTTATGACTTGGAAAACATCGTCAGCCCCACGCTCGCCGCGCTGCTGCTGGCGGTGATGAGCTACAATTCGCTCTTCCTCGGCACCGTCATGGGCTTCGCCGCCTCGGCGGTCCTCGTCGTCTCGGTCTTGCTGCCCAGCCCAAAAGCGTCCGAGCCGCGCGGCGTCTACGACCGCACCACGCGCGGCATGCGCATCTACCTAGCCACGCCGCGCCTGCGCGGGTTGTTGGCGCTGAACCTCGCGGCGGCGGCGGCGGGCGCGATGGTGCTGGTCAACTCGGTGGTGCTGGTGCGCGGCACGCTGGGCCTCGACGAAAGCGCGCTAGCGTGGACAATGTTCGCCTTCGGTGCAGGCTCGATGCTGGGGGCATTTGCACTGCCCCGCCTGCGGGCATAGCGCTGCCGAGCAGGTCTTCGAGCAGACCATTGCAGGGATCAAGGCAACCCTCCGTGCGCTCGACCAGGTGCGCGCCGCGATGCCGGATCGCGACACCGCCGAAACTACCGTGCGCGTCGTGATCGAGAACGGCTTGCAGAACGCTGTCACCGCCTTTCAGCGTGTGGTCGAAGCTCTGTTTGTGGAGCTTCCCGCGCCGCCGAAGGCAAGGCGGAACGCATTCCAGAACCTTGCAGAGGGCAGTACCCTTTGGCAGCAGGCGACGGGGCAGGGCTATGGCGCCCATCTCGACTCCCCTTCCCTCGACCAACTCGCGCGGGCGTTCCAGCAACGCCATCTGCTTGCCCACCGGCAGGGGCTTGTCGATGAGGAGTATATTGCCAAGAGCGGTGACACCCGCTATCGGCCCGGCCAGCGGCTTGTACTTCGCGCCGAACGCGTCACCGAGGCCGTCGAGCTTGTCGAGAGGCTCGTTGCGGGGCTTCGGGATGATGCAAGCAGTGCCCGTTCAGGGCAGAGGTCTTCACCATAAATGCTGGCAGGGGCGCGGCGCCACAATATGTGAAGGCTACCGGCTTCCAGTCTGCCCTTGCCGCTCCGAGAACCGTGCGCGTGCGTTCACGGATGATCAATCCGTTGCCTCTGTGATCCCTTTCCGCAAAAGCCAGGCCTTCAAAGGAGCCGCAGTACTGTGGCTCCGTGGGTTGGACGGAGGGCTCAAAGAAAAGAAATTGGGCCGGTCGGATTGGGTCCGGTTCCAACGCATGAGTTATAGAATTTCATTCTATAACTCATGATACGCAGTATCCGTCCGGTCTGACTGGCGTTGACTTATTCAGCGATCCAGTTCCAGGGCATCAGTTTATCGATGTGGGGCATTTTGTGATCTGCGACACGCGCCAGAACCCAACGCAGCCACGCCTCGGGATCGACACTGTTCATGCGGCAGGTCTCAATGAGGGTATAGGTAATGGCAGCAGCGTCACCGCCGCCCTTTGATCCCATGAACAGGTAATTTTTGCGTCCCAGAGTTACCGGTCTGATTGAGCGCTCGCAGATATTGTTATCCAGCTCCAGCCTGCCATCTTCGAGATATGCCCGCGCCTTTGGCATGCGGCCGAGCGCATAGCGGATGGCTGCTGCCAAGTTCGACTTGCCGGATATTTTTGGCAATTGCAGTGAGAGCCATGCTTCCAGATCGTCAAAGAC
>NZ_JAIPUS010000079.1 GCF_020055675.1 Marivita sp.
GCGCGCGCCGGCAGTTCGAGCGCATTTATGCAGCCGATCCGGGGTTCGAGGATGTGGCCGAACGGCTTGGAATTGAGAACCCTGGTCGTCCCAATACGAATTCTAAGCGAATTTGACGAGCAGCTCCTCCTCCAGATTGAGTTCAGAAAGGGCTACTTTTAGCCGCTCGAACTTACTGGTTGAGTCTATGTTCCCCTCTATGAAGTATCCATCGGCAACCTGCACGGCTTGACGCAGAGTGCCCGGAGCAGACGTCAACTGGATTCGTTCACCAAGTTTCGTGCCGTGAAACGCTTCAGGTTGTAGCATCAGGAGCTGCTCAAGCACTTCCGCATACAGCTTAGCAACCTGTGTTACCTGCAGGCGGGTTCCGAAGAACACTGCATGTTCAAGCCGCTTGTGGCGTGGCTCCTCCGCGTCGAAAATGTTCACTTCATCGCTGTCGACATCGGCCACCACGCCAACGCGGGGCGCCGGCCAGACCTCAAGAAATCGCTTAGCGATGCGTTCGGCGCGTGCCTCGACCTCCTGAGTTCCCCACTTCTCCAATGCCTGAAGGTCACGATTAAGCCAAAGGCGGCTGAAGCGATAACCCTGTTCGCCACCATTCTCGTTCATATCACGCTTGTCTAAGAAAGTCTTGTTCCCCAGACGCCCATTGTTCCCCGAAAGTGTCAGATTGCCGACTGTATTCAGATACTTTTCACCCAGCAACGCGTATTCCTCTGCATCAAGATCGCTGTGCCAGGCGGCTTCGGGGTTTTGCGGAAAAATGTGTTCAACCGTGATGCCAGGCATTGTGACGTCCACGGGCTCGCGGTTGTTGTGGTTTTCGAGGCGGTCGAAAAAGTAGGTGCGTGTGCGGCTCTTCGTGCTGTAAATATCCTTATCCTTGAGCATCGCCACCACCTCGGCATCGCGTGGAAAGCGCTGTGTGCCGCCGCGTTGCATCAAGGATCGCTCGACTGACGCCAGATAGTCCCCAGGCTCGATCCGATCATAAAGGCTCATGAAAATCTTGTTCAGTGCGTTCGTTGGCAGGCTCAAAATAAACCGACGCCAGACGTAACTCTGCACCAATCGCAGCACCGAGGCGAACAAATCTCGAGTGATCGTCTCGTTTGTGAAATCTCGGTAGACCGGCATCAGGAACGGGTAAGCGACATTGATTTCCAGCGTTCGGATATAACCTAGCTCCCTGCTAATTGCTGGGTCCGTCTCCAATTGCGGGTTCAGCAGCCGCGCATAGACGTGAGAAAGCTCTCGCAGCTCCTCGAGCTCCTTCATTAGTTCAGGTGAATTCGGAACAGGATAGCGCTCTTTGAACTTCTCGTAGACCGCACCCTTGTTGGGTATGTCCTTCTGCTTCAGCGTCAGAAAATCACGGATGAAGTCTGAAACACGACTTTGATTGACTTCGAGGTTCTGAGCATTCGCCTCTATAGGTTCCCAAAAGTTACGAAAGACCTGCTCTTGCTCCCTCCTCGGTAAACCCATCAGAATATAATTGCGGATCAGATCGGCTTGGGATAGCTCCAAGCCCGTTGAATTTAGACTTTCGAAAGTTCGCTGTGGGTTGTCCTTTCCACGTTCCAGCGCGATGTCGACGAGGAAAAGCTTTGAGAGCCCCCGCAGGACGATATCGAAGTTGGTATCGTCGATGCGTCCCTCGAAAAAGCGGAAGTTCTCGATTAGCCGCGAATATCCTCCGGCTTTAAGTGCTTCATTAGGATCCATGATTTGTGCGAGCGCCGCTTTGTTGTTGTCCGTCGGCTTCAACTTAAGCTTTTCGGCATCTTCGGCGAACTCGTTGATCAAGTACGTCTTATATATCCGTTGCGCTTGCTGATCCCTTCCGGTGGCACTGGCATAGCGAAAAAGGGCGGCGAAAATCAACGTCAATGTTGTCAGGCGCTGTTGTCCATCAATAATCGTCAGTTCTCTTAGGCCGGAGACGGTGTAAACATCATCATGCACGTAGACGATACTGCCGATAAAGTGGCCGGAGAGGTTCTCGTCTGTACCGACGGTGAGGATGTCATGGAACAGCTGCTGGCACTGGACCCGGGTCCAGTCGTAGTTGCGCTGGTATACAGGGATTGCAAAAGCCGTCTCGCTATTGGCAAGGAATCGGTCGACACGGGTCTCGGCAGCCTTCATCCAACGCCTCCAAAATGCTCATTTCATCTGAAGCTACGTGAAACATGTGGTCTTGTCACCTGATCCGGCCGTCTCGACGCAAGGATATGTGCCACGGGTGCCAAGTGCCCCGACCCATAGTTAACACGCCATTTCTCAAGTTGGCACTTTCAAGACAACGAACAGGCCTATTTCGGCGTTGTCGCGTACCGCAACATTGGCACGCACTACCATACAAAACAGATTGCAACCCGCTGTCACACAATCTCGAACCATTTCAAGGCCGTCTGGAGCAGATGGTCGTAGTCGCCAGCCGTGGCGGCAGCTGTAAAGTCGGCGATCTCGCGCTCGGAGAGGCCAGACTCTCGGGCGGCCTGACAACACCGGCCAATCACCGTGAAAGCATTGCCATCATGGCCAGTGAGTTTGACGGTAATGTTGGG
>NZ_JAIPUS010000080.1 GCF_020055675.1 Marivita sp.
ACAGCCGCGAGGCCTACGACGTGTTCCTCATCCGGCGCGACGGAAGCACCGAGGTGTTCACAAGCTACGAGGCCGCCGCGTGACGTCGCCGGCCCGGGTCATAGCTGCGACGCCCAGCGTGGATGCTGGTCGTCAACGACGAAAGGGTGCGCGTGGCGGCGCTCACCCTTGAGGTGGGGATGGTCGAGCGGCAGGTTGTCGTGGATATGCTCGAGGACCTCCGGATCCTCTTCAGGCCAGAGCCGGAGACCCAGCAATGCGCCCGCGCCTGCAAGAACCGCCAGCGACCCCAGCGCGACAACCGGGCCGAACTGCGTCATAAGCCAGCCCGAGAGCGGATAAGTGACGAGCCAGCAGGCATGGCTCAGGGCGAACTGGGCGGCGAAGACCGCGGGGCGATCCTCGGCATGGGCCGAGCGGCGGAGAAGCCGGCCGGACGGCGTGAGCACCGCCGAGTAGCCAAGACCCACGAGAAGCCAGGCGCCGAGCAGGAACAGCCAGTCAAGTCCGAGCGCCGCGACCTCTGCGGCCAACGCCAGCAGCGTGAACACCATGAGCGCCGCGCCGCCGACCATCACGGGCCTGTCGGGCACGCGGTCGAGAAGGCGCGGCAGTAGTAGCGCAGCCAGCATCGATCCCGCGCCGAAGGCGAACATGGTCCAGGCGAGCGCGCTCTCGTTTAGGCCGAGCGTCCCGCGCACCAGCACCACCGAGTTGACCAGCACCATGGCGCCGGCCGCCGCCGCTGCAAGGTTCAGTGCCAGAAGCCCGCGCAGGCGCGGCGTAGCAAGGTAGATGCGGATGCCGCGCGTGGTCCGATCATAGACCCCGCGCGGCTTGGACGGCTTCGGCCTCGGCAGCAGGACCGAGACGACCAGCAGGGCCGAGGCCGCAAAACCCGCCACCGTGCCGAGGAACAGGGAGTTGTAGCTCATCACGGCGAGCAGGAGCGCCGCGAGCGTCGGGCTGACGATGTTCTCCAGATCGTAGGCCAACCGCGACAGCGACAGCGCACGGGTGTAGCGCGCCTCCTCGGGCAGCACATCGGGGATCGTCGCCTGAAAGGTCGGCGTGAAGGCGGCCGAGGCCGATTGCAGCAGGAAGATCAGGACGTAGACCTGCCAGACCTCGGTCACGAACGGCAGGCAGAGTGCCGCGCCCGCGCGTACCACGTCGAGCCCGACCAGCAGCGCGCGGCGCGGCACCCGGTCGGCGAAGGCGCCGGCGATTGGCGCGATGCCAACATAGGCCACCATCTTGATGGTGAAGACCGTGCCCAGCACCATCGCCGCGTTGTCGCCCGACAGGTCATAGGCCAGAAGTCCCAGCGCGACCGTGGCAAGCCCCGTGCCCAGAAGCGCCACGACCTGTGCGAGGAACAGGTGGCGGTAGGTGCGGTCGGACAGGATCTCCAGCATCGGTGTGCCTTACAGATATCGGGCGATGGTCTTGAGTTCCGCTCGGTCCTCGGGCGAATGGTCAGTGTCCAGGCAATGATCCATGTGATCGTGGATCAGCGTGCGCTTGGCGTTCACCACCGCCTTCTCGACCGCCTGAAGCTGCTGCGCGATCTCGAGGCAGGGCTTGCCCGCTTCGATCATGCCGATCACGGCCCGCAGATGGCCGTCGGCGCGTTTCAGCCGGGCGATCAGGGCGGGATGGGTTGCGTGGATGTGGGGCTTTGTCATAGATAGACGCTATCCTTCCCGGGGGGATAGAACAAGATGGCCCGGCAATGGGCTGCGGATACGAACAGGCAGACAGGCAAGATCGATGAGACCAGTGGCGACATATGGAAGACAGGCGTTTGCGGCGCTTCTCTGCCTGTCTTTGGTGCTCTGGTCCGTCATGCCCGCCGCGACTCATGCGCCGACCGTCTTCGAGACGATCCAGGACCACCTGGAGATGATCGCCGATCACGGCCATTCGCACGGGCTCAATGAAGACCTCTACTGGGCGATGCACGGCCACAGCCACGACGCCGCCGACCACGACCATAGCCAGGCGCTTCTGACCCTCGGCGAGCGAAGCCACCCGACATCCGCTTACCGGGATACATGGCGGCTCAGGGCCTCGCCCGGCGGCGGCCACCACACGTTCAGGATCGAACGACCTCCGCGTGCCTGATCGGCGCCGCGCCCGCGCGCGGCTTCACCGATCATTCCATCGCACGAACGGAGACCTATCCATGAGTTCAAACTCGACGGGCCTGCGCGCGCTCGCGTCGCGACGCGTCACGGCCCTCCTTCTGACAGCCTTGGCCGTCTACGCGTCCAGCGTGGCGCAGGCGCTGGCCCATGACGTCACCCCCGGTGACGCAGGCTACATTCAGGAAATCTGGGGGGTGCACGTCATCTCCTTCATCTATCTCGGCGCCAAGCACATGGTGACGGGCTACGACCACATCCTCTTCCTTCTGGGCGTCGTCTTCTTCCTCTACCGGATGAAGGACGTGGCCATCTATGTCAGCATCTTTGCCATCGGCCACTCCGTGACGATGCTGGCCGGCGTCTGGTGGGGAT
>NZ_JAIPUS010000081.1 GCF_020055675.1 Marivita sp.
GACCGCCCGATACCTTCACGCTTGCTTCAGAGACGCTGGGCCGGGATCTCCATGTCTACGTCCGCGTTCCGCAGAGCTATGAAGCCTCCGATGAAGTGTGGCCGGTGATCTACCTGCTCGACGGCGGGATTCTGTTCCCGATGCTGGTGCCTTATCACTTCATGCTGACTATCGACGAGATTGCGCCCGAGGCGATCATTGTCGGCATTTCCTACGGCGGGCTGGGCTTTGCCAACGGCAACATGCGCTCTACCGACTACACGGCCGCTTCTGCCGAAGTCGATCACTATGGTGGGGCGTCGGTGTTCCAGGCATTTCTGGAAGAGCAGCTATTGCCGCTGATCGACGAGCGTTACCGGACCGACCCGCAACGGCGTGTAATTGTCGGGCAGTCGCTGGGCGGCCAATTCGTGCTCTACACGGCCTTGACCCGGCCTGGGCTTTTTTGGGGTCATATCGCGATCAACCCGGCGCTGCACCGCAACCTTGCGTTCTTCCGCGACTACCCGTCGAAGCCGGACGGAGGGCGTGCTCGACTGTTCGTCGGCGCCGGCACCCTGGATGCGCCCCGCTTCCGCGAGCCCGCGCTCGAGTGGATCGATGCGTGGATCGATCGCGCAGACAGCCATCTTGATCTGGAAGTCGCCTCGCTGGAGGGCCAGCACCATGCCTCCGCTGCGCCGGAGGCCTATCGAGTCGGGCTTCGCTGGCTTTTCAATGATCAGGCCAGCCGTTGAAATTGGGGCGCTCCTGTTCAGGGAGACCCTGATCGGAGGGCGGGCCCAAAGCCGGGTATCAAGCATATGACGGGCGGAGAGACACCCTGAAATTTCACGATAGATTGGTTTTCATCGTCGTGATCGATCAGGAATCCTTCTCCTTCCCCGGCGCGGTCGGCTCAGGCTGTGCGATCTCTTCTACCGCAGTAGTCGCGGCTTTTGCGCGTTGCTTGCGTTCGCGTTTTTCCCGCTTTTTCGGGCTCTCGCTCATGGCCTTGATGGCATCCAGAATATCCGCATCGCCAGTCTCGAGCAACTGGGCAAAAGTCTTGCGACAGACCGTCCAGGTCGCTCCGATCACGGCGAAGTAGATGACGGACATCAATGCGGCGTAAGTGAGTTGATCGACGAATTCGCCCACCCACTGCGGCACGCGGATGCCGAGTAGTATCTTCAGCAATGCGGCAAGGATCGGTCCGACGATGCCGATCTCGACGATCAGCAGCACCATCACGAAGACCAGGACCTTGAAGACGAACAGCTGCGTGGCGAGATCCTTGAGCGCGCGCGCCCAATTCTCACTGAAGCAGAGCGCCGCCACGGCTATGGTCAGCCCTGCGGCGACCGCCAGCGAGTCGGCCAGCGCGTCGGCGACGGCGCCGAAGTCGGTCCAGATCGGTGCCCCCGGAATGGTCTCGAGATTGCCCGAAGCTGTGTTTTCGATGAACGCCACCAGTACCAGTGCAGCCGCGGCTGGTATCAGCGACGCGGCGAGCCACGGGAAATCGGCGGTTCCGGCATGACCGCTTGAAAAAAGATAGGTGCGGAACATCAATGCATAACCCGCCCCGAGCAGGACTGCCGAAAGATCCAGGTGCGCGGTTATCACGCCCGGCCCCAGTGCTGATTCGGCCAATCGGCCAAGCACGATGCCGGAAACGATCAATGCAGCGATGGCTGCACGCGGTTTGGGTCCGAAGACGAGATCCAGTCGATCATCTTCGCGACTCCCGTTGAAGGCGCGGCGCAAAGCCGGTTCCATGTCGGAGAGGCCTGCTCTGGCCACCTTCAGAAGTTGCGCGACGTTGTAAATGAAAGGCTCCCGTTACCCGGTTCATTCATGACCCGAGCTCTATGAGCCATTGAAACTTCTGCACAGGCAAAGCCGGGACGACCGTTGGAAGTATAGGCGCTGGAGTGATGCAGGAGGCCGTCGGGCGCACGGCAATAACTTGGCCGCTCCCCGGGGCCCTCTGAGAAGGCTGCGCGCCTTTGGGATGGACTATCGTGGTTTCGCGAGTTCGGATACCTCGTGAAGCGCTCCGCCACGCATAACATGGGTGACGGTGCGGAAGGCCCGGACCGATCCGGCCGGGTCGTCACGCAGTATTACAAGGTCCGCGACCTTTCCTCGCTCCAGCGTTCCGATTTCATCGAGCAGCCCTATCGCTTGTGCGCCGTTGCGCGTTGACATCACGATGATGTGCTCCGGCGGGATGCCCGCCGCCTGCATGCTTTCCATTTCCGCGTAGATCGAAGGGCCGTGGAGCGTCAGTGGATTGCCCGCATCGGTGGCTGTCGCGATCGTGATTCCGGCCTCGAAGACGCGCGCGAGGTTGCGCTGCATGATGCTCAGGTCCTGACCGCTTTCCTCCAGACTGGACAACGTCGCATCCACATCGCGCCAGGATCGCGGAGCGTCTTCGTGAAGCCGGGGAGCCTGGCCGATGACCTGGCGGGTTCTGGCGTCCACGCAACCGTTGGGATCGTCGATCGGCGGCACCACACCCAAACCG
>NZ_JAIPUS010000018.1 GCF_020055675.1 Marivita sp.
CGGATGGCTTCCAACGCCACCTTCGCCTTGAACTCCGCCGTATAGCGTTTGCGTTTAGTCATTTCAGGTCGGTCCCTCATCAGTCGCTAAAGCTTAGCAACTGGTCCGAAACTCCGCGACCGCCTCTGACTTGTTCACCGCGCCTTTTCGAACCGTGACTCATGCTATCTGTCGGAATCAATGGTTTCAGAGTCTAACCTGACCGCGGGCCGATCAAGCAGATCGGCCCCTTCGATGTCACTTGGCAAACCGGTGCTGCGATCGGATCAACTCGCGACGGCAAGTGCCTTTTTGGGGTCATAGAACGGGATCGGCGCAACGACACCGCCGCGTGTTTCGCCAAGTTTGTCGACTGTTACCTCGGTGCCGATATCCGTATGGCCGACGTCCAGCATTGCGAGGGCGATGTTCTTTGCCAGCCGCGGAGAATAGACAGCCGACGTGATCGTGCCAATCTGCACGCCATCCTTCAGGACCGGCCAGAAGAAATCGTTGACGCCCTCGAAAGGAACGCCTTCGATCTCAATACCTGTCAGCCGCTGCTTGACACCTTTTTCCTTGATCCGTTTCAGCGCCTCCTTGCCAACGAAGTCGGCCTCCATGTCAAGATTGACAAGACGGTCCAGGTTCAACTCGTAGGGGTTGTTCGCGAGGGTCATGTCGGCGTGGTAAGACAGCATGCCTGCCTCGATTCTGCGAATGCTGGAGGTGTGGCCGGGTCTGAGACCCATCGGGTAACCGACATCCAGAATATGCTCCCAAAGCCGGCTGCCAGCGGAGCCGTCACGCAGATAGATCTCGTAGCCCAGTTCGCTCGTCCAGCCCGTGCGCGAAATGATCAGGGGAACCCCGTACCAATCGTATTCCATGAAACGGAAATATTTCAGTTCTGTCGGCTTGAAGCCAAAGGCCTTGCGCAGGATATCGCGCGATTTGGGACCTTGAAGCTGCAAAGGTGACACATCGGGTTCGGACAATTCGACATCCATCCCGGCATTCACCGCGACGCCCCGCGCCCACAGGAGAACATCGCTGTCCGCGATCGACAGCCAGAAATGATCCTCGGCCAACTTGAGCAGGATCGGGTCGTTGATGATACCGCCATGCTGATCGGTGAGCACCACGTATTTGCATTGCCCGACCTCGCAGGTCGAAAGGTCACGCGCGCACAAATACTGGGTGAAGCGGGCCGCATCCGGGCCCGTGATCTCGACCTGGCGCTCCACCGACACATCCGCAAGGGTCGCGTGGTTGATCAGGCTCCAGAAGTTCTGTTCCGGATCTCCGAAATCGCGGGGGATATACATGTGGTTGTACACTGAAAAGCCCTTGGCCCCCCAGCGCAGCGCGGCGTCGGAATATGGGGATTTCCGGACTTGGGTGCCAAAGCTGAAATGTGCGAATTCTAGTTCATGTGCCATGATATGTATCCAGTCTGGGGTAAGGGGTCAGCCTTTTGAGCGGACCAGATCACGTAGCTCGTTCTTGCGGATTTTGCCTGTAGAGGTTTTCGGAAGTTCGCCAAAGACCACCTTCTTGGGCCGCATGTATCCTGCCAGGCGCTCTCTTGCGTGCGCCAGCAAGTCGTCTTCGGTTGCTTCCCCCGACAGCTCGACAAAGGCGCAGGGCACTTCGCCCCATTTTTCATCGGGCAAGGCGACAACCGCCGCGAGGCTGACGGCCGGATGGGAATAAAGCGCTTTTTCCACCTCGATCGAGGAGATGTTTTCACCCCCCGAAATGATGATGTCCTTTGAGCGGTCCCGAATCTCGATGTAGCCATCTGCGTGCTGCACCGCGATGTCGCCCGACCAGAACCAGCCGTCCTTGAAGGCCTTGGCGGTTTCCTCGGGGGCTTTCAGATAGCCTTTCATGACGATGTTGCCGCGAAACACGATTTCGCCCAGGGTTTCGCCGTCCCATGGCACCGGGGTGCCGGTGTCGGGATCGAGCACCAGCACGTCCTCCTCAAGCTCGTAGGCGACGCCCTGACGCGCTTTCATCTCGGCCTGCTGCTCGGGTGACAGCGCGCCCCATCCGGGTTTTTCCGCGCAAACGACGGCAGGGCCGTACACCTCGGTCAGGCCGTAGACATGTGTAATCGAGATACCCATCGCCTCCATCCCTTCGATCACGCTGGCGGGGGGGGGCGCGGCGGCGGTCATCATCTTGATCTTCTGCGGAAAATCGCGCTTTTCCGCTGCACCGGAAATCATCGACATGATGATCGGTGCCCCACAGAGATGCGTCACGCCATGATCTGCGAAGGCGTCATAGATCGCGTCGGCGCGGGGCGCGCGCAGGAACACATGCGTTCCCGCAAGCATGGTGATGGTCCAGGGAAAGCACCATCCGTTGCAGTGAAACAAGGGCAGCGTCCAGAGATAGACCGGATGATGCGGCATTTCCCAGGTTACAACGTTGTTGACCGCGTTGGTCCATGCTCCACGGTGCGAGTAGACCACGCCCTTGGGCCGCCCCGTGGTCCCGGAGGTGTAGTTGAGCGCCAGCGCATCCCACTCATCGTCCGGCAGCGCATAGGCGAAGTCGGGATCGCCCTCTGACAGAAGTGCGTCATATGTGAGCGCACCTATCCTGTTGCCCCCCGGCCCTTCGCTGTCTTCGATGTCGACGATCAGAAGATCACGCCCCGATTGTGCAACAGCTTCGGCGGCCATGGCCGAACACTCGGTATCGACCAAAAGGACCTTCGCTTCGCCGTGTTCGAGAATATAAGCGATCGTTCCGGCATCGAGCCGCGTGTTGTTCGCGTTCAGAACGGCGCCGATCATCGGCAGCGCCAGCGCACATTCAAGCGCCTCGGGGATGTTCGGTGCGATCAGGGCAACCGTGTCGCCCTTGCCGATCCCGCGCCTCGCCATCGCCGAGGCAAGCCGTTTGCAACGCGCCGCGACCTCGCCCCAGTTTCGCCGGATCGATCCATGTACCTGCGCGGGCAATTCCGGATGCACGCGCTCCACGCGTTTGAGCATCGACACCGGCGACAGCGCCGTATGATTGGCGGCAACGCGTGCCAGTTCCGGGCCGTCGAACGTCTTCATTTGCCTGTCCATTCTGGCATCGGTTCCTTGCGCGTGAAGGCGTTGATCCCGGCCACGGTATCCTCGGCCATCATGTTTTCCGCCATCACGCGACCGGCATAGGAATAGGCCTCTTCCAGCGGCATCTCGGCCTGTTCGTAAAAACCGCGCTTGCCGATCTTGACGGCGGCCGGAGATTTATCCGCGATAATTCGCGCCATTTGCATCGTCGTGTCCTCGACTTCGGCCAGCGGCACGACGCGGTTCACCAGACCCATTTCGGCGACCCGCGCGGCGGGCAGAAATTCCCCAAGCAGCAGCATTTCCATTGCCATCTTGCGCGGCACGTTGCGCGACAGGGCAACCATCGGGGTCGAGCAGAACAGCCCGATATTCACTCCGGATGTTGCGAATGTCGCATCCTCTGCTGCCACCGCCAGGTCGCAAGAGGCCACAAGCTGGCAGCCTGCCGCCGTGGCAATGCCCTTGACCTCTGCGATCACCGGCTGAGGCAGATGCACAACGCGCAGCATCATTGCCGAGCACTTGGCGAAGAGGTCCTGGAAATACTGGAAGCCCCCGTCGTCATCCGCCCGGCGCGCCGTCATTTCCTTGAGATTGTGACCGGCGCAAAAATGTTTGCAGCCGCTGCGCAGGATCACGGCCTTTACGCTGCGGTCGTCCGCGATCGTGTCGAAGGTCCGTGACAGCGCGTCCAGCATCTCCTCTGACAGTGCATTGATGGATTTGGGAGCGTTCAGCGTCAGAATGGCAATGCCATCCTGGTCCGAACGCAGGATCAGCTGATCGTTTTCCAAAGTTCCGTCCATAACTCTCTCCAATGTGCCCCGGCCCTGTCCGGTGGCGTCAGCCTGCCCAGGTCAGATAGCCAGGTCGAGACGCGGCTTCCAGAAGGGGCGAAACAGTTCGATCTTGGGGCAGCGGTTCATCACCACTTTCAGCCCCGCGTCTTCCGCCAGTTTCGCGGCATCATCATCATAGACGCCAATTTGCCCCCACAAGACCTTTGCGCCGATCGCGATTGCCTGTTCGGTGATGGCGTAAAGCTCTTCCCTGGGGCGGAAGACCTCGACCATGTCAACGGGACGGTCGATCTCTTGAAGCGAATGCACCACCGGGATCCCGCGAATCTCGGTCAGGTTCGGATTAGGATTTACCGGGATCATATCATATCCGGTCTCGTGAAGCACACGCAGCACGCCATAGCTGAACTTGGTCTTGTCTGCGCTGGCCCCGACCATGGCGATCGTGCTCACCGATTTCAGGATATCAGAGAGGTAACGCTGGTCGTAATCGTAGCGGTCATCAAGCGCTGTTGCGGGCATTTTAACGTTCCTTGGGTGTGGCGATGTCCGCCTTCAGCTCATGCGGCTCCAGCGGATCGAGGAAGGGGTTGCGGTAAAGCTGGCCGTGACTCTCGACGCCGATTTCGAGCGTCAGGTCGCTTGTCGGGCGCGCGACGCAGAGCAGGACATAGCCGTTGTTGATCTGACGGTTGTTCAGCGCCACCTGGCGGCGTTGATCGACTTCGCCGGACGTCAGCCTGGCCGCGCAGGTGATGCACCCGCCGTATTTACAGCCATATGGCAGATCGACGCCCTGCTCGCGCAGGGTGTCGAGCAGGGGCCTGCGCGCCTCGACCGTGTAGGTCGCATCGCCACGGTTGGCGATTGTGATGCGACAGGTCTCGGTCACAGCCAGATATCGCTGGTGCAGTCGCCACCGGGGTAACGGGTCTCGTGGCAGCGGCTTGGACCATTGGGCTCCTGGCCGAAATCGACGATGAAATCGGGGTTGATCTTCATGCCGCCGTTTTCGACATCGCAATCGATCATCACCATGACACCACCTTGCTCACGGATCTCGGGGTAGAACTGGTTGTCCCAGGTGCTGAACAGAGACGTCGTGACATAGAGCCGCTTGCCATCAAGACTTAGCTGATACATCTGCGGCCCGCCCGCGACCTTGACACCGTTGACCTCGGGGGCCTTTCCCAGCAAGCCGCCCATCCAGACCTGCCCGGTAAGCACCGGATTGTGGGGGTCCTCGATGTTATACTGGCGCATGTCGCCATGCAGCCAATTGTTCAGGTAAAGGTACTTGTCATCCATCGACACCAGGATCGCGCTCATCACGCCGGGCACGGGGATCGGCCACTCGGGATGTGGCTCGTTTTCCACGTCGATGATCTTTTCCCATTCCCACTTGCCCGCCTCTGACTTCCAGAAATGGATCACGTTGGCCGACAGGGCCGCGCCGCAGAAGCCATGCGTGCTGTCGGGGTCATGGTGGAACTTGACCTCTAGCGGGATCAGACCGTCTTCGCCCAGATACATCGTCTCGACCGGCTCGCGCTTTTCGAAATCCCAGATGTGCAGGCGCCGACCATACTTGAGGTGCCCCACTTCTTCCAGATCGAAGCCCGGCATGAAGGTGTTTGGCGCGGCCCATTCGGACGAGACCATGACGTTGTGGCGCGGTTGATACCAGAAGTCATAGCCGAAGGGGATGTCGCCCATGGAGTTTTCCCACCGGCCCACGATCTCGAAATCCTTATCGAGATGCAGGTAGCCGCCGGGCGCTTCACCCTGAGCATCGCCGAGAAAGGAGATAATGATTTCGCTTCCGAGGCAGTGCACGGTGTGCGGACCACTTAGGTTGGTCTTCGATTTGATCTCGGCCCCGTCAATCACCTTGTGCAGACGCGGCGCAAAGGGGTCGGTGGCGGTGTCGATGACGTGGATGTTGTTTGACCGAACCCCCGGCACCAGGAGGTATTTGCGCGACATGCCCGTGTCATCGTGGCACGAGGAGCAGGCGTTCCAGCCCATGTGGTGCAGCTCATCGCCGATGCCCGGCATCTCGAGCCGGTGAACGACCTGGCTGTAAGTCGGGCTGTCAGGATCGGCATCAACAGTCGCCAGGTAATCCGGCTTCTGAATCCCGGTCCCTGTATAAATGGCGATCGTGTAAAGCAGCTTTTCGCGGGGGGCCTTGATGGCCTCGGCCGGGCTTGCATACCCCGGACCGCAACATGCGCCGTCCATCATCACACTCCTCCCTTGCGATAACGTTTCGATTCTCGTAATTCGATAATTAGATTCTCGCAAGGTAAAAAATATGCATCTTGAACGCATAATAGGCATCCTGGAAATCGTGGGGCAGTTGGAGGAGGCAAGTGTGGCCGAGATCTGCGCTCATATGGACCTGCCAAAGCCATCCGCCTACAGGCTGGTACAGGATTTGGTCAGCGTCGGTCTGCTGGAACCCGTCACGCGCGGACAGTTCGCCATCGGCACCCGCCTGAAGCGGATAACCCACAGCGACCATTCGGACCGCGCGTTGCTGGACTTGATGGCACCCCCACTAAAACAAGCCGCCACGGAATTCGGAGCTGCGTTTTTCCTCTCGCGGCTGCGCGGCAAGACCGTGGAAATCATCCATGTCGAGACACCGGAAACAGGGGTATCCTACCTTCATCCGGGGTTGGGAAAGCGCCCCTTGCACGCCTGCTCCTGCTCGAAGGCGGTTGCCGCCTTTTCGCCCGATCTCTTCGTGACCGGCGAAATGGAAGGCCGGTTGCGCGCCTACACCGAATTCACCTTGACCAACGTGCATGACCTCGAAGCGGAATTCGACACGATCCGGCGCCGCGGCTTCGCGGAATGCGTCGAAGAAATCGAACGGGGATTGTGCTCGGTCGCGGCGCCGCTTGCACAAAGCGGACCCGGGGCCACGATGTCGATCGGCGCAGCCGGTTCAGTGCGTGTGTTCACGTCAGCTTTCCGCGAAATGCTGGGCCCGCAGATCGTTCAGATCGCACAAGAGATTGCACCAAACCTCGGCTGGGAGGCCAGCCCGGACATAAGAGCCAGGGCGGGCGCCTGACGTAAGGGGACCGTCGCTTTGTTCGGTTGATGCCGCCAGAAGCACGCAGCACCGCCGTCGACTTTTTCGACGTTACGACGTCAACCTGTCGCCCAAACGTTCCAACATCCCCAGGCACTTCGACATCTGGTCGAGCGATACGAATTCATCCGCCTTGTGCGCCTGTTCGATTGAGCCGGGGCCACAAACCACCACGTCGGTGCCGAGCGCCTGGAACAGGCCCGCTTCGGTTCCGAAGGCGACCAAGTCACTGCTGTTTGCGCCGGTAAGATCGCTGACGATCCGGCGGGCCTCATTTTCGTCGGTGGGGAAAAGGCCGATGACCTCTCCGATGACTTCTGTCGTGATCGACGCCTCCGGGTAAACGGCCTGCATTTTCGGCAGCAGCTCTGCCTCGCAAAACGCACGCAGGTTTTCCTTGACAAATTCCGCGTCTGACAACTGAACCGGGCGCATTTCCCATTCGACATGGGCGGACGGTGCGATCACGTTATGCGCAACGCCGCCAACAAGGGCGCCCAAGTTCACGGTTGTCCAAGGCGGATCAAACGGGCAATCGGCCGGGGCGCGGGCACGCAGGGCATCCTTGAGACCCAGAAGATGGTGCACGTAGCGCACGGCATATTCGACCGCGTTCACCCCATGATCGGGGTTGGACCCGTGCCCGGCCAGCCCCTCGAACCGTGTGGTATATTCATTGCATCCCTTGTGCCCATCGATGATGCGCATCTCGGTGGGCTCCCCGATGATCGCGATTCCGGGGGTCAGGCTCCGTTCGCTGAGGTGTTCGACAAGATGGCGCGCGCCAAGGCACCCGACCTCTTCGTCATACGTGAAGGCGAAATGCACAGGGCGGTCGCCGACGCGGTCCGCGAAATGCGGGGCCATGGCAAGTGTTGCCGCGATGAACCCCTTCATATCGCAGGCTCCGCGGCCATAGAGCCGCCCATCCACCGCCCCCATCCGAAACGGATCGCGGGTCCAGGGCTGGTCGGCGACGGGCACCACATCACTGTGACCGGACAGAAGAATGCCGCCGTCGCGATCGGGACCAAGCGTTGCGAAAAGATTGGCCTTTGTTCCGCAGGGCGATGACATGACCTCACAGCGCGCACCGGCATCTTCCAGCAGACCGGCCATGTGCAGGATCATGTCGAAATTACTGTCAGCGGACATCGTCGGATAGGCGATCAGATCGCCGAGGATTTCCGTGCTGCGCTCAAGATACCCCACGGCTTTAGTCCTTTACGAAGAGCTTGCGTTCCACATTGCAGAGCGTTTCGGCCACTCCGTCTTCCGTGATCAGGATGGTCTCGGTTGTCTCCAGACCCCAACTGTCCATCCAAAGCGCAGGCATGAAGTGAAACGTCATGCCCGGTTGCAGAACGGTCATGTCCTCGCTTCGGATGGAGGCTGTGCGTTCGCCCCAGTCGGGCGGGTAACTCAGACCGATGGGATATCCACAGCGTCCGTTGCGTTCGATGCCGTGCTTCTGACACACATCGATAAAGGCGTTGGCGATATCGCAGGTCCGGTTGCCGGCGCGCGCCGCTTCGACCCCAGCTTCGATTCCCTCCAGCTGCGCCTTTTCAGCGTCCAGAAGGGCCTGCGGCGGCGTCCCCAGATAAACGGTCCGGCACAGCGGCGCATGGTAGCGGCGGTAGCAGCCGGACAATTCGAAGAACGTCGCCTCGCCTTCGCGCATCGGATCGCCGTTCCACGTGAGGTGCGCAGCCGTCGCATCGAGGCCGGACGGGGTCAGCGGCACGATCGCCGGGTAGTCGCCCCAGATGTCGTCCACCCCGGTGATCCCTGCGTGAAAAATTTCGGCCACGAGTTCGTTCTTGCGCACACCGGGTGCAGCCTTTTCGATGGCGATCCCGAGAATCTTTTCGGAGATCCGCGCCGCGTTGCGGATGAAAACGACCTCTTCCTCTGACTTGATCAGGCGCTGCCAGTTCACCAGCGACATGGCATCCATGATCGTGGCTTCGGGCAATTCCGCGCAAAGCACCTCGTGGGCCTTGGCGGAATAGTAGTAATTCTCCATCTCCACGCCGATCCGGGACGTCTCCAGCCCCAGGTCCCGGAAATGTCCCGCCAGATCTTCCATGGGGTGTTGCAGCGTCGACTGCACGAAGTGGTCGGAATAGCCATGGATATTGTCCTCGGACATCCAGCACGTGCGCGCCGCGCCGACCGCATCCATGTTCCGGCCCCACCAGATAGGCTCGCCCTCCATCTGGATGATCACACCCTGATGCACGTAAAAGGACCACCCGTCATACCCAGTCAGCCAGGCCTGGTTCGACGGGTCGGTCACAAAAATCGCGTCAAGCCCTGCGCGCTGCATCGCTTCGCGCGTCAAGGCCAGGCGGCGGTCATATTCCATCTCGCTGAAGGGGGCGTGTCCCTGTGGCATGAATGATCCTAACTACGGTGGGTCTGGTATGATGGGCCCATCTGGACTACGTGTGCCGCAGACTGGATCTGACACTGGGCAGAATTCTTGAGAGGTTCAAGAGATTTCAGCCCACCGCTCATAACACCTGCCATCGGCAGAACTTACGGAGGCCGCGATGCTACGGAATGATCAACTCGATCAATGGGATCGGGACAACTTCTTTCATCCCTCGACACACCTCGCCCAGCACGCGCGCGGCGAAAGCCCGAACCGGGTGATCCGGACCGCATCTGGCGTGTTCATCGAGGATCGGGACGGCAATCGCATGCTGGATGCATTTGCCGGACTCTATTGCGTCAATGTGGGCTATGGCCGCCAGGAAATCGCGAAGGCGATTGCCGATCAGGCCCGCGAACTGGCGTATTACCATTCCTATGTCGGGCATGGCACCGAAGCGTCGATCACCCTGTCCAAGATGATCCTCGACCGGGCGCCGTCCAACATGTCCAAGGTCTATTTCGGGCTTGGCGGTTCGGATGCGAACGAAACCAACGTCAAGCTTGTCTGGTATTACAACAACATCCTTGGCCGTCCGAAAAAGAAAAAGATCATCTCGCGGTGGCGCGGGTATCACGGCTCGGGGCTTGTCACCGGATCGCTCACCGGGCTGGAGCTGTTCCACAAGAAATTCGACCTGCCTGTGGAGCAGGTGATCCACACCACCGCGCCGTATTACTACCGGCGCGGAAACCTCGATCAGACGGAGGCACAATTTGTCGCGCAATGCGTGCAGGATCTGGAAGACCTGATCGAACGTGAAGGGGCCGACACGATCGGCGCCTTTATCGGGGAACCGATGCTCGGCACCGGCGGCATCGTACCGCCCCCCGAAGGATATTGGGCCGCGATCCAGGCGGTATTGAAAAAACACGACATCCTGCTGATCGCAGATGAGGTCGTGACCGGTTTTGGCCGTCTTGGCACGATGTTCGGATCCGAGCACTACGGCATCGAGCCGGACATCATCACCATCGCCAAGGGCCTCACGTCGGCCTATGCGCCGCTGTCCGGGTCCATTGTCTCGGACAAGGTCTGGTCTGTCCTGGAACAGGGAACGGACGAGAACGGCCCCATTGGTCATGGCTGGACCTATTCCGCCCACCCGATCGGGGCCGCGGCCGGGGTTGCCAACCTCAAGCTGATCGACGAACTCGATCTGGTGTCAAACGCAGCCGATGTCGGGGCTTATCTCAATGCCGCGATGGCGGACGCGCTGGCCGATCATCCTCATGTCGGAGAGGTCCGCGGCGAAGGCATGATCTGTGCCGTGGAATTCGTCAAGGACAAGGATAATCGCGCATTCTTCGATCCGGCAGACAAGGTTGGCGCGCAATTGTCCGGCAAGCTGCTCGAGCAGGACAAGATCATCGCGCGCGCCATGCCTCAAGGCGATATCCTTGGCTTTGCGCCGCCCTTCTGCCTGAGCCGCGAAGAGGCGGACCAAGTGGTCGCCGGGACCCTGCGGGCGGTCAAGGCTGTGCTCGGATAAGCGTCGTCCGAATGCGATGGGACATCTTGGACCCTACCTGATCGGAATCGATGGCGGCGGGACCGGCTGCCGCGCCGCCATCAGTGATCGCGCGGGAAACATTCTCGGGTCCGCCAATGGCGGACCTGCGAACTACACCAGCGATCCTGACGGGACTGTGCGCAATCTGATCGGGGCGCTTGGATCGGCGGCACGGAATGCGGGGCTGGATCTGCCAGAGCTGGCCAATGTGCCGGCGCATGTCGGCCTTGCCGGGATCGTGTCACCCGAGACCGCACGCGCACTGGCCGCAAAACTGCCCTTGCTTCGCTGCACCGTGACTGACGATCAGGTCACCACCGTCTTCGGAGCTTTGGGCGACAGAAACGGCGTTGTAATCTCGGTCGGAACCGGTTCCTTCATTGCGGTCAAACGCGGGGCTAACATCCGGCACATCGGTGGTTGGGGCCTGCAGCTTGGAGATCAGGCATCCGGCGCCTGGCTGGGCCGAAAGGCGTTGCAACGCTGCGCCTTGACCCGCGATGGCTTGGCGCAAAACTCCGGGCTGACCACTCGGATCTGGCAAGATTTCAACAACGATCCGGCAAAACTGATTGCCTTTGCCCAATCCGCGACGCCGGCTGACTTTGCGACCTACGCAACGGAGGTGATGGCCGCGGCGACGCAGGCCGATTCACAGGCAATCGAGATTGTAGCCGAAGCGACGGCGTATTTGTCGCTATGTCTTGAAACAACGGGATTTTCGAAGGAAGATCACCTGTGCCTGACGGGGGGATTAGGGCCGCTCTTTGCACAATGGCTGCCGCGCACGGCCCAAAACCGATTGACGGGGCCACGCGGCACCGCGCTTGACGGGGCATTGGCCCTGGCTCGACAGATGGTACCCTAGCGCGTGTCACCAAAGAGGTCACGCATCAGAACCGACCCCGTCAGCGTTTCTCCAAACAGGATCAAGAGAATGCCAGCCACCACCCAGATGCACCCCGAAATTGAAAAGGTCGCAGGTGCGGTCGACCGGCTCTTGTCCCACGGGGCCAGGGCCAACATGGATGCGCCGCGCCACCTGAACCAAGCCACGGAAAACCCATGACCCGCCGCGCCCTTGTCGGAGCAGATATATTCGACGGCCGGACCCTGTACGAAGACCATGCGCTGCTCCTGGACGGGAATGTGTTTGTCGGGGTCGTACCTATTGCCAAGGCGCCCGCCAAATACGTCCGGCAGGAGGTGAGCGCCGGGGTCCTCATGCCGGGCTTTGTCGACCTGCAAGTCAATGGCGGCGGCGGTATCCTTTTCAACGAGGAAACCACGGTCGATGGGCTGCGCCGCATCGCGATGGCCCATGCCACCACTGGCACACGCGCCTTGCTGCCCACGCTGATCACCGACACATGTGACAAGACCCGGGCCGCGATCGACACCGTGGACGACGCGATCGCGAAAGGCGTGGCCGGCATCATGGGACTACACCTCGAAGGCCCACATATCGCACAGGCCCGCAAGGGGGCGCATGCGCCCGAGCTGATCCGCCCCATGACCGATGCCGACGAGGCGCTGCTTTGCGACGCCGCGCAACGGCTTCCAAACCTCATGGTCACACTCGCGCCGGAAACCGTCGCGCCGGAACGGATCGCGCGCTTGACCAAAGCCGGGGTGATCGTCTCGCTCGGTCATTCAGACTGCACCTGTGACCAAGCCGCGGCGGCAATCGATGCCGGGGCGCGCTGCGTCACCCATCTGTTCAACGCGATGAGTCAACTGGGCAGCCGCGAACCCGGCTTGGTCGGTGCGGCACTCGACCATGGCAGCCTGCATGCCGGGCTGATCGCCGATGCAGTTCATGTTCATCCCCGCACGATACGCGCGGCGATGGCGGCCAAGACCGGCCCCGGCGCGATTTTCCTCGTCAGCGATGCAATGGCGACAGCGGGATCGGAGATCACCGAATTTCAACTGAACGAACGACGGGTGCTGCGCCGCGATGGACGCCTGACGCTGAGCGACGGCACATTGGCCGGGGCGGATCTGGACCTGTCGTCGGCGGTCGCTATGCTCATCAACCGCGTCGGCATCAAGCCGGAAATCGCATGTGCCATGGCCAGTTCGGGCCCTGCGCAGGTTTTGCGGTCCGCATCGGAATACGGCGTCTTTGCCGAGGACCGGCATTGGGCGGGCATCCATCTCGACCCGAGCTTTCGGTATGATGCAAAGACCACTGCCGCACTCTGCGAGACGGTCTAATTGTCAGGCAGTGCGTCCAATGCGTCGACTTTTTCCGACACTTGTGACACCGCGTCCAGAACGGATGGAACGCCGCAAACCCAGGCCACCGAGCTATGCAGCACCGGAAACGCGGCCAAGGCAGGATGCGTCGCCATTTCCTCGGATTGCGAAAACCCTCCGAACGGCTGCGCCCCGATCAAAAGGTCGGGCTGATGCAGGATGACCTGCTCCAGGGACACGGTGCCGTTGCCCTGAATCCCAAGCTCCACCGACAGGTTGCGCGCACCGCCGGCCACAAGGATATCATGGCTGAGCGTTCCGGCCCCGAGCGAAAACCCGTTCGGCAAAAAGAAGGCTGCCAACGGCGCATCCTCTGCCGGTGGGGGCAAGCGCGCCAGATCGGTCTCGAACTGCGCGGCAATCGCCTCTGCTTTGTCGGACTGATTCAGCACCTGACCCATTTTCCGGATCTCGTCGGGGATATCTGACAGGGCCGAGGTGATCGGGAACGTCTCCACCTTGATCGAAATCGACTCCAGCATCCGCAAAAAGGCCGGATCGTTGAATGCCCCCGCAACCACGACATCGGGGTTTTGCATGGCTATCGTCTCGGATTGGGCGTTGTTGGTGGAATAGTTCACCGCTTCCTGCGCCATGACAGATGTTCGCGGATCAACGGATAGCGGGCTGAGCGAGACGATTTGTTCCGGTTCGGCCAACAGCAGCACGAGCTGATCGGTGCAGACATTCACCGATACAACCCGGGGCAAATCGGATGCTCCGGCCCCCGAAGGGACCAGCGCAGAAATCAACAGCGCCAGACCGCGCCACATCGCCTAGAACGAGGTTTCGACACCAAAGCGGATGGTCCGCTCTGGCGCATTGAAGCCGCGCACGGTCTGGTAGGACGCGTCGGCCACATTGTCGATCACACCGTATACCGACGCGGTTTCGGTGATGTCATAGCGGGCGGACACATCCCAAACCGTAAAATCGTCAAGCCGGGTCGGTGTTCCGGCCCCATCAAGGCTGTCAGCCGCGCGGGTCATGTTCACACCGAGTTGCAGCCGATCTGTCACATCGGCTTCGAGCGCGAGTGACAGGTCATGCCGTGGCACACGCACCACACGCTCTCCGTCGTTCTCGGCATCGGTCAGAGTGTAGGCGCCGGCCAGACGCACATGATCCGTGATTGCGTAGCTCCCACTCAGCTCGAACCCCCGCGTCGTCGTGGTGCCATCGGTCTGGATGTAGCATCCGAAGCTTTGCGACGGAAGACAATCGGGCGACGCGCCAAAGCCGATCAGGTCCTCGATCTCGGACCAGAACGCGGTTGCCTTGACGGTCGCGCGATCTCCGTAGGAATGCTCGATCCCAAGATCGAAGCTCAGGCTTTCTTCCGGGTCGAGCGCGACCGAACCCGCATACGGACCGAACCTTTCGTAAAGCGATGGTGCCCGATACCCGGTTCCCAAGGATGTGCGCAGTATCGTTGCGTCGTTGATCCGATAGGACAACGCCGCGCGCCCGGACAGCTGTCCGTCGAAATCCGAATACTCGTCGTAGCGCAGGGTCAGCGAAAGCTCCATTGCATCGATCGGAGTGGCCTTCATCTCGGCAAAGGCGGCCGAATTCGACGCGTCATAGTCATCGCCATCCAGTTCCGCCCGTTCCTCGGTCCAATCCGCCCCAAACGCAAACGACACGGACGATGATACATCGCCCCGCGCCAGATACGCCACCGTATCGCGCGCGCCAAGGAATTCCCGGGTGAAGCCTCCGGCATCGAACCGGTCGATCTCGTACCGGCTGAAGGAAAGGTCATGCGACCAGCCCCCGGTTTCGACCTCTCCGAACACCCGCACCCCGCGGCGTGTCTCGTCGCTTTCGCCGGTCGGGTCGGTGGTGGAGCGATCAAATTCGGTTGTGCCGTCCGACCAGAACCCATTGGCGCCGACCCGGATCGCGTCACTGACCTGATACGCGGCGTAAAGCGTCACATTGCTTTGGGTGAACCCATCGTTCTCATCGTCGGTGTCGCGCGCCGAAAACCCTTCCGAGGTCACGCGGCCAAGGCTCAGGGCCAGTTCTGCGCGGTCGTCCAGGTACCCGAGACTCAGGGTCGCCGCGCGGGTCTCATTGCTGCCCAGCTCGGCCTTTGCCCTGCCCGAAACCCCGGACTTGGCGGGCCGCCAGCTTTGCAGCTCGACCGCTCCCGCGATCGCGTCGGAGCCGTAGATGGCAGATTGCGTGCCCTTGATGACCGCGATCCGGTCCAGCGCGCCAGTGGTCAATGGGCCGAAGTTGAAAGCGGTTTGAACCGAGGACGGATCGGCGATATCGATCCCGTCCAGCCGCACACCTACATACGGGACACCAAGGCCACGAATCCGCACGGATGAAACACTGCCCAGGCCGCCGTTCGCGCTGGCCGACACACCGGGCAATGAGGCAAGCGCCTGTGTCGCACCAAGACCCTCGCGGACAATCGCGTCACGTTCCGCGACGTCGATGATGGCCCCGGTGGTTTCAAGACTTGTCGGAAGCAACCCGCCGAAAACGACAATGTCTTCCAGTTCGACAACAGGCCCACCCAGGTCCTGTGCCGCCAAAACGGAGGGCGCAACAAGAGTGGAACACAAGAGAAGTTTGGTCGTGAGACGTACCATGGCAAAGACCCCGGTCTTTTTCCGGCAAATATGGCCGGATCGGTAACTTTAATCTGGAACGCAAGGCATCCGCAGACGGTGATGGACACCACTGCGGACAGCGCCGCCGCCCTGTCGCACCCCGCGACCGGACTGGGTGTTGGCTTACGGCAGGTCTCCTGACTTGCGGATCATCGCTCTGCTGGCCTTCCCAGTCGCCCAAGGGGTCCCAGTGGCAGTTTCAGCGTCGCTCACCGCTCACAGTTGCGGGGGCAGTCGCGGATTTGCCTCTCGACGCACCGCGTTCCCTTTTCACCGGACGCTGTGACACGCCCAGACCGTAAACACCCTCATGTGCACGTGCGGCCGGTCGCAGGTCAAGCCTTGTCTTTTGGAACGGCTGATGTGGGACATGAGGGGAAACGCTCTTGTTGACGTGTCTACAGCTTTTGCAGCGGCGCGCTGCCGCCGCAGACCCGAACGCTTGGCGCTTACCTGCATCGGCAACGTCTTGGTGCATGTCGCAAAAGACAGATGAAGTGGCCTTTCGCAAGACACTCTCCTGTCATATCCTCGGGTGCTCCGTGATCCGCGTAGCGCAGCATGTAAACGGCCGGTGCACCAGGCATTTGCATGGTCTGCGTCCAGATCACCCTGTATGGATCAAATGCGGTGCCCGGACCACCCGGACGAAGGGGATTGGCTGATGGCCAAAAGAACTGAATTCGCGATCGGAGGCGAGACCGTCGCCCCGGGCACACGCCGGACCATTGATCTTCCGGTCAGCGTCATGTCGGATCATACACCGGCTACCATGTCGGCCCATGTCATCCATGGACGGCGCAAAGGCCCGGTCGTTTTCGTCAGCGCGGGTGTGCACGGGGACGAGATCATCGGTGTCGAGATCGTGCGCCGCCTTCTTGGCATGCCCAACCTGGATCGCCTTCGCGGTACGCTGATCGCGGTGCCGATTGTCAACGCGTTCGGGTTTCTGACGCATTCGCGCTACCTGCCTGACCGGCGCGATTTGAACCGGTGTTTTCCCGGAACCCAAGGCGGGTCCTTGGCCTCGCGGCTGGCGAAATTGTTCATGACCGAAATCGTCGGGCGCAGTGACCTCGGGATCGACCTGCATTCAGCTGCGGTGCATCGGACAAACCTGCCGCAAGTCCGCATATCCCCGGACAACCGGGAAACTTTGCGTCTTGCACGGGCGTTCGGCGCGCCGGTGATCCTGCGCTCACAGCTGCGTGACGGATCATTGCGTGGGGCCGCCAAGGATGCGGGCATTGACGTTTTGCTCTATGAAGCGGGTGAGGCATTGCGTTTTGACGAAATGGCCGTGCGCGCGGGCGTATCGGGAATTTTGCGGGTGTTGAAAGATCAGTCCATGCTGCCCGCCAAGGGCATTTCCAAAGCGCGTCGAAAACCCTTGTTGTCGATATCGAGCCGCTGGATACGGGCACCCCAGGGTGGGCTGTTGCGGTCGTTCAAGTCAGAGGGCGATATGGTCTCGGACGGGGAGACACTGGCCATCGTATCGGATCCGTTCGGCGCGGTGGATATGCCGATTACAACTGAGTGCGCGGGCCTGATCGTCGGCCGCACCGTTTTCCCCAATGTGAATGAAGGCGACGCGCTTTTCCACGTCGCGCAGGTTGCCGACCCTGACGAGGCTGAACAAACCCTCGAACATCTTTCGTCACAACTCGAGGATGATCCGATCTTTGATGAGGACGAGATTATCTGACGGCTGGGTTGAACGGCCATGCTCATGCGCTGACACAGTTGTCACACAAGACCCTGCCAAAGCTCAGGCCGGTCCGGGATCGCAGGTTCCCAGCACGGATACCTCGGGTGCACGCGCGGTGAGGGACCCGCAAATCAGCTGGAGCAACAGTTGAAACTCATCCTCGCGCGATGTGCCCTTGCGCCAGACCATGCCGATGGTGCGGGATGGCGATGTCCCGTGGAATGGCCTTGCGATGACCAGGTCCTGATGCGCCACTTCCGATTTCACGTAGAGCGCGGGCATCAGCGACACCCCCATGCCCGTCGCCACCATCTGGCGCAGCGTGTCCAGGCTGGTGCCTTCGTAATCGTGGGACAGCTCAACCCCGTAGTCGTCCGAGATGGTGCGAACAAGCTCATAGAGCTTGTGACCCGGCTCCAGCGACAGGATCACCTCGCCCTTGAGCATGACAGGATCGATCGCAGGCTCGGATGCCAGGCGGTGATCCGATGGCATGACCACTTCGATCGGTTCACGAAACAGCGGCCGCGCCTCGAACTCGGATTGCGTGACCGGGAGCGGGAAGAACAGCAGATCAAGAGCACCGTCTTCGAGGCTGCGCAAAAGTGCATCGGGCAAGCCCTCGCGCACGTAGAGGCCCAGCTTGGGGTACTGGCGGTGCAGGTCGGGAATGACCAAGGGCAGGAAGTACGACCCCAGGGTCTGAACCACGCCGACCCGGATGACGGAAGACAGAACGCTTTGCTGCAATTTCGCGATCGTATGGATTTCGGCCACCTCGCGCAGGATTCGGCGCCCGCGTTCAGCGATTTCCTTGCCGGTGGGCGTCATCATCACCTTTGACCGGCCCCGTTCCACGAGGGTTGTGCCCAGCCGCGCCTCCAGCTCCTTGAGCTGGGCGCTGAGCGTGGGCTGGGTGACATTGCACAATTCGGCCGCACGTCGGAAATGAAGCTGATCGGCCACGGCGATCAAGTAGCGTAATTGTTGCAGACTCGGCATCCGGGATCTTTCGATAGATTTGATCTATCAGATACACGCCCTTTTTCAATTTGGTCAACACCAGAGAAGAGCCTAAGTCCAATCCCAGCGAGGGAGAGCGAAGCGTGAACAGGACCGACTTCCCAGAGCAGGGAACCCGATCAAGCATGACCGCGTTTTGCTACTTGGCGGACACGGCGTGGCAGTGCACGGCGAATGCCTCACAGGAGTGTAGCGGAGTGTTTTCCTGATGGCGGGTGGTTTTCCGACGGATGTGCGTGGCAACGGTGCGATCGGTGTTGTCCCGGTACTCTTTTCCGCGGCGCTCTTTGTCTATTTCGCGTCACTGGTCCCGACCATCGCTGCGGGGGATATCCTGCGTGTATCCGTGCCCTGGGTGGCGTCGCTCGGCATTGATTTCGCCGTCCTGGTCGATGGGTTGAGCCTGACCTTCGCCTTGCTGATCTCCGGCATCGGGACATTGGTGCTACTCTATTCCAACACCTACCTCGCAGGGCACCCGCAGTATGCCCGATTTGCGCTGTTCCTGACGGCCTTCATGGTCTCGATGCTGGGGCTTGTGCTTGCCGATGACCTGATCCTGCTGTTCGTGTTCTGGGAACTGACGACGCTTACCTCTTACATGCTGATCGGCTTTTCGCATGAATCCGAGAAGAGCCGCCGAAACGCGTTGCAGGCCCTGTTCGTGACCGGGGCCGGGGGGGTGGCGTTCCTTGCAGGATTGATCCTGTTGGCAGCGGCGACAGGCACGACAAGCATTTCAGGCTTTATCGCGATGGAGGAGGATATTCGCCAGCACGCGATGTATCTGCCGATCCTGATCCTGCTGCTGGCCGGCACCTTTACCAAGTCAGCCCAGGTACCGTTCCATTTCTGGCTGCCCAACGCCATGGCCGCCCCCACCCCGGTGAGCGCCTTCCTGCACTCGGCCACGATGGTCAAGGCGGGGGTCTACGTGATGGCGCGACTGCACCCGGCGATGGCGGGCACCGATGTGTGGCTTTGGACCTTGACCATCTTCGGCGCGGTCACGGCGGTGTTCGCCAGCCTTCTGGCGCTAAGACAAACCGATCTGAAACAGGCGTTGGCCTATACGACGCTGATGGCGCTTGGCACGCTGACGCTGTTTCTGGGACAGGAATCCGGCTACGCGATGACCGCCTTTGGAACGTTCCTGATCGTCCATTCGCTTTACAAGGCGGCGCTGTTTCTTGTGGTCGGGTGTATCGACCTGTCGGCCGGCACGCGCGAGACCGATCAACTGGGCGGATTGGGACGATTGATGCCGGTAACCGCCTTCTCTGCAGCGCTGGCAGCGTTTTCCATGGCCGGGTTTCCGCCCTTCCTCGGCTTTATCGGCAAGGAATTGAAATATGCGGGCGCCCTGGCCGTTGCCTCCGAGCCTTTGCTGGTGGCAGGCGCGGTGCTTTTGTCGAACGCGCTGATGTTGGCGGTGGCGGGCGTCGTGGCGTTTCGCCCGTTCTGGCGCAGCAGCGTGCCCGCAGGACAAAGCCCGCGCGAAGCCCCTTGGCAGATGTGGGCCGGGCCGCTTGTGCTGGCCTGCCTCGGGGCGCTTTTCGGCATTTATCCGGACCTGCTTCAGGTCGCATTAATCAATCCTATGGTTGTTTCCCTCACTGGTGAAATCAGCGAGGCAAAAGAGTTGCAACTTTGGGCCGGGTTCAACATCCCGCTGATCCTGAGCGTCGCGACCTTTGTGCTTGGTCTGCTGATTTATGCCGGCCATGTCAGCCTCCGGGCCCGTCTGGCGTCGGTTTTTGGGGGGCTTCCCAACCTCGATACGGGGTGGGACCGCTTCCTTCACGGGCTCAAAGAGTTTGCAAAGTTGCAAACCCGGATCGTGCAAAACGGCAAATTGTCGAGCTACCTGTTCGGCACATTCCTGACCATCGCAGCCGGTATCCTGCTGACACTCGTCTATACCGGGATGCCCACGATCGCGGTGGACCTGTCGGATGTCGAATGGAAGCACACGTCGATCGCATTCCTGACGATTGCCGGATCTCTGCTGGTGCTGGCCACAAGTTCGCGTATCGCAGCCATCTCCGCGCTTGGTGTTGTCGGCATCGGAATCGCGATGATCTTCATCGTCTTCAGCGCACCGGACGTTGCCATCACCCAGTTGCTGGTCGAAACGCTCGTTGTCGTTCTGGTCGCGGTCGTCATGTTGCGCCTGCCCGCCCTGCCCCGTGCCGAGTTCCGGCCGGGTCACGCGGTCCTGTCGCTGGCCGTTGGCGCAGCAGTCACATTGACGGTTGTCTCGGTTGTCTCCAACCCGCTTGATCTGCGCGTGACGGAATATTTCGAGGCGACCAGCTGGCCCGAAGCCTATGGGCGCAACATCGTCAACGTGATCCTTGTGGATTTCCGCGCGCTCGACACCTTTGGCGAGATCGCGGTCGTCGTGATCGCTGCCTTGTCCGCATATGCGCTGTTGCGCACAACACGGAAGGGAGGCCCGGAATGAACTCCGTTATCCTGCGCGTCGGCACGCGCTATCTTGCCGGGCTGCTGCTTGTCTTCTCGTTCTACATGATGCTGCGCGGCCATAACGAACCCGGCGGCGGCTTTATTGGCGGGCTTATCGGCGCCACCGGCTTCGTGCTTTACGCCATCGCCTGCGGCACCGAAGACGCGCGCGCCGCGCTGCGCGTCCTGCCCCAGACCATCGCGATCTGGGGGCTGGGCATCGCGCTTCTGGCCGGTGTCTTCGCAGCGGTGTTCGGCGATGCGCTGTTCACCGGGCAATGGCTGTTCATCGGCGCAACCGACGATGACAAAGGGGTTCCGCTGTCGACGGTTCTGGTTTTCGACATCGGGGTCTACCTGGTTGTATTCGGGTCGATCCTCACGCTTGTCTTCGCGATGGAGGAAGAGGTCTGATGGAGTTCCTGTATGCCATTACCATCGGGGTCCTCGTGTCATCGGCGGTTTACCTGATGCTGTCCAACAACCTTTTGCGGTTCATCTTCGGCCTTGTCCTGATTTCGAACGCGGCAAACCTCACGATCTTTGTGTCCGGGCGCATGACAGATGGGGCCCCGCCGCTGATTCCGGAAGGGGCGGACGCGCCGCTCGGGGCCGCGGCCAATGCGCTGCCGCAGGCGCTGGTGCTGACAGCCATCGTGATCGGCTTTGGCCTGTTTGCCTTTGCCATCGTGCTGGTGTTCCGGGCCTGGACGACGCTCGGATCGCTGACACCTGACGACATGCGACTGGCCGAACCTGACGAGGCCCAAAAGTGAGCTGGTATCTTGCCACACCGATTGTCATTCCGTTCGTCACGGCGGTCCTGGCCTTTCTGCTGCGGGCGACGCCGTGGGGGCGCTGGGTCTCGGTTTGCGGGTCAACGCTCCTGCTGATTGCATCGATCGCCCTGATGAGCGTGGTGCTGCGCGATGGCGTGATCGCTGGGCAGATGGGCCAGTGGCCTGCACCGTTCGGGATCACGCTGGTCGCTGACCTGCTGTCGGCCGTCATGGTGTTGATCACGGCCATCGTCGCTGTTGCCGTGTCGATCTATGCCATTGCCGATGTCGACGAGGGCATGGAGCGACTGGGCTATCACACGCTGTTCAACATGCTGATCGCGGGGGTGGTCGGGGCGTTCATCACCGGCGACTTGTTCAACCTTTATGTCTGGTTCGAAGTCATGCTGATCGCCTCTTTCGGCCTGCTGGTTCTTGGCGGCCGGCCCGAACAGATCGATGGAGGGGTGAAATACGTGGCGCTGAACCTTGTGTCCACGATCCTGTTCCTGACGGGGATCGGATTGCTTTACGGCATGACGGGCACTCTCAACCTTGCCGATCTGGCCGGCGCCGTGGACGGCGCGGACCCGCGATTGCTCACGGTCGTTGCGGTGATGTTCATGATCGCCTTCGGCGTGAAGGCGGCCGTTTTTCCGCTGTTCTTCTGGCTCCCTGCGTCCTATCATACGCCTGCTTTCGCGGTATCGGCGGTGTTTGCCGGACTGCTGACCAAGGTGGGTGTCTACGCTCTGCTGCGTATGTTCACGCTGGTCTTTGACCACGACACGGCCTTTACCCACACGATCCTTCTCTGGGTCGCGGCGCTGACCATGGTCGTCGGCGTGCTGGGGGCCGCGGCGCAAAGCGACATGCGAAAGATCCTGTCGTTCCACATCGTGAGCCAAATCGGCTACATGATCCTCGGCCTTGCGCTTCTGACGCCTTTGGCCCTTGTCGGGGCCGTGTTCTACCTGGTTCACCATATCGTGGTAAAAGCAAACCTGTTCCTGATCGCCGGCGTGGTCAAGCGGATCGCGGGAGATACGGATTTGGCGCGGATCGGCGGACTCTACAAATCCGCGCCGGTGCTGGCGATCCTGTTCGTGATCCCGGCCTTTTCGCTGGCTGGCTTTCCGCCGCTGTCCGGATTCTGGGCAAAGTTCCTGCTGGTCAAGGCGGCGCTGGAGGTCGAAGGCTGGATCATAGCCGGGATCGCCCTCGCGGTTGGCTTGCTCACCATATATTCCATGACGAAAATCTGGGCACAGGCGTTCTGGGAACCGCATCCCGAGGCCGTGACCCCGAAACTGTTTTCCCTGTCAGGACGAGATCGGGCAGCGCTGCTGCTGCCGATAGCCGGGTTGGCTCTGCTGACGATCATCATCGGAGTGATGCCAGAGCCATTCGTCCGATTTGCCCAAGACTCGGCAGCCCAGCTTCTTGATCCGTCCGCCTATATCGCCGCAGTTTTGGGAGACCCGTCATGAACACCTTCGGACTGAACATCATTCTGGCCATTGCGTGGGTGGCATTTACGGGCAGCGTCTCCTTGACCGGATTGATCACCGGATTTGCCATCGGCTATGGCGCGCTTTGGCTGATCCAGCCGCTGATCGGAACCAGCACGTATTTCACTCGCGTCACCGCATGGATCAAGCTCATCATCATGTTCCATTACGAATTGGTCCTGTCGAGCCTTGAAGTGGCGGTGGACGTTCTGACGCCACGCCATCGGGCGCGGCCCTCGATCATCGAAATGCCTCTTGATGTGAAAACGGATACCGGAATTCTCTTGGTCACGAATCTGATATCGCTCACGCCCGGCACGTTGAGCCTTGATGTAAGCGAGGATCGCAAGACGCTTATGATTCATGCCATGTTCGCGGACGATCACGAGGCCATTCTGAGCAACCTCAAGAGCGGCATGGAGCGGTGGGTCATTGAAGCGGTGGAGGGTGCGACATGAGCGGTTTTCTCGAACTCAGCCTGGAAATCGGATTCATGTGCGTCGTTGCGTCGGTCGTGCTGGCCTTCGTGCGCATGATCAAGGGGCCAAGCCTTCAGGACCGCGTCGTGGCGCTGGATTTCATGACGGTGGCCATTGTGGCCTTCTGCGGGCTGGCCGCTGTGCGGTACAGGACAAGCGCATTTCTGGATGTCGCACTTGTTCTGGCGCTTGTCGGCTTTCTGGCAACTGTTGCGCTCGCCCGCTTCGCCGAACGTAACATCGTGCGCAACCGCAAGGGTGGAACCGATGATTGAAATAATCGCTGGATGCCTCATCCTTTTGGGAGGCGTGTTTGCCGTGATCGGTGGGCTTGGCCTGCTCCGCATGCCCGACGTTCTGATACGGATGCACGCCTCGACCAAGATCGGCACGCTGTCTTGCGGCTTGATCCTCGCTGGCTGTGCCGTGGTCTTTGCAGAACCGGATATCGTCATAAGGGTCATTGCAATTGTCTTGTTCATCCTGCTGACTGCCCCGATCGGTGCGCACATGATGGGACGGTCTGTGTTGTCCACTGGCGTCGACCTCTGGCAGAATGAGGATATCGCGCAGGACCGTGTCGAGGATGCGCTCCTCCGGGAGCACGACACTCCGGAAGAAAAATGATGCATGCGTAAAAAAAGGCCGCCCGAAAGGACGGCCTTTCCGTTCAGGTTGGCTTCCGGATCAGTCGTTTACACTGTCCTTGAGCGCTTTCGCGATGGTCATCTTGACAACCTTGTCCGCGTCTTTCTTGAACTGTTCGCCGGTGGCCGGGTTACGCACCATGCGCTCGGGCCGTTCGCGGCAATAGATCTTGCCAACACCTGGAAGCGTCACGGCACCGCCGTTCGCAACTTCCTTGGTGATGACACCGGTAACCGCGTCCAGCGCAGCACCAGCGGTTTTCTTGTCGCTGCCCATTTCTTCGGCCAGAGCGGCCACAAGCTGGGTCTTGGTCATTGGTTTCGCCATTTCGTGGTCTCCTTCGCTGCCCGATTTTGGGCCTCATGGGCAAAAATTAACCGTATATTGCGGTGAAACACAACGCTTTGTGGCCCTGATCTGGTGGTTTTTCGCCGCTAAAAGCGGTTTTCCACAGATTTCGACACCCCGAACAGGCAAAAGACGCCGGTCGGCCAACCAACAGGGCCAAATTTACAAGAAAGCGGTTTCCTCGAAACTGCGCAATTTTCTGCTGTGAATGCGTTCAAGCGGCATTTCGCGGAGCTGTTCCATGGCATGAATCCCGATCATCAGGTGCCGGGAGACCTGTGTCTTGTAGAAATCGGACGCCATCCCGGGCAGCTTCAATTCGCCGTGCAGCGGCTTGTCGCTGACGCAGAGCAAGGTTCCGTAGGGCACCCGGAACCGGAACCCGTTGGCAGCAATCGTCGCGCTTTCCATGTCGAGCGCGATGGCACGGCTCTGGCTGAGCCGTTGCACCGGGCCGCGCTGATCACGCAGTTCCCAGTTGCGGTTGTCGACGCTGGCCACGGTGCCCGTCCGCATGATCCGCTTGAGATCGTATCCATCCAGTTGCGTTTCCTCGGCCACCGCCTGCTGCAACGCGATCTGGATCTCGGCAAGCGCCGGGATCGGCACCCAGACCGGCAGGTCGTCATCCAGCACCCGGTCTTCGCGCAGATACGCGTGGGCAAGGACAAAATCTCCAAGGCTTTGCGAATTGCGCAGCCCCGCGCAATGGCCCACCATCATCCAGGCGTGCGGACGCAGCACCGCGATATGATCGGTCGCGGTCTTGGCATTGGATGGCCCCACCCCGATATTTACCAGGGTGATCCCGGACCCGCCCGCTCTTTTGAGGTGGTATGTCGGCATTTGCGGCATCTTTTCAACCGCGGGCAGCGGCGCATCGGGCTCTGAAATCTCTGCATTTCCGGTGCTCACGAACGCAGTGTAACCGCTGTCGGGATCGGCCAGCTGCGCCCGCGCGTAGGCCTCGAATTCGGCGACGTAGAACTGGTAGTTGGTAAACAGAACATGGTTCTGAAAATGTTCGGGATTGGTGGCGGTATAATGCGCCAGCCGGGCAAGCGAATAATCCACCCGCTGCGCGGTGAAAGGGGCCAGCGGTTCTGTCCCGTCCGCCGCAGGCTGGGCAACACCGTTGACGATATCGTCGTTGGTGGTCGCAAGATCCGGCACATCGAACACGTCGCGCAGGATAAAATCGGCCGCACCTTCTTGCGGCACGGTAATCGCGGCGTCGTTGGACACGGCAAAATGTACCGGCATCGGCGTATTGGACATCGCGACCTGCACCGGGACATTGTGATTTTCCAGCAAGAGCGAGACCTGCTGTTCAAGGTAGTGGCGGAACAATTCCGGCTGCGTGATCGTCGCGGCATGAGAGCCGGGATGCGATACATGACCAAAGCTCAGCCGACTATCCACCTTGGCGAAACTGGTCGTCGTGATCCGCAGCTCCGGGTAAAAGGCGCGGTAGCGGACACCGGGATGGCCCTGCTCCATCGCGGTCTGGAAGCTGTCGCACAGAAACCGAACGGAGAGATGATAAAGCTCGCAAAGCCGGTTAACAGCGGCTTCCGAGTCATCGAACCGCTCGGCCGCGGGGGCCTCAGGGGAAATGATATCCAGGTTGCTCGAACGGTTCTGCATGCACTGCCTTTCCGGGGTCTGCCCGCCATTGGCACAGGTTGGCAGGTCAATGACACGGGATCAAGTTTCCCGCAATCGCCCCGCGGATTTGCCCCTGGTGGAGCTCAAGCTCCGTTCACCCGAAGCGTTCGGATCCAGCCTGTGCGGCGTCGGTTTGAAATTTCTGGTCTGCGCCGTGCCGGTCTGAAATTCACCCTGTTCGAAACGGGGTCGGACGCGGCACGTGACAGTGCCGGGGCAAAGGGGTCCTTGACTTCGCACTGCGGCAGGTGTGCTGTACCGCAATAAAACTGGAGGACCAAATGACCGTCACGCATCTCGCCCGCAACATGGACCACTGGCAAGAGCGCGCCGATCTGGCCGCAGCCTTTCGCTGGACGGCCCGGATGAACATGCATGAAGCCGTCGCCAACCATTTCAGCGTGTCGATCAACGAGGACGGTACGCGATTCCTGATGAATCCCAATCAGATGCATTTCTCCCGGATCAAGGCAAGCGATCTGATCGTCGTCGATGCCAATGATCCCGATACGCTGGATGGCCCGGATGCGCCGGACCCGACCGCCTGGGGATTGCATGGCGGCTTGCACCGGCACTGCCCCCACGCCCGCTGCGCGATGCATGTGCATTCGATCCACGCCACCGTGCTCGCCACCTTGCAAGACCCCCGCCTCCCGCCGGTCGACCAGAATTGCGCTGCTTTCTTCAACCGCTACGTCGTGGACAGCGATTACGGCGGACTTGCCTTCGAGGAAGAGGGCGAACGCTGTGCCCGCCTGTTCACCGATCCCAAGCAAAAGGTGATGATCATGGGCAACCACGGTGTCATGGTGATCGGAGACAGCGTGGCCGACACGTTCAACCGTCTTTACCATTTTGAACGTGCGGCCGAGACCTATATCCGCGCGCTTCAAACCGGCCAGCCTCTGAAGGTTCTGCCCGACGAGATCGCCGAGAAAACGGCACAGGAGATTGAAGCCTACCCGGAACAGGACCTCCGCCATTTGCAGGAATTGAAGTTAATTCTGGATGAAGAGGGATCCGATTACGCTGCTTGAGCGTTACAAGGACGGGTGCACCCTATTTGCACCGCTTGTCCTTGGGAATTTCGGAACCATCTTCGGACCATGAATAAAGTCTTGCTCTCACTTGGTCATGGCTACTGCGTATCCCATCTAGCCCGGCGGCTGGTGCCGCAGGGCTGGCGGATCGCGGGCACCACGCGGGATCCCGACAAATTCGCATCTCTGCGGGCGCAGGGGATCACCCCGCTCTTGTGGGACAGGGACGCGATCCTGCCTTGGCTCGAACACGCGAGCCACCTGCTCGTTTCCGCCGGGCCCACCGAAACAGGAGATCCGGCACTTGCGCTTTTGCAACCCGACATCACCAAACAGGCGGCCCGGCTAGACTGGGCCGGGTACCTGTCGACGACAGGCGTGTATGGCGACGCGCAGGGCGGCTGGGTGGACGAATGCACCCCACTGACGCCGGACACTGAACGCGGACGCCGCCGGGTGCGTGCAGAAGCGGCGTGGTCCGCGATTCCTGACCTGCCGCTGCACATCTTTCGGCTGGCTGGAATTTACGGTCCAGGCCGCGGCCCATTTGCCAAGGTGCGGGAGGGCAGCGCACGCCGGATCATCAAGCCGGGACAGGTGTTCAGCCGCATCCATGTCGAAGATATCGCGCAAACGCTGGAAGCATCGATGGCACATCCGAAACCGGGCGCGGTGTATAACCTGTGCGATGATGATCCTGCACCGCCGCAGGATGTTATCGCCCATGCCGCGGATCTGCTTGGCGTTGAAAGGCCCCCCGAGGTGCCGTTTGACGAGGCAGATTTGAGCCCGATGGCCCGCAGCTTTTATTCGGAAAGCAAACGCGTCCGAAACGCCAAGATCAAATCCGATCTTGGCGTGACGTTGAAATACCCGGACTACCGGACCGGATTGGCAGCGCTATTGGCCGAAGAACGGGCAAGGCAATGACCGACAGGACCTTTGCTCCACGAACGCTGACAAGCCTTCTGGACACGCTTGACCCGGAAACGTCTGTCACCGGGGCAACCACCCAGACGCGCGATGCGCGCGATGGTCTCACCGTCAGGGAAATGCTGGACCGTGTCGGCGCCCGATCCTTCGGTGCGGCGCTCCTGGTGCCGTCACTGGTTCTTGTGTCGCCATTGTCCGCGATTCCGCTCGTCCCGACGATCAGCGGATTGCTGATCCTGACAATCGCCACACAGGCGTTTCTGGGGCGCGAACACCTCTGGCTGCCGAAATTCCTGTCGCGTCGAAAACTGCGCCGTGATCAGTTGGCCCGGGTGGTGCAAAACCTGCGCAAACCGGCGTACTGGCTGGACCGGAACAGCCGCGACCGGCTGCGGTTCCTGTCAGGCCGGCCGATGGATCGCGTTGCGCTATTCGCGGTCATGCTCGTCGCGGCCACATGGCCCTTTCTGGAGCTCCTGCCGATGTTCACATCGGTCAGCGCCGGGGGTGTGGCGCTTGTCGCATTTGCACTGATGGTCCGGGACGGGGTCGTTCTGATCGGCGGCTACATGGTGCTGGCCTTGTCTCTCGGCGTGGTAGTGACCCTGGTTGCCGGCCTCACCTAGCACGCGTCGCGGGCATCTACATTCCAACGAGCGTCCCTGACCGTCTGACACCACAGGCCCGAAAAACGCAAAATCCGGACCCGCTTTGTGCGCCGCAGATCAGGCACGTTTGCTCATTGCAGCAACATTCATCACATCCAGAACCTTCGCCTCGATATGTTCAGCGTTGAGTTGTGCCACGTCATACATCGCCGCAGGGCTGGCTTGATCGATGAAAATATCGGGCAGAACCATGGAGCGGTATTTCAACCCTCGGTCAAACACGCCCTCTTCGGCCAAAAGTTGCGAGACATGGCTGCCAAAGCCACCAATCGCGCCTTCCTCGATGGTGATGAGCGCCTCATGTTCGGACGCCAATTGGAGGATCAAGTCACGATCCAGCGGCTTGGCAAAACGCGCATCCGCCACTGTCGGCGTGATCCCCTTGCCTGCAAGCGCCTCGCATGCGGTCATGACTTCGCCCAGGCGTGTGCCGAAAGACAGGATCGCGACCTTGCTGCCCTCGCGGATCATGCGCCCCTTGCCGATCTCAAGAACTAGGCCACGTTCGGGCATCTCGACTCCCTGCCCCTCACCGCGTGGATAGCGAAAGGCAATCGGTCCGTCACCATGCGCCGCTGCGGTGGCAACCATGTGTTTCAGTTCGGCCTCGTCTGCTGCCGCCATGACGACGAACCCCGGCAAATTCGAAAGGTAAGCCACGTCATAGCTGCCGGCATGAGTCGCCCCATCGGCCCCGACAAGCCCTGCGCGGTCGATGGCAAAGCGCACAGGCAAGCGCTGGATCGCCACGTCATGCACGATCTGGTCAAAGCCGCGTTGAAGGAAGGTGGAGTAAATCGCGCAGAACGGCTTGAGCCCACCCGCCGCCAGACCGGCGCAAAAGGTAACACCGTGCTGTTCGGCAATCCCGACATCAAACGTGCGCGACGGATATCGGTTGGCGAACAGATCCAGCCCCGTACCATCCGGCATCGCGGCCGTCACCGCGCAAATCAGCGGGTCATCCGCCGCTTCCTGCATCAACGCTTGCGCGAACACCTTGGTATAGCTGGGCGCATTGGAGGGTGATTTCTTCTGCTCGCCCGTCACCACATCGAACTTGGCCCGCGCATGGCCGCGGTCCGCAGCGCCTTCGGCGGGGGCGAACCCCTTGCCCTTCTTCGTCGCGATATGGATCAGGATCGGCCCATCCGCGCGCTCCTTTACCGTGCGCAGGACGGGCATCAACTGGTCAAGGTCATGGCCATCGATCGGCCCGATATAGGAAAAACCCAACGCCTCGAACAACGTCCCACCCACGGTCATTCCCTTGACCAGATCGCGCGCGCGCTTGGCCCCTTCGCGGAAGGGCTCGGGCAGAAGACTCACAGCGCCCTTGGCGGCGTCCTTGAAATCCTGGAACGGCGCGCCGGCATAAAGCTGCGACAGGTAAGACGACATGGCCCCCACCGGTGGTGCGATGCTCATTTCGTTATCATTCAGGATCACGATCAGGCGCTTGTCGAGGGCACCCGCATTGTTCATCGCCTCATAGGCCATGCCCGCACTCATCGCGCCATCCCCGATCACGGCGATCGCGTCCCCGTGACCGGTATCGCAATTGCCGCCCAAATCCCGCGCAACGGCAAAGCCCAGCGCGGCCGAGATCGACGTGGAGCTATGCGCCGCGCCAAATGGATCATAGGGCGATTCCGACCGTTTGGTGAAGCCGGAGAGCCCGTTCTCCTGCCGCAGCGTGCCCATCTTGGCACGTCGCCCTGTCAGGATCTTGTGTGGATAACACTGGTGCGACACATCCCAGATAATCTTGTCGCGTGGCGTGTCGAATATGGCGTGCAGCGCCACCGTCAGCTCGATCACCCCCAGCCCGGCGCCCAGATGCCCGCCGGTCCTGGATACCGCTGCAATCGTATCGGCGCGCAGCTCGTCTGCGAGCTGCGCGAGCTGTTCGTCGGAAAACCGTTTCAAATCCGCCGGTGAGGACACGGTATCGAGAAGCGGAGTGTCTGTAGGGGTGGTCATGTACCGCGCCTCCGGGTCGCATCAGGTATCGCGCGAGATAACGAACCGCGCTGCGTCATTCAAGGTTCTCGCCCTGTCACCATAGGGCGACACGGCATCACAGGCGGCCTCGACAAGCTCTGCGGCACGGCGTTTCGCGCCCTCCAGTCCCAGCAACGAGACAAAGGTCGCCTTGCCCCGATCCGCATCCTTGCCGACCGCTTTGCCAACGATAGTCTTGTCACCTTCCACGTCCAGAATGTCATCCGCGATCTGGAAGGCCAGGCCAAGCGCATTGGCGTAATCGGTGAGCGGTTGCATATCCGCCTGCGCCATGCGTGCGCCCGCCTGCGCCGACCAGACAATCAATGCGCCAGTCTTGCCGGCCTGCAACGCGGTGATCTGCTCAAGTGTCAAAGGCGCATCCGTGGATTCCGCCGCGATATCGAGCGCCTGCCCCAAAACCATCCCGCTGCGGCCCGACGCGCGCGCGAGGCTGCGCGCAAGCTCCACGCGCACTTCTGCCAAGGGGTGACAGGCCGGCTCCAGCACAAGCTCGAATCCAAGCGTTTGCAAGGCGTCGCCGACCAATACGGCCGTGCCGTCATCCCATTTGCGATGCACGGTGGGCAGACCGCGGCGCAGATCGTCATCGTCCATGCAAGGCAGATCGTCATGCACGAGGCTGTAGGCGTGGGTCGCCTCGATCGCGGCGGCGGCCCAGATCGCCTGCGCCTGCGGCACTTCATGCAACCGTGCCGTCTCCAAAACCAGAAAACCGCGCAACCGCTTGCCACCCGAGACGGCATAGCGCATCCCGTCCGCCAGGGGCAGGTCGGGGCCGTCTTTCAGAACTGTTTCAAGATGTGCGCCGATCGCATCGGCATCGTGGCGCAGGGCATCGGCAAACATTGCGGCGGCTTAGTCCGGATCGAACGGCGCAGTGCCCTTGGGCTGACCGTCGGCATCCAGCGTGATCGCCGCCACCTTTTCCTGCGCCTCGTTCAGCTTGGCCTCGCAGCGCTTCTTGAGAGCCGCCCCGCGTTCGTAGAGCGAGATGGACTCCTCAAGCGCCACGTCGCCGCGCTCCAACTGGCCAACCACCTTTTCCAACTCGGCCATCGCGGTCTCAAAGCTCATTTCTTCTACCGGTGTCTCGCTCATGACGCGGCCTCCATCAATTCATCAACATGCGCGCGTGCGCTGTCTGCCAAGGCTGACAAATCATAGCCCCCTTCCAGAGTCGAGACGACACGACTCTCGCAAAGCTCGGCCGCGAGCGCGCAAAGCTCCCGGGTGAGCCAGCGGAAATCTTCGGTTGTCCATTGCAGCTCGGCGAGGGGATCATCCTGATGCGCGTCAAAGCCCGCCGAGATGATGATCAACTCCGGCTCGAAGGCGCGCAAGCGCGGGAAAATCCGCGTCTCGTAGGCCGCACGCATCTCGGCGCTACCGCTGCGCGGGGCCAGCGGGATGTTCAGCACATTGTCATACGCACCTTTTTCGGATGGATCGCCGCTGCCCGGCCAAAGTGGCATTTGCTGACTGGTGATCGTCAGCGCGCGCGCTTCGTCCCACAATAAATCCTGCGTCCCGTTGCCGTGATGCACATCAAAATCCACAACCGCCACGCGGCGCAACCCATGCGCCTGAAGCGCGTGTTTCGCACCGATCGCGGCATTGCCGAATAGGCAGAACCCCATCGGCGTCGATGTTTCGGCATGATGCCCCGGCGGCCGGATCGCGCAGAAGGCATTGGAAACCTCCTCGTCCAGCACCATGTCCACCGCGCGCACGACCGCGCCCGCAGCCCGCATGGCCGCAGCCACGCTGCCGGGTGACATCCATGTGTCGGCATCCAGTTGGTTAAAGCCGTCCTTCGGGGCGGCCACGGTGATGGCCTCGATATGCGATCGCGGATGGACATAAGCCAGATGCGCCGGATCCACCAATGGCGCGCTCTCGCGCGTCAGGTCCAACCCTTGCAACGCATGCAGCACATGTTCCAGCCGCGCGACTCGTTCCGGGTGCCCGTTCGGTGTAACGTGATCCAGACAATCTGCATGTGTGATCAATGCCGTCCCCATGCGCATCCCCTCGCATCTTCTCTTTTCAAATATGCAAAAACCAAACCCGTCAATCGGGTGCAAGCATATACCCCGCGCCGCGCACCGTTTGCAGGTAGCGGGGCTGCTTCGGATTGTCCTCGAGCTTGCGGCGCAGACGGGTGATCTGCACATCCACCGCACGCTCCTGGCTCTGGCCGCGGTCGCGGCCCAATTCTTCGACCAACTGCGACCGGCTGAGCGGTTCACCGGGTTTGCCTGCGAAGATCTTCATCAGCTGGATCTCTGTCGAGGTCAGCCGCACAAGATCTTCGCCGCGCCACATCTCGGAGCGTTCCGTGTCATAGCGGATCGGCCCGAGGTTCAAGTATTTCGGCGCACCATTATCAGCCACCAGCTCCGGCATCCGGCGCAGGATGGCGTTGATCCGCAGAAGCAGTTCCTTCGGCTCGAACGGCTTGCTCAGGTAATCGTCGGCCCCGGCCTCCAGCCCCGCGATTCGATCTTCGGTTTCGGCCCGCGCCGTAAGCAGCAGGATCGGCGTTGCGGCCGTCTCACGGATTCGCCGCGTCAGGCTGATCCCGTCCTCGCCCGGCATCATCACGTCGAGCACGATCAGGTCAAAATCCAGACCCGACAGGATGCGACGCGCATGCGCCGCATCACGCGCGGAGGTGACAAGGAAGCCGTTGCGGATCAGGAATTTCTGCAACAATCCACGAATGCGCTCGTCATCATCGACGATCAGCAGATGTGCGTCTGGATCAGCCATATCAGCGCCCGTCCCGCAGCGCGATATAGGCCTGCCGCATATCCTCATCCATCATGGCTTCGAGCACCGTCTTGAATCCCGCGACCGCCTCAGGCCCCGCCTTGCGATATGCATCCCGCATCCGCACTCGTTGCGCGTCCGACAATTGCTGTTCCAGCGCCTTGCCCGCCTCGGTCAGGGTCAGATGCCGTTCACGTTTGTCACTGCGACCGATATGGCTTTGGACCAGACCATCCTCGATCAAGGTCCGCAAGACACGGTTCAGCGATTGCTTCGTGACCCCGAGGATGGCCAGCAGGTTATTCACCGTCGTGCCCGGCGCGCAATGGATGAAGTGCAGCGCCCGGTGATGCGCCCGACCATAGGACAGTTCTTCTAAAATGCGGTCCGGATCGGCCGTGAACCCGCGATAGGCAAAAAACATCGCTTCGATACCCTGTCGAAGCTGTTCATCGGTAAGATACAGCAGCGCCTGCCCGGTTGATGCGCTTTGGGATTGTCCGTCCGCCATGAGTCGCCTGTCCGATCCTTGCATTTGGTTGCCTCGAAAATAAGTCAGTCTTATTGACATTCCAAGGATCAAATGCTAGCAAATCCTAAATTTGACGCAATATTATGTCCGTTGCGGCCCTATTTTGCGCAATTAACGAAAATTCAGGCAAGGAGGTTAGACATGGCCGGAACATATGACAACCGGGATGGGATGATCTGGATGGATGGCCAGATGCTCGACTGGCGCGACGCGAATGTCCACATCCTGACCCACGCGATGCATTATGCCAGCTCGGTCTTCGAGGGGGAACGGGCCTATGGCGGTACGATTTTCAAATCACGCGCGCATTCGGAGCGGCTGAAGCGGTCCGCGGAGATGATTGATTTCGAGATCCCCTACACCGTGGACGAGATCGAGGCGGCCAAGGCCGCTGTGATCGAGGCAAACGGGCTGTCCGATGCCTATGTCCGCGCCATTGCATGGCGCGGCGCCGGAGAGGATATGGGTGTCGCCTCCGCCCGCAACCCGGTGCGCATGGCGATTGCGACATGGGAATGGGGTGCCTATTACGGTGACGCCAAGATGAAGGGGGCCAGGCTTGACATCTCCAAGTGGAAGCGTCCCTCGCCCGAAACGATCCCCAGCCATGCCAAGGCCGCCGGTCTTTACATGATCTGCACCATGTCCAAACATGCCGCCGAGGCCAAAGGGTGCTCCGACGCGATGATGTTCGACTATCGCGGATACGTGGCCGAGGCGACGGGCGCCAACATCTTTTTCGTCAAGGACGGCGAGGTTCATACGCCCGAACCGGATTGTTTCCTCAACGGGATCACGCGACAGACGGTGATCGGGATGCTCAAGGATCGCCAGGTCGCGGTGCACGAACGCCACATCATGCCCGAAGAGCTTGAAGGCTTCGAACAATGCTGGCTGACCGGGACCGCGGCCGAAGTCACGCCGGTCGGGCAGATCGGCGACTACAATTTCGAGGTTGGCTCTCTGACACGCGAGATCGCTGAAAGCTACGAAAAGCTCGTCCGCAGCTGATCCCGACCCCGCGGGAAGCAAAAGGCCCTGCATGTACATGCAGGGCCTTTTGCTTCCCGCGGGGTCGCCCTTACCCGGGCGACATGCCCCGCAGCTTTTCGGAACGACGCCGCAGTATTTCCACCGTGGTCAGCAAGCAGATCGAGATCGCCACCAGGATTGTCGCCGCCGCGAGGATCGTCGGTGAGATCTGTTCGCGCAGGCCGGTGAACATCTGCCAAGGCAGCGTCTGCAACTCGGCCGAGCCGATGAACAGGACCACGACCACCTCGTCGAAGGAGGTGATGAAAGCGAACAGGCCGCCCGAAATCACACCGGGAAGGATCAGTGGCATCTGCACCTTGAAAAAGGTCGTGACCGGGTTCGCCCCCATATTGGCCGCCGCCCGCGTCAACGACCTGTCAAACCCGACAAGCGTGGCCGTCACGGTGATGATGACAAAGGGAATTCCCAGAACCGCGTGCGCCAGCACAATGCCCCAATACGTGCCGACAAGACCGATCTTGGAATAAAAGAAGTACATCCCCGTCGCAGAGATGATAAGCGGCACGATCATCGGCGAGATCAGGATGGCCATGATCGCACGCCGGCCGGGAACGTGGCTTTGGCTGAGTCCGATCGCGGCCAAGGTCCCAAGCGAGACCGATATCAACGTCGCAACGGGCGCGATCATCAGGGAATTCTTGACCGCGCCGGTCCACTCCGGGTTGGTCAGAAAGTCGCGGTAATGCTTGAGGCTGTAGCCCTCCGGATCAAACCGCAGCATTTCCGGCGTGAAGGTAAAGAAATTCTCGGCGTTGAAGGACAGCGGCATCACCACGAGGATCGGCGTGATGAGGAAGACGAAAATCGCCCCGCAGATCACCCGGAATGCATAGTGCCAGAGCACCTGCCCACCGGTCAGATAGGGCAACAGACGCTCGCGGTAGCGCCCCAGGCCGACCCAGTAGATGAACCAGCCAAAGAACCAGCCAAAGAGCGCGCCCACGACCAGTCCCGGCGGTCCGCCCAGCAGGACACCCGCAATTGCCACGATCGCGATCATGGCCCAACGCACCGGCTTTTCCATCTCCTCGCCAAGAACTTGCATGGCAAGAAAAGCCAGTCCTGCCATCAGGACGGCGCCAGCGACAACGCCCAGCAGGCCAGAACCTTGTGCGGTCCCGATGAAGAGCCCTGCAACGGCACCGGCCAAAGCCAGAACCCCCGCGGTAAAGCCCATCGGCTTTTTTTCGATCGGTGTGAGAATCGCTTCCGACATGTCTCAGCCCCCCAGTTTGACGTTGTCGATGCCGACGATCCGGTCGTAGGCCCAGTAGAGCGCCAGGACCACCACGAGCAGGATCGATCCCAAGGCCGCTGCAAGCCCCCAGTTCAACGAGGTCGAAATGTGATAGGCAATCCGGTTCGAGATGAAGATACCCGAGGTGCCACCGACGATTTCCGGCGTGATGTAGTAACCGATCGACAGGATGAACACGAGAATGGACCCGGCGCCGATGCCCGGCACCGATTGCGGGAAATAAACCCGCCAGAAAGAGGTCCAGTTGGTCGCACCCAGCGACCTCGCCGCGCGCACATAGGAGGGCGGTATGGTCGACATCACCGAGTACATCGGCAGGATCATGAACGGCAGAAGGATATGAGTCATGGCGACGATGGTGCCGAATTGGTTGTTGATCATCACCAATCGTCCGTCATCCGCCACCATGCCCAGCCAGACCAGCACATCGTTGATCACCCCCTGCTGCTGTAGCATGACCTTCCACGCAGAAGTCCGGACAAGAAGCGAAGTCCAGAACGGCAGCAGGACAAGGATCATCAGAAGGTTGGCCCGGCTCGCCGGCAGGTTCGACAGAAGGTAGGCCACCGGATAGCCAAGCAGGATGCAACTGAAGGTGATGACCATGCTCATGAACAGGGTGCGCTGGAACAACAATCCGTAGATGCGTTCATCCTCGTCGCGCATCGCTGGACCTTCTTCGGTCTTCTGCATGTCCACGGAGTTCAGGAAATAGCCTGAGGTGTAAGCCGGGCTGTAGGTCTTGATGATTTGCCAGATCTCCGGTGTGACCCAATCTTCGTCGATTTCCTCGAACCCGTCACGAAACGAGATGGTTTCGAAATCCGGGCTGGCCACGAGATCGGCCGCGCCTTGCAGCATGTCGGACCGCGGGCCGGAATACCCTGAAACATCACCCTCGGACAAATCCTGGTAAAGCGCCGTATGCACAACGGACCAGGGTTCTTCTTCCAGAGGGCTTTCCTCTTCCTCGTTCTGCATGAACCGCGCGAAATTTTCGTACGTGGTGGCGGTACGCGGCAAGATATCTGCAATGCCGGAGCGCAGTTCAAAGGCGGGCATCCGGCTTTCGCCATCCCAGCCTTCCTGTGCCGAGATCCAGTCCGGATCGCCCATCAGCTCGGCCCAGGGCCGTGCCTCGTCCCAGTTTTCGTCAAGGTCCTCGAATTGATCGAGATAGACCTCACCGATGTCGTCAACACCCCTGCCCGCCTTGCGGAACATCGAAGATGCACCGGTCATTTCATAGTTTAGCCGCGACCCAAGCCGCGTGTGCATCTTGTTCTCGGCCGCGTAGAAAATGTCGTAGTAGGCCGCCTCGAACACGTCATCTCCGGGCGCCTCTTCGGAGGCGGCGTCGTAGTCGGTCAGCGCGGTGACGGTGCGGGGCAGAGTTTCCCCGACGATCTGGTTCTCGACCGAGCGGAACAGCATGTCGCCGATCGGCGCGATAAAGCTGATCAGGACAAAAATCAAAAGCGGCGCAATCAGCGCAAGCGCCCGAAGTTTCTGTGCCCGCAACGCGCGGTTCAGAGATTGTTTGAGCGGTTTGCCATCGGCGGCAAGGACCGGCCCGTCATCCGCCTTGTCCGCGGCGCGCAGGGCGTTGTCCGGCGTCGGGCCAGTGATCTTGTCTGGTTCTGATGCTGCGTCCGTCATGGCTCAGGTGCCCTCGACTAGAATGATTGTGCTGGTTGCCGTGCAACGGCGGATCTCTGCGACCTCTTGATAGCCGGGATCGTGATACGCGCGCTTCGCTGCGTCGAAATCGTCGAATTCAATGACAACATGCCGGTCTTCGCTGTCGCCTTCCATCGTCTCGGACCGGCCGCCCCGAACGATGAACCGCCCGCCAAAGCTCTCGAGGATCGGCGTATCCCGCTCGATATATTCCTTGTAGGCCTCGGGATCGCTCACAGTGATGTGGCCGATGATATAGCCCTTGGGCATGGCGCTGTCCTTTTTGCCGGGGCGGGCTGGATGGCCCACCCCTGTCTTTGAAGGATGGGCAAATCTGCCCACCCCAAGCCCAATCCGGGCTTATCGTGCGAGCCACGCCTGGAACTTCGCGTCGATGTCGTCGCGATAGTCGGCCCAGAACTCGTAATTGTAGACGAAGATGTTCCCCGAATTATCGGGTGCGGTCGGCATGTGTTGCCCCATGGCGATGCCCAGCTCGGCATGATCACCCACGAGCGGCGCCGAACTTTCACGGGCCGGCCCGTAAGAGATATACGCCGCCTGGTCCGCCAGACGCTGCGTGTCGGTGGCGAAACGGACAAAGTCCTGCACCCGTGCCAGACGATCATCGGGCAGATCATCGGGGATGATCCAGCCGTCGAGGTCAAAGACCTGTGCGTCCCACATCATGCCAACCGGCTGGTCCTGCTCTTCGATCACGCTGAACAGACGACCGTTATAGGTCGAACCCATGAAGATCTCGCCATCCGCCAGAAGCTGCGGCGTGTCCGCACCGGCAGACCACCAGATCACCTCGTCCTTGATCGTGTCGAGCTTGGCAAGCGCCTGGTCCTGGCCTTCACTGGTTTCCAGAACGTCGTAGACGTCGTCCTTGGCGACGCCGTCACATAGCAGAGCCCATTCCATGTTGTTGATCGGGCGCTGTTCCAGCGACCGCTTGCCCGGATAGGTCTCCAGGTCGAAGACCGAGCAGATATCGGACGGCGGTTCCACGCCCTCGGGCACCATGTCCGTGCGATAGCCGAAGGTCGTGGAGTACACGATCTGCGGGATAAAGCAGTCAGACACGATAAGGTCGCCGAAGTCGTCGCTTGCATCGGTCCCATCAGGGGCCGGCTTCAGCAATTCGTCATGGTCGACTTCCATCGCCAGACCTTCGTCGCACAGACGGATCGCGTCGGACGCGACCACGTCCACGAGGTCCCATGTGACGTTGCCCGCTTCGTTCATCGCGCGCAACTTTGCCACAGCTTCGTTGGAACTCTCGTCCCAGGACGCGCTGACATCCGGGTTCATTTCCAGGTAGGGCTCAAGGTACGCCTTCTGCTGGCTGTTCTGATATGCGCCACCCCAGCTGACAAGCGTCATGCTGTCTGCCATGTCCTGAGCAGTCGCACCAGAGGCGGCAACGGTGAGTGCGCTGGTCGCCAGAAGTGTTTTCGTCAGTTTCATTCATATTCTCCCGTTTCGGTCCGCTTATAGAAAGCGGCATTGGCTGTCGGACCGACCAACCAACACCTCTAATGTCGCGGGGAGCGCTGAGCGCGTCTCCGCGACACGTAAACTCAGTTTGTTGCATCCAGCGCGCGGCAGTCTTCGGGCAGCCACCCGATTTCGATCTGCGTGCCGGGCGTCAAACGTTCCTGGTCCGGAGCGTTCCGCGTCTTGATGACAAACTCGTCATTGCCGGCCACCTTGAGACGCGTTCGGAAAATATCACCCATGTAGATGAATTCGAGCACATCCGCCTTGAGCGTATGCGCCCCTTCCTGGAGGCGATCCTTGTTGATCTCGACGCGTTCGGGGCGGATCGACACGCGCGTGCGCTCGCCAACCTTGCTGACATTGACCGGGACCGCGTCGATCAGCCCGCCATCATCAAGCTCCACCAGGCAGGTGTCGCCCTTGATCTCGCGGATCGTGCCATCCAGCGTGTTATTTTCACCGATGAACTGCGCCACAAAGCTGTTCTCGGGTCGCTCGTAAAGCTCATCCGGTGAGGCCAGCTGCTGGATCTTGCCATCATCGAACACCGCAACACGATCCGACATGGTCAGCGCCTCGGTCTGGTCATGGGTCACATAGACCACTGTGATGCCAAGACGGTGCGCAAGATCGGTGATCTCGAACTGCATCTTTTCGCGCAATTGCTTGTCCAGAGCGCCCAATGGCTCGTCCATGAGAACCAACTCGGGCTCGAACACCAGGGCGCGGGCCAACGCGATGCGCTGTTGCTGCCCCCCCGACAATTGTGCCGGGCGCCGTCCGCCGAAATCTCCCATCTCGACCATATCCAGCGCGCGCTTCACTTTCGCTTCGCGGTCGGATTTGCCAATGCTCCGCACTTCAAGTGGGAAGCTCAGGTTCTCGGCGATCGTCATGTGGGGGAACAAGGCGTAGTTCTGGAACACCATCCCGATACCGCGCTTGTGCGGCGGAATGTTGTTGATCGCCTTGCCATCCAGCCGGATGTCCCCGTGGGTTGCGGTTTCAAACCCGGCCAACATCATGAGGCAGGTGGTCTTGCCTGACCCCGATGGCCCGAGCATCGTAAGAAACTCGCCCTTCGGCATGGTGAGGTTAAGGTCTTTCACGACGAGCTGAAGGCCATCGTAACTTTTCTGCACTCGATCAAATTCGACGAACGCGTCTTTCTGCGACGAGTCGGGCAAAAACGAACTCCCTGTTGTGTTCACGGATTGGCTCCGTTTGTTTCAACAGAATAAATCGCGTTGAGGATGACATTGCAACAACGTCGTTCACATTTTGACGTTTTGCCCATCCTTGCGGGACATATGACCAATTTCTGACCGCTCTTGCCGGAAGATTGCCCGCGAGACGCTCAGATTAAGGAAATCTGCTCCAAGAGGTTTGAATTGTTTACGAGGTAAATACACAAAGATACAGCGCTCGAATGACGCCGTCCACCATTTGAAGCTGACAAATACTGCGATTCGAGGAGTGCTGAATTGACTGTAAGTTGCGCTGGGTCGGCCGCATAAAAATGCTCGATGAGCACACGCTCGAACGCATCATGACAACCGTTCTTCTTGACCTTGGCAAACCGTTCGCGTCAGGTAAGCACCCAAGTGGGCACTGCCTGCACATCACCAAAGAGGACCGCAGATTTGACCCACAAGCTGATCGAGAAATTGCGCGACCAGCTTGGTCGACCTGCACCTGAACCAGCCGCCCCCGCCTCGTTCAAGAGAGCCCTTGAAGATTTCAGTCACATCCCTTCGCCGCTAAAACGCCCGCCCACCTGTCAGGCCATGATGATCGATGACTGCAGGATTATATACCTTCCGATCGCCAAGAACGCCTGTTCATCCCTGAAGCGCACTATTGCCGAGTTGGGTGGCGTGATCCCGGCAAAAGGCGAGGACATCCATCATAAGCTCGATTCCGAGCACACAGGACTTCAGTTCGAGGATCGGTCCGATCACGAAATTAGGGCCGCTTTATCGGACACCGATTGGATGCGATTTGTTGTTTTGCGCGATCCACTTGACAGGCTTGTCAGCGTGTTTGTCGAAAAATTCGTTCTGAACAGGAATATTCCCGCGCAAGCCCCCACGATCGGCCCGGTCTACCAGGCGGTCCTACTGAAAGAGACCATCACGCCCGAGGACTTCGACCGGGGCCTCACCTTCCGTGAATTCGCGGAATATATTCTCTCCGAAGAACCGGCACGCCTGAATGGCCACTGGCGCCCACAATCGGCATACCTTGATCACATTCCCTTCACCCATGTCTACGACGTCAATCGCCTCGACCTTCTTGCGCGTGATCTGCGGGCGCATCTTGGCCGCGACATCGCTCTGCCAAGGATGAACGTGTCCCGTGAAAAGAGCAACGAGCTGATCTACCACAAATGGGCGCCCGACGCCCGACCAGCCGATCTTCCGACCCCGAAGAAACTCAGCGTGGAAAGTTTCCTGCCAGACGGTCTGCATCGCAAGCTCATCGAGTACTACGCCACTGATCTGACCCTGCATCGCCTGGCCCAAAGGCCCGACGAGGCACATCCAGCCTGAAGCCGGATGCCCCCGCGATCTGAAAACAATACCGCCTTGTTGCTAAAGATTGGCCACAATCCAGTCAAAGTCGACATCTAAACCCTTCGGAAACCATACCGTGCAATGCCTGTACGGATATGAAGCGGGGTTTTGATGCTGGAATTCGACACTGTCAGCAAATCGTTCTGGACGGGGTCACACCGCAAGGTGATCCTCGACCGGGCGTCGTTTCGTGTCGAACTGGGCGTCTCCCTGGGAATCCTCGCCCCGAACGGTACCGGCAAGACCACGCTTATCAAGATGATGGCGGGTCTGGAAAAGCCTGATGAGGGCGAGATCCGCAAGACCAGCCGCGTGTCCTTTCCGCTTGGCTTCATGGGCGGCGTTGTCACCCGACACTCGGCGATGGAAAACTCCCGGTTCATTGCCCGGCTTTACGGCATCGACCCCGATTATGTAGAGGCGTTTTGCCGGTGGCTCTGCGATCTCGGCGAATATTTCGATCAGCCCTTGGGCACCTACTCATCGGGTATGCGCGCCCGGTTCACATTCGCGCTGATGCTGGCGCTGGATTTCGACATCTACCTCGTCGACGAAGGGATGCCGACCTACACGGATGTAGAATTCAACCGCAAGGCGGGTGACATCCTCGCCGAACGGCTACGCACCACCACAATGATCATCGTGTCACACCAACCCGAAACTCTGGCCCGGTTTGCCAGCAAGGCCGGCGTTCTCATGGACGGTCAGTTGCACATGTTCGACACCTTGGAAGAAGCGAAAATGCTCTATGACTACGAAACCCAAGGCTAAACGGTTCCGCATCAAGCGCACTGCGACCCCCGGCGGCGGTGGCCAGATGGCAGCGGCCGGCGCAGGCGCGCCCGGTCGTTCCGAGCTCTCCGCGACACCGGCCGAGCAACCCCGCATCAAACGTCCCGAGGACGGCGGTGTTGCCAAGGCTCTTGCCGCCATCCGCGAGGAAGGCCTGACAGGTCGCCAGTTGCGCATGGCGCGGCGCATTGCCCAGAAGAACGGTCTCGAACCGGCGTCCGACATAGAGGCGGTTTACCTGCTGCGGCTCAAGGGGATCGACCCGTTCGAGCGGGAGAACGCGCTCGACCTGATGATGCCTCCCACCCAACGCAAGCAGGAGTCGGACAAGACAGAGCCGCCCGAAGACGCGCGCAAGGCCCATCCCTTGGCCAAACGGCCGGGACTGCCCCAGACCACGGACGACACCAAGAACCTGCCCGCCACCGACAGCCGCAGCCCGGCAGAGCGCCGGTCGCAGGAAATCATGGTGATCCAGAAAGACATGGCACGCCGCCGCAGACGCCGCTTGCGGATGCTCTTCGCGCGCCTGTTTGCCTTTGTTTTGCTGCCGACGCTGATCGCGGGCTGGTATTTCTTCACCGTGGCGACACCGATGTATGCAACCAAGTCGGAATTCCTGATCCTCAAGGCGGAATCCGGAGGCGGCGGGATGGGTGGCCTTTTCTCGGGAACCCAGTTCGCCACCAACCAGGATGCGATCGCGGTGCAAAGTTACCTGACCTCCAAGGATGCGATGCTGCGACTCGACCGGGATGAAAACTTCAAGGAGCATTTCTCCCAGCCCGACCTCGATCCGTTGCGCCGGCTTGATCCCGACGCCACGTCAGAGGATATGTACAAGCTCTACAAGAAATACGTGCAGATCGGATATGACCCGACCGAAGGCGTGATCCGCATGGAGGTCGCTGCAGCCAATCCTGATGTGGCCACGAATTTCTCGACCGCGCTTATCGGCTATGCCGAGGAACGCGTGGACAACCTGTCGGCCCGCAAGCGCGAAAATGCCGTCAAGGATGCCCAGCTTGGCCTGCAAGAGGCCGAAGCGGCCCGCCGCGAGGCGCAGGAACGACTTGTCCGCCTGCAACAGGAAAGTTCGGTTCTCGATCCCCGGGCGCGGATCGGGGCGCTGCAAGCGCGGATCGAATCGGTGGAAACGCAGCTTCAGGAAAAGAACCTGCAGCTTCAGGCACTTTTGGACAACGCCCGTCCGAACCGCAGCCGCGTTGAAGGGGTCGAGGCCGACATCCGTCGGCTTGACGCGCTCAAGGCGGAGATCAACTCTGAAATGACCAAAGAGACCGCAGGCGCGGGATCGCTGGCCGAAACCGCGGTTCAGATCCAACTTGCCGAGGCGGACCTGGCAACCCGCGACATGATGCTGTCTGCCGCGCTGGAGCGTCTGGATCAGGCAAGGCGTGACGCCGATAGCCAGGCGAGGTATCTTACAACATCCGTTTATCCATTGGCGGCACAGGACCCAAGCTACCCGCGCGCCTTCGAGAACACGCTGCTGACCTTGCTGATCTTCTCGGGCATCTATCTCCTGATTTCGCTGACCGCGTCGATCCTGCGCGAACAGGTCGCCAACTAGACGCAAATCTGACACAGGTGACAAGCCAAAGCGCGCGCCCTATAAGGCGCGCGACTTCACGTTAGGCAGAGCAGAGGCCCCACATGACCACCCTTGTTTTCGGACATAAATCCCCCGACACCGACAGCACCGGCAGCCCGATCATCTGGGCGTGGTACCTCAACCAGATCAAGGGCGAAGACGCCAAGCCGATCCTTCTGGGCGAGCCCAACACCGAGGCTGCGTTCATGCTCGATCACTGGAAGCTGGACAAACCCGAGATCATCTCGGACGTGTCGGCAGATCAGCCGGTGGTCGTGGTCGATACCAACAACCCCGCCGAACTGCCCTCGCAGATCAACAGCGCCGATATCCGCGCGATCATCGATCACCACAAGCTTGTCGGCGGGCTGGAGACAAAAGGGCCAATCGACATCCGCATCGAACCGGTCGCCTGCACCGCCACGATCATGTGGAAAATGATCGGCAATGATCTGGCCCAGGCTCCGACCGGCATCAAGGGCGCGATGCTGTCCTGCATCCTCAGTGACACGCTGGAGTTCCGCTCGCCGACGACAACTCAGGAAGACACCGCCATCGCCCATTCGCTCGCAGAGGACCTGGGCGTGTCGATCCCCGATTACGCGGCCAGGATGTTCGCCGCGAAATCCGACGTCTCCGCCTTCTCCGACGCCGAATTGCTGCGCATGGACAGCAAGGAATACACCGTCGGGGACACGAAATTCCGCGTTTCGGTACTCGAGACCACAGCGCCCGCAACCGTCCTCGCCCGCAAAGACAGCCTCATGTCCACCATGCAGGACGTGGCATCCGAAGATGGCGTCGATCAGGTGCTGCTCTTTGTCGTCGACATCCTGAACGAGGAAGCGACCCTGCTGGTCCCCAACGCCCTTGTGAAAACCACCGCGGAAAAGAGCTTTGGCGCCACCGTGTCCGACGACACTGTTGTCTTGCCCGGCGTCGTCAGCCGAAAAAAGCAGATCATCCCCAACCTCGCGGTGTGACCCGACCCGAAGAGTGCGCGTTTTCCAAAGGGGGTGCTGGACGGCATCCCCTTTTTCATGTGACCTGACGATCAAATTTCCGGAAAGACACAAAATGACCCAGATCATCGATTCGCTCGCCGATATCGCCAACCGCTACGACGTGCTGCTCGTCGATCTTTGGGGCTGCGTGCATGATGGCGTGACCGCCTTTCCCGAAGCGGTGGCTGCGCTCAAGGGGTTTCGGCAGGGCGGCGGAACCGTGGTGCTGCTCACCAATGCGCCACGCTCGCGCCACGAGGTTGCCAAACAGATCGTCCGCTTCGGCATTCCGGAAGACGCATATGACACCATCGCCACCAGCGGCGACAGCGCCCGTGCCGCGATGTTTCGAGGCGCGGTGGGCGAAAAGGTCTGGTTCATGGGCGAGCCTCACGATGAGTCCTTCTTTGCTCCGTTGGAGTTGGTCGACGAGCCGGTAAACATCCAGCGGGTCGAATTGGACAAGGCCGACGGAATCGTCTGCTGCGGCCCCTTCGATCCAACTGCAGACCCGGCAGAGAACCGGCCACAGTTTCTTTATGCCAAGCAGATGGGGCTCAAGCTTCTTTGCGCGAACCCGGATATCGTGGTCGATCGTGGCGACAGCCGCGAATGGTGCGCTGGCGCCTTGGCGGCCCTGTATACCGAGATGGGCGGCGAAAGTCTGTATTTCGGCAAACCGCACCCGCCGATCTATGACCTCGCGCGCCGTCGTCTTGCGTCGCTTGGCAAAGATGCCGACGCGTCGTGCATGTTGGCAATCGGAGACGGCATACAAACCGACATCAGCGGTGCAATGGGCGAAGACATCGATTCGCTGTTTATCTCCGGCGGGTTGGCCAAGGCCGAGACCAGAACTTCGCACCAACCCGATCCGGAGGCGTTGGAAGCCTATCTGTCGACGGAAAGAGCGTCGCCGACATATACCATTGGACAGCTGCGCTAGGGCAGATTTTACTTGCGTTTCTGCGGCCGCGAAGTAAGAAAGTTTCACCACATAGTGCTGGACTTGTTTTTTATTACCCCGTCGCCGAAGAGCGGAGAGCGAAATGTTGGATAACCTGCCACGCGGAACGATCTGCATTGAAGATATCGAAATGGGCATGTCCCGCCACCTGCGCAAAGAGGTGACGGATCGGGACATCGAGATGTTCGCGCAAATCTCGACCGACCGGAACCCGGTCCATCTCGACGAAGACTACGCACAGGATACGATCTTCGAAGGACGTATCGCGCACGGGATGCTGACCGCTGGTCTGATCTCGGCGGTGATCGGGGAACAGCTTCCCGGTCATGGCACCGTCTATATGGGTCAAACGCTAAAGTTTCTCGCTCCGGTCCGCCCCGGCGACATGGTCTATGCCGAGGTCAGGGTGATCGATATCGACATCGCGAAACGCCGCGTGACGCTGGACTGTCATTGCTCTGTCGATGGCAAGAAAGTCCTCATGGGCGAGGCCAAGGTACTCGCGCCGTCGCGTAAATTCGACTGATCTCGCCACCGGCGCGGAGGCGTTGACGCATCCGCAGTGGTCCACTCCCGGAAAATCGCCCCGACCGCCACGGTGCGGGGATTGCAACGCCACGAAGCCCCGGCTAGTGCTCGGACTATGAAAATCGTACGGGATTACCAATTCGTCTCTGACGGGGACAAGGGCGCAACTGTCGCCATTGGCAATTTCGACGGCGTGCATTCCGGCCATCAGGCGGTGATCCAACAGGCGCGCGACGCAGTGCCGGACGCGCCGCTCGGCATCCTGACATTCGAACCGCATCCGCGCGAATATTTCAGGCCTGACGCCCCGCCCTTCCGCCTGATGAGCGCCGAGGCCCGCGCAACGCGACTGAACAAGCTCGGGGTCGAAATTCTGTATGAACTCAACTTCAACCTGCACTTGGCAGAGCTCAGCCCGGACGCATTCTCCAGGAAGGTCATCGCAGATGGGCTCGGCCTGCGGCATGTCGTGGTCGGCGCAGATTTCTGTTTTGGAAAGGCGCGGGCCGGGACTGTCGACACCCTCATCGCCTCGGGCAAGAAACTAGGGTTCGGCGTCACCGTGGCCGAGCTTGTGACCGCCTCCTCTGGCGCCGTGTCCTCGACGGCAATCCGCACCGCGCTGTCCGACGGCAACCCCCGCGTGGCCGCCGAGATGCTGGGCCACTGGCACCGGATCGAGGGTCCCGTGATTACCGGCGAACAGCGCGGCCGGGACCTTGGATACCCGACCGCCAACATGTCCATCGACGGATTGCACCCGCCCAAGCTTGGCGTGTACGCGGTGCTGGTCGATGTTCTGGATGGTCCGCATGCCGGATCCTATCTTGGTGCCGCCTCGATCGGGGTCCGGCCGATGTTCGGGGAAAACCGGGCCAACCTGGAAACCTTCCTTTTCGATTTCACCGGCGATCTTTACGGCGCGACAGTGTCGGTCGCGCTGGTGGATTTCCTGCGCCCCGAAGAAAAATTCGACAGCATTGACGCCCTTGTTGTGCAGATGGAGGCCGACTGTGCCAAAGCCCGCACGGTTCTGACCGCGCTATGAGCGATGATCCGATCGACCGCAGCGAACTTGCGCCCAGGTTCTGGGAGCACAAGGCGCTCACCGACCTTGGCCCGAAGGAATGGGAGGCGCTGTGTGATGGCTGCGGCAAATGCTGTCTCAACAAACTGGAGGACGAAGAGACGGGCCATGTGGAGTTGACCTGCGTCGCCTGCCGCCTGTTCGACGACAGCACCTGCCGCTGCGCGCAATATGACATCCGGCACCAGTTCGTGCCGGAATGCATCGTGCTCAAGCCGTCGAATATCGACAGTCACGCATATTGGATGCCGCAGACCTGCGCCTATCGCCTGTTGTGGGAGGGCAAGCCGCTTTACGACTGGCACCCGCTGATTTCGGGCACCCCCGACACCGTTCACAGCGCGGGCGTTTCGATGCGGAACGCAACCGTGCCGGAATTCGAGGTGCACGAGGACGACTGGGAAGATCACATCATCGAGGAGCCAACCTGATGTTTTTCGCCTCCGACAACAGCGGTCCAGTGCCGCAAGCCGTCTTGGACACGCTGGCCGAGGCCAACGCAGGCCATGTCATGGGCTATGGGGCGGACCCGATGATGGACGAGGTGCGCCAACGCCTCCGCGACCTGTTCGAAGCGCCGGAGGCTGCCGTCTACCTTGTCTCGACCGGCACCGCCGCGAACGCGTTGGCGCTGGCCACCTTGACCGAGCCCTTCGACACGATCTTCTGCACCCCGGTGGCGCATATCGAAGAAGACGAGTGCAACGCACCGGAATTCTACACTGGCGGCGCCAAGCTGACACTTGTGGACGGCCCGGACCGGATGACACCCGACACGCTGGCCCGTGCCATCGAAAGCCAGGGCAATCGCGGCGTGCATGGCCCCCGCCGCGGCGCGGTATCGATCACGCAAGTGACGGAAATGGGGAATGTCTATACGCTGGACGCGCTGAAAGCGCTCTGCAAAGTGGCCGCCTCGTATGATCTGCCGATCCATCTGGACGGCGCGCGCTTTGCCAACGCGATTGTCGCGCTTGAGTGTACGCCCGCCGAGATGACATGGAAACTGGGCGTCGACGTGGCAGTGTTCGGCGGGACCAAGAACGGGCTCATGGGGGTCGAAGCCGTGATCTTTTTCGATCCGGCCAAAGCGTGGGAATTCGAACTGCGGCGCAAGCGCGGCGGGCATCTGTTCTCCAAGCATCGCTACCTTTCGGCGCAAATGGCGGGCTATTTGCGCAACGATCTCTGGCTGGATATGGCACGCCGCGCCAATGCCAAGGCAGCGCATCTTCTGGCCGGTATGGACGGCTGCCCGCAGGTGCAGATCGTCAATGACGTGACCGCCAACATGATCTTCTTCGAAGCCCCCCGCGCGCTGCACCAGACTCTGAAGGCGGCCGGGGCCACATATGCCCTGTCCGGCGGATCGCTGGAGACAGGCGACGCCGAAGCCATGCTGCGCGGGCGGCTGGTCTGTGACTGGTCGATCGCCGACTCGCAATTAGACCGCTTCGTTTCCCTGTTGCCCAAAAAGTAAAAGGGCCCCCTTTCGGGAGCCCGGCACTCATTAGGTTCGTGGCAAACTAGGAGAGAAGAGAGTCAGTTGTACTGGAAATGCAGCTCGTAGCTGCCATCCTCGAAGGTGCCGAACAGGTCCGGCACATCGGGGTGTTCAACGGGTTCGCCTGAGTAATCGGCGATGAGGTTCTGTTCCGAAACGTAGGCCACGTAAAAGCTTTGATCGTTCTCGGCCAGCAGATGATAGAACGGCTGTTTCTTGGCCGGTCGGCTGTCCTCGGGGATCGCTTCGTACCACTCTTCGGTATTGTTGAATTCCGGATCGACGTCAAAAACCACGCCCCGGAAGGGGTGGCGGCGATGACGAACGACCTGGCCGATGTTGTATTTTGCGCGTTGTCTGATCATGTGTCCCATCCGTTGCCCCCTACTTGCCCGATTTTCGACAAATTGTCCAATTGGTGAGGCAATTTTCAGAGAAACAGTCTGTGCAACATGGGGACACATCGGTTTTTCATGGAAAAACAGGAACTTGCCGGCCCGAGGAAATGTGATTTCCTCGATCCTCGGAATGCGGTATAGATTGCTCAATCCGAAAGACGGAGCAACCGTCTTCGATAAATATGCGAGAGGCCCATGAGCAGATTCTTTCGCGCCTTGGTGATTGTCTTGCTTGCGGCCTCCTGTGGTGGCGGCGGCGGCACATCGGCGCCGCGTGACCTGGACAATGCCTGTTCGATCCTGAAGCAGCGCCCCGGCTACTTGAGGGCGTTTCGCGCCGCGGAGCGCAAATGGGGCGTGCCGGTGCATGTTCAGATGGCGGCAATGTACCAGGAAAGCAAGTTCAAGTCGGACGCGCGGACGCCGTTCCAGTACAAGCTCGGAGTCATCCCGGTCGGGCGGCAAAGCTCGGCCTTCGGCTATAGCCAGGCGCTGAACGGGACGTGGGAAGAGTACCAAGAAGATCAACGCGCCTTCCGCGCACGGCGCAACAATATTCGCGATGCTGCGGATTTCATGGGCTGGTACATGGCCGGATCGAACCGCAGCCTTGGCATTTCACTCTACGATGCGCGCAGTCAGTACCTCGCCTATCACGAAGGCCGCACCGGATTTTCCCGTGGAACATACAACGGCAAATCATGGCTCCTGCGTGTCTCTGACGAGATCGCATCACGCGCCCGGAGATACCAAGGCCAACTCGCCACCTGCAACGTGCGCAGGTAAGTCCGTTGCGGACCCATTGTTTCGCGCGCGAAACAATGGGTGAGCGCTTCTGACCCTTTAAGCTTTCGTTAACCTGTCATGGCCTCGGGGCAAGCCCTGCCTGACAGACAGGGGCAGCCTCCGTTCCGCCTAGCGGCGTTTGTCGAGCTTGCCGAACTCGCTTTCCAGCAGCGCCCGCATCTTTTTGCCGGCCCCCCGCAGCGACGCGTCGACATCGGCATCGGCATGCGTGACAGTCTGCGGCTGCATCCCCTCGGGACGTGCTTCGACCGTGCATTGGATATCATCCGCACCGCCCTTTGCCCCGTTGACATCAACGAGGTGCACCTCCACCCGCGAGAGCCGGTCGGTCAGATGCCCCAAGGCGCCGCTCACGGTGGTCTCGGCAATCTCGGCCAGGCGCTCATCGCCCTGAATGTGGCTGTCGGTGTTCAGCTGGAACTGCATGATGGGTCTCCTGTAAGTGTCCCATTGAGATATGCAGTCGCACCAATGGCAACAAGGGGCGGACGGTCTGCGCAACACCGGCGCCGGACCGTGCCCATCGCCGCGTGAGACAGGCCGCAAGCGACGCCGGATCAGCGGGATGCCCGGCGCTCCATCTCGATGTTGAACAGACGGTCCGCCAGTTGCTTGCGCTCAAGCGCGCCCAGGACAACCGTGGTTTGGCTGCCGCCATCGTCGGTGATGACCCACTGGCGCAGCTCGACCGGGTCGTTGGTGAACTTGAGCTCGATGCTGCCGTATTCCGGGTTCTCCGGGTCCTGCGCGGTCACCGTCGTGGCAGTGCCGTCATAACCGTGGGCCACCACCATGTTGGCGCGGGTCAGGTCGACGTTGCGGGCGAGGATCAGCCCCAGCGGGGTTCGGTTGAGCGGGTATGTGTTCGGCTCGCTGTTCAGCTTGCGGTCGAAGACCACCACCGTGCCGTTGTTGGCCATCACAAGCGCCTGTTCCGGTGGGTTGTATTCGAAGCGCACCGTGCCGGGGCGGCGCAAATAAAGCGTGCCGGTCGAAATCGTGTCGTCGGCGTTTATTTGGGTGAAGCTGCCTTCGGCGCTGGTCAGTTGGTTGAGATAATTGGACAGCGCCCCAAGGGAGAGCTGCTGGGCCTGCGCGGGCAGTGCCAACATCCATGCAAGCATGGTCACCAGGCCGATGAAAGGGAATCGCATAGGGTTTGGTCCTGTCTGCTCGAAACGCGTTGGACCTTATATGGCGAACCGGGCGCTGTTATGCGATAGCAGCGCCCGTTTTTGTGACCGGATCGGCAGGTCCTTACTGCTCTGGCACCAGGATCTCGCGTTTTCCGACATGATTGGCAGCCGAAACCACCCCTTCTTCCTCCATCTGCTCGACCAGTCGGGCGGCCTTGTTGTAGCCGATTGCCAGCTTGCGCTGGATATAGGAGGTGGAACATTTGCGGTCGCGCACAACGATGCCCACGGCCTGATCGTAAAGCGCGTCTTCGCCATCGGTGTTCCCGCCGGTATTCAGGCCAAGTACAGCGTCGATGTTGTCGGCTTTTTCGTCCTCGGGGCCTTGTACAACGCCGTTGACATATTCCGGCGGGCCGTAAGCCTTGAGGTGGGTGACGATCTCTTCGACCTCTTCGTCCGACACGAAAGGCCCGTGGCACCGGGTGATCCGGGCTCCGCCGGCCATATAGAGCATGTCGCCCTGCCCCAGCAATTGCTCGGCGCCCATTTCGCCAAGGATGGTGCGGCTGTCGATCTTCGACGTCACCTGGAAGGAAATCCGCGTCGGGAAGTTCGCCTTGATCGTGCCGGTGATGACATCGACGGAGGGGCGCTGCGTGGCCATGATCAGGTGAATTCCGCTCGCCCGCGCCATCTGCGCCAGCCGCTGTATGCAGGCTTCGATCTCCTTGCCCGCGACCATCATCAGATCGGCCATCTCGTCCACGATGACGACGATATAGGGCATTTTGACCGGCTGGATTTCCTCGGTCTCGAAGATCGGCTCGCCGGTTTCGTCGTCAAAACCGGTCTGCACGGTGCGTTCGAACATTTCGTTCTTGCTCAGCGCGTCCGCCACGCGGCTGTTGTAGCCGTCGATATTGCGCACGCCCATCTTGGACATCTTGCGGTAGCGGTCTTCCATCTCGCCCACGACCCACTTGAGGGCGACAACCGCTTTCTTGGGGTCGGTGACCACGGGAGAAAGCAGATGCGGGATGCCATCATAGACGCTGAGTTCCAGCATCTTGGGGTCGATCATGACAAGGCGCAGATCCTGTGGGCTGAGCTTGTAGAGCAACGACAGGATCATGGTGTTGATCGCGACCGATTTCCCCGAGCCGGTGGTGCCTGCGATCAGCAGATGAGGCATCTTGGCAAGGTTTGCGACAATCGGGTCGCCACCTATGTCCTTGCCCAGCGCGAGCGGAAGCTTTTGTGTTCCGTCTCCGTAATCGCGCGTGGACAGAATTTCCCGGAAGGACACCATCTCGCGGTTTTCATTGGGCAGTTCGATCCCGATCACGCTGCGACCGGGCACGGTGGACACGCGTGCAGACAGCGCGGACATCGACCGGGCGATGTCATCGGCGAGCCCGATCACGCGGGACGCCTTGAGACCCGGCGCGGGTTCCAGCTCGTACATGGTGACAACCGGGCCGGGGCGAACGCTCACGATCTCGCCCTTTACGCCGTAGTCATCAAGCACCGTTTCCAGCATGCGCGCGTTCTCTTCCAGCGCCTCGTCGCTGAGGTGGTGGCGTTCGATCGTGGAGGGGTCCATCAAGAGACCAAGCGGCGGCAATTCATAATCTGTCTGGGTGTCTTCGAATTGCAGGCTCGGCTGAGCCTCGGCCTTTGCACGCCTGGAGGGCTGAACCGGTTTGCGCTGTGGCTGTTGGACAACCTTGCGGGCGTCCGGGTCGGGCGCGGGTGGGCGCGGGATCGACGGGGCGGCCTGCGGTTCGGGGGCGGCATCGCCGTAATCGTCCCAATCGGTCATATCGTCCAGGGTATTCTCGTCCGGCGCGCCTGCATAGGCAGCCTGCGGCGCATAAGTGCCCGCGGTGACAGGCGGCTCGGCGCGCATCGCCGGTTCAGGACGTGCTGTCACGGGCGGCTCTGGCGGCAAGTCGGGATTCGGCTTGAAGATCAGCGGGTCCGGGCCGCGGCCACGTCCTTTGGTCAACGGGGCGGCGACGGCGGAGGTCACAGACGGGTTGCTGCGCACGCGGGACTTGATCGCATCGGCAATCTTGGCGCGCACACGGTCGTCACCCGGCAGCGTTTCCGGCAAATCCCCTGTAGGCCACGTCTCGACCAGCTCTGGCTGCGGATCGGCGCGGCGCATGAGCGATGGCATCTTGGACAGGATGCCTGTTTTTTGCGGCATCTGCACCACGGGATGGGGGGTATCAGGCTGCGGATCGACCGTTTGCGGCGATGGCGCAGCGACGCGGGTGACACGGGGTTCGGCGGACTGCGCTGCGGCCCACTCTGCGGCATCGGCCTCGTCCTGCGCCCGCTGGGCGCGGCGGTCGGCGTTGCGCGCCTGCATGTCGCGCGCGGCAGAAATCGCACCGGATGCACCTTTGCCCAGAAGCGACAGCAGCGTGGCGTAAACCATGATCACACCAACCACGAGAAAACGGGCCATGCGGGACAATTCAGCCTTGGTAAAGCCAAGCACGAAGGCGCCCATGATCAGAACCAGACCGCCCAGAAGCAACATCATCAGCTTGAGCGCGAATGTCGTGCCCAAAGGCAGGATCGTCAGGATCGCACCCATCATCATGTCGCCGAACAGACCACCAAGACCAAAGCTGTGGGTCCAGGCGGTGGTTTCAGGGACACCCGCGGCATAGACAGCCGCCAGGGCCACCCAGATCGGCGCGAAGATCAGGCAGGTCAGCGCGCGGTTTTCGCCCTTGTGCAGGGCAAGACGGGCGCCCCAGACCAGAAGGACCAGCGCAAGACCCCAGCTGGCCCAGCCGACAATCATGAACAAGGGGGCCGCGACCGACGCTCCGGCACGACCAAGCCAGTTTTGCACCGGGGCATCGGTGGCGGACAGCCAGCTCGGGTCGGCAGGCGAATAGGACCAGATCATCGAGGCCGCCAATGCGCCCAGCGCCATGAGCAAGAAGCCACCCAGTTCCTTGCCACGTTTTTCGATCGCAGCCTGCATGTTGCTGTCAAAGAGGGGGTCACGCCCCCGCGCCTGATATGCCATCCTTCGCCTCTTTATTGGTCTTTGCTGCCATACAGGCAGTCCCTGATCTTCGTCAGGCCGCTTTCGGTTTCGTCTTTCGGGGCCACCATGGCGACCCGGATATACTGCGTGCCGGGATTGCCGGTCTCGGTGTCGCGCGACAGGTAGGCACCGGGCAGAACCCGAACGCCGGTTTCCTGCCAAAGCTTCAAAGCCGCCGCTTCACCGTCATCCACCGGCAACCACAGGAAGAACCCCGCCTGCGGTGACCGGTAGCCCGGCACATTGCCGAAGATGCGGTCGGCCAGCGCGTATTTCTCGGCATAAAGCGCGCGGTTTTCTTCGACATGCGTCTCGTCCCTCCACACCGCCTCGGCCACGGCCTGAAGCGGCAGGGGCAGAGGTGCGCCTGAATAGTTGCGCAATTGCTGGAGGCGCCGGATCGATTCGGGACCACCCGCCACGAAGCCCGACCGCAGACCCGGCAGGTTGGAGCGTTTGGACAGCGAATGGAAGATCAGCACGCGTTCGGGATCGGCCCCCATCTCCTGCACCACCTGCAAAGCGCCCACGGGCGGCATGTCGCGGTAGATCTCGGAGTAGCACTCGTCGGCGAGAATCCGGAAATCGTGCTTTTCCGCCAGCGCGATCAGCCGTTCCCAATAGTCCCGGTCGGCCACGGCGCCCTGCGGATTGGCGGGTGAACAGACATAGGCCAGCGCGGTGCGGTTCAGGACGTCATCGGACAGGCCCTCGAAATCCGGCAGATGGCCCGTCGCTTCGGTCGCGTTGACGAACACCGGCTCCGCCGCGACCGAAATCGCCGAGATCAGGTAGACCTGGTAGAACGGGTTCGGCATCAGAACCACGGGCTGGGCCCCGTTCTTGGTTTCTGGACACAGCGCCATGCCAACGTTGTAGAGCCCCTCGCGCGTGCCATTCAGCGCCATGATCTGCGCGTCGGCATCAAGGACGACACCATAGCGCCGCTGCACCCAGTCGCGGATTGCGCCGCGCAGTTCGGGCGTGCCTTCGTTGGGCGGGTACTTGTTGAACCCGGCCATGTTCTGCATGAGGATCTCGGAGATCCACGCCGGAAAGGCGTGTTTCGGCTCTCCGATCGACATGTGAATCACCGGCCCACCCGGTTCATGCACGTCCAACAGGGCGCGCAGACGCGGAAACGCATAGGCCGGAAGGTTTGAAAACCGGTCGGGAAACATGCCAATACTGCCTCTGATCAAGGGTCGTCAGCGCCCTCTTTGGGGGCAAATTACATAGGCGGGGCGGCGGCGTCCAGAAAAAGAGCGTGACGGTCAGCCTGTTGTGGCTTTCAGGCCAATGCCCGTTCCGCCGCCAGCCCAAGTCGCAACAACCGTCGTTCATCAAAGGGTTGCGCCATCAGTGACACCCCGCATGACGGCGTGCCGGTGGGCAGGGTCAGGGCACAGACCCCCATCAGGTTGCCGATGCGTGTGTTGCGCAGGGTCAGCAGATTTTCTGTGACGTAATAGTCACTGTCGGTCATCAAACGGTCCACGTTCGGCGGCGTGATCGGGCATGTCGGGCAGAGCACCGCGTCGAATCCGGCTGTGGCCTGAAGATAGGTCGTCCGACAGCGTTCCAGAGTGTGCCAGGCGGCCACGTAATCGGCGGCGGAAAACGCCTTGCCGGATCGGAACCGCGCAAGGATCTCGGCGAACATCGCGTCCGGATTGGCCTCGATCACGTCTTTCCAGGTGCCGTAGGCTTCGGCGCTGTAAAGGATCGCCGACAGCGCCATCGCGGTCTCGAGTTCGGGCACGGCAATGTCGACGATCTCGGCCCCGGCCTCCTTGAAACGCTGAACCGCGTGATCAAAGCCACTGCGCGGGTCGTCGCGCAGATCCTCCAGCGCCGTGGTGGTCAGACGCGCGAACCGCCGTCCCTTGAGATTGCCGGGCATCATGTCGATGGGGTTTTCGCCCTTCATGATGGCAAACAGCAGGGCGGCATCCTCGACCGATTTGCCCAAGGGACCAACGGTGTCGAAGTTCGCGGCCAACGGCACCGCGCCCTTGAGGCTGAGCACTCCGGCGGTGGTCTTGAGGCCCACAAGGTCGTTCCACGCGGAGGGGACACGGACCGACCCGCCCGTGTCCGACCCGATGGCAGCGGGGGCAAGACCGAACGCGACCGAGGCGGCCGCCCCCGATGACGACCCGCCCGGCGCGTTGTCGGGGTCGTGGATGTTGGGGGATGTGGCGGTTCTGGGGTTCAGGCCCAGACCGGAAAACGCCAGCTCGCTCAGATGCGTCTTGCCAAGGCACACCAGCCCCCGGTGGGTGGCGGCTTGCAGAACCTCGGCATCGGTGTCGGGTGTCCGCCCGTCCAGCAGTTTGGATCCGGCTTCTGTCACCACGCCAGCGGTATCGAACAGGTCTTTCCAACTGATCGGAACACCGTCCAGCGGCGAGCGGCGCAGGTTCAAACGCGCCCGCTCCCGCGCAGCCTCGGCCTCGGCCAAAGCGCGTTCAGGGGTCAGGCGGGCGTAGATGCGGTCGCGATGTTCATGCGCGTCGATGGCATCGAGGTAGGTTCGGGTCAACGCGACCGGATCGATCTCTCCTGCGTCAATGCCGCGTCCAAGATCGGCGGCCGTCATATCCTGCCAGTCGGTCATGCTTGTCTCCCCTGCCCTGTCATTTGGCGCGACGGTAGCGGCAGAGAAGCGCATGGACAATCCCGCCTGCGCCTCCATATCTCGGGATATGAACACGAGATCCGATATCCTTATCGTCGGCGGCGGCCTGAATGGTCCCATGCTGGCCCTGGCGGCGGCCCGGTCGGGCCTTCGCAGCACCGTCATCGACGCCCGCCCCGAAGGTGCCCGGCGCAGTGACAATTTCGATGGACGCTCCTATGCGCTTGCCCTCGCCTCTGTCCGAATGCTCACAGCGCTGGGGCTGTGGGACGGGTTGAAAGCCGATGCGCAGCCGATGACCGAGATCAAGGTCAGCGACGGGCGCGCAGGCGATGCCGAGGTGTTTCTGGGTCTGCACTTTGACAGCGCGGAGATCGAAGAAGGCCCGATGGGCCATATGCTCGAAGACCGATATCTGCGGCGCGCGCTGCTCGAGGCGATGGCGGCAGAGCCTTTGGTGACGCATCTGGCCGGGGACTCGGTGGTGGATCAGACGGTCACGGCCTCGGGCGCGTCAGTGACACTGGCGTCGGGCGAAGTGGTATCCGGGCGGTTGATCGTGGGCGCCGATGGACGCCAAAGCGGCACCGGTCAGCGCGCCGGCGTGCGCCGCACCGAATGGGATTATCCGCAGACCGCGCTGGTCTGCGCGATCGGGCATGAAAAGCCGCATGGCGGGGTCGCGCATCAGCTTTTCCTTCCCGCCGGGCCGTTGGCAATCCTGCCGCTCACCGGCAACCGCTCCTCGATTGTCTGGAGCGAGCGCACGGGTCTGGCGCAAGAGATCAATGCGCTGTCGGACGCGGATTACCTGACCGTGCTGCGCCCGCGTTTCGGCGATTTCCTGGGCGAGATTTCACTTGCAGGCGCACGGTTCACCTATCCGCTGGGGCTGACCGTGGCGAACCGCTTTGTCGCGGACAGGGTCGCGCTGGTGGGTGACGCGGCGCACGGGATGCACCCGATCGCAGGCCAAGGCTTGAACGCCGGTCTGCGCGATGTCGCAGCCCTGGCGCATGTGATCGGCCACGCGGTGCGGCGCGGCGAGGATTTTGCAAGCCCGCAGGTCCTGGCCCGCTACGAGCAATGGCGCAGGTTCGACACGGCAACGCTTCTGACTGCAACGGACTTGTTCAACCGCCTGTTTTCAAGCGACAACCCGATCCTGCGGGCAGGTCGCGATCTGGGCATGGCGGCGATCAACACCATGCCCGCTGCGCGACGGACCTTCATCCGAGAGGCGGCCGGATTGAACGGCGACCTGCCGGACCTGATGGCGGGCTGACGCCCCGCTTGACGCCGCTACTGGATTCGCATTCCGTTCGCGAGGACATGCCCCTGTTCGTTGATCGTGAGCGACGATTTGAGGCTGTCCTCCCCGTCACCCGGCACAGCGAACATGCTCATCATCATGCGCGCGCCCATAGCGTCTTCCTCGGTGACAAGACCCATCGAAATCAGCTTGTCGATCAGCGCGTTCACCCCGTCAAACGTCAGTTCCACGGATCCTGTCGGGCGCGGAAAACCTCCAAAGGTCTCCATATCCTCGTTATCGAAGGTGAATGATCCGGTCCCGCCCATTGTGGCGCCGGCAAGCTCGACGGTGAGATCGTTGAGCGTCAGCGCGTTCAATTCCCCCGGTGCCACCCGGGTTTCCTCGACCCGAGCCATGGCTTCGGGATCAAACAGGTTGACGCCGGGCGTGACCTTTCCGGTCAGGTCAAGCGCGATGGTGGCAGCGTCGCGCGGCAGGATCGTCTCTGGATCGATGATGTTCCAGATGACATCCGATAATTCGAACCCGCGGAGCGCAATACCCATCGCCATATCCTGCGGCGTGTCCGCCTCGGCGATCGGGGCAGTAAGGTTCAGCGCGGTTTCCGCCATCTTGAAATCCAATGGCACAGGCATCTCCGGACCCGACATCGAGACCGTTTGCCCGGTCGCGCCAAGGCTGTAGGACAACGCGGTGTCGTCCATCGAGAAATCCAGCGCGACCGAAGCGCTGCCGGTCGTCCCCGCGGTTGTTCCGTTATCTTCGGTGAAGGCGAATTGCGACTGCCCGTCTTCATAGCTCACGGACCCGTCGGCGGCAAACCCGCCGGCCGCAAGGCTTTGCGGATCACTGGAGTCGAATCCTTCGGGCAATGTGCTGTCACTCTCGGCGGCAAACGCCTCCATCGCCCCGGCCAGGATCATCGCCTCGCCACCATCGGGATTCGTAAACGCCAGATCATAACTGGCCGAGCCGGCTCGCGTATCCTGGACGATCTGCACCCCGTCCCTGGTATCGGCGACAATCTTGCCGGTGACATCATCGAACACGAGGTCGAACCGCGCATCCTCGCGGCTGATCTCCTTGCCATCTATCGCCAGGTCGATCAGCGACATTGTCAATTGGTTCGCAACAAATGCATAGGTCATGTTGCCGGGTTCGCCGGAAACGACTGTTTCCATGGCGTCCGTGCCATAGCCCAGCATCATCGTGACCGGTGCATCGCCCTCGGGTGTCGCAGAGATCGAGATCGGGATGGCAGCGGGCAGGGTCATCAGGACCGACCCGTCTGCGGCCTCGATCAGATCGATCCCGTCCATCGTGATCCTGATGCGGCTGTCATCTTCGGCCCCTGAGTAGCGCAGGTCGATGTCGGACACGGTCAGCCCGTCGTCATCGGGTATTTCCGTGGCGGTGACGGAATAGCCAAACCCTTTGAACGTGGATTCAAGGCTGGTCCAGACCTGCTGCGCGGTCAGTTCGGCCATTGCGGTGCCGGACGTCAGGCCCAAGGCAAGGACCACCCCCGAAGAAACGCGAACAAGACGATGCATGGAATTTCCTTTGACACAGATTGCATCCATACCTTCGAACGCTTGCTCGGCCGGGTCAAGTGGGTGGACGCTGGCTGCTGTCCGCAGTAGCAGTGAGATGACCAGAACGGAGGATGTCACATGACCGATTTGACCGGAAAGACCGCTCTCATCACCGGGGCCAGCCGTGGCATCGGGGCGGAGGCTGCACGGGCGTTCGCGGACGCCGGCGCCAATGTTGCGCTTGTTGCGCGCTCGGCTGACAGCATTGCCGATCTCGCCGGAGACATCGGCTCCCGCGCCGTCGCGATTCCCTGCGACATTAGCCGCTTCTGGGAAATGGAACAGGCTGTCGAAAACTGCGTAACGGCCTTTGGCGGGCTTGATATCCTGGTCAACAACGCGGGCGTGATCGACCCGATCTCGCGAATAGAGGAGGTCGATCCCGAAGCCTGGGGGCAGGCGATCGACATCAATCTCAAGGGCGTTTTCCACGGAATACGCGCCGCGTTGCCAGTGATGCAACACGCCGGCGGCGGTACCATTCTGACCGTGAGTTCCGGCGCGGCGCATGGCCCGGTGGAGGCATGGTCGCATTACTGCGCGTCCAAGGCGGGCGCCGCAATGCTGACCATGTGCCTGCACAAGGAAATGGGCGAAAAGGGCATTCGCGCAATGGGGCTGTCGCCGGGCACCGTCGCGACGCAGATGCAAAAAGAGATAAAGGCCAGCGGCATAAACCCGGTGAGCCAGCTTGATTGGTCCGAGCATATCCCGGCCGACTGGCCGGCCCGTGCGCTGCTGTGGATGTGCGGACCCGAGGCGGATGGCTTCGCCGGATCGGAAATTTCGCTCCGGGACGAGAGCATCCGGCAGAAGGTTGGCCTGACGTGATCGACGTTGAAAACGGCGGCACGCTGTGCAGGCTGACCATCAACCGCCCGGACAAGGCCAACTCGCTGACCGCCGACATGCTGGAGGCGCTGTGCACAGGCATCGAGGACGCGTACGACGCCCGTGCGATCCTGCTGACCGGCCTGGGCAAGGTGTTTTCCGCCGGGGCCGACCTTGAGGCTGCAAAAGCCGGGCTCGCAAAGAGCCCGTTGTGGGAACGGCTTTCGGGCGCTCTGGCACGTCATCCGGGACTCACCATCGCGGCGCTGAACGGGACTGTCGCGGGGGGTGCGATGGGCATGGTTCTGGCGTGCGATCTGCGCATCGCGGTGCCGGGAACAAAGGTCTTTTACCCGGTCATGAAGCTGGGCTTTTTACCCCAACCCTCTGACCCGGCCCGCTTGGCAACGCTTGTCGGATCGTCGCGCGCCAAGATGATCCTGATGGCTGGGCAAAAAATCGCCACCGAAGACGCGCTGGCTTGGGGCTTGATCGACGAGATCACGGATCAAGACAATCT
>NZ_JAIPUS010000082.1 GCF_020055675.1 Marivita sp.
CAGCCCGCTTGAGGCGAGCCAACGGCTCTCCGAGGCGCGGGCTTGCCAGTGATCTGCCCCCAAATCCCCAGCCTCGTGGGGGGTGGGATATGGGGACAGTTCACTGGCGGTTTGCCGGGGGCAAACCCGGCGTGGATCGGCACCGACAGGTCCGACGATCCACGCCTTCCGCAAGGGAGATGTCAGCGGCAGACCGGCCCCCACCGTGGGGCATCGGGCGAGACGCTGGCGCGACATTGCGGGACGCGATCCAACCGCTGAGGTTGGGCTGGGATGATTTGGAAGGGGCTGCGCGCCCTTCCATCTCGATACGGAACGGATCGAAGGGGATGACCATCGGTCGGGGCGTGGCCCCAGAGAGATCGCACGCAAATCTCGGAACCGCAGGTGGAGAGTTTGCATAAGTGCGCCCTTGTCCTTTACAGGCCTACGGGTAAGCGCTAAAGTTGATCGTGTAAAGCTCACCATCAACCAGTAACATTTTAACTCGTGAGGGCAGTGATTTGGCAGAAACCGAACTTGAGCGCGCCGAGAAACGCTACGCCCAGGCCAAGGCCCGTCTTCAGGCGCTGAAGAACCGGGAAGCCACCAGGCAGCGCAAACTCGACACACGGCGCAAGGTGATCCTCGGCGGTGCCCTCCTCGATCTTGCAGAGCGGGATACCGGGGCCGCTTCGATGCTCGACCGGCTGATCCGCAACCTGCCCCGCGAACAGGATCGCAAGGCCTTCGCGGACTGGGGGACATCCTCCGGGTCGCCCTCCCCTGCCCCGTCCGGCTCTGACCCGGAAACACCGTCCTGATGCGGGGCGTGATGCTCGCCTTCGGAGGGCTGTTTCGGTTCTTCAGTCGATTGATCTTCACACCCATCCTGTTGGGATGGATGATCGGTGCAGTCCTGTTCGGTGCGATAATCGGAGCACTCGTCGCCACCCCGTTCGTCTTCGCCGTCTTCGACCAGCCGCCCGGCCAAAGCGCATGGCAGTGGCTGGTCTTCGGCCCGTTGATTTTTGTCGGTGGAATCTTCGGGTTCCAGTATTGGCGCATGGCCTCCGGGGCGGATGCCTTCTTCGGGCTGACGGGCGACAGCCACGGCTCGGCGCGCTTTGCCAACCGCAAGGAGCTGAAGAAGCTCCAGCGGGAAGACGGCCTTCTGATCGGGCGCAATCCGCATACGGGTCGGCTGCTGCGCTATGACGGCCCGGCCCACCTGATCACCCTTGCGCCGACACGCGCCGGGAAAGGCGTCGGCACCGTGATCCCCAACCTGCTGGCGGCGAACCGCTCGGTTCTGGTCATCGACCCAAAGGGTGAGAATGCCCGGATCGCCGGGGAAGCCCGGCGGCGGTTCGGAACGGTCCATGTCCTCGATCCGTTTGGTGTCAGCGACACTGGCAAGGTCTCCGGCCTGCCCTCTGCCGCCTACAACCCGCTTGACCGGCTGACACCGGACAGCCTCGATCTGGGCGAGGATGCGACCTCCCTGACAGAGGCGCTGGTGATGGACCCGCCGGGACAGGTGACGGAAGCGCATTGGAACGAGGAGGCCAAGGCCATCCTTGGCGGACTGATCATATTCTGCGTCTGCCACGAAGACCGCGACCGCCGGACGCTGGCCACCGTACGGGAATATCTCACCCTGCCCCCTGATCGGCTGAAGGCGCTTCTGGAGCTGATGCAGGACAGCGATGCGGCGGGCGGGCTGATCGCCCGCGCCGCCAACCGCTTTCTCGGCAAGGCGGATCGCGAAGCCGCCTCCGTCCTGTCGAACGCACAGCGCCACACGCATTTCCTGGACAGCCCGCGCATTGCAAAGGTCACATCGCGGTCGGATTTTCAGTTCTCCGATCTGCGTCACCGGATCGCTTCGGTGTTTCTGGTGCTGCCGCCGAACCGGATGGACGCCTACAGCCGCTGGCTGCGCCTTCTGGTCTCTCAGGCCCTTCAGGACATTGCACGGGACGCAGAAGCCTCTGTGACCTCTCCGAGCGGCCCTGTCGGCACTCAGGGGGCCGCACAGGGCCTCAAGACGCCCACGCTGTTCCTCCTGGACGAGTTTGCCGCTCTGGGCCGCCTGGAGGCCGTAGAGCGCGCCATGGGGCTGATGGCAGGCTATGGGTTGCAGCTCTGGCCAATCCTGCAGGACATGAGCCAGCTCAAGGATCTCTACGGCGAACGCGCGGGCACCTTCATTGCCAATGCGGGGGTGCAGCAGGTCTTCGGGGTCAATGATTTCGAGACGGCCAAGTGGCTGAGCCAGATGATGGGTCAGGAAACCGCCGGGTTTCAGACCGACAGCTTCAAGCCCGGTGACGGCCCCAGCTTCAGCAACAACCTCACGGGCCGCGATCTGCTCACCCCCGATGAAATCATGCAGCTCCGCCCGGAAAACCAGCTCCTGCGCGTGCAGGGGCAAGCCACCGCCGTCGCGCAGAAGCTGCGCTACTACGCCGATCCCGAGTTCAAGGGGCTGTTCGCCCCGCAGGACCAGTAATCCGAAGGACGCCT
>NZ_JAIPUS010000045.1 GCF_020055675.1 Marivita sp.
GAATGCCCAGCCGATCACCCGGGATGCCCGCCTTGATGACCTCTCCAGTGATCTGGCCGATCTCCTGCGGCAATGTCCCGCCATTGGTATCGCACAGAACGATCCAGCGCGCGCCGCCCTCAAAAGCGGCCAGACAACAGGCCACGGCATACTGAGGGTTGGATTTATAGCCGTCAAAGAAATGCTCGGCATCAAACAGCGCTTCGCGCCCCTGTCCCACGATATGGCTGATCGACTGGGCGATATTGGCGGTGTTCTCCTCCAACGAAATGCCCAGCGCGGTTTCCACATGAAAATCATGCGTCTTGCCGACGATACAGACCGACCCCGTCCCAGCATTCAGCACCGCGGCCAAAACATCGTCATTCTCCGCCGACCGGCCCGCGCGCTTGGTCATGCCAAAGGCGGTCATCTTGGCGCGGGTCTCAGGTGCTGCGTCGAAAAAGGCGCTGTCAGTGGGGTTAGCCCCGGGCCAGCCGCCTTCGATATAATCCACGCCCAGCGAATCCAGCGTTGCGGCGATCTGTTGCTTTTCAACGGTGGAAAAGCTCACGCCCTGCGTCTGCTGCCCATCGCGCAGGGTGGTGTCGTAAAGATAAAGCCTCTCCTTACCCATCACAGACCCCCTGTCTTCTTCTGTTCAAAAATATCCCGGGGAGTGTGAGGGACTGGCCCCTCACTCCGACAGCACGGCTTGGCGCGCAGGCCTCGAATTTGTCCCGTGTAGCACCCACCCCGCGCGGGGCGGCTCTGAACGGCTTGGGACGGTACATCAAAGACCAAAACGCGCGGCGACGTCATCACCTTCGCCAAAAGCGTCCGCCACGTGAGGGGGCGGGTCGGGCGCTGCCCGGGACAAGCCCGGGCGGGACGTTTGGCAAGTGTTGTCATTCCAACCCCTCCAGCTTCGCAGGATCGAATCCCGCACCCGGGACCAGCTCAACCCCCTCCTTGCTCATCCGCACTTCGACCCCAGCTTCAATCAAAGCGGATTTGAGGCGATCCACCTCAGAGAAGTCTTTGGTTTCCATGGCGGTTTGGCGCAGTCCGAATAGGTGTTCTCCTATCTTGTTAAGGTCAGCACCTCGCCTGATCGACTGTTTCCATTCCGTCTCAGTCATAGAAAGCAATCCGAGCAAATGGGCCGAACGCTTCAACTTCAATGCGCGTTCTTCGCTCCACCCGGACATGGCATGTTGGGCAACTGCGGCACCATGTAACTGCTGTCCTGCCTCCCAAGTGTTCAAATCGTTTGCCAAGGCTTTAACGAGCAAATCATCAGGTTTTAAACTTAAATCCAGAGGCACATCACCGACAGCTTCGTAATAATAGTTCAACATATCGAAGGCCTCCCGGGCCTTCGCCTCGGTCCAATCCATCGGCTTCCGATAATGCGTCGACAAAAACACGAACCGGATCACCTCACCCGGATACCCCTGCTCCAACAAGTCATGCACGGTAAAAAAGTTGCCCAGTGATTTGGACATCTTCCTGCCCTCCACCTGCAACATCTCGTTGTGCATCCAGACCTGCGCGAACCCGCCCTCGGGGTGCGCACAGCAGCTTTGCGCGATCTCGTTTTCGTGGTGCGGGAACATCAGGTCGTTGCCGCCGCCGTGAATGTCGAACTGATCCCCCAGCAGATCATACGCCATGGCCGAACATTCGATGTGCCAGCCGGGGCGGCCCCGCCCCCAGGGGCTGTGCCAGCCGGGCTGATCGTCCGACGAGGGTTTCCACATGACGAAATCCATCGGGTTGCGCTTGTAAGGTGCGACCTCGACCCGCGCGCCAGCGATCATGTCATCAACCATGCGACCCGAAAGCTTGCCATAGCCCTCTTCCCAAGAGTCGACCGCAAAGAGAACGTGGCCCTCGGCCTCGTAGGCATGGCCCTTGGCGATCAGGTCTTCGATCATTGCGATCATCTCGGTGATATAGGCGGTGGCGCGGGGCATGTGGGTCGGCTCGAGCGCGCCGATGGCGGCCATGTCCTCCAGATACCAGCGGGTTGTCTCTTCGGTGATGTCACCAATGCTGCGCCCGGTGTCCGCCGCCCGCGCGTTGATCTTGTCATCCACGTCGGTGAAATTGCGCACATAGGTAACGTGTTCCGCCCCGTAGACATGCCGCAACAGCCGGTAGAGCACGTCGAACACGATCACCGGGCGCGCGTTGCCGATGTGGGCGCGATCGTAAACGGTAGGCCCGCAGACATACATCCGCACTTTGTCGGGATCGAGGGGGGTGAACTCCTCTTTGGTGCGTGTGGCGGTGTTGGTCAGCCAGATGGTCATGTCTGCTCCTCGGGGCCGGGTTGCGGCGGGAGTAGCAACTTCATCTAAAGATGGGAATAGAAGACAGGCCCGCCAGAAGGATTAGCGGGGAATGCAGCAAAGAGCTATTGCGATCCGGATCATACTGGCGCAATAGCCGGGTTCCCGGTGCCGGGTCAAGGGATCGAGCCGCAAGCCGTTTCGAAACGGCTTGCATCAAGCCTGTTCGAACAGGCTTTGAAACGCGGTTTGCAAACCGCGTCATCAACATCCTTCGAAGGATGTTGTCGCCCGGTTCGCCCTCCCAGACGCAATGGACAAGACGGAACAACAATCCCCGTGTCGCGCACGATCAAGATCACGCGCTGCAAGGCGTGAACCGGTTGCATTGGACCGTTCCCACTGCGCCGGCAGGCCGCCATGCAGTGTCAAGGCCGAGCGCGATGCGCGATCGGTCCCTCGCGGCATCACCCAACGCAGGGCGAGAGACTTGGTTGCTTGCCAGACGGATATGTCGCTGTGACGATGCCACCGGAGGAGCGGTGCTTTGCAGCGGCGCGACGCTGGCGCGCTGTCTTTGCGGCAAAATCTACCGCCTGCGGCGCGCCGGGCTTATGCCCGGCGTGCGCGTACATTCAGCCGACCAGTTCGAGACCGGAAAAGAAAAAGGCGATCTCTTCCGCCGCGGTTTCCGGCGCGTCGGACCCGTGCACCGAGTTTTCGCCAACGGATTCGGCGAATTCGGCACGGATCGTCCCGGCGGCCGCATCGGCGGGGTTGGTCGCGCCCATGACTTCGCGGTTCTTGGCAATGGCGCCTTCACCTTCGAGCACCTGCACCACGACCGGCTCGGAGGCCATGAATTCGCAAAGCTCATCGTAGAAAGGGCGTTCGGAGTGCACGGCGTAAAACTTGCCTGCTTGCGCCTTTGTCAGGTGAATGCGCTTTTGCGCAATGATGCGCAGCCCCGCGTCTTCGAACTTGGCGTTGATCTTGCCGGTCAGGTTGCGGCGGGTGGCGTCGGGTTTGATGATCGAAAATGTGCGTTCGAGGGCCATTGTGGTCGCTCCGTAGGGTTGTTGATTTTGCGCCGGTTAGCACGGGGGTCAGGCGTTGGGAAGCCCCTCGCGGAGCTTGCCGCGGCCCTGCGCCCGCACCACCGCGGTATTTTTGGCCGAAAGAAACCAAGGGTGCTGGCCTGTCCCGCAGAGCGTTGTTAAGGGCGTGTCATGTTGAAGATTGAAGATATAACCTATGCCGTCGATGGGCGGCCCTTGTTCGAGGGCGCTGCGGCGGTCATTCCAGATGGTCACAAGGTCGGCCTTGTCGGACCCAACGGCGCCGGCAAGACGACGTTGTTCCGTCTGATCCGGGGAGAACTGGCCCTGGAGGGCGGATCGATTTCGGTGCCGCGGGGCGCGCGGATCGGCGGCGTGAGCCAGGAGGTGCCCGGTTCAGAGGTGTCGCTGGTCGACACCGTGCTGGCCGCAGATGCAGAGCGTGCGGCGCTGATGGCCGAGGCGGAAACGGCAACGGATGCCGCACGGATTGCCGAGGTGCAGACGCGGCTGGCGGATATCGACGCCTGGTCGGCAGAGGCGCGGGCGTCAGCAATTCTCAAGGGACTCGGCTTCGATGACGCCGAGCAGCGCATGCCCTGCAGCGCGTTTTCCGGCGGGTGGCGGATGCGGGTCGCACTTGCGGGCGTGCTGTTCGCGCAACCCGATCTCCTGCTGCTGGACGAGCCCACGAACTATCTCGACCTTGAGGGCGCGCTCTGGCTCGAAAGCTACCTGGCGCGGTATCCGCATACGGTGATCGTCATCAGCCACGACCGGGGACTGCTGAACCGGGCCGTGGGGGCGATCCTGCACTTGGAAGATCGCGAGCTGACCTTCTACCAGGGGCCCTATGACCAATTCGCGCGGCAGCGCGCCGAACGGCGCGCGCAAGCGGCGGCAATGGCCAAGAAACAGCAGGCGCGGGTGGCGCATCTGCAATCCTATGTCGACCGGTTCCGCTACAAGGCGGACAAGGCGAAACAGGCGCAGTCGCGGCTCAAGGCGATTGCGCGGATGGACATGGTGGCGGCGCCCGAAGAAGCGGCAAAGCGGGTGTTCACCTTTCCACAGCCCGATGAGCTGTCGCCGCCGATCATCCGGGTCGAGAATGGCGTGACAGGCTATGGTGACACCGAAGTGCTGCGCAAGCTCGACCTGCGGATCGACCAGGACGACCGGATCGCGCTTCTGGGCAGGAACGGCCAGGGGAAAACCACGCTGGCCAAGCTGTTGTCCGACCGGTTGCCGCTGATGGCAGGGCGGATCACGCGGTCCTCGAAGCTGCGGATCGGGTTCTTTGCCCAGCACCAGGTGGACGAGTTGCACGTGGACGAGACGCCGCTGGACCACCTGCGGCGGGCCCGGCCGAACGAGCTTCCGGGCCGGCACAGGGCGCGGCTGGCCGGTTTTGGCCTTATGGCGGCGCAGGCGGAAACGCTGGTCGGCAAGCTGTCGGGCGGGCAGAAAGCACGGCTCTCGCTGCTGCTGGCGACATTGGACGCACCGCATCTGTTGATTCTCGACGAGCCGACGAACCATCTGGATATCGAAAGCCGCGAGGCGCTTGTCGAAGCGCTTACGGCCTATTCCGGCGCGGTGATCCTTGTAAGCCACGACATGCATCTTCTGTCGATGGTGGCCGACCGGCTGTGGCTGGTGAAGGATGGCAATGTCCTGCCCTACGACGATGATCTCGACGATTACCGGGCGATGCTGCTGGCGCCCGACAAATCTTCGAAGCCGGAGAAGTCCAAGCCGGCGCGCCCTGCCCGGCCAAACCGGGACGCGCTGATGGCGCTGCGCTCGGAGGTGCGAAAATGCGAAACGCGGGTCGAGAAAATCGAGGAGATGCGTGCAACACTGGCCAAGAAGCTCGCCGATCCGGCGCTGTACGAGGATGCGCGCAAGGGCGAACTTGAAACCTGGAACAAGAAATACGCCGAGGTGATGGACGGCCTGCACCGAGCCGAGGCGTTGTGGGAAGCGGCCGCGCAGAAGCTGGAAGCGGCAGAAAGCGCCTGAGCCATTCGGCGCCGCCCAACAGTATGGCGACCGCGCTCTTGATGCACAAATCGCCCCGCGTCCCGACCCGGCGCTTGCGCATTAGCCGCGAACATGATGCAAGCAAGAGCCATGGACAGTGCCTTCCTGATCTCTGCCTTTGTCACGCTTTTTGTCGTGATCGATCCCATCGGGCTGACGCCGATATTCATCGCGCTGACGCCAGGTCTGACAGTGCAGGAGCGGCGCGCGGTAGCCATTCGTGCGACCGTCATCGCGGCGGGGCTGCTGTTTCTTTTTGCCTTTTTCGGTGAACAGGTTCTGGGCTTTATCGGAATCTCGATGCCCGCCTTTCGCATCGCCGGGGGAATTCTCTTGTTCCTGACGGCGCTGGACATGCTGTTTGAGCGACGCACCAAGCGGCGGGAAGATCAGGCAGACACGGATGATGTGCCCGACCCGTCGGTGTTTCCGATCGCGATCCCCCTGATCGCCGGCCCTGGGGCGATCGCGTCGATCATCCTGCTGGTCGGAGAGGCCAAGGGGGCTGTGGGCATGGCGTCGGTTCTGGCGGTCATGCTCGGGGTTGTCGCGCTTGTCTTTGTCATGTTCCTGAGCGCGCCGGTGATCGAACGCGCGCTGGGCAAGACCGGGATCGTCGTGGTGACGCGCCTTCTGGGCATGTTGCTGGCGGCCCTTTCGGTCCAATTCGTGCTGGATGGAATCCGGGGATTTGGCCTTGCGCTTGGCGGCTGACCAAACCGCCCTGGCGTCCAACCCCTACACATCGCGGCCCGGCTTTCCTACATTGAAACGAGCGACGCGTGGGGGTGACAATGTCAGCGACAGAATATGGCAACCTGGTTTACCTGGTGCTGCTCGGGGCGGTGGTCGCGTTTTGGTTCTTTGCGCAGAACCGGCAAGGCCTGAACAAGACGTTGCAGCAGGCGGCAATCTGGGGTTTGATTTTTGTCGGCGTCGCCGCCGCCGTGGGTCTTTGGGGCGATATTCGCCAGACCGGGACGCCGCAGCAGCTTGTTGTGGAAGAGGCTGGCCGGGTCGAGGTGCCGCGCGGGCCGGACGGGCATTACTACCTGACGTTGATGATCAATGACACACCGGTGGATTTCGTTGTGGATACAGGGGCCACGGGCATGGTGCTGACGCAGGCGGATGCCGACCGGGTCGGCCTGCCGCGCGATGAGACGATCTTTTTTTCCGAGGCGATGACGGCCAATGGCCCGGTGCGCACCGCACCGGTCCGACTGGAGCAGGTGGCGCTGGGTCCATTCGAGGACAGCAATGTCCGCGCGCTTGTCAACGAGGGCGAGATGCATGTCTCGCTTTTGGGAATGACATATCTGAATCGCTTCGCTCGGATGGAATTCAATGACGGGCGATTGATCCTGGAACGGTGATTAATCCCCTTTTCTGGGGGGTTGGCGTATTCCGAGCCTTGGGCTACGCTCACCGTAAACCGATGAAGAGATGACGATGCGCCATTCGCTGCCACTCGCGCCGCAGTTCTACGTGACGGCTCCTCAGCCCTGTCCTTACCTGCCGGGTCGGATGGAGCGAAAGCTGTTTACCGCCTTGCAAGGCGGTTCAGCGGACAAGCTGAACAATGCGCTGTCCAAACAAGGGTTTCGCCGGTCGCAGAACGTGCTGTATCGACCATCCTGTTCGGATTGCGCGGCCTGTCTGTCGGCGCGGATATCGGTCGACAGGTTTCGTCCCTCGCGCAGCCAGAAGCGCACGATCAAGCGAAACCGCCATTTGCACCGCCGCGCATCCAGCGCCTGGGCGACCGAGGACCAGTACGAGCTGTTTCGCACCTATCTCGATTCCCGGCACGCCGATGGCGGCATGGCGGATATGGACGTTTTCGATTTCGCCGCAATGGTCGAGGAAACCCCAATCCGCTCGCGGGTTATCGAATACACCGAAGAGACCACACGCGCCCTGCAAGCTGTGTGTCTGACGGATGTGCTCGATGACGGGTTGAGCATGGTCTATTCGTTCTATTCACCCGATGTGCCCGCCCAAAGCCTTGGCACCTACATGATCCTTGATCACGTTGAGATCGCGCGCGAGGCCGGTCTGCCCTATGTCTACCTTGGGTACTGGGTGCCGGGCAGTCCGAAGATGGGATACAAGGCGTCGTTCTCGGGTCTGGAACTTTACCGCAACGGCAACTGGGAGCCGTTCCGCAGCGACGATGGTTACTCCTCGGACACACATCCGCTGTCCACCGATCCGATCGCCGAACAGGTTGCCAATATCTCCTTGCCGGATATGCGGTCCTGATCCACACCACTGCGGGAACCGAACACCATATCCCACGTTTCTCTGCCAGACCGACGCAGGAGAAACGTAAATGTCCGAACGCAACAAACTGGTGCTCCCCATCGCCAAATTGGCACGGGGCAATGAAAAATTCCGAGAGGTCATCTGGACCGGAGAGAGATCGCAGCTCGTGCTGATGGCGATCCCCGAAGGCGGTGAAATCGGTGGCGAGACCCATGAGGGCCACGATCAACTGCTGTATTTCATCGACGGGATGGGCAAGGCCAGGATCGGTGATGACGAGATGGAGATCTCGGCCGGGGACGTGGCGATTGTTCCGTCAGGCATGTTCCATAATTTCAAGAACACAGGCACCGGAATGCTGCGCCTTTACACCACCTACTCCCCGCCCGAGCACGAGCCGGGGGTGGAGCATGACACCAAGGCAGACCAGGCGGCCGATCCCAACGAGGATTGAACTGCGTGGCGTATGTAAAAAGGGCCACGCAGTCGCATGGCCCTTTTCAGAAGGAAGTCCGCCGATCAATTGCCGATCAGATCCGGCACGATGGTGACGATGTCCGGGAACACCCACAGTATTGCAAGTCCGATCACCTGAATGCCCACGAAGGGCAGAACGCCGCGATAGATGTGACCGGTCGTGACCTCGCGTGGGGCAACACCACGCAGGTAGAAAAGGGCAAATCCGAAGGGAGGCGTCAGGAACGAGGTTTGCAGGTTTATGGCGATCATGATCGTCACCCAGGCCGGATCGAGCGTACCGCCATAGATCACAGGCCCCACGATGGGCACCACGATGTAGATGATCTCGAGGAAATCCAGCACGAAGCCAAGGATGAAGAGGATCATCATCACAACGAGGAACACCACCATTTCGTTGTCGAACGACCGCAGGAACTGCTGGATATAATGTTCCCCACCAAAGGAGATCAGAACGAGGTTGAGAAGCTGCGAACCGATCAGGATGGTGAAGACCATCGACGTGACCTTCGCGGTCTCGCGCACAACCGGCCCAAGGATGTTGGTGCGCAGCAGCACCCAGCAGCTATAGAGCAGCCCGAAAAACGCAAAGTGATAGGTCAGCTGCGCAATGACATAGGCGATCCAGTCCTGCAACGACACCTCGGACCGGGTGATCCTCAGGTCGAAATTCACGCCCAGGAGGATCATCACCAGGAGCGACAGCGATGCCCAGATCACGATCTTGGATTTGCCTTCTTCCTGACCCAGCTTGCGATGGGCGGCCAGCATGATCGCCCCGGCCGCGCCCAAGGCGGCGGCAGGCGTCGGGTTGGTGATACCGCCAAGGATCGAGCCAAGCACAGCCACGATCAGCACCAGCGGCGGGAAGACGACGCGCAGCAACTCGTTCTGCGACAGTCGTCCCATCGCGGCCTTAGCGCCGAAGAGCGCAAGCACGGTTGGAATCGCCAGGATCAGGAAGGTGGCGCCCGGGCTGCTGAGCGGCGAGATGAAGAGGATATCGCACAGAATGGCAAGCGCCACACCGGCCCCGCCAATCATCAGCGGCAGCGGGTTCGACGACGGCGACACGCCGCGAGCCAGGATCAGCACCAGCGCCAGAAGGGTAAACACGGTCGCGACACCCGACCCGATGGGCGACGCGTTGTCCTGTGCCAATTCCAGGGCGGTGGCGCGTTCTTCATCGGTCAGCTCGACCGCTTCGCCGGTTGCCCCGGATTGCTCCATCTCGGCCCGCTGTTTGACCGAGGCGTCCCATGCCTCTTGTCCATGAAGATCGATCATGGCTGCCTGGCACTGCTCGGACACATTGGTGCGCAGGTCAGGACGGTCGCCGCTGGACTCTGCATAGTCCGACACGCTGATCGACTGGCTCCCGATCACGCCTGTGCTGGCGCCGACGATCACGGCAAGGATCAACGCGCCCGGCAGCGCGAGATACCATGTCAGCGCTTCGTTGCGGGTTACCACTTCTCCGGCGTCGCCGGTGGAGGCGACGGGCGGTGCGCTGTTTGGGCGAAGCATGGCAAAGCCGAAGGCATAAAGCGCATAGAGCCCCGCCAGGAAAAGACCCGGCAACAACGCCGCCTGGAACAAGGTCCCGACAGACAGGACAGCCGGTTCGCCAAGGAACGTCAACGCGTCGCCGCAGCCGGCCAGCTGTGCGCGGGTCTCCTGCCCGGTGGCATAGAGGTCACCGACCAAGGTGCCCAAAAGAACGATCACGATGGAGGGCGGAATGATCTGTCCCAATGTGCCGGACGCGGCGATTACACCTGTGGCCAGCTCTGGCGAATAGTTGTTGCGCAGCATTGTGGGCAACGCGAGCAGGCCCATCGTCACGACCGTTGCCCCCACAATCCCGGTCGAGGCAGCGAGGAACGCGCCAACGATCACGATGGACACGGCCAGACCGCCGGGCAGCGGGCCAAAGACCCGCGCCATGGACGTCAACAGATCCTCGGCGATGCGCGAGCGTTCAAGCGTGATGCCCATCATCACGAACATCAGAACCGCGAGCAGCGTTTCGATGGACTGCCCCGCGATGACCCGTTCGTTCATCCGGTTGACGATGAAGGACAGGTTGCGCTCCAGCGCGTGCTCCCAGCCCGAGGGGAAGACGGGTTCCGCGATCCGGGGCAATTCCGGGTATCGGAACACGGATATCGAATCGCGCACGACACCGTCCGCAATCAGACCGGCGAATTCGGCCGAATTCTTGTCGATCGCCTCGTGGATCAGCAGGCCTGCACTGTCGAGCGCGGCGATGATGGCAAAGGAAATGACCCCTGCACCACCGATGGCAAAGGCGACCGGAAACCCGGTCATGATCCCCGCAAAGAGCGTGAGGAAAACGATGATCAGACCGACCTCGACCCCATCCAGTCCGAAAAGCATTTTGTTGGTATCCCTTTAACTTCGCGCCGTTCGCGGCGTCGTTGTATCTTCAGACGGTGGCGGTCTCAGGTGGACCCTGAATGGATCGCGTGTTCAAGGTCTTCGGCCTCGTTGCCCGTGGAATCCAGGTCCAGGTACTTTCCGGCGCTTTCTTCACCTTCGACCCATTCGAGAAAGGATCGCCAGAAGAACGTGACCGCTTGCAAGAACACAAAAATGCAAAACAACACGATGAGAACCTTGAACAGGAAATAGGCGTTGAAGCCGTTCGGGCTGAACCCGATGGTTTCGACGTTCCACCGAAAGATCCGCGATTGCATCAGCATCCGGTCAAGATCGCTGGTTGACGTCACCGCCGGCGTCATCAGGTGGCGCCACATGAAGAACCAGGCGTACATGTAGGTCAGCACGATCGCGGGCAGCATGAACACAAGGCAGCCGAACATGTCGATCACACGCTTGGTGCCAAATTTGACCTTGGAATAGAACAGATCGACCCGTACATGGCCACCTTGGACAAAGGTGTAGGACACGCAAAGGCAGACAACGAGCGCGTTGTGGAACTTGAGGCCCTCGGCCCACCAGCTCAGGTCCTTGGCAAAGGCAGTCCCGAGAGGGCCAAGCTGAATTTCCGCGACCCGAAATATCCGCTGAAGGAAAACGATCATCACCTGGGTGAGGACCATCACGAGCCCCGCCCAGGCCGCTGTGCGACCCACCGCATTCGCGACGGTTTCGAGTACGCGAACAGATCCCCACAGAAGCTCGCGCTTCCAGGCCATACCGACCACGGTGATCCCCAGGATGACGGTGAAAACGACAAAGAAAAATTCCACCGACGCGCCGTAATAGATGAATCGCATCACCGCTTCGGGGTTTGACCAGTTCAACCAAGCCGCCGGATTTATCAACGCGAGAACAAGGTGATAGGGAGCCAAAGCGATATTTTGCAGCACCCAGATAATGAAGTCGAACATTCTATGGCCTTTTGCACCGGACCTGTATTGAGGGATGTCGGACGCGTTTGAGTGTCCTGATTTGCAAAAGCCCTGACCGGGGCGCGCCGCGCCACCGGTCAGGGCCAGGCATCATCAAGCGATCAGCTTGCGTTCACGCGGTTTCGCTGACGCATGTATTCGCCGTCACCGATCTCGTACCATGCAGCGGTCTCTTCGAGCGACGCGAAATAGCTTTCCGCGATCTCGGCATAGAGCGGATCGTCCATGTTTTCTTCCCGCACCTCTGCCGACGCGCGACCGAATGCATCCCAGACATCGTCCGGGAATTCGCGGGTCTGCACGCCCTCCGACCTGAGACGCGCAAGCGCCGCCCCGTTTTCAGCAAGCGAAAGCGCGGTGTTTTGCGCATGTGCCGCTTCGCAGGCAACCTGGCAAATCTTCTTGTGCTGATCGGACAGGCTGTCCCATACTTCGAGGTTGAAGCCCATTGTCAGCGCCGAACCCGGCTCATGAAACCCTGCGGTGTAATAGAGGCTTGTCACCTCCTGGAAGCCGAGGCGTTCGTCTGCATAGGGTCCGATCCATTCGGCCCCGTCGATCTGGCCCGAGGCGAGCGCCTGATAAATTTCGCCGCCCGGAATGTTCTGCACCGACGCACCAAGCCGGCCAAGCACCTGGCCACCCTGCCCCGGCATGCGGAAGCGCAGGCCCTGAAGGTCTTCGGCAGAGGTGATTTCCTTGGTGAACCAGCCGCCCGGCTGCATCGCCGTCTGACCGCACATCAGCGGCTTGATATTGAACAGCCCCGAAAGATTGTCGTGAAGTTCCTGACCGCCACGGCGGTAGTACCAATTGGCGATCTCCTGCGATGTCATGCCGAAGGGCACGGACGTGAAGAACGCCAGCGCCGGATGCTGGTTGAGGAAATAGTAATCCGCCGAGTGGTAGACATCTGCCTGTCCTGCGGACACGGCGTCGAACACTTCAAAAGCGCCAACGAGCGACCCCGCCGAGTTCTTTTCGATGGTCAGCGATCCACCAGACAGCGCCGCGATGTAGTCGATCGCAAGCTGTGCCGCGTCGTCGAAGACAGCAAAGCCGTCCGGAACGGATGTTACCATCGTGAGCGTCCGGTTGCCTTGGGCAATCGCGGGGGCTGCCAGCGTTGTGGCGGCCGCGGCCCCGGCACCGACAGTTGACGTCCGCAAAAATGAACGACGATCCATATAGTTTCTCCTCCTGTTGATTAACACACATTACAACGGGATCGCTGCTTGCGCGTATGATTAGTTACGCGAAATTAATTTAATTTTTTTCGATTGCAAACGTTTATCTTTGCAAACGAAGAACAAAATTTCAGCAATCCACGCCGATAAGAAATATCATGGCGGGTCAGACTTTCGCAGTGCCGGGACAGCAGGTTCCTGTATCTGGGAGGATCACCGGCGCTGGATGCAACGGCGCGCCTGTCAGCGACCCGCTCTCGCCCACGATCACGTGCCGCGCGGCGACCTGTGCGGTGACCTAAGGTACAGCGCCAGAGGTGGCCGGAAGGACGGCACCCTGCGTGCACCAAGGACAGGCGACGCGGGCTGTCGTTTTGTCAATCATGGGGACCCTTCATGTCGACCTGCTCTCTCATACGCTCTGCTCGGGTGTTGACCGATCGCTTGGCAACAGCTTTGGGCCGCCGCAACGTGGCAAACGAGCACCACCCTGCGCAACGGGCCGGGTCGGCCACAGGGTATCCGCAAAGCGGACCGGGCACGACATGGATTTAGTTATATTTCGCAAAGGGTCGGGCCCACGGCAATAATCATAAAGTTTTTTCTGACTTGCCGGTACTTTTTTCACGCTTTTCGATGTTGACGCCCCCGCGGACGCACCATAATGTCCGCCCACGCGAAAAGGAGCCATCATGGCAAACGACCTAGGAATTGTTGTGGTAAAGATGCGCATGGGCCGGTGACGGAACCTGATCAGGACCCCATGCGCCTCCGACTGACCATCGGGGGTTTTTTTTCGCGTAATGAACAGAAGCGTCTGTAAACGGAGCAAAGCAATGACACGTCAGATGACCGGAGCGAAAATGGTGGTTCAAGCCCTGAAGGATCAGGGTGTGGACACGGTATTCGGGTATCCCGGTGGCGCTGTGCTACCGATTTACGACGAGGTTTTTCAGCAGAACGGCATTCACCATTACCTCGTGCGGCACGAACAGGGGGCCGTTCACGCGGCCGAAGGCTATGCGCGTGCCACGGGCAAGCCAGGCGTCGTTCTGGTGACTTCCGGTCCCGGCGCCACCAACGCGGTGACCGGCCTGACCGACGCGCTGATGGATTCGATCCCGATTGTTGTTCTGACCGGCCAGGTGCCGACCTTCATGATCGGATCGGATGCGTTCCAGGAAGCCGACACCGTGGGCATTACCCGCCCCTGCACCAAGCATAACTGGCTGGTGAAGGACACCGCGAAACTCTCGGGGGTCATTCACGAGGCGTTTCACGTCGCCACATCGGGCCGTCCC
>NZ_JAIPUS010000020.1 GCF_020055675.1 Marivita sp.
GACCAACCATCTCGATATCGAGGCAATCGGCTGGTTGGAAAACGAGCTCAAGCGCACGCGCAAGGGCTTTGTCCTGATCAGCCACGACCGCCGCTTCCTGTCGGAACTCACCCGCGCGACGCTCTGGATCGACCGGGGACAGGTGCGCCGCCAGGAAAAAGGATTCGAGGCCTTCGAGGAATGGCGCGACAAGACCTGGGAAGAAGAAGACATTCAGCGCCACAAGCTCGACCGCAAGATCAAGGCCGAGGCGCGGTGGGCGGTCGAAGGTATCAGCGCAAGACGCAAGCGAAACATGGGCCGCGTCCGCGCGCTGCAAGACTTGAGACAGGATCGCAGCAGCATGACCAAGCGACAGGACACGGCCGCGATGGAGCTTGCCTCGGGCCCAAAATCCGGCCGCAAGGTGATCGAAGCCTCAGGCCTGGCCAAACGCTTTGACGACACGCCCATCGTTCGGGATTTCACGCTCACCGTGCAACGCGGCGACCGCGTGGCCTTTGTCGGACCCAATGGGGTGGGCAAGACCACGCTGATCAAGATGTTGATGGGCGAGATCGAACCGGATGCCGGCACTGTCAAGCTGGGCACGAACCTGGTGCCAGCGGTCTTTGACCAGACCCGCGCGCAACTGAACGGCGATCTGAGCCTGTGGGAAAACCTGACCGGCGATCCCGAGATGCGGGTGTCGGACAAGGCTGATCAGATCATGGTGCGCGGTGCACCAAAGCACGTTGTGGGATATCTCAAGGAGTTTTTGTTCGACGAAGCACAGGCGCGAGCGCCGGTGCGGTCATTGTCGGGCGGTGAAAAGGCGCGGCTTCTGCTGGCCCGGATCATGGCGCGCGAATCGAACCTGCTGGTGCTGGACGAGCCGACAAACGATCTCGATGTCGAAACGCTCGATCTGTTGCAGGACCTGCTGAGTGACTATGACGGAACCGTTCTGCTCATCAGCCACGACCGGGATTTCCTTGACCGCGTGGCGACGACAACCGTCGCGATGGAGGGCAACGGCCGGGCCACTGTCTATGCCGGCGGCTGGAGCGATTATCGCGCCCAGCGCGGTCAGGACATGGCGCCGACATCCTCCGCGGCCTCTGCGCCGAAAGAGGCCGGGACATCAGCCGCCGCGGCGCCCAAGCCGAAATCCGGGCTTAGCTTTACCGAAAAGCACCGGCTTGACGAATTGCCGGCCGAGATCGACCGCCTGACCGGCGAGATTGCCAAGCTCGAAAAGCTTTTGGCCGATCCCGAGCTGTTCACCCGCGAGCCATTGAAATTCAAGAAGGCGTCCGAAGCATTGGCGGCCCGGCAGACTGCCTTGACCGAGGCCGAAGACCAATGGCTCGAGCTGACCGAAAAGGCCGAGGCCGGATGATCCTCCGGCATCGGCGGATCAGGGGCCAGACCCTTCTGAACGCGTCCGGGCGTTTTGGTCTTTGTCCTGCCGCGCCCTAGGTCGGCCATCATGTCCAGACCAATTTTCATCGGCGCTCGCATCTATCGCGGATCGAGCTATGGCCCACGCCATCCGCTGTCGATTCCGCGTGTGCCCACCGTGATGGACTTGTGCCGCAGCCTTGGCTGGCTGCCCTCCGATCAATACCGAACCAGCCCCTGCGCCAAGCCCAGCGCGCTCTTGGGGTTTCACACAGGCGCCTATATCGAGGCGCTGCAAGAGTCCGAAGCGACGCAACAGCCGAACCTGCACTATGACCTTGGCACCCTGTCCAACCCGGTCTTTCCCGAGGTTTACCGCCGCCCTGCCACCGCGGCCGGCGGGGGGTTGTTGGCAGCCGAGAGCGTGAGGCACGGCGGCATCGCCTATAATCCCGGCGGCGGGACGCATCACGGCTTGCCTGATCGTGCCAACGGGTTCTGTTACATCAACGAACCGGTTCTGACGATCCAGCGCCTGCGCGCGATGGGGCTGGAGCGCATCGCCTATATCGATATCGACGCGCATCACTGCGACGGGGTTGCGGTCGCGTTTCACGGCTCGGAGGCGGTTCAGATGATCTCTGTCCACGAAGATCGCCGCTGGCCCTTCACCGGCCAGCTGGAGGATGAGGCGGGTGGTGCAGCACTCAATATTCCCGTTCCGCGCGGATTGAATGATACCGAGTTTGACTTGATCCTCAACGAGGTGATCCTACCCGCAGTGGCGCGGCAAAAGCCCGATGCGATCTATCTGCAATGCGGCGCCGATGCCGTGACGGAGGATCCGCTGTCCCGCCTTGGCTTGTCCAATCGGTGCCATGTGCTTACGGTGCAGGCACTGCGCGCCTTGTCCCCCCGGATGGTCGTGTCGGGCGGTGGCGGCTATAATCCGTGGACGGTCGGCCGGGCGTGGTCCTGTGTCTGGGCAACAATCGCCGGGCACGACATTCCCGATCGGCTACCTGAGGAGGCCTCGGATATTCTGCGTGCCTTGCGCTGGACCCGGCAGGCCCAGCCGGATGAGGCGCTGCTGACCACCTTGCTGGACAGACCCAGAGAGGGGCCGATTTCGCAACAGGTGCAAGACGCCGTGGCGCATTTGAAACGACGGTCAGCCAGTCCGGTCGGATAGATCGAGCGTCAGGCTGGCCCACCCCTGTCCCGACCGAACGGTTATAGCGATGCCGTCGTCCTTGCAAAGCCGTGCAAGCAGGGGAAATTGCACGTCGGCGGGTCGCAGCTTTGACGAATCACCGGAGAATGCGCCCTTTGCCAAAAGGGTCCAATATGGCCCATCCGTCTGGACGGTGTCGGCCTGGGCCGTTGTCACGAGGCGTCCCGGCTCTGTCGTAACCTGGATTTGCCCGCCTTGGGGCAGCGCGTTTTCCAGGCAAAGAACCGACAGGTAGCCAAACTGCGTCACATCGCGTCCGAGGCTTTCTGTGATCGGCCAGCTGGTCATGATGCGTGTGCCCGCATAGTGGTCGGCCAGCGTTTTCTGCACCTCTGCTGCCCCGATCGGATAGGTGTCCCCCGCATTGCCAAAGGCGATGCGGAAGAACCGGATCCGCGCCGTTGCGTTATCGCAGCTTTGCTGGATCAGTGACAGCTCCGGCCCGCCCGGTGCCATGCCGGCCATCCCGGCCAATTCCAGGCCATTGGAAATCGCGCCAATCGGGTTGATAAGGTCATGACAAATCCGAGATCCGATCAATGCAGCAAGTGAAGACCTGTCATGTTGCACTATGTCCTCCAGTAAGCAGCAAGGAGCCCGCTTATGTCTGATATGAATGGTCTTTTGGAGCCCGGGTCATTGGTCCGCCACCCGGAACAGCCTGACTGGGGTGTCGGGCAGGTCCAGTCCAACATCGGCGACACGATCACCGTGAATTTCCGTGAGGCGGGTAAAGTTGTGATAGATGGCTCCCGTATTGAATTAATGCCGGTGTTCGAAGAATAGCATTTCAACCAAAGGTTGATAAATGCTTAATCCAAGCCAAAATACGCGCATTTTGGTCAGCTCCGATGTCGTTGCGCGTCAACCGCGCTGCGATTACTGTGGTCTAGAAGGAGGTTGGCAGCTCCATGCTACAGACGGCCCCCCCATTTCACGTGTCATTGGCGCGGACTGATGCTGACATTCGCGCGGCGCAGAGGCTGCGCTATGATGTGTTCGTGACCGAACTGGGCGGCGATGGGGCCGGTGTGGATCATGGGCGACGGATCGAAACGGACAGGTTCGATGCGTTTGCCGATCATCTGGTGTTGCGCGATCTGCGCGCACCGGACCCTGACACCGACGGCATTGTCGGTGTCTATCGCCTCATGACAGCCGAACATGCTGCCGAGGCGGGGCAGTTTTATTCGGCGGATGAGTTCGATCTGTCCCCGCTGCACGCCAGCGGCCGCACATTGCTTGAGCTGGGGCGATCCTGTCTGCATCCGGACCACCGGGGCGGCGTCGCGCTGCGCAGTCTGTGGCAGGGATTGGCAGAATATGTGGTGGAAAAAAACATCGATCTTCTGTTCGGCACGGCCAGCTTTCATGGTACCGATACGGAACGTCTGCTCAACCCGGTGTCGCATCTGCACGCCGCTTATCTTGCCCCGCCGGATTTGCGCGTGACATCGAAGATGCCGCAGGACATGGCTTTGCTTCCCCCCGCGAAGGTCGACCGCAAGGCCGCGATGCGCGACACGCCGGCGTTGATCAAATCCTACCTTAAGCTGGGAGGCGCGATCGGGCAGGGGGTGTTTGTCGATCACGCCTTCAACACGACCGATCTCTGCCTGATCCTCGATGCGGCACGGCTTGATCCCGCTGATCCGCTGCGCCGCCCGGCGCGCGCCGCACGATGAGCCCGACATGGGACAGTGACGAGCCGATAGAAGCCGAGCGCATCTCGGTTCCCGGTTGGCTGCGGGTGATCCTGCGCGGGCTGGCCCTCGGCACCGTGTTGTTCGGGGGTCTGCTGGTGCTGCTGCTGGTGCGACTGGTCGAGCGTCCTCTTTCGGGGGTTGATCGTCCTGTCACGCCCTACATCACCCAAGGCGTGTGCCGGACAGCCCTGTTTATCCTCGGGATGCGGCTGCTGGTGCGCGGGCCGCGCCTTCGGGTGCGCGGTGCCGTTGTTGCCAATCACAGCTCGTGGCTTGACATCTTTGCCCTGAATGCCCGCAAGAATGTCTATTTCGTTTCCAAATCCGAAGTGGCGTCATGGCCCGGAATCGGGTGGCTTGCCCGCGCCACCGGTACGGTCTTCATCCGGCGCGACCCGCGAGACGTGAAGGCGCAGGTGGCACTTTTCGAAGAGCGCCTGAGGCATGGCCACCGGCTGTTGTTCTTTCCGGAGGGCACCTCGTCGGATACGGTTCGTGTCTTGCCGTTCAAACCCACGCTCTTTGCGCCGTTTTTCGGTGATGCGCTGATCCATGAAATGCGCGTTCAAGCCGTGACCGTGATCTATCACCCGCCCGAGGGCAAGGATCCACGGTTTTACGGCTGGTGGGGAGAGATGGGCTTTGGCGAACACCTGATCAAGGTGCTGGCGCAACATCCGCAAGGCAAGATCGAACTCGTGTATCATGAGCCAGTGCGCATCGACGCATTCCCCAACCGGAAAACGCTGGCCCGCAAGCTGGAAGAACAGGTGAGATCGCATCATTCCCGACTTTGCGAGTGAAGTCCGTTGGCGCGTAAACGGCACCCTGCTGCAAATTTACCCAGTCTGAAAACCGGGGACGGGTGTCACAGGTCGCAGCCATCGGTATGCCAAGGGCCAAGGGCCAAGGGAAGGCGCAGCTCTTCAAGGATGTGCAATACCGAGAACGCCGCGAAACAGCCCGGCGCATCACCTGTGCAACACGCCGGGCTTGATATGAAAAACTGCGGCACAGATGGATCAGGACCACCTTGGGCGCCGATAAATTTTTTTGTGCAAATTCAGAGCACTCGTTACCCGTACGCACCGGCACAGGCGGCAGAAAATGCCAAGTTGGGAATTTGATGTGTCCGGTGCGATACCGTCTATTCTATTGTCCTTCTGAAGGAGCCTGTCCTGTCGGCGAACAACGGGTTTGACTGACGTCAGTGGCACGACCTTGGACCTTGGGTCGAATCCGAGGACCTTCGTAGGCCATGACATCGCTCAGCGCCGTTTCTGCGTCGCATCATCGTATAAACGAATCGCGTAACGGTTTCGCAAAAGCCAAAAAGCGGCGCGACCAACAGGGCCGCGCCGCTCTTTCATCTTGCGACACCAGGGGCTTGCAGTCCGCGGCCGATCCTGTGTTTACTCGTTGTCGGGCAGGTCCTCGTCTGCCTGATCGGCGATCCATGCGACCGAAACCACGACTTCGTCGGCCCCGGTGTTGAACACCTTCACGCCGCCTGCATTGCGGGAACGGAAGGAAATCCCGTCCACCGGCACCCGGATCGATTGTCCGCGCGAGGTTGCAAGCATGATCTGGTCGTCCATATCCACCGGGAATGACGCCACGATGGCCCCGGCACGCAGCCCTTTATCGATGGCCTGCACGCCTTGGCCACCACGCCCGCGCACGGGGTAGTCATGCGATGAAGACAGCTTGCCCGCGCCCTTGGCGGTGATCGTCAGGATCAGATTTTCCGCTGCCGACATCTCGGCATAGCGGTCCTGGGTGATGGCGCCGGGGGCCATTGCCTCCTCGTCGTCCTCGGACTCGGCATCGTCGGCCAGCCCGGCCACGGCCCGGCGCATCTTGAGATAAGCGGCCCGCTCTGCCGGATCGGCCTCGAAGTGGCGGATCACGGCCATGCTCACCACGCGGTCGCCGTTGTTGAGACGAATGCCCCTGACACCTGTGGACTTGCGGCCCTTGAAGACGCGGACAGCGGTGGTCGGGAAACGGATGGCGCGGCCCGAGTCGGTGACAAGCATCACGTCGTCGTCTTCGGACGCGATCCGCGCGTTGACCAGTTCCACACCCTCGGGCAGGTCCATCGCGATCTTGCCGTTGCGCATCACGTTGGTGAAATCCGACAGCGCGTTACGCCGCACGTCGCCCGCACTGGTGGCGAAGACGATCTGCAAGTCATCCCAATCGGTCTCGTCCCGGTCTACCGGCATGATCGCGGCAATCGACACGCCGGTCGGGATCGGCAGGATGTTGACGATGGCCTTGCCCTTGGAGGTGCGCCCGCCCTGCGGCAGGCGCCACGTCTTGAGCTTGTAGACCATGCCCTCGGTGGTGAAGAACAACAGCTGCGTGTGGGTGTTGGCGACGAACAGCGTGGTGACGACGTCGTCATCCTTGGTCGACATGCCCGACAGCCCCTTGCCGCCACGCTTTTGCGCGCGGAAATCGGCGAGCGGCGTGCGCTTGATATAGCCGGTCTGTGTGACCGTCACGACCATGTCCTCGCGTTCGATCAGGTCCTCGTCTTCCATGTCGCCGGACCAGTCGACGATCTCGGTGCGGCGCGGCACAGCGAACTGGTCGCGGACTTCGCGCAGTTCATCGGCAATGATCCCCATGATCCGGTCACGCGACCCCAGGATTTCGAGGTATTCACGGATTTTGCCGGCCAGCTCTTCCAACTCATCGGTGACTTCCTTGACACCGATCTGGGTCAGGCGTTGCAGGCGCAATTCCAGGATGGCGCGGGCCTGTGCCTCGGACAGGTTATAGGTGCCGTCCTCGTTGGCGGTGTGGGTCGGATCATCGATCAGCGCGATATAGGGCAGGATATCCTTGGCGGGCCATTTTCGGGTCATCAACCGCTGGCGCGCCTCTGCTGCATCGGCCGAAGACCGGATGGTCTGAACCACCTCGTCGATATTGGTGACCGCCACGGCGAGGCCGCACAGGATGTGGCTCCGCTCGCGTGCTTTTCGCAGCAAATACGCGGTCCGTCGCGCAACGACGTCCTCACGAAAATCGATGAACGCGGTCAGGAAGCGGCGCAGCGTCAACTGTTCGGGCCGCCCACCGTTCAGCGCCAGCATGTTGCAGCCAAAGGAGGTTTGCATCGGGGTGAAGCGGAACAACTGGTTCAACACCACTTCGGCGGTTGCATCGCGCTTGAGTTCGACCACCACGCGCACACCATTGCGGTCGGATTCGTCCTGAACGTGCGCGATCCCTTCGATCCGCTTTTCGCGGGCGGATTCGGCGATCCGTTCGATCATGGTGGACTTGTTCACCTGGTAGGGAATTTCGTCGATGACGATCGCCCAACGATCCTTGCGGATTTCTTCAACCCGCGTCTCGGACCGGATGATCACCGAGCCGCGCCCCTCAAGATATGCCTTGCGCGCGCCCGAGCGGCCCAACATGAGTCCGCCTGTCGGGAAATCAGGGCCGGGGACGTACTGGATCAATTGCTCCGAACTCAGGTCCGGCTCCTCGATCAGGGCCAGACAGGCCTCCACAACCTCGCCCAGGTTATGCGGCGGGATATTTGTGGCCATGCCCACGGCAATGCCGCCCGCACCGTTGACCAGCATGTTGGGAAACCGTGCCGGAAGAACCGTCGGTTCCTTGTCCTTGCCGTCGTAATTGTCCTGGAAATCGACCGTGTCCTTGTCGATATCCGCGAGCAGGAAGCTGGCGGGCTTGTCCATGCGCACTTCCGTATAGCGCATGGCGGCGGCGTTATCACCATCCATGGACCCGAAATTGCCCTGGCCATCCAGAAGCGGCAGCGACATGGAAAAGTCTTGCGCCATCCGCACAAGCGCATCGTAGATCGCGCTGTCGCCATGCGGGTGGTACCGCCCCATGACGTCGCCCACCGGACGCGCTGATTTGCGGTACGGTTTGTCGTGGCTGTTGCCGGATTCGTGCATGGCGTAGAGGATTCGCCGGTGCACCGGTTTCAGACCGTCGCGCAGGTCCGGGATCGCACGGCTGACGATCACGCTCATCGCGTAATCCAGGTAAGACGACTTCATCTCGTCCGTGATCGATATTTGCGGCCCATCGTGGCGCGGACGTTCAGGCGGCATATCTTCAGTGTTTTCAGGGGGTTCTGGCGTGTCGCTCACGGGGATAGCCTGCTGTCTGGATGTCTATATTTTGTTGGGATAACACATATCAGAGACAGGATGTAGCCTGCAATCCACTTGAAGATTTTCGTGGCAAAGAGCGATTGGCACTCACCACTCAAGATGGCCAACATGTTGTTTTTGTTGAAAAGTAACGAATCTGTGGCAAGATTTCCAACATAACAATAATCGCATGAGGTTTGCATGTCGGAAATGAGCGAAACCGAATTGATGCTGCGGGGCTACGGGCTGACCACCGCGCAATTCTATTACCGGATGCCGGATTACCGGAATGTCCTGAACACGTTTGTCTGGCAGGACTATGATCTGGCCCCCGATCATCCCAAGCTGTTCGAATTCATCGAATTCTGGCAAGACACGATCGAAGGCCCGTTGCACTCGGTGCAATACACGCATCGCAAGATGCTGTCCTCGGGTGAATGGCAGAACATGGTTGGTGAGTTCACCTATCATTGACACCGCGTGCGAGCGCCGTTTCTGGCGTTCGCACAAAGCGGCGCGGGTCTTAAACCCCGTAGATGCTGCCGAATTTTTCTTCGAGGTAGGTCAGCAGCGGCGCCTCGTTCGGTGCGAAACCGCATGCCCGCTCGATCACGTCGCGCGGTTCGTACAGCCCGCCATGGCGCTGCACATTGTCCCGCAGCCATGTCGTCGCGCCGGACGTGTCACCCGCCGCCATTTGCGGGTCCAGGTCAGGCACGGCCTGGCGCAACGCCTCGTGCAGGCACCCGGCATAGACATTGCCCAGCGAATAGGTCGGGAAATACCCGAACAGGCCCACCGACCAGTGCACGTCCTGCAGGACACCGTTTGACGGCTTGTCCACCGCATAGCCGAAATCCGCCTCGAAGCGTGTGTTCCAGGCCTCTTCCAGATCGGTCACATCCAGCGACCCCGCAATCAACTGGCGCTCCAGGTCATATCGCAGAAGGATATGCAGGTTGTACTGCACCTCGTCGGATTCTGTACGGATGAAGCCTCGGTGCACCCGGTTCACCGTGGCAAAGAACGCCTCCGCATCGGGGATGCCGATATCGCCGAACGTCTCGACCATCTGGCCCAGCAGCCAGCCCGTGAACGCCCGCGAGCGGCCAAGCTGGTTCTCGTAAATCCGGCTCTGGCTTTCATGGACTCCCATCGACACACCCTGGCCCAGAGGCGTCAGCAGATAGGCTTGGTCGATATTCTGCTCGTAAGACGCGTGGCCAACCTCGTGGATTGTCGAATAGATGCAATTGAAGGGGTCGATCGGGTTGGTGCGTGTCGTGATGCGCACGTCGTTGCCCGATCCCGAGCTGAACGGATGAACCGCCTTGTCCACGCGTCCCCGGCTCATGTCGTAGCCAAAACCCTTGGCAATCTGCCGGGCCAGCCGCATCTGCGCGTGCTCATCAAAGGTGCCGCGCAAGGCAGCAGGGGCAGGCGCCCCCAGGACACTGTCTCGCAACGCCACCAGGCGTGGCCGCATGGCCCCGAACATCGCGTCCAGGTCTGCCGCCGTCGCGCCCGGCTCGTAATCTTGCAACAACGCATCATAGGGATCGCCGCCATCGGCAATCGCCGCGCCCTCCTGGCGCCTCAGGTCGAGGACGCGCTCCAGGGTCGGGGCGAACGCGGCGAAATCATCGTTTGCCCGCGCTTCGGCCCAGACGCCCTGCGCGACCGACGTCGTGCGCGCAAGCTCGGCCGCCAGATCGGCCGGGACCTTCGAGCTTCGTTCGAAACTGCGCCGGATATGGCGAAGGTTGGCGCGCCCCTCCGCGTCCGTTGGCGCGGCATTCTCCAGCCACTCCGCGACACGCGGATCGGTGCGGCGCGCGTGCAGCACCGATTCCATCGCGCCGATCTCGTCGCTTCGCTGGGTGACCGCACCGCGCGGCATCACCGTTTCCTGATCCCACCCAAGGCGTCCGGCAACTTGGCCCAAGGCTTCGGTTTCGCGGCAAAAGGCCATCAGGTCATCATAAGCCGTGCTCATGTGGTTGCTCCTCGAATGGATTGTTGGGCCGGGTATTGCGCAGCAAACCGTGCCCGCAGGACCAGCACCCACAGGATCACCGCGCCAACCTGGTGCGTGATCGCGATCTGCCACGGCGCCATATAAAGCACCGTCACGATGCCCAGCACCATCTGGACCCAGAGCATGGCAAAGACCGCATTGAAGCGAACCCGCGTGTTCGCGTTCGGCGACTTGCGCGCGCGCACCCAGACGAAGATGCCAAAGACCAACAGCAGATAGCCCGCGATCCGATGCATGAATTGCACGAGCCCCGCGTTTTCAAAGAAGTTGCGCCACACCGGCTCCAGCTCGAACGGGAAGGGCGGCAGGAAGGCGCCCGCCATCAGCGGCCAATCGTTGTAGGTGCGCCCGGCGTCGATTCCCGCCACCAGGGCGCCCAGCAGGATTTGCAGGAACGTGAAATGCATGAGCCCCGTGCCCAGCCCGAACAGCGCGCCGTCCCGTGACCGCCGGGCCTGCATCAGGTCGCGCTCCTCGCGGCCAAGCTCGAAGGTGTACCAGGCGATAAAGCCAAGGATGACAAACGCCAAGCCAAGGTGGGTCGCCAGCCTGTAGGACGCCACATCGAGCATCGTGCCCGTCAGGCCCGAAGACACCATCCACCAGCCGATCGCCCCTTGAATGCCGCCCAGCACACCAAGGATCAAGAGCCGCCCGGTCCACCCGGTGGGGATCTGTTTGCGCAACAGGAACCACAAGAAGCCCACGGCCCAAACAAGGCCGATGACGCGGCCAAGCTGACGATGGCCCCATTCCCACCAATAGATGAATTTGAAGTCGGACAGGCTCATGCCCTTGTTCTGCAACTGGTACTCCGGGATCGCGCGATAGAGTTCGAACTCCCGCTGCCAGTCGCCGGCGTTCATCGGCGGCAAGGCCCCGGTGAGCGGCCGCCACTCGGTAATCGCCAGACCGCTATCGGTAAGCCGGGTCAGCCCGCCAACGGCGATCATCACGGCAACCAGCGCAAAGAGCCCCATCAGCCAGGCCCGGATCGCTCCGCGCGCACCACGCTTGCCCGCGTCGATCATGCCGCCCTTCGGCGCCGCCTTGCGTGGCGTGTCATCGACCACGTCTTCGAAAATATTGCGATTTCCGCTCATGCACGGACCTCCTGAGTTGGGCAAAAGACTAGGCCCGGGACGGGAGCGCTTCAAGGCGCGGAGCTACCCCTTGTTCTTCCAACGCACCATTTGCCGCAGTATGCCGTGCAACATCTGCACATCGGCGCGCGTCAGCGGCATGCGACTCCACATGTTGCGCAGATTTCGCTTCATGCCGGCCGCCTTGATCTCGGGATAGAAGAAACCTGCCTCCTCCAGCCTGTCTTCATAGTGACCGGCCAGCTTGTCCATCTCGATCGCCGTGGCCCACTCGGTGCCTGCCAGTTCAGTTGTTTCGGCCGGTGCCACGATCGATTGACGCCGCCACTCGTAGCCGGTCAGCAAAACGCATTGTGCAAGGTTCAGGGATGGAAACTCCGGGTTGACCGGTACCGAGATGATCGCATTCGCCAGGGCGATATCGTCATTCTCGAGCCCGGCTCGTTCCGGCCCGAAGAGAACGGCGACCGTTTCGCCGCTTGCGATCTTTTCGCGGGCGATTTCCATCGCGCGCTCCGGAGTGACGACAGGTTTGGTCATGCCCCGCTGACGCGCCGTGGTGGCAAAGACAAAGGAACAATCCGCGACCGCATCGACGGTACGCGCTGTCACCACCGCATCATCGAGAACCCGCCCCGCGCCAGATGCCATGGCAACCGCTTTCTGGTTGGGCCAGCCGTCACGCGGGGCGACCAGCGCCATCCGGTCCAGACCGAAATTCAGCATTGCCCGCGCTGCCGCGCCGATGTTTTCCCCCATCTGCGGGCGCACGAGGACAAAACAGGGCTGCGGCGTGTCACTTGGCATGGCTCGGGACTCCGGTTCCGAAAATTTGCGCCTGACTAGTGCGCTGTCCCGCCAAGGGCAAGCCGTGCAAGCCATGCAAGCCCTTGGCGCATGGCGCGAAATCACGGTATAGACGGGCGAGCAAAACCAGAAGGGGCCGAAGATGTCCAATGCAGAGCAGCCGCAGATCTACCTGATCACGCCACCCGAGATCGAACTCAGTCATTTTCCCGAAGACTTGGCGCGTGTTCTGGACACGGTCGAGATCGCCTGCATCCGCCTGTCGCTGGCCACGCGCGACGAGGACCTGATCCTGCGCGCCGCCGATGCCGTGCGCGAGGTGGCGCATCGGTTCGACGTCGCGCTGGTGATCGACACCCATGTGGTGCTGGCGCAGCGGCTTGGCCTGGATGGCGTGCACCTGACCGATGGCCCGCGATCCGTGCGTATGGCCCGCAAGGACCTTGGACCGGATGCCATCGTCGGCGCATTCTGCGACCAGTCGCGCCATGATGGCATGACCGCGGGCGAGGCGGGTGCCGATTACGTCAGCTTCGGCCCCGTCGGCGACACCGCTTTGGGCGATGGATCGCGCGCCGAAACGGAGCTGTTCAAATGGTGGTCCGAAATGATTGAGATCCCCGTGGTCGCCGAAGGCGGGCTTGATCCCGAGATCATCCGCACCCTGGCACCGATCACCGATTTCTTCGGCATCGGCGAGGAAATCTGGCGCAGCGAAAATCCGGTGATCGCGCTCAAGACCCTGGCGGCCGCGATGCCTGGCTGACCCGGGACACCGGGGGCTCTGCCCCCGCCGCGCTTCGCGCGACTCCCCCGGGATGTTTTAAAACCGGAGAGGTAACGGACCATTAACCTTAACGGCCGATAAACGATCTTGCGGTACAGGCGGGGACGCCGATGACCGTAACCGGAGAAGCCCCCTGCCCACAAAGCAGGGGGTGGACCCGTGGTCTGATCTTCTCTGGTTTCGAAATATCCCGGGGGTTTGGGGGCAGAGCCCCCAAGGGCTGCAGACCCGCACATACCAAGCGGGGCTTGCCCGGCATGTCTCCGCGTCAGGGAATGATCCGCGTGTATTTGACGCCTTCCAGCGTTGCTCCGAGGCGCAGGCCGGCCTGACCGAAAATCACCGCGATGACAGGAGCCAGCGAGGTGGTTGTCTCCGCCGCGATTGTCTCGCCACCTTCCGGTATCGCGTATTCGACATTGGCACCGGCAGCCCATCCGGGGGAGCGGCGAAACTTCATCAGCGCGTCCTCGGTCATGAAGAACAGCACATGTGCGTATTGCTGTGCGCCGATCTGCAAGCCCGCGCTGGCCTTGGTCGTGGAGTAGAAATCTACCGTCACGCCGCCGACGCGCAGCGCGCCGCGTCCGAAGGCGCCGCCAAGGCCCAGCCCCGCCTCTGTCACCAGCGGCATCACCAACAGGCCGTTGGCGTTCGAGGCCAATGCCTGGGTGCCGGGAAAGCGGCGGTACATTTCGGCCAGGGTTGCATCGACCCGGGCGTCGATCCGGGCCGCGCCATTGCCGCCGACGCCATTGGCGCAGCCGGACAATAGCAGAATGCCGCCGAGGCCAAGGGCCATCTCACGTCGTGTCAGGGATGTCATGTGTCTGCTCTTTCATTTTCGAAGATTGCCATAGCCTCGGAGTTCGGCTGTTCCGCCGATTGGGTACAGTATAGCCACAACCGAGCGACCTGTCACCATCGACAGAGCCGTTTAGGCGATGGATCGCTATGCGTTGAGCAGGCGTGCAGCGGCCGGTGCGAAATAGGTCAGCACGCCGTCGCAGCCGGCGCGCTTGAACGCCATGAGGCTTTCCAGCATGACGCGGTCATGGTCCAGCCAGCCGCGTTCGGCCGCACCTGCCAGCATCGCGTATTCGCCGGACACCTGGTAGGCGAAGGTCGGAACGCCGAACATGTCCTTGGTCCGGCGACAGATGTCGAGATAGGGCATGCCGGGCTTGATCATCACCATGTCCGCGCCCTCGGAAAGGTCCCGCGCCACCAGGCGCATCGCCTCGTCGGAATTGCCCGGATCCATCTGGTATCCCGTCTTGTCGCCCGTGAAGGCGTCTGCGGCCCCAACTGCGTCGCGGAACGGCCCGTAAAAGGCACTGGCGTATTTCGCCGCGTAACTGAGAAGCGCGACATTGTGAAAGCCCTCGCGTTCCAATTCGCTCCGCATCGCCGCTATGCGGCTATCCATCATGTCGGACGGGCCGATGATGTCCGCGCCGGCGCGCGCTTGGCTGAGGGTCTGTTTCACCAAGGCCTCGACCGTGCGATCGTTGACGATATACCCATCCTCGGAAAATCCGTCATGCCCCGTTATGTTGTAGGGATCCAGCGCCACGTCAGTCATGACCATGATATCCGGCACCGCGTCCTTGATCGCACGGGTCGCGCGGTTTGACAGGTTCTCGGGGTTCCAGGCTTCGGCGCAGTCTTCGGTCTTGAGTGCGGGATCGGTGTAGGGGAAAAGACAAATCGCCGGAATGCCGAGCTCATGCGCCTCGCGCGCGGCCGCCACCACCTTGTCGACCGAGCGTCGAAGGACGCCGGGCATCGTCGGCACCGGCTCCTCGATCCCCTCTCCGTCACGCACGAAGACCGGCCAGATGAAATCATCCGGTGTCAGGCTGTTTTCGCGGACCATGGCGCGCAGCCCTTCGGTGCGGCGCAGGCGGCGCAGGCGTGAGGCGGGAAAGGCGGGTGTAATCGGCGTCATCGGGTTGTCCCTGGGCTTTATCAGTGCCCAAGGGATGCACCGCCCCCGCGCCCATGTCCAGACCCCGCTCGGACCAAACCGCGTGACAGCGCCGCCGCTCCGGTCGACAGGTGGCAACGCCGCGCCGGGGCTATCGGGCGCGCGGCCCGTCCGTGATGGATTGCGCACGCCATTTTACGCGCCAGCATCCGGCTCTGGGCAATCGCCGAACAGCGCGTTAGAGATCAGCGAAATTTAACGGGGGGCGCCACCTTGGATTGGTATTCTACCGTCTTCGAGCTTATCGACATGAGATCCTTTTCGAACCTCTGGTTCTGGATCGTTCTGGCCGTGGTGTGGTCATCGGCCAGCCATTGGGTGCTGGGTGTGCCCTATGACATGGTCAGCCGCGCCAAGCGACGCGGCGGTCAGGATGCCGAGGACCTGACAGACCTGTTGCGGATCAACACGGGCCGGATCCTCTATATTATCGAGGAGGCGGGTCTGTGGATCATCGCGGCGGGGATGTTTTTCCTTACCGGGTTTTTCATTCTCGGCTGGTTCTACGCGGTCGAGATTGCGCAGGCCCTGTTTTTGCTTGGCTTTCCCATGGCGATTGTCAGCATGCTCAGCGTCCGTACGGCGCGGGGTCTGCGCAACCAGGACGACAACCTCGACGCGGTCTACAGACGGCTGGCGCGACATCGCCTGTCCGTGCAGGCGATTGGCATGGTGTCGATCTTTGTCACTGCGATGTGGGGAATGTACGTGAACCTCAGCATTGGCGTGTTGGGCGGTTGACGCGGCCCGGCTGTCACGCCAAATGACAGCGCTATGAACAAACCCCAGCACGTTATCATGGGCGGCGCGCCCGAAGGCTTCGATGCCCGTCTTGTCCTGGCCGAAGCCGAAAAGGCCGGCGGCGCCGTGTGCCATGTGGCGCGCGATGACCGGCGGCTGGCACAGATGCGCGATGCGCTGCGCCTGCATGCGCCCGACATCCCGGTTTTCGTGTTTCCCGGCTGGGATTGCCTGCCCTACGACCGCGTGTCACCCAACCCGGATATTTCGGCCGCGCGCATGGCGACACTGGCCGCGCTCACCCATGCGATGCCCGCGCAATATGTGCTGCTCTCCACGATGACCGCAGCGACGCAGAAGATCCCGGCACGCGCCGTGCTGAAGGACGCGGCCTTCACGGCCCGGGTCGGCAACCGCGTGAACGAAGAGGCGCTGCGCAATTTCCTGGTGCGCATGGGGTTCAGCCAGGCGCCGACGGTGATGGAGCCGGGCGATTACGCCATCCGCGGCGGCATCATCGACATCTACCCGCCGGGCGACGGCGGTCCGGTCCGGCTCGACCTGTTTGGCGACGTGCTGGACGGGGCGCGGCGGTTCGATCCCGCCTCGCAGCGGACGACGGAAAAGCTCGACGTCGTCGAGCTCGCCCCGGTTTCAGAGGTCATCCTCGACGAGGCGGCGATGACGCGCTTCCGGCAGAATTACCGGATCGAGTTCGGCACTGCGGGCAGCGACGATCCGCTCTACGAAGCGGTCAGCGCCGGGAGGAAGCAGGCCGGGATGGAGCATTGGCTGCCGTTCTTCCACGATCATCTTGAAACGCTGTTCGATTACCTGCCCGGTGTGCCGGTCACGCAGGACGATCAGGTCACGCCCGCGCGGCTGGCGCGCTGGGACGGTATCGTGGATCAGTACGAAACGCGCATCGCCGCCCTGCAACAGAAATCGCGCATGGACACGGTCTACAAGCCGGTGTCGCCGGAACAACTCTACCTCGACGATGCCGCCTGGACGGCGGCCCTTGCCGATCGCCGGGTGGTCCAGTTCCACCCGCTGCAACAGGCCTCGGGGCCGAACGTAGTGGATGCGGGCGGGCGCATCGGGCGCAGCTTTGCGCCAGAGCGGCAGCAGGAAAATATAAGCCTGTTCAGTGCGCTGGCGGATCATGTTCGCGCAAAGATGCAAGGCGGACCCGTGGTCATCGCGTCCTATTCCGATGGCGCGCGAGAGCGTTTGTCGGGACTGATCGAGGATGAAGGGCTGGGCGAAACGATCCCGGTCAACGATCTGACCCGCGTCGGCAAGCGCGGGCTTTACCTCACCGTGTGGCCGCTGGAGCAAGGTTTCGAGGCGCCTTGGGGGGAGGCTGGCAAAAGGGCGCGGATCACTGTCGTCTCGGAGCAGGACGTGCTGGGCGACCGGCTGATCCGGTCGCCAAGGAAGAAACGCAAAGCCGAGAACTTCCTGACGGAAGCGCAATCGCTGTCGCCCGGCGATCTGGTCGTGCATGTCGACCATGGTGTCGGTCGGTATCTTGGGCTCGAGGTGGTCACCGCCGCAGGTGCGGCGCATGAATGTCTTTTGCTGGAATATGCAGAAAAAACAAGGCTTTACCTGCCGGTTGAAAATGTCGAACTGCTGTCCAAATTCGGACACGAAGAGGGCCTTCTCGACCGGTTGGGTGGGGGTGCGTGGCAGGCGAAGAAAGCCAAGCTCAAGGAACGCATCCGCGAAATTGCGGACCGGCTGATCCGTATCGCTGCCGAACGTGCGCTGCGAAAGGCGCCCGTGATGGACCCGCCGCCGGGGGCGTGGGACGCGTTTTCCGCCCGGTTCCCGTACCAGGAAACCGACGACCAGCTGCGCGCGATCGAGGATGTCATGTCAGACATGCATTCGGGCCAGCCGATGGACCGCCTGATCTGCGGCGATGTCGGCTTTGGCAAGACCGAGGTCGCGATGCGGGCAGCCTTTGTCGCCGCCATGTCGGGCGTGCAGGTCGCGGTGATCGCGCCGACGACGCTGCTGGCGCGCCAGCACTACAAGGGTTTCGCCGAACGCTTCCGTGGATTTCCCTTGGAAGTCAGGGCCTTGTCGCGCTTTGTTTCGGCAAAGGATGCACAGGCTACCAAGGACGGCCTGGCGCGCGGCACAGTGGATATCGTGGTCGGCACGCACGCGCTTTTGGCCAAGGGCATCCAGTTCCAGAACCTCGGGCTGCTGATCATCGACGAGGAACAGCATTTCGGGGTGTCGCACAAGGAGCGGCTCAAGCAATTGCGCACGGATGTTCACGTGCTGACGCTGACCGCGACGCCGATCCCGCGCACGTTGCAGCTGTCTCTGTCCGGTGTGCGCGACCTGAGCATTATCAGCACGCCGCCGGTCGATCGTCTGGCGATCCGGACCTATGTTTCGGAATTCGATGCGGTCACGGTGCGCGAGGCTCTGCTGCGTGAGCACTACCGCGGCGGGCAATCGTTTTTCGTCGTGCCCCGCGTGTCCGATCTGCCCGAGATCGAGGCGTTCCTGACAGAGCAGGTACCCGAGATCTCCTTTGTCGTGGCGCATGGCCAGATGGCAGCAGGCGAGCTCGACACCCGCATGAACGCCTTTTACGACGGCAAGTACGATGTGCTGCTGGCCACCACGATTGTCGAATCGGGCCTTGATATCCCGACCGCCAACACGATGATCATCCACCGCGCCGATATGTTCGGGCTAAGCCAACTCTACCAGATCCGCGGCCGCGTGGGCCGGTCGAAAACCCGGGCCTATGCTTACCTGACAACGAAACCACGCACCAAGCTGACGCCCGGAGCCGAGAAACGGCTGCGCGCGCTTGGCTCGCTCGACACGCTTGGCGCGGGCTTTACGCTTGCCAGTCAGGATCTCGACATCCGTGGCGCGGGCAACCTGCTGGGCGAGGAACAATCCGGCCAGATGCGCGATGTCGGCTACGAACTTTACCAGTCGATGCTGGAAGAGGCGATTGCCAAGGTGCGGTCGGGCGAAATGGAGGGCCTGTCGGAAGCGGACGATCACTGGGCCCCGCAGATCAACCTCGGCGTGCCGGTCCTGATCCCCGAGGACTACGTGCCCGATCTCGATGTGCGCCTGGGCCTGTACCGCCGCCTGTCATCTCTCTCCACCAAGGTCGAGCTCGAGGGCTTCGCTGCTGAATTGATCGACCGCTTCGGCAAGCTGCCGAAAGAGGTGAACACGCTGCTTCTGGTGGTGCGCATCAAGGCGATGTGCAAACGCGCCGGTATCGCGAAACTCGATGGCGGGCCGAAAGGGGCAACGATCCAGTTCCACAATGACAAGTTCGCATCTCCCGATGGCCTGGTGGATTTCATCAAGGACCAGAAGGGGCTTGCCAAGGTCAAGGACAACAAGATCGTTGTGCGCCGCGACTGGAAGAGGGACAGCGACAAGATCAAGGGCGCGTTTGCGATCGCTCAGGACCTGGCAAAGAAGGTGAAAGAGGCGAAGACGGCCAAGGCCTGAGGCTGTGCGTTAGCGGAAAGCGGTGATGCGTCAACCCATCCTTCGCGCCGTTGTGCGGAGGTCTGGAGCGGGTAGCGGGAATCGAACCCGCAACTTAAGCTTGGGAAGCTCGCGTGATACCTTTTCACCATACCCGCGCTCTGGACGGTCAGATACGCTTGGGTGTGTGGGGCGTCAAGAGGGGGGTGCGCTGTGAGGGTCTCCCTCGTGGGACCGCAGAACAAGCGCCCGACCAGGTGGGCGCGGAACGCGCCCGCCGTCAAACCGAAGGTTTGCCTTCGGCAAAATGGGCAGGCGGACGCGTCACCGCCGCTGCGCGACGGCGGGGCTCCCGGCCCATCACCCCCGCTTCCGCCGCCGCACGCGACCGCCATCACTCCCATCCCCCTGAGTGTTGAACCCAACGACGGGCAACTCAACCACCTTGCCCAGTTCCGGGAACGGGTCGGTGGCGTGGGGGATGGCGTTCGCCGCGACGAAATGGTCCTGGAATTTCGGCTCGATGGCGGTTTCGACCTTGGTGATCTGGCGCACGCTGCGTTCGATCTCGGCGCGGGCGGCCAGGTTGCAGAGCGCAATGCGCGCGCCGGTGCCGGCGGCGTTGCCCGCACTCGTGACCTGGTCCAGCGGCACGTCGGGGATCATCCCCAGCACCATCGCGTGTTTGGCGCTGATATGCGCGCCGAACGCGCCTGCCAGCACCACGCGGTCAACCGTGTCCACACCCATCTCGTCCATGAGTAGCCGCGCGCCCGCGTAGAGCGCGGATTTGGCCAGCTGGATCGCGCGGATGTCTCCTTGCGTGACGGTGATGCGCGGGCCGCCTTGCTCCGTGACATCATGGATCAGGTAGGCATGGGTGCGCCCTTCGGGCACGCAGCGCTCGGTGCCTGTCTGCGCCGCCGATCCGATCAGCCCCTTGGCGTCCATCACCCCGGCAATGCGCAGTTCCGCCACCGCCTCGATGATGCCCGAGCCGCAGATGCCGGTGATGCCTGTCGCGGCGGTCTCGTCCCAGAAACCATCCTCGTCCGACCATTTGTCACAGCCGATCACCCGGAAACGCGGTTCCTTGGTGACGGGGTCGATGCGGATCGCCTCGATGGCACCGGGGGCGGCACGTTGCCCGCTGGAGATCTGCGCGCCCTCGAAGGCAGGGCCGGTGGGCGAGGAACAGGCCAGCACGCGGCGGGTGTTGCCCAGCAGGATCTCCGCATTGGTGCCCACATCGACGATCAGCACGAGGTCCTCGGATTTGCCCGGCTGTTCCGACAGCGCCACAGCGGCGGCATCGGCTCCGACATGGCCCGCGATGCAAGGCAGGATGTAGATCTGGGCGCTGGCGGGCAGGGCGGTCAGGTCCAGGTCGCGGGCGGTCAGGTCGAGGTGGTTCGACGTGGCCAGCGCAAATGGCGCCTGGCCGAGTTCCACCGGGTCGATGCCCAGCAGCAGGTGGTGCATCACCGGGTTGCAGACGAACACGGTTTCCAGAATGAGGCTGGTCGCGATGCCCGCCTCCTTTGCGATTTCCTCGGCCAGCGTGTTGATCGCGTCGCGCACGGCGCGGGTCATCGCCTGATCGCCGCCGGGGTTCATCATGGCATAGCTGACACGGCTCATCAGGTCTTCGCCAAAGCGGATCTGCGGGTTCATGATGCCCGAGGAGGCCACGATCTCGCCGGTGTCCAGATTGGTCAGATGGGCCGCAACGGTGGTGGAGCCAAGGTCGATGGCCAGCCCGAAGATGCCCGCCTCGTGCAGGCCGGGCCAAACGGCGATGATGCGGGGTGTCGCCTCGGCGCTGGTCTTGTGCAGGGCGACAGTGATCGCCCATTTGCCTTTTCGCAGAACGGGTTGCAGCACCGTCAGCACCGGGAAGGCGCAGGTGACCGCTTCGATCTCCCACTGTTCCCTGAGCGCGCGCGCCACGCGCTCCAGATCACCGGTGGGCGTGTGCATGTCGGGCTCGTCGACCTCGATATAGTAAAGCCGGGTGGCCGGGTCCATTTCAATCACGCGGGCACTGGCGGCCTTGCGCACGACCTGGCGGTGGACCTGGGAGTCGGGTGGCACGTCGATCACGATGTCGCCCTGCACCTGGGCCTGGCAGCCAAGGCGGCGGTCCGGTTTCAGCCCGCGCTTTTCGTCGTAACGCGCCTCAACGGCGTTCCAGTCGGACAGGGCGCCCTCGCGGGCGGTGACGCCGTGCTTGGGAAACGCGCCATAGCCGGGTGTGATCTGGCACTTGGAGCAGATGCCGCGCCCGCCGCAGACGCTGTCAAGATCGACCCCCAGATGCCGTGCGGCGGTCAGCACCGGGGTGCCAACGGGGAACCGGCCACGTTTGCCGGACGGCGTGAAGACAACAAGTGGATCCTGGTTTGACATGGGCATCCCTGTATGCGTGTTGGTCGCGATAATAGGGATGCCGTGACCCGGGAAACGGTGAATTGCGTCATAATGATCGTGCAGAGCGGCATGAGCTGCGCAAACGCAGCCTTTGCACCTAGGCTGCGTCGCGGCCCAGCCTGTCCATCTGCGCAAGAAGTTTATCGACCGATCCCGGCTTGGGATCAGAGGCGGGGGCGAAAAATGTGAATTTCACCGGTTTGAAACCGACAAAGCCGAGAACCTGCCCCTTGATCTGGTGCCGGATTGCATCGTGATAGGCCAGCCACAGGAAGCTGCGCGGCGTGTCAGACGTGATGACGACGCGCGCGGTGCGGCCTGTCAAAAGCGGCTTGGGCAGACCGATGGGCGTGGTTTCCCGAGTGGTGAAGGTCCGCCCGATGGCCAGCACACGGTCAATCCATCCCTTGAGCTTGGCCGGAAAGCCACCCCACCACAGCGGAAAGGCCAAGACGAAATGCGTGCACCATTCAAGATTGCCCAGCGACTCTTCCAGCACCGGTTCCAAAGGCTTGGGGCTGTCGTACCCGGCTTTGCCCCGGTCGGGATCGAATGTCAGGTCGTGCAACTGCGACAGGCGCACTTCGTGGCCTGCTGCGCGGGCGGCCATTGCGTAGCGCTCCATCGCCTGACGGGTGATCGAGTCCGGGCCGGGATGACCGTTGAGAATGAAGATCCGTTTTGCCATGGCGTCTGCCTCCACGCATTTCGCGATTATCACACGGGCCGGTCACAGGTCCAAGACAAAGCGGTGTCGCGGACCACCTTGATACGCCAGAACCGCGCAAGTCTCTTCCTTGCCCTCCGGGCTGCACTTGCACGTCCATCCCGATTGCTTCGGCGTCGCATGGTCGCCAAGGGGATTGGGGCTTTTCCCCGGTCGCAACCCGTGCGATAGGGACGTGCCTAACGATGCTGTCCGTGGAAAGGGATTCCGATGGAGATTCGCGAGGCTCTCACCTTTGATGATGTACTCTTGGTGCCGGGGGCATCCGAAGTCTTGCCTGCAACGGCCGATACGCGGACTTGGGTGACCAAGACCATCGCGTTGAATATCCCGCTGCTCAGCTCGGCGATGGACACGGTAACCGAAGGGCGCATGGCGATCACCATGGCGCAGGCCGGAGGTATGGGGGTGATCCACAAGAACCTGTCGGTTGACCAACAGTCGCTTGAGGTGCGACGGGTCAAGAGGTTCGAATCCGGCATCGTCTACAGCCCGGTCACCCTGCGTCCGGATCAGACGTTGGCGGACGCCAAGGCTTTGATCGAGCGCTACAATTTCACCGGCTTTCCGGTGGTTGACGACACAGGCCGTGTTGTCGGCATCGTCACCAACCGGGACATGCGCTTTGCCACGTCGGACGATACGCCGGTGCGCGTGATGATGACCTCGAATGATCTTGCGATTCTGCGCGAACCGGCCGACCGTCAGGAAGCGCTGAACCTGATGCGCGCCCGGCGGATCGAAAAGCTTCTGGTGGTGGACAAGGACGACAAGCTGACCGGGCTTCTGACGCTCAAGGACAGCCAGCAGGCGGTGTTGAACCCGACGGCCTGCAAGGACAGCCTGGGTCGGCTGCGTGTCGCCGCGGCAACCTCGGTGGGCGATGCCGGGCATCAAAGAACCGAAGCGCTGGTTGCCGCCGGCGTGGATATCGTCGTGATCGATACCGCGCATGGCCACAGCGCCGGGGTGATAGATGCCGTGCGTCGCGCCAAATCGCTGTCCAACGAAGTGCAGGTCATCGCAGGCAACGTCGCGACCGCAGATGCCACCCGCGCCCTGATCGATGCAGGCGCGGATGCCGTGAAGGTCGGAATCGGACCGGGGTCGATCTGTACCACACGAATGGTCGCCGGCGTTGGCGTGCCACAGCTGACAGCGGTCATGGATTGCGCCCGGGCGGCCGGTGACACGCCGGTGATCGCCGATGGCGGGATCAAGTTTTCCGGCGATTTCGCCAAGGCCATCGCTGCGGGTGCGTCCTGCGCCATGGTGGGCAGCATGATCGCCGGGACTGACGAATCGCCGGGCGAAGTGATTTTGTACCAGGGCCGCAGTTTCAAAACATATCGTGGAATGGGATCGATGGGGGCCATGGCGCGGGGCTCCGCGGACCGCTATTTCCAGAAAGACGCCGCCAACGATAAACTGGTGCCCGAAGGCATCGAGGGGCAGGTGCCGTACAAGGGGTCAGCCGGGGGGGTGATTCACCAACTGGTCGGCGGCCTGCGCGCAGCGATGGGCTATACCGGCTGTGCAACCGTGGAAGAGATGCGCAACAACTGCAAGTTCGTGCGCATCACTGGCTCGGGCTTGCAGGAAAGCCATGTTCATGATGTGCAAATTACCCGGGAATCCCCGAATTACCGTCTTGGCTGACGGCGAGACGACGCCGTGACACCCGCCGCAAGATGGGCAGCCGCAGCCCAGATCGTCGACGAGATCGGTCAAGGTGAGCCGGCGGAAAAAGCGCTGACCACATGGGCGCGCAAATCCCGCTTTGCCGGGTCCAAGGACCGCGCCGCGATCCGCGATCATGTCTTCGATATCCTGCGCAACTGGCGCAGCACGGCAGCCCTGGGTGGTGCTGAGACCGGCCGGGGCCGGGTGCTTGGGCGATTGCGGCAGACCGGTGAAGACCCGTCGCTTGTTTTTTCCGGCACCGGGTATGGGCTGGACATCCTGACCGATGCAGAACAGGCGGCAGGTCAGACACCCGTCGGGGCCGCGGCCGCTGATCTTCCAGATTGGCTATTTTCGCTTTTTGTCAATGAATTGCCGGGTGATGCTCCTGCGACAGCTGAAGCGTTGCGCCATCGCGCACAAGTGTATTTGCGGGTCAACACGATCAAGGCCAATCGCGGCACGGCGCAGGCCGCGCTGGCCGATGACGGGATCCAAACGGTCCCGCATCCCTTGTCGGACACCGCGCTCGAGGTCACGGCAAATGCGCGTCGCGTTTCTCAGTCCACCGCTTTTCGGAGCGGACTTGTGGAGTTGCAGGATGTCGCGAGCCAAGCCGTCGTCGAAGCGCTGCCGTTGGACCCAGGCATGCGCGTGCTTGACTATTGTGCCGGCGGGGGCGGAAAAACGCTTGCCATGGCGGCGTATCTGAACGGCCCTGTCGAGGCTCATGACGCCAATCCGCGCCGCATGTCCGATCTGCCCCAACGCGCCGCACGCGCCGGGGCCGATGTGCGCGTGGTACCTGCGCCAAAAGGGCTTTATGAACTGGTCTTGTGCGATGCGCCCTGTTCCGGAAGCGGTTCCTGGCGCCGCGCGCCAGATGGCAAATGGCGCCTGACCCCGGACAGCCTGGATCGGTTGACCCAAGTCCAAGCGGATATTCTGGACAAGGCGGTCGCATGCGTCGCCTCTGACGGTGTGCTGGCTTATGCAACCTGCTCCGTTCTGCGTCGCGAGAACGAAGATCAGATCAATGGATTCTTGCAGCGTCATCCTGACTGGGTTTGCACACAAGAGGGCCGATTTGGACTGGTTCAAGGTGGAGACGGATTTTTTCTTGCAATCCTAAAGAGAAAAACAATTTGAAATACAGGTATTTGGGGTTTAGCTTTTAAGCGGAGTTTAATCCTATCGGTGTCAAGTGCCGGAAACCCGATGTCCAAAGAGCTGCTTGATGACCCTTTTTGATCGATCCGTGCCGGCCAAACCAAGGCTCGCCAGTGCCAAATCGCTCTTGTTGGCGTTCGCGGTTGCCAGCGCGGCACTGGCTCTGGCAGCCCCGCATCGCGCGATGCAATCGGGGTTCTGGGCTTCGGGTGCTGCGTTTGCCGCAATCTATCTTGCCGCTCTTCTAATTGACACGTGGCGCAAAATGCGGGGACAGCGTGCGATGCGGCAGCTTGGGTTGCTGGTAGAACATGATATCTCGGCATGCATTTTCACCGATCACGACGGCATTGTGCTTGCGGCAAACCGCGCGGCCAAAGCCCTGCACAAGGTGTCGACCGGTCAGGGGTTGCGCCCGATTGTCGAAACATTCGTGGCCGATGCGGCAGGCCTGATCCACCGCGTTCAAAGCGGGGCGCTCAGCGACGGCATCGCGTCGGAAAAGGTTGTCCTGCCGGACAAGCACATGCGGATGTCGGCGCATCAGGCTGGTCCCGACACCCTGTTGTGGCGGTTGGAGTCGTTTGAAAGCCGGGACGGTCAGGACGTGTCGGGCGGTGCGGCCTTTCCGGCGATGACGATTGGCCGGGGCGGCACCGTGCTGTGGATGAACGCTGCGGCGCGGACGCTCGCTGGCGGCAGGGTCCGGTCGCTGGATGAACTCATCTCCGACACACCGTTACGCCCCGGAGAGGTCCATCAGATTCAAGCGGCCAGTGGGGAACAGGAATACACGATCAATTTGCAAGACGCAGGGCTTGGTCGCGAAGAGGTGCTGATGATCCCCGCGACCCAGCCGCGCGCCGAAGCCTCGGACGAGGCTGGCTTTGAGGCACTGCCGGTTCCGCTTCTCAAGCTTACCTCGCAGGGGGAGATCACCTGCGCCAACCGTTGCGCCCGTGACCTCTTGAACGCAAGCCGGGACGACCATCGCACGCTGTCGGATCTGATGGAAGGGCTGGGCCGATCGATTCCGGATTGGCTGTCGGACGCCGCCGCGGGCAAAGGTTTGGGCCGATCGGAATTCCTGCGCCTGACACGGTCTGACACCGAGGTGTTTGTACAGGTCACGCTGACCCGCGTGATCGAGGATGGACAAACATCGCTGGTCGCCGTGTTGAACGATGCAACAGAGTTGAAAAGTCTGGAGGCGCAGTTTGTCCAAAGCCAAAAAATGCAGGCCATCGGTCAGCTTGCCGGCGGTGTCGCGCATGATTTCAACAATCTTCTGACCGCCATTTCAGGGCATTGCGACCTGTTGTTGCTGCGCCATGATCAAGGCGATCCGGAATATGCTGACCTGATCCAAATCCATCAGAACGCCAATCGCGCAGCCGGGCTTGTGGGCCAGCTACTGGCGTTTTCGCGCAAGCAGACTCTCAGTCCGGAGCGTCTGGACCTGCGCGATATTCTGTCGGATCTGACCCATCTTCTGAACCGTCTGGTGGGGGAAAAAGTCACGCTCAACCTGCGCCAGGATCCGGGTCTGCCTGCGATCCGGGCCGACAAACGCCAGCTTGAACAGGTCATCATGAACCTGGTCGTCAATGGCCGCGACGCGATGGCCGAAGGAGGGACGATCCTGATCGAGACCGATGAACGCGTTCTGGACAAACCGATACAGCATGGGCGGGCCAAGGTGCCTGCCGGCGCCTATGTTGTCGTTCGGGTCCAGGACGAGGGGGTTGGAATACCGCATGACAAGCTGCAAAAGGTGTTCGAGCCCTTCTTCACAACGAAACGCACCGGGGAGGGTACGGGGCTCGGCCTCTCAACCGTCTACGGTATCGTGAAGCAATCGGGCGGCTTCATCTTTGTCGATAGCACGCAAGGCAAAGGGAGCGTGTTCACATTGATGTTTCCGGTTTGCGAAGAGCCGATCGCTGCCCCGCCAACCACGTGTGAAACACCGAGATCCATCCCGGCCCGCGAGGGTGACGGAGTTGTGCTTCTGGTCGAGGATGAGGCTCCGGTCCGCGCGTTTGCCTCCCGCGCGCTGTCGCATCGTGGGTTCAAGGTGGTCGAGGCCGCAAATGCCGAGGAGGCGCTTGATCTGTTGGAGGATGACGATTTGAAGGTGGATGTTTTCGTCACCGACGTGGTCATGCCCGGCCTTGATGGACCAAGCTGGGTGCGCGAGGCCCGCGCATCCCGACCCGAGGTGCCGGTGGTGTTCATGTCCGGCTATGCCGAGGACGTGTTCAAATCCCAAGGTGCGCGGATCGAATCGTCAGCCTTTCTCGCCAAGCCGTTTTCCCTGACAGATCTGACCGCAATCGTGAACCAGCAGCTTGCCGCCACATCTGTGGACGGAAATCCTGCGGAGCCGTGATCAGCCGCCTTCGGGAATCGAATTCCAAAGCACAAAATCGGCTGCCCGGTGCAGGCGCACCAAGGCTTGGGCGTCTGGTGAAATCTGCAAAGACTGTTCTAAAGAGACGTTCACTTCAGGAATGTCCGGCAAAGGCCCCAATCTTTTGGAAAGAAAGGCGCGCAAACCGGCCTGATCCTCGTACCGAAAGAAATGCGACACAGACGTCCCGTTGGGCCGCGGTTCCACGAACTTGGCTTGGGATCCGACATTTGCATAGGCTGGCGGCGACTCTTCGCACGCTGCGCGCAGGAAAGTGTCTATCGTCACATCTTTTGTCGAAGCGGGTCGACCGTCCAGGGCGGCCCGTTGACGGTAGCGATACCAACTTCCCAACCAGCTCAGCGGTTCGCGGATCACGGCGACCAGCTCCAGGTCGGGTTTGCCCATCTTGTCGAACATGGGCCGAAAAAACCGGTTATAGCGATAGACCGGCGCGTGCTTTAGCTCCGGCGGATCGCTCACCACGAGTGACGCGCGCGGCGCGAGGGCGCGCATGTAGGCCTGTGTCCCGGTTTTTGGCACCGACAGAAGGACCAATCCTTCGTTCCAGAACACCAACATGATCGCCGCTCCGCCTGTAATCTGGGCGCCTTAAACCACTCCTTAACCAATCCGCGCAACACTCGTTGTGAAATTAGAAGTTGAAATGTTCGCGTTTTGATCTCATAAAGAGAAAGAACAGGAAGTGAACAAAAGCAGCAATTGCCGCACCTGTCCGGGTGTGGAATAAGGATCGAAAGCAATGGCAACGGCAGATCTTCTGAATATGGATAGCAAGCGCGACGCGAACAAACAAAAAGCCCTGGATTCGGCGCTGGCGCAGATCGAGCGCCAGTTCGGCAAGGGCTCGATCATGAAACTGGGGGGCGACAACGTCTTGCGCGATATCGAGTCGACCTCGACCGGATCGCTTGGCCTCGACATCGCTCTGGGAATCGGCGGTTTGCCCAAAGGCCGGATTATCGAAATTTACGGCCCCGAAAGTTCGGGCAAGACAACGCTGACACTGCATTGCGTGGCCGAGGAACAGAAAAAAGGCGGCGTCTGCGCCTTTGTCGACGCGGAACACGCGCTCGACCCGCAATATGCCCGCAAACTCGGCGTCGACCTGGACGAATTGCTGATCTCGCAGCCCGATACCGGCGAACAGGCGCTCGAGATCACGGATACCCTGGTGCGGTCCGGTGCGGTCAGCATGGTGGTGGTCGATTCGGTGGCTGCGCTCACACCGAAATCCGAACTTGAGGGCGACATGGGCGACAGCAGCGTCGGCGTGCATGCCCGCCTGATGAGCCAGGCCATGCGGAAACTGACCGGATCGATCAGCCGATCGAACTGCATGGTGGTGTTCATCAACCAGATTCGCATGAAAATCGGCGTGATGTTCGGCAGCCCTGAAACCACGACGGGCGGCAATGCCCTGAAATTCTACAGTTCGGTCCGTCTCGACATTCGCCGGATTGGTGCGGTCAAGGATCGCGACGAGATTGTCGGGAACGCAACCCGCGTCAAGGTCGTCAAGAACAAGGTCGCACCACCCTTCAAACAGGTGGAATTCGACATCATGTACGGAGAAGGCATCTCGAAGATGGGCGAGCTGATCGACCTTGGTGTGAAGGCGGGCGTCGTCGAAAAATCCGGCGCGTGGTATTCCTATGGCGACGAACGGATTGGACAGGGCCGCGAAAACGCCAAGACATTCTTGCGCGAAAACACGCAAGTCTCGCTAGAGATCGAGGACAAGATTCGCGCAGCACATGGGCTGGATTTCGACATGAGCGGCTCCGGAAGTGAATCCGAGGACGATATCGTCGAAAGCTGATCGCGACGGGACAAGCCCCCAAAGGCATGAGACGACGATACGGACACGGAAAGCAGGGTGGCGAATGCGTCGCCCTGTTTGCGTTTCGGGCGGGTTTGGATGGTGGACAGCCTTCAAAGCAGAGGCTATTTCAGCCCGAACGACACACGCCGCCTTTTTACCTTTCGGGTCAGGTCAAACATGCCAACGTTGAACGATATCCGCTCTACCTTTCTGAGCTATTTTGAAAAACAGGGTCACGAGGTTGTTCCGTCGAGCCCGCTTGTGCCGCGCAACGATCCGACGCTGATGTTCGTCAACTCGGGCATGGTGCAGTTCAAGAACCTGTTTACCGGGGTCGAACACCGCGACTATCGCCGCGCGGCAACCTCGCAGAAATGCGTGCGCGCGGGCGGCAAGCACAATGATCTGGACAATGTCGGCTACACAGCGCGCCATCATACCTTTTTCGAAATGCTCGGGAATTTCAGCTTTGGCGATTACTTCAAATCCGAGGCGATCCCCTTTGCCTGGGAACTGATCACCCGGCACTTCGGAATTCCTGCCGAAAAGCTCTACGTCACGATCTACCATACCGATGACGAAGCATTCCAGATCTGGAAAAAGGTCGGTGTTCCCGAGAGCCGCATCATCCGCATCGCGTCGTCCGACAATTTCTGGCAGATGGGTCCAACCGGACCCTGTGGGCCATGCACCGAGATTTTCTACGATCATGGCGATCACATCTGGGGTGGACCACCGGGCAGCCCCGAGGAGGATGGCGACCGGTTCATCGAGATCTGGAACATCGTTTTCATGCAGAACGAACAGTTCGAGGACGGCTCCATGAAGGCGCTCGACATGCAGTCGATCGACACTGGAATGGGACTCGAACGGATCGGGGCCTTGCTGCAGGGCAGCCACGACAACTATGACACCGACACGATGCGCGCCCTGATCGAGGCAAGCGCGGATGTGTCTTCGACCGACCCGGATGGCCCCGGCAAGACCCATCACCGTGTGATCGCGGATCACCTGCGGTCCACCTCCTTCCTGATCGCCGATGGCGTGATGCCCAGCAATGACGGGCGCGGATACGTGCTGCGCCGCATCATGCGCCGGGCGATGCGTCATGCGCATTTGCTGGCGGCCCAGGATCCGGTGATGCACCGGCTGGTGCCGGCATTGGTGCGCCAAATGGGGGCCGCCTATCCCGAACTGGCACGCGCACAGGCCCTGATCGAGGAAACATTGCAGCTCGAAGAGACGCGGTTCAAGCAGACGCTGGATCGCGGGTTGAAGCTGCTCGACGAAGAATTGAGCGGGCTGTCCGAAGAGGCGCCACTGCCGGGCAGCGCGGCGTTCAAGCTCTATGACACCTACGGATTCCCGCTTGACCTGACGCAAGATGCACTGCGCGAAAAGGGTCGGAGCGTCGATATGGACGGGTTTGATGCGGCGATGGCCGAACAGAAGGCCAAAGCACGCGCCGCGTGGTCCGGCTCGGGTGAGGCCGCAGATGCGGCGATCTGGTTCGATTTGGCCGAGAGCCATGGCGCGACGGATTTCCTGGGGTACGACACCGAAAAAGCCGAGGGCCAGATGCTGGCATTGGTCAAGGACGGTGCTGCGATTGACAGGCTGAGCGAGGGTGAAAGCGGCTGGATCGTGCTGAACCAGACGCCGTTTTATGGCGAGGCCGGCGGGCAGGTGGGTGACACCGGCTGGCTGCGGCGGCTCGAGAATGAAGACGATCAAGCAGAGGTAACGGATACCCAGCGCATGGGCGGCGGCAAGATGGTCGCGCATCACGTCACCATTCGCAGCGGCACGTTCAAAAGCGGCGAAGCGGTGCAACTCGAAGTCGATCATGGCCGTCGCACGTCGATCCGGGCCAACCATTCCGCGACCCATCTTCTGCACGAGGCGTTGCGCCGCGCGCTTGGCGATCATGTGGTCCAGCGGGGGTCGCTCAATGCACCGGACCGGCTGCGGTTCGACTTCAGTCACGGCAAGGCATTGAGCCCTGCGGAATTGAAGCGGATCGAAACAGAGGTGAACGCCTATATTCGCCAGAACTTGCCTGTCGAGACCCGGATCATGACGCCGGACGATGCCCGCGAGATGGGCGCACAGGCGCTTTTCGGCGAGAAATACGGCGATGAAGTGCGCGTTGTGTCGATGGGAGAGCAAGCCGGCTCGGGCAAGGGCAGCGCCGGAAATACCTATTCTCTTGAACTTTGTGGCGGCACCCATGTGCAGCGCACCGGTGATATCGGCGTTTTCGTCACTCTGGGGGACACCGCCTCAAGCGCCGGGGTGCGCCGCATCGAGGCGCTGACCGGGGCAGAGGCCTTTGCCTACCTGTCGGAACAGGATCAGCGGCTGGCCGAAGTGGCACAGGACCTCAAGTCGTCCGCGTCGGATGTGCCGGCGCGGGTCAAATCGCTTCTGGATGAACGCAAGTCCTTATCCAACGAAGTCGCACAGCTGCGCCGGGAACTGGCCATGGCTGGCGGGGCCGGGCAGGGCCAGGCGGCCGAGGCAAAAGATGTGAACGGTGTGAAATTCATCGCGCAGGTGTTATCCGGTGTGTCCGGAAAAGACCTGCCCCCCTTGATCGACGAACATAAACAACGGCTTGGATCTGGCGCGGTTCTTCTGATCGCGGACGCGGGCGGGAAGGCGGCTGTCGCGGCTGGCGTGACGCCGGACATGACCGGGTCGGTGTCGGCAGTTGATCTGGTCAAGGCCGCCGTGCCAGAACTTGGTGGCAAGGGCGGCGGTGGCCGTCCCGATATGGCCCAGGGTGGCGGGGCTTCCGTCGATAATGCCGAAGCCGCGATCAAGGCCGCCGAAGCTGTTTTGAAAGGATAGGATATGCCCGCACTCTGGATTGCCCATGTCACGGTGACAGACCCCGAGGCCTATGCCAAATACGCAGAGCTGGCCGGCCCGGCGATTGCCCAACATGGTGGGCATTTCATCGCTCGCGGTGGGCGCTTTGTCCAGCTTGAGGGACAGGAGCGGGAGCGCAATGTTGTGGCCCGCTTCCCATCGGTCGAGGATGCCGAGGCCTGTTACAACAGCGCTGATTATCAGCGCGCGCTCGATCATGCGCGCGGCGCGTCAGAGCGGGAATTGCTGATCGTCGAAACGTCGGAGTAACACAGGACCGGATCTCGCAAGCGCGTCGCGCCTGCGAGATCGCCTCTTCGCTTAACCGGCTTTTGCCATCCGCTTTCGCTCGTGCGGGTCAAGGTAGCGCTTGCGCAACCGCACCGCGTTCGGCGTCACCTCGACCAGCTCATCGTCGTTGATATAGGCGATCGCCTCTTCCAGCGAGAGCGTGATCGGCGTCGTCAGGCGGACCGCGTCATCCGTGCCCGAGGCGCGCACGTTGGTGAGTTTCTTGCCCTTGAGCGGGTTCACTTCCAGATCGTTTTCGCGACTGTGTTCGCCGATGATCATCCCGGTATAGATTGCTTCCTGCGAGCCGATGAACATCTTGCCGCGATCTTCCAGGTTCCAGAGCGCATAGGCGACCGAGGTGCCGTTTTCCATCGAGATGAGCACACCAGCCCGGCGACCGGGGATCGATCCCTTGTGTGGCGTCCAGCCATGGAACACCCGGTTGAGGACACCGGTGCCGCGGGTGTCGGTCAGGAATTCGCCATGATAGCCGATCAAACCGCGGGACGGAACATGCGCGATAATGCGCGTTTTTCCGGCTCCCGCGGGTTTCATCTCGACCAGTTCGCCCTTGCGGGCACCGGTCAGTTTTTCGATCACGGCGCCGGAATAGTCGTCATCCACGTCGATGGTTGCTTCCTCGACCGGCTCCAGCATCTTGCCGTCATCGCCTTCCTTCATGATCACCTGCGGCCGCGAGATCGACAGTTCGAACCCTTCGCGGCGCATGTTCTCGATCAGGACGCCCATCTGCAATTCACCCCGGCCCGACACCTCGAAAGCTTCGCCGCCGGGGGTGTCGTTGATCTTGATGGCAACGTTGGATTCCGCTTCTTTCATCAGGCGTTCCCGGATCACCCGTGATTGGACCTTCTTGCCATCGCGGCCGGCCAGCGGTGAATCGTTGATGCCGAAGGTGACCGTGATCGTGGGAGGATCGATCGGTTGCGCTGCCAGAGGTTCGTCCACGGCAAGCGCGCAGATCGTGTCGGCGACGGTTGCCTTGGACATGCCAGAGATGGAAACGATGTCGCCCGCCAATGCCTCGTCGATGTCCTGTGGTCCAAGCCCGCGAAACGCCTGGATTTTGGTAACGCGGAACTGTTCGATCTTCTGGCCAAGCCGGCTCAGGGCCTGCACCGTGGCGCCCACCTTGAGACGACCGGTTTCAACCCGGCCGGTCAGAAGGCGCCCGACAAACGGATCGGACCCCAGCGTGGTGGCCAACATGCGGAAATCATCGTCCTGCTTCTTGATCTGCTTGGGGGCGGGCACGTGATTGACAATGAGTTTGAACAGCGCTTCCAGGTCCTGGCGCGGTCCGTCAAGCTCTGTATCGGCCCAGCCGGACCGTCCCGAGGCATAGAGATGCGGGAAATCGAGCTGGTCCTCGTTTGCGTCCAACGACGCGAACAGATCGAAACACTCGTCCAGCGCGCGGTCCGGTTCGGCGTCGGGCTTGTCCACCTTGTTCAACACGACAATCGGACGCAGACCCAGGGCAAGCGCCTTGGCGGTCACGAACTTGGTTTGCGGCATTGGCCCTTCGGCGGCATCGACCAGCAGCACCACGCCATCGACCATCGACAGGATACGTTCCACCTCGCCGCCGAAATCGGCGTGACCGGGGGTGTCGACGATGTTGATGCGTGTGCTTTTCCATTCGACCGACGTGGCCTTGGCAAGAATGGTGATGCCGCGCTCGCGTTCGAGATCGTTGCTGTCCATGGCACGCTCTGCCACAGCCTGATTGGCGCGAAATGCGCCGGATTGTTTGAGTAGCTCGTCAACCAGGGTTGTCTTGCCGTGGTCCACGTGAGCGATGATCGCAATGTTGCGAAGGTCCATGTCGTTATCTCTTGTCGGAATGAATTGAGGCGGGGTTACTAGGCCCCACTGGAGAACACCAGCAGAAAACCCTATGGAGATGGGAGATGCCGCTTGGGCACAACAGGGCGATCACGAAAGTGTGACAGCGCATCGGCAAGTCCCCCCTGATCTTGCGAGTTTTCGCCAGTGAATGGCCGTTGGTCCGGTTCCTGTGCGCGCGTCGTGACTGCGGTGTTGAAACGAGATCGGAGGTGGCGACGTTTCTGTAATGGCACGTCAGGGGCACAAGCCGGGCTGACGTGACGCAACGAGGCGAACCAAGAGAAAGGATCTCTCATGACACGCATTTTTCTGAGCAGTGCACTGGCCATGACAGCGGCAACCGCATCTTACGCCGGTGGGTCCGACCCTGCACCGGTGGAGCCGGTGGTGATTGAGCCCGAGGCCGCGACCTCTGGCCCGATGGGCGGAGACTGGACCGGGGGCTATGGCGGTCTGAGCTTTGGCAACCTGTCGGTGGACGCCGACGATTTGGAGGACAGCGAAGGCGTCTATGGCCTCTACGGCGGCTATGATTACGACTTCGGTCAGTTCGTGGTTGGCGGTGAGTTGGACTACCAGACCGGTGAAGATATCGAGTTGGGCAGTGTGGAGGTGGACAACATTCTGCGCGCAAAGGTGCGCGGCGGTTATGATCTGGGCAGGACATTGATCTATGGCACGGTCGGCGCGGCACAGCTCAACGCAGATGGCGGAGATGACACCGGCATCGTTGGCGGCCTTGGCGTTGAATACAAGGTGACGGAACAGTTTTCCGTGGGTGGCGAATACCTTGCCCACCGGTTCGACGATTTCGACGACACCGGCGTCGATATTGATGCCGACACCGTGTCGTTGCGAGGCAGCTTCCGCTTCTAGGGTCTCGCTCCGGTGATCAGCCCCGTCCAGGGCGCGCAAAAACCGGTGCTCACCTTGGCAAGGCGTTCCCAAAAATGAATCGATTGCCACAAGGCATGGAACGCGCACCGTCCCTTCGTTGCGCGTTTTTCAATGCGTGGCCGTTCCGGAGAAGAGGTTGATGACGAGGATTCCGGACATGATCAGGGCGATCCCGATGATGGCCGCCATGTCCAGCGTTTGCCCGAACACCGCAAAGCCGATGATGGCGATGAACACGATGCCCATGCCGGACCACATGGCATAGGCCACGCCGACAGGAAAAGTGCGCAGTGCGATGGCCAGAAGATAGAAGGCCGCGCCATACGCCACGACCACGATGATCGACGGAAGGGGGCGGGAAAACTGTTGGCTGGCCTGAAGCGCCGTGGTCCCGATGGTCTCGGCGAGAACGGCCAACATGAGAATGAAATAGGGCATCGCGACCTTCTCAACCTTTCGGGTAATGGGCTTATACGTCCTGTTACTGTGTGTCGCCGTGTTTCATCTTTCAGGATCGTGCGACATAGCGGTCGCCGCGGTGGTTGACCGTCACGATCAGGTTCAGGATCACCGCGCCAAGCAGCGACCAGGCAACCACCGGCCAGGGCAGGATCCAGACCGCCAGAGCAAAGACACCCAGATCGAACAGCAATTGCGTGTTGCCCGCCTGAATACCACGCGTGTCTTGCAGCCACAGCGCCACGATGCCCACACCGCCCAGCGTCGCCCCGTGCCTGAACAGAGAAATCAGTCCCACACCGGCCAATATACCGCCCAATACCGCGCCAAGCGCTGGGTGAACGGTGTCGACCGTCAGGATCAGGGGCAGCAGCTCGGATATCGCGGACATGGCCGCCACCGCGCAGAAGGTCTTTACCGTGAAGACCCAGCCCAATTGAGAGACGGCCACCAGGTAGAAAGGCAGGTTCAGGACAAAGAAGATCGCTCCGAAGGGCCAATCCGTGGCATAGCTGACCACCAGGGACAGACCGGCGATCTGCCCCGTAATGAGGTTGGAGGCGGACAGGAACTGAACGGCCAGCGCAACCAATGTCGCGCCAACCAAGATGCCTTGAACGTCTTCAAGCGCGGTATGCCTGTCCGCTGGTGGTTTGCTCAGCAGGAACATGGCTCAGCGTGTATGACGCAGCCAAACACTGTCAAGCCCGCCCATGCGTTACCCCTTGAGCGCCGCGTCCAGACGTTGATCCAGCTTTTCGAGAAAGCCCATTGTCGTCAGCCAGCCTTGCTCGGGTCCCACCAGCAGCGCGAGATCCTTTGTCATGAAGCCAGCTTCGACGGTTTCCACGACCACACGCTCCAGCGTTTCGGCAAAGGCGCGCAGGCTGATATTTTCGTCAAGCTTTGCGCGATGCCTCAACGCACCGGTCCAAGCGTATATACTTGCTATGGAATTTGTCGATGTCTCTTCACCCGCCTGATGCTGGCGATAGTGCCGCGTCACGGTTCCATGCGCCGCCTCGGCTTCGACAATCTTCCCATCCGGGGTCATCAACTGCGATGACATCATGCCCAGCGATCCAAACCCTTGCGCCACGGTATCGGACTGCACATCGCCATCGTAATTCTTGCAGGCCCAGACAAAGCCGCCCGACCATTTCAGCGCCGAGGCCACCATGTCGTCGATCAGGCGGTGCTGGTATTCTATGCCCTTTTCGTCGAACTTGTCCTTGAACTCTGCCTCGAACACCTCTTCGAAGATCTCGATGAAGCGGCCATCATATTGTTTCAGGATGGTGTTCTTGGTCGATAGGTAGACCGGCCAGCCAAGGTTCAGACCATAGTTGAACGAGGCCTTCGCGAAATCTCGAATCGAGTCGTCAAGATTATACATCGACATGAAGACCCCGGCCGAGGGCGCATCGAACACGTCGCGTTCGATCACCGTGCCGTCCACGCCTTCGAATTTCATCGTCAGCTTGCCGGCGCCCGGAAACTTGAAATCCTGCGCCTTGTACTGGTCCCCGAAAGCGTGGCGGCCGACCACGATGGGCTTGGTCCAGCCCGGAACAAGACGCGGCACGTTGCGACAGATGATCGGCTGGCGAAATATCACGCCGCCCAGGATGTTGCGGATGGTGCCGTTCGGGCTGCGCCACATCTTCTTGAGTCCGAACTCCTCGACCCGGCCTTCGTCGGGGGTGATGGTGGCGCATTTGACGGCGACGCCGACCTCCCTGGTTTTTTCGGCGGCGTCGATGGTGATCTGGTCTTCGGTGCGGTCCCGCTCCTCGATCCCGAGATCGTAGTAGAGCAGGTCGATATCGAGATAGGGCAGGATCAGTTTCTTCTTGATGAAATCCCAGATGATCCGGGTCATTTCATCGCCGTCCATCTCGACAATCGGATTTTCGACTTTGATCTTCGACATTGGCGGGTCCCTTTCCTTTTTCGGGTCAGTTGGGAATCGTAGGTGCAAGCCGCGCCTCTGCCGTCATCATCAATCGCATCAGCCACAGCGCCGCGAGCGCTTCGACAAAAATCGCGATGGACAGTGGCACTGGCGTTCCATCGAACATGAGCCCCACCGGGATCGCAAGACTCACCGCGCCCACGGTCGACATCGCGCTGATGATACTGGCCGACATGCCCGCAATATGACCCATGGGTTCCTGCGCGATGGCTGAAAGGTTACCGATGGTCATTCCGGCCTGAAAGAAGATCGACACCTGCCAGACCACGAACGCGGCGAAAAACGGGCCAGGCGCGATCACGCCCGCGGTTGCGCCGATCCCCAGCACGATCATCAGCCCCGAAATCAACACCTGCGCCGACAGCATGGCGCGAACCAGGACCATCATGCCCAACCGAACCACGAGTGCGGCATTGAGGATGCTGGACGACGCGGCAAGCACGGCCACGAGACCGAACCACAGCGGGAAATTCTCGGCGCGGTCAAAGGTGATGTCATAGATCTGCTGAACGCTCGCAAGCATGGAGAACAGCATACTGAAACACAGGGCTTGCACGAGGATCGACAGGCGGACGACAGGGTGGGCGAACACCTCTTTGGCGGCACTGGCCAAGTCTTCGATCCGGAGGCGGCGGCGGTTTTCCGGCGACAGCGTTTCAGGCAGGCGAAGCGCCAGCCAGGTCGCGGTGACAACAGAGAACGCGACAAACCCGTAGAACACCGCGCGCCAGCCAGACAGGTTTATCACGATCGATCCCAGAAGCGGCGCGATTGCCGGCACCAGCGCGAAGACGATCATTATGAACGACAACACCTTGGCCATGCCGCGCCCGGCATAAAGATCGCGGACCACGGCCAGCGTCACCACGCGCGGCCCCGACGCGCCAAGGCCCTGCAAGACCCGTGCGGCGATCATGACCTCCAAGGTCTGCGCCCGTGATGCCAGCAGCGCCCCCACGATATAAATGCCGGAGCCGATCAGCATCACCGGCTTGCGTCCGAACGTGTCGGACAGGGGACCGGCGAAAAGCGTACCAACCCCCATACCAAGAACGAAGGTCGTGATGACAAGCTGGGCGTTGTTCAGATCCCCGGGCGTCAAGTCCTGCCCGATTTGTGGAAGCGCGGGCAGCATTGCATCGATGGACAGGGCGATCGTGGCGGCCACCATCGCCATCAGGGCGATGAATTCGGCGCGCGGCATGGATTTTGGCATGAAGGGTTCCCGAAGCTGCGCCTTGGCCTCTAGCACCAAGTCAAATCGTGCAACAGCCCCGGCACGCCTCAGGCCTGCTGTGCCGCGTTCTGTTCCATGATATCATCCAGCACCTTGAGCCAGAGATCTGTCGGCTGTGCGCCGGGAACCGCATGCTGGCTGGCCACGATGAACGTGGGAACAGACGTCACCCCCATGCCGCGCGCAGCGGCATCGCGGTCGACAATGTCGCGCCGGTCTTCTTCGGTGGCAAGCAGGCGCAGCACAACGCTGGCATCCATGCCGCAGGAATCGGCGATATCGCCCAGAACGTCGGGATCGCCAATATCGCGCCCGTCGACGAAGTACGCCTTGAACAGCGCATCCACGACAAAGAGCTGGTGACCTTCGATCCCCGCCCAATGGATCAGGCGGTGCGCGTCCATGGTATTCGGTGTTTTTTCAATGGCTTCAAGGTTGATCTTCACACCGGCCTTTTCGGCGTGCTCCATCACCGGCGCATAGGCCTTTGCCGCGGCCTCCTGTCCTCCGAACTTGCTTTCGAGATAGGCGCGCCGGTCCATGCCTTCGGGGGCCATGTCCGGGTTCAGTTGGAATGGGTGCCAGGTGATCTGAAAGGGATGATCCGGCCTTTGCTCAAGCGCGCGATCAAGGTTGGCCTTTCCGATATAGCACCAAGGGCAGATCGGGTCGGACATGATATCGAGCTTGACCATGTGTGATTCCTCAAAAAAAAACGTTTTGACGCGTTTAGCAGAGGTCCGTGCAAATGATAACCCGCACTATTCCGTGCCGTGGTCGGGCAGGGCACGGCGCAAGAGTTTGTTATTGGCGTTCCGGGGCAAAGAGGCGAGCCGCCTGTACAGTCGCGGCTGCTTGTACCGGGCCAATTGGCTGGCGACAAAGCGTGACAGCGTATCGGTGTCGATCTCGGCATCGGCCACGTAGAACGCGGCAATGATACGGGTGTCGGGTTTGATCTCTATATTGGTGACGCCGACATCCTGAATGTCTGGGTGGCTCAGAAGCGTCGCCTCCACCTCGAGCGGGCTGACCCGGAAGCCCCCGGCGTTCATCATGTCATCTGCGCGGCCATGATAGAGAATGTCTTTGTTTTCAGTCAGTTCACCGGTGTCTCCGGTCAGGAACCAGTTATCCTGGAAGCGGGATGCCGTTTCTTCGGGCTGATCCAGGTAGCCCAGCATCATCCCCGGATTGCTGCGGTGAACGGCAATGATGCCCGACGTGCCGACGGGAACGGGGCCGTCTTTTCCCAGAATCGCGACGCGCCGCCCCGGCTGGGGCCAGCCAAGACTTTCCGGCGCAACCTGTGGCATGCCGGGCGCGGTCGAGATGAAGGTCGAACATTCCGACATGCCGAACGCCTCGAAGACCGGTGTGCCTGTGGCATTTTGCCAGGCATCACGGATCGCGGCGGGAAGTTTTTCCCCGGCCGAAAGGCCGTGGCGGAGCTTGGGAAGACTGGGCGTGTTCGACTTTAGAAAGGCCCTGTAAACCCCGGGTGTTGCGGCAAAGATTGTCGCGTCATGACGTTTGAGCAAGAGCGGCAATTGCGCGTGGGACACATCCTTGGCCGGGATCAGCGCGGTCGCCCCAAGGGTCCACGGATCCAGAAGCCCGGTGCCCATTGTATAGGTCCAGTTGAACGCTCCTGCGTGCATCAGCCGGTCGGTTTCGGCCAGGCCATACCAGCCATCCAGCATCATTCCCCGCGCCCAGATCGCGCGATGGGCATGGCACACTGCCCGCGGTTTGCCGGATGTGCCGGATGTGAAGATGATATATGCAAGCCGGTCAGGATCGCCGAAATCGAACGCAGCGGGAGGCGCGCCGTACCAATCCTCCATCCGGGCCGTACGGATGATCGGTCGGGACGCCGGGCAGGCGGTTTCACCGTCATGCAGGAACGCCGCCGGATCGGTCATGTCGACCAGCAGCTGCACCTCCGACGTGGTAAGCTGCGACGAGGTCGGAATCGGCACGATGCCCACCGCAATCGCGGCAAGGTAGGCGACCGGGAATTCGACAGTGTTTCCGACCCGCATCAAGAGCCGATCACCCTTTTGCAGACCGGCTTGTTGAAGCCCGGTGGCACACCCAAGGATGGCCTGTTTCAATCGCCTATAGCTCCAGCGTTCGGCCCCCGACAGCCGCAGCACCGCAAGCGCGATCTTGTCCGGCGCGCGATCCGTCGCGGCCAACACATGCGCCGCGAGATTGAAATCCTGCGGGCAGGGCGGGAAACGGTTATCCTGGACGACGGACTGCATGACGCATGGGTAGGGTGCATCCTGCGCTGTCGCAAGCCGCAGTTGCGGGCCGCATGGACGGTGGCTATAGAGATCGGCATGTCAGATGATCCCAAGAACCTCATCCGCATCGCACGCGACACCGGGATTCAGGACCAACCCGAAGCATTGAACCTGGGTTTGCGCGTGCGCGATTTGCGCAAGGCGCGGAACTGGACGCTGGAACAGGCAGCGCAGCAGGCGGGCCTGGCGCGATCAACGCTGTCAAAGATCGAGAACGGGCAGATGTCGCCGACCTATGACGCGCTGAAGAAACTGGCCGTCGGGTTGCAGATCAGCGTGCCGCAGCTTTTCACGCCGCCGCAGCGGGAAAAGATCAATGGCCGAATGGTGATGACGCCATTTGGATCAGGCCAACATCATGCAACGACCACCTATGAACACGAACTTTTATCCGAAACGCTGACCAAGAAGCAGATGTTGCCCTACCGGGCACGTGTGCGGGCGCGCAAGATCGAGGAATTCGATGGGTGGGTGCGGCATGACGGCGAGGAGTTTCTTTATGTCCTGACCGGGATGATCCGCCTGTTCACGGAATTCTATGAGCCGATCGAGATGCGCCGGGGCGACAGCGCCTATTACGATGCCACGATGGGACACAACGTGATCTCGGTGTCAGAGGACGACGCCACGATCCTTTGGGTGACTTCGTTGCTGTGAGATTTGCTCTGGCGTGCGGGCCATTTCGCTCGCCTGCCGCGCAAGGGATTCGACAAAGATCAGGTCTGCAAGCTCTTCCGACGCTTCACGCGGGGTCAGGTCATGCGTTTCGGCAAGGTGCCGGGTGATATCTTCCATATCATCCGACGGACGCGTCAACGTTTCGCCATTGAGAAACGGAAAGCGTACATGAAGACGGATCAGCGCGGCGTACCAGTTCCGGGAAAATTCAGACCTCGTCATGTTCAGGCTCCTGACTGTGTGCCGTCGTATGCCATAATGGCACAGCGTCAGCGCCGGTCAATAGACGTCTGCGGGCGCAGTCACCCGCAGAGGTGTTCACCGCCTGTCAGAACCAGCCTTGCACGGCCCGAGCACTGCCAGAGATATCCCGTCCCAGGCCCTCGACCGTTGCGCAGGCGGTGATACTGCACGCCAGCAGCATCAATAGTCCCCATTTCGGCATCGATCACTCCTCGTCCCACCACCAGACATCGGGTTGCCAGCCGATCCAGTCACCGTAGATCGGCAGCGCGTCGGGATATTTCAGCTCTTTCACATGGGCGATGCGGCTGATGTTCCACTGATAGATCGGAATCACGTAGCGCCCGGTGGTCAGCACGCGGTCAAGCGCGCGGGTGGCGGCGATGAAGTCCTCGCGCGACCCGGAATTCAGGATCGTGTCGATCATTTCTTCGGCCGCCGGTGAACACATGCCCATCCAGTTGCGGGTGCCCGGGGCGTCAACCCCGTCGCAGCCCCAGTAGAGTTTCTGTTCGTTGCCGGGGCTGAGCGAGAGGCCACGCCGGTAATATGTCATGTCAAAGTCATAGGTGTTCGTGCGTTCGCGAAACTGCGCGTTGTCAATGGTGGTGACGATTGGCGTAATTCCCATGCGTTCCAGCGACTGCGTGAACAGGTCGATGATCGCCTCATTTTCGGAACTGCCCTGGCTGAGCACGATTTCAAAGGTGAACGCTGCGCCATCGGGGCGCGTCATGACACCTTCCTCGATCGTGTATCCGGCGTCTTGCATCAAAGAGATCGCCGCGCGGATATTGCCCCGGTTCCGCTCTGTGCCATCGCTGACGGGCAGGGCGTAGCCATCCAGCGCGCCGGGCAGCAAACTGTCCTCGAACGGTTCCAGAAGGTCGCGCACGCGTCCGTCCGCCGCGCCGTCCTGCATCCCCAGAACTGAGTTGGAAAAATAAGAAGTGATGCGCGGCTGTTTGGACCCGGTCATGGTTTCGTTGATATATTCGAAATTGAACGCGTGGATCATCGCGTCGCGCACGCGCCAGTCGCTGAACGCATCGCGGCGCGTGTTCATCACAAACCCCGTGATCCCGGAGGGCCGTTCATGCGGGATCACCGATTTGACCACATCGCCGGTGTCGATGGCGGGGAAGTCGTATTGCGTGGCCCATTTCTCGACATTGAATTCCCGGCTTGAATTCAGTGCACCGGCTTTGAACGCTTCGAACATCGCGGTGCCATCGCCGTAGAACTCCATGCGGATTTCATCGAGGTTGGCCTGACCCCGCATGAAATTGACATCCTGGCCCCAGTAATCGGGATCACGCCCGAGACTGACGAAACGGCCGGCCTCGTAGTCGTCGATCACGTAAGGCGCGGTGGTGATGGGGATCTCGTCGATACCGGACGCGGCAAAATCCTTGCCCTCCCATTGTGCCTTTTTCAGGATCGGACGCATGCCGATCAGGAGCGCCATTTCCGGGTCATCTTCTTCAAAGGTGAAGCGAATGCTGCGCGGGGCGGTCTGTTCCATCGATGCGACCTTGGCCCAGGCGCCGTGATAGCGTGGATGACCGATGGTGCCGAGGGTTTCGTAGGACCACATCACGTCCTCGACGGTGACAGGGCTTCCGTCGGAGAATCGGGCCTCGTCGCGCAAGACGAATTCGACCCATTCGCGGTTCGGTCCCGTTTCGATTGATTCGGCCAGGAGCGCATAAAGCGAGAAGGGCTCGTCCCAGTTTCGGCCCATCAGGCCTTCATAGAGCAGGAACCGCAGTTGCCAAGGGGTCGAGCCCTTGGGGATATGCGGGTTGAGGCTGTCGAAGCCGCCAGTCTCGCCGGTGACGATCCGGCCGCCCTTGGGGGCATCTGGGTTTGCATATGGCAGAGACACAAAATCAGGTGGAAGCGCCGGATCGCCATACATAGCTATGCCGTGCCGAGGCTCGGCATGCGCAGAGTGCGCGGCCATCGTCAGGGCGAAGGCGGCGGCGCTTAGCTGCCAAATCTGGAAACAATTCGATCTCATTTTCGCAACGACCCCTGTCTGCCCTTGTTTTATTGCGCCTGACGGTAACGAGGCTTTCGTGGGTTTTCAAACTTTTAGCTTGGATCGGCGCGAAAGATTGCTTATAACGGGATCACTGCTCGATAGGTTTCTTGCCTGTATGAAACCTGCCTCAATAACTTGACCCCGGCCTCGTGCCGGGGTTTTTTTATCCCCATGACAGGTGATCGGTGCCGACGCAACGGTCGACATGTTGGGCCGAACACGCCGCGCGGGCCGCTATATATGGGTTTGGGCGATGCCGCTGTGTTGCTCGCGCCACCGCCCGCTGTTGCGCCGGAATTGTCGGTCAGGCCTGAGACCAGCATCGCGATGCCGCGCGCGGAACGATTCGCCCGAGCCCGGCGCGCCCCTGTCTGATCGCCGGCAACACCCCTTTGTGTTATGCAGGCGCGGCATGTAAATTGCTGCACAAGCAAACAACGCAAAGAGGAAGCGAACATGTCGCTCAATGGGAAAACGGCGATCATCACCGGGTCCAATTCGGGAATCGGTCTGGGCGTGGCGCATGAACTGGCCCGCGCGGGCGCGAATGTGGTGATCAACTCTTTTACCGACACGGCCGAGGATCATCGCCTGGCCGAAACCATCGGCAAGGAGCACGAAATCACCGCGCGCTACATACAGGCGGATATGTCGAAGCCGGAGCAGTGCCGCGCGCTTATTGAGCAAGCCGGTGGCTGCGATATCCTTGTGAACAATGCTGGGATTCAGCATGTCGCACCGGTCGAAGACTTCCCGACGGAAAAATGGGACGCGATCATCGCGATCAACATGTCCTCGGCCTTTCACACCACCGCCGCAGCCTTGCCGATGATGCGCCGCGCAGGCTGGGGCCGGATCGTCAATATCGCCAGTGCACATGGCCTGACCGCGTCGCCGTTCAAATCGGCCTATGTGACGGCAAAGCACGGGGTGGTCGGCCTCACGAAGACAGTGGCGCTGGAGACCGCGAGAGAGCCGATCACCGCGAACGCGATTTGTCCCGGGTATGTCCTGACCCCATTGGTGGAAAGCCAGATCCCGGATACCGCCAGGAAATACGAAATGTCCGAGGAGGAGGTGAAGCAGAAGGTGATCCTCGAGCGGCAGCCATCGAAGGAATTCGCGACGGTCGAACAGGTTGGCGGCACCGCGGTGTTCCTGTGTTCGGCTGCGGCCGCGCAGATCACCGGCACGACGATCTCGGTCGATGGCGGCTGGACCGCGCTTTGACCATGCGCTTCGCAAGGCGGTGCGAGGGGCCAGCCCCTCGCGCTCCCCGGAGTTTACCTGGCAAGATGAAGGAGCGCGCGGCAACATGGTAAAGATCAACCTGGCGCTCCAGGGGGGCGGCGCACATGGCGCGTTCACCTGGGGGGTGCTTGACCGGATTCTCGAGGACACGGACATAGAGATTGCGGCGATCACCGGCACCTCTGCCGGGGCGCTGAACGGGGCGGTGGTGAAATCCGGCCTTGTGCGGAACGGCCGCGAGGGCGCGCGCGAGTCGCTGGATTGGCTGTGGACGCAGGTGGCGCGGCTGGATGAACTGAGCATTCCGAAATGGATGCAGGCCTGGCTGCCAACGCCAGGCACCATCAGCAACTCCATCGAATATTCCCCCGGTTTTCTGATGAGCGATACCTTCAGCCGGATGATGTCGCCCTATGCGTGGGGGCCATTTTACGACAATCCGTTGGAGAAGATCGTCGACCAGCTGGATTTCGACACTGTCTGCACGACGAAAGGGCCCCAACTCTACGTCTGCGCCACCAATGTGCGCGATGGCAAGGTGCGGGTTTTCGAAGGCGACTGGATTTCCACCCAGAGCATCCTGGCCTCGGCCTGCCTGCCAACGCTGTTCAAGGCGGTCGAAGTGACAGATCCGCAAACCGGCGAGGTCGAGGCGTTCTGGGATGGCGGCTATACCGGCAATCCGGCGCTTTTCCCGCTCTATCACAACGATTTGCCCAAGGATGTGTTGATCATCAATATCAACCCGCTGCATCGCGACACGGTGCCGAAGATGCCGAACGAGATCCAGAACCGGATCAACGAGATCAGCTTCAATTCGTCACTGCTGCGCGAGTTGCGGGCGATCGAGTTCGTGCAACGCCTGGTCTCTGAAGGCACGGTCGCCGACGGCGCGATGAAAAAGATGCGGGTTCACATGATCGCGGATGATCAGCTGATGAATGATCTGTCGGTGGCGACGAAGATGGTGCCGGTGCCGTCGGTGATCGCGGCGTTGAAAGCCGCCGGACGCCAGGCGGCGGATACCTTCCTGTCGCAGCACAAAGCGGATCTTGGCACGCGGCAGACGGTGGATCTGGTCGAGATGTTTGGCTGAGAGGGGCTTTCGGGACACCGTTGACGGCGGGTGGGCGGCACGCGGCGAAACCGAGGTCACGCGGCCTTGACGGGCCGGGTCGGATCCTTGTCGTTAGGATAGACAAGCCCGGCGGAAATCACCAGTTTCGCGGCGTCTTCGATGCTCATATCAAGTTCGATCACGTCTTCTTCGGGAAAGAACAACAAAAATCCCGAGGTGGGATTTGGCGTGGTGGGCACGAAGACCGAGACAAGCCGTCCCATCGTTTCGGCACGGCGCGCCACCTCGCCGCGCGCATCGGTGGAGATAAAGCCGATGGCCCAGATCCCCTTGCGCGGATACTGGATAAGGCAGGCCTTTTCGAAGCTGCGGTCCGACTGGGCAAAGATCGTTTCGGCGATCTGTTTCACGCCGCTATAGATCGACCGGACCACCGGCATGCGCTGGACAAGGCTTTCGGCGAAGCGGATCAGCGACCTTCCGATCAGACCCTTGGCAACCCAGCCAATGAAGATCGTGAAAAACAGGAAGAAGATGACGCCGATGCCGCGCAGGTTAATGCCGATATATTGCTCGGGATTGAACCGGTCGGGCACCAGCGGCAGGACAAAGCCGTCGATCCAGCCCATGATCGACCAGATCAGCCAGATTGTCAGGCTGACCGGCGCGATGACGACAATTCCAGTGAGAAAGCTTGCCCGAAGGCGGGCAAACATGCCGGGTTTGCGGCGCTCTGGCTGAAATGGGGTGGTCATTTGCAGTCCGTCTGTGGTTCCTGCGGACCCTAGGCGGTTCCCGGTTGCTCTACAATGTTTACGCAGCCCAAGGCTCTGAAATTCAACGCAGAGACGCTATTTCCTGTGCACTTTGCGCCCCCAGCACGGCATTGTTCAACACCAGGGCGATATTCGCGTCGAGCGATCTGCCGTCTGTCAGCTCGTATATCCGTTGCAGAAGGTACGGCGTCAGCGCCTTGCCCGAGATCCCATGCGTGTCTGCGTCCTTGGTGGCGCGGGTAATGATCGGGCGCATCTCGGACTGCGGGATCTCGGCGTCCCGGGGAATCGGATTGGCGACAAGCTGCCCGCCCGGCAGGGACAGGGCGCGGCGCATCTGGTGGGCCTTGGCGATGTCCAGCGGGGTATCCACGCGCAGCGGCGCCTTGAGTGTCGCGCCTCGTGACCAGAACGTGGGAAGCATGTCCTGCCCATAGGCCATGACGGGAACCCCCAGGGTTTCCAATACTTCGAGAGTTTTCGGCAGATCGAGGATCGCCTTGGCCCCGGCCGCCACGACCGTGACCGGGGTCTGCGACAATTCCTGCAGATCGGCAGAGATATCGAAACTTTGATCGGCACCGCGATGCACGCCGCCGATGCCGCCGGTGGCAAAGACCGAAATCCCGGCAAGACGCGCCGCGATCATCGTCGCGGCGACGGTGGTCGCCCCGGTGCCGCCACGGGCCATGCAGACGGCCATGTCGGCGCGGCTGAGTTTTGCGACCTGTTTGGCTTGCGCCAGCGCATCCAACTGACCGGCATCCATGCCAATGCAAAGCCGCCCGTCCAGTACGGCGATTGTCGCGGGCTCCGCGCCGTTTTCGCGGATCGTGGTCTCGATCGCGCGGGCCGTTTCAAGGTTCTGCGGCCAGGGCATGCCGTGGGTGATGATCGTTGATTCCAGCGCCACAACCGGCGCACCGGTGTCGAGCGCCGTCTGGACGGCGGGTGAGATATCGAGGGGCAGGGCGGTCATCGGTCAGGTTCCTCCGGCAACATAGGCTGCGGCAGTCGCGAGCGCGCGGTGCAGCGCCAATTCTCGCGGAGCGCCGCGTAATTCGGACGCGATATGGGCCGCCATGAACGCATCGCCTGCGCCGGTGACGCGCGTGACCATCACCTCTGGCGGACGTTCGGCAAGGAGACCCTCCGGCGTGGCGTCGCAGGTGACATTGCCGCCATCGGTGACCAGGGCGCGCGCCGCCCCGCGTTCGATCAGTGCGGCGCCCGCCTGCGGGGCGCTGTCGAAGCTTGCCTGGCAGAGCAACCCGGCCTCTTCGAGATTGACATAGAGCGTGCCATGCCCGCTGCGGATGAAGGGCAGGAGCCGTTCGGCCTTGCCGGGTGACGCGGGGGCGATGCGCAGGTCGGCCTTGGAAAAGGCGGGGTGGTGCGCGATCTGGTCCAGAAGCATTTCGGTCAGGTTGCCGTCAAGCGCGATGGGACCGGGAAACGGGGCTTCGACAAAGCCCAGCGGCCCGTCGATCAGCGGGCGCAGAATCTTGTCGCCCGCCTGTTCCAGCGAATGGGCATCGGCGATGGCCGCGGCGAGGCCATTGGCCCCTTCGATGGCCATGTATTGGTCGGTGGGAAGATCGTCGGAGCGGTAGACCTGGTCTGTCACAAGGCCCAGACGGTTGCAGGCCGACACAAGCTCTTCGCCTTCGGGGTCACGGCCAACGACACTGAGCAGGGCAGGGGTCAGATCGAATCGCGCCAGCGTCATCGCGATATTCAGCGCCACGCCGCCCGGCAGCCGCGTGATGTGGCCGGGCACGTCGCTGCCGGGCTTCATGTGTCGGTCGGATCTGCCGATAACGTCCCACAGGACGGATCCGATGCAGAGGATATCAGGGCGCTTGGTCATGCATCGTGTCATCGCCCGATGCGGGGGGCTGCGCAAGTGCCGGTTTTCATATTAGGCCGATGCAGGCCCCATTGTTGCGCCACTCGCTTTGTGGCAGGGCTTCGCCACGAATTGAACGGAGTTCTGCGACAATGATGAAACGCACCCTCATGCGCCCGGATGGTCTTCCCGACAGCGCATCCACACCGGTGGTCACACCGCTGATCCCGTCGGTTGTCTATGCCAGCGAAACGCCGGATCGGCTGGACGATCAGTACGAGGGTCGCGCCGATGGCTACACCTATGCGCGCGAGGGGCATCCGAACGCGGATGTGCTGGCCCGCCGGATCGACGCGATGGAAGCGACGCCCGAACCCGGTCTGGTGGTCGGGTCGGGGATGGCGGCTGTCACGGCGGTTCTTCTGGGTCTTTGCAAGAGCGGGGATCACGTCGTGGGGGGCGACCAGCTTTACGGCCGGTCTCTGCGCATGATGCGGGACGACTTGCCACGGCTGGGGATCGAGACGACGCTGGCCGATCCGACCGATGTCGACTCGTTTGCGGCGGCGCTGCGGCCGAACACGCGTCTCGCCTTGATCGAGGTGGTGTCGAACCCGACCTTGCGGATCGCGGATGTGCAGGGGATTGCGGATCTGTGTCGCGAGACAGGGGTGCTTCTGGTGGTGGATAATACGTTTACCACGCCGCGGGCGATCAAACCGTTCGAGATGGGCGCAGACGTGGTGCTGCATTCGGTCACCAAGCTGCTGGCCGGCCATTCGGATGTCACGCTGGGCTGGGTCGCGGCGCGTGGTGCGGATCAAGCCAAGGCGATCTATGACTTTGCGGTGACAACCGGCCTGACCCCCAGCCCGTTCGATTGCTGGCTCGCGGAACGCGGGCTGATGTCCTTTGACCTGCGCTTTGACCGGGCCGAGGCAACGGCGGCGCGGCTGGCTGACCATCTCGCGGCGCAAGACGGCGTGAGGCGCGTCCTTTATCCCACACGTCCCGATCACCCGGACCGCGCACGCGCGCAGGGGCTGCTGCGGGGACGCGGGTGCAACATGGTGAGTTTCGAGCTGGACGGCGGGCGTGCGGCGGCCAACGCCTTTACCAAGGGGGCGGACCGGATTGCCTTTGCGCCGACTCTCGGGGACGTGGGCACCACGCTGTCGCAGCCGGCGTCCTCGTCGCACCGAGGTTTGACGCCCGAGGGGCGCGAAGCGCTTGGTATGACCGAAGGTTTTTTCCGCGTCTCCGTCGGCTTGGAAGACCCGGATGCGCTGTTGGCGGCGTTTGACGCCGGGCTGGCGGCCGCGGCATCCGCAAAATGACGGCCGCGCCCCGCGATATCCTGATGACCCTGGGCATCCCGGCGCTGTTGATTGCGCCGGATGAAGCGATTTTCGCCATCAACGAGGCGGCTGAAAAGCTGCTTGGCCGCAATATCGAGGGGCGTCATTTCATCACCGCGCTGCGCCAACCGATCCTGTTGGAAACAATCGAACAGGTGCGCGAGGACGGCAAATCGCGCGAGGCGCGCTACCTGACCAATGACGGGCAGCACGATATAACCTACCGCGTCACCTGCGGTGCGGTGCCCATGGACGGCCGGCATGGTACGCTCGTGTCCTTCGAGGATATCACCCCGATGGAGCAGGCGGGACAGATGCGCCGCGATTTCGTCGCCAATGTGAGCCATGAACTGCGCACGCCGCTGACGGCGCTTCTGGGGTTTATCGAAACGCTACAAGGCCCGGCCCGCAACGACGCCAAGGCGCAGGAGCGATTCCTTGGCATCATGGCCGCCGAAGCCGAGCGCATGAACCGGCTTGTGTCGGACCTGTTGTCGCTGAGCCGGGTCGAGGCCGAAGAACGCGTGCGACCGCTCGACAGGATCGATCTTGGCGCGGTTATTCAGCAGACGCGCCACAGCCTGTCGCAATTGGCCTCCGAAAAGGACATCGAGGTCAGTGTGACCCTGCCGGACGACCCGGTGATCGTCCCAGGTGACGAGGATCAGATCCGACAGGTCATGACCAATCTTGTCGAGAACGCGATCAAGTATTCCGACCGCGGGTGTTTTGTCCGTATCGCGCTTGGAACGCCCGACTACGAGAACCGCCTGCGCGGCAGAGGTGTGCGGATCGAAGTAAGCGATACCGGGCCGGGCATCGACACCGTTCACTTGCCGCGCCTGACCGAACGGTTCTACCGGGTGGACAGCCACCGATCCCGAGAACTGGGCGGAACCGGTTTGGGTCTGGCGATCGTGAAGCACATCGTGAGCCGTCATCGCGGCCACTTGCAGGTGGATAGCCAGTTGGGCAAAGGCACCACGTTCAGCGTTATCCTGCCGGTCGGCGACTGACCGCCGGCAGACGATCAGCCGAGCGCGTATCCCGCACCGCGCACCGTGCGCAACGGGTCGCCGCCGCCCGCCATGGTCAACGACTTGCGCAAGCGGCCGATGTGCACGTCCACGGTGCGCGTATCGACATAGATGTCGCGGCCCCAGACCCGGTCGAGCAATTGTTCCCGCGACCAGACCCGTCCCGGCTTTTCCATCAGCGTGGACAGCAGGCGGAACTCTGTCGGCCCCAGCTTGACCTCGGAGCCGTCGCGGGTGACCCGGTGGGTTTCGGCGTCAAGGACGATATCATCGAATTCCAGCCGCAAACCGGCGGCAGCCGGACGTGTCCGGCGCAATTGCGTGCGCACACGGGCCATCAATTCGACAATGGAATAGGGTTTGATGACATAATCATCCGCCCCTGTTTCAAGCCCCCGCACGCGGTCCACTTCCTCGGATCGGGCGGACAGCATGATGATCGGGACATTGCGCGTGTCCGCCCGGGTCTTGAGCTGGCGGCACACCTCGATCCCTGACACGTTGGGCAACATCCAGTCCAGCACGATGATATCGGGCTGTTCCTCTTGCACCAACATCAGGGCCTCTTCGCCATTCTCGGCTTTTGCGACGCGAAATCCTTCGGCTTCAAGGTTATAACCAAGCACTTCGCGCTGCGCGGGTTCGTCTTCGACGACAAGGACGGTGGGTTGAACGGAGTTCATGGGGTATTTGTCTCGGTTAGGATGAGGCCGACAGACCTGCATCCGATGATGTGACATCTTCTTTCTTGCGGGGTTCATCCGGTTTTTCGCCGGTTACGAGGAATACGACCTGCTCGGCCACAGAAGTTACGTGATCGCCCATGCGTTCCACGTTCTTGGCGATAAAATGCAGATGCATGCATGGCGTGATGTTGCGCGGATCCTCAAGCATGAATGTCAGGAATTCGCGGAACAGGGTGTTATACATCTGGTCCACGTCGATGTCACGCTCGATCACGTCACGGGCCAATGCGTCGTCGCGTTGGATATAGGCATCCAGCGCATCCTTGAGCATGATCTGCACATCCCGCGACATGCGGCGCAGCTGCGACGAGGCCCCGCTGATCGCCGGCATGGTCATCAGAACCGCGTTGCGCTTGGCCAGGTTCTTGGCCAGGTCACCGATGCGTTCGAGATTGGCACTGATCCGCATGACCGACAGGATGACGCGCAGATCGACGGCTGTTGGCGCGCGCAGAGCGATCACGCGCGCCGCTTCCTCGTTCAGAAGGTCTTCCAGTTCGTCGATCGTCTTGTCATTGGCACGTACCTTGTCGGCCAGTTCCTGGTCGCGGGTTTCCAACGCCTGGGCCGAATCGAGGATGGCTTGTTCGACCAGCCCGCCCATCTTCATGATCCGGGCCTGGATCCCTTCAAGATCGCGATCGAATGCGCTTGCGATATGTTCCTGGTTCACGATCTTATCCAATCCGTCCGGTGATGTAGCTTTCGGTGCGGCTGTCTTCGGGGTTTGTGAAAATCTTCGGCGTATCGCCGTATTCCACGAGGTTGCCCAGGTGAAAGAACGCGGTTTTCTGGCTGACGCGCGCGGCCTGTTGCATCGAGTGGGTCACGATCACAACGGCGTAGTTTTGGCGCAGTTCGTCGATCAGTTCCTCGACCTGGGCGGTGGCGATCGGGTCCAGCGCGGAGCAGGGTTCGTCCATCAGCAGAACCTCGGGTTCGGTGGCGATGGCACGCGCGATGCACAGGCGCTGCTGCTGGCCACCCGAAAGACCGGTGCCGGGTGCATCGAGCCGGTCCTTGACCTCGTCCCAAATGGCGCCCCGGCGCAGGGCCCGTTCGACGATGTCATCGAGCTCGGCCTTGTTGCGGGACATGCCGTGGATCTTGGGGCCATAGGCGACGTTATCGTAAATCGACTTGGGAAAAGGGTTCGGCTTCTGGAACACCATCCCGACCTTCGCACGCAGCTGCACCGGGTCGATGCGCTTGTCATAAATGTCTTCGCCGTCGATCAGGATGTCTCCCTCGACGCGGCAGACGTCGATCGTGTCATTCATCCGGTTGATGCAGCGCAGGAAGGTGGACTTGCCACATCCCGACGGGCCGATGAAGGCCGTCACGGTGTTGTTCTCGATCTCGACCGACACGTCCTTGATCGCGTGGTTGTCACCGTAATAGACCTGCACGTCCTTGGCTTTGATTTTGACGTCCGTCACGACCGTCTCCTGTGTAGTATTTGGTACATCGTACATGGGGATTTATGTCCTTTACCAGCGACGTTCGAACTTGCGGCGGAGAATGATGGCAACGAGGTTCATGACCACGAGGAAGGTCAACAAGACGCAAATCGCCGCCGCGGTCTTAGCCTCGAAGGCCCGTTCCGGGAAATCCGACCAGCGGAAGACCTGCACCGGCAGGACCGTCGCGTTGTCCATGATGCCCGTAGGGACCTCGACGATGAAGGCCACCATGCCAATCAGCAGCAGCGGTGCGGTTTCGCCAAGTGCTGCGGCCATACCGATGATCGTGCCGGTCAGGATGCCGGGCATCGCCAGCGGCAGCACGTGGTGGAACACCGCCTGAACCTTGGAGGCCCCGACGCCCAGGGCGGCCTCGCGGATCGAAGGCGGCACGGCCCGCAAAGCGGCCCGCGAGGCGATGATGATCGTCGGCAGGGTCATCAATGCCAGAACGATCCCGCCCACCAGCGGGGCAGAGCGCGGCATCCCGAAGAAGCTGAGGAAGACCGCCAGCCCGAGCAGACCGAAGACGATCGACGGCACGGCGGCCAGGTTGTTGATGTTCACCTCGATGAAGTCGGTGAAGCGATTGCGCGGCGCGAATTCCTGCAGGTAGATCGCGCCCAGCACCCCGACCGGGAAGGTCAGGCTGAATGTCACGAGCATGGTCCAGAACGAGCCCACGACCGCGCCCCAGATGCCCGCAAGCTCCGGCGCGCGGCTGTCAGCGGCGGTGAAGAAGCGGGTGTTGAAGACCCGCTCGATCAGGCCTGCTTCATTGAGCGTTTCAGCCCAGGCGATCTGATGGTCGCTGAAGGGGCGATTGGACTCGGGCAGTTCCATGATACGGAACGACCAGGCCTCGCTGTCCTCGATCGGCAGGGTGACCCGGGTGAGCAACTCGCCCGAGGCCTCCGCCCGGTTGACCTCGGTCAGGCGTATCCATCCGCCGCCGGCCTTGATGAAGAGCGACACGTTCTCGTCGTCAACCTCTTCGGCACCGCCGGCACCGTCGGCGCGTGCCTCGAGCGCCTCGGCCTGGGCGATCAGAGCGTCACGCCGTTCGCGTGCGAGGTCCTGAGCGGCCAGTTGTTCGCTGCGCTCTTCTTCGGTTTCGGCCGCCTCGGCCCGTTCGCCGTAGACCCGGATCGCGTTTTCCTGGCGGCTGGCTTGACGACGCAACCGGTCTGCATCGACGTAAAGCTGGGACTTCACCTGGCGCAGGGCATCGCTGAAGTCATTGGCACTCGTCGATATGGCGAGGCTGCCGTCTTCAAGCTCTGAAACCGACAGCAGGCCGTTCACCGGCTGGCGGTCGAGCTGCCCGTAAGCCCCTTGCTTGTAGAGGTCCAGCGTGTCGGACCCGATCAGCGGGAAGTTGATGCTCTGCCCCAGCAGATCGGGGTTCGCTGCAACATGATCCGCCAGTTCGAAGTTTGCCCCGCCGGAGACGAGGTCGTGCAGCTCGCGCCGTTCCTGGCGCCCGGTGGCGAGGGGGAAACGCTCTTCCAGGCCACGCTCGATCAAGCCATCAAAGTCGGCGCGGCGGATGACTTTCGGGTCCGAGCTTGCGGTGACCCCGAGAAACTCGGTATCAAGCTGGATTTCCTTGTCGAGGTAAGTGGAAAAGAGCGCCCCGCCAGCCTGGAACACAACCGTGGAAAGCAGGGTGATCAGCGCTGCGGCCGCGATGCCGATGGCGGAGATGCCGTAGATTTTCAACCGCAGTTCGGCGCGGCGCCGCTTGCGCAGACGAGCCGATCCGCCGGCAAGGCTGCTGCGGCGCGGCGCAGCGTCGGGGATATTTGAAGCGAGGTCAGCCATGATCAGGTCCCGTCAGTCGTAGGCTTCGCGGAAGCGGGCAACCAGCCGCTGTGCGAGCATGTTCATCAGAAGTGTCATCACAAAGAGCGTGAAACCGAGCGTAAAGGCCGGGCCAGCGGCCGTCTTCGCCTCGATATCACCGGTAATCAACGCCACGATCTGCACCGTCACGGTCGTCATCGCCTCAAGCGGATTGCCGGTCAGGTTGGGTCCCTGGCCCGCGGCCATGACCACGATCATCGTTTCCCCGATGGCCTTGCTGACGCCCAGCACGATCGCCGAGACGATCCCAGGCAATGCGGCGGGCAGGACCACCTGCCGGATCGTCTCGGCTTTGGTCGCGCCAAGGCTGAGTGAACCGTCGCGCAGGCTTTGAGGGACGGAGTTGATGACGTCATCGCTCAGCGATGAAATGAAGGGAATGATCATGATCCCCATGACCATGCCGGCCGCAAGCGCGGATTCGGACGCGATCGGGACACCGATTGCCTTGCCGGCATCGCGCAACAAGGGAGCGACGGTGATCACCGCGAAAAAGCCATAGACGACCGTCGGGATACCGGCGAGCAATTCCATGACCGGCTTGACCACCGCCCGAACTCGTTGGTTGGCGAAATCCGACAGGTAGATCGCCGCGAACAGGCCGATCGGCACTGCCACCAGCATCGCGATCAGGGTAATCATCAGGGTGCCCGCGAAAAGCGGCACGATCCCGACCTTGTCGGCATCCATCTCGCCCTCGAAGACACCGGACAGCGGGCTCCAGGTGGTGCCGAAGAGGAACTTGTGAAGCTGCCAGTCGATGGCGTCGAAAAATCGGACCGTCTCGAAGATCAGCGACAGCACGATTCCGATGGTTGTGAGAACGGCAACCGTTGCCATCACGGCCAGACCCCTGCGGATCATGTTTTCCGCATAGATCCGCGCGCGAAGCTCGATCGTGATTTGTTGGTACGTCCACCAGGCAACTGCGGCAACCGCGCCGATCGTCGCCAGCGCCGTACCCCAGAGGCGTGTCGCGTTCATCCACGAAAATGAACTCGCAATCTGTTCGCGCAGCATGTCGGTAGAGGACGCGACAGTGCCCTGCGCGATGCTGCGCGCATCCGACAGGACAAGGTTCCATTGAAGCGGGCCGTCATCGGGCAGGGCATCGCTGACCCGACCGATCAGGGTTCTGTGGATCAGCGTTTCGCCAAGGACCGTCAGAACAAGCAACACACCCCAGCCGGCCAGCATAACCCAGAGCATGCTGTGCATCCCGTGGTGCTGGGGTCTGGAGTGCAGGCGTTGACCCGTCGCCGACGACAGCGCATTGGCGTGTTGCTGCGAGACGTAAAACGCGACAATCGCCGCGACCGGGACGAAAACAAAAAGGGCGAATATCATGCAGGGACCCCAGTGTGACCCGTTCCGGCAGGGAATAGGGTCGAACGTGATTGAAAATGCCGGGGGCGGCACGCCGCCCCCAGCCTTGTCCGATCAATCGGATCAGTAGTTCTCGGTCGTCAGAGCCGGCAGCTCTTCGATGGCTTCAAGGTTCGCCTGCTGGGCTTCCTCGGACACCGGGATCAGGCCGACATCGGCGAGGTAACCGTCCGGACCCTGTGCGCTGACGAATTCACGGGCGTATTCCTTGATGCCCGGGATGACGCCAACGTGGGCGTGCTTGATGTAGAAGTACATCGAGCGCGACACCGGGTAGGCGTCCGACGCGATGGCCTCGAAAGTCGGCTCGACACCGTCGATCACGACACCCTGCAGGGCGTCACGGTTCTGATCGAGGTTCGAGAAGCCGAAGACGCCAAGCGCGTTTTCGTTCGCTTCGAGCTTGGAGACGATCAGGTTGTCGTTCTCACCGGCCTCGACGAAGGGGCCATCCTCACGGATTTCCATGCCGGCACCGCCGCAGTCTTCACCACCGGCCTCTTCACAGCCAACTTCCATGACCAGCTCTTCAAAGGAATCACGGGTGCCGGATGTCGGCGGGGGGCCTTGAACCTCGATCTCGATGGCCGGAAGGGCAGGGTCGATGTCGGACCACATGGTCGGCATCGGGCCTTCGGCGGCCAGCGCTTCCCAGACTTGGGCCTTGGTCAGATCGAACTTCGGGCCATCAGCGGAGTTGGCCATCACGAGACCGTCGTAGCCGACCAGAACCTCGGTGAAGTCAACACCGTTCTCGAGGCAGGTCTCGACCTCGGACAACTTGACGCGACGCGACGCGTTGGTGATGTCGGGGTGCTCGACGCCAACGCCGGCGCAGAACAGCTGCAGACCACCGCCCGAACCGGTCGATTCGATGACCGGAGTTTCGAAATCGGTGGAGTTGCCGAACTGCTCGACGACTGTCGTGGCGAAGGGGAACACCGTCGACGAACCGACGATGCGGATCTGGCTGCGATCCTGCGCAGCCGCGGCAGTTGCGGACACGGCTGCAACGGCAAGTGCCGATACGGCGAGTTTTACGGACATTACGTTAACTCCTTGTTTGAACGTCTCGCGGTCATCACGTGATAACCGTCGGCGCCGGATCTATTGGTGTTTCGCCATGCTTTTGTGACAAACACGTAACAGTTTGATGACAGACGCCGGTGTGAGGCTGGAAAATCTGCAACATCAGGTTAAACAATTGATTTCACGATAATATTTTTATCTTTCTGCAATGCGTCGGAGTTAAAATACGAAACCGATCTGGTCTTGCGGGCGAAATATTCGCGAGTGCACGACGGTTCAAAAGGAAGTCTGTAACAGATGTCGCCGCGTGTCGGAGAATCGCGCGACTCGGTGCATGCGCGCCGTTGCCAGCCTGTGACCGGCGCGCGCCTCGAGGGGATTATCAAGAGCGACCGCTATCTATCGGACAAGACGGAATAATAGGCCGAAAGCCGGTCTGGGATGTGCCCCACTGGATTTCAAGTGTAAACACCATTCAGAAATGTCACTGGGTTTGCTAAGCAGGAATGTCACCGCCGGGTGCGACGGGAGCAAGGCTTTTGAGCCCGTAGACCCCAGATATCGAAGGGCTGAAAAGCCTTGCGGGGGTC
>NZ_JAIPUS010000046.1 GCF_020055675.1 Marivita sp.
GCACGATGGCGAAACGCTGCTCCTGGCTCAGCCGGTTCACTGGTTTGGCGCGGGATCGTGCCATGTGAAGTAATCACCCCTATTTCTTGCCACTCTCATACAGGCAGCTCCGTTATGACGCTTCGTCATAATTGTTGCAATACTATCATATTGCAACAACGGCCTGTATTCCGTTTGGCAGCCCTCAGGCTGCCTCTTCCGCCGGGGGCAGGATGCATCCCGGCGGGTCTTCAAGCGCCGGGGCGATCCCGGGCTTGGAGGGGCTCTGCTCAAGCTTCCAAGCTTGATCCGCGGCACGCTTAGCCGTATATTCAAAAGGAATATAGGCGAAGGAAGAACGATCATGGCGAGCACCTCGATGACCCTTGGCCCCCATTGGGAGGCATTCATCAAAAGCGAGGTTGAGGCGGGACGCTATGCTACCGCGTCAGAGGTTGTGCGCGCCGGGCTGCGGGAGCTTGAAGAGCGCCGGACCAAGCTCGAAACGCTCAGGGATCATCTTGCCACTGGGCACGCGGAGGCCCTGAGCGGCACCTATGTCGACGCCTCAGCGGATGACATCATTGCTCGGGCCAGAACGCGGGCGGCCGGCTCTGATCGATGACGGAGCGCTATCGGCTAACGCCAACCGCCCTGCGCGACCTCGACGCGATCGCGGATTACACGCTTGCCAATTGGGGTGCCGACCAGATGGACAGATACATCCGCGGCGTGATGGATCGCTGCGCGTGGCTGGCGGACCATCCGAACGCTGGCAGGCGTAGGCCAGATATCCACCCCGACTACCTGTGTTTTCGGGAGGGCAAACATCTGGTGTTCTATCTGTCTCAGCCGGCCGAGATCACCATTATCGGGATCGTGCACCAGTCCATGGATGTCGTCGCTTATTTCGAGGATTGAGCTGAGGCGTTGCGTTGCTGCAGACGTGCGTTTGACGGCGGGCCCGAAGGCCCGCCCTTGTATCAGTCTTCGATGACGGCCGCCTCAGCCCGGCGGCGCTCATCGTGGCTGAAGTCGTCGATCTGCTCGGCGGCGAGGGTGACGCCGTAGACGGTCGAGCCGTCCTGGGCCTCCCATTGGCTCTGGCGGATCGTGCCGCGGGCGTGGACGATATCGCCGGGGCGGATATTGGCCTTGGCCCAGGTGATGGTCGCCTCGTTGAAGAGCGTGACTTCGTTCCAGAAGGTGTTCTGCTGGAAGTCGCCGCGGTCGTCCTTGCGGCCGTATTCCGAGGCGAGGCTGATCCGAAGGGTCGGGCCAACCTCCTTGAGTTTGCCAACCCGGCCGATGATCTGGAATTCGCTGAAGCTCCGCATGATCTTATCTCCTGTTCATTGCGTGGTTCGATGACAAACGCCCGTGGCCGGGACGGGCTGCGATCAACCGCAAAATCGGAGGGTCCACAGCGTGGAAACCGGTTTTGTGGTTGAAGGGGGCACCGCGCCCGTTCGCCAAGCGCGGCCCGCGCCAAAGGTTGCGTTGTGAGACCCACGCGAACAGGAGAGCCAAGGCATGGGGTGCGAGCATAAGAAATTCCAGATCGACCCGGTGGCAGCTCACAGAAATGGCCTGGTCATCCCCACGGCGCTATCGGTGGTAGCCGCAATCGACCGTGGCTTGATTTCCCGTGATTACGAGCGTATATATGCCCTCAAAGAGGACGCCATCATGCCCAAAGCCCAATCCATGACCTTCACGCGAGAAGTCGCCAAGAGCGGCAACAGCGCCATGGTCCGCCTGCACAAAGATGAGCTCACCCATGTTGGTGTCGAGCCCGGTCAAGCCGTACGCGTGACGATCGAGGCGGTTGACGATGAGTATGCGGCCACGCGCGAAGCGGCCAAGAAGATGCGCGCCCGGTTTCGCCGAACCCTCGACCTGCTGGCCTGATGCGCGCTGTCATTTGGCCGGATCTGTCGGCCATCCTCGATGACTACGCCGAATATTTCAAAGAGATTGGACAGGAGCTCCAGATCGCGCGCCCAGAAGATCTGCAGGCGGGCTTCGATCGGGCGCGAACGGCTTTGGGCTATGACGAAAGCCTGGATCTCGCCAGCCTTGCCGCATTGCTCCTCGACGGCGTCGCCACGCGGCACGCTCTGGTCGATGGCAACAAACGTCTGGCCTTGATGTCTGCGCTGACATTCCTGGAGCGCAACGGGGCATTTTTTGACGCTGGTGAGTTCGCGCTTTTTCAAGCGGTTGAAGGGGTTGTTGTCGGTCGGATCACAGTCGAAGAGCTCGCCGCCTTTCTGCGTGCAAATATCGTTGACCCAACCGGGGCAACACACGGCAAGCTCAAATAAAAGCGGCCCGAACTGGGCAGAGCAGTCCGGGCCGAGGCAGCGATCGAGGTCCAGGCGGCGGCGCTCGATCTCAGGCAGACGGTGTCAGTGGGTGTGGCTGTCGATCCACCGGCTCATCAGCTGGCGATCCTGGAAGCATTCATCCGGCACATTGGTGCGTTTCATCGCGGCCAGGCGCTCGGCAAAAGCGACCTGCTTGGATGTTGGCCGGCGGGCGGCATCCGAATTGCGTGCGACGGCCTTCTGCTCATCGATCCAGCGCGACAAAGCCCGTCGATCCTGCTGCGCCTGCCAGGGCAGCACGGCGTTGGCCTGCAGAGCCAGTTGGCGCGCATAGAGGATTTGCTTCTGCGTCGGCGGAAGCGCCGTCGGGGCGTGATGAAGTTCAGCGGCATCAGACATAGGGGCAGCTCCTTTGTTGATGGACTCAGAGTGGAACAAAGGGGGATCAAAGTCAATCATGTTGTGAATTATTAGAAAATTAGCACAACATGTAGATTATCATCATTCATTTGGCGCCCATCGCGCAATCCGGCGCCTTGCGCCGTTCCGGTCGGCAAGCGGGAGCCTCCCGCGCGCCGACCGGAAAGTTTGAACGCCGCGCCGCCGGGGACTCCGGTGGCGCGGCTGTGCTCAGTGGGTCCAATCTTCCGTGCCATAGGGCGTCACGAAGAGCGTGCGGCCGAATAGGCGCACGGGCTGCGTGCTGCCATCGCTACGCGCGACATGCCCGCAATTGCCGTCATACTGGGGATGCTCCGGCCAGTCGGGCCGGGTGGTGAAGCCGGTGACATTGTAGCACCACGGCCCCGGAATCGCCGGGCCGGGTGCATAGGTGAAGCTTCCGGTATCCGGATCGAAGCTTTCCAGCGGCCGCACGAATTCCCGTGCAACCTGCCAGCCGTCCACGTCGCCCACCTGCCAGCCTGAGCCGTCATCGCGCCGCAGGTCTTGCGTGATCTGAACCTTGGTCATTGCGCGGCCCCCTCTGCCGTCTCGCCGATAAAGAATTCATCCGGCGCGCCATTGAGGCGCATGCCGGTCTGATCCGTCAGCCCGATGGCATCGCCGGTACGGGTGAAGAGGATCAGATATTGTCCGAGCCGGTCGCGGATGACGCGATAGCCCGGGTTGGCCCAGTGAACGCGGTGTCCCGCGTCCACGGCTGCCTTGATCTCTTGCAATGTCACTTGAGCGCCTCCTCGAGCATGGCGATGGCCACAAGGCAATCGTCAATGAACGGGCCTTCCTCGCCATCGAGGTCATTCAGCTCCAGCCGATTGAGGGCTGAATAAAGCGCGGCGCGGGCCTCCCGCGCGGCCTCGCGCAGGGTGACCATGTCGTCGAGCCGGGCGGTGGCGAAATCGTCACTGTGATAATCGGGCTGCAGGCTCATGCCTTTCCCTCCCGCTTCCAGCGCGGCGCGATGTCCTTCACCGCCACGTCAAACGGGGGCATCTGGTCAAAGCCGCCTGTCTTGCCCACCACCTGCACCTTGGCGCCTGCGTCCCCCACCTCGAGGATCTCCACGGCGAACACGCCACCCAAGCCAGACGGCACGACGATTTCTTTCAAGCTCGCGCGGGTCTTGCCGCAATAGACGCATGCCGAATAATGCCCGGCGATGATGTGTCCGCCGGTGGTGCGATCGCAATCGCAGGTCCAAAACTTCGGGGGCTGATATCTGTAAGCCATCTGTGGCCTCCTGTTTCTCTCGCGGGCGGGACCCCGTGCCCCTCTTTCCGCCTATGGGCTGCGCCGCGGCCAATCTGATCTGACCGGAAACGCATGTTTCCGGCGGAACAGAGTGGGTGAGGGCAAAGCCCGACCCACGGCCCGGGGGCGGACAGTCAAAGGATCGCAGACGGGGACATGGTGCGGCCCGCAGGCCAGCAGGCCGAGGACACGGGTTCCCGGCGAAGACGACGCGCCAGCGGCGCTTGTCTTTTGATTTTCCGAACCCGGGCTGTTGGGCGGCCCCAAATCAAACAGGATCGAGACTGCGCGGCGCTGAGCGGGCCAACGGCCCGTTGAAGCCCGGCGCAGACCATTGCAACATTTGCCCGCGCGCCTCTGCGGCGGGCGCCATGTTCTTATACCGCACGAGGGGGCGTCACCCGTATGGGCCGAGACGGCAGCACGCTGGCTCGGGTCCGGCTGGCCGGACTAGCACCTGGTCACGGCAGGGACGTGCCAGAAGGCATGTCGGCTCTGCGCAGAAATCGGAGTTTGCAAAGTCGCGATCCATGGGCGCGTTTCTCGACGTGCTCGGCGCACTCCTGCCATCGCCCGGGAGTAATGACGCCGCAGCGCAGCTTTCACTTTCCTACCGTTCGTGCATCTTGCAGTATTTTTCAACGACCGGATGACAGCAGTGCGGACCTTTCTCCAGTTGGCTGCATGTGCTCAGAAATCCTGTGCCTTAATGAAAGGGCCGAAATGGAGGGCGGCGTGCCGACCGAACATTTGCATCGTCAGCAGTCGATTGAAGGCGCTGGGGGCGAAGCTGGCACTTCCTCGCGCGCATGGGCATCAGAAACGTCATTAACAGTCGGGTGTTCGCTTGGTTACGATGATACCCAACCATGGCCGAGGGCGAAACGCACTCTGGCCCAAAAAATCCAGTCGTGCAGGCAGATCTTTCGCGGCCGGGAGCCCACAAGAACGAGGATGCCACGCGACATGTGACCTCTCGGCACCGCTCGAAAGATAAATGGGAACAAGATGCCGCCGCCGCCGTTCTGTCTTTGTAAACCGCTGGGGCCGACACATTCCGCTGCACCCTGGCAGGTCAGGAAGCCGAAAGAAAAGGAACGCACATGTTCATGAAGTCCAAGAGCATCGTAATCGGAGGCCGCACATGAATCAGATTATATGGATTGTTGGACTTGTCGTAATCGTCCTGTTCATCCTTGGATTTCTCGGACTGCGCTGAGCGCGGCGCGCACGGCGTTCCGCCGCGTGTATATAAGTCCGGACTTATCCCGGTCGAATGAGACGGGTAAACGCCGATGTGAGCCTCGGCACCCACCACTTCCCTCACGACCATCACCAAAGCTGTCCTCCCCCCGAACAATCTGGGCCACCAAATCGAGGTCCTGCGAGGAGGCCTTACGAAACTTGCTGCCACGGTGTTGGACAACCCGTCCTAAGGCATCGAGGCTCAGGACCGGGCAGATCGGCCGCGATGCGAAAGTATCGGCCACAAGCTCTTTGCTCGGGCTTGTCGCACGGAGGGGGCAGCCCGCGAGGGCTGTGCAGTTTCGCGTTCGTCTCGCCGCATGGGTCGGCAACGGCGAGGCGCGGAGCGATGTTGGATGTCGTTCAGCCGTCGTGCAGGAACGACGTCTTGAGCATTTCAACCATGCCGGTCCATGTTCTCCGTCACGACAGATCCGCATACGCTTCGCCCGCGCAGCGAGCGACCGGTTCCACCCTTTCTGGTGCAGGATAGAGTAAGACTTGGTCGCACGGGTGAACGTCCGCTTCTGATATGATGCTACACCTGCCACGCCGCGCAGCAGCGAACTTCCGGAATCCGCCCGATCTACAGGCGGTGCCATCCGATGCCGGTGCAGGACCAATGACCACTTCGGACTGTCCGCAACCGGTCATGTCGGCGCCGACGCTTGGCAAGGGGGCACGTCCAGGCGGCTGGTGGTGGCTGTCAGGGAGGCCAGGCGATCAACATACCACGTTCCGTGCGGTCTCGGCCCGGCCCGAAGGAAAGGTGAAGGATATCAGCCACTTGCCGGATAATGATGGCGGAGACGAAGGGATTCGAACCCTCGAGACCCTTCCGGGCCTACTCCCTTAGCAGGGGAGCGCCTTCGACCACTCGGCCACGTCTCCGCTGACCCGTTTAAGGGTGCTGTGCGCGGGTCACAAGCCCAAATTGCCGTCTTTGCGCGGGAAAACGGCGGGTTTTCCGGCTTGCGTTGTTTTTTCCGCGGAACGGGTCCGTGACCCGTGTCCGGGGCGGCGCCCACGCGGTTCCAGACACGCAGGTGTCCGCGCGTGATGATGTCTTGTGGAATGCGTGCCCCGTGGCGAAAGCGGGCAGCTGCACAGGCTTTTGCACTGACGGCCGCCGTCGACACACGGGTGCGATGCCTAGGTGTTGAACAGGAAATGCAGCACGTCGCCGTCCTTGACGACATATCCCTTGCCTTCGGCGCGCATCTTGCCGGCATCTTTCGCCGGGTTTTCCCCGCCCAGGGTCACGTAATCGTCATAGGCAATGGTTTCCGCGCGGATAAAGCCTTTTTCGAAATCGCCGTGGATCACGCCTGCCGCCTGCGGGGCGAAGGTGCCTGCCGGAACGGTCCAGGCGCGCGCCTCCTTGGGGCCGACAGTGAAATAGGTTTCCAGGTGCAAAAGCTCGTAGCCCGCGCGGATCACGCGGTCGAGACCCGGTTCTGCAAGACCCATTTCGGACAGGAATTCCGCCGCTTCCTCGGCGTCGAGCTGGCTGATCTCTTCCTCGATCCGGGCCGAAACCACCACGTGCCGATTGCCCTGCGCTGCGGCCATCTCGCCGACGGCGTCGGACAGGGCGTTGCCTTCGGCGGCGTCTGCTTCGGCGACGTTGCACACGTAGAGAACCGGCTTGGTGCTCAGCAGTTGCAGCATCTCCCAGGCTTTCTGGTCCTCGGCATCCACCTCGACCATGCGGGCGGGCTTGCCGTCTTCCAGCATGGCCATTGCCGCGGTCATCAAGCGTTCCTGCTGGACCGCCTCCTTGTCGCCGCCGCGCACCTTGCGGGTGATATTCTGCAGGCGCTTCTCTATGCTCTCGATATCGGCGAGCATCAATTCGGTCTCGATGGTTTCGGCGTCGGCGACCGGGTCGATGCGGCCATCGACATGCACCACGTCATCATCCTCGAAACAGCGCAGCACATGGGCGATTGCGTCCACCTCCCGGATATTGGCAAGGAACTGGTTGCCAAGCCCCTCGCCCTTGGACGCGCCTTTGACGAGGCCCGCGATGTCGACGAAGGTGATGCGGGTCGGGATGATGTTTGCCGATTTGGCGATCGCGGCCAGCTTGTCCAACCGGTCATCCGGCACCGCGACATCGCCGACATTCGGCTCGATCGTGCAGAATGGAAAGTTCGCCGCCTGCGCCGCCGCTGTTCTGGTCAGCGCGTTGAACAGGGTCGACTTGCCGACATTCGGCAAACCGACGATTCCTACCCTGAAGCCCATCCCGGTCTCTCCTGTTTCTGCAATTTCGCGCCGCTTCTATGCGCTCGTCGCAGGGGCTGCAAGGCGGCTCAAACCGGGGATCATGCGGAACCAGAACCGGTGATTCAAAAGAACCGCCGCCACGGCAAGCCCCAGCACGAGCCCCATCCAGACACCCGGCCCGCCCCATCCCGCGACGAATCCGAGAAGATAGGCCGCCGGAAGACCGACGCCGAAATAGGATATGGCCGCGATCACCATCGGCACGCGCGCATCCTGAATGCCCCGCAGCAGACCCAGCGCCACGACCTGCGCGCCATCGACAAGCTGGAACAAGGCGGCCAGCGCCATCAGGATCACACCGGCGGCGATGATATCGGCGCGGGCGGGATCATCAGGGTCCAGAAAGGCCGAGATCAAAAGCTCGGGCGCCCCGACAAAGAGGAAGATCGTCAGCACGGCCACCGACGCCGAGAGCCCCATGGCCACGGTTCCGCCGCGTGCGAGATGCGACCAGTCGGATCGGCCAAAGGCATTGCCCGCGCGCACCGTGGCGGCGTTGGACAGGCCCAGATGCAGCATGAAGGTCATGGACGACACCTGCAATGCGATGCCATGCGCGGCCAGCGGGATCGTTCCCAGCCATCCCATCATGATGGCCGAGGCGGCAAAGAGACCCACTTCCGACAGCGTGGTCAGGCCGATGGGCCAGCCCAGGCGGAACACCTGAACGAACATGTCGGGGTCGGATTTCCACATGCGCTTGAAGAGGCTGTGTTCAGGCACGAAGATCAGGATGTAGCCAAGCACGACCAGCATCGAGAAAACATGGGTGCTCAGTGATGCGATGCCCGCGCCCAGAAGGCCGAGCTCGGGCGCGCCGAGATTGCCGAAGATCAGGCTGTAATTGGCCATCGCGTTGAAGGGCACCGCGACCAGGGTGACCCAGAAGACCACCTGGGTCCTTTCCAGCGCCGCAAGGTAGCTCTTGAGTGTCATCGTCACCAGCGCCGGCAAAAGGCCGAAAGCCAGCACCCGCAGGTAGACCTGTGCATCGGCGGCCAGCCCCGGCATCTGGCCCAGGGCGCGCAGAACCGGGTCGGACCACCACAGGAGCGGAAAGACCAGCGCCGAAAACAGCGCCGACAGCCACAACCCCATGCGCGTGGCACGCCGCACCGATTGGTCGTCGTCTTCGGCCTGGTACTTTGCCACCATTGGCATGACCGCCCAGGCAAAGCCCGATCCGGCGAGAAACAAAGTCATGAACAGCGTCGTGGCCAGCGTGACCGTGGCCAGCGGTTCGGCCCCGTACCAGCCCACCATGATCGTGTCGGTCAGCCCGATCGCCATCTGCGCCATATGGCCCCCGACCAGCGGCAGGCCAAGCACAAGGAGCGACCGGATATGTGCAGGATATGATATCTGTGCAGGGAACATGGACCGTGCGTTAAACTTGCCCCATGCAGGCGGCAAGCCTTTTCCGCTCAGATCGCGCGGATCAGGAATTGTGCCGCCAGCAGCGCGATAATGATCCCGGCCCCGGTTTCGATCACCCCGGCAATGCGCGCGGTCTGCTGGTCGCCCGCGAACCGGGCCAGCGTGCCTTCGCGCACCGTGACCGACGCGATGGCCGAAGCCAGCGTCACGCTGGCGGTGCCCAGCGCCATGGCAAACGTTCCCAGGATACCCGCCAGGTCGATATTCATGCGGATCGCGAGGATCAAAAGAAACAAGGCGCCCGTACAGGGCCGGATGGCGATCGCCCCGATCAGGACCAGAGCCTCTCGGATGGACGAGACCTGGCTGGCCTGCCCCGGCGTTGGCCCATGCGCATGCCCGCAGGACGCGCAGGTTCCGTCGTCGCTGGCGTGATGGTGGCGGTGATCTTGATCCGGTGCACCTGTCCCGGCCCGGAGGCCGCGCCAAAGGCGCCGCGCGCCGCGCAGGGCAAGCCATATGCCGATGGCCCCGATTGCGGCATAGCTGATCGGGGCAAACCAGGTCTCGGCAGAGTCCACCATCGCCCTGCGCCCAAGGCCCAGGAGCCAGACGCCGACATAGACCATGACAATTGCAGAGACCGCCTGCGCAAGGCTCGACAGCACGGCGAGCACCGACAGACGGGTGACAGCGACGCGGTTGGCCAAGCCGTAGCCGCCGATCAACAGCTTGCCATGCCCGGGCCCCACCGCGTGAAAGAACCCGTAGCCAAAGCACACCGCCATCAGCGTCAGGATCGCGCCCGGTTCATTGCTCCGCAATGCCCGCAGGGCCTGCGCCATGCCGCTTTGGGCAACACGCTGTCCCTCGGCGGCCCAGCGTTCCAGCACCCGCGCGCCATCAAAGCCCCAAAGCCAGATCGCCAGGGCGACAACGGCCAGCGCGCCTAGTTGGAGGGCGGTGCGCATGACAGGGTGATCGTGTCGGAAAAGTGAACGCCGACAAGCATTTCATTGAAGATGTCTTCCATCGATCCGCCGTCCAGTTCCTTGTCAACCGCCGCTTGTGCCGCCGCCTGGTCGGGGTCGGTCACGGTGGCATCGCAGCCCGGCGCGGTCGTGGTCACGCCTTGCGACACATCATAAGCGACATAGTAAGTCGGATCGTATTGCTGGATTTTGGCACCCTCGATCGGCACGTTCGGGATGTCCCGGGAATGCGTGGCGGTGATGAGCCCGTCTTCGACTGCGATGCCAACCGGCCGCGGCCGGGGCATTTCGATCTTCTCGCCGTTGGAGGTGACATAGAGATCCCCTTCGAAGCCGGGCGGCCATTCGACAAGGTCGAAACCGAACAGCTCGTCCAGTTCGGCATCGGTCAGCTGTCCGTCGCCATCGGGATCGAGCCCCATGTCCTCCAGGATCAGAAGCGTGAAAAAATCGTCGTAGGTCCAGGTGACAGTCACGCCGGTGATTTCCGACTGGTCATTTATGTCGAAACGCAGGGCGGTTTCGACAAACACATGCGGATGCGATCCTGCGGGCGCAGCCATCAAAACAAGAGCAAGGACGCCAAGACAGTGTTTCATACCCATCCGGGTTAGAACCCCGCGGCACGAGACGCAAGACGCCATGTTCTTGAGTGGCAGTGTTTTGCCTAGGGTCCGGCCCCTAGCGCGCCTTGCGGGCCTCGGGGTGCAAACTCTTGCCCAGGATGTGATCCGACCGCTGCATCACCTGGCCCGCGCCGCCCACGATCAGCGGATCGGGTGGTGTGGCGACGTCGAAATCCTTGCCGGGGTAATCCAGCGTCGACAGGAAATGCTTCATGCAATTCAGGCGCGCGCGCTTCTTGTCGTCGGATTTGATAATGGTCCAGGGCGCATCGGCGGTGTCGGTATAAAAGAACATGGCTTCCTTCGCCTCGGTGTAGTCGTCCCATTTATCAAGGCTCGCCTTGTCGATGGGCGACAGCTTCCACTGCTTGAGAGGGTCGGTTTCGCGGCTGGCGAAACGGCGCTTTTGTTCCTCCTGCGTGACAGAGAACCAGTACTTGTAAAGCCGGATGCCCGACCGCGAGAGCATCCGCTCGAATTCGGGGGTCTGGCGCATGAATTCCAGGTATTCGGTCGGTTTGCAAAACCCCATGACCCGCTCTACCCCGGCACGGTTGTACCAGGACCGATCGTACAGCACGATTTCGCCCTCGGTCGGCAGGTGTTCGATATAGCGCTGGTAGTACCATTGGCCGCGCTCCAGGTCGGTCGGCTTGTTCAAGGCCACCACCCGCGCGGTCCTGGGGTTGAGATGTTCGGTGAACCGCTTGATCGTGCCGCCCTTGCCGGCGGCGTCGCGCCCTTCGAACAGCATCACGAACCTCTCGCCGGTATCCTGTGCCCAAAGCTGGACCTTCAGAAGCTCGGCCTGAAGCGCCGCTTTCTCCGCCTCGTATTCCTGGCGCGAAAGTTTTTGGTCATAGGGGTATGTGCCTGTCTCGAAGGCCAGCCGCACCTGATCCGCAGTTGCCGCGTGACCCTTCTCGGAGGCGACCCATGTGGAGGTGCCGTTCGGATTTGACGCGGTCTTTGCCGATGTGGCGGTTTCTGCGGTGTCTGCGGTGTCTGCGGTGACTGACGACATGCGGTGCTCCCGGACGAAATAAAATCAAGTGGAGTTTACCGCCCGCGGGAAAAGTTCTCTTTGACACGAATCAAAAACAGGTCGCCCTGCCCATTGATTTTCCCGGACAACTGCGGCAATCGGTGTCGGTCACGCAAGGAGCCCGTCATGACCCGTATCGACGCAAAATTCACCGAACTGCGCAGCGCGGGCAAAAAAGCCTTTGTCGCCTATGTCATGGCCGGTGATCCGGATTTCGACACGTCGCTCGAACTGGTCAGGGGCCTGCCGGATGCGGGGGTTGACGTGATCGAACTTGGTTTGCCGTTCACCGATCCGATGGCCGATGGCAACGCGATCCAGCTGGCCGGTCAGCGCGCGCTCGAGGGCGGGATGACCCTGGACCGCACGCTGGACCTGGCGCGGCAATTTCGCGCCGGTGACGACAGCACCCCCATCGTGATGATGGGGTATTACAACCCGATCTATTCGCGCGGCGTGGAGCGTTTTCTCGAACAGGCGAAGGAGGCCGGGATCGATGGGCTGATCATCGTCGACCTGCCCCCCGAGGAAGACGATGAACTGTGCATCCCGGCGCAAGCCGCCGGGCTCAACTTCATTCGGCTCGCCACGCCGACCACCGACAAGAAGCGTCTTCCCAAGGTTCTCGAAAACACCTCCGGTTTTGTCTACTACGTGTCGATCACCGGGATCACCGGGGCCGCCGAAGCCCAGGCCGCCGATGTCGGCCCCGAAGTCGCGCGCATCAAGTCGCAGACCGACCTGCCGGTGATCGTTGGCTTCGGCATAAAGACGCCACAAAGCTCCGAAGCGATTGCAGGTGTCGCGGACGGCTGTGTTGTCGGCTCTGCCATTGTCAGCGAATTGGCCAGCGGCAAACCGGTCTCCGACGTGCTGGCCTTCGTGAAATCTCTGTCCGACGGGGCGCATCGTGCCTGACAGCGATCCGGCGGCGGCCTTGTTGGCGGCGTTCGATACCAACACGCAGGTTGCCCCCCTGAGCGATGTCGACCCCGCGTTGACGCTGGACGATGGCTACCGCATTGCCGGCGAAATACGGACGCTTCGCACCCGGCGCGGAGAGGATGTCGTTGGCCGCAAGATCGGGTTCACCAACCGCACCCTCTGGCCGATCTACAACGTCGATGCCCCGGTCTGGGGCTGGATGTACCAGTCCGGTGTGCCTTGCAGTTACCCACAAGTCTGATGCGGTGAATTGATTCACCCATCAGTCTTGGTCTTGTCCGAGAGGAATCGATCATGATTCGTCATGTGGCACCAAATGATTGAGGTGCGGACATGGGACAGA
>NZ_JAIPUS010000023.1 GCF_020055675.1 Marivita sp.
CGGGGCTCGCCGCGCCAGTCGCGATAGGCGACGGTCAGCGTGTCCTCGTCCATCATCGCGGCCTGGATGCGCGGCCAGGGGCAGGCATAGATGCAGATCTGCTCGCGCGCAAAGCCGCCGAAGGCGAAGGTCGTGGCCGTCAGCACGCCGATGGTGGTATAGGCGATCGGATGCGCATTGAGCGTGAAGAGATCCACCAGAAGCGTCGGCGCATCGGTGAAATAAAACACCCAGGCGCCACCCGTCGCGGCGGCGATCAACAGCCAGGTGATCCACTTCGTCACGCGCAGGCGGACCTTGCGGAAATCCAGCTTCTTCTGGCGGTGCAGGCGCAGGCGCGCGTTGCGGTCGCCCTCGATCCAGCGCTCCACCAGCACGAAGAGATCCGTCCACACCGTCTGCGGGCAGGCATAGCCGCACCACACCCGGCCAAGCGCCGAGGTGAACAGGAACAACCCAAGCCCCGCCATCACCAGAAGACCCGCGATGAAATAGAATTCATGCGGCCAGATTTCGATCCAGAAAAAGAAAAACCGGCGGCTGCCAAGATCAAGCAGCACCGCCTGATCGGGCAGGTTCGGCCCACGGTCCCAGCGAATCCAGGGCGTGACGTAATAAATCCCCAGGGTGACGAGCATGATCACCCATTTCAGGTTTCTGAATCTTCCATAAACCTTCTTGGGAAAGACAGGTTCTCGGGCGGCATAGAGGCTGGGGGCAGCATCTGGCTGGGATTGAGACAACGGAATCACTCCGGTATTCGCGTTCATTGACAAGGCTGTTGTTTCAGGCACCGCCGGAAAGAGCCTTGATTTGCATCAAATTCTGACTCTGAAACTGATCAATTTACAAGGGCTGTCGCCGCGGCCTGCCGCCGCAACCAGCCGATAAATGCCTTCGCCTTGGGGCGTAGCGGGCCGGGGGCTGTGACAATGAAATAGGCCGTGTCTTCGGGCTCTTCAAACAACAGGCACAGCCGCCCCGCCGAAATATCGTCCTCGACCCATTGGCGCACCGTCAGCGACACGCCCTGCCCCTGGCGGACCCCCTCCAGCAAAAGGTTGCCCGGCACCTGCGTCAAACCCCCGATGCGTACCGAAGCCAGCCCCTTGCGCCTGAGCCAGTCGGTCGATTCCGATGTGCCGTATTCCTGCACCCATGGCAGGTCCAGAAGATCGGCGGGGGCCGTTATCTTGCGCCCCGCAACCAGGCTTGGCGCCGCGACGACCACCAGCGGCGAAACGAACAGGCACTCGGCCTCGACCCCCGGCCAATCGCCCAGCCCGTGGCGGATCGCGATGTCGATTCCGCCCGGCTCCAGCGGGACACGGTCGGGGGTGGGGTTGATCATCACGTCCACATCCGGGTGACGGTTGCGGAAATCCAGCAGCCGGGGCATCAGCCATTGTGCGGCAAAGCCCGGCGTGGTCGATATCTGAAGCGGGCGGTCGGCATCCGCGCCGGTCAGCGCATCGATCGTGCGCGCGATGCTGCCAAAGCCCGCGCTGAGGGAATCGGCAAGACTGCGCCCGGCATCGGTCAACCGCAATACGCGCCCCGTGCGGTCCACCAGCGATACGCCCATATGCGCCTCGAGAGACTTGACCTGCTGGCTGATCGCCGCGTGGCTGACATTGAGCGCCGCCCCCGCCGCGCTGGCCGAGCCGGTATCAGCCAGGGCCGCAAAGGCCCGCAGCGCGGTCAGGGGCGGCATGGAAAGCCAATCCATCATGTAATCCAAACTTACACGTTTCAAACATTCCTGAGTCGCAGGGTGGCAGGTTTTTCCCCATATTCAAAGCATGAAACGTCACTCACAGGAGATCGCCATGTTCAGCGTATTCGCAAAATCTTTCATGACTGCAACCCGGAGCAGCCTCGCGCCACGCCGCGAAACACCCAGCCACTGGTCCCCGGGCGAGCGGTTCGACAACCGCGCCCGCGCCGAGCTCGAGGCTCATAGCGAAGCCCGCCGCCGGGACTGATCCCAGCCTCGGGCGAACGCAAAACAGCAGCGGGCGGCGCCGCTGCATGCTTGACGTTCGAAAGCAGATGTCGGGAAGGTCGGGAAACGCGGGTGGACAGACCGGGCCGCCCGGCGTTAGATAGGTGGCACCGGCTCTCCCAGGAAACGCGCGAACAGGACGGAAGAGCCAGTGCCTGACCCGCGGACGGCAAGCCGCCCGCGGGTGTTCTTATGCCGGTCGTGCGATCACTCGCCACCGCCCAGCTGATGGACATAGGTGGTCACGGCGCGGATCTTGGCTTCGGTCAGTTGCGCGCCACCCATCGGCGGCATCACACCAAAGCGCGAGTTCATCACCGTCTCCTTGACGGTCTCGTAATCCCCGCCATAAAGCCAGATCGCGTCGGTCAGGTTGGGCGCCCCCTGAAAGATGTCGCCCTTGCCGTCGTCGCCATGGCACGCCGCGCAATTGTCGAGGTAGACTTCCTCCCCCGCGGATACCAGCGATGCGTCCTGTGGTTCATAGGCCGGCGACATCGACATGACGTAGTTCACGACCTGTTCGATCTGCGGCTCTTCCAGGATATCGCCGAAGGCGGGCATCTCGGAATAACGCGCATCCGGGTCGTCCTCGTTCCGGATACCGTGGGCGATGGAATAATGGATGTCTTCCATCGTACCACCCCAGAGCCATGCGTCATCCTGAAGGTTGGGATAGCCCTTGGCCCCCGCCGCGCCCGAGCCATGACACTGGGCGCACCAGGTCTTGAACACGGCCTCGCCCGCGGAACGGGCATAACCGGCCAGTTCGGGATCGTCGGCGATCGCGGTCAGTTCGACCGAAGCGAGCCGCTCGTTGATCTCGGAATTGGCGGCCTCGGCCGTGGCGATCTCCTCGGCCACGTTGGCCCGTGTGGACCAGCCCAGGTAGCCCTGTGTCGCGCCCTGAACCATCGGCCAGGCCGGGTAGGCGATCGTGTACCAGATGCCCCATACGATACAGGCGTAAAAGATCCAGAGCCACCAGCGCGGGAGGGGATTGTTATACTCTTCGATCCCGTCCCATTCGTGGCCGGTCGTTTCGACCTCGTTCTTCTTCTTGGGTTGTCTTGCCATGTCAGTCACGCCTCCTTGGCGTCGGCTTCACCGCGCGGAGCGGGTTTGTCTTCATGCCGGAACGGGATGCTGGACGGTTCCTCGTAGGTCTTGGTGGATCCGGGCCGAAGGACCCAGATCACCACCCCGATGAAGAACACGAACAGAAACAGCAGCATCCAGCTATCGGCAAATGCGCGAAGAAAGGTATAGGTTTCCATCTTGTCCTCCCTTACCGGCTCGCCACGGGCGTGAATGTCGAGAAATCGACCAGCGTGCCCAGCATCTGCAGATAGGCGATCAGCGCGTCGGCTTCCGAGATACCCGGCTGCCCGTCGAAGTTGCGCACGTTGACTTTCTCGCCGTAACGCTCGATCAGCCCGTCATAGTCGCCGAACGGGTCGATCTGCGCCTCGAAATCGGCCGCCGCGTTCTCGATCATCTCCTCGGTATAGGGCACACCGATCAGACTGTGGGTCTTGAGAAGATCCGCGATATAGGTCGGCTCGATCATCCGGTTTTCCAGGAAACCGTATTTCGGCATGACCGATTCCGGCACCACGGATTGCGGATCGCGCATGTGGTCCACATGCCACTCGTCCGAATAGCGGCCACCGACGCGGGCAAGGTCCGGCCCTGTCCGCTTGGAGCCCCACTGGAACGGGTGGTCATACTGCGATTCCGCTGCAAGGCTGTAGTGGCCATAGCGTTCGACCTCGTCGCGCATGGGGCGGACCATCTGGCTGTGGCAGACATAGCAGCCCTCACGCACATAGATGTCGCGACCGGTCAGCTCCAGCGGGGTGTAGGGGCGCATGCCCTCTACATCCTCGATGGTGTTTTCCAGCCAGAACAGCGGTGCGATCTGAACGATGCCGCCAATCGTGACCACCAGAAAGGCAAAGATCGACAGAAGCGTGATGTTCTTCTCGAGGATCTTGTGTTTTTCAAGAATGGACATTGAGTCGGTCCCTTTCTTATTCGGCCGGGACAACGGAGTTGCTGGCTTCGACAGCCGGGCTCCGTTTGACGGTCATGAACAGGTTGTAGCACATTATGACTGCGCCAGCGATGTAGAGCACCCCACCAAGACCCCGCACGACATACATCGGGAATTTGGCGGCCACTGTGTCGGCAAAGGCGTTCACGAGGAAACCGTTGGCATCCACTTCGCGCCACATCAGGCCCTCCATGATGCCGGTCACCCACATGGACGCGGCGTAGAGGATGATGCCGATGGTGGCGAGCCAGAAGTGCCAGCTGACCATGCTCAGGCTATAGAGCCGCTCGCGGTTCCACAGTTTCGGCACAAGGAAGTAGAGCGCGCCGAAGGTGATCATGCCGTTCCAGCCAAGCGCGCCGGAGTGCACGTGACCGATGGTCCAGTCGGTGTAATGCGACAACGAGTTGACCGCGCGGATCGACATCATCGGCCCTTCGAAGGTGGACATGCCGTAGAACCCCAGGGAGATCACCATCATCCGGATCACCGGGTCGGTGCGCAGCTTGTCCCAGGCGCCCGAAAGCGTCATCAGGCCGTTGATCATGCCGCCCCAGCTGGGCATCCAGAGCACGATCGAGAATACCATGCCCAGCGTCGAGGCCCAGTCGGGCAGAGCCGTGTAGTGCAGGTGGTGCGGACCGGCCCAGATATACAGGAAGATCAGCGCCCAGAAGTGGATGATCGACAGCTTGTAGCTGAAGACCGGGCGTTCCGCCTGTTTCGGCACGAAATAATACATCATGCCAAGGAACCCGGCGGTCAGGAAGAAGCCCACGGCATTGTGGCCATACCACCATTGCACCATCGCGTCCTGCACGCCTGCGAAGACCTGAACCGACTTCGATCCCCAGATCGAGACCGGGATGCTCAGGTTGTTGAACAGGTGCAGCATCGCCACCGTAACGATGAACGAAAGGAAGAACCAGTTGGCCACGTAGATATGCGGCTCTTTGCGCTTTATGATCGTGCCGAGGAAAACCGCCAGATAGGCCACCCAGACGATGGTGAGCCAGATATCAACATACCATTCCGGTTCGGCGTATTCCTTGGACTGGGTCGACCCCAGCAGGTAACCCGTCGCGGCGAGCACGATGAACAGGTTGTAGCCCCAGAACACGAACCATCCAAGATTACCGCCCCAAAGCCGCGCCGCGCTCGTGCGCTGCACCACGTAGAAGGATGTTGCGATCAAGGCGTTGCCGCCAAACGCAAAGATCACCGCAGAGGTGTGCAGCGGGCGCAGGCGTCCGAAGTTCGCATACCCTTGCGCCCAATCGAAGTTGAGCCCCGGAAACGCCAGTTGGAACGCGATGAATGTCCCGGCGAGGAACCCGACGACAGCCCAGAAGGCGGTTGCGATCACGCCGTAGCGGATCACGCCGTCCATGTAACTCGTTTCCAGCGTCGCCGCCGGCACCGGCTCATCGGTATTGCGCAACGTCCAGAGAAAAAGCCCGGCAGAGACCGCCATGATGATGATGGCGTGAACCTGATAGGCCAAATCGCGCGCGTAGCTCGCAGCGATCATCGCAAAGAGCGTGATCAAACCAAGCGCGATCAGCTTGATATAGTTCAACATTTTTCGTTCCTTCGTCAGTCCCACACGATTCGGCTGCCGCGAGGGCGGTTTTCAGACTGGGTTCTTAATGGGGAAAGTGGCGAAACCTATCCTTGATCTGCATCAATAGAAATTGACGGTTTTCTTGATGGGCATCAAGGCGCTGCGGTTCAGATTGCCGGAGGGTGGCGGCAAGACCATTTCAATCGAGGAGCCACCCATGTCTTTCAAAACGCTTCTGGCTGTTGTTACCGACCAAGCCCATTTGAGCGATACCGTTGCACAGGGCGTGTCGATCGCCCGGGCGCTTGATGCGCATCTGGATGTTGTATGCATTGGTGTCGATCGCACGCAGACGGGATATTACTACGCCGGCATGAACGCGGAGGTGTTGCAGCAGACCCTGCAGCAGGCACAGCAGGATGCCAGCGGTCTGGCCCAGGAGGCGAAGCGTCAACTGGGCAAATCGGACGTGCGCTGGGGCGTGAACGAGACGGTGTGCCAATTGGCCGATATTGCGCGATTTGTCGCGTCCTATGCCCGGTTTGCCGATTTGACGATTGTCCCCCGCCCCTATGGCGACGATCGCGGTGTCGAGCTTGAACCGGCGGTTGAAGGCGCCATGTTCGAGGGGCAGGCCCCGGTGATCGTTCTGCCCGAGGCAGGCCCGGACCTGGCGTTGCCGCAGCGCGTGGCCATTGGCTGGAACGAAAGCGCCGAAGCGCTGAACGCGGTGCGCAGCGCCCTGCCCCTTCTCGTTCAGGCGCAAACTGCGCATATCGTGGTGATCGATCCGCCCAAGCATGGGCCGAACCGTTCGGATCCCGGTGGGCAATTGTCGCAATACCTGGCACGCCACGGGGTGAAGGTGGAGATCGACGTGTTGTCGAAAACCATGCCGCGCGTGTCCGACGTGATGCGGCGGCATGTCACGGACATCGATGCCGACATGATCGTGATGGGCGCTTACGGCCATTCCCGCTTTCGCGAGGCGATTCTTGGCGGCGCCACGCGCAACATGCTGGAAACCTGCGAAGTGCCGGTCTTCATGGCGCATTGAGGTCACGCAGTCTCCGGTTCACCCGGTGAGCAGGCGCAGTCCCTGGGTCACGTCGGAGCGCACGGCAAGACGGAGGCCGGGTTCATCCCCGGCCTTCAGAGCCGATATGATCAACCGGTGGTATTGCGGCGCCTCGGTCCGGCGCAGCCGGCCGTAAAGGGCGCGCATCGTCGGACCCAGCTGCAACCAGACGGTTTCTGCCATCGCCAGCATCGCAGGAGCCTGCGCGCGCAGGTAGAGCGTGCGGTGAAAGTCGAGGTTCGTGCGGATATAGCCCACCGCATCACGGTTCGAGACCACGTCCGAGATGGACCCGTTGATCGTTTGCAAGCGGTCGATCAGCGCGAGATGCGCGCGCGGCAGGGCGCGGCTGGCCAGCTCCACTTCGATCAGGGAGCGCAGCGAGGCGAGTTCTTCGATCCGGTCGTTGGACAGCTCCGGCGTGGACACGCGCCCCGACGCGGACATCGACAGTGCGCCTTCCGCGACAAGGCGCTGAATGGCTTCGCGCGCAGGGGTCATGGAGACATCGAATTCCTTGCCGATGCCCCGGAGCGTGAGTTGTTGTCCTGGCGAAATCTGACCGAACATGATGCGGTTGCGCAGTCCGCGATAGACGCGGTCATGCGCGGATACGGTGGGTTCGGAGGGACGGGTCAGGATGCTCATGCCGGACTGTGATCACAGGCGCAGCGGTGGTCAAGCCTCAAAGCGGAAGCGATGCAGGTTCGGCCCTTCCTGCCGCAACCATTTCCGTTCGGCATCATGCGGGCCGTAGAGATCGCGCACAACCTGCCAGAACGCGGGCGAATGGTTCATTTCCTGGAGATGCGCGACTTCATGCGCCGCGACATAGTCAAGCACGGCCGGCGGGGCGAGGATCAGCCGCCACGAATACATCAGCGCCCCTGCGGACGAACATGACCCCCATCGCGACCGTGTGTCCCGCAGCGTGATGCGCTGGTAGCGGCGCCCGATGCGGCCGGCGTACCGGTCCGAAGCGCGGGTCAGCTCCGCGCGCGCCTGCTCCTTGAGCCATGCCTGAAGTTGCGCGCGTCCCTTTTCAGCCGGTTGCGGCAGCGCGATCACGTTGCCGTCGACCTGCAACCGCTTGCCCGTGCCGTCACGCAGAAAAAACCGCTGTCCGGCCACATCAAGGCTCTGACCCGGCCCAACCGAGGAGGCGGTTGCCTGCTTTGACAGATGCGTGCTGATCCAGCCCTGCTTTTCTGCGGCAAAGGCCAGCGCCTCTTGCTCGGACACGCCGCGCGGCACGGTCAGGGTGACGCCGCCGTCGATCCGCGAGATCCGCAGCGTCATGCGCCGCGCACGCGCATTTTTTCGCAGGTTTATTGTGATTCCGGGGTTGCCGGGAAGAGTTCTGACGCCCATTTGATGCTCGACATGATCCGCGACGCAAAGCCTTTGACACCGGTTCGGTGATATGGCACTTGGCGCGGATTGTCGATATGACCACGCAATTGAAGGGGATGACCCATGCCCAAAGAAGAATGGGGCGTCAAACGCCTTTGCCCAACCACGGGCAAGCGTTTCTATGACCTGAACAACGACCCGATCATCAGCCCCTATACAGGCGAAGTGGTGGAAGTGGCGACCGGCAAGACCCGCATGATTGCGGCGGACGCCGAGGACCGCCAGACCAAGACCACCGCCGAAAGCTCGGAAAAATCCGAGGCGTTGGAAGAGGATGATGTCGAAGTCGAACTGGCCGATGACGTTCTGGAAGACGATGACGACGACAATGTTTCGCTTGACGAGATTGCCGATGTCGCCAACGAGGATAACGATTAATTTTCCGGCGCCGGGGCGGAATCACGCTTGATCCTGCCCCCGCCATTGCTTAATGCAATGTTCACAATCGGGGCCTTAGCTCAGCTGGGAGAGCGCTTGCATGGCATGCAAGAGGTCAGGGGTTCGATCCCCCTAGGCTCCACCAATTTTCCTTTTTTACGCTGAACCTTGGCAGCTTCTTTGAAAAGAGGGGCTGATCTTTGGCGTTTTGCTGACCGGATTTCGGCACGCGCCGCAGAGGCGGTACGAGAGCAGGTCCGGACCCTTGGGCCATGTCGGCCGCGCCGATCGCTGCCAGAGTTGCCAGGATCTGTTCGGTGCCTCGTCAGTACCTGTGCCGCGCTGTCAGGTTCTTGGTCTGCAAAGCTATTGCCCGGGACCTGCGCGCTCCGTGCCGGGGGCGGCATCGCCGTTTGCCTCGATGTCGGCGATATAGCCCTGCATTTCGGCAATCTCGTTGCGCTGCGCCTCGATGATCGCTTCTGCCAAGGCTTGAACCCGCGGGTCAGACAGGTTGGCACGTTCGCTCGTCAGAACAGCAATGGAGTGATGCGGGATCATGGCCTTCATCCAGGCGACATCGCCCACCGTGGCCTGCGAACGGACAAGCCCGACACCCAGGCCAAGCGCGATCAGGCCGCCTGCAAAGATCGCGATGTTCGCCCTGCGGTTGGAATACATGCCCAGCATGAACGACAGCATGATGATCGCCATCGCGCCACCCATGTAGAGCGCCATCCACATGCGGGTCTGGGAAAAAAAGACATGATCCAGCACGTAGGTGTTCAGATACATCAACCCGAACATGACGATCGTCGAGGTGGCGATCATGGCAAGAAAGCGCAGGTAGTTGCCGGACCCGTGGTTGCTGCTGTGTTGCCTTGACGACGTTTGCGGGTTTGGTGACGCCTGATCTGCCATGGTCGTTTCCTATTTTCCTGTTGCCGAGTGGACAACACGGAAAAGGTGGGACCCGTTCCAAAAGAAACATGATCCGCGCGTTGCGCGCGCTGTGGTCAAGCCCGTGCCAGCGGCGGCAACGGACTTACCTGACGCGCAGGACGATCCTAATGCGCTTGCGCCCAGTTGGCACCCTGCCCCGCATCCGCGACCAGGGGGACAGCCAGCTTGATCACCGGATCGGCGGCCCCCTCCATCACATCGCGGGCCGCCTTGATCAGGTCATCCTCGGCGCCCTGATCCACTTCGAACAGCAATTCGTCATGGACCTGGAGCAGCATCTTTGCAGGCAGCCCCGCAATCGCATCGGGCATACGCACCATCGCGCGGCGGATGATGTCAGCGGCGGTGCCCTGGATCGGAGCATTGATCGCAGCGCGCTTGGCAAAACCGGCACGCGGGCCCTTGGCGGTAATCTCGGGCGTGTGGATCACGCGGCCGAACAGGGTTTCGACGCGTTTGTGTTTCTTGGCGAATTCGGTCGTTTCCTCCATGTAGGCCTTGATGCCCGGGAAGCGTTCGAAATAGCGGTCGATGAACCCCTGCGCCTCGGATCTTGGAATGCGCAGGTTGCGGGCGAGACCAAACCCGGAGATGCCGTAGATCACTCCGAAATTGATCGCCTTGGCCTGACGGCGCACATCCGGAGTCATCTCGTCCAGCGGCACGTTGAACATTTCCGACGCCGTGGCGGCGTGGATATCCTGACCCTCCTTGAACGCGTCCTTGAGCGCCTGGATGTCGGCGATATGGGCAAGGATGCGCAGCTCGATCTGGGAGTAGTCGAGCGCGACAAGCGTCTTGCCTTGTTCGGCCACAAAGGCTTCGCGGATGCGCCGGCCTTCCTCGGACCGGATCGGGATGTTTTGCAGGTTCGGATCGGTCGAGGCCAGTCGTCCGGTATTGGCCCCGGCGATGGAATAGGATGTGTGAACGCGGCCCGTTTCCGGGTTGATGTGGTCCTGAAGCGCGTCGGTATAGGTCGATTTCAGCTTGGACAACTGCCGCCAGTCAAGCACCCGGCGCGGCAATTCATGTTCCGTGGCCAGGTCTTCGAGGACATCCGCACCGGTGGCATACGCACCAGTCTTGCCACGTTTGCCGCCTTCGATCCCCATTTCATCGAACAGGATTTCGCCCAGTTGCTTGGGGCTGCCCACGTTGAATTTGCGGCCCGCGAGCTGGTAAATCTCATCTTCAAGACCGCCCATTTTCTGGCTGAAGGCGTTGGACATGCGGCTGAGCGTGTCGCGGTCCACCTTGATCCCGTTTCTTTCCATCCCGGCCAGAACGGGAACCAGGGGGCGCTCCATCCCTTCGTAGACGCGGGTGACCTTGACCTGGTGCAATTGCGGTTTGAACATCAACCACAGGCGCAGCGTGATCTCGGCATCCTCTGCGGCATAGCGGGTGGCGGTTTCGATTGGCACGCGGTCGAAGGTCTTCTGGCTCTTGCCACTGCCGATCAGGTCCTTGATCGGGATAGGGACGTGGCCCAGGTAGCGTTCGCTGAGGGTGTCCATGCCATGGCCGTGCAGCCCCGCGTTCATCGCGTAGGACATCAGCATCGTGTCGTCGATGGGATCGATGTCGATCCCGTAACGCGACATGATCTTCGTGTCGTATTTCATGTTCTGGCCGATCTTCATGACCGACCGGTCGACGAGCAATGGCTTGAGCGCATCCAGCGCCTCTTGCAGCGGGATTTGACCCTCTGAAAGCTCATCCGAGCCAAAGAGCCCGTCACCACCTTCGGACTTGTGACCAAGCGGGACATAGCACGCCTTGCCCGGTGAGACGCAAAGCGACAGGCCAACAAGCTCGGCCGTCATGTCGTTGAGACCGGTGGTTTCGGTGTCAAAGGCGACATGGCCGATCTCCGTCGCCGCGTCGATCCAGCTTTTCAGGCTTTCCAGATCGCGGATGCACTCATAGCCGTCGGGGGTGATCGCGGGAAGCGTCGGAGCGTCCCCCTCGGGCGGGTTGGCGCCTTCCGGGGTGGTATCCTCGATCACCGGGGCCTCGACCTCGAGCGCGTCGGCGATGCGCTTGGTCAGGGTGCGGAATTCCATTTCGGTCAGGAACGCCATCAGGCGCTCCGGATCCGGGTCGCGCACTTCGAGATCGTCGAGCGTGAAATCGAGCGGCGTGTTGGCGTCAAGCAGGACAAGTTTCTTGCTGAGCTCGATCTGGTCGCGCTTGTCGATGAGCGTCTGGCGGCGCTTCGGCTGCGTGATCTCTTCGGCGCGGTCCAGAAGCTCTTCCAGAGACCCGAATTCGTTGATGAGCATGGCCGCCGTCTTGATCCCGATGCCCGGCGCGCCCGGCACGTTGTCGACGCTGTCGCCGGCCAATGCCTGCACATCGACCACACGGTCGGGCCAGACGCCGAATTTCTCGAACACGCCGTCACGGTCGATGCGGCGGCTTTTCATCGCATCGAGCATTTCGACACCACCGCCGACAAGCTGCATCAGGTCCTTGTCCGAGGAAATGATCGTCACGCGCCCGCCGGCCTGGCGGGCCTGCTCGGACAGCGTGGCGATGATATCGTCGGCTTCGAAACCCTCCTTTTCCTTGCAGGCGATATTGAACGCCTCGGTGGCTTGGCGGGTCAGCGGAATCTGCGGCCGCAGGTCTTCGGGCATCGCCTCGCGATTGGCCTTGTACTGGTCGTACATGTCGTTGCGAAACGTGTGACTGCCCTTGTCGAAGATCACCGCGATATGGGTCGGGGCGTCGGGGCCGTGATTCCCCTCCACGTATTTTTGCAGCATGTTGCAAAAACCCGAGACCGCCCCGATGGGCAGTCCATCCGATTTCCGGGTCAGCGGCGGCAGCGCGTGATAGGCGCGAAAGATGAAGGCCGAGCCATCGATCAGGTGTAGATGGTGTCCCTTGCCGAATGCCATGTCGCGCGCCCCTTTGCTTGGATTGGCTCTGGTGTGCCACGGACGGCAAGACGGTTCCAGTGCCAACATCGCGCAGATGTGCCGGCGTCTCCGATCCCGGTCAATTGATCCGCGCGGCGCGATCAAAGCGCGACAAGACGCGGGCCAGCAGAACGATAACGGCGCCAACGCCGGCGAAGGCAATGAGCAGGCCAAGGATGTTGACCACGGTGCGCGCCAGGCCCAGATCGGCCAGGTCGAGGAAGAAATACGGATAGTCACCATCGACCTGAGCGCGGGTCATGGCATAGAGGCAATACACCAACGGCAGGATCAGCCAATAGGGGATATCACCGAGCCGCAGACCGGATTTCGGCACGAAAGCCAGCCAGAACAGCGCAAAGCCCAGGGGAATGGCGGTATGAAGCATGATATCGACGAGCCGGTCGATGCCTGCAAAGTCATTCATCTGCGCCAGAAGCGCATGGTACACAGCCGCGACGATGATGATGGAAAGCAGAAGGTTGCTGAGCCTCCGGGCCCTGATCGGCAAGCCCAGCGCAACGGCCGCACAGGCCAGCCCGATCAGCGTGTTGGTCCAGATGGTGTAAAACAGGTACATGCCCCAGAGCGCCTCGGCCCCGTTTTCTCCGTCGACATTCACGCGCAGCCAGAGCCGAGTTGCGAGGGACGCCATGACGGAAACCGCGATGGTCGCGGCACAGGCGCGGGCCAGGGTCACGTGTCTTGCTGGTCGGCGAAATCCTTGTGAATGAACTTCGCATCGCAGTATCCGCATTCGACCCAGCCGGTGTCCGGCGGGATTTGCAGCCAGACGCGCGGGTGGCCCAAGGCCCCGCCGCCGCCATCACAGGCGATGCGATAGCTGTCCACGATCTTGGTTTCGGGCGCTTGCGTGGCCATCTGCTGCGTTTCCTTTGTGTGTGTTTTCCACTAGGTGCGGTTTAGGACGACACGGCTCAAGGGGCAAGAGACAGCGATGACACAGGACGCCATAGAGATAAACGCGCTGCGCAAGGTCTATGCGGGAGGCAAGGAGGCGCTGACGGACATCGACCTCGCGGTGCCGCGCGGATCGGTGTTCGGGCTCTTGGGACCGAACGGTGCGGGAAAGTCCACGCTGATCAATATCCTCGCGGGGCTGGTCACCAAAACCTCGGGACAGGTGACGATCTGGGGCTGGGATCAGGACGTGAACCCGCGCCAGTCGCGGGCCTCGATCGGGGTCATGCCGCAGGAGCTGAACCTCGACCCGTTCTTCACACCGCGCGGCGCGCTTGAGGTGCAGGCCGGGCTTTACGGCGTGCCAAAGTCGGACCGTCGTTCGGACGAGATCCTCGAGATGGTCGGTCTCAGCGACAAGGCCGAAGCCTATGCGCGGACCCTCTCGGGAGGGATGCGGCGACGTCTGCTTTTGGGCAAGGCGCTGGTGCACCGGCCGCATGTCCTGGTCCTCGACGAGCCGACGGCGGGGGTGGATATCGAGTTGCGGCAGATGCTTTGGGAGAACGTCCGCAAGCTCAACCGCGAGTCAGGCATGACGATCATCCTGACGACGCATTACCTCGAAGAGGCCGAGGAGATGTGCGACGAGATCGCGATCATCAATCACGGCGCGGTGGTGGCAAGGGACAGCACACGCAACCTGCTGGGGCAGCTCGATGCCAAGACGATGGTGATCCAGCCCGATGCGCCGGTCGGGGCGTTGCCGGGCGTGAACGGGATCACTGTCATACCGCGCGAGGATGGGACGCTCGCGGTCAGTTACCGCGCGCGGCAGACCTCGGCAGAAGATGTTCTGGCTCTCTTGCGCGACAATGGTGTGCGGGTTCGCGATGTGCGCACCGAGCAGGCCGATCTGGAGGATGTTTTCCTGTCGCTCACCCGGTCGGGGTGAGCGGAGAAGCGTTTTCGAAAACGCTTGGACCGCAATTTCGAAATTGCGGTAAAGGCCGGCTGCGCGGCCTTTACGGCGCGGGCTGCAACATTCGGCCAAGACCCCGACCGCCGAGCACATGGATGTGCAGATGCGGCACTTCCTGCACCCCTGCCTCACCCGCGTTGGAGATGATGCGGTAGCCGTTTTCCTGCACGCCTTCCCGCTTGCACACCTCGCCCCCGGAGCGGGTGAAATCGACAATCTCGGCATCGCTCGCGTCGCGGGCGAAATGATCGTAGCAGACATACGGCCCTTTCGGGATCACCAACACATGCACCGGCGCCTGTGGCTGGATATCCCGGAAGGCCAGCGTGTGTTCGGTTTCCAGGACGGTGTCGTTCGGAATCTCTCCGCGCAGGATCTTGGCGAAAATGTTCTGGTCGTCATAGACATAGGTCATGTCTGGTATCCTCAGTCAGCAAAAAGGTGATCTGTCTGCGCGATTTGGAGCGCTTGGTTGGGCGCGATGGACAAGAAGCCGGCGAGCGCGGCGGCGTTGACGTCGATGCTGTCATCCTCGCGGATGCGGGTGTGGTTCTCGAACTCGGCGTCGCGGATGCGGTCGCTTTCATGCAGGATATCGTTGCGGATGGTCGGCAAGAGCCGTTCAAGGGTTTCACGTGGCGTGCGGTCTCCGGCGAGGCCAACGCGCATGGCGTGACCGATCAGGTAGTCGTCGGAAAACGCGCAATCCACTTCGAGCAGCCGCGTGGTGGCGCGGTCGCGGCAGAAATCCTCGAGCAGGTCGAGATTGCCGGGGTCCATACACACCACCATGCGGTCGGAATCGTAATAATCGAACAGCATCCGCATCAGCGACCGGCGGTGGCGGTGGCGTTTGCCCAGCGTGGTCTGGATGCCGCCCATATCCGGGAGTTCGGTGTTCTCTTCGTTGAAGAGATATTCGATGCAGGGGATGTTTGTCAGCTGGCTGATCCGCGAGACAAGGCGTTTCGCCACATGCCATTTCTTGCACACTACGATAAGCAATTCGCGTTCGCGGCCCAGCGTGCTTTCAGTTTCCCAGAACCGCGGCGCAAACCGGCGGCCGATGCGGCCCTTGCCCGTAAGGAATTTGTAAAGCGAGCGGCCCTCGTTGGAAATCTCGAAATTCACACCCCGGGCAGAGTAGAGCGTGCCCAGCCGTTCCTTGAGATAGAGCGCCTCGGGGCTGATCTTGCGCGCGAACAGGAAATCCTGGCTGAGCAGGAGATCATAATGGTCATTATAGAAGGTGACCGGCATGCCGTAATCCGAGAACATCAGGAAGGTGAGGGTCCGGCACTCGATTTCCTGTTCGGGCACCAGGTGGCGGACCAGGGTCTGGAAAAACGTCTCGTCCGGGATCCAGGTGGTGCTGAAAAACCGTTTGACATCGGGGCGTTGGCGCAAGAACGCCAGGATCGCCTCGACCGTCCGGCGGCGCAAACACCACCATTGGCTGCCGATCTGGATTTCCAGGTCTTCCGGGATCTTGCGGGTCAACCCAAGGCGCTGTTGCAGGCGGTAGCTTTTGTAGAAGATCCATTTCTGGGAGCGTTCGTTGAAGAAATGGCGGTAGATCAACCGCTCTTCCTTCATCCCCGTCTTGATCCAGTCGGAGTTGAAGAAATCGAAACTCTCGATGAAATCGGCGTCAAGGCGGTCAAGATACTCATGCGCGTATTCGGCGGTCTTGATTGCCTGGCAGTCGCCCGAGAGCATGTAAAAATGCGTCGCGCGCGGAAAGGCTTCGACCGCGGCCTCGACCGCGTGGAGCGTCGCCTGCACCAGCGACCATTCCCCCCATCCGCATTTGATGCGTTTTTTGGAAAAGGTGACGTTGGGATTGTCCGACAGGGCCGTCTGGATGGTCTTGAACGCGGCCGCATCGGCGCGCGCGTCGAAATGGATGGAGATGAAATCGCCAACGGCCGTCAGGCTGAGCGCCTGCCGGATGATTGCATCGGGATCCTTGTGGCACAGCAATATGAAGGCAATATTTGCCATTCAGTGGTTCTTCTGCCCTATCTTTACCTCATTACATCTTGATAAGCACGTTCAGCGATTGAATAAACCGGATTTCTTTGTTTTTTTGTTAATCGTTCCGGAAGACAACAAACTGGGACGTGGCTGGAGGCGGCAGATTATGGGATTTCCCGGAACGTGGATGACCGAGAGCGAGAGCATGGTCTACCGCGTGGTTCCAAAATGCGCATGCTCGACCATTGGTCAGATCATGTTTTTTTCGGATCACGGTACATTCTTTGACGGCGATATTCATGACGCCCAGAGCGGGCTGCACAAATGGGCGCTCGACCCGAGCCGCGAACCGATCAAGAAGCGGATCCAGTCGCAGGACACATATGCCTTCACCTGCGTGCGCAATCCCTACACCCGCATCCTGAGTTCGTTTTTCGACAAGATCTGCGGCATCCAGCGCAACGGAAAACGCTACCGCGGCAATCTTGTGCCGCTCTTGATCCAGAAATACGGGATCGAGGTGGGGGGCGACGACGGCAAGCAGGAATTCGACCAGATCAAGAGCTTTCGCCGGTTCCTGCTGTTCGCGCGCGACACGATCCGCTGGCGACGGCCGATGGACCCTGACATTCACTGGTCGGCGATGTCGGGACATATCAGCACCTTCATCGTGAACGGCGGGCGCTACGATCACATCTTCTGGACCGAAAGCTTCAACGACGGAATGGCCGAAGTACTGCAATCGGTCGAGACCAAGAACCCCGTCGATCTGGCCAAAATCCCGCGTTTCAACGAAAGCGAGGGGCATGGCCCCAAGCGCGCGCATCCGGTCGAGGATTACTTCGATGACCTGTCGATGCATCTGGTCTACGAGATTTACAAAAAGGACTTCCAACTGTTCCGCTATGATTTCGAGAATCCGGGCAACAAGATGCCGATTGGCGAGATCGACCTCGAAGAGGTACATGCAAAGCTGGGCGATTGAGCCGAACACTCTCGGGCGGGGCGTCGCCCCCCCCCATCACACCGGCGTTCCGGTCTCTGGCCGTGCGATCCCGCCGCTCGGACAGGCGCAGAAGCGGGGTCTGTTTTGCCCGGCGCGCTCTAGTCCGGCAGGTCCCGGGACGGAATGACCGGAAAAAACTGTCCCGCCGACCAGACGCCGAACCAGGACGTGCCGTCCACGACATGATGCGCACCGCAATCGACCAGCCGGTAAAAACTCTTGCGGTCGATCAACGCTTCGAGATTGGCACGGATCAGAACATAAGGAGACGGCTCGCCGGTTTCGGCATCCCGTTCGACCCGGATCGGGTGATCGGGGCCCGCCACGGCGGTATCGTCGACATGGGTGTGGAAAGTAAGCACCTGGTCTTCACCTTCGCCGGAGACCTCGAAATCGGTGGCGACAAAGGGCGCGTCATCGACGGTGATGCCCACCTTCTCCACGGGCGTGACAAGATAATATTTGTCGCCGTCCTTGCGGAGGATGGAGGAGAACAGCTTGACCAGTCCGGGCCGTCCGATCGGGGTGCCCAGATAGAACCATGTTCCATCCCGGGCGATCCGCATGTCCAGGTCGCCGCAAAACGGCGGTTCCCACAGATGCACCGGCGGCAAGCCCTTGGTCCCGGTGGCGCGAACAGAGGCAGCGATGCCGTCTGCGGAGGGAATAACACGATCTTGTGCGCTCATTGCTTTTGCCATTTTTCTCATGCGCGTTACACTTTCTACAAATGACTTAATGCGCAAGGGAGACACGTCATGGCCCCAACCGAAGATTTGGTGGCAGATATCGAAGCGCTGGAAAACAAGCTTGCGCAGGCAAGGACAGCCATCACCCGGCGCTTTATCGGCCAGGACCGCGTTGTCGAGCTGACCCTGGCGTCGCTGTTGTGCGGCGGGCATGGGCTTTTGATCGGCCTGCCGGGGTTGGGCAAGACGCGCCTGGTTGAGACGGTTTCCACCGTGATGGGCTTGAATGGCAACCGCGTGCAGTTCACGCCTGACCTGATGCCGGCAGATATTCTCGGCTCCGAAGTTTTGGAGACCGGAGCCGATGGCGGTCGGGCGTTCAAGTTCATTCCCGGGCCGATTTTTTGCCAACTTCTGATGGCCGACGAGATCAACCGCGCGTCGCCGCGCACGCAATCGGCGCTGTTGCAGGCAATGCAGGAAAAAGAGGTCACGGTGGCGGGAGAGACCCGCACTCTGGACGCTCCGTTTCATGTTCTCGCGACGCAGAACCCGATCGAGCAGGAGGGCACCTATCCCCTGCCCGAGGCACAGCTCGACCGTTTCCTGGTCCAGATCGACGTGCAATACCCTGATCGCCAGACCGAAAAGGACATCCTGCTGGCCACGACCGGCGCCGAAGAGGACGAAGCCTATGCGGTTTTCACCTCTGCAGAGCTGATCGCGGCGCAAAGGCTCTTGCGGCGGATGCCGGTGGGGGACGCGGTGGTCGAAATGATACTCGATCTGGTCCGCGCGTTTCGCCCGCACGATGAATTGGCCGGTGCCCGGGTCAAGGACACCGTCGCCTGGGGTCCGGGCCCGCGCGCGGCGCAGGCGCTGATGCTCACAGTGCGGGCGCGCGCGCTTCTTCAAAAGCGGCTCGCGCCAGCCCCCGAGGATGTTCTGGACATGGCGCGCCCGGTTCTGTCGCACCGCATGGCCCTGAGTTTCTCTGCCCGTGCGCGGGGAGAAGACCTGGGCGGTCTCATCGACGAAGTGGCTGAAAGCATGGTCAGGATCGAGGCTGCCGCGTGACATCTCCTGTCGCCGCTCTTCGCCAGCGCTCCGAGGAAGAGGCCGCGCGGCTTCCGGCCCTGCTGGCGCGCGCCGAGCATTTGGCGGGAACCGTGCTGCTGGGCGAACACGGGCGGCGGCGGTCGGGTCTGGGCGATGATTTCTGGCAATACCGCCCGATGCAGCAAGGTGATGTGCTTCGGGATGTCGACTGGCGGCGATCCGCGCGAAGCGACACCCAATTTGTGCGGGAGCGGGAATGGCAGATCGCCCAAAGCGTGATCCTCTGGGTCGATCAGGCGGCCTCGATGCGGTTTGCATCGAACAAGAGTCTTGGGACGAAGGCGGACCGCGCCCGAACCCTTGCGATGGCCGCATCGATCCTTTTGATTCGCGGAGGTGAACGTGTTGGCCTGACCGGTTTCGATCTGCCGCCGCGGCGCGGACAGGTACAGATATCCCGGCTGGCAGAGCTTTTGTCGATGGATCAGCCGGACGAGTATTCCGAGCCCGAGGCGCGCGGCATGCTTCCGCAATCGCGCGCGATCTTCTTTTCCGATTTTCTAAACGATCCCGCCCCGGTCGAGGCCGCGCTGACCAAGGCGGCGGATCGTGGCGTGCGCGGAGCGCTTGTGCAGATCCTTGACCCGAGCGAAGAGGAATTCCCCTTTGACGGGCGCACGATCTTTCAAAGCGTCGGCGGCGGGATGGTGCATGAAACGCTCAAGGCCGGGGACCTGCGCAACCGCTACCTGGATCGTCTGGCAGAGCGCAAGGAACGGCTTGAGCACCTGTCGCGGCTGGCAGGCTGGCAGTACACCTGCCACCACACGAGCGAGAGCGCGCAATCGGCGCTGCTCTGGATTTATCGCGCTATGGACGGGACATACGGATGACGCTTTTCGGGATCGGCTTTGTGACACCGTGGCTTTTGCTGACATTGCTGGCGCTGCCAGCCCTGTGGCTGATCCTGCGCGCCGTGCCGCCTGCACCGATCCGGCGGATGTTTCCCGGCGTTGTGCTGCTTTTGGGCCTGAAAGATGACGAGCAAGTCAGCGATCGCACGCCATGGTGGCTGCTTTTGCTGCGCATGCTGGCGGTTGCGATGCTGATCGTCGGCCTCGCCGGCCCGATCCTGAACCCCGAGAGCGACGAAACCGCGGCAAGCGATGCGCCGCTCCTGGTGGTGATGGACAGCTCCTGGGCCAGTGCCGCGACCTGGCGCGCGCGGATGCTTGCGCTGGACGGGCTTCTGGCACAGGCGGCGCGGGATGACAGGCGCGTGGCGCTGCTTCAGTTGACCAAGCCGGAACAGGCCAATTTCCAGACTGCCGATGACCTGAGCGCGCGGCTTGTCGGGCTGTCCCCCGCCCCGTGGGAGCCACGCCCGGACGCGGTTGACAGCGCGCTCGACCTGCTGCCCGAGGGCGGCTTTGACACCTACTGGATGTCCGACGGTCTGGAGCGCGAGACACGCGCCCCGCTTCTGAGCGCGCTCGAGGATCGTGGCGACGTGACCGTGTTTCAGGCCGGGCAAACCATTCTGGGCCTCGCGCCCGCGCGGTTCGAGGATGGCAATATCATCCTCACGGCGGTCCGGGCGCAAACCGGGTCGGAGCGCGACGTGACGATCCTGGCGCAAGGGCGCGATCCGTCCGGCAACCCCGCCGTTCTGGCCCGCGCCACCGCGCGTTTTGACCCGGATGCGGCGATGGCGGAAACCGCGCTGTCCCTCCCGTCCGAGCTGCGCGCCCGCATCCTGGGTTTCGAGATCGAGGGCAACCGCAGCGCCGGGGCAACCACCCTCCCCGATGACAGCCTGCGCCGCCGCGAAGTGGCGCTTGTCGCCGGCCGCGAAGACCGCGAAGGGCTCCAATTGCTGGCCCCGCTGCATTACCTCGAAAAGGCGCTGGACCCGAGCGCGGACCTGCTCGACGGCAACTTGATGGACATGATCCCGGCCAACCCCGATGTGATTGCCCTGGCCGATGTGGCGACGCTGGGCGACGCCGAGGAAGACGCGCTTCTGGACTGGTTGGACGGCGGCGGTATCCTGCTGCGCTTTGCCGGACCCCGCCTTGCCGCCAGCGACATCAGCCGCGACACGGAGGACCCGCTGATGCCCGTGCGCCTGCGTTCGGGTGGCCGCAGCGTCGGTGGCGCAATGAGCTGGGGTGAGCCGAAATCGCTGGCCGAATTTTCCGAGGACAGCCCTTTCTTTGGCCTGGCGATCCCGCCTGACGTCACCGTGTCGGCGCAGGTGATGGCGCAACCTGACCCGGCACTGGCCGACCGCGTGATCGCACAGCTCAGCGATGGCACGCCGCTGGTCACCCGAAAGAAAGTGGGACAGGGACAAATCATCCTGTTCCATGTCACCGCCAACGCGGAATGGTCCTCCCTGCCGCTGTCCGGCCTGTTCGTGCAAATGCTGGAACGGCTGTCCATCGCCGCCGGATCCGGCGCGCAACCCGATGCCGAGGACCTGGAAGGCACCGTTTGGCAACCCAGCATCGTGCTGGACGGGTTTGGCGCCACGAGCGACGGCAGCACCCTGCCCGGTGTGGCAGGCGAAGACCTTGTCAGCGCACCGCTCGGGCCGGATTTGCGCCCCGGTGTGTATCAAAGTCAGGACCGTGCGCTGGCGCGCAACGTCCTTGAGGCCGACGCCACCTTGACGCCGGCAAACTGGCCCGCCGACATCCCGGTGGAAGGCTTGGTGAAATCCGAGGAAACGCCCTTGGGAGGCTGGCTGCTTGCCGCGGCGATGCTTTTGTTGATGGCTGATATCCTGGCCTCGTTGTTCCTGTCGGGCCGGCTTTCCGGACCGCGCGCGACGCAGGCCGCGGCGCTGCTGCTGGCGGCCCTCCTGATGCCGGGCCACGCAGCACAGGCGCAATCCGACGAGACCGAGTTCGCGCTCGGGGCCACGGCCGAAGTGACATTCGCCCATGTGGTCACGGGCAACGAGGATCTGGACCAAAGGGCGCAGGCGGGGTTGCGGGGCCTGTCCGAAACGCTGTTCTTCCGCACGTCGGTGGAACCGGCCGATCCCATGGCGGTCGATCTTGAAACCGATGAGCTGGCGTTCTTTCCGTTTCTCTACTGGCCGATCACACCGGACCAGCCAACGCCCTCCGACGAAGCCTATGCCAAGCTGAACACCTATCTGCGGTCCGGCGGGATGATCATGTTCGACACCCGCGACGCAGATATCGCGCGCTTTGGCACCGGCAGCCCGAATGGCCGCAAGCTGCAACAATTGGCCGCTCCCCTGGACATTCCGCCGCTAGAGCCGATTCCCGAGGATCATGTGCTGACGCGCACCTTTTACCTGCTTCAGGATTTCCCCGGCCGCCACAACAGTCATGATGTCTGGGTTGAAGCCGCGCCGCCCGACGCGGAACTGGTGGACGGCATGCCGTTCCGCAACCTCAATGACAACGTGACCCCGGTGATCATCGGCGGCAACGACTGGGCCTCTGCCTGGGCGATGGATGACCGGGGCAACCCGATCTACCCAATCGGCAGCGGCTATTCCGGGGAGCGCCAGCGCGAGATCGCGTATCGCTTCGGCGTCAATCTGGTCATGCACGTGCTGACCGGGAACTACAAATCCGACCAGGTGCACGTGCCTGCGCTTCTGGACAGATTGGGCAATTGATGACTGGCAGTATCGTCTTCGATCCGCTTCTGGCGTGGCAATTGATTGCGATCCTGGGCGCTTTGGCCCTGATCGGGATCGCGATTGCCTTTTCAAGAGGCCTGCGGGGCTGGGGATTGCGCGGGCTTGCCGCTCTCGTGGTGCTGGCCGCCCTGGCACAGCCCTCGTATCAAGCCGAGGACCGCGCGCCGCTCTCGGACATCGTCCTGGTGGTCGAGGACAAAAGCGCCAGCCAATCGCTGGGTGCGCGTTTGGGAGTGACCGAGGACGCGGCGGGATCGCTGATCACCGACCTGAGAACACGCCAGAACACCGAAGTGCGCCGCATCACCGTCGGCGATGGTGAGGGCGACACCGGAACGCTGCTCATGTCGGCCGTCTCCGATGCGCTGGCCGAAGAACCGCGCGGACGGATCGCCGGGGTGTTCCTGTTGAGCGATGGGCGTTTGCACGACCTGGAGCGAACCCCGGACCTGCCCGCCCCCATGCATCTGCTGCTGACCGGCAAAGAGACCGATTGGGACCGGCGGCTGATCGTCAAGAACGCACCCGCCTTCGCCATTCTGGGCGAGCCTGTCACGCTGACCCTGCGGGTCGAGGATGAAGGCGCCGCCCCGGACGCCACGGAAACCACCATCGACATTTCCGTGGATGGCGAGGAGCCACAGCAATTCGCCATGCCGATCGGGGAGGATGTGGACCTGCCGATCACCTTGCCGCATGGGGGGCTGAACGTGATCCAGTTCAGCGTGCCCACCGGCGAAGAAGAGCTGACCGACCGAAACAACACGGCGTTGGTGCAAATCAACGGCGTGCGCGATCGGCTGCGCGTGCTGCTGGTCTCGGGCGAGCCGCATGCAGGGGGGCGCACCTGGCGCAACCTGTTGAAATCCGACAGCTCTGTGGATCTCGTGCATTTCACCATCCTGCGCCCGCCTGAAAAGCAGGATGGCGTGCCGGTTTCCGAACTTTCGCTGATCGCCTTCCCGACCCGCGAGCTGTTTCTCGAAAAGATCGAGGATTTCGACCTCATCATCTTTGACCGCTACAAGCGGCGGGGCATTCTGCCGGCGATCTATCTGGACAACGTGCGCAGCTATGTCGAAGGCGGTGGTGCGGTTCTCGTGGCCGCAGGGCCGGATTTCGCAAGCGCCGACAGTATCTACCGTTCACCCTTGGCCGACATCATCCCGGCAGAGCCGACGGCCAGGGTGTTCGAACGCGGCTACCAGCCCGAGATCACCGAGCTGGGAGACCGCCATCCCGTCACAGCCGGCCTGTCCGGGACCGAAAGCTGGGGTCGCTGGATGCGCCAGATCGATGTCGATCCGATTGCGGGCGATGTCCTGATGAGCGGGATCGACGACAGGCCGCTTCTGGTTCTGGACCGTGTCGGGGAAGGTCGCGTCTCGTTGATCGCGTCGGATCATGCATGGCTTTGGTCGCGCGGATTCGAGAACGGCGGCCCGCAGCTCGATCTTCTGCGGCGGCTGGCACACTGGATGATGAAAGAACCCGAGCTTGAGGAAGAGGCGCTTTGGGCCGAACCCACCGGACAGACAATGCGCATCATCCGACGCACTCTGGAGGACAGCATCGGCGCGGTCACGATCATCCGCCCCGATGGCACGGAAGAAGAGATCACGCTGGACGAAGTGTCACCAGGCCAGTTCGAAGCGCTCTATACCGGGGCCGAGATCGGGCTCTATCGCCTGTCGGAAGGCGATCAGGACGCCGTTGTGGGCCTGGGGCCAGCCGCGCCAAGGGAATTCGAGCAGACGATTGCCAGCGGCGACGCGCTCGAACCGGCAATCGACGCCACCAATGGCGGCGTGCGCCGGTTGGAAGAGGGCCTGCCCGGCATCCGCGCCGTCGGCGAAGGCCGCCCCGCCGCGGGGCGCGGCTGGCTTGGCATCACACCTCGAGAGGCATATGAAACGCTGGATGTGACGCAGACACCGATGCTGCCGGGATGGCTGGTGTTGCTTCTGGCCTCTGGCCTGATCCTGGGTGCATGGCTGCGCGAAGGGCGGCGCACCTGACTGTCGGGAGATCGATGGGCCGGCGCAGGGCAGTCGTGACCGTTCACGACGCCCGCGCCGGACCGGGCATCAACTGCCCAATTTTTCGTCCAGGATGTCCCGGAACTCGTCATAGCTCATGTTCGAATAGGTTTCTCCGTCGATGACGAAGGACGGGGTCGAGGTGATCCCGTGTTCCTCGGCATTCACCTGGTACCATTCGATCAGGCCACGGGCCTTTTCGTTGTTGCTCAGGCATGCTTCGAGCTGGTCACCTTCGAGCCCGGCAATACGGCCGATCTTGCGCAACTCCTCGGCGATGGCGGCTTCGGAACCGGCACGGGACCAGGTGTCCTGCGTGTCATAGATCATGTCCGTGATGCCGAAGAACCGGTCCTCACCGCCACAGCGGGCCACAAGCGATCCCCAGAGACCGTACTTGTCGAAATACACCTCGCGGTAGGTGAACTTGACCTTCCCGGTGTCGATGTAATCCCGCTTGATGTCCTCGAACACGCCGTCGTGAAAGGTCGCGCAATGCGGGCAGGTGTAGGACGCGTATTCGATCATCTCGACCGGCGCATCCTCGGCTCCGAGCACCATTTCCTGGATCGTCGCATCGGCGGCCTCGCCGCTCGCGGCCTCCTGCGCGTTCGCGGCACCGGGCAGGGTCATGGCCTGTCCGGTCTCGGTCGGCGCTGTGCCCGTTCCGGCCACCCACCAGCCAGCCCCCGCCACGAGGGCGGTTGCCAGTGCAATCGTCGTAAACCGTTGCTTCATTGCGAAACCCTTTGCTTTTTTGGTCCTGGACCTGACCTAGGTCCTGTTTTGCGTTTTGGAATAGACGTTCGTGGCCAGACGCTCCAGCGCTGCGCGCAAACCGTCATCGCGAACGCCATCCGCCATGTCCTGCGCCTCTGGCAGGATCTGCGGCGGTGTTTTTGTCCGGGCTTGATCGGGGCGGTGATCAAAGCTCACCTGACCTTCGGAAAAGCCCGTCGACGCGGTCTGTGTGACGCGGACACGCGAAATCGCGTTATAGCCATAGACAGCGTTCACCTTGTCGCGCAGTTTTTCCTTCTGCATTTCCAGCATCGGCGCATGCGCCCCCGTGGTCAGAAGAGTCAACGTGGCGCCAAAGCCGCTGCGGCCGTACTTGACCTCGACAGGACGGCTGATCGCTGCGATATCCTCGCCCACGATTTCGGTCCAATGCGTCAAAAGCCGCGATTGCGCAAAGCCACGCGTCTCGGACGTCTTGCGGATCTGCGTCTGCAAAAGGCTCGATGTGCGTTTGAAGCCCTTGGTATACCCGGCGCGCGGCGGCATGTTTGACTCCCTTGTCCGAACGCTATTCTAGTGGTCCGATGCCACAGCAACCAGCCCGTAAATGAGACCCGAAATCAAAGGTATGTCAAACTTGCGTGATGCGCCCGACCCGTCCCTCTTGTTGGAGTGGTATGACCGGCACGCCCGCGCGATGCCGTGGCGTGTTGGCCCGGCAGCGCGCGCGCAAGGCGTGCGCCCCGACCCCTACCGTGTCTGGATGTCCGAGATCATGCTGCAACAGACAACCGTGGCCGCTGTCAAAAGCTATTTCGAGTCCTTCACGATGCGTTGGCCTACGGTGAGCGATCTGGCACAGGCCGAGGATCAAGACGTCATGGCCGCCTGGGCGGGGCTCGGATATTATGCCCGTGCCCGCAACCTTCTCAAATGCGCCCGCGTGGTGCATTCCGAGCATGACGGCAAGTTTCCCGAAACCTATGACGGGCTGATCGCGCTGCCGGGCATCGGACCCTACACCGCCGCCGCGATTGCCGCCATTGCGTTCGACCAGCCTGCGACGGTGCTGGATGGCAACGTGGAGCGCGTCATGGCACGGCTCCATGACGAACACACACCGCTGCCCGCGGCAAAGCCCATCCTGATGGACCATGCCTCCGCCCTGACTCCGAGCGACCGGCCCGGATGCTATGCACAGGCCGTGATGGACCTGGGCGCCACGCTCTGCACCCCGCGCAATCCCGCCTGCGGGCTGTGCCCTTGGCGGCGGGCCTGTGCGGCCTGGGATGCGGGAACGGCGCAGGACCTGCCCAGGAAAGCCCCCAAGAAGCGCAAACCGATACGATGCGGTATCGCCTATCTTGCCCGCCGGGTGGATGGTGCGTGGCTGCTGGAACAACGCCCCGACAGCGGGCTGCTGGGCGGCATGCTGGGCTGGCCGGGCAGCGACTGGGGCGATGCGCCGGCCGAGGACCCGCCAATCCACGCGGAATGGCGCACCCTGCCCACCGAGGCGCGCCACACCTTCACGCATTTTCACCTGCGCCTGACCGTCAAGACCGCGCTGGTGCCGATGGACCGCAAGCCCGCGCGAGGCCATTTCGTCGAGGCGGATGCGTTCGACCCCTCGGATCTTCCGACAGTGATGCGCAAGGCCCACGCGCTGACCACCGGATCCTGACGCCGCGCAACGTCAGGCTTGGATAACCCTGACCTGCCCTGCTAGTTTGACACCACGACCAGGAGCCGGGAACCCCATGACCGAAAGCAGCTTGCACAGCCAAACCGCGCGCCTGCCTTTGCGGGCGGCTCTGCCGTTCTGGCTCTCGCTTCTCATGATCCCCCTTGTCCTGTCTGGCGCCATCATTGGGGGGCCTTGGGTGCTCGTACCGATCCTCGCCACATGGGGTGTCTTCGCGACGCTCGATGCAGCGCTGGGGCTGAACACCGACAACATGGACGCGCAGACGAAAGACAGTGCCCTGGTCTGGCACCGGGCCATAACGCTGGTCTGGCCACCGCTGCAATTCCTGATGATCTTCGGCCTGATCTGGTACATCCCGCGTGCGGGGCATCTGGGCGCCCTGGAGATCTATTTGATCACCGTCGGCATGGGAATCCTGTCCGGCAGCGTCGGCATCGTCTACGCGCACGAACTGATGCACCAACGCAATCGCCTGGAACGCTGGCTCGGGGATCTGTTGATGACGATGGCGCTTTACGGGCATTTCCGGTCGGAACATCTGCTGGTGCATCACCGGTATGTCGGCACGCCGCGCGATCCGGTCACGGCGCGCTACAACGAAAGTTTTTGGCGTTTCTACCCGCGCGTGCTGCGCAGTTGCCTGCGCTCTGCCTTTCGCGCCGAACGCGACAAGCTGGCCCGCAAGGGGCTGGAATGGTGGCACCGCAGCAACCCGTTCTGGCGCTACGGCGCGCTGCAACTGGGATTCCTGGCACTGGCCTTTGCGATAAGCGGATGGATGGGGGTGCTCATTTTCGTGTTGCAGGCAGCGTCGGCGATCTTCCAGCTTGAGCTGGTGAATTACGTCGAACATTACGGGCTGACACGGAAACACCTGGGCAATGGCAAGTACGAACACGTCAAACCGCGTCACAGCTGGAACGCGTCACACACCGCGTCAAACTGGTTTCTAATCAACCTGCAACGGCATTCCGATCACCATTACAAGCCAGACCGCCGCTTTCCGCTGTTGCAGACCTATGCCGAGGACGCGGCCCCGCAACTGCCATATGGCTACCCGGTGATGACCTTTTTCGCGCTATTCCCGCGCAAATGGCGGGCGATGATGAACCCGCGCGTCAAGGCGTGGCGGGCGCGGTATTACCCCGAGATCGCGGATTGGTCTGCGTATGACAAGGCCCGGCACGGGATGTGATCCGCGGCCGGGCCAGGGTTTTTCCAAAGGTCAGCGCGCTCCTGTCAAAAAAGCGCGGATCGCCTACATCTCGGCGAGCAGCGCCTCACCGCTCGAAACCTCGCAAACGCCGGGGCTTTCCTCGACATGCAGCTTGGTGACCTTGCCATCCTCGACCAGCATCGCATAGCGCTTGGACCGCGAGATCAAGCCGGCAGGCGGTGCGTCGAAATCCAGGCCAAGCGCCTTTGTAAACGCGCTTTGTGCATCCCCGAGCATGGTGATCCCGGCCTCGGTAGCCCCCGTCGCCTCGCCCCAGGCCTGCATGACGAACGGGTCGTTCACGGACACGCAGATGATCTCGTCCACACCCTTTTCGGTGAACTGATCCTTGGTCCGCACGAAACTGGGCACATGCGCGGCATGGCAGGTCGGCGTGAACGCGCCCGGAACGGCAAAGACCACAAGTTTCTTGCCTTTGGCATGCGCCGCCAAATCCACGGATTCGGGGCCATCGGCCCCCATCTTGACCAATGTGGCGTCTGGCAACGTGTCACCTTGTGCGATTGTCATGGATCGTCCCTCGCTGTTGAATTGCAATTCTCGTGATCTGCCATATAGGGTCTCGCGGAACGACACCAACGGAAGTTTCAAAAAAGGTGGAGGCGATGGCTCATGTAATCATTGTGGGCGCAGGTCAAGCCGGCGCCTCTTGCGCGGCACGGCTGCGGTCCAAAGGGTTCGAGGGCCGGATCACCCTGATCGGAGAAGAGCCGGTCCCGCCCTATCAACGCCCGCCCCTGTCAAAGGCCTATCTTCTTGGCGACATGCAGCGCGAACGTCTCTACCTGCGTCCCGAGAGCTTTTATGTCGAGCAGGGTATCACCCTGAAGCTGGGCGCGCCGGTTCGCGATATCGACCCCGCCGCGCAGACGGTGCGAGTCGGCGGTGAAACGCTGCACTATGATGAACTGGTCCTGACGACCGGATCGAGGCCGCGCCGCCTGCCGGCTGCGATCGGCGGCGATCTGGACGGCGTGATGGTGGTGCGCGGCCTGCACGATGTTGACACGATGGCCCCCCGCTTTGCCGCCGATGCGCGTGTGCTGATCGTCGGCGGTGGCTATATCGGACTCGAGGCGGCGGCGGTCGCGGCCAAGAGGGGCATGCGTGTGACCCTCGTGGAAATGGCCGACCGCATCCTGCAGCGCGTCGCGGCGCCCGAAACCTCGGCGTTCTTTCGCGACCTGCATGCGCGACACGGTGTCGACCTGCGCGAAGGCGTCGCCCTCGACTATCTGACAGGCGAGAACGGCCATGTGACCGGTGCCGTCCTGGGCAATGGCGACAGCATCGACGTGGACTTCGTTCTGGTCGGCGTTGGCATCGCCCCCGACACGGCCCTGGCCGAGACAGCGGGCCTGCGGCTCGACAATGGCATCGCCACCGATACGCATGGCCGCACGTCGGACCCGCACATCTGGGCGGCGGGGGATTGCACGTCCTTCCCGTGGCGCGGCCAGCAGCTGCGGCTCGAAAGCGTCGGCAACGCGATCGATCAGGCCGAATGCGTCGCCGACAATATCCTTGGGCTGGATCGCGGCTATGATGCAAAGCCCTGGTTCTGGTCCGACCAATACAATGTGAAGCTGCAAATCGCCGGGCTGAACACCGGCTATGACCGCGTCGTGGTGCGCAAAGGCGATGGGTCCGGCCTGTCGCACTGGTATTATGCCAATGACCGGCTCTTGGCGATTGACGCGATGAACGATCCACGCGCCTACATGGTCGGCAAGCGCCTGATCGAGGCGGGCAAATCCCCCGATGCCGACCTGGTCCGCGACCCCGACACCGATCTCAAGGCACTGCTCAAGCCGTGAGGATCATCGCCGGCACCTATCGCGGCCGACCGCTCGCGACTGTTGGCAAGGGGGATGCCGGGGCCCATTTGCGGCCCACCACTGACCGGGTGCGTGAAAGCCTGTTCAACATGCTGTGCGGGGGCCGCTTTGGCGATCCGTTCGACGGGGCGCATGTGCTCGATCTCTTCGCAGGGACAGGCGCGCTGGGGCTCGAGGCGCTGTCGCGCGGCGCATCCAGCGCGGTGTTCGTCGATGACGGCCGCAAGGCACTGTCGCTGATCAAGGCAAACATCAAGACGCTGGGCTGCCAAGAAACCCGCGTCCTCGGCCGCGACGCGACCCGACTGCCGCCCTGCGACGGGGCGCCGGCAACGCTTGTGTTTCTTGATCCGCCATATGGAAAATCGCTTGGGCAAAAGGCCATAGACGCTGCGGTTGCAGCGGGCTGGCTGGCCGCGGACGCGTTGGTCGTTTGGGAAGAAAACGCGCCGCAAGCCGCCCCCGAAGGCTTTACCTGTCTCGACACGCGGCGCTACGGCGAAACGCATGTGACGGTGTTGCGATTTGGGAAATCCGGCGGCGCGTGATAACCTTGGGGCATGACGATTTACGTCCCGACCGCGCAGGACACAGCCCTGTCAGAACACGCAAAGCCGTTGGAAACGCGCCCACCGTCCGGGAATGGGCCGGTCCTGATTGCAGATTGCGCCACAGCGGTCGCCGGTGAAACGCTTTTGTCCTGCCTCTGGCGCCGCTGGGATTTGGACAGGCTGCAGGAATAGCTTTGCCGGGGTCCCGGATCCTGCCGGCCGTCATCCATCCTCACCAAAGTGTGCCCATCTTCGACAAGTTGCGCCCTGTCGCGGCCTTTGGCGCTGCCTGGCAAAAGCCAATTGCCGCACCGTGGGTCCCCATGTTATTCACAAATCTGAATTTATTTCCCGGAGGAGACATCATGCCATTGCGCCCAACCCGCCGCGCGTTTCTGAAAACCGCCGCTGCCATGCCTGCCTTTGCCCTGCCGGGCGCACAGGCCCTTGCCAATCTTGGTGGACCGGAGGGCGGCAATCCGGGGCATTTCCGCTTCACGCTTGGCGAGGCAAAGATCACTATCCTGTCGGATGGTTATCTTGCCCTGCCAACAGAAGGGTTGGGGGTGAATGCCGATCCTGACAGGGTGCAGGCGTTTCTGGCAGCGCATTACCTGTCGACCGAGACCAATATCTCGCACACCAATCACATCCTGATCGAGATCGGCGACCGCACGGTTCTGGTGGATGTCGGGTCGGGCAACCGTTTCATGGCGACGGCCGGGCGGCTTCTGGTGAATATGGAGGCTGCCGGGATCGCCCCCTCATCGATCACCGATGTGGTCATCACACACGCGCACCCCGATCACATCTGGGGCATTCGTGACGATTTCGACGAGGCGATCTTCCCGGATGCCGCCTATTACCTCGGCGAGACAGAGCATGATTACTGGATGCAGGACGGGCTTGCCACGCAGGTGCCGCAAGAGCTTCAGCAATTTGTCGTGGGCGCGCAAAACTCGATCTCCGTGGACGGCGCGGAGTGGGAGCTGATGTCGGACGGATTCGAGGTGGTGCCCGGCGTGCGGGTGATCGACACGCCCGGCCATACCCCCGGACATATGGCCGTGGTGGTCGAAAGCGGAGGACAGCAGTTGATCGCGCTGGGCGATTCCATGAGCCACGCCTACACCAACTTTGCCCATCCCGAGTGGTACAATGATTTCGACTCGGACGGGGATCAGACCGTTGCCACGCGCAAGCGGCTTCTGGACATGGCGGCCACCGACCGAATGGCGGTGCTGGGCTATCACTTCCCCTTTCCGGGTGTCGGCCACGTGATGCGCGAGGGCGAGACCTACAGCTTTGTGCCGGCGCTCTGGAAGTTCGACTAGAGCCCTGCAGACCGCAGGTTGGCGGCGCGGTGGGACCACAGGATATGGCCCAGCGCGCCCAGCGCCACGACCCCGCCGGCGGCGCCCAGCCATGTCAAATCACCCATGGTTTGCACCGCCCCGCCCAGCGCCGATCCCGCAGCCGTCCCGACATAGATCGCCGCCGCATTGAGCGCCAGGACAACTCCGGCGAGGCTGGGCGCCAATTGCAGCAACCGCACCTGCTGCGGCGCGACGAAAGACCAGCCGAAGGCGGACCAGACAAAGACCAGGGCCAGCAACAGCCCTCCCGAAACGGGCAGACCCGAAAAGGCCGGCATCAGCACGATCTGCCCGAGGCAGAGCAGCACAAGGGATTTGACCGGTCCCAGCCGGTCCGTCAGCACGCCGCCGATCAGGTTGCCCGCCACGGCGCCCGCACCAAAGAGCAGCAGGACAAGGGTGATCCCGTCGCGGCCATAGCCCATCGTCTGCTCCAGCAGCGGCGCAAGATAGGTAAAAAGCACATAGATCGCGCCCAGAAAGCTCGCCGTGAAAAGCACCGCGCCCATCACGACCCCGTCTCTGAGCGCGCGTCCCAGATCGCGCAGCGACACTGGCGTGAAGCGCAGGCCGGCCGGCACCCGCACCCAGACCAGCCCGGCGCCCACAAGCGCAAGTGCCAGCACGATCCAGAACGCCGCGCGCCAGCCGAAGGTGAAGGCGATCCAGCCGCCTGCGGGCACGCCCAACACCTGCGACAGCGTCAGACCGAAATAGAAGGTTGCAATCGCCTTGCCCTGAGCGGTTTTCGGCGCCAACGCCGCCACGACCGCGGCACCCACCGGGGTCACGAGTCCGGCCCCCGCTGCCGCCAGCGCGCGGGAGAGGTAAAGCAGGGTCATGTTCGGCGCCAAAGCCGAAAACAGCGTGCCCAGCGCAAAAAGACCCATCCCGGCCGCGATCACCCGGCGCCGCCCGATCCGCCCGGTGATGGACACCAGCAGCGGCGACAGGACCGCGTAAGCCAGCGCGTAGACCGTCAACGCGCCCCCGGCGGCGGCGGTGCTGATTCCGAGGTCGGAGGCCAGGAGCGGCACCATGCCGATAACCACGAAGGCGCCCATGCCGATGACGAAGTTGCACCCGGAAAGCAGGGCGATCAGGCCTGTCGGCGGCCGGCTCGGATCGGTTTCGATGGTCACCCGGTCAGCCGTCGCGCGGGGCCGCGGCGCGGCTCAGACGGTCGTTGATGGCGATGCCCAGCCCTTCATGCGGGATCGGGGAGACGGCGATCGCCTCGCCGCCTCTGGCATCGAGACGGTGCAGATAGTCAAACAGGTTCGATGCCGCTTCGACAAGATCCTCGTCCGCGGACAGGTTGAGGTCGCAGTCCACCTCGCCGAAACCCAGCCGCATCTCGCCCGTCTGCCAGTCTGTTGCGTTCAGGCGGACACGTGCTGTCGGCGCATAATGCGACATGAGCTGGCCGGGGGCGGAAATCGCCTCAGCCTTGTGCCGCACGGCAATGTTGCGGCCCAGCGTTTTCGCCAGCTCGGCCTCCGTGATCCCGCCGGGACGCAAAAGAACCGGTTTGTCGAGCAATCCGATGATGGTGGATTCAACCCCCACCTCGGACGCACCACCGTCGAGCACCGCGTCGAGCCTGCCCCCAAGGCTGTCGAGGACATGGGACGGTTGCGTGGGGCTGATCTGCCCGGACCGATTCGCCGATGGGGCGGCAACGCCCCGGCCAAGCGCCCCCAGGATCGCCTGCGCGGCGGGATGGCCAGGCAGCCGCACAGCGATCGTGTCGAGCCCCGCCGTCACAAGCGACGAGATCGCACTGCCGGGGTGCTTCTTCAGAACAAGCGTCAGAGGGCCGGGCCAATAGGCCCGCGCCAACGTATCCGCCTCGTCGGTCCAGACAACATGTTGCTTGAGATCCTCCAGTTCCGCGAAATGCACGATCAACGGGTTAAAGCTGGGCCGTCCCTTCGCCTCGAAGATCCGGGCCACCGCCCTGTCGTTGGTGGCATCCGCGCCGAGGCCATAGACAGTCTCGGTCGGAAAGGCGACAAGGCGGCCGGCGCGCAGCATGGCGGCTGCGATGTGATGGCCCGCATCGGTATCGGGCAGGCGTTCGGGCGGGGTTTGGTTCATGCGATTTGACGCCGCGTTTTTGTTGATGGGGGGGTCCGCATTCGTCAGGATATTACCAAGGGCTGACGATTGTTTATCGCTCCGGCACACGATTGCCAAGCCGCAGAACGACCGGCCCCAACCCAACAAGAGGTGTTCATGACCTATCGTGCCCCCGTTTCCGAATTCCGTTTCCTGTTCGATCACGTGGTCGGGTTTGGCCAGGTCGCCGCGACTGACCGCTTTGCAGAAGCCACCCCGGACACTGTCGAGGCGGTGCTGACCGAGGCCGGCAAGCTGTGCGAGGACGTGCTGTCGCCATTGCAACGGGCCGGGGATCTGCACCCGGCGACGCTTGAGAACGGCATTGTGCGGACGCCGCCCGGGTTCGACGACGGGTTCCGGGCAATCGCCGAGGGCGGCTGGATCGCGATCGCCGCCGATCCCGATTTTGGCGGCACCGGTCTGCCGATGACGATGGCCACCGCCGTGAACGAGATGATGAGCGCCGCCTGCCTGTCGATCCAATTGGCCCCGCTGATGACGCAGGGGCAGATCGAGGCGCTGGAAAACCACGCGAGCGATGCACTCAAGGCCCTGTACCTGCCCAAGCTGATCTCGGGCGAATGGATGGGCACGATGAACCTGACCGAACCGCAGGCAGGCAGCGACGTGGGCGCGCTGACCACCAAGGCAGAGCCGAATGATGATGGCACCTATGCGATCACGGGTCAGAAAATCTACATCTCCTGGGGCGACAACGACTTCACGGAAAACGTCTGTCATCTCGTTCTGGCGCGTCTTCCCGACGCGGTGCCCGGCACCAAGGGAATCAGTCTGTTTCTGGTGCCCAAGCGTCTCCCGGACGCCGATGGCAAACCCGGCGCGGCCAACGATCTTCGGGTGGTCAGCCTCGAACACAAGATGGGCCTGCATGGCAGCCCGACCGCGGTGATGGAATACGCCGGCGCAACCGGCTGGCGTGTCGGCGAGGAACACGATGGCATGCGCGCCATGTTCACCATGATGAACAATGCCCGTCTTGGGGTTGGCGTGCAGGGGGTCGGCGTCGCCGATGGAGCCTATCAGCACGCGCTCGCCTATGCCGAGGGACGCCAGCAAGGCCGGACCGAGAATGGCACCATCATCGACCACGCCGATGTGCGCCGGATGCTGGCCACCATGAAGGCCGACACCTTTGCCGCCCGCGCCATCGCGCTGGCCAATGCCGTCGCGGTCGACATGGAAACGGCCACGGGCCATGATGACTGGGCCGCGCGCGCGGCGCTTCTGACACCGATCACAAAGGTGTTCGGCACGGAGACGGGGATCGAGGTGGCACAGACCGGCGTGCAGGTGCATGGCGGCATGGGCTTTGTCGAGGAAACGGGTGCCGCGCAGTATTCCCGCGACGTGCGCGTGACCGCGATCTATGAAGGCACCAACGGCATCCAGTCGATGGACCTTGTGGGCCGCAAGCTGATGGACGGCGGCGAGGCGGCGTATAGCCTGCTCGACGAAATGGAGGCCGAGGCCGAGGCGGCGCGCGCCGACCTGCCCGAACTGGCCGAACCCGTCTGGCAGGCCTGCGAGACGTTGCGCGAAACGACCGAATGGATGGTGGCGCAGGGCGCGCAGGATCGCTTTGCCGGATCGGGACCCTACCTGCGCGGCTTTGCCCGCGTGCTGGGCGGTCACTTTCATCTCAAGGCCGCGCGCGCCGACCGGGATGGCACACATGAACGCCTTGCCAAGTTCTATATTCACCGGCTTTTGCCAGAACACATTGGCCTGCTGGCCCATGCGCGGCAGGGGGCCGAGGCGCTGTATGCCCTGAGCATGGACGACCTGGCGGCATGAAGGACAGGTTGACCCCGAGCGCGGGCGGTATCCGATACCCCTGGGATGCCCCGCCGGAAGAGGGCGGCGCCACGCAGGTGGCCGACGGTGTCCTCTGGTGTCGTTTGCCCCTTCCGATGAAGCTGGACCACGTCAATGTCTATGCATTGGATGAGGGCGACAGCTGGACACTTGTCGATACCGGCTTCGCGTCCAGACGCGGCCGCGCGCTCTGGGCGCGGTTGATCGGCGGGCCGCTGGGCGGCAAACCGATACACCGCGTGATCGTCACGCATCACCACCCCGATCACATCGGGCTGGCGGGCTGGTTCCAATCCGAACACGGCGCCGATCTGATCACGACCCGCACGGCGTGGCTCATGGCGCGGATGCTTCAACTCGATGAACAAGCCACACCCAGTGCCGAAACACTCGCGTTCTGGCAGCGCTGCGGCATGCAGCCGGAGATCCTCGAAAAACGCCGGACGGAGCGTCCGTTCAACCTTGCCGATTGCGTGATGCCCCTGCCGCTCGGCTATACCCGTATCCGGCAGGGCGACATGATCACGGCAGGCGGGCGCACCTGGGATGTGCATATCGGCAATGGCCACGCGCCCGAACATGCCACGCTGTGGTCGCGCGACGACAACCTGGTTCTTGCCGGGGATCAGATCCTGCCATCGATCAGCTCGAATATCGGGGTCTACGCCACCGAACCCGAGGCCGATCCCGTTGCGGACTGGCTCGAGGCCTGCGAACGCCTGTCCACGATCGCGCGGGAGGATCATCTGGTTCTGGGCGGTCACAAGCTGCCCTTCACCGGTGTGCCGCTGCGGCTGCATCAACTGATCGAGAACCACCATGGCGCGCTACGGCGGCTCGAGGCGCATCTTGCCACGCCGCGAACCGCAGGAGAATGCTTTGCACCGCTTTTCAAGCGCAAGATCGGGGAGGGCGAATACGGGCTCGCCCTTGTCGAGGCGGTGGCCCACTGCCTTCACCTCTGGCACGCGGGACGTGCGACACGCACGCTGGACGACCGGGGCGCCTGGCGTTTTCACGTATCGGGATGACCCTGTGTCGGGGCTACCGCGTCAGGCGCGGCCACCCTCCGAGGACAGCGCCAGGGGCGAAACGCCAAGCGTGCCCAGTGCGGCCTCCCATTTGTCGACGTCGGCCCGGTCAAACACGATCTCGCGGCTTGCGTCGCAGATCAGCCAGCCGTTCTGCATGATTTCTTCCTCAAGCTGCCCCGGCCCCCAACCGGCATAGCCCAACACGATCAGCCGTTTTTCCGGCCCGCCACCGCTGGCAATGTTTTCCAGCACATCGAGCGTTGCGGTCATGGCAAAATCGTCATCGACGAAAAGTGTTGTCATCTCGGACTCGAAATCCGTCGAATGCAGGACAAACCCGCGACCAAGCTCCACCGGGCCGCCAAAATGCACGTTGATGCCTGTCAGATCCGCGGTGTTCTCGATCGACAACTGGTCGATCAACGCCTGAAAACTCACATCGGCCGAGGGTTTGTTCACAATGAGCCCCATCGATCCATCCTCGGAATGGGCGCAGACATAGATCAGGCTATGCTCGAACCGCGGGTCGGGCATCCCGGGCATCGCGATCAGCAGGCGACCTGTCAGGTCGGTCATGGGTTCGGGTCCAGTCACCTCCCAAACATGGACAGCCCCTTGCGGGGTTGCAAGGGCACACGGGCGGGGATGCATCACTGGATCGCCTGTTTGTGACTTTTCTTTGAGACCGAAAACCGCCATCACCTTGGATATGATGCAATTTCGCTTTGTCCTTTCTGTCCTGGCCCTGTCGCTTGGCCTTGTCTCCGGATCCTCGATTTCGGCCAGCGACACCACCGGCGTGTCCAGGGTCGAACTGCGCCCGGGGTGGCGCATGGACGACGGGACCCATATGGCCGCGCTGCACATCGTGCTGGACCCGGGATGGAAGACCTACTGGCGCGCGCCCGGCGATGCCGGCATTCCGCCGCAGCTCGATTGGCACGACTCGCGCAATATCGCCTCTGTCACCCCGATCTGGCCCAGCCCGGTGGTGTTCTTCGAACAGGGCATGCGGTCAATCGGCTATCTGCGCGAGGTGATCATCCCCCTGCGCCTGACACCCGATACCGCAGACGCCGGCATGGTGCTGGAGGGCAACCTGCAGATCGGCATCTGCAAGGACATTTGCATCCCCGCCTCACTCAGCTTTGCCGCGGCTTTGCCAGCCACGCAGGCCCGCCCCGATCCCGTGATCGCCGCAGCCCTGGCCGACATGCCCTACACGGCGCAAGAGGCCGGGGTGCGCGCCGTGAGCTGCCGGATCGAGCCGGGCGCGAACGGCGGGCTCGTCCTGCACACGCGGATCGACATGCCCTCTGCCGGCGGCACCGAATACGTGGTGGTCGAGGCGGGCAATCCGCATGTCTGGGTGGCCGAACCCGACAGCATGCGGGACGCCGATGCGCTACATGCCAGCACGCGGCTGCTGCATGTCGAGGGCAAAAGCTTTGCGCTGGACCGCTCGAAGCTGCGGTTCACCGTGATCGGCGACAGACGCGCCGTCGATATTCGCGGCTGCACGCCCTGATCACACGGCCGCGTTGCGCCGTCGCGAGAGACCCAGCGCAATGATCGCCAAAACGTAGACAGCCAAACAGATCAGCGCCGCGCCAAGGACAAAAAGCCCAAGGATCGTGCCCAGTGCAATCTCACCGCCCAGCGCCTTGCCCGCCAACGCGGCACTCAGCGTGGCGGGAAGTCCGCCGGTCAGGGCAAAAGCCCCCATGGTGGCCGCCAGCCAGCCGACGATCAACACACCGGCCAATCCGATTGCGGCCCGAACACCGGGGCGGCGGAATCTCAAACCGCGCCGCGCAGAGCGGGCAAGACGGCCGATATCGCTCTGGATCGCGACAAGGGACGGCACGATCAGCAGGACGAGGAACATCCCGAAGCCCAGCCCGTAGACCAGCGTGATCACCGTCGGTTTGAGGAACTGCGCCTGGCTCGATTGTTCATAAAGCAGCGGGATCAATCCCAGGACCGTGGTTGCCGTGGTCAGGAACACCGGCCGCAGCCTGTCGGCCGCACCGTCGATGATCGATGGCACAAGCCCGCGATCTTGCGCCTGTTCGTCGATGGTTGTGACCAGAACGATGGAGTCGTTGATGATGATCCCGGTCATCCCGAGCAGGCCGACAACCGTGAACATGCTCAATGGCACATCCCATTGCGCATGGCCGTAGATCGTACCGACCAGCCCGAACGGGATCACCGCCATGACAACCATGGGCCGCGTCCAGCTTGCGAACACCCACGACAGCACGAGGTAGATTGCCAGCAGTGACAGGATCAGACCGGTGCGCGCATCATTGAGGAATTCCCCCTCCTGCTCGCTCAGACCGGACAGGCGGTAGTCGACCTGCCGTTCGCTGGCAATGGTGGGCAGGATCTCGGTTTCGAGCGCCAGCATGATGTCATTGGCGCGGGCCGGATCGTCTTCGGAAATATCGCCCGTGACGGAAATCAGGCGAATCCCGTTTTCGCGCCGGACGGTGGAAAACCCGGTCCGCCGCTCCACGCTGACGATATCGGCAAGCTGGACATATGCGCCGCCCGGGGTCCGCATCTGCGTGCGTTCAAGGAAATCCGCGGTCAATTCACCGGTGGGCAGTTCCACCCGGATCTCGGCGCTGCGCGGGCCGTCGGGATAGGTGGCCGCCTCGATCCCGCCAAGTCGCGCGCGCAGCACCCGGCCCAGGCCGTCGATGGTAAAGCCCAGCGCCTTTCCCTGCGGCGTCAGTTCGAGGATCAGCTCTTGCTTGTCATAGGCCAGGTTGTCCTCGACCGCCGAGACCTCCGGGTAAGGCAACAGCGCTTTCTTGAGGTCTTCTGACGCTGCCTTCAGCGTCTCGGCATTCGCCCCGTAAAACTGCACATCAAGCGAATCGCTGGCCGGTCCGCTGCCCCAGCTGCGAAAGCTGATCGTCTCGACCAGAGGATGCCGCGGAACGCTGTCTTCCAGCTCGCTCACGAAAGCGCGGCTGGAGAAGGGCCGCAGGTCGGCATCGATCATCTCGATGGAAATACCGCCCAATTGGTCGGCATCCTTGGTGTCCGCACCCGAGATTCCGCGACCCGCATTGCCGCCGACCTCGGCGATGACATAGTCGATCGGGTTGACGCCATGTTCATCTTCGAAGGACTGCGCCACGTCCTCGACCGAGCGTTGGAAGATGCGCATCATTTCGAACGTATCCGCGCGGGTGGCGCCCGGTGCCATTGCGAAATTGCCGGTGACAGAGCTTTGTTCGGGCGAATTGAAGAACCGCCACTGAACATCGCCCCGGATGAACAGCGCCGCCTGTGAGGCCAGGAGCAGAACCGCCCCGGCCAGGACCGCGTAGCGCGCCTGGATCACCCGCGCCATAAAGGGACGGAACAGGGTTTCCCGCACCCAGCGGAAGCCCCTGTTCACCACGCGCGACGGCATGTCGTACCAGTGTTCCTTCGCGCTATGGGCAATCGCGTGGGCCATGTGGTTGGGCAGGATCAGGAAACACTCGATCAAAGACGCCGTCAGCACCGCGATCACCGTGAAGGGAATGTCCGAGATCAGGTCCCCGAACCGCCCGCCGATGATGACAAGGCCATAAAAGGCAATGATCGTCGTCAAGGTGGCAGAAAACACCGGCAATGCCATTCGCTGCGCCGCGCGTTCTGCTGCCTCGATCGGGGTCAGACCAGTGCGCGCTAGGTGATCGGCGTGTTCGCCGACCACGATGGCATCATCGACAACGATCCCCAGCGTGATGATCAGGGCAAACAGCGAGATCATGTTGATCGTGATCCCCGCCATGTACATCAGCGCGATCGCCGCCAGCAGCGCAGCGGGAATCCCGGCCGCCACCCAGAACGCGGTGCGCACATTCAGGAAAAGAAAGAGCAGCATCAAAACCAGCGCCAGGCCGGTCAGCGCATTGTCGGTCAGGATATCCAGCCGCCCCGAGATCAGCTCCGCCCGCGTGCGGATCAGGTCGACGCTCACACCCTCGGGCAGCGACGCCTCGAACTCGGCGGCCACCTCCTCGACCCTGCGCTGAATGGCGATGGCATCGCCCTGTGCGCTGCGATCCACTCGGATCGAGATGGCGGGATCCTCGCCCACGAAATAGCTGCGTTCGCGGTCTATCCCTTCGATCAGGATGGTGGCCACATCGCCGACACTCAGGGTCGATCCGTCCGGGTTGGATCGCAGAACGATATCGGCAATCTGGTCCGCGCTGCGCTTTTCGACACCGGTGCGCACCCGCGTGTTCGCGGTGCCGACATCGCCGGCCGGATCGGTATCGACCTCCTGCGCGATGGCTTCGGCAATCTCGGCCATCGTGATGTCAAAGGCGATCAGGTTGGCCGACGGCACCTCGACCACGGTGCGCGGCGCCGAAAGCCCCCGGATCGTGGTCCGCGTGACCCCTTCGGCAAAAAGCCGCGTGCTCAGCTCATCGGCAAAGCGGGCAAGCTGATCCACGCCAACCGGCCCGGTGATCACCAGGTCTGTCACCCGGTCGCGCCAGCCGCCGCGCCGGACCACCGGGTCTTCGGCATCGGCGGGCAAGGTTGTCACCCCGTCGATCGCCTGCTGGACATCGTCAGCCGCGCGCGACATGTCCCAATCGGGTTCGAATTCGAGCCGGATGCTCGCCCGCCCCTCGCGCGAGGACGCTTGCGAACTTTCGACGCCCTCGACCGCCAGAACCGCGGGTTCCAGCACCTGCACGATGCCCCGGTCGACATCCTCGGCGCCTGCGCCCTCCCAGACGACGGACACATCCACGTCATCGACCACGACATCGGGAAAGAACTGCGCCCGCATGTTCGGGATCGAAAACGCGCCTGCCGCGATCAGGATGACCAGCAGCAGGTTGGCCACCGTCCGGTGGCGCACGAAATAGCTCAGGATCCCGCTGGCCCGTCCGGGAAGCGCGCGTGCCATCGGTTACCCTCCCATCCGGGATTCGATCCGCTGGACCACCCGCGCCGGGACACTGCCTTGCGACAACTGGTCAAGGAGGCGCTGCCGGGCCGCCTCGGGCATACCCGTGTTGGCCTGCACAAAGGCAGTCAGCCGCGCGCGCCGTTCCTCGGTCAACTCGACCATGTCGGGAGACTCGGTTTCCGCCGTACCGTTTTGGCGCAGGGGCCGCACCTTGATGCCCGCCCCCAGAAGCGGCGTGCGTTCCGCCACGACCTCGCGCCCGCGCAGGTTCTCTGCCCGGACCAGCACATCATCGCCCTGTCGCCGCAGCAAATCGACCGAAACAACGTCCAGCCGGTCTTCCTCGGCCAGCACGAGCACCTCGCCTGCGGCATTCAACGCTGTGGCCGGAAGCCGCGCCACCCGGTCGAGCGCTGGTTCATCAATCTGCACCGTCACGAAATCGCCGGGGCGAAAACCGGCCGCGCTGTCCAGAGTGGCGAACAAAAGACGCCCGGTCTGACCCTCACCCACGGCGGCCCCGGCGCGGATCAACGTGCCTTGCGCGTTCAGGTTCGTGCCAAAGACGTCCAGAACCACACGCACATCGGCGGTCCGAAGCGTGCCGTTTTCGGTCAGAAGGCGCGCGAATTGCTGGGTCGAAAGCCGGAAGGCCACTTCGAGCGCATCTGCATCGATCAGGCGGGCCAATTGTTCGTTGGACGACACCAGCCGCCCCTGCACCACGGAGACATCCGCAAGCGTGCCGGAGAACCCGGCGGTGATCACCGTATCATCCAGCCGCCGCTGCGCCTCGGCCTCGGCAATCCGGGCACGGGACAATCGCGTGGCGGCCTGATCGATCCGCGCTTCGGCCTGCGCGATCGCCTGCCGCAGCGACAGAACCGCTTGCCGCGCCTGCCCTGCTGCCAGTTCGGCCACCTCGACCGCGGCCGCCGTGCCAACGCCACGCTCTTCCAGATCGCGTTGCCGCTGGAACGCGCGGTCCCGCAAGTCGGCCTGATCCTGCGCGGCGGCCAATTCGTCCCGTGCCAGAACCAGCGCGCGCTCTGCCTCGCGCTGTTCGGCCTCGGCATCGACGATGTCGCTTTGCACCCGCTGCAGGACAGACTCCGCATCGGTTGGGTCCAGCCGCGCCAACACCTGGCCTTCTGTCACCGTTCCGCCTTCGACGAACTCGGGCGCGATCTCGATGACCCGCCCCGTGACGGCGGTTCTGATTTCCAGCGTGCGGCGACTTTCGATCTCACCAAAGGCGGTGATGACAGGCGTGATCGTCTCGAACTCGGCCGGAACCACATTCACGGCGAACACCCGTTCGCTTTGTTCGAACGACCGCGGTTCCTGCGCCATACGGTCCTGCACGGCGTCGCGCACCTGCACGCCGGCAAAGGCCAACAGCCCAAGCGTCACAGCCATCAAAAAGAGTCCCGTCAGGCTCCGGCGCAAAAACCGCATCCGCGACAATCCTTGTCCTCAAGTCCCGACCTTACAGATAGTCGGAATTGAATGTTTTCCAATAACACGTCTTGTCCTTACACGGGACGGCGCATCATTTCCGTCGCAAATGTTCATCCAGTCGCGGTAAAATCTCGACAAAGTTACAAGGCCGGTGCCGATAATCCAATTGAAGCCTCAGGATCTCGTCCCACGCATCCTTGCAGGCTCCCGGACTGCCGGGCAGGGCAAAGAGGTAAGTGCCGTTGCACACACCCCCGGTTGCCCGGCTCTGGACCGCGCTGGTGCCGATCTTCTGGAACGACACCATGGTGAACACCGTGCCGAACGCGTCGATCTCCTTGTCATAGACATCCCTGTGCGCCTCGACCGTGACATCCCGCCCGGTCAGGCCGGTGCCACCTGTCGAGATCACGACATCGATATCCGGCTGATCGCACCAGGCGCGCAGCTGCTCTGCGATCTGGTCGCGTTCATCCGCTACGATCTTGCGATCCGCCAAGATGTGCCCGGCGCCGTCTATCCGTCCCACAAGCGTGTCTCCGGATCGGTCCTGGTCCAGCGACCGGGTGTCACTGACCGTCAGAACGGCGATGCGGATCGGCAGGAAGTCCTTGCTGTCATCGATACGGGTCATGGCTCAGGCTTTCATGTCCAGGCGCGCGCGCAGGTTCAGAAGATCGGCCCAGGCGTCGCGCTTGGCCGCCGGATTGCGCAACAGGTAGGCGGGGTGAAACATCGGCAGAACGGGCAGGCCCTCGGCTTCGGCCCAGGCGCCACGCAGCCGCGTGATGCCGCGCTTGCCCAGCAGCGCCTGGCAGGGGACGTTGCCCATCAAGACCAGGACATCCGGGTTGGCAAGCGCGATGTGCCGTTTCAAAAACGGCAGCATCATTGCCATTTCATCGGGTTTCGGATCGCGGTTCTGCGGCGGCCGCCAGGGCAGGACGTTGGTGATATAGACCGACTGCGCCCCTGCGCGGTCCCGGCCCAGTTCGATCGCCGCCAGCATCCGGTCCAGCAATTGCCCCGCACGGCCGACGAAGGGCTTGCCCATCCGGTCCTCGTCGCGCCCCGGCGCTTCGCCCACGATCATCACCCGTGCGCCCGCAACCCCGTCGCAAAAGACAAGGTTGCGCGCGCCTTTGCGCAATTCGCAATGCGGGTAATCCGCCATCACGGCCTGCAACCGGGCCAGATCCTGCGCCCCTTGCGCCAAGGTCTCGGCCTCGGTCACCGGGTCGAAGGCCGATGCGGCAGACACCGGCTGTACGGCGGCCTGCGCGCCCTGGGCCACCCCGGCCTTGGGCGGCGGGGCAATCTGTTCAAAACGGTTGATGGGTGTGTCCGAGATCGTCTCGGTCACACCCATTTCAAGCTGCCAGTCCAGCGCGGCGCGGGCCGCGTGCCAGTCGATCTGCGAATCCATGTCCGCAACCTACCCCGCGACCCAAGCCGACAAAAGCACCGATCACGTCCCGTCGCCGGGCACCCGTGCATTACAGCGGCGGGAACTGTCCGGGATAGCGTTTCCAGTTCGGCAGGACGACCGGATGCGCTGCCCCTGTCGGCGCGCCGCGGCGTATCTCCGGCGCATGCGCCTGTGGCGCGCTCCCGCGCGCCCCGCGCATGCAGCCCTGTTCGGCCATCGCCTTGCTGAGCGCGTCGTAATGCCCGCGCGCCGTGGCCAGTTGCGACGACATATCGACACTGATCGGCAGGGCAAAGATCGCGGGCCAGAAGATCAACGAATAGCTGAAGAAAACCGTGTCCGATTGTGCCGCCATGCGTTGCTCTTGCGTCACGTCCTTGACGTATCCCGCCAGCATCACGCGTTCGTCATACAACTCTTGGCAAGTCGCACCGCGATACACGATGCTCGGAATATAGGTTGCCGGCACACGCTGCGCTTGTTCTGCACAGCCACTCAGAAAGAGCCCGCCTCCCAACAGAAGGGCGGCAAAAAAGCTTTTGAATTTCATTATTTCCCCACAGATGTATTGGGACCAGCCGTAAATAGACACCGGCAACGCGTCAACCATAAGGCGAAGTCTTTTTTATTAAACCCCCAACATATAGTGGCCCGGCCAATTCACGCCGCCGCAATCCCGCGTCTTGCTGGACCTGTCCACGCTGCCTATAAGCATCGCAAACAGGGGGCTTTTCAGACGATGTCATTCTCACACCGCCATCTTCTCGGAATAGAAGCCTTGCGCCCGGACGAGATTTCAACCCTGCTCGACCTGTCCGACACCTATGCCGAACGAAACCGCACGCGCACATCCTGCACGGAGGTGTTGGCCGGCATGACGCAGATCAACATGTTCTTCGAAAGCTCGACCCGCACGCTGGCCAGCTTCGAACTGGCGGGCAAGCGGCTCGGGGCGGGCGTGATGAACATGGCGATGCAGGCGTCCTCGCTGAAAAAGGGGGAAACCCTGATCGACACCGCGCTGACGTTGAACGCGATGCGGCCCGATCTTCTGGTCGTGCGGCACCCCCATTCCGGGGCGGTCGACCTGCTGAGCCAGAAGGTCGATTGCGCTGTTCTGAATGCGGGGGACGGGCGGCACGAACATCCGACGCAGGCGCTGCTTGATGCGCTGACGATCCGCCGCGCCAAAGGGCGGCTGCACAGGCTGTCCATCGCGATTTGCGGAGATATCGCACATAGCCGCGTCGCCCGGTCGAACATCATGCTTCTGGGCAAGATGGAAAACCGCGTGCGCCTTGTCGGTCCGCAGACGCTCATGCCGTCCGGGATCGAAGACTTCGGTGTCGAGGTGTTCGAAGACATGCGTGAAGGGCTGCGCGATGTGGACGTGGTGATGATGCTGCGGCTTCAGAAAGAACGCATGGATGGCGGTTTCATTCCGTCTGAACGCGAATACTACCACCGCTACGGGCTCGATGCCGAAAAGCTGGGCTATGCCAGGGACGATGCCATCGTCATGCATCCCGGCCCGATGAACCGCGGCGTCGAGATTGACGGCACGCTGGCCGACGACATCAACCGGTCGGTGATTCAAGAACAGGTGGAAATGGGCGTCGCCGTGCGTATGGCGGCGATGGACCTACTGGCGCAATCGCTCAGGGTCCGGCGCGCGGCGCAGGACGTAAGCGTGATGGCATGAGAACCTCCATGCACATCAAAGGCAGCGAACGCGGCGTGGTGCGGGTGTTTCACATCGACCTGCCCCGCGAAGCGATGGAACGCTTCACCACCCAGGCCGGGACCGGCGAATGGCCCCTGCAATACGCGCTTGGCGCAACCTCCCTCCGCGCCGCCTTTGTCGATGTGATCGACATCCGCGACCTGGGAGAGATGCCGCTGTCGCAATACCTTGCCACGGCGCATGACATCACCGGTTCGGAGTTCGAAAAGATGCGCGCCCAGCTCGACGCGCTCACCGGTTTTGCCCTTGTCCTGCCCTCTCAGGCCTTCAACCAGACGGAACAGGATCTGACCATCTCCAGTCCGCTGCGCTGGATGGGGACCTTCAACGAACCGCAAGCTGCGACCATCGCGGCCCCGATCCACACCGAATCGGCCAAGGGCGTGGGTGGCGGAGCCTCCGCCCCGGCGCCGGGAACGAACACCTCGGTGGTGATTTTGGTGCTTGTGCTCTTTGGTCTCGTCGCAGGTGGCATCATCCTTGCCAAGGTCCTGCTCAACTGAACCGTATTGCCAAAGGCCCGTATGACTGAATTCAAACCCGACAGGTCCACCTATATCCGCGCGCATGCCGTCATGGCCGCCATTGCGATGGCCGCCGGCATGGCCATTCTCTGGCTGCTGGGCAATCCGCATGTCTGGACAGGGGCCGTGGGCGGCCTCTTTGCCGTGGGGCTGCGCGGCTGGTACATGCTGGACGAGGTGATGGAAGAAAGCTGGACCCTCTCCGGCCAAAGCCTCAAGGGCCCCTACGAACGCAAGGCGCGGCTGGACGATATCGTCAAGCTGCGCATCATCGCGGGGTCGGTCCAGGTGATCACCCGCAATGGCGACAAGCACCTGATCAAGTACCAACCCGATCCGCAGGCGGTCCTGAACCGGATCGACGCGGCCCGGCAAAACAAGGCGGCCTGACCCATGACCCTGCTTCTGACCAATGCCCGCCTTGTCGATCCCGAAACCGGGACCGTCGCCCCCGGCGCGCTGCTGTTGCGCAACGGCGTGATCGCCGAACGGTTCGACACTCCCACACCCGACATCGGCACCGACCACGTGCCGCAGGACAACCGGCGCGACGCGCAGGGAAAATGCGTGGCGCCGGGCATCGTCGATATCGGCGTCAAGATCTGCGAACCCGGCGAGCGCCACAAGGAAAGCTATGGCTCTGCCGGTCTGGCCGCGGCGGCAGGCGGGGTGACCACCATCGTGACCCGCCCCGACACGGCCCCGGCCATCGACACACCCGAATCCCTGGAATTCATCCGCCGCCGCGCCAACGAGGCGGCTCCGGTGCATGTCCTGCCAATGGCCGCCCTGACCAAGGGCCGCGAAGGCCGCGAGATGACAGAGATCGGGTTTCTCATGGATGCAGGCGCCGTCGCCTTCACCGATTGCGACAGCGTCGTGCGCGACACCAAGGTTCTGTCGCGCGCCATGACATATGCCCGCGCCCTGGGCGCATTGATCGTCGGCCATCCGCAGGAACCCAACCTCTCGGCAGGCGCCGCCACCACGTCCGGCAAGTTTGCGTCGCTGCGCGGCTTGCCAGCGGTGTCGCCCATGGCAGAACGCATGGGGATCGACCGGGACATCGCGCTGATCGAGATGACAGGCGTGCGCTATCATGCCGACCAGATCACCACGACCCGCGCCCTGCCCGCGCTGGAACGGGCCAAGCGGAACGGCTTCGACGTGACGGCGGGTGTCTCCATGCACCATCTCACGCTCAACGAATATGACGTCGCGGACTACCGCACCTTCTTCAAGGTGAAACCACCCCTGCGGGCCGAGGATGACAGGCACGCGGTGGTCGAAGCCGTCAAATCCGGGCTGATCGACGTCATCGGATCGTTCCACACCCCGCAAGACGAGGAAAGCAAGCGCCTGCCCTTCGAGGAAGCCGCCAGCGGCGCGGTGGGGCTGGAAACCCTGCTGCCGGTGCTGATGCGCCTTTATCATTCCGGCGATCTCGATCTGCCGACGCTCTTTCGCGCCTTGTCGCTGAATCCGGCGCGGCGGCTTGGCCTTGAGTGTGGTCGCCTGGCCAAGGGCGCGCCCGCCGATCTGGTGCTGTTCGATCCGGATAAACCGCTTGTTCTCGACCGGTTCAAGCTTCTTTCCAAATCCAAGAACACCCCCTTTGATGGCGCCCGCTTGCAGGGTAAGGTTCTCGAAACTTTCGTCAGTGGAACCTCAGTCTACCGGAGTCCGTAATGCCTGTATCCGAGTCGAGCCTGCTGATCCTTTTGCTTTGGGCCATCATCGGCTACGCGCTCGGCGCCATCCCCTTCGGATTGATCCTGACCAGGGCATTCGGCCTCGGCAATCTGCGCGAAATCGGATCGGGCAATATCGGCGCGACCAATGTGCTGCGCACCGGAAACAAACCCGCCGCCGCCGCCACCCTGGTGCTCGATGCGGCCAAGGGCGTGGCGGCCGTTCTGCTGGCCCGCGCGTTGGCCGGTGAAGATGCAGCACAGGTCGCGGCCCTTGCGGCGTTCCTGGGCCATTGCTTCCCGGTCTGGCTGGGCTTCAAGGGGGGCAAGGGTGTCGCCACCTTCCTTGGTCTGCTGCTGGGGCTGGCCTGGCCTGTCGGTGTTCTGGCCTGTGCCATCTGGCTGGCCACCGCCGCGATCAGCCGGATTTCCAGCCTGTCGGCGCTTGTCGCGGCCGCCTGGTCACCGCTGATGTGCCTGCTGGTCGGACAGGGCCAGATTTTCCTGCTGACCCTGCTTTTGACGAGCCTGATAATCTGGCGGCACCGGACAAATCTTGCCCGCCTGAAAGACGGCCAGGAACCCCGGATCGGCGGGTCGAGGGGATAACCCGCGCGCCCTGGCGACAGGGCACGTCGCTTTATCAAGGACGCAGGCCCTGTATCATGCCCCTGGCGCGGGGGGGCGTTGCGAAATCGGGTCGCCTTATTCCGCCGCCGCGCGCTTGGGCAAAACCCAGTCGGGGCGCGGGAAATGGCAGGTATACCCCTGGGGGAACCGTTCGAGGTAATCCTGATGCTCGGGTTCCGCTTCCCAGAACTCACCCACGGGCGCCACCTCTGTCACCACCTTGCCGGGCCACAGACCGCTCGCGTTGACATCGGCAATCGTCTCCTCGGCCACCGCCTTTTGCTCCGCATCCACGTAATAGATTGCCGAGCGATAGCTCATCCCCACATCGTTGCCCTGCCGGTTCAGCGTGGTCGGATCGTGGATCTGGAAAAACAGCTCGAGAATCCGGCGATACGAAATCACCTCCGGATCAAACAGGATCTCGATCCCCTCGGCATGTGTTCCGTGGTTGCGATAGGTCGCGTTCGGCACATCACCGCCGGTGTACCCAACGCGGGTTTTCTCTACTCCGGGCAGTTTGCGGATCAGATCCTGCATCCCCCAGAAACAGCCGCCTGCCAAAACAGCGCGTTCAGTCATGCCATATCCTCCACTTGGCTCAGGTAAGCGCCATAACCTTCGGCCTCCATGTCGTCCCGATGAATGAAGCGAAGGCTGGCGGAATTGATGCAATAACGCAAACCACCCCTGTCTTGCGGACCATCGGGGAAAACATGCCCCAGATGACTGTCACCATGGGTCGAGCGCACCTCGGTGCGGATCATCCCGTGGGTGGTGTCGCGCAGTTCGGTCACATGCACCGGTGCGATCGGCTTGGTAAAGCTTGGCCAGCCGCACCCGGATTCGAATTTGTCCGCGGATGCGAAAAGCGGCTCGCCGCTGACGATATCGACATAGATGCCGGGGGCCGTGTTATCGAGGTACTCCCCGGTACCCGGCCGTTCCGTTCCATTTTCCTGGGTAACGCGAAACTGCTCCGGACTGAGCGTCGCGATAACGTCAGGGTTCTTCTCATATTTGGCCATCCGCCGCCTCCTGTGCTGTCGCTTTCCCTATAAATGGCGCGCGCTGGCCAGAGTCCAACCCCTGTTGCACCCTTTTCAACCCGTCTCCGCCAGTTGCATCACGGCCCAGCGTGCCGCGTCCGCCACGGCCGCATCCGGATCGTCCACAAGGTCCTGCGCCACCGCCCGGAGCCGGGCGGCCCCCGAATTGCCAATGGCATAAAGCACGTTGCGCACGAACCGGTCGCGCCCGATCCGCTTGATCGGAGAGCCGGAAAACCGTGCCCGGAACGCCGCATCGTCCAACCGCGCCAGTTCGGCCAGCGCCGGTGCCCGCAGGTCGTCGCGGGCATGGTACCGCGCCTCCGCCGCGCGGCTGGCAAACTTGTTCCAAGGACAGACCGCCAGGCAATCGTCACAGCCATAGATGCGATTGCCCATCAGGGGGCGCAATTCTTCATCCACCGGCCCGCGATGTTCGATCGTCAGATAGGAAATGCAGCGCCGCGCATCGAGCTGGTACGGCGCGGGAAAGGCATCTGTCGGACAGATATCAAGACAGGCGCGGCAAGACCCGCAATGGTCCGTCTCCGCCGCATCCGGGCGCAGATCCAGCGTCGTGAACACCGAACCGATGAAAAACCACGACCCCAGGTCGCGCGACACGAGGTTCGTGTGCTTGCCCTGCCATCCCAGACCGGCCGCCTGCCCCAGGGCCTTCTCCGGCACCGGCGCAGTATCGACAAAGACCTTCACCTCACCGCCGGCCTGATCAATCAGCCAGCGCGCCAGCCGCTTGAGCCGCTTCTTGACGATGTCATGGTAATCCCGGTTCTGCGCATAGACCGAAACGGCCGCCCGTTCGCGCATCTCCAAAACCTCCAGCGGGTCTTGGTCCGCGCCGTAATTCTCGGCCAGCAGGATCACAGACCGCGCTTCGGGCCACAGCACCTGCGGCGCGCCGCGCCAATGCGCCCGATCCGCGAGCCAGCCCATCTGGCCGTGATATCCGGCATCGAGAAAGGCTTGCAACCGCGCCGGCACCTCGGGCACATCCCAGGGCCGACAGATGCGACAGGCTGAAAACCCCTCTGCCACGGCCTGCGCCTTCACCCGGCCCGTCAGTTCCATCGCGGACTTCCTCTTCTTCTCTTTGCAAATATGCCGGGGGGTTTGGGGGGCTGGCCCCCCAAGGCCGGAGTGTTGAGACGAAGACTCCGGGCCGCCTCAGAAATCCAGATCGGCATAATGCGGCGGTTGCGGAAAGCCCGGCACCTGGTCGGCAAGAATCGACCGGAACGCCGGGCGCGACTTGATCTTGGCGTACCAGTCCTTGACCGCCTCGCTGCGATTCCAGTCCACGTCCCGGATATAGTCGAGCGACGACAAATGCGCGGCCGCCGCAAAATCGGCCAGGGTCATGGTATCACCGGCCAGCCAGCGCCGGTGATCGAGCAGCCAGGCCATGTAATCGAGGTGGTACTTGATCGCCTTCGACCCCGCCTTCACGTTGCTGCTGTCCGGAAAACCCTGCTTGGTGACCTTCTTGTTGACCCGCTCGTACAAGAGTTTCGACGTCACCTCGTTGTGGAACTTGTCATCGAACCAGCCCACCAGGCGCCGCACCTCGTAGCGCGCGTCCGCGGACCGCGGCATGAGCGGCGGTTCGGGATATTTTTCCTCGATATATTCGCAGATCGCGGCACTTTCGGCCATCGTGCGCCCGTCGAGCCTGAGAACCGGCACCTTCGCAGCCGGGTTGCGGCGCAGGAAATCAGGGTCCTTTTCCCAGTAACGTTCCTCGATCAGCTCACACTCGATTTTCTTTTCCGCAAGGCTCAGACGCACCTTGCGGCAGAACGGCGACAAAGGAACATGATATAGCTTGGCCATGCGGTCGAGGTCCAAAAAAGGGTGGATCAGTGCCCCCTCATTGCCGCGAAGCGGTCCGCAATACAATGGCCCCCCGGGTCATAAATGCGGCGCGGGCGGAATTCGTCTCACAGCCTGTCGCCGTCAGCCCCCGAAACAGGCCGCGCGCCCATCCTGCCGGATCGTCTCGGCCCCGGCCCGGATCTGCCGCGCCCGGCGTTCGACGAAATTGCTGGGCCGCGAGGCCGACCGCGTCTTGGGGGACGGCAACACCGCCGCCAGCCGCGCCGCCTGCGACGCGCTCAGATCGGCCGCATCAACCCCGAAATAATGCCGCGCCGCGGCTTGAACACCGAAAACACCTTCGTCGAATTCCGCCACATTGAGGTAAATCTCTAGGATTCGCTGCTTTGACCAGGCCGCCTCGGTCACCGGGGTCAGCACCGCCTCCATCCCCTTGCGCAGCCACGACCTGTCCTGCCAGAGGAACACGTTCTTCACCACTTGCTGCGAGATCGTGGAGGCCCCCCGCGCACCGCCCGCTTCGATCGCGGCCTGGATCGCATCGACATCAAAGCCCCAATGCAGGCAGAAATTCGCATCTTCCGCCGCGACGGCGGAGCGCATCATCACCGGTGCAATCGCCTCCGGATCGGCCCAGACCTGGGTCACTGAACTGCCCAGCCGGCGCCCTTCCGACCACATCGTGTGCGTCGTCGGGGGGGTCACGATCCCGAAAAGCCCCACGATCAACAGCGCCAGCACAACAAGCCCCAGCGCGGTGCGAAAACTCCACCGGACCAGCCAGCGATAGGGCGCAAGCACCCTGTCCACCACAGAGGGCGCCTTGGAGGTGCGCGCACGCTTGGCCTTTGGCGTGGTCAGCCTGGGGCCCTGCTGCGACGTCGATTTCGGTTTTTCGCCTGCCATCTCGTGCAGCCTATGCGCAACAGCCATCGGTGAAAACATCCCCCCGGACGTTTGGGTCGCCCTGCGTATGACGCCGGATTCCGGTCTTGTCACGGCACAGCCAAGGCAAAAGCATGAATACGTTTACGTTCCCGTGATTTTCGTCGAGAACCCCGACATGATGATCCTGATCCTCTATGGCGGCTTCTACATCTTCGGCCTCGTGATCGGCCATGTGACATCCTTGGCGCAGAAAGCCGCGGTGTTGGGCGGGGCAAGCATTCTTGCCGCCGCCCTGGCCAGTTTCACGCTCTGGATACTGTCGCGTACCGGTCATATCGACATCTGGATGACCGTCGCCATGGTCGGATCCATCACCCTGCCCGCCGCGATGCTCGGCCTCGGCCTGATGCTCGGCGCGTGGTTCCGCCTCGCCCGGAACCGCCTCCTGGCCGCCGCCACCATCGCCGCACCGCTCCTGGCCCTTGTCGCAACCTACCTCTCCTAGTGCCATACGCGCACAGACGCCTGCAACCATAGGACGAACGGCCTTGCATAGAACCTCGGAGCACAGCCAAGCCCCCATGACGCCGGCAAGATCACATTAACTGCAACGGAACAGTCGCCGGGGTTCAGCCCCGAGCAGCCCCTCCTGCAAGGCGCAACACGAAGCAGGGCATCGACAGACGGGGCGGGAAGCGGCCGTTCGCTGCGGACAGGACGAACGGCGGCGATGCGCAGCGAGTGGGGTTTGCAAAGTTAAGGTCGTGAAATATGATAGACCGGTACTGACCTGCCCTTATCTGCCGTTCTCAGGATCCGCGGTACTGGCTCGCGGCTGCATAAAATTGAACTTGAGCTCAACGGGTAGTACTCAAAACTCGTGAATTATGCCGATTATCACGGCTCTAAATTAAGGTTCAGTCCAATAAGCTAGAACGATTTTCAGAATGATTGTGCGGCTTATTCCTATCAGCTTGCTTTCTCCAGCGGTATAAAAATCTATCGGATCTTTAAATAGTAATATCTATGCCTACTACGATGCTTACCTGGAGATCTGTCGATGACCCCCTTTGTCTTTAAGCCTTCGAGGACTATTTTAGTTTCTCTCCAATCTTTAGCTATTACAAGACCGGCATCTGTGACATTCACCGAATTATTATCCACGAGATAGTTAACGATCATCTTCTCGCTTTCGTTGAGAGTGTCGTATTCCTCTGGAGCGATGGCCGCTGCTGCTTCGCTGCGAACAAACTGTTTTCGATGCTGCACGTCGTTCTCTAGCGAAACCGTAACGGAGAAAGTTCCACTCTGACGTTGCACGAAATGCGGATCAGGGAGGTTTGCCTGTCGCATTCCTGCCCTCATCCGCCGTGTTCCCTCAAAAGCGCACTGAACGTAGTCAAAGTAAAATAACCCCCACATGAGGTGAGGATTGCGGGGGTTGTGAGCGTCGTAGACCGTTTCTTCAGTCGTCGGCGGCATGAAAGACCCAGGAGACTCGACCACCATCTTGTCTTCGAACATCTTCACGTAGATGTTCATTTGCCGGAGATTGTAGCTACGATGGACGACCGCATTTACGATGCCCTCAAGCCAAACTTCCTTCGGGTACTCGGGTTTTGTGATGAACTTCCCGTCCGGGCCGAGTCGAGTGAAGTTGCGGACCTGCGTCTCTATGTATAACTCCGCGTCCTGAATTTGACGAGCAATCGGCCCCTCAAAAATCCTGTCGGCAACTGAGTTCAAGCGCGTACCAAATTGTTCCCGTGTGCCGTCATAGCGCATCACCCGTATGAAGGCCCCCGGGACGACAGCTCTGGGGTCTTTGGCAAAGAGCATCGCGCAAGCAAGGTTGGGTTGGAACCCGTACTTAGCGTCCGTCCCAAGCTTTGATAGCTTTAAGATGTCTTCGATAGTGTATCGATTATCGAGCTGACGTTTTCGAATGAACGCTTCTAGATATTCATTGAGAAGTCCCATATCAAAATCATCGGGAAAAGTCAGGTTGACAGGCTCAGACTCACAATCCAATTCGCCTCGATTTAGGCGAATTTCTCGTTTTTCTGCCTCAGTGAGTTTTCTTTTTTTATCGCCTTCCCTGATGAAGGCTGATCCATCCGTAATCTCTACTAGTTTGTCATCTCGATAGTGTACTCGTAAGAGAATTACATAGTCTTCGTTTTTATTATGGTTTTGCACCAACACGCGCTTAAACTCGATGCGGGCATCGGGGCAGAGTTCGCCAACGGTCTCCAAGTTCGTGAGGTGCTCATCTTCCGTCGACTTGCACCCAGTAATGCAGCCGTCGTCTTCGACACCGATCACGACGATGCCGCCCGCAGGCTGGGTATTTGCCCACATGCTGACATACTCCGACAAAGCCTTGCGCTGAACTTTCGCCCTTTTCCGCTCTAGACGGCTATCCTCGACGAATTCCTCAATCGTCGACTGATCGGCGTTGTCGTATATATCATCCGGGGTCCAAAGCTGTGGTAGGCTGGGAACCGGGGCGTTGAAGTTGAGTTCTAGCTGTTCTCCGGCCACGAGTGCGAGTTTCCTTGTCGACTAGTGATGACGCTGCCACCCGAGTGACGCGACTAGAGTAATTGGCTTAGGCTTAGATTGACAAGCCCAGCAATGACCTACTCGCTTAGGGGTGGT
>NZ_JAIPUS010000048.1 GCF_020055675.1 Marivita sp.
GCAGTCGGATCGGGAGAATGCTTTCACAAGGGCAAGTGGCGGAGCGGAAGGGATTCGAACCCTCGAGACGGTTTCCCGCCTACACACTTTCCAGGCGTGCGCCTTCGACCACTCGGCCACCGCTCCGCTGCATGGTTTAGAAGAAAGCCGCTGGTAGATGCAAGGCGATTGTTGAGAGTTTTGAACACAGAGTTTGTCCTATGCGGATCGGGACTCTTGTGCGACGCGGACGGCACCTGGCCAAGCGGGACAAGGCTCTGCTCGGACTTGGCCAAGGGCGCCCGAAACATTCACGCGCAGGGCTTCGCAGATCGGTCGTTTTGCCCCGATGACAAAGGTATCCAGCGCGGCCCGCGCACCGCCGTGCCTGCAAGGCGCCACGACTTTCCACCCAGCCATGCCCCGCACGGTGGGTTCCGCAGCCTTTTTCGTCAGACGGATGCACCTGTCCAAGAGGCGTGGAGCGACGGCCTGCCAAGACCCGTCTTTTTCGAACACGGACCCCTTGCATCGGCAACCTTGCGCGTGTGGGCAGGTTTGGGCAGTTTGCCCGCTGCCCGTCATGGCGGGTGTTCACGAGAGGGCAAGACGGGCCCTGGCGTGCGGGATGGCGCGCCTCGGCCCCCCGCAGGACGACCTTGAAGGTCGAAAACAGTTTTCACGCGCCCCCGCGCCTATCGATTTCGCAAGTGCAGCCAAACCGCAAGGAAAGCGGTCGCCAGCAGGGCCTCGACGGCAGCCGCGGCGAGGATCGTCGGGCGCGCGACGCCGGTCAACCAGGCGTGAAGGCCGGTGGCGGCGACGGCGAGGAATGCAGCCGCGGCGATCAGGCTGAGATCCAGGAGAAATCGCTCTGACGCGTGGGTCCGGGCCAGGACCAACACGGTCCCCATTGCGAGCACGACAGGGGCGAAGCGGCGGGCGGGAAAGTCCATTCCCGCGGCGTAATCCACCGCGTAGAGCGACACATAAGCCTGCGGCGCGAAAAGCAGAACCAATCCCACGGCGATCAGGAACCCGCCGGTCAGCAGGAACAACCGACGATGCATCACCTGTCCAGCGAGATCGAGACGCGGCGGTTCTGCTTGCCCTTGTTCTCGATCTTGCCAAGCAGGATGCGGCCGATCTCGCCAGTCCGCGCGACATGGGTTCCGCCACAGGGTTGCAGATCAACCTGGTCTCCGCCGTCGCCGATCGCCACCAATCGGACGTTGCCACTGCCGCGCGGGGGGCGCACCGACATGGTTTTCACCAGCGACGGGTTCGCATCCAGATCGGTCTCGCTGATCCAGCTGTCCCGGACCACAAGGTCCAGATCAATCAGGCGGTTCAACGCACCCTCGACAGCATCGCGATCTTCCGGCGGCTCTGGCATCATGAAGTCGAGACGTCCGCGCCCCGTGGCGATCTGACCGCCGGTCACCGGTAGGGGAATCACGACGGAAAGCAGGTGGAGCGCGGTATGCATGCGCATGTGATTGTGGCGGCGGTCCCAGTCGAGCCTCTGGTGGATACGGGTTCCGACCGGGGGCAATCGGGCCGGTTCGGACGGAACCAGAACGCTTGCGCCGCCCTCGCCTTTCACGGTGGTCGCGATGGCGACTGTCTGACCCTGCCAATCGATCCAGCCATTGTCACCGGGCTGGCCACCGCCAGTCGGGTAGAACACCGATTGATCCAACACGACACCGCCTTCGCTTGTGTGCGCCACAACGTGGCCCGTGCAATCGCGGGCGTAAGGATCGGAAAGGTACAGCGGTGTAGAGTAGTCTGTCACGAGGGAACGTCCTGTGTGTCATCGCCATGGCGATCGCCGCGGCGGGGCGCGCTCGATACGGCATCCGCCCGGCCTTGCAATGTTTCGGGGTTGCGCAACCAGATATCCCGTTGCGCGAAGGGAATCTCGATTCCTTCCTTGCGGAAGGCTTCGGTGATCAGGTGGTTCATCTCGGTGCGCACCACAAAAAGCTGGGTCACGTCGCGCAGGATCATCCGCACATCGAAATCGAGCGAGTCCGCGCCGAAGCCTTTGAAATGCACGAAAGGTTCGGGATTCATCAACACCATGTCGTGGTTGCGGGCGATCTTGTAGAGGATCTCCTCGACCTTGCGGGTATCGGTCCCGTAGGCGACCCCGACATCCAGAACGAGGCGGCCCAGGATGTTGTCGCGGGTGTAGTTGGTGACCGAATTGGACACCAGGTCCGCGTTTGGTACGATCACTTCGGTCCGGTCAAAGGTCTCGATCCGAGTCGAACGCACCGAAATGTCACGCACGGTGCCATGCTGGCCGTTCACCTCGATCCAGTCGCCTTCCGAAATCGGGCGTTCGATCAACAGGATGATCCCCGACACGAAGTTTTGCACGATGTTCTGCAGACCGAAACCGATACCGACAGACAGCGCCCCCGCCACGAAGGCAAGCGCGGTCAGGTCGATCCCGGCCGCAGTGACAGCGATGACCGCCGACAGGAAGATCCCCAGATAGCCGGTGCCCGACACGATGGCCGTTTGCCCACCCTTGTCCAGCCGGGTCTTGGGCAGCACCGACCCGCGCAGACCGCCTTGCAACAAACGCGTCAAGACGTAGCCGATGACAAACACCGCCGCGAAGGTCAGAAAATCCGTGGGCGAAATCTGCGTCGCCCCGAACGAAAACCCGGCCTGGAAGCGCGCCCAGACCTCTGTCAGATCGGCCACCCGTGCGCCCCAGATGAGCGCGAGGACCGGCACTGCAATCGCCGTCAGGAGGCTGCCTGACAGCACGGGAAGCAGGCTCTGGCTTTCGTCCAGCGGCACGCCGGTAATCAGGTGGTAGACGTCCTGGATGAACCGCTGACAGATCAGTAACACGGCAAACAGACCAAGTGTCAGGATCGTCGGAAAGATCAGCGCCTCGGCAATGTTGAAATAGCCGATCGCCGACAGGATCGGCCCGATCACGCCAACCACCATCGCCGCCTGCCCGGCTAGCCGGGCCAGCCGCGACGGGAACGTCAGCGACGCGCCACTATCGGTCGACTCTTCGCCTGTGTCGGTGTCGGACGTACCTGTCTTGCGCAGGATCTGGCCCAGCCGGAACAGGATCAGGCCGCACAGCACGTGCACGACGAACCCCATGACCGCGCGGGCTTCGATCTCCCATTCGTTGACGTCCACGAGATAGGAGAAAAGCATATTGACCGCGAGAAGCCAGGACAATGAATTCACGTAATACCGCGCCTCGGTCCGCCTCTGCTGGGACAAGGTGATCGTGGTCACGTCGTCTTCTTCCGAAAAGGTTTCAGCCGCAAGCCAACGGGCAATCAGGACCACGAACAACATGGACGGCAAGCCAAAGACGATGGATTGTCCGATTTCGCCCAGAAGGCCGCTGAGGCTGATCGCGAAGAACAGAAGAAATGCCCCGGCCACTGGCAGCAATACGCGCAACAGGCCCAGCAACACACTCCAGACGCCCGTGCCGCGCCGTGTCTTTCGACGAAGCCAGCTTCCCATACGGTCGATATATTTCGGCGCACGGAAGACAAGCAGCAGCGCGGCGCCCACCGACAGAAGGATCGCCGGAAGCTGATCCATCAGCACTTGCCGCGCCGTCGCTTTTGACCAATTCGAGGTTATTTCCTCGGCGACGTTGTAGAACGGGCGCACGAAGCTTGAGACCGCAGGGGCCCAAAGACGTGGATCAAGCGGGTTGGCATTGCGTTGCAGCAGGCGTTCGGTCTCCCGCGTCCGGATCATGTCGTCGACGGCCTTGATCAACCCGTCCGCGCGATTGTAGGCCTCCCTGGCGCGCAGGGTTGGCGCTTCGAGCTCGGCAATCCGGGACTGAAGTTCGGCGCGGCGTTCTGAAATCTCCGCGGATTCTGCCCCGTCTTCAAGCGGTGCTCCCAGCGCGTCGAGCTGCGAGCGTAATGTGGAAATGCGCGGATCTTCCTGCGATTGCCGAGCAAGCAGGCGCTCGCGATACGCGGCCAGATCGGACCGCAACGCTTCCAGCGCCTCGGTCGAGGCACGGTCGCGTGCAATTGTCTCTTCGGCGCGTTCGGCCACCTGCTGCCAGGAGTCGTAGTCGACCGCTTCGCTTTGCGCGAGAGCCGGACCGACGGCGACAAGACACAGGAGAAGTGCCGCGTGGAAAGCCGCCAGGAAACGCGTCATACGTCCTCGAAAACCGTGGGAATATCCACTGGGGCCGCGGCCATCCAATCCGGAACCGGCAGACCCTTTTCACGCAGGAAATCAGGGTTGAACAGCTTGGATTGATAGCGCGTGCCATAGTCGCACAGGATCGTCACGATTGTTTGGCCCGGCCCCAAATCCCTGGCCAGGCGCATCGCCCCGGCGATGTTGATGCCCGACGATCCACCAAGGCACAGCCCCTCTTCGGACAACAGATCGAACACGATGGGCAGCGCTTCTTCATCGCGGATTCGGTAGGCGACATCGGGTTTGAAGCCTTCGAGGTTGGCTGTGACGCGCCCTTGGCCAATCCCTTCAGTGATCGATCCGCCTTCGGATTTGAACTCTCCGGTGGTGTAATAGGAATAAAGCGCGGCCCCCATGGGATCGGCCAGCCCGATCTTCACGCCCTTGTGCTGAAGCGCCTCGGCCACCCCTGCCAGCGTGCCGCCGGAACCCACGGCGCAGATGAAGCCGTCAACCTTGCCATCCGTCTGCTCCCAAATCTCGGGGCCAGTGGTTTCCACATGCGCCTGCCGGTTGGCAACGTTGTCGAACTGGTTGGCCCAGATCACACCCTTGTTGCTGCGTCGCGCCATCTCTTCGGCCAGACGCCCGGAATAGCGGACATAGTTGTTCGGATTCTTGTAGGGCGCCGCCGGGACTTCGACCAATTCCGCCCCTGCCAACCGCAACATCTCCTTCTTTTCCTGGCTTTGGGTTTCCGGGATCACGATGATCGTCTTGAACCCCATGGACGCCCCCACCAGCGCAAGCCCGATCCCGGTGTTTCCGGCAGTGCCTTCGACGATCGTGCCACCCGGGGTCAGATGCCCCTTTTCAATGGCATCCTTGATGATGAACAGGGCCGCGCGATCCTTGACCGACTGGCCCGGATTGAGGAACTCGGCCTTTCCCAGAATGGTACATCCCGTCAGCTCGCTCGCCTTGCGCAGCTTGATCAATGGAGTGTTGCCGACAGCCTCGGCCAATTCGCCCGCAAATCGCATGGTGCCCCCGTCAAATTTGGTTTCCAATTGTGTAGGCGTGCAGTGCCGGGAACTCAAGCCGAGGCGCGCAATCGGTCGCGTTCCGCCGCCAGCCAATACAGCATCATGACAAGCGGTCCGGCGTTGATTTCGCCGGTGCCGACCAAGTCCATTGCGCGTCCGTATGGCATGACATGACTGCGAATATCCTCGTGCTCCGAAGCCAGACCGCCATTTGAAGTCTTGAATTCAGAAAGGTCTGTAACGCCGAGAAAGCAATGAAAAAATTCGGTTGAGTATCCGGGCGACGCATAGACGCCGACCATCGGCTCAAGCTGTCCAAGGGTCAGAGCCGCTTCCTCCATCGCCTCTCGACGCGCGGCATCGGCCGGGTCTTCGCCCGCGTCGACCAGCCCCGCGATCGGTTCCAGCACCCAAGGGCGCGGATCCTCGCGCCACAAGGGTCCAAATCGCAACTGTTCGATCAGCAAGATGTGATCGGTTTTCGGATCATAAGGGAGCACCAGCGCGGCGTCATAGGCAACGAACGCCTCGCGCGAAACGGTGGAACTGCGGCTGCCATCAAAGCGCCGATGATTTAACTGGAACTCTGCCAATTCGAAGAAACCGCGATATCCTTCGCCCCGCGCAGTGATTGCGACATCGCCATCCTGCGGCGTGAAACGAGACGTGGTGGGCGCCGCAGTCCGCCGCGCCAGCATTCGCGACCAATGCCGCGCCATCAAAAACGGGTGTAAATTTGCCGCCGTTTCCGCATCGTACCGTGCCCGGCGGGCCATCACGTCGCGCGCCGCGCCGACCGCCATGTCCCCCCAAATGCGGACCCAGTCCCGGAGATGCCACTCTGCGCCGCGTGTCTGCTTCGAGGCCATGGGGTAGAAACAGGCCGCCTTGCGCACCTGCCCGTCCACGTCGATCTGCACATCGCTCAGATGATAGGAAAACGCGCCTTCGTAATATCTTAGCCGTTCTTCCTCATCTTCGCTGACATCCCGCAACATCACGCCTTGGGCCATGACCCCGGCGGATTTCTCGATCATTGGATAGGCTTCGTCGCGCACCCAGGACACGCGATGATCCGGCAGGACCGCATCGCTCAGCCGGGGATGCAGCGTGCCCGGGGCAACGCCCAGCACGGCCTCGAGAAGAGGCACGTGACGCAGCGTGCCGTAGAAAAAGAGAGACAGGGCCAAGATCGATTATTTCCAATGCCGCGCAGCGTATTCCGAAAAGTAGCCTGTCAGCACCGCGCCGATCAGGAATGTAGAGATCATCATCGGGTTCAGCAAAAGCGCACCGTATTCGACACCAACCTCGAAAATCGCGGCAAACGCCTCGACGGGTCCATCGAACCGGCGCTTCATCGACAGGTTGAACATCTCATAGCTGGCATGCAGGATCAACGCCCAGAAGATCATCGCGCCAACGCCGGTCAAGCCGTTGGCAATCGCATCGCGCGTGCCACGCCCGGCGCGCTTGCCCACGACGATCCAGCCAATCACTGCGCCGATCGCCGCATTGTATTGCGAGAACCGACCGAAATTCGTGAGTTCCGGGACCAGTGTCTTGACCAGTTCGGAAGAAAGATACCCCAAGGCCGCCAGACAGAGGGCTGCAATGGCTTTGGCGGCGGTTGGCATGTCAAACAGGTCTCGTGATCGTGATCTGGGTTACATCACAGTTTCCGCTAAGGAAGGTCGCCGCGCAAGAGGTCAGATAAAAATTCCACATTCTGCGGAACCGGTCATCGAAGCCAAGATTGGCAACATGATCCCACTTTTCATTGAAGGTTTCGTGCCAGCGTCGCAGGGTCTGGCTGTAGCTTTCCCCGAATTCGATCGACCGCGCGACCTGTAGACCGGCGCTTTCGATTTCCTCGCGCAGCACTGTCGGGCTCGGCAGCATGCCTCCGGGGAAGATGTATTTCTGAATGAAATCGACACCCCTATTGTAGACATCCCAGCGCGCATCCTCAACCGTGATGATCTGAAGCGTCGCGTTCTTGCCCGGTTTCAGGCACTCCTTCACGGAAGAGAAATAGGTCGGCCAGTACCTCTGTCCCACCGCTTCGAACATTTCGATCGATGCGATCCCATCATATTTGCCGCGCTCATCGCGATAGTCCTGCAACTTGAAGGTCACCAGGTCCGACAGTCCGGCTTTCTCGATTCGATCAACGGCGAACTTGTATTGTTCCTCGCTGATAGTGAGACCGGTCACGCGCAACCCGCGTTCCCTGGCGGCATATTCGGCAAAACCACCCCAGCCGCATCCGATTTCGAGCACGTGATCACCCGCCTGCGCGCCCATCTGGTCCACCATGCTGGCATACTTGGCAGTCTGCGCCTTTTCGAGGCTCTCCTGACCCGTTTCGAACAGGGCCGAGGAGTAGGTCATCGTATCGTCGAGCCACAGGGCGTAAAAGTCGTTGCCCAGATCATAGTGATAGCTGATGTTCCGTTTTGCCTGCCGCTTGGAATTGGACTGCAACCAGAACCGGAGCTTTTCGTACATCTGCAACAGGTTCTTGCCGGGAAAACTGTCGTAAACCTCGTTGTTGTCGCCATGCACGAAATCCATGAACGCCTGCAGGTCCGGCGTGCTCCACCACCCTTCGAGATAGGCGTCGCAGAACCCCAGATCGCCATCCCGGATCAGGCGGGCGAACAAGTCGTCATTGTGCACATGCACTTCTGCCACCGGTCCCGGTTCGGCACCATCCGCGCGAAATTTGCGGCCATCCGGCAGGATGAAATCCACGCGCCCCTTCCGCAAACGATCTGCCATCGCGAACACCTGGGTGAAGTAGCGTGGCAGGTTGGGCTGTTTGTCTGTCGAACTCAGGATCATGCGCGCCATCCGCTGTATGTATTTCGGGGGGTACTAGCCGCAGCCACCATGGCAAGGCAAGTTTTAACGCAACATAGGCCCTGCCCGCAAAAGGCAACGAATAACATGCAGATATGGGTCATGTCACCACACCGGCCGTCACGAGAGCCGCGGCCTAGAAATCGCGGTTTTCGTAGGCAGACAAGGCGCGCTTGCGCCCCTCGTCCGGTGTGACGATCGGATCCGGGTAGCTGTCATCGGGGGACATTGACCAGGATCGCGGGATCGCCTTGAAATAGCTCAAGGCATCCGGGTGCGCGGTCTCATACTCTTCCGCGATCCAGCGGCTGACGTAGTCGCGCTCCTTGTCAAACTTGTCCAGCTGCGTCACCGGATTGAAAACGCGGAAATAGGGTGTCGCATCCGGGCCCGATCCCGCAGACCACTGCCAACCCATCGCGTTGGAGGCCGGATCCCAGTCAATCAGGCAGTCATCGAACCAGTCCATTCCGATTTTCCAGTGACACATCAGATGTTTGGTCAGATAGCTTGCCACGATCATGCGACCGCGATTGTGCATCCGGCCGGTCACGTACATCTCGCGCATCGCGGCATCGACAAAGCGCACGCCCGTCCGGCCCTGCTTCCACGCCTTGACCTCTTTCTTGCGCTCATCCTCGTTCCACGGAAAGGACGCCCAGTCCTCGCGCCAGTTGTCCGACAGGATGCGCGGTGTGTGCCACATGAGGTGATAGGCAAACTCGCGCCAGACCAACTCCTTGAGAAAGGTCTCGGCCCCGGCCTTGCCGTCTTGCATCGCCCGTTGGCCGGCGTGCCAGCATTGCGATGGGCTGATTTCCCCCAGAGACAAATTCTCTGACAGGTTCGATGTGCCGTCCGCGCCCGGAATGTCGCGCATGCTGTCGTAATCGGCGACCTTGGACGCCATGAAAGCCCCAAGTCGCGCCTGCGCGGCTTTTTCGCCCAGTTGCACGAAAGGTCGGACAAAATCGGCCCCCCGATCCATCGCTGCGCCAAGCGCCCAATCCGCCAGCACCTCGCCACGGGGCCATGCCTGGGGCGCGGGCAAGGCGGGCGGCGCGGCCAACGGCTCTTTTACGATCCGGTCCCGCACCGATTTCCAGAACGGTGTATAGACTTTGTAAAATTCGCCCTGCTTGGTCTCGACGGTCCACGGCTCGAACATCACGTGTCCGGCAAAGCTTTCCGCCGCGATGCCCGCGTCCTTCAATGCGGCCTTCACGTCCTTGTCGCGATCCACCGATGCCGGGTCATAGGCCCGCTGCCAGTACACCGCGCCCGCGCCGGTTTCCTTGACCAGCGCCGGGATCACCTCGCGCGCATCCCCGGACCGGAGGATCAGGCGGCTGCCCTTTTCGGTCAAAGCCTCGGCCAGGCATTCGACCCCCAATCCCAGCCGCCATTTCGGGGCCGCCCCCAGACCGTCCACCACGGCGTCGCGCAGGAAGACCGGGATCACCGGCCCGCCGCGGGCCGCGGCGGCTGTCAAAGCCGCGTGATCGCTCAGCCGCAGATCGCGGCGAAACCATACCAATGTGGGTGATGTCATGCCCGAGCCCTTTTCTGTTGTCCGTCGCGACGTAACGGCCCAACCTCAAAGGTCAAACCAATTGCCGCTCTTCCGGGTTTCCAAGTTGCCCCAAAAGCGGTCGTCTGCCACGCGAGGCTTGGCGACCCGGAGCACGTTGCGCAAACCGGTCAGCGGTGCTGCGCACCCCGGACGAGGTTGGAAAACAGGTTGGAGGCAGTCGCGCGATAGCAGAAGCTCGCGACCAATTCTAAAGAACTGCGTCCAGCGCCTCGATCACCTTGGTCACTTCGGCTTCGGTCGTGTAATGCACAAAGCTCAGGCGCAGCACGCCGTTCCGCATGTCGACACCCATCGCGTCCAATGCGCGCACGGCATAGAAATCCCCGCCTCCGCACATGATACCGCGTTTCGCCATCTCTGCCGCAACCTCGGCGCCCGGTCTGTTCAGCGCCAGCGCCACCGTGGGCGCGCGCGACGTGGCCTGTTCCGGGCCAATGAGCCGCACCGAATTGCGATCCTTCACCGCGTCAAGCAACGGTTGCAACAACCGCACTTCATGATCGCGCATGAGGTCATGCGCCCCGCCTGCTGCAACGCCGTGATGCGCGCCAAGAGCGTCCATGTAATCCACCATGCCAGCGCAGGCCGCCACCTGCGCATGATCAGGTCCGGCCGGGGTGAAGCGCTTGTAGAGCGTATCCGCATTGAAATAATGCGCCTGATTGGGCAACAGCTCTCCCAAGGCACGCCGCATCACCATGATCCCCTGATGCGGACCATAGGTCTTGTAGCTCGAAAACAGGTAGATATCGGGCCCCATCCCGCCCACATCGGCAAAGCCGTGCGGTGCATAGCTGACGCCATCAACACAGACAAAGGCCCCCGCGGCATGGCAAAGCGCGGTGATCTCCAGCACCGGATTGATCTCGCCGACCACGTTCGAGCAATGCGGAAAACAGACCAGGCGCACCTTGTCATCCAGCAGGTTTTCAAGGTCCTTGATGTCGAGATGCCCGGTATCCGGATCAATTCGCCACTCTCGGACCTCGATGCCGTCATCGGCCAGACGCCGCCATGGTCCGGTATTGGCCTCGTGGTCCTGGTTGGTGACGATGATCGCCTCTCCGGGCTGCATGAACTGCCGGAACGCCTGGGCGAGAACATAGGTGTTTTGCGTCGTCGACGGTCCAAAGCTCAGCTCGTCGGCCTCTACCCCCAAAAGCGCGGCCAGCCGTGTCCGGGCCTCGTCCATTTCCTCGCCCCCAAGGCGTGACGCGTCATAGGGACCATAGGGCTGCACCTTGCGCGCGCGGTAGAACCGCGTCAGGCGGTCGATCACCTGTGTGCAGGTATACGACCCGCCAGCGTTTTCAAAAAAGGCCTGCCCCCGGAGCGACGGCTCCGAAAAGGCCGGGAACTGCGCCCGTACGAAATTCATATCCAGCATGTCGCTCTCCTCACCCCGGTGCTGTGCATATCAACCGCGCGCGACCAGCAGCGTCAAGGCCGCGCACGAAAAAGGCCCCGGCGCAGCCGCGCCGGGGCCTTATGCGAAAGTTTCGGTCAGGTCATCGTTGCTCGCTCGCGAGTCCTTTCCAGATCGCGTAGCACATCACCAGAAGCACCAGCGTGAACGGCAGGCCCGTCGAGATCACCGCTGACTGCAACGACGCAAGCCCGCCGCCAATCAACAACACGATCGCCACTGCGCCCTCGAAAATGCACCAGAACACCCGCTGCGACACCGGCGCATCAACCTTGCCGCCCGCGGTGATCGTGTCGATCACGAGGCTGCCGGAATCCGACGAGGTGACGAAGAACACGATCACGAGCACGATACCCATGACAGAGGTGATGGTGGCCAATGGCAGTTCCGCAAGCATCTGGAACAGCTTCAGTTCGAGCGGCGCATCCAGCGCCCCGGTGTAGCCATCGGCAACAACCTGGTTGAGCGCCGTACCACCGAAGACGGTCATCCACAGGATACAAACCGTTGTCGGGATGATCAGCACGCAAATGAGGAATTCACGCACCGTACGGCCCCGGCTCACACGGGCGATGAACATGCCGACGAAGGGCGACCAGCTGATCCACCACGCCCAGTAGAAGGACGTCCAGCCCTGGCTGAAGTTCACATCCTCGCGCCCGAACGGATTGCTCAGGGCAAACAGGTTCTGGAAATACGCCCAGATACTGTCAAAGAACAGCGTGATCAGGAAGATCGGGCCACCCACGAAGAACACGAAGAGCAGCAGCAGTGCAGCCAGCCCCATGTTGATTTCGGACAGCACCTTCACACCGCCGTCAAGGCCACGCACCACCGAAACCAGCGCCACCGCAGTGATCGCCGAGATCAACAGGACCAGCAGAAGCGGGTTGTTCTCGACGCCGCTGTCCGCGCTGTTGCCATAGGTGATCCCGAGGAAAGCGCGTGTGCCGTCTGCCGCGTCGCCCGAGCCGAAGAGGAACGTCAGGCCCGACGCCGTTTGTTTCGCACCAAAGCCCAGCGATGT
>NZ_JAIPUS010000049.1 GCF_020055675.1 Marivita sp.
GCTTTGCCCCCACCGATTGGGAGGGCAAGCGCACGCATCGCTACAACCCGCTCCTGCGCATCGCTGAATTAAAAGACCCCGCGCGCCAGCAGATGGAATTGCAGCTCCTGGCGACGCTCTTCCTGCAGAGCGACAACGACCGGGTGCAGGGCCTCCTGAAAGGCGGGATCGACCTCTTCGTGGCGGCAGGCCTGTTGGCGTTCCAGCGCAAGCGTCCCACCTTGGGCGAGATCTATCGCATCGCCGCCTCCGGCGGGAACAAGCAGAAGGAATACTTCGCGCGCGGCCACGAGGTGGATAACAGGGCTGCCAAGCTGATCTTTACGCGGCTCGCTTCGACCAACAACGACACACTGACCTCTTATGTCTCGCTCCTGATGACCTCTGGGCTCGACCAATGGCAGAACCCGGCCATCGACGAGGCGACGGCGGTGTCGGATTTTGATTTCCGAACGATCCGCAAGCAGCCCTTCTCGGTCTATCTCGTCGTCCAGCCGCTGATGGTGAAACCCCTCGCCCCACTGATCCGCCTCTTCTTCTCCGATCTTCTCTCGGCCATGCAGGAAAAGGATCCTGGACCGGATGAGCCGTGGCCGGTGATGATCATGCTCGACGAGTTCAATCGCTTGGGCAAAATGCCGATCGTGGTTGAGAGCATCGAGACCCTGCGGACCTACCGCGGCCACCTTGCCGTTGTCACCCAAACCATCCCCGCCCTCGATGAAATCTACGGCGAGAACACCCGTCGCGCCCTGCAGGGCAACGCGGGCGTCAAGCTCTACCTGACGCCCTCGGATGAGAAAACCGTCGAGGAGCTGAGCAAGGCGGTGGGCAAGACCACGAAGACCGTCATTACGCGCTCCCAGTCCATCGGCAAGAACCCCTTCGAGGGCCGCAGCCAATCCACCCGGACCGAAGAAAGTTCGTTGTTGCCTGAAGACGAGGCGCGCCGCCTGCCGCTCGACGAGATTGTCATGGTGATCGACGCGCAAATGCCGGTCCGGGCCAAACGGATCCAATATTTTGACGACCGGCTGTTCAAGGCGATCCACGCGGCGCAGACGGGCGAGTTGCCGTTTCCAGAGCCCGGGGGAGGGGGGCCGCAGGGCAATCTGTCCTTGAGTGCGCGCGCCATGCCGATGACACCGCCGTCGGATGGACCAAGGGGAACAGAAGCCGATATGGAGAGGGCAAGCCAGGCTATAGATGGCCAACTGTTAGGCCAAGCCGACGCCGCTTCAAAGAAGACCGCGCCTGTCGTTCAAGCCGTCGTCGCCGAGGCACAGCGGCAGATGGAGATGGATTTTGGTGCGCAGCTGCCCACAGTCGATCTGGCAAAAAGGCCCGATAACGCGCAGGTACGGGCCGCCGTGAATGGTCTGGACGAGATGGAGACAACCTTGAAACAAGGGCCCGGAGAAGGGTTGGCAGAGCGTTAGATCGAGGTTTTGCCACGCTGAAGCGACGGTTTCTCTTGTCGACATAGCGATCCTGATGCCAGGTTTTGGGTCCTGCGTCGCTCTGCAATCGCGGCTGCCGCGCCAACCCGCCTGATACTGCCGACCTGCCGCGGGACGTGTTGCGTCGCCAAGACGGTGTAGAGCTTGCGGTTCCATCCCGCCCGTTCGTCCAGCCAGGCAGGGCCGTCAGCCCGGATGATTACGCGCGGGGTGCGCGCGCAAGAGACGGGTCAACCTCCGCCCATCCCGTCCCCGTCATGATGACCCTGCTGCAGGGGCCCGACCCGGCGCTGGAGCCGCTCGAATTGGTGCGGCTGGAGTGATCCCGGCGGAACCGGCAGGGACCCATTGTGTTGACGTCACGAAGCGACCGCTGGTCTGGTTCGCGGGCGGCCCTGCGGTGCGAAGATGCGATGATCCTTGTGGTCTGGTGCAAATTCGGCCTGAATGAGCTGGCTTGGTTCGAGAGGAAAAATGGATTTTTATCTTCGATAACACACAGAACCTTTGGTGGGTTTGAATGCGATGTCGGACCTCGTCAACGTCCTGAGCGACTACAAATCCGTCATCGCCCTTGGGCTTATCATCGCGCTTTTCGCGCTGATGATGTCGGAACGCTATCCGCCCGAAGTCTCCGCTGCAGGCTTTGCCGCGGTCTTCGTGGCGTTGGGGTTTGTCAGCCCGGATGAGTTGTTGTCGGTGTTCTCCAACCCCGCTCCGCTGGCCATCGGGGCGATGTTTGTCCTGTCGGGCGCGCTCGTCCGGACCGGTGTTCTGGAAGCGATTTCGCAACTTGCGATCCGGCAGGGGCAGAGCCGCCCGAAGCTCGCGCTTGCCATGGTCCTCGGCACTGCGATGGTGGCATCGGGTTTCGTGAACAACACGGCGGTCGTGCTCATGCTGATCCCCGTGGTGATCCGTCTTGCCAATGCGCTTGATATGGCGTCCACCCGTCTGCTGATGCCCCTGTCCTACGTCGCGATCCTGGGCGGGACCTGCACGCTGATCGGCACCTCGACCAATCTGCTCGTGGATGGTGTCGCCCGCGAGCAGGGGCTCGATGCCTTCAGCATATTCGAGATCACGCCCATCGGTATCCTGGTGGCAATCGCGGGCGGGCTGACATTGATCCTCCTGGGGCCCTGGCTGCTGCCCAACCGTGGCACCAGCGATCCCGACCGGCTCATGGGAGAGACACGGTTCCTGTCCGAGGCCATCATTGCCGACGAGGACCATGCCGGCCCGACATTGGAAGATGTCGAGGCGTTCAACCGATCGGGCGTCCAGGTGCTTTCGATCCGCCATGACGGGCATGACGGGGAGACCCGGAACGATCCGTCGCCCGATCATCCGGTTCAGGAAGGCGACAAGGTGATCTTCCGCGCGTCGACCTCCGAGCTTCTGACGATGGAGGAAGACGACGGTTTGACGGTCGGACTGGGCCCCGAGGCGGTGAGCGACGACGAATGTGTCACGGTCGAGGTCATCGTGTCCCCGCGCAAGGCGGCAAGACGGCGTAACCTGGGCCGCATGGCGCTCGGGCAGCGCTACGGCGTGCGGGTCCTGGGCGCGAGCCGGCCGGAGAACAACCTTGGACCAGGGCTTGAAGACATATATTTGCGTCCGGCTGACAAGCTGTTGATGAACGGACCGGCGGATGCCTATCGCAGGCTCGAGGATGAGGCCGAGCTGGTCTCCGTCAGCCGCCCGGCCGCCCGGGCCTTCCGCCGCAAACGCGCGCCGATTGCCCTGGCCGCCATACTGGCGGTGGTCGGGTTGGCCGCAATTGGTCTGTTCGACATTGCAACGCTTGCGATCCTTGCCGTTTGCGCCAGCCTGGTCCTTCGCTGCATCGATGCGGACGAGGCCTGGAGCGCGATCGACGGGTCGATCCTCGTGCTGATCTTCGCAATGCTGGTAATCGGCACAGGGCTTCAGAATGCAGGCACGGTCAAGCTCCTGGTCGATCAGCTTTCGGGCCTGATTTCTGATTTCCCGCCCTTTTTCGCGTTGTTGTCGATCTACTTTCTGGCATCAGTCCTCACTGAGACGGTCACGAACAATGCGGTTGCGGTGGTTTTCACGCCGATCGCCATCGGTGTGGCAGAGACCATCGGGCTTGACCCCAGAGCGCTGGTCATGGCGATCATGTTCGGAGGATCGGCAAGTTTCGCAACACCCATCGGCTACCAGACCAACACGCTGATCTACGGTGCGGCCAATTACGAGTTCACCGACTTCCTGAAGATCGGGCTGATAATGAACGTCGTGGCGGGCGTGACCGCCTGCGCCGCGATCGTCTGGATGTTCGGCTGATCCCCGGAGGGTGCGCCGCGAGGGGACGGCGCACCTTGGTCAGACGGGAGGCTTGGCGACACGGCGCTCCTGGCGCCTGCTGCGGGGCTCGGGCGGGCACAGGCGGAATCGAGACCGCTGCGGGAACCCTTCGGACACTCGCTCGTTTCCGTATCAGGCAGGATATCGGCGCATGTCACCAGGCGGTCGGGATCCTTGCCGGCACAACTACACGCGCCTCAGGGAGGAAACTCATGTCATTCAAGCAAATCCGCACCAAGGCCCATTGGATCGTTCCGCCATTGCTGGCGACGATTGCGGTGGCGTCTCCCGGTCTTGCGCAGGTCGGAACGAACACAAGCAGCCTGGAACACAGCTTGGTCCTGTCCGATCTGGACAGTCCGTGGGACATGGCGTTCCTGCCCGACCGCACGATGTTCTTTACCGAAAAATGCGACGGCCTTTCGGTGCGGATGCCATCGGGCGACGTCAATGCGCTGCTTGGCCTGGAAGGGACCGAGAATTATGCCAGCACGGCGTCCGATCTGTTTTGCGACGGCCAGGCCGGGATGAACGGCGTTGCAGTTGATCCGAACTTCGAGGAGAACCGCCGGATCTATGTCTATTCGGCTTCCACCCAGTCCGATCCTCCCACCAACCGGCTGATGCGCCTGGTCGTCAACGATGATTTCACGGATGTGTCGGAACGGACCGACATCATCGACGACGTGCCCTACAAAACGGAGGCGACGGATCACCCGTTCGGCGGCACCGGCACGCATAATGGCGGGCGGGTGCGGTTCGGACCCGAGGGCGATTATCTTTACCTGACGACCGGCGACAATCACCAAGCCGAGATCCCGCAAAGCCCGACCATCATGGGCAGCAAGATCATCCGCGTCGACACCGACGGCAATGCCGCGCCCGAGAACGCGCCGCCCGAGGGGTTTGACCCGCGCATCTATACGTACGGTCACCGCAACGTGCAGGGCCTCACCTTCCATCCCGAGACCGGCCAACCCATCGTCGCCGAACACGGACCATGGCATTCCGACGAGATCACGGTGCTGAAAAATGGCGGCAACGGCGGCTGGGATCCGCGTGACAACATGGCCGGGCGGGGCGATTGCCCGGACGGCTATTGCGGATACATGCCGAACCAGATGGAGGGCATGAACCGCTATGAACGCGCCGCCTTCATGCCAATGACCGATTTCGAAACCTATCCGGACGCGATGCCGCCGATCTGGACCAACAATGGGTGGTCACAAGGCACGTCCTCGGCCGAGTTCCTGAGCGGCGAAGACTGGGGCGAATGGGATGGCGCGATGGTTGTCGGGCTGATGGGGATCGGCTTTGGCGGCACCCCTCTCGGTCAGCGGATCGACGTGATCGAGCTGCGGACCGAGGACGGCGAGATCTCGGTCGAGGATGTCACCGAGATGACCCTGCCCATGGAAAGCGCGCGGTTCCGGTCGCTGGTGCTCGGTCCCGATGGCAGCCTCTACACCGCGGTCGACGAAGGACAGATCCACAAGCTGACACCGCCGTCCTGAGAGGACGCGCTCGCTGCATATCTTCGCGCGGCCTTCGGGCCGCGTTTTTGATGCGTTCCGGGGCTTGGACACCACGGTGTGACACCTTTGGCAATAGTGCGCTTTGCGCAGAGATGCCGTTGCTGCACTGTGTCCGCGAACTTGGTGGGCGACGGGATCAAGCCGTCGCTCATTGAGGACGCCAACCTGCGCGCCCATGTCCAGAAGCTGTGGCTGGCCTGGACTGACGAGGCCGATGCAGACGGGCTACTCGTGCCCATGCAGGTGCAACTGCTGCTGGCCGAGGTGCAGCCCTTTGAGATGATCCGGATGGCCGCCAACGGCAACCGCATCCAATTCGGGATCGTGTATGACGCGATCGGCCGGCAGGTGGCGGTCCGTGTGCCCGCTGCGGACCTTCTACACATCTACCGTCTGCTTGATGCGGTTCAGAGCCGCTGCCTGCCGCATGTGGCGCCCGCCATAGTGCGGCTGTTCCTGCTCGACCAATGCGACGACGCTGAGCTCGATCGCAATAAAACGGCGGCGATGTTCGCAGGCTTCATCATCAAGACCGCCATCGCAAGTCTGACGCACTCATGACAGAGTCGGTGGCTCAGATGCCGGCCAGTTCGGCCGCGAAACGGGCCGCGACCGAAACTGCCAGAAGCGTTGGTCGCCCGTGGATGGCGCGCGCAAGATCGCGGGCGTGGGGCTTGTAGCTGATGCAGTCGTGGACGACGATATCGGGGGCATGGGCCGCCATTTCGCGCGCCGCGGTCTTGATCGTGGCGTCGTCGGCATCGGGGGACAGAGCCACGAAGGCACTTTCGCGTCCTACAAGCTCCCAGCGCTTGTGACCCTCGGCTGCCTGGGCGGCGGTGGGCAGGAAAATACCCAGCCGGCCGCCGTGAGGCAGAGCGCCCGCCACGGCGCCGGACAGCAGATCCGAGGCGAAATGCACACCCGGCGTGGAAAGACTGGGAAATCGGCCGGTGCAGCAGACGACCGCCACATCGGCGCCGAGCCGGTCGAGTTCGGCAAGCCGCTGGGCCATGCCTTTGGTCACCGCCGCCTTGCTGATCAGCACCGAGTGGCCGTCGGGCAGGGTGGTATAGAGCGTATCTTTGTCGTCCCGGGGGGCCGTCGCGGCGATGCCGTCATCATCGAGGTGATCGAGCGCGCCCATCAGGCGCAGGTCGGCAGCATTGCCCAGTATATGGACAAATTCAGCCTCCAGGTCGGGGCGCGGCGACTGGCCGATCACCAGCAAGCCAAGGGTTGGGCGGCTCATGCGGGCACTGGGGGTTGTAGCGCCGCCGCATCGCCCACCACGCGCACACGAGTGCGGATGGCGCGACCCGGCAGATAGGCCAGCGGCAAATCCTCAACCTCGATCACCTTGATCGTCTCGCGCGCGGCACCGGCGCCGACCGCCGCTTCGACCGCATCGGCGCGGGCGGCGGCAATGGCCTCGTCACGTTCCATGTCGCGATAGATCTTGTCGGTTTCACCCGAGATCTGCGCCATGGCGGCCCCTACGGCGTTGGCGACGCCGTTGTGTTCCACATGGACGACCTTTGAGATGCCCGGCATCGTTTCGGGGATCAACATCGCGCCGCCACCGGCCGCCAGAAGCGGGATTTCGGCGGCATCCGTCTTCATGCGGTCCACAGCTTCGGCCACGCGCTCGTGCATCTCGGCTAAGGCCGCCTTGACGAAATCGGCGGGCAGGTGGGTGACCAGGCTCTTATCGCCGATGTCGAGTAACCCTGCGGCCACGGCGATGTCGGTAGCGGTGATCTGGTTGCCGCCAAAGACCAGTGCCTCCTGTCCCAGACGATAGCCAACGGATTCGCGGCCGACGGTCAACGGCGCGCGGTTGATCTTGGTGCCGCCGCCAAGGGCGATCGACAGAAGGTCGGGCATGCGGAACAGGGTGCGCACGCCGCCCACGTCGACCACGTTGTTTGCCTCGCGCGGGAAGCTGTTGACCAAGCAGCCAATGTCGGCCGTGGTGCCGCCCACGTCGCAGACCATGGCGTTCTCGATCCCGGCCAGAAGCGCCGCACCCCGCATGGAGTTCGTCGGTCCCGAAGCGAAGGAGAAGACGGGATATTCCCGTGCCGCATCCTCGCGCACCACGGTGCCGTCGTTCTGCGTGATGAAAAGCTGCGCGCCAAGTCCGCAGTCGGCCACTGCATCGACGAAGGCGCGGGTTGTGTCGCGCGCCAGCCCGATCAACGAGGCGTTCATCAGCGCCACGTTCTCGCGTTCGAGAAGGCCGATGCGCCCCAGGGTTGCGGACATGGTGACATGCACGTCGGGGGCTTCGTTCTTCACGATCTCGAAGGCGCGTTCCTCGCATTCCGCTGTCAGCGGTGAGAAGGTGGCGGAAATGGCGACCGCCTCGATCCCGTCGCGGGCGATTTGGCGCGCGGCTTCGGCGACGGCGCGTTCGTCCATGGGGACCAGCGGGCGGCCGTCGTATTCGTGACCGCCCTCGACCAGATAGACCCCGCCGTTAACCTTGGCCGCCAGATCCTTCGGCCAGTCGCAGAACGGCACAAGGCTGGCCGAGGCGGGCAGCGAGATGCGGATCGCGGCGGCGCGACCCAGATTGCGCCTTTCGACCACCGCGTTGGTGAAATGGGTGGTGCCGATCATCACCGCCGAGACGTCCCTGGCCGCGTCTCCGGCCTGTTTGATCAGTGCCGAAAGCGCCGCGCGTACGCCCGTGGTCACATCGGCCGTGGTAAAGGTCTTGACCGAGGTCAGCACCTTGTGACCGTCCAGAAGGGTGGCATCGGTATTGGTGCCGCCGACGTCGATTCCGATGCGCTTCATGGCCGTGTTTCCTCGAAGACCGAAGTGAAATCCAGATCGAAGCCGAAGGCGCGGGGGCCCACGGCGGCGATCCCCTTTTCGCTGAGGAAGACATCTGGCGCCGGCAGCGCCAACACGCTGACCCTTTGACCGAACCGTAGCACGTCGGTGCCGATGCCTTCGCCCGATACTGTATCGAGCAGGCAGATCAGATCGGGGGTCATTACCACGGGGTCCCCGTCGAGATAGGCGACCGAGAATTCGTTCTGGAAATGCACAACCATCTCACGGCCGACATGATCGCCCAGCCCCTCGACGACGGCTTGACCGCGCAGGAAGCCCTCGGTTGCGCGGCGTTCCACGTCCACGACCTTGCCACGGAACATCAGCTTGCCCTTGGCGGCCGAAAGCACCGCCTCGATCGGATCGGTATGGGCGGTGCGCGCCTCGCGCACCTTGTGACCGAGCGCGATGGCGTTCGAAACCGAATAGAGCACGCCATGGGCCTTGATCTCGGCCCCGGTGCGCGGCGCCTTGCAGGTGGCGGCGACAGACCCGATCTCGGTGCAAGCCTTGCGGCTGATCCGCTCCATCCAGCGCCACGAGGCGGCGCGCGGGATGATTACGTCGTTGTCGCGGATATCGGCCATAGTCAACGGGTAGCACCGCAGACCCGCCACGGCGACTGATGTCATCTGCGCCTCGGGATAGGCCCGGCCCATTGTGTCAGCATCGACCACGGGATACCCGGTCAGCGCGGCCACCAGCATCGGGTGCACGCCATTGCCACCGCCAATTTCGAGTGACATAATCGCGTCGAACTTGCGGCCCATGTATTCTTCCATCATCCGCACCGGCTTCAGCGCGAATTCCGGATCGGCCAGGCGCTCCTGACCGACCAACGGCGCGCCCATGTTTGACAGCACGCCGACGACCGCATCGTCGTCCAGCGTCATCGGGTCGATCAACGTCACTTCGCGCCCGGCCTCATAAAGGATGCGCATGTTCAGCAGCTTGTGATAGGGATCGCCGCCGCCCCCGGTGCCGAGGATCCACGCACCTATGGCAAGCGCCTCGATGTCTGCGGCGGTGAGCATCCGACAGGTTTGACTAGGCGCCCTCTGGCTCAGGGTGGTCATCGCTCATCCTTTCGTGGCGGAATCGCCTGCGTTCGGGACGCGGCCGAGTTCTACTTTTTCTACGATTACCATCCGCGAACGGTCATTGCGCAAATAGCGTTTGCTTATGGTGCGGATGTGCCCGGCCTATCGCGCGAGCCATTCGCGTTGCGAAAGCGGCGCCCTATCCGGCAGTTCGCTGCAGTTGGGCCCTGAACCAGTCCGTTTCATAGGTTTGGCAAATGGCAGCCATCAGGAATCGTTCTTTTTCCTGACGCTCACGATCTGAGTTAATGGTCAAGTAAGAAAGGGCACACAAGAAAGCCCGGTGATAACACCCCTGAACCGGCCCGGCGTCGTCGGGACCACCGACATGGAGAAGGACTATGAAACTGTTGAAACTGACCTCGGCGCTGGCGCTTACAGCCGTGATGTCGCTGGGCACGCCCGCGGGCGCGGTTGAGAAGCGTGATGGCGAGTTCTGGATGGTGATCGGCGGCCGCCAAGCTGTATCCCACATCGATCCCGGCCAGCCCTACGACTATGCTATCCGCATGATGACCCAGGCGCTCTATGACGGGCTTGTGAAGTATTCTGGCGATCCGCCGACGGTAGAACCCTGGCTTGCCACCGACTGGAGCACCTCTGAGGATGGCCTGACTTGGACCTTCAACCTGGCCCCCGAGGCGACCTTCAACAACGGCGATCCGGTCACCGCTGAGGCTGTCGTCTATTCCTATCAGCGCGTTCTGGACATGAACGAGGGTGTCTCGTGGATGCTGTCCGATGTACTGAGGTCCGAGAACATCAAGGCGCTGGATGAGCATACGGTGGAGTTCACGCTCGACCGGTCCTATGCGCCGTTTCTATCGTTCTTGCCCTGGTGGTTCATCGTCAACCCCGATCAGGTTGAGCCCAATGTCGTGGACGGCGATTTCGGCAAGGCTTGGTTGTCCCAGAACGCCGCTGGCTCGGGGCCTTATAGCTTGGAAAGATTCGATCAGGGTACGGCCTATTGGCTGAAGCGCAATGACGATTACTGGAAGGGCTTTCCCTACGACAACGACGATATGGGCGGCATCATCTATCAGTTGATCCGCGAGACCTCGTCCCAGCGCGCGGCGCTGATCTCGGGCAAGGTTGATCTTGTGACCGACCTGACCGCCGAGGAACTGGAAGTTGTGGGCGAGCGGCCCAATATCGAAGTTTCCTCGACCCCGGCGCTGACGTCCTTTGGGATCAAGATGAACACCCAGGGTGACTACATGTCGGACATCAACCTGCGCAAGGCCGTCGCCCATGCCTTTGACTATGAGACCTTCATCCAGGTCTATAACGGCAACGCGACGCTTCAGACCTCAGCCTTCACCGACGCCATCAAGGGTAAGATCGACGTCGAGGGCATGCCGCGCCAGGATCTGGAAAAGGCGCGCGAATACCTTTCCAAGTCGCAGTGGCCCGAAGGTGGGATCACACTGGAATACGTCTATGTCCAAGGGCTGGAGCAGCAGCGCCAAATGGGGCTTGCACTGCTCAACAGTCTCAAGCAACTCGATATCGAGCTTGAGATGGTGCCGCTGACCTGGCCCAATATGGTCGCCCGCGCGGCGGACGTCGAGGAAAGCCCGGACCTGATGTGTATATTCACGACGCCGGTCTCGACCGACCCGGACGCGGTGGCGATCCAGTACCATCCCTCGTCCCAAGGCAAGTACTATGGTTCGCACTTTCTCGAGGACGACAAGCTGATCGACATGATCGAAGGAGCCCGCAAGCTGTCGGATTGGGATGAGCGGGCGCCGATCTATGCCGACATCCAAGAACGTATCGTCGACTTGCAGCCCGAGATCTTCGGCATGATGCGACAGCGCATGTTTGCCTACAAGACCTACGTAAAGGGCTATGAAGACAGCCCGATCCGGATGACGGCCGAGGTGGATCTTTACCCGCTCTATATCGAGCAGCCCTGATCTGGTGGATCAGGGCCAGCGGGCGCTGCCGAAGCGGTGGCGCCCGCTTCCCATTGAACGGCGGGTGACATGCGACGACTGATCCTAAAGAGACTGGGCCTGATGGTGGTGATGCTGCTAGGCCTTGCCGTGATCACATTCACGGTAGCCAATGTGGCGCCCGGTGACCCCGCACGCTTGGCAGCGGGGCCGGATGCCTCGCAGGAGATGGTCGAGCAGATCCGTGTTGAGCGCGGCTTCGACCGCGCGCTGCCAGTGCGTTTCGCGATCTACATCGGCAACCTCGTGCAGGGCGATCTGGGCACGTCCGTCTATACTGGCCGCGAGGTTGCGCAGGATGTCGCCATCTTCCTGCCGGCAACGGTGGAATTGGTGCTGTTCTCAATCTTCATCGCCATCGTGCTGGGCGTGCCGCTGGGGGTGCTGGCGGCAGTCTGGCAGAACAAGGCGGGGGATCACGCGATCCGGCTTCTGTCGGTCTCGGGCGTGGCGCTGCCGATGTTCTGGCTGGGGCTGATGCTGGTGCTGGTGCTCGCCATCAGAAACCCCTGGTTTCCCGCTACGGGTTATACGCCGATCAGCGAAAGCCTGGTCGGCTGGTGGCAGCACATCGCGCTTCCGGCGTTCACCCTGGGGCTGGCCGCCGCCGCGATCCTCACTCGCCAGTTGCGCGGCGCCATGGTGGACGTCATGCAGCAGGACTATGTGCGCACCGCGAAAGCGAAGGGGCTGCCCTACCGCAAGGTGGTGGCGAAACATGCCCTGAAAAACGCCGCCATCCCGATGGTCACCATTCTCGGGTTGCAGGCGAACTCGCTGCTGGGTGGCACCATC
>NZ_JAIPUS010000005.1 GCF_020055675.1 Marivita sp.
TATCTCTTCAGATATTATCAATGTCAAAGAGCAACCCAGAAACAAAACCAGACCAGTGCGCCCTAACCGCGGCGCGCCCGCCCTGACAAACCCCTGAATTATCCGCCTTCCGTTCCAACCGACACAAAGCCCGTCGTCCCTTCCACCGTACCAACAACCACCTCAGCGCCGCCGGTGAAGGGGGTTCTACGGTTAGTGCAGAGACTCCGCAAGCAAAAAAATCACCCAATCTGCACTTTTTTCAGCTTTTCGATTCCCTCGTGAAATCATGCGTTTGGCGCAACTTTCGACCCCTCAGGAGCGCGTTGGCGTAATTCTTGCCGGCGCTTGCCTAGATTTGGTGCAAAATGCGAAGACCGCTACAAGAGGTGCGGGTCAGGCCTGCGTGATACGGCCCCATCCCGGCCGGGACGCGGGGCGAATCCGGCTGATGAGAAGGCCGATGATGACAAGCGCGTACAGAACGGGTTCCCATTGGACCCCCTTGACCAGCAGCACGAAATGCAGCGCTCCAAGCAGGGCGGCAGGATAGATCAGCCAATGCAGCTTGCGCCATGTCCGCGTACCCAGCCGGCGCAGGCTGTAGTCATTCGAGGTCACGGCCAATGGCAGCATCATGACAAACGCCGCCATACCGACCGTGATGTACCACCGCTTGACGATATCGGCCCAGACGTTCTGGAACTGCACGTCCAGCACCAGCCATGTCAGCAGATGCGCCAGCAGGTAAAAGAAGGTGATCACCCCGATGGCGCGGCGGAAACGCATAAGGTTGAGGCCTGCCCAGCGCCGCAACGGTGTCACCGCAAGCCCCGCGATCAGCAGCCACAGCGCCCAGAGGCCAAGCTGATGTTCGATCCGTTTCGCCGGATCGACGCCAAGACCCCCGGTCAGACCGAGATAATAGATCCAGGCCACCGGCAGCGGGGCCAGGATATAAAGCGTCCAGGGCGGTACACGCCGCAGCGCGGTGTTCAGCGCGTCAACCACTCAGAAGAACTTCTGCAGGTCCATGCCGTCATAGAGGCTGGCCACCTCGTCCTCGTAGCCATTGAACATCAGCGTCGGCTTTCGCTTGGCAAACAGCCCGCCGCCAAGCCTGCGTTCGGTGGCCTGCGACCAGCGGGGATGATCCACCTTTGGGTTCACATTGCTGTAAAAGCCGTATTCGCGCGGGTTGGCGACATTCCAGCTTGCCGGCGGTTCGTCCTCGACCAGTGACATCCGCACGATCGATTTGATCGACTTGAAGCCATATTTCCATGGCACCACCAACCGCATCGGTGCGCCGTTCTGTTTCGGGATGTCCCGGCCATAGATACCTGTGGCCACCATCGTCAGCGGATGCATCGCCTCGTCCAGCCGCAGGCCTTCGACATAGGGCCACTCCAGAACCGGGCGCGAAACCCCCGGCATTTCGTCCGGCCGCAGCACGGTTTCAAAGGCGACGTATTTCGCGGCGGATTGAACGCCGACCCAATCCAGCAAATCGGCCAGCTCGAACCCGTTCCAGGGCACAACCATTGACCACGCCTCGACACAGCGGAACCGGTATATGCGCTCCTCAAGCGTCATCTGGCTCAGGATGTCGGCAAAGCTGTAATCGCCGGGCTTGTCCACCAAGCCGTCGATCCGCACCGTCCACGGGTCGATCGTCAGCGCATCGGCGTATCGCGGGGGATCTTCCTTGCCGGTGCCAAACTCGTAATAATTGCAGTAATTGCTGATTTCTTCGAATGTGTTCGGTTCGAGCCCGTCCTGCGCGCGGGCGGCCATCGGCAGCGCCCCGGCAATCCCACCAGCAGCCATCCCTGCCATCAGCTGCCGCCGGTTCAGAAAGGTGGAATACGGTGTGACATCCTCGGCTGTCAGGGTGTTGGTCCAACGATACGCCATGAGATCCTCATTCTGGTTCTCAGGAATATATAGCGGGAGATACGGTTACGGCCAAACAAACTTGACTCACGTCTGCGTGGTGGGATCGGGACCATCGGCGCGGTGATATTTGTTGCGTCACGGGTCAGACGCGTCCACGTCGCGGGCGTCAGGGTCCAGCCATCACGCGACATCCCGTGAGCCCGGGTGACCTCACCTTCGGCGGATGTCGGACCGGGGGAAGGACGGGGTACCGCGCCCGCCCCTCGGCTATGCCCTTGCACGTCAAGGCAGCGCCCGGACCCCCGACCCTATGCCATTATGAGAAAGACAATGATCAGGCTGACGACGAGATAGACAAAGGTATTGACCATCCATCTGATCAAGGCCGCTTCGCCTTCCGGGTCGACACCAAGACGTTCACACACCTTGGTTCCCGGCCATAGAAATGCTTCGGACAATGTCATTTCGGCCCTCTCTCTTTTCGATGCTTCGATACGCATCGCTACTCTGTTTAACCGTGCATTTCAAAAGCCAAATATCGGTTTTCGCGGGTTTTGGCCGATCGCCGCTGCCGGTGTCGTTTTTGGCGCGCGCGACGCGGCGACCTCTCAGGTGTGCCGCGATGCCGCGTCCGATGCGGGCCACAAGTCCGACATCAGGATCGTGCGGCCATCCGGCTGGACCACCCGCACGTGGTCGCGCCGCATCAGGCGCGGCTCCGCCACGCCCACCGAATGGGCGATGGTTTCGACCTCCTTGATGATCTCCTGTGCATAGGCCGCCACCCGCAACTCCTTGTCCTCGACCACCAGCCCTGCCTGAAAGCGCGGGTTGTGCGTCGTGATCCCGGTGGGACAGGTGTTCCGGTTGCATTTGAGCGCCTGGATGCAGCCCAGCGAAAACATGAAGCCCCGAGCATTGGTCACGAAATCCGCCCCGGTCGCCAACGCCCAGGCCACGTCACCGGGATTGACGAGCTTGCCGCTTGCCACCAGCGGAACGCGCCCGCGCAGACCGCTGGCATTGCGCAGATTGGCCACCATCGGCAGCGCTTCGCGGATACTCATGCCCACAAGGTCGATCAGCGGCATCGGTGCGGCCCCCGTGCCTCCCTCGCCCCCGTCCAGCGTAATGAAATCCGGGGCCGAGTCCTCTCCCCGATCGCGGATCGCGTCGAACAGCCCGGCCACGCCCTGCTCGGAGCCGACACACATCTTGATCCCGGTCGGCTTGCCCGTGACCTCGCGCACCCGGTCGATCATGTCCAGAAGGTCGCTCCATGCGTCCACTTCGACATGCCGGTTGGGCGAGATGCTGTCCCGGCCCACCGGAATGCCGCGCACACGGGCGATTTCTGGCGTGACCTTGTCCGCCGGCAGAATGCCGCCTTTTCCGGGCTTCGCGCCCTGGCTCAGCTTGATCTCGAACAGGCGCACGGTGGTATGTGCCGCGACGGCGCGCAGCTTGTCTTCGTCCAGGTTCCCCGCCGCATCACGCACACCGTATTTCGCCGTACCGATCTGAAAGACGATGTCGCAGCCGCCCTCGAGGTGGTAGTCGGACAAGCCGCCTTCGCCGGTGTTCATCCAAAGACCCGCCCGCTTGGCCCCGCGGCTCAACGCCCGCACCGCCGGCCTGGAAATCGCGCCATAGCTCATCCCCGAGATATTGAAGAACGATGTGGCCGTATAAGGCACGCGCGCGCCCGGCCCGATCACCATGGGCCCGGAGCTGGCGAACTGGTCATCCACCGGTGGAAACGCCGCGTTCACGAACAGCGGTGTCCCCACGATCGCCGTGTTGCGGGTCGATCCGAAGGCAACCATGCTGCCATGCCCTTCAGAGGACCGCTTCACCCACTCCCGCTGGGCACGGTTGAACGGCAATTCCTCTCGATCCATCGCGAAGAAATACTGGCGGAAGAACTCGCCGAGCATGGAAAACAGCCCCCGGAACCGCCCCAGGACCGGATAGTTGCGCCGGATCGCGTCGCTGGTCTGGGTCCGGTCGACCACGCCCAGAACCACCGCCACCAAAAGGGCAACCCCGATCACCCCAACCAGAAGAATCGCCAGGAACTGCAACGCATACATCGCGACGTCCATAACACCTCACCCTTGCCAGGACCGGCAGACGGCCCCCGAATACTGTCCGCACCACCTGCCACGAAAGCCTAGCGCACGAAACGCCCACAGGGAAAATTTGCCCTGAAAAGACGCCCGTCGATAACGGAAGACTGACAGGAGATCACAACAAGTTAACTTGATTCCGCGAAAGCCACGGGCTTAGCCCGCACACCGATATGGTCAAGCGGCATCGGCGGAAACCCCCGCAGATCCAAACCCGTCCCGGACACGTTTCAGAGGTGGATGTGCAAACCACATCGTAACTTCTCGAAAGGACGACCAACATGTTTCGTAAGACAACACTCGCCCTGACAACCGCAGCCACCATGATGGCCAGCACCGCGTTCGCCGGCGGCCACTCCAAGGATATCGTGGACACCGCCGTCGAGGCAGGGTCCTTCACCACGCTTGTCGCCGCTGTCGACGCGGCAGGTCTCGTCGAGACGCTCAAGAGCGAAGGCCCCTTCACCGTCTTCGCACCGACCGACGACGCGTTTGCCGCCCTGCCCGAGGGCACGGTCGAGGAACTGCTGATGCCCGAGAACAAGGATCAGCTCACGTCGATCCTGACCTACCACGTCGTACCGGGCAAGGTGATGTCCACCGACCTCTCCGACGACATGCAAGCCGAAACCGTGCAGGGCGATACCGTGACAATCGACCTTGATGACGGCGTGATGGTGGACGGTGCCAATGTGACCACAGCCGATATCGAAACCTCCAACGGCGTCATCCACGTGATCGACGCCGTGATCATGCCGGACATGTAATCCCGCAGATCACGACCCGGATCAGGGCGGCCCGCGGGCCGCCCTTTTTACCCGCCGCAATCCTTTCCGAAATCCAAACACAGCGTCCCGCGCAACACCTCCCGGACTGCGCGTATACTGCCCGCCTCAGTTGGAAAGGGCAGACCATGCAACATGACGTACAGACCATCACCCTCACCGATATCGACGCCGACGCGCTGCCAAGGGACCGCGTCGCCCAGGACCCGCAGGCCGATGCCGAGCTGCAAATGTCGATTCTGCGCCACGGCCTCAGACAACCGATCGAGCTTTGGCCACGCCCCGACAGCCCCGGCCGCTACGGGCTGATCTCGGGCCATCGCCGCCTTTCGGCGCTCCGTGCGCTCGAATTCGAAACCATCCCGGCCTTCGTGCGTGCCCCCGAGAGCGTCGCCGATGCGCTCGCTGTCATGGTGACGGAAAACGAAATCCGCACACAGATCTCGCCTTGGGAAAAGGGCACGCTGCTCCAGACCTGCCTTCACGATCGGATCTTCGACACGCCGGACGCCGCCATAGACGCGCTCTTCCCGGCGCTCTCGCGCCAGAAACGCGGCAGGCTGCGCAGCATCATGCTCGTGGTCGACAGCTTCGACGGTCTTTTCACCACGCCCGAAGCCTTGTCCACAGCCCGGATCGAACAGCTTGCCTCGGCCCTGCGCGCGGGATGGGAGGATCTGCTGCTGCACGCCCTTCCGGCCGCACAGACGAACTCGCTTGCCTCGCAATGGGCCGCGTTGGAGCCCGTGCTGATCGAGGCGCTGTCACCCGAGCACGGCACCGCCGCCCCCGGCACCCGGCGCGCTCCGCGGCGGATGGTCGAATTGCGCCACGGGCTGACCATCCGCCGCGAACTCACCCGTTCAGGCTGGGTGCTGCGCTTCACCGGTCCCGATGCCCGATCGCCGGGCCTGATCGACGACGTCATGGATTACGTCGAGCAGATGTTTGTCCCGCAATAAACCGGGCCGGGTGGGCGGGTTTGCCCACCCTCGGCTTGCAGTCCCGCCTGCGTCGTCTAGTGTCCTTGCATGTTCGACAGCCTGCGCCAGAAGGGATTTGATATCGCCGCCCGCAATCACGCGGCGGCGATTCTTTCGGCCGATTTCCCGCGTATCGCCGGAGAGCTGGAAACTGCGCTGCACAACCTGTCGATTCCGGCGGAAGAACTGATCGGATCCGGCGGTGGCGAAGCGGCCTCGACCCAGCGCCTGCGCAAACGGCTTTATGCCGAACATTGGCCCAAGCATAATTTCGATTTCCGCCTGATCGTCGACGGGCACGAAACCGTGTCCAACAGCCACGAGATCGACCATGTCCGCCGTACCGAAGCCGGGACAATCGCGCTCGAAATCGAATGGAACAACAAAGATCCGTTCTTCGACCGCGATCTGGAAAATTTCCAGAGGCTGCACGCCCAATCGGCGATCTCTGTCGGCATCCTCATCACGCGCGGCGCCAGCCTTCAGGACACGATGCGCGGGATCATTCGCCGCTGCATCGAAAAGCACGGTATCCTGGACGAGTCCGACATGGTGTCACGTTTCGGCATGAAGGACCGCACGACGCGCCAGCGCGACAAGGTGCACCGGCTGACCGATCAGCAAACGCCCTTTGCCGAGGCGTTCTCGAAACAGTTCGTCAGCGACAAGTTCGGCGCGGCGACCACCCATTGGCAAAAGCTCGAAGACCGGATCGACCGCGGCGTCGGCAACCCCTGCCCGCTGCTGCTCATCGGCCTGCCCGCCTCGATCATCGCCGAATAACGCGGCGACGTCACACGGACCCGATGCGTTTATTCCGCGGCGACCCCGGAATTGTGCTTGTAGGTTTTCCACGTGGGTTTGTAATCGTCGCTTGCCTGGTTGCCCCAAACGGTCCAACCGGGGCGCACACCGCGCCCGAAAAGCTCCAGATACGGCCCCCAGGAGCAATTCTCGATAATCGTGTATTGCTCATCCGGTTTGCGGCTGTGTTCGCGCTTGCGCGTCTTGAGCACATCCCCGTCAGGCTCATCGGCCTCGATATAGTTCACCTGGCTGCGCCCCGGTCCCAGGGTGCGCACATCCTTGCCGCGCACGCCGAACAGCAGGATTTCGGTCACGTTGCGGAAATAGAATCCGACGCCGCGCCCGTCCGGGCCGCCATCCTTGCGCACTTTTTCCCAGACGATGTTCGACTTGTATTCGAAGCCCCAGGCGTTCAGCACCTGCAATCCTTCGGGCAACAGCGCATTCGGCACCCAGAGATAGCAATGCGCCCGGTCCTCCAGATGCTCGGCCACCGGCAGCGCGCAGATGTCCGCCAGCGTCATTGTCGGATAGCGCGCCAGCCGTTTATGTTCGGGCGCCACCTTGCCGGTCCGGTTCTGGAACCGCCAGGGCGGATCGGCCATGACAGTGGCAAAACGGTCGTCGCCAAGAAAATCGCGCAGATCGTCCACAGCAGTCATGACTCACCTCTCGTTGTGGGGTCGTTCCTGTCTAGATCAATATTTTGTATCGGGCAAACAAAGATGCGTCCTCCTGAAGGCCAGTAAAGCCGGAAAGATCCTAAGATTCGGCAAACGCGGCAGGACACACGCCAGGCGCTTTGCAAAACGTCATCGCCCGACACGACGGAAATCCTTAACACTTTCTGAACCAGTCCCCATAACCCATTGATTTTCCGTGCCGGGCACGCTGTCCCACGCGTGGGACGCAAAAAAGGCGGGGCAACCCCCGCCTTCTCTCGCTACAAGAACAACGATTCTAGTGGACGACCGCATCATCCGGCCGCGGCCGGCTCGAAGCGGCCACCCGATCCCCGATGATGAGCCCGTCGGACCCGACTGACACCGGAACGAGATCCCCGTCCGAGATATCCCCGGCCAACAGCATCTCTGCCATCGGATCCTGGAGCGCCCGCTGGATCACCCGTTTCAGGGGCCGTGCGCCAAAGACCGGATCATAGCCTTCATCGGCCAGCCATTTCCGCGCATCATCGTCGAGCTGCAACTCGATCTTGCGTGCCGCCAGCCGTTTCAGCAGCCGCGCCATCTGGATGTCCACGATGCCATGCATATCCTCGCGCTTGAGCCGGTCGAAGATCACGGTCTCGTCCAGACGATTGAGGAACTCGGGCCGGAAATGCGCCCGAACCGCGTCCATCACGTCCTGTTTCGCCTGCACCGGGTCCGCCCTGTCGGGCAACTGCGACAGCGCCTGCGATCCGAGGTTTGAGGTCAGCACGATCAGCGTCTGCTTGAAGTCCACCGTGCGGCCCTGGCCATCGGTCAGAACCCCGTCATCCAGAACCTGGAGCAGAACGTTGAACACATCCGGATGCGCCTTTTCGACCTCGTCGAACAACACCACCTGGTACGGACGCCGCCGCACGGCTTCGGTCAGGACACCGCCCTCGTCATAGCCGACATAGCCCGGGGGCGCCCCGATCAGGCGCGCCACGGAATGCTTCTCCATGAACTCCGACATGTCGATGCGCACCATCGCGTTGTCATCATCAAAGAGAAACTCCGCCACCGCCTTGGTCAGCTCGGTCTTGCCCACACCGGTCGGTCCAAGAAACAGGAACGACCCAAGCGGCCGGTTCTCGTCGTTGAGCCCGGCACGCGCGCGGCGCACGGCGTTGGCAATGGCTTTGACAGCCTGGTCCTGACCGATGACACGCTTGTGCAGACCTTCTTCCATGCGGAGCAGCTTCTCGCGTTCCCCTTCCAGCATTTTCGATGTCGGGACTCCCGTCCAGCGCTCCACGACGCCAGCGATCTGTTCGGGGCGGACAGCCTCTTCGACCATCACGTCGTCATCCTGCTCTTCTGCCTCGGACAGCTGTTTCTCAAGCTGCGGGATCACGCCGTAAGACAGCTCACCAGCTTTGCCGAGGTTGCCCTCGCGCTTGGCGATTTCAAGCTCGGCGCGGGCGCGATCCAGCTGTTCCTTGACATCACGGGCAGAGGCGAGCTTGTCCCGTTCGGCCTGCCATTTCGCGGTCATCTCGGAGGATTGCTCTTGCAGGTCCGCCAAGTCCCTTTCCAGCTTCTCCAGTCGATCCTTGGAGGCTTGATCATCCTCAAGCCGCAGCGCCTCGACCTCGATCTGTTTTTGCAGAATATCGCGGTCCAGCGCATCCAGCTCCTCTGGTTTTGAATCCACCTCCATCCGCAAACGCGAGGCGGCTTCATCCATCAGGTCGATTGCCTTGTCCGGCAAAAAGCGGTCCGTGATGTAGCGATGCGACAAGGTTGCCGCCGCAACCAGGGCACTGTCCGAAATCCGAACACCGTGGTGCAACTCGTATTTTTCCTTGATGCCGCGCAGGATGCTGATCGTGTCTTCGACCGTTGGCTCCTGGACCACAACAGGCTGGAACCGGCGGGCCAGTGCCGCATCCTTTTCCACATGTTTGCGATACTCGTCCAGCGTGGTGGCGCCGACACAGTGCAGTTCCCCGCGTGCGAGCGCCGGTTTGAGCAGGTTCGACGCATCCATCGCGCCATCGGCTTTGCCGGCGCCGACCAGCGTGTGCATTTCATCGATGAACAAGATGATTTCACCTGCTGCGGAGGTCACTTCCGACAAGATGCCCTTCAGCCGTTCCTCGAATTCACCGCGATATTTCGCACCGGCGATGAGCGCGCCCATGTCGAGCGCGAGAAGCCGCTTGTTGCGCAACGATTCAGGCACGTCTCCGTCGATGATCCGAAGGGCCAGCCCTTCGGCAATCGCGGTTTTCCCGACACCCGGTTCACCGATCAGCACAGGGTTGTTCTTGGTCCGGCGCGACAAGACCTGCATGGCGCGGCGAATCTCGTCGTCGCGACCGATGATCGGGTCGATCTTGCCCTCGCGCGCACGCTCCGTCAGGTCGAGCGTGAATTTCTTCAGCGCCTCGTACTGATCCTCTGCGCTGGCGCTGTCCGCCGTGCGCCCTTTGCGAATGTCGTTGATCGCGGAGTTGAGCTCTTGTGCTGTGACCGCCCCCGCTTCCAACGCCTCTTTTGCCGGGCTTTTCACCATGACAAGCGCCATGAGAATCCGCTCGACGGGAACAAAGCTGTCCCCGGCTTTCTTGGCAATCTTTTCGGCTTCGTCCAGAACCTTGCCGGACGCGGAGTCAAGATACACTTGCCCTGTATCACCCGACACTTTGGGCACTTTGGCCAGCTTCCCGTCTAGCGCCTGGACAACCCTCTCCGGCGCGCCGCCGGCACGCTGGATGAGGTTGGACGCCAACCCCTGTTCGTCGTCCATCAGCGCCTTGAGGATGTGTTCCGGGGCAAGCTTCTGATGGCTTTCCCGCATTGCGATCGTCTGAGCGGCCTGAATAAATCCGCGCGACCGTTCCGTGAACTTCTCCAAGTTCATGGCTTTCTCCTTTTGTTAAGCACCCCTTTTTCTGAAACGCCCGAGATCGGCACGTCCCTGACAGGGCCTTCCTGCAAAGAAATGGGGACAGGGCAGCCGAGGTTCAAGATGTCCGATCCGCGCCCACTGTCGAGACGCTATTCGAGAATGGTTTCGTTGTCCCTGTATTCCGGGCCGGAAGGTGTCGGCACCACGGCGCTGTCGGTGTCAGGGTCCACAACCTCTGACGGTTCCGTATCCGGGGCCACGCCGGTGTCCAACGGGTCGGTGTCGATCTGCTGCGGCTCGGGCGCGACGGGGCCCCCCGTTGGCCGCCCGAGCCACAGCATTGCGCCCACAAGGGCGACGAAGCCCAAGGGAATCAGAACAAATAGATACCGCTTCATCAGGAGCCTCCTTGTGCCTGCACGGTTCCGGTCTCATTGCTGATCGATCCGTCCTCGCGTGAAATCACGTCTGACGGATCCAGAACGCGGTTGTCGTCGTCCGCCACCGTGTTTTCCGGCGCAGCACGCGTGATCCCCGTGAGGTCGGTCGCATCGGCGCTGCCGTCGATCACGGCACCAGCGTCCCGTTCGATGGGAAAGCCCTCTTCGACGACCGCGCCAGCCCCGTCGGGATTGCTCCCGGCACCGGTCGGAGCCTGGCTCATTCCGTCAGTATAAGGGTTGGTCGCCAACGTGCGCCCGGTGCCCGAATACCAGAGGGCGGTTGCGATAAGAAGAGCGACCGAAGCGAGGATTGCCACGGGACGCGCGAGGTTCTTGGCATGGCTGTCTCTCGGGAAATCCGACATGGCTACCTCCTTTGCTACGGATCCAACCACTGCGCCCGAAGGTTGTTCCTTGACCTGAAGCCGCACCCTTGTAAGACGGGGCAGCCTTGACAGAGGGAACACCAAGATGTCCGATGACCGTCTGATTGTTGCGCTCGATGTCCCAAACGCGCTGGCCGGTCTGGAATTGGCCGGTACGCTTGGCGACACGGTGTCATTCTACAAGATCGGCCTGGGGATGCTCACCGGGGGCGGCTTGGCGCTTGCCAATGAACTCAAGCAGGATCACGGCAAACGCATATTCCTGGACATGAAGCTTTTCGACATTGGCGCAACGGTCGAAGCGGCCGTGCGCGGTTTGGCCCAGTTCGATCTGGATTTCCTGACTGTGCACGGCGATCCGCATGTCGTGCGGGCGGCCGTGGAAGGGGCCTCGGGGTCGTCCCTGAAGATCCTCGCGGTGACTGTCCTGACATCGCTGGAACGCAGCGATCTGGATGACGCGCTGATCCGCGACGGGTCGGTGCCCGATCTGGTGACAGAGCGCGCGGGCCGCGCGTTTGATGCCGGGGCGGACGGCGTGATCGCCTCTCCCAACGAGGCTGCGACGATCCGGGCGCTTTCGGAAGCGGCGGGCCGGTTGATCGTGACACCCGGCGTACGACCAGCCGGAACCGACCTGGGGGACCAGAAGCGCGTCGCGACCCCGGCCAACGCGATTGCAAACGGCGCCGATCACATCGTGGTTGGACGCCCCGTCTGGAAGGCGGAAAATCCGCGCGCGGCGGCGCAGGGCATCGTGAACGAAATCGCCTGACGTCAGTCAGTGTCACTGGCGCGCTGACCCGTTTAGCAGGACACTATCATGACCTGCGCACGTGCATCCGGATGATCCACTCTTTTGTCTGCCGCCCGCCGGGTGTACCCTGATGCTGTTCGTTCGGATACCCCAGCCATGCCTGCCCTGTGCCGCGATTGCCTGACCGAATTCGACGCTGGACGGCGTTGCCCGGCGTGCCGCTCGCCGCGCGTGATCGCCCATGCCGAGCTCTATGACCTGAGCATCGCGCATATGGATTGCGACGCGTTCTATGCGTCGGTGGAAAAACGCGACAATCCAGAGCTCGCGGACAAACCAGTGATCATCGGCGGTGGCCGGCGTGGCGTGGTGTCGACGGCCTGCTATGTCGCGCGGATCCGGGGGGTCCGGTCGGCGATGCCGATGTTCCAGGCGCTCAAGCTATGCCCCGACGCAGTAATCGTGAAGCCAAGGATGGAGACCTATGTCGAGGCCTCGCGCGCCATTCGGCAATTGATGGAAGAGCTGACCCCGTCGATCGAGCCGCTGTCACTGGACGAGGCATTCATCGACCTGACCGGCACCGCGCGGCTGCACGGCCATCCGCCGGCGGTGATGCTGGCACGGCTGGTCAAGCGCATGCGCGAGGAATTGCGGATCAGCGGCTCCATCGGGCTGAGCCACAACAAGTTCCTGGCCAAGATCGCCTCCGATCTCGACAAACCGCGTGGCTTTTCAGTGATCGGCAAGGCCGAGACCGAGGCCTTCCTGCGGCCCAAGTCCGTCCGGATGATCTGGGGCGTCGGTACGGCGACGCAAGAGGCGCTGGACCGCGCCGGGATCCGGACCTTCGACGACCTGCTGCGCTGGGAACTTGACGACCTGACCCGCCGCTTCGGCAGCATGGGTCACCGGTTGTGGCACCTTGCCCGCGGGCAGGACCGGCGCCGCGTGTCTGCTCATGCGCCGATGAAGTCGATCTCGAATGAGTCCACGTTCCACGAGGATACAAACGATCCGGACCTGCTGGATGGCCACTTGTGGCGCATGTGCGAAAAGGTGGCGGACCGGGCCAAGGCAAAGGGTCTGGCCGGGCGCGTGGTGACGCTCAAACTCAAGAAATCGAATTTTACACTGGTGACGAAACGCACCTCGCTTGCCGATCCGACCCAGATCGCCGACCGCATTTATCGCACGGCGCGGGCCCTGTTCGATCAAGTGGGAGAGCAGGGACCCTACCGGCTGCTCGGGGCCGGGATCAGCGATCTGAGCGCGGCAGACGGTGCGGATGTCTCCGGCGACCTGCTGGACCCGGACGGCAGGCAACGCGCCAGGGCGGAACGCGCCACCGACGCAATCCGCGAAAGATACGGACCCGACGCGATCCTCAAGGGTCGCGCCCTGCGCTGACGCGCGTCACGCACATTCGGGAAGCGCTTTGCGCACCTCGGACGTGGCTTGTCAAAACGTAAGAGGAGGGCGCAATTCGGACCCGGCTACATCAGCTTGTTTTCCTCGTCGATGGCTGAAATGCCCAGCGCATCCAGCCCCGCTTCGAGGTTGTCGGCCAGATGCGGCGTGCCGATCAGGTAGTCCGCAGTCGGAGTGGTCGCCTCACTGATCGCGGTCCGGAACGCCTCGTCCCATTCATCAACCTCGAACGCGCCGCGCCCGATCCACATGATGGCGACAAGAGCTGCCTGCTCCTCTTCGTCCATCCTGTCGACAAAGCCGCGCATTTCACCTTCGGCACGATCCAGCTCGCGGGCCATGACGATAACTGCAGCCACCTTGTTTGCACTGATATGTTCCATGCCGTTCCTCCGGGTCCATTGCGTTCACAATGGATCCGAAGCGCAGGCGCGACATTGATCTCACGCAAATAGCCGGTAATAGAGCCAGTCCGGCAAGAACTGGCTGCCCCGGAACACCCATGAAAACAGGGTGGGAAAGCTGCGCTTGAAGGACTCGGTGTTCATATGTTCGAACACTTGCTGAGCGGCCTGTTCCGGTTCCATGATGAAAGGCATGTTGAAATCGTTCTTGTCTGTCAGGCGGGTCCGGACAAACCCGGGATTGACCAGTTGCACCTTTACATTGGTCTTGTGCAGGTCGGCATAGAGCGATTCCGCAAGCGTCATCACGGCGGCCTTCGACGCGGTATAGGCTGCGGCACCGGGCAGCCCCCGAAAGCCTGAAAGCGATCCTGTCAGGACGATGTGCCCCCTGTCCTGTTGCACGAATTCAGGAACCACGACCCCCATCAGGCGCATTGCACCGGTGAAGTTCACATCGGCCATCATGGTGGCCTGTGCCGCGTCCCAGTTCTTCGCACCGAAGGGCCAATACACTCCGGCAAGCTGAACGACACCGTCGATCTGGCCCGCGGCAGCGAACGCGGCTTTGATCGACTCCGTGTCGGATACATCCACCGTCACCACTTTGGCACGACCAGGAAGCGCCTCGGCAAGATCGTGAAGCTTGTCTTCGCTTCGGGCCGACAAGACGAGCTCGACGCCCGCCGCGCTCATCTTGTGCGCCAACGCCTCGCCAAGACCTTCGCTAGCCCCGACCAACCAATACCGTTTGCCCGCCCATTCACTCACACTGCTTCCTTTCTTCGCATCGTGGCCACCAATTCGGCCACCTTGATTCCGTATTTGCGGAACTGACTGCGGTTCACGATCGTTCCGTTCGGTGCAAGGTACATCCAGTCCGTGGTATCCAGAATGTGACCGCCCTGTGCCTTTGGCAATTTGTATCTGTATTTCAGTTGCACGGTCGGACCGCTTTGAACTCCCCGGCCTTCACCGACAACATCCTCCGCCAGCGCACGGATGTTCCCATCATTGCCCAGCGTCAGCTTCCATTCGCGCAAGACTTCGTCACCGTTATCATAGGTAAACCGTTCCGTCATGACACCCTGATTACCATTCCATTCGGCCATGAAGTCACCGACAAACCGCGAGGTTACCCGCCCGGTCGGCCCATAGACCACCCCTTCGCAGACAATCGGCCCGTTCAGATGGGTGCGCAGATCGAAGGGCTCGCCCGGCGCGTTGGCATAATCGGCAGGGGATTGGCCGTGAAATCCGAAATACCGTGTTCTGAGGTATCCGAAAATGAGCATCAGGCCTGCTCCGAGGAGTACGAGAAGGACAGTCTCCATGATGTCATTCCTTTCCAATCGGTGTTGCGACCAAAAGGCCGATCGCCACCAGTTTCAAAGCACAGGGCACTCCTGCGTAAAGCAACGTCAATGTCGTCAACGCCACGTCGCTGTTGTCCTCCCCGGAGACAAAGCCGCTGGCCTCCAGGATCGGCAAGAGAGCGATCGCGGCGAAGGCCAAGGTGAACTTGGACACGAACCCCCAGAGCGCGAAACCCTCCGAAGCGTTGGGCGCCACCTCTGCCATGCGCCGGGCAAAGACCGCCGGCAGCAGCGTCAGGTCCGCACCAACTGCCGCCCCCGAGGCAAGACAGATCAGCGCGAACCAGATCGTGTCGCCGCGTCCCAGCATCATCGCGAAACTGAACGCCACAATCGCCAGTATCATCGCAGCCAGCAGCGCCGGCTTGGAGCCTGTACGCTCTGCCAAAGCGCCCCACGCCGGCGCAGCGGCGGCCGCGGCGACAAAGAACAAGAGAAGCAGCGGCCCTTCCCACCCCGGGGCATCCAGCCGGCTTTCGACAAAGAACAGGAACAATGTCGAACTGACAGCGACGGGGGCGGCATTCACCAAGGCTATCATCAACAACCGGCGCGAGATCTTGTCGCGCAAAACGATGCCGAACCCGGCAGAGGGCTCGGTTGTCGCGCCTCGCCATTCGTTGTGCATGGCGATACCCGCGACCAGGCAGGCAAGTGCAAACAAAGCGGCGTATGCGTGGAACTCGGGAATGGCCACAGCAAGGAACACCGACGGCATGACAGACGCGACGCAAACACCCAAAAGCGCCCCGGTCTCGCGCCAGCGCGCCACGCGCAGGTGGCCCGACTCTCCTGGCATTGTCTGCGCCTTCTGCACACCGCGGGCGTAGAAATTGATGGTCAGGAAACTGAACGCGGAAAACACCAGTGTCAGCATGACCGCGAACCACAGGATCGGGTCTGTCGGCGGCGTAACAGCGAAAAGCCCAAGCATTGCCGCGGCCATGATCGCAAGGGTGATCGCAACCGCAAGCCCCTGGAATCGCCGGACGGCCACGGCCAGTTTGCCAAGCAGGGGATCTTGCACGACATCGAGAAGGCGCAGCCCGAACAGGACCGATCCAAGCGCGGCCAGGCTCACGCCGTATTCATCGACATAGAATTTCGGTGCATGAATGTAGATCGGCAATCCCGCCGCAGCGAGAACCGCAGCGAACACGGCATAGCCACCAAGATTCTGTCGGGCCTCCGCAAGGTTCTGCTGAACCGACACCATTACTGGCTGACTTCTTCCATCGGCGGTTCGGGGCGTTTGCGATAGCGCGATCCCTTCCACCACAGCTTGAGCGCCTGCCAATGGATCAACGCCAAAACCCGGCGGGATCCGAAGGGACGGCGCAAGAGTGACCGCAGGATGGATCGATTGGTAATCGGCCTGCGCGGCCCTGTCAGCGTCGCGATCAGACCACCGGATCTCCGGGAATAATCGATCCAGATCCCGATCTGGTCATCCCGGATGTCGAACCGGAATTCATACCCGCCTTCAACCGGCTGAAACGGCGAGACGTGGAAAATCTTGGTCGCCTGCAACCTGTCAGTCGGCATGATCGGCGCATCGTGCGGCTTTTTGCAGAGGTAGGAATGCCTGTCGCCAAAGGTATTCGAGACCTCGGCAATTACGGCAACAAGGTTCTCTTTGACGTCGTAAGCCAACCAGAAGGATACCGGATTGAAGACATGACCCAGAACCCGCGGCTGCGCGAGCAGCACCAACCGCGCCGGGGCATGTACCTGATGCGCATCCAGAACCTCACGCGCCCATGCGGCGCCACGCCCGTCACCCGGCGTGCCGCCATGATCGCGGTCCTGAAGGCTGGCGACATTGCCCGTGTTGCGGGAAAAGAGCCACGGCGTTTTCGCCTCGGCCTCGGCGTCCAGCATCACGTAGTCGATGGAATAGCGGAACGCATTTTCTGTCCCACCCTTGCGACCGTGATAGGTGTGGCCAACGATATGATCGACGGCTGTCATTCTGCGGCCACAGCCGCGGCGCTGCGTGCGCGGATCGCCTCGACGACGTCCACCGCGCTGCCAAGACCGTCCTCGTGAAAGCCGTTCTTCATCCACGCCCCACAGAACCATGTCCGGTGCGTCCCGTTCATGTCGCGCACAATTTCCTGGGCGGCCAACGCATCAAGGTCATAGACCGGATGTCGCAGGGTGCATTCATCATAGATCAGCTCATCGCGGATCGGGCGCGTGCTGTTGAGCGTGACAAAATGCGGGTCGGCCTCGGGGATCGGTTGCAGGCTGTTCATCCAGTAGGTCAGGTCAATGGCGTTCATCTCTTTGCTGGCGCTTTCGGTGTAGTTCCAGGACGACCAGCAAATCCGCTTTTTCGGCATGACCGCTGCATCCGCATGCAAGACGACGCGGTTCGGCTGGTACTGGATCGCCTCCAAGGCGCGTTTTTCCAACGGTGTCGCATCAGACAAAAGGCGCAACGTGTCATCGGAATGGGTGGCAAAGACCACCTCGTCGAATTGTTCCCAGTCGCCCCCCTGCGCCTTGATCTCGACACCCTCTATGCTGCGGCGCACAGCGTCAATCGGCGCACCGGATCTGAGTGTCGCGCCACGCGTCCGCAAGGCCGCCTCCAGCCGGCGCACATATTCGACAGAGCCGCCTTGAACCGTGTACCACTGGTGCTGGCCGGTATAGGACAAAAGCGCGTGGTTCTCCATGAACTGCACAAGCGCGTGCGCCGGAAAATCCATCACCTTTTCCGTCGGTGTCGACCAGATCGCACCCGTCAGCGGAAGCAGGTAATAGTTCTGGAACCATGGACCAGTGCCCAGCTGATCCAGAAAATCCCCAAGACCGAGGTTCCGATCGCGGGTCGCATCCAGCGCGCGGCTGTTGAACCGCTTGATGTCCCGCAGCATTCGCAGGAATTTCGGGTTCACCGCGTTCTTTTTCTGCGCGAAAATCGACGCCACGCTTGCCAGCGCGTATTCGATCCGACCGCCATCTAGGCTGGCTCCAAAGCTCATGTTGCTTTTGGTGACAGGCACATCCAACGTCTTGAACAGCCGGGCAAGATGCGGGTAATTGGCATAGTTGAACACGATGAACCCGGTATCAACCGGCTGATCTGCGTTCTTGCCAGCCATGATCGTCCGGGCATGCCCGCCCAATCGCGGCTCTGCTTCGAACAAGGTGACGTTGTGGTCTTCGGACAGCATATACGCTGCTCCCATCCCCGAAATCCCTGCGCCAATGACGGCAATCTTCTTGGGGTCGCTGGCGCGTGCTTCAAATGGCATGGGCGTCTCTCTGGCTCTTGTGTCTAGTTTTGTTTACGCTGGACCGTCGCGACCGGATGACAAAAGAAAAAGAAAACTTCTTTTGATCCAGACCCAAGGCCCTCGCGTACTCTCTTCATGATGTCTACTGCCGTGCTTTCGTCCGACTGCGACCCTGCGCCCGTTGCCAACAGGCGCGAAATAAGGGACCTGTCGCACGAAGCTGGTGACGGAAAGAAGACTTTGACCAACGGAACGCCGAACAGCATCGGGCCTTGGGTGGAAGAACTCGTGGCCATACGGGACCTGCGTGACGAAACCGCGTTTGTGCGTGTGTTTGAACATTTCGGACCGCGCGTAAAGGCGTTTTTGATGAAGGCAGGAATGGATTCGGCCTTGGCCGAGGAATGCGCGCAAGAAGCGCTCGTGACCGTATGGAACAAATCGCATCTCTACGATGCATCGCGGGCAAGTCCATCGACCTGGATTTTCACGATCGCCCGGAACAAGAAAATCGACGTGCTGCGAAAACAAAAACGGCCTGAACCCGAAGACCTGGTCTGGGGGCCCCAAGCGGAGCCCGAGCAGGAAGACATTATCGGGTTGCAACAGGAGAGCGAGCACCTGGGACGCGCCTTGCGCGACCTGCCATCCAAACAACGGGACCTAATTGAAAAAGCCTATTTCGGGGAACTGTCGCACAGCGAAATCGCGGAACAGACAGGTTTGCCTCTTGGCACGATCAAATCCCGCATCAGATTAGCGCTGGAACGACTGCGCCACCAAATGAAGTGATGATTGCCATGACCATTAAACACCATCTGCCTGACGAGTTGCTTATGGCCTATTCGGCAGGCGAACTATCCGAAGCCGTCAATCTTATCTTGGCAACGCATATTTCGCTGTGTGATGACTGTCGTGCCGCTCTCGCCGGGTATGATGCCGTAGGAGGGGCTGTTCTGGACAGATGCGACAGCGTGCCAATGTCGGCGAGCAGCTTGAACTCGGTGCTTGAATTGATCCACGCACAGGACAGCACAGCGCAAGAAAAAGAATTCCGCGTCCCTGCCAGCGACAGGACACTGCCGGAACCGCTTGCCGCTTATGTCGGGGGCGACTTGGATAGCGTGCACTGGCGGCCGGTCGGCATGGGCGTGAAACAAGCGATCCTGCCCACATCCTCGGATGCAACCGCGCGATTGCTTTATATTCCCGCGGGCACCGCGATCCCGGATCACAGCCACAGCGGGTTGGAACTGACACTGGTTCTTCAGGGCGCGTTTCAGGATGACGATGGTTATTTTGGCCGTGGTGATATCGAGGTGGCAAGCGAGAACCTGCACCATACGCCCGTGGCGGATATCTCGGAGGATTGCATCTGCCTTGCCGTGACCGATGCACCGCTGAAATTCAAAGGCTGGATGCCCCGGATGGCTCAGCCATTCCTCGGGATATAAGCAGCAGCGCCCGGAATGCAGGCGAAATCGATCCTGATCCTTGGTCTGCTTCTATTGGGTATGGCAGGCATTTGCGGTCTAGCAGAGGCAATCTTCTTCGGCGGGTCGGTTAATGAGGCGGGCGTCGTTCAGCAAAGCCTTTTGCTGCCGCTGGCCTTTATCTTCGCAGCGATGGCGATCACGGCTTTTGTCTTCGCACTTCTGCGCGTCTTTCTGAAGTAAAGACCCGAACAGGCTTCCTTGCGACCGAAATACCTCGGCAGAGGCGTCGGGGGCCAAGCCCCCATCCCCTTGGTTTTCATCCGCTCATGATGCCTTTTTCTTCTTCGGTGGCATCAGGTCCGTGATCGTTCCCTCGAACATCTCGGCAGCGAAATTCACGGTTTCCGACAAGGTCGGGTGCGGGTGGATCGTGTGACCAAGATCGACCGCATCTGCGCCCATCTCGATGGCCAGCGCCACTTCGGAGATCAGATCGCCCGCGTTGGTGCCAACGATGCAACCACCGATCACGCGGTCATCCGCCGGATCGAACAGGAGCTTCGTGATCCCCTCGTTCCGCGCGTTGGACAAGGACCGGCCCGAGGCCGCCCAAGGGAAGACACCTTTTTCATAGCTGATGCCGTTCGCCTTGGCCTCGGTTTCGGTCAGACCGCACCAGGCAACTTCCGGATCGGTATAGGCAACCGACGGGATCAGCGCGGCGTCGAAGAACCGCTTCTCACCGGCACAGACCTCGGCCGCGACCTTTCCTTCATGTACCGCCTTATGCGCCAGCATCGGCTGGCCCACCACGTCACCGATGGCGAAAATATGCTCCACACCGGTGCGCTGCTGGTTGTCCACCGCAATAAAGCCGCGCTCGTCCACCGCGACACCGGCCTTCTCGGCGTCGATCAGCTTGCCGTTCGGCTTGCGTCCGACAGCGACCAGCACCTTGTCGAAGGTATCGCTGAAGCTCTCGCCTTTCTCATCCTCGAATGTCACCTTGAGACCGGTCTTCTGCGCCTCGACATTCGTGACCTTGGTCTTGAGAAAGATGTTCTCGTATCGCCCATCGATGCGTTTGTGCAGCGGTTTGACGATATCCTTGTCAGCCCCCGGCATCAGCTGATCCATGAATTCCACGACCGTGATCTTGGAACCCAGAGCATCGTACACGCAGGCCATTTCCAGCCCGATGATGCCACCGCCAAGAACAAGCATCCGCTTCGGGATATCCTTCAAGGCCAAAGCACCGGTGCTGTCGATCACCCGCTCATCATTATGCGGGATAAAGGGCAGGTTCACCGGCTCGGACCCGGCCGCAATGATGCATTGGTCAAAGCTCACGTTGGTTTTGCCATCATCGCCGACAACTTCGATCATGTTCGGCCCGGTGAAGGTGCCATAGCCCTGCGCGACCTTGACCTTGCGGCCCTTGGCCAGCCCCCCCAGACCGCCAGTCAACTGGCCGATCACGTCATCCTTGAATTTGCGGAGCTCATCGAGATCGATTTTGGGTTTGCCGAAGCTCACGCCATGCGCGTTCATGTCTTCGGCCTCGGTGATCACCTTGGCCACATGCAAGAGCGCCTTGGACGGGATACAGCCAACATTGAGGCAGACACCCCCCAGATCGGGATACTTTTCGATCAGGACAACGCTCTTGCCCAGGTCGGCCGCCCGGAACGCGGCGGAATAGCCGCCGGGACCAGACCCCAGGACGACGACCTCTGCGTGGACATCGCCTTTGCCCGATGCGTTGCCGGTCGCCTGCACCGCTTGCGGCGCGTCATCCTGTGGCGGCGACCCGCGGCCGCCATATCCGCCCTTGACCTCGCCGCCCTGCCCCGTTGCATCCTTCGCCGGTGCATCATTGGCGTCAGCGCCTTCGAAGACCATGATGACGTCGCCTTCGGAAACAGTGTCACCTTCCTTGACCTTGATCTCGGTGATCTTTCCGGCCGAGGGGGATGGCACTTCCATCGTCGCCTTGTCCGATTCCAGCTCGATCAGGGGGTCTTCTTCGCTGACCGTGTCGCCGACGCTGACCAGGACGGTCACGACGGGAATGTCGGTGAAATCCCCGATATCGGGTACTTTAACATCCATCGGTTCGCTCCCTTACCACATCAACTTGCGCATATCGCCCAAGAGCGTCTTGAGCGTCACGCAGAAGCGCGCGGCCAAGGCACCATCGACGGCACGGTGATCATAGGACAGGCTCAACGGCTGCATCAGCCGTGGCTCGAACTCCTCGCCATTCCAGACCGGCGCCATCTTGGACCGGGTGAGACCCAGGATCGCCACCTCGGGCGCGTTCACGATCGGGGTAAAGCTGGTGCCGCCGATGCCCCCCAGCGACGAAATGGTAAAGGTCGCGCCCTGCATGTCCTTGGATTTCAGCTCGCCATCGCGTGCCGCCTTGGACAGGGTCATCAGCTCTTTCGAGATATCGACGAGCCCCTTGCGGTCCGCGTCCTTGATCACGGGCACCATCAGGCCGTTCGGCGTGTCCGCAGCAAAGCCGATGTTGTAGAAATCCTTCTTGATCAGCTTGTCACCATCGGGGTGGATCGACGAATTGAACTCCCAATGCTGCTTCAGTGCAGAGACCGAAGCCTTGATGACGAACGAAAGAAGCGTCACGCGATAGCCGTCTTCCTTGGCCATCGTGTCCATTTCCTTGCGGTATTTATCAAGCTCGGTGATGTCCGCCTCGTCGTTATGCGTGACATGCGGAATGTTGAGCCAGGAGCGGTGAAGCGCAGGACCGGACAGTTTCTTGATCCGGCTCATCTCCACGTCTTCGGTCGGGCCAAACTTTGAAAAATCCACCGCCGGGATCGGCGGGATACCCATGCCGCCTTGCGCGGCACCACCAGAGGCCGCCGCCGGAACGGTCTGCGCCTTGAGCGCCTTTTCCACGTCCTCGCGCAGGATACGGCCCTTGCGACCCGAGCCGTTGACCTTTGTCAGGTCCACCTCGACCCGGCGGGCGTAAGCGCGGACAGAGGGCGAGGCGTGAACCTTGCCAAACCCGGCATCCGTTTTGGCGGGCTTGGGCTGTGCAGAGGCCGTGTCAGCCTGTTTCGAAGGTGCGCTGTCTTGGGTTTTCGCCGGCTCGGACTTGGGTTCGGATTTGGGTTCTTCCTTTGGCGCATCATCGGATTCTTCCCCGTCCAGAACGAGTATCAACGATCCTTCGGACACGGAGTCGCCTTCGGAAACCTTGATCTCTTTCACGACACCAGCCGCCGAGCTGGGCACTTCCATCGTCGCCTTGTCGGACTCCAATTCAACGATCGGATCCTCCTCGGCAATCGTGTCGCCCACGCTCACCAGGATGCTGACAATCGGCACATCGGTGAAATCGCCGATATCCGGCACTTTTACATCAATAGTCATGTTCTTTTTCTCCTCCCGCTTACACCAGACGCGGGTTCGGCTTTTCGCCGTCGATGTCGTATTTCTTCAAAGCAGCCTTGAGGTCTTTGTCGGTCACCGCGCCCTCGCGGTAGAGGTCGACCATCGCGGCGGCGGCAATGTGGTTCGCGTCAACCTCGAAGAAGCGCCGCAGGTTCAGGCGGCTATCGGAGCGGCCAAAGCCATCGGTCCCCAGCACCGTGAACCGCCCCGGCACAAAGCCCCGGATCTGTTCGGCGTAATTCTTGATATAATCGGTCGCCGCGATCACCGGCCCCTTGGCGCCGTCAAGCAGTTGCGTGACATAAGGCACCTTTTCTTCGCCCAGCGGGTTCAGACGGTTGTGGCGCAGACAGTCCTGCCCCTCGCGCGCCAGTTCGTTGAGCGAGGTGGCGGACCAGATATCCGAGGTGACGCCGAAATCCTCCTTCAGCATCTCGGACGCCTTGATCGCCTGCACCAGGATCGTGCCCGACCCCATCAGGTTCACATGCTTCTTGCCGGGCCGCGCGGTTTTACGCATCCGGTAAAGGCCCTTGATGATACCCTCTTCGGACCCCATCGGCATTTCGGGATGCTGATAATTCTCGTTCATCAGGGTCAGGTAGAAATACACATCCTCCTGATCGACGAACATGCGCTGCAATCCATGCCGCACAATCACGGCGACCTCGTAACTGAAGGTCGGATCGTAGGTGATGCAGTTCGGAATGGTGCTGGCGAGCACATGACTGTGCCCATCCTCGTGCTGCAATCCTTCGCCGTTCAGCGTGGTCCGGCCAGCGGTTCCACCCAGCATGAAGCCGCGCGCGCGGCTGTCGCCGGCGGCCCAGGCCAGATCGCCGATCCGCTGGAAACCGAACATCGAATAGTAGATGTAGAACGGGATCATCGGCACGCCGTGATTGGAATAGGATGTCGCCGCCGCGATCCAATCCGCCATTGCGCCCGCTTCGTTGATGCCTTCCTGAAGCACCTGGCCGCTTTTGGATTCCTTGTAATACATCATCTGATCGCGGTCTTCGGGCGTATAGCTCTGCCCGAGGGGGTTATAGATCCCCACTGACCGGAAAAGACCCTCCATCCCGAAGGTCCGGCTTTCATCCGGCACGATCGGAACCACGTTCTGGCCGATCTGCTTGTCCCGCAACAGAGTCGTCAGGATGCGCACAAAGGCCATGGTGGTCGAAATCTCGCGATCCCCGGTGCTTTCGAGCTGCCCCTTGAATTTGTCAAGCGACGGGATCTCCAGCTTCGGCGTATCGCGCCATTCGCGCTTGGGGAACGCGCCGCCCAATTCCTTGCGCCGATCGGACATGTACGCCTTCTGCGCATTGTTCAGGCTGACAAAGGGAATGTCCTTTTCCAGCTCTTTGTCGGTCACCGGGATCCGGAAGCGATCCCGCATCGCCTTGAGCTGGTCAAGCTGCATCTTCTTTTGCTGGTGGGTCGTGTTCTGGCCTTCGCCAGCCGTGCCCATGCCGTAGCCTTTGACGGTCTTGACCAGCAAGCAGGTCGGCTGGCCCTCCGCCTGTGTTGCCCGCAAAAACGCATTGTAGACCTTCTTGGGATCATGGCCGCCGCGCCGCAGCGCCCAGATCTGATCGTCGGTCCAATCCTCGACCAGAGCCGCCGTTTCCGGATACTTTCCAAAGAAATGTTCGCGGATATAGGCGCCATCCTTTGATTTGAAGGTCTGGTAATCGCCGTCGATGGTCTCATCCATCAACTGGCGCAGCTTGCCGCTGGCATCCTTTTCCAGCAATTCGTCCCAGCCACGCCCCCAGAGCAGTTTGATCACATCCCAGCCTGCGCCACGGAACCCGCCTTCGAGTTCCTGGACAATCTTGGAGTTGCCGCGCACCGGCCCGTCCAGACGTTGCAGGTTGCAATTGACGACAAAAATCAAGTTGTCCAGCCCCTCGCGCGCCGCAAGGCTGATCGCGCCAAGGCTTTCCGGCTCGTCCATCTCGCCATCACCAAGGAAACACCAGATCTTGCGATCACCCGCGTCGATGAGGCCCCGGTTGTGCATGTATTTCATGAACCGCGCCTGGTAGATCGCCATGAGCGGCCCCAGACCCATCGAAACGGTCGGGAACTGCCAGTAATCCGGCATGAGCCATGGGTGCGGATAGGATGACAGACCGCCGCCATCGACTTCGGAGCGGAACGCCTCGAGCTGTTCGGTGCTGATCCGGCCTTCCATGAAGGACCGCGCGTAAATGCCCGGAATCACGTGGCCCTGGAAAAACACAAGGTCGCCCCCATGGATCGCCGATTTGGACCGCCAGAAATGGTTGAGGCCGATATCGTAAAGCGCCGCAGACGACGCGAACGACGCGATATGCCCGCCGTACTCGCTGCTTTCCTTGTTCCGCTTGACGACTGTCGCCATCGCGTTCCAGCGATTGATCGTCCGGATGCGCCACTCCATCTCGGTATCGCCCGGCATGTCGACTTCGTCGTCGGGATCAATCGTGTTCTGGTAAGGTGTCGTGGCCGAAAACGGTAATCTCGCACCGTGCGCGCGGGCTTGCTGCACCGCTTTGTCCAGCAGGAAATGCGCGCGATCCGCGCCGTCCCGCAGAATGACGTCCTCTACGGCGTCTTTCCATTCCTGGGACTCGACCGTGTCGATATCGTTCGGGGTGTCTTTCATATGCCCTCTTCCCTTGGCCAGACCATTCAGGCCTTTAGTTTACACCTGAACCAATTCCATGGAACAATTGGTCTGTTCGTTTCAACGCGGATTTACCATGCAGGGTCCCCTTAAGGCAGGCGTCCCCGGGCATAGCGTCCATGCATCCGGCGCATATCGTTATAATTCAACATTAAACAAAATATCCTCCCATAAACATCACAGCTCACAGTACGCATTGCGTGTCACGGCCTGCAGGCCTTGACACCAAAGCTCCTTTTTGCACCGCACAGCGTATCGCTTGTGCGATTCATCCCTTTCCGACCCATAGTAAGCGACACAGACCCAGTGTCCTGCAAGCCCCCATTGCCGAAAACCGCGCCAATGAAGCGACCCGCGTGAGAGGCGTGTCAGGATTACAGATCAAAACTGGCAAAGACCGGCGCATGATCACTTGGCTTTTCCCAGCCGCGCACATTGCGCAGAACCCGGCTGGAATGGCCCGCATTGGAGATATCCGACGTCGCCCAGACATGGTCCAGCCGCCGCCCCTTGTCCGCAGCATCCCAATCCTTGGCGCGGTAGCTCCACCAGGAGTAAAGCTGTCCTTCGGGGATATCCTGTCGGGTGATGTCCACCCAGGCACCGGCCTCCTGCGTGTCTGCAAGATGCGCCACCTCGATGGGCGTGTGGCTCACCACCTTGAGTAATTTCTTGTGGGACCACACGTCGTCCTCGCGCGGGGCAATGTTCAAATCTCCGACGAGGATCGATTTTTCGGGCCGCGCGGTCCGGAACCAGTCGCGCATATCGGTCAGGTAATCGAGCTTCTGGCCAAACTTCTCGTTCACCGTGCGGTCAGCGACATCGCCGCCCGCCGGAACGTAGAAATTGTGAATCGTTACACCATTTTCCAGTTGCCCGGCCACGTGGCGTGCATGGCCAAGGCTTGCAAAGTCCTGATCGCCCACGTCCGCGATCGGCAGCTTGGACAGGATCGCGACACCATTGTATCCTTTTTGCCCCCGCGCAACAATGTGGCCATAGCCAAGCGCGCGGAACTGATCCATCGGGATCTTGTCGACCGGGCTTTTGCACTCCTGCAAGCACAGCACATCCGGTGCCTCTTCGGTCAAGAGCCGCGCAACAAGCCCTTCGCGCAATCGCACCGAATTGATGTTCCAGGTGGCAAGGGTGAAGGGCATCGGGCATCTCCGGCAATCTCGGCGTCGCCCGACATTGCCTGTGCCAGCCTCATGTCGCAACCCGGAAACCACGACGAAAAAACGCCCCGGACCTTGGCACCCGGGGCGTCAGTTGTGCCTGCAGACAGACAAGGGAAGTTGTTCCTACCAGTCCTTCGGACCTTTCTCGGCGAATTGATGCACAAGAAAATCAATGAACGCTCGAACCTTCGGCTGTGTGAACCGGCCCGGCGGGTAGACCGCATAGATGCCCTGCGTGTCGATGGGCAGATCGGGCATGGCATCCTCGACCAGCCCCTGTTCCATCGCATCCGCATAAAGAAAGGACGGCAAATATGCGATTCCCAGACCCGCCACGCAGGCGTTGAGCAGCGACTGACCGTCATTCACCGACAGCCAGCCCGCCGTGCGCACCTGGCGCTTTTCGCCGGACGGGGCCGTCACTTTCCAGACATTGCCGCTCGACTGGTTGGAATAATGCAAGAGCTTGTGTTCGTTCAGATCATCGATCCGTCGCGGCCGGCCGTATTTCTCGAAATAGGCGGGAGAGGCGATCATTCGTTTCGTTGTCTCGGTCAGCTTGCGGGCGCGCAGGGTACTGTCCTCCAACTCACCGATCCGCACCGCCATGTCGAACCCTTCCGAGATCAACTCCACGTATCGGTTGTTCAAGACCATGTTCACCGTGATGTCCGAGAAATCCGCGAGGAACTCGCCCAGCACCGGCGACAAATGGTTCACACCGAAATCTGTCGCAACACTGATCCGCAACAACCCCGAAGGCGCCGATTGCATGGACGTGACAAGCGCATCCGCTTCTCCCGCATCGTTGAGCACACGTCGCGCCCGGTCGTAATAGGCCAGCCCGATTTCCGTCGGGCTGACGCGCCGCGTCGTCCGGTTCAATAGTCGCGCGCCAAGACGCGCCTCAAGGCTTGAAACATGCTTGGAGACAGCAGATTTTGAAATGCCCATCTTTTTGGCCGCGTCGGTGAATCCACCCTGGTCCACAACCGTGGCAAAGGCCTCCATTTCGGTAAGACGGTCCATACGTATCCCTCGTGTTCATTGCCACGGGTATGGCGACCAAATCTGGCGCGACTTTGACGAGGAGCCGACAATATCTGGGTTTTCTTGGACAGTGTCACGAAGACGGAAACAACCATCGACACGAAAAGCCGGGCGCATTGGCCCGGCTTTCAAGGTTTTGCAATCGAGTCACGCAGCCTTGCGCTGGTGGGTGCCTTCCTCGATTTCCTCCACGATCTTGCCGACGAACGCCTTGAGGTCGTCCGGCTTGCGGCTGGTCACGATCCCCTGGTCGGCAACGACCTCTGCATCTTTCCAGGCCGCACCGGCGTTTGTCACATCGGTCTTGATCGAATGATAGGAGGTGGCATCGCGCCCCTTGAGGATGCCCGCTTCCAGCAGAACCCATGGCGCATGGCACACGGCGGCGAGTGTCTTGCCTTGATCGTGAAAGGCTTTCACCAGTTCCAGAACGTCTTCATCGACGCGCAGCAGGTCGGGGTTGATCTGACCGCCGGGGATGACAAGCGCATCGTAATCATCCGCGTTTACCTCGGAGATCCTGGTATCGGCCTCGGCCTCGCGGCCCCAGTCGCTGCCTTCCCAGCCCTTGATGGACTTGCCGTCCAGAGTTGCCACATGCAGCGTGGCTCCTTTCGCCCGCAGTTGGTCGCGGGGGAATTCAAGCTCGGACTGTTCAAAGCCATGGGTCGAAATGAGTAGGATTTTCGCGTCATTGATTGCCGGCATGATTGGCCTCCTGATGAGATGAATGTCCAAGCCGGGCGTCCTGCCCCGCCATCTGTTCGGCCAACGCATCAACTGAAACGCCGTTCCCTAAAGCATCGCCGCCAACCGGGTGCCTTGGTCGATGGCCCGTTTCGCATCCAATTCCGCCGCCACATCCGCACCGCCAATCACATGGCAGGCAATGCCTTTCGCCTCGAGCGCATCCGCCAATGACCGCTCGGGCACTTGGCCGGCACAAAGAACGACCGTGTCGCATTCCATGAGCTCGGGGCGCTCTCGGGTCTCACCATGGGAAATATGCAGCCCCTGCGCGTCGATCCGTTCATAATTCACGCCGGACTTCATCTGGACGTCTTTCATTTTCAGGCTCATCCGGTGAATCCAGCCGGTTGTCTTGCCCAAACGCCTGCCGGGTTTTTCCGACTTGCGCTGGAGCAGCGCCACCTGCCGCACAGGCGGCTCGGGCTGCGCGCCCTCTGGATCCAGCCCCGACCGCGCCTCTGCCGGATCGGTGACACCCCACTCGCGCATCCAGTCCGGCAGGCTTTCTGTCGGGCTTTCGCGGTCGTGTACAAGGTATTCCGACACGTCGAACCCGATTCCCCCGGCCCCGATCACGGCTACACGTCTGCCCACCTCGGCCTTGCCGCGCAGCACATCGACATAGCCCACCACGTTCGGCCCCTCCTGACCGGGGATCTGCGGATCGCGCGGCAGAACGCCGGTGGCGATGATCACCTCGTCGAAATCTACAAGATCCTCGGCCGACACATACGTGCCCAGCACAACCGACACGCCGGTTTCGGCCAACATCGTCTGGTACCACTCAACAAAGCCCCGGAACTCTTCCTTTCCAGGAATCTGCTTGGCCATGTTCAACTGACCGCCAATCGCGTCCTCCTTGTCGAACACCGTCACCTGATGGCCACGCTGCGCCGCCGTGATCGCCGCCGACAGCCCCGCCGGTCCCGCTCCGACAATAGCCACGGTCTTGGGTGTGTCCGCGAGCGCAATCACCAGCTCGGTTTCGTGGCAGGCTTTTGGATTCACCAGGCAGGAACTGATCTTCATCTGGAACGTGTGATCCAGACACGCCTGATTGCAGGCGATGCAGGGCGCGATCTGTGCCGCCTTGCCCGTTGCCGCCTTCGCAACGAAATCCGGATCGGACAGAAACGGTCGCGCCATGCTGACCATGTCGGCGCACCCGTTGGCCAGCACCTGCTCGGCCACGTCGGGCGTGTTGATCCGGTTCGACGTGATCACCGGAATGCCCACCTTGCCCATCAGCTTTTTCGTCACCCAAGCAAAGGCCGCGCGCGGCACGCTGGTGGCGATCGTCGGGATGCGCGCTTCGTGCCAGCCGATACCGGTGTTGAGAATCGTCGCCCCGGCCTGTTCAATCGCCTGCGCCAATTGCACGACTTCGTCATGCGTTGACCCGTTGGGCACCAGGTCGATCATCGACAGCCGGTAGATCAAGATGAACTGAGGTCCCACCGCCGCGCGCACGCGGCGCACCACTTCGATGGGCAGGCGCATCCGGTTCTCGTACGATCCACCCCAGCGATCCGTACGTTTGTTGGTATGCGTGACAAGGAACTGGTTGAGGAAATACCCCTCCGACCCCATCACCTCGACCCCGTCGTAACCAGCCTCTTGCGCGCGTTCCGCAGCCGTTACGATGTCCGAGATCTGCTTTTCGATCCCGGCGGCGTCCAGCTCGGTTGGCCGAAAGGGGGAGATCGGGGATTTGATCGGCGAGGGAGCAACGCATTCCTTGCCATAGGCATAACGCCCGGCATGCAGGATCTGCATCGCGATCTTGCCGCCAGCGTCATGCACCCGGTCCGTCACCATCCGGTGATTGGCGATGTCCTGATCGGTGAACAGCCCCGATGCGCCGGGAAACACGCCGCCTTCGCGGTTGGGGGCCATTCCGCCCGTCACAATCAGGCCGACCCCCCCGCGGGCACGGGTTGCATAGAACTCGGCAACCCGGTTCCAGTCGCCGGTCTCTTCCAGATTGGTGTGCATCGACCCCATCAGCACGCGGTTCTTCAGCGTCGTGAACCCGAGGTCGAGCGGTGCCAGCATGTGCGGATAGTCGGTCATGGCGGAACTCCTCTGATAGGGTCACCTGACACGCGCGAAGTTGACGTGTCACGCCCCAACGTCACGTCACGGATTTACATTACGGGCGGTCGTAGTCCGCTGCGTGTCGCCCGGCCCAAAGGCCTGTCGCGAAACAGGCGGTGAGCAGATACCCCCCGGTCGGTGCATCCCAGTCAAGCATTTCACCTGCACAGAAAGTGCCGGGACGGTCGCGCAACATCAACGTGTCGTCAAGCGCATCGAAAGACAGACCACCGGCCGTGCTGATCGCTTCGTCCAGGGGCCGCAATCCTGCGTGCGGCAGAGGCAGCGCCTTGAGCCATTGCGCAAGCTCGCCGAATGCCACCGGCTTGCCCTTGGTCACTTCGTTCCAGAGCGCAATTTTGATCGGCGGCAGGCGCAGCGTATTGCGCAGGATCTTCGCCATGCCTTTCCTGGCTGTATCGGGCAGTTTGGCTGTCACCTCCTCGATTGACAGGTCGGGCAGCAAATCAACCGTCAGCGTTGCCCCCTCGGTGCGCAGCGCCGCGGCCAGCGTATAAATTCCGCCCCCCTCCAGACCATTGGCCGACAGGACCGCTTCCCCGCGCGACACCAGGTCCCCCGCGCGCCATGCCACGGATTTGATCGGCTGACCGAAATGCGGAGTCATGTGTTCGGTCCAGTTGACGCGCAGCCCCACGTTCGATGGCGCAAACGGGGTCACGCCGATCCCGTGTCCCGCGAAACGCGCGGCCCATTGGCCATCCGACCCAAGCCGCGCCCAGCTTGCCCCGCCCAGCGCAAACACCGTGACGCGCGGCGTCAGCACCCGGGGGCCTTCGGGCGTGTCGAAATGGTGGGCGTTGCGGTCCCAATCCAGCCAGCGCCACCGCGTGTGACGTTCCAGCCCCAAGGCGTCCAAGCGATCGAGCCACGCCCGCAAAAGCGGCGACGCTTTCATCGCGTGCGGGAAAAGCCGCCCGGTTGATCCGGCGAAGGTCGCCTGCCCCAGACCTTCCGTCCAGGCGCGCACCTCTTCGGGGCCGAAAGCCTTGAGGCAGGCGCGCATCGTCGGAGACAGACCTTTGCCGTATGATGCGAGGAACGGGCCAAGCGCCTGCATCCTTGTCAGGTTCAGGCCGGACTTTCCCGCCATCAAGAACTTGCGCCCGAGCGATGGCTTTGCTTCGACCAGCGTCACGGTGCGTCCTGCCGTCAAAAGCGCCTCTGCCGCCATCAGCCCCGCCGGGCCACCGCCGATCACAAGCGCGTCTGTCATTCCGCTGCGGGGGCATTGCGCATTTCGATGACGCGATGCGGATAGGGGATTTCGATCTTGTGCTCCTTGAGCGCGTTCCAGATCAGGAACAGCACGTCCGAGGCATATCGGTTCTTCCCGTCATCGATGCCGTTGACCCAGAACTCGACCCCGAAGTCGATGCCGCTGTCGCCAAAACCGCGCAACTCCACGTCGGGTGGCTCGGGCGCGTCCAGCACACCGGGATGTTTCGCAACAGCCGCCGCGATGATGTCGGGCACAAGGTTGATGTCGGTGTCATAGCTGACCGAGAAATCCACTTCGATCCGGTTGGCGCTGCCCTGGTCGGAATAGTTGATGACCCGCGTGGTGATGAAATCCTCGTTCGGAACAACGATCCAACGACCGTCAAAGGTTTCGAGGATCATCGCGCGGGCAGTTGTCTTGACGATGGTCCCCGCCTCGCCGTTGTCGAGTTCGACGAAATCCCCGACGGTCGCCTGTCCTTCGAGCAGCAGGATCACCCCCGAGATGTAGTTCGACGCGATCTTCTGCAGCCCGAACCCCAGGCCGACACCAATCGCACCGCCGAGAACAGCAAGCGAGGTTAGCGGCACGCCCATGATGTTCATCAGGAGCAGAAACGCGATACCGAAGATCAAAAGCTCCGCCGCTTTTGCAGCAAGCTGCCGTGTCGCGGGCCGCATCTCTTGCTGGCGATTGATGTAGGAGGCCGACTGGTCGTTCGACCACCGCCCGGCCCAGAACAGGATCGCACCCGCAATCAACCCGCGCAACAGCGCCATGACCGAGAACGAGATGTTGCCCAAGGACACTGTCGTCGCGCTCAGCTTTTCGGTCAAGAGATCCAGAAGCCCGACAGCGTGCAGCGCCATCGCCGGCAAGAGCACGTAGCGGCCCAGCAGCTTGAGGAACGGATCGGTCACGATATCGCGCACGAGAACCCGCGCGGCAAGAAACAGGAACAAGCGTTTGCCAAATGCGATCACCGTGCCGGTCTCAAACACCGACCGCACCACCTGTTCCCCGATCGCGGCCAGCGCATAGGCGATCAAAGGCATCAACAGAGGCACAACCCTAAGTGCGAACCGGCGAATCGCGGCGAGGACACTTGTGCTGCCCTCAAGCGGGGTCAGAAGCCGCGCCAGGGCCGGGCGCAGCTTGCGCGCGATGGTCAACGCCGCAAGATAGGCCACGACAAGAATCGCGAATTGCGACCAGGCCGCCGGGGACAGAAGCCAGGTCAGTGCGATCTCATAGCCTTGAAGCGCAAATCCAGCCGCCTTTTGCACGACCGGAGGCTGTGCCGACAAATCCCATTGCATGACCGACCCCTTGAATCATTACCATACTGTCGCAGCTAAATGCCCTGAGCCATGCCTTTGCACAAGCCTCTCGCATCGGAGACCTGCCCCTGTGACAAACCCCGACCCGATCTGTCCGCTATGTTTGCGCCCGATCCCGCAGGGTGTGCGGCAAAGCCATCACCACCTGATACCCAAGCTCAAGGGCGGCAAAGGCGGCGAGACGATCCTCGTGCATCACATTTGCCATCAAGAGGTCCACGCCACCCTGACAGAATCGGAACTGGCCCGCGACTATAACACCCCCGGGGCGCTGCGCACGCATCCAAGACTGGCCACGTTTTTCCGTTGGGTCTCCAAACGCCCGCCGGACTTTCACAGCCGCAGCACCGGAGGTCGGCGCAAACGCAAAAGATAGGTCCATCTTGGCTCTATTGGGTCGCAGGCGCACGCTCCGGACCGGACCCGTCATGGAATGACGCGAAGCCTGGGCGTCGGCCCAAGGGAAAGCCTGACCGGGACGAGATCGGGACCGTTCGGGACCTCTACGCGGGTTTCGATCAGGAATTCACAGGCGCGGTGGGCCTAGCCGACATTCATCCTGTCCAACTGCGCGCGCATCTGTTCGGCATCCTGGCGTGCGTCACGCAGACCTTCCATCGCGGCCGACAGCTCTGCTTCTGTCTGGGCTAGCTGGTTCGTCAGCTCTGCCTCGCGCTGCTGCAGGTAGGTGATCGCCTGGTCGCGGGTTTCCTCGGCCTCGTGCAGTTCCTGGCTCATCCGTTCAAGCTGATCCATGTCGGCCTGGCTGACCCGTGTGAACCGATGCACCAGCCAATTGGCGAACCACCCAAGGCAGAACGCGACAAAAAGAATGATCGCGGTTGTGATGACAAACTCAGTCCTGTTCATCGCTGGACCCCTCTGCGTCTTCGCCGTTCTCTGTTTCATCTGTTGACGCGGATTGTTCAACGCTTTCCAGCGTGGTTTCCGTCTCTTCGACAGGTTCGGGGCGGCGCAACTTGAATTCGATCCGCCGGTTGGCTTCGCGGCCCGCTTCGGTGTCGTTGCTGGCGATGGGCTGTTCCTCGCCATAGCCGATCACTTCATAGCTTGCGGTAAGCACCCGCCGCTGCCGCAACGCGTTCACAACGGCCTGCGCGCGCTCCTGGCTCAATTGCTGGTTCATCGATTCGCGACCCTGGCTGTCGGTGTGCCCGGCAATGACCAGGGGGATATCCCCGCAAAGCTGCAAGAGCTCGGCAATTTCGTCCATGATGTCCCGCGTGGCAAGGTCGAGCGTCGCGGATCCCGGTTCGAAGGTGATCTTTCGATCGCCGATTATCTCGACGATCATTGCTTCGCATTCCTCCGGCGTGGGGATGCCAAGAGCCGGGTCCAGTTTCTCCTGGTAGGTCACGGCGATTTCGAAGTCCTCGCTCTCACCCAGCTTGTCCGCCAGCAGCCCGGAGATTTCGGAGCCGGCATCCTGATTGCCCGTATTGCCGGTCACCGACAGCGCGTCTTCCGTGACAATGACCGCCCCGTTCGAGAGCTGCGAAAGCGCCTCGATCCCTGCGAGAACACGGTTCGACCAATCAGCGGGCAGGGTGTCGTCCACCCGCGCGGTCGTGCGCACGGCGGTCGATCCGAAAGCCGCGCGGGCAAAGCTGTCTGCCGTCTGCCGTGCGATCGTGCTGTTGATCCGTCCGCGCAGCTGGACATTGCCTTCGGGGCTGCGCGTGGCAGTGAACTCCGCGATCTCTTCGGGCGCGTCCGATGGCGGCTCGGGCAAGGTTGCCTCAAGCACGAACACCTCGGGCAGGTCGTTTTCCAACTCGCCGACAACGCGGTCGAACACCGCCTGTTCGGTTCCTTGCAGCGCGAAAAGTGCCACATCTGCATCCGCAAACGTGATCGTCCCGCCCCCCATTTCAGAGATCGCTTCGATCCCCAACGCTGCCGCGTCGCTCCACTGGCTGGTGGGCGCGCCAAGTCCAAGACGGCACTGCACCTTGTCCTCCAGACCCGCGTCGGCAGCGGCGGAAAAAATCTGTGCCCGGGCGTCCTTGGTCGGGGCCGTGCAGGCATCGAACCGGGCACCTTCAGCATCGCTGATAAAGCGCAGCGTGTACGGCGAGATCACCGGGCGCGGCGCAGTGAGTTCCAGCGCAAGGCGCACGTCATCGCCTGCGCGGCGGGCCAGATCGGCCTCGACCTTGCGGCGCGTGTCCTCGTTCGCAACCGCGCCTTTCACGGTCACGCTCCCGGCCTCGATAGAGATCTTGGAACGGTCCAGAACCTCCAGGATCGACACCGCGTAATCCAGCGCGTCGTCCCAGCCTTCGGGCACCGGGTAATCCGCCACTTCAAGGAAATCGGACAGGGGCGTATCCGGCACGGCGCGGGCGATGTCTTGCATCAGTTGTTCGCGATTGGTCGCGGTTGGCAACAGTCCGATCAGCGAGACCCCGGCGTCATTGCGCAAAAGCTCGATCGAAAACCGCGGCGGCGCAATCTTGTTGGTGTCGTAAATATCGATCTGGTCGATGACCCGCGCCGTGTCCACCACGCGGCCCGCCGCACTCAGCGCCTGAAAGCGGGCTGCCTCGTTCGGGGCGGTGCCGATCAGAAAGACATGCAGCCCGTCGGTATCCACATCCGCCCAGATCAACGCATCACGATCCAGTTCGGTGCGCACGTCCTTGGCCGAGATTTCCTCGATTGCCCCTGCGGCAACCCATGCCACGCCAAGGCTAAAAACCGCGGCAGCGGCAAACGCGGAGATCAGAATAAAAAGAGAAGACAGGCGCATCAGCGTTCCACGTCAGTCGAAGTTGTTCAAGGCGATACGCCCCAGCGCCCGCAAGTGCAATCACACGAGGACCGATGCGGCAAAAAACAGCGCGGCCAGCAAACCGGCATCCCGATTGGACCGGAACAGCGCCAAAAGCCGGTCATGGTCTTCCAGTTTCAACCGTCGCAACTGCCACATCATGTGCCAGCCCATCGCCCAGGGACCGCCCAGCGCCAGCACCAGCGACAGGATCTCGCCCTGCGGCGCGGCAAGAAGAATCGCGACACCCATCAGCGCGACCGCGAGCACCAGGAACCCGTTCAAATATTTCGGCGTGTCCTCGGCGAACAGCCGCGCTGTCGACTTCACCCCGATCAGCGCGTCATCTTCCTTGTCCTGATGCGCGTAGATCGTGTCGTAGAACAGCGTCCATGCCATCCCGGCAAGATAGAGGAATACGGCCGGCCAACCCAGCGCGCCGGTATGTGCCGTCCACGCCAGCAAAGCGCCCCAATTGAACGCGATGCCAAGAAAGATCTGCGGCCACCAGGTGAACCGCTTGGCAAACGGGTAGATCGCCACCGGAACAAGCGCGACAATCCCCAGCACGATCGCCTGCACCGGAAAGGTCAAAAGGATACAGAACGCCACCAGCGACTGGACCACCGCCCAGACCAGCGCCTGCCGCGCGGTCACCTGGCCCGACGGGATCGGTCGCGACGCGGTGCGCGCCACCGATCCGTCGATGTCGCGATCGGTGATGTCGTTCCAAGTACAGCCCGCACCCCGCATCAGAAACGCGCCGATGCCGCACCCCAGAATGATCCACGCATCAAACGGCCGCGCGTGACCAGTGTGGAACATCGCCAGCAGCACACCCCAGACGCAGGGCAGATAGAGCAACCACGTACCAATCGGCCGGTCCGCCCGGCTCAGCCGAAGATAGGGTCGCGTCCACGCCGGGGCGCGCCTGTCGACCCAATTCCCCTTCACGGCATCGGCGACAGCGCCGTTCCGGTCTGGTGTTGTCTGCGGGCCGCGCATATGTGTTGCTCCATGAGTGCGAAGGTCAGACTTTTTGTAGAGCAGCCCCTCGGTCCGGCACAACCCGTCGCGCTGACGCGGGAGCAGGCGCACTATCTCTTTGGCGTCATGCGGCTTGGCCCAGGCGCGCAGGTCGCGCTGTTCAACGGCGAAGACGGCGAATGGCAGTCCGACGTGGTCGAGGCCGGAAAACGCAAGGGTGTTCTTGTGTGCCGGCAGCAATCGCAACAGCAATCCCGGCCCCCGGACCTCTGGCTGCTCTTCGCGCCGATAAAGAAAGCGCGCACGGATTTCATCGTTGAGAAAGCCACCGAGATGGGCGCACGCCGCATCATCCCGGTCCAGACCGACTTCACCAATTCCGAACGTGTCCGGCAGGACCGCCTGCACGCACACGCCAAGGAGGCGGCGGAACAATGCGGCGGCACTTTCGTGCCGGAGGTGGCCGACCTGACCAAGCTGGACGCACTGCTTGCGGGCTGGGACAGCCAGCGTCGCATTGCCTTTTGCGATGAAACACTGGCGGGTGCGTCCGGCCCGCTACCCGATACACCCGGTCCGTGGGCTATCCTGATCGGACCGGAGGGCGGGTTCTCCGACGCCGAACGCCGACGCCTGCACGCCATGGACGCCGCCTTTGCGATCAGCCTCGGTCCGCGGATCCTGCGCGCCGACACCGCCGCGGTCGCCGCGCTCACCCTCTGGCAATCAACGCTCGGAGACTGGAGATGAGCCATTTTCGATCGACCGAAAATCCCACATCCTTGGAAGGATGTGGCCCCCGGGGGAACCCGTGATGAGCTTTATCCGGCCCGATGTCCAAGACGCCTTGAAACGCTGGCGCGAGGCGCTGATCGGTGGGGCGGTCATGCTGGTGGGTCTGTACTGGGTGTTCGGTGTCAGCCCGGGCTTGCTCACCTATATCGGATATCTTGCGCTCTTTCTCGGGGCTGCGCTGTTTTTTGCCGGGCTGCAACGGGGCCGCGCCCGCATCGGCGGCGGCGGACCCGGTGTCGTGCAAATCGTTGAGCGGCGCATCGGCTATTTCGGCCCGCTCGACGGCGGCATGGTCGATCTGGAGGCCATTACCTCCATCCGGCTCGACCCGACACAGCATCCACGCCACTGGATCATCGCGCAGGACACCGGACCGGCCCTTCACATCCCAGTGAACGCCGAAGGCGCCGACATGCTCTTTGACACCTTCGCAAGCCTTCCGGGTCTCAGCCCCGGTCGCATCACCGCCACTTTGAATGATGACGGCACGGCGCCAATTGTGCTGTGGCGCAGATCAGACCTTGAGAAACGCATCGCGCGCCTGCATTGACACCCTGCGAAATCCGGCCCAAGGCTGGCCGAATTGATACTCGAGGCCGAGCGGAGGCACGCCATGTCCATCCCCCAAACCGGCGGCGGGCCGATCGAACATCCCGATCAGCTCGCGCAATATCTTGCCGAGGGCTGCAAGCCCAAGCAAGACTGGCGCATCGGTACCGAACACGAGAAATTCGGCTTCTGCAAGGATACGCTGCGCCCCCTGCCCTTCGAGGGGGACCGCTCGATCCTCGCCGTACTCAAGGGCTTGCGCGATGGTCACGGATGGGCACCGGTGATGGAAGGCGACCATCTGATCGGCCTTGAAAAGGACGGGGCGAATATCTCGCTCGAACCGGGGGGTCAGCTGGAACTCTCGGGCGCGCCGCTCGAAACCATTCACCAGACCTGTGACGAGGTGAACGATCACCTGCGCGACGTGAAGTCGATCTCCGACAAGATCGGTGTCGGCTTCATCGGCCTCGGCGCCGCCCCGATCTGGACCCATGACGAGATGCCGCTCATGCCCAAGGGCCGCTACAAGCTGATGGACGGCTACATGAAGAAAGTCGGCACCGCCGGCACCACCATGATGCGCCGCACCTGTACAGTTCAGGTAAACCTCGACTTTTCATCCGAGCCGGACATGGTGCAGAAAATGCGCGTCGCCCTGGCCCTGCAACCCGTGGCCAACGCGCTCTTTGCGACGTCGCCGTTCTTCGAGGGCAAGCTGAACGGCCACAAAAGCTGGCGGGGCCGGGTATGGCGGCATCTGGATGACGCGCGCACCGGCATGTTGCCCTTCGTCTTCGACGAGGGATTCGGCTTCGAAGCCTGGGTGCAATACGCGCTCGATGTGCCGATGTATTTCGTCTACCGCGACGGTGTGTACCACGATGCGCTGGGGCAGTCCTTTCGCGACTTTCTAAAGGGCGAACTGCCCGCCCTGCCGGGCGAAATGCCCACCCTGTCGGATTGGGCGGATCACCTGACCACGATCTTCCCCGAAGCCCGGCTCAAGAAATTCATCGAGATGCGCGGAGCCGATGGTGGCCCTTGGCGGCGACTCTGCGCCCTGCCGGCGTTCTGGGTCGGGCTGACCTATGACCAGACGGCGCTCGACGCGGCGTGGGACCTGGCGAAAGGCTGGGATGCCGAGACCCGCGAAGGCTTGCGCGTTGCCGCCTCCGTCGACGGGCTCCAGGCCAGGGTGAACGGTATCGACATGCGCGAGCTGGCCCAGGAGACGCTCAGGATTTCCGAAGCCGGCCTGGCAAACCGGGCTTATCCCGGAGCAGGCGGGCTCGTACCGGATGAGACCCATTTCCTCAACGCCTTGAAGGAAAGCGTGGAGACCGGAGAGACGCTGGCCGACGAACTGATCGACCGGTACAAGGGCGACTGGAACGGCGACCTGAGCCGCATCTATCGCGAATACAGCTACTGACCGGGCGCCCAAGCGGTTTCGAAACCGCTTGGGACGGCATTTCGAAATGCCGTCCCCCGCTCAATACCCAATCGCGCACCCGTCCTTGCGCGGGTCGGATGCCCCTTCCAGCACGCCGCTTTCATGGATCAGGATGGCCTGCGCACCGCCGATGGCAACCTCCGGCGTCTCGATCTCATGCCCCATCTGTGCAAGCGCCGTGCGGACATCGTCGCCGTAGCCGCGCTCCATCATCAGCTTTCCGTTCTCTGCGAAACAGCGTGGCGCATCCAATGCGGCCTGCGGATCCAGCCCGTAATCGGTCATGTTGGTGATCGCGCGCGCATGGCCTGTCGATTGGTATTGCCCGCCCATCACACCGAAGGGCATGGACACGCGGCCTGCATCCCGCAGCATCCCCGGAATGATCGTGTGCATCGGCCGCTTGCCGCCGCCGTACTCGTTTGGATGCCCGTCTTGCAGCGCGAACCCGGCGCCGCGGTTCTGGAACAGGATTCCGAATTTCTCGGATGCGATGCCCGACCCGAACCCGTGGAAGATCGAATAGATCAGGGAAACCGCCATCCGGTCCCTGTCTACCACGGTGATATAGATGGTGTCCTTGTGCACCGCTTCGCTCAGCGCCGCAGGCCCCGGCATTGCGCGCTTCGGGTCGATCAGCGCCGCCAGCCGCTTTGCCGTGTCCATGGACAGCATGTGATCGAGCCGGGTCATGTGATCGGGGTCAGCCACGAAGCGGTTACGCGCGTCATAGGCCAGCTTGGTCGCCTCGGCCTCGATATGCGCGCGCTGCGCCCCGAACGGATCCATCGCGGCAAGATCGAACTGCGACAGGATATTCAACATCAGGATCGCCGTAGCCCCCTGACCGTTCGGCGCATGCTCAAGCAGCTCGCGCCCCTTGTAGGTCCCGCTGATCGGCGCCCCGATCGTGGCTTCGGTCGCGGCGAAATCCGCCGCCGTGTGCACGCCGCCCAGCGCATTCAGCGTGGCCAGCATATCTTCGGCAACCTCGCCGGTGTAAAACCCGTCACGTCCCTGTTTGGCGATCCGCTTCAACACATCGGCCTGCCCCGGCAAGCGGAACAGATCGCCCCGCGTCGGCGTCCGGCCGTTGTCCAGGAAATGTGTTCGCGCATGACCCTGCAAAAGACCCGCGCTCTGGCTCCAGTCCCAGGCCACGCGATCCGCCACAGGCAATCCGGCCTCCATGAGGTGAATGGCCGGGGCCAGGCTGCCAGCCAGGCCCAACCGTCCCCAGCGGTCCGACATGGTACAAAATGCATCAACCGCGCCGGGGATGGTCACCGCCTCCGGACCGTGCAGCGGCACCGCGTCCAGTTTCCGCGCGCGCAGATCTTGTGCCTGCGCCGCCGCCGGAGCGCGCCCTGATCCGTTCACCCCGATGACATCGTCGCCTCCCGCAGGCGAGACCAGCGCAAAGCAATCCCCGCCGATCCCGGTCATCGCCGGTTCTGCCAACCCGAGGAGGACCGCACCCGCGATCGCGGCATCCACGGCATTCCCGCCACGCCTGAGGATGTCGATGGCCGCCGCTGCTGCCACGGGATGCGACGTGGCACACATGCCGTCTGTTGCCATCACCGCGGACCGGCCCGGCATCTGAAAATCACGCATTGGAGACCCCCCTATCAGTTGCGGCCACAATAGGCAGGCAACCGGTCAGGTCAATCGCATCATCAAGCAAGGAGGGGGGTGAGTACCTCGACGCCGCACGCTGGGTGGGGGCTGTTGATGGCGCGACGCCGAGGTGAAGCTATTAGCAGCTACCCTTGCAATATCCCCTCAAACCACGACCAAAGTTCGGAGCGAATACGGCCTTATTGCGACCTTTGAGGAATTTCGCGCAACAGAACCCATTGGAAGAGCGTGATTATTTCAATTTCGAAGACAAGGCTGCCAAAATTGCAGCCATTGGACCTGCGCCCGCGCAATCGAAACCCAGGACACCCTCAGATGTCCAGGATAATGGACAACCGATTCTGTCCGCCCTCGCGCAGATACCCGATGTCGCGCACCAGCGCCCGGATCAGCAACCAGCCATATCCCCCTTCGCTCAGATCGGAGGGGTCCGGCGCCGTGCCATCCGTCACCCGGCCAAACGGCAGCGCCACCCCCCAATCCACGAGCGTCACGCGCAGCACGGAGTCGGTCAATTCCAACCGCAGCGCAACGGCTCCCAGACCATAGGTCGGATACGCATGTTCCGCGATATTGTTGAGCGCTTCCGCCACGACAATCCACAAATTTTCTTGCGCCGTTTCGGCCCGCGTCCCCACCAAAGCCATCTGGATCCGCGACAGGATTTCCGGCGTGACGGGGTCGAGCGCCGGCAGGCACAGTTGCAGCAAGAGGTCGGCGTCAGCGTTTCTTTGTGCCAATTGCCTGATCCGCCGTCTCGTGGATCGCAAACACCGTGTCCATCCGTGTCAAGCGAAACACCTTTTGAACGATCGGCTGCAATGCCGCGAGATCAAGGCTTTGCCCCGGGCGCAATTGCTTCATCGACGCGACAACCGCGCCAAGACCACTCGAATCGATAAATTCCACCTGTTCGAGGTCGAGGATGAACCGCCCCTCTTGTCGAAGTGTCAGATGACGCATCTCCTCCTTGAACTGGAGCGCGACGGGCGCATCGATACGCGGGGCGTTCACCCGGATGACGGTGGCGGTGGGATAGGTGTCGACGTGCAGGTCCATAATGCCTCGGGGGTTTGTTGCGCCGGTCACCCTAGACGCCAATCCTTACCATACGGTATGCAAACCCAAGACGTTTAAACGAAAGACCAGGTGCCTGATGTTGCAATCACTGGTGCGGCATGGACTCTACGACAAATGCGCCATACCTGCTGTCAAAGTTGCGCAATTGCGCACGGATCGGGCACGGGCCGGTGATCGGCGCCTCGGGCGCGCGGATCATTGTCACATTGCTCAACGCGCTTGAAACGCGGGGTCTGACGCGCGGCATTGCCGCGATTTGCATGAGTGGCGGCGAAGGCACCGCGATCGCAACCGAACGGCCTTTTTTCTTTTGGGGCTGAAAACAACTTGGGGACGTGGGGCGGGCTCCCGCGCGGGGCAACATGACGGATTATCCAACGCTTGCAAAAACGATTGCGTCTCTCACCAAGGGTGAAACCGACGCGGTCGCTCTCATGGCCACGGTCGTTTGCGAAGTGCATCATTCAGATGATCGCTTCGACTGGACAGGCTTTTACCGGGTCACAGGCCCGCAAATGCTCAAGATCGGCCCTTATCAAGGCGGTCACGGCTGCTTGCAGATCCCCTTTTCGCGCGGCGTTTGCGGCGCGGCGGCCCGTTCGGGGGAAATACAGCTTGTCCCGGATGTCGGCTCCTTCCCCGGCCATATCGCCTGCGCGTCAAGCACGCGGTCGGAACTTGTTTTACCGGTCTGGAATGCAAAGAACCGCCTGTTGGGCGTATTCGATATCGACAGCGACCAACCCGATGCGTTCGCGCCCGCGGATGCCGATGCCCTCGCCGATATCCTGAAATCGGTCTTTGCGCCCGTTGCATGACCCTGGCACAGAGGTCCGACACGCCAACCGTTGCAAAGAGCGCGTTGTCGCGGCACGGCGAATACCGCTTTGGGTGCGTGCTGTATCACGGGACACGCGTCTTGCTTACCCGGCGGGCCGCTGCAAGACTGATCGCATGAAACCAGCAGACCGGCCTTCGAGCCGCCATCCGATAACGGCGACGGAACGTCTTCGGACGCTTGGACGCGATGCACCAAGGCGGTCCTTGCAATATCAAACGGCCACGATCGATGCGGGCTCTCCCGCGCGATCCAACAGGAGCTGATCCATGCTCGAGCTTGCCGCCGCGATCCCGCCCCTGACCTATATCACCCTCATGGGCGCGGCCCTGCTGCTTTATATCACGCCGGGGGCCGACATGATGTTCACCCTGGCCAGCGGCCTGCGCGGGGGCGCGCGCTCCGGCATCGCCGCAGCGGCGGGAATCGGCTTCGGGGTCATGGGACATGTCCTCATCGCCGCCGCCGGCCTTGCCGTTCTTCTGGTCACCTACCCGATCGCCTATGACGTGCTGCGCTACGCCGGGGCCGCTTACCTGCTCTGGCTGGCCTGGCACAGCTGGACCGATACCACCGACCCGGCCCGCCGACACGGCCGTGGCGACACTTGGCGCGCCCTGCGCCGAGGCTTTCTGACCAATATCCTCAACCCGAAGGTCGGCCTCTTCGTCCTGGCTTTCCTGCCACAATTCGCCGATCCGACCATCGGCCCCATCTGGCAGCAAATCCTTCTGCTCGGGACATTGCTGGCGCTGGGAGAGCTTGCCGCTTACTGCCTGCTCGGGGCCTTCGCTGGGTTCCTCGCCAGCCGCCTCACCCGGGCGTCCCGCCGGCTCAACAAAGCCGCCGCGCTCGTGTTCGGCGGGCTTGCCCTCCGTCTTGCCCTCGATTGACAGTCCGCGCCTTGTTCAGAACAAATCGTGCCCCGAAAGCCGCTGATCGACAAGCGGCGATGTGATCAACCGGGAGGGAACGCTTGTGCCCCGTTCCTGTTTTCGTCCGAAAACAGGAATGCTTGTCCCGCCTCTACAAGCTGCGTAGACCCGCATCATGACCGATTACACGCCACCTGACACGCCATTGGATCTGCTTTACGCGGACCACGAGATCCTCGTTGTCAACAAGCCGGCAGGCTTGCTCTCTGTACCTGGCAAGGGAGCCCAGCTGGCAGATTGCCTGATTGCCAGGCTGGAGGTGGCCTATCCGCAGGTTCTGCTGGTGCATCGGCTGGATCGGGACACATCAGGGGTGATGGTTTTTGCGCTCACGGCCCATGCGCAGCGGCATCTGGGGCTGCAATTCGAGAAACGGTACACGAAAAAAACTTACCTGGCGCGCGTGGCGGGGCGATTGGCGCGGAAAACCGGAACAATCGATCTGCCTCTGATCGTGGATTGGCCGAACCGGCCGCTGCAGAAAGTCGATCACCAAGCCGGAAAACCGGCGCTCACCGAGTGGCGGGTGATGCGGGCGTCGGATGCAGAAAGCCGGGTGCAGCTCTACCCGCGAACCGGGCGCAGCCACCAGTTGCGGGTGCATATGTTGGCGCTTGGGCATCCGATCCTTGGCGATCCGCTTTATGCGCCCGAAACAGCGGAGGCCTATCCGCGGATGATGTTGCATGCGCTAGAATTGCGGTTTCGCCATCCGGATGGCGGTGCCGGTGTCAAATTCCGGGCAAAGCCGCCGTTCTGACTGTTTTTGGGCACCGACGCGTCCGATCCGCGCAGCCAGAGACTGCGCGGATAGCATATCTGGAAAGAGAAGACGCAAGAACTCTGCGCCTTTTCAGACCCGTCCCGATCACTCGGCGGCCCAGCCGGAGACCGCCTTGACTTCAAGAAAGTCCTCTATTCCCCAGACGCCGCCTTCGCGGCCATTGCCCGATTGCTTCATGCCGCCGAACGGCGCGCCGGCCGACCGGCTTTGACCATTCATCTCAACCATGCCCGCGCGCAATTGGCGGGCCATGCGGTGGCGCCGGGCGTCATCCTGGGACTGAACATAGTTGGTCAGCCCATAAACCGTGTCGTTGGCGATCTCGACCGCGTCTTCCTCGGTGTCGAATTTCAGGATCGACAAGACCGGGCCGAAGATCTCCTCGCGCGCGATCGTCATGTCGTTGGTGACATCGGCAAAGACCGTGGGTCGGACATAGTAGCCCTTGTTCAGACCTTCGGGGCGGCCGGTACCACCGGTGACCAACCGGGCGCCTTCGTCGATGCCGGTCTGGATCAGGTCCTGGACTTTCTGCCACTGCATTGCATTGACGACCGGGCCGATATGGCGGCCTTCCTGCGCGGCGGGGCCAACGCTGACCTGTGCAGCGATCTCGCCCGCTTCTTCAACGACACGATCATAGATTGACGCTTCAACCAGCATGCGGCTGGGCGCGTTGCAGGACTGGCCGGTGTTGTTCATCATGTGCAACACACCGCGTTTGACAGCCTTTTCGTCGGCATCGGCGAAGATCAGGTTGGCGCCCTTGCCGCCCAGTTCGAGATGAACCCGTTTGAGCGTGTCGGCGGCGGATTTCGAGATCAGCTTGCCTGCCCGCGACGAGCCAGTGAAGCTGACCATGTCGATATCGGGATGCGCCGAAAGCTGACTGCCAACACCAGCGCCATCCCCGTTCACGAGGTTGAACACCCCCGGCGGGAACCCGGCCTCATGCACCATTTCGGCGAACAGAAGGGCATTGAGGGGGCTTTCCTCGGACGGTTTCAGCACCATCGTGCAGCCCGCGACGGCAGCCGCGCCGACCTTGAGCGTGACCTGGTTCATCGGCCAGTTCCACGGCGTGATGAGCGCGCAAACGCCTACCGCCTCGTAGATGATCCGATCGTTCGGCGCGTGATCGCCAAGGGGGCGATCGAAGTCGAAGGATTTGGCGGCGTCGATGAAGTTCTGCAAGTGGAACGCGCCGGCGCCGGCCTGGCTGGTGCGGGCAAGATCAACGGGGGCGCCCATCTCCATGCTGATGGCCTGCCCCATATCCGTGCTGCGCGATTTGTAGATGTCGAGCAGTCGTTCCAGGCAACCGATGCGCTCGGCGGGCGGCGTGGCCATCCAGCCGGGCAATGCGGCTTTTGCGGCGGCCACGGCGGCATCCGTATCGGCTGCACCACCCAGGGAAATCACCGCGCAGGGTTCCTCGGTGGACGGATCGATGACGTGGTGCTCCCGACCCTCCATGCAGTCCACCCATTCGCCGTTGATGTAGAACTGGCGTTTCTCGATCATCTGTGTATCTCCCTGTCGAGGATTTCAGACGACACTGTGTCACCCCCCAAATGGGGTCGCAAGGGGTGCAAACATCAGATGCTCTGCATATGTAAATGACGACTGAAACCTGCAAAAGGAGGCGATTTCATGAGCCTGCGCATCAATGACGAAATTCCGAACCTGACCGTCGAAACCGACCAGGGCACACTGCAATTGCATGACTGGATCGGCGATAGCTGGGCCATCCTGTTTTCGCATCCAAAGGATTTCACCCCCGTCTGCACCACCGAATTCGGCGCCGTGGCGCAACTGGCCGACGAATGGGAAAAGCGCGGCACCAAGGTGATGGGTATTTCCGTCGACGGTGTCGAAGACCACAAGAAATGGAAGGGCGACATCGAATCGACCTCCGGGTCCAAGGCGGGCTTTCCGATCATCGCCGACGAGGATCTGACCGTGGCCAAGGCGTTTGACATGCTGCCCGCCGAATACGCGCTGCCTGATGGCCGCACACCGGCGGACAGCGCCACCGTGCGCGTGGTGTTCATCATCGGGCCGGACAAGAAGCTGAAGCTGTCGATGACCTATCCGATGACGGTGGGTCGGAACTTTGCCGAAGTGCTTCGGGCGCTGGACGCGCTTCAGACCTCGGCGCGGGAGAACGTGGCGACGCCGGCGAACTGGACCGTGGGCCAGGACGTGATCGTGCCGACCTCGGTCAGCGATGCGGACGCCATCGCCAAATATGGCAAGATCGATACCGTCCTGCCGTACCTGCGCAAGGCCAAGCTGGCGTCTTAAGCCCACATCGGGCGGGGCCGCGTTCGGCCCCGCTTATTCGGCCGGGGTCAGAACCGCCTCGACCCGGCGGTTCGCCTCGCGTCCGGCGACCGTAAGGTTCGTGGCACGGGGCGACAGGTAGCCGACCCCGTCAGATAATACTTGCGTCGGCGCCACCCCACGCGAGACGACGTAAGCGCGGACCGCTTGGGCGCGCTTGCGCGACAAGGCAACATTGGCCTCGAGCGATCCCGTGGCATCGGTATGGCCGACAAACGTGATCTGGCGTTCCGGGTTGGACACCAGATAGGACGCCACCGCATCCAGAGATTGTACCGGGCCACCGCCAAGCGCGGCTGCGCCGCTCGCAAAATCGAGATCGGCCAGAACAACATGGCCCGCACGTTCCAGTTGGGCCACCACATCACCCACCTCTTCCGGGATGGCCATGGCAGGCGCATCCGTGACCGATATGGCGGGACGTCCCGGTGGGCCAACCTCGATCAGTTGCACGAAAACGGTTCCGCCGTCACGGCTGACGAGAAGGCCAAGCGCCTGTGTCGCGTCCGCGGACTTGGCCGAAAGGAAGCGATAGTCCGTAAGATCGACATACATGTTCGGTGCCTGCAGGACGTCGATACCAAAGCGGAAGTCGAAGCCGCCACAATTGCGCGCGATACACTCGAAGATGATTTCAAAGCCGTCCTCCTCGAGCTGGTCGCGGATCGGAAGCATAACCTGTCCGGTTGTGATGCCCGCGCCGGAAACACGCCACGCCGTGCGCCGCACTTCGCCTTCCAGCGTTGCTACCGGCACGCCCTTGCTCTCGGTCCAGGGCGCGATGGGAAGATCATAACTGCCCGCGGCTGTGACCCGCGACACGGTCTCCCGCGCGCCGATGGGCAGGGCCAGCTCAAGCGCTGCCACGGGGCTGGACACGGCCAGCAGAGCGGCAAGCCCCAGTGCCGCCCGGTCAGCGCGACTGAGCGTGATACTCGTCATTGGGGCGCATATCGGTGGCACTGGCCACGCGGTTGGTCATGTTGAAGAAGGCGGCAACGGTCACGATGTCCCAGATGTCGCGATCGGAAAAGCCCGCCTCGCGCAGCGCCGCGCGGTCGATCTCGGCAACTTCGGCGCTGGTTTTCGTGACCTTCTCGGCAAAGGCCAACATCGCACGCTGGCGGAGATCGAGAGCCGCCACGCGCCAATTCATCACGAGCATTTCGCCCAGTTTCGGATCACCGGATAACGCACGCACGGCAGCACCATGCGCGGTGAGGCAATAGAAACATTTGTTGATCGAACTGACGACCACCGCGATCATCTCGCGCTCCAGTTTGCTCAGCCCGCTGCCAGCGAGCATCAGGTCGTTATACATCGCGGTGAAGGCGTTGAGCTTGTCGATATCGAAGGCATAGGCGCGCAGCACGTTAGGCACCATGCCCAGCTTGTCCTGACAGACATCGAAGTAGGCTTGCGTCTCCGGCGGGAGCGGTTCCGCGATCGGCAGGTTAAGTGCCGTCGGACGTGTGTCTTTGGTCATGCGGTTTCGCTCGTGTTGGGCAAATGCGGTAGTGGTACTGTCCCACAACCTGCATGCCGAGGGAAGCGTAGAGCCCATTGGCACCGTCGTTTGCCTGTGTGCAAAGCACGCTCATCCAAACCGCCCCATTGGCCTTGGCCCAATGCGCCGCCTGCCGCATGATCCAGGCTGCGAGGCCCTTTCGCCGATTTTGCGGCGTGATTTCGAGCGCGTGCGCCATCGCGATCCCCTCCCAAATCGCGCAATAGGCGGCGCCGGCGGGTTTGTCGTTGATCCGTCCGAGCAGGCCCGTTTTGGGCGCGTCAGCCCGGTCCATCACGGCGATTCGGTCGCGGCCGATGCCACCGGTGGCCCAAATGTCACGCATGATCGCCAAAGGTTCCCATACAGCGAAGGCGGTGACGCGGGGCACGGTTTTGTCCGTCAAACGATCGATCGGGCAGAGCCAAAGATTCACCGGATCGACGATCTTGTATCCGCGCGCGTCCAACGCGGCGTCCAAGGCCGTTTCGCCCGCGCGGATCATGAACAATGCATCCTGCCCCAGCATCCGCATCGCGGTTTCCGCCGCTGCCAAATCCTCTTCACGCCAATCACCAGCAGCCGTCGCGGCACTGACCCGCTTTCCACCTCCGGCCCCATTGCGCAGTATCCACGGACCAGCGGGCAGCCTGTCGGCCGGGGGCCATGTCGCCTCTGTCACGGCGTACAGGGTCTGGATGTCGGGTCTCACACGCCAAACATGTCGACCAGCCGCGACATCGCATGATCCACTTGGCCGCCGTCGGTGCCGCGCACGACAACATTCGAGCCATACGCGCCGTTCTGCTGAAAAGGGTAGGACCCGAACGACAGATCGGGAAATTCCTGCGCGATCTGGGCCAATGGACCTGCGATATCGCCTTCGCCGCGATCCACGCGCAGGGTTTGCGACAGGATCGGCGCACCGCCTGTCAACGTTGGAATGACACTGGCGACCATCGCCTGGAAAACCGTCGGCACGCCAGCCATGACATGCACGTTGCCGATGGAGAACCCCGGCGCGACAGACACCGGATTTTCGATCAGTGTCGCCCCATCGGGGATGCGCGCCATACGCTTGCGGGCATCGTTGAACTCTTTGCCGCTGCTGGTGTAATAGGCTTGAAGCAGATCGCGGGCGTCGTCGCGCACGTCAATGTGCACACCGAAGGCTTCCGCAACGCAATCGGCGGTAATGTCATCATGCGTTGGCCCGATACCACCCGAGGTAATGACCGTGCCATATCTTTCGCGCAGGTCGGTCAGGGCTGACACGATGGCCGCCCGGTCATCGCTGACAATCCGCACCTCGCGCAAGTCGATGCCCACTTTCGTCAGCTCCTGCGCCAGGTGGTGCATGTTTGCGTCACGCGTGCGGCCCGACAGGATTTCGTCGCCGATCACCAGCATGGCCGCGCTTGGATTGGGCATGTCTGTCTCCTTGAACCTTCATTTTTGTCAGGTATAGGCGGCGACCATGCGCTTTCAAACCCCTCTTGTTCCCGGTGTCCTGGTCCGACGGTACAAACGGTTCCTGGCCGACGTGACCCTTGAGGATGGGCAGCAGGTCACGGCGCATTGCGCCAATCCCGGATCGATGACGGGACTGGCCGTTCCAGGGAGCCGGGTGTGGCTGGAGCCGAACGACGATCCGAAGAAAAAGCTCAAGTTCGGATGGCGGCTTGTCGAACATGGCAACGGTCATTTCACCGGGGTCGATACGGCGGTCCCGAACCGGATGCTGCGCAGCGCGCTCGAGGCGCAAGAGGTGCCGGGTCTGACCGGTCATGACACCCTGCGCGCCGAGGTGCCCTATGGCGAAAAGAGCCGGATCGATTTTCTCCTGTCGCAAATCGGCCTGCCGGACACCTATGTCGAGGTGAAATCCGTCACCCTGATGCGCCAGACCGGGCTTGCCGAATTCCCTGACAGCGTCACGGCGCGCGGTACGAAACATCTGCACGAGTTGACTGAAATGACCCGCCTTGGCCACCGCGCCGTCATGCTGTATCTCGTGCAACGCACCGATTGTGACCGCCTGACGCTGGCCCGTGATATCGACCCGGCCTATGCAGCTGCCTGGCTGCGCGGGACGCGGGCGGGCGTCGAAACCATCGCGATTGGCTGCAAGATCACACCCGATGCGATAACGCTCGGTGACCCAATGCGGATGATCGCGCCTGAACCTGCGTGAAACCGCCCTCTGGCAAAATCCGGTTCGGCGGTCTAATACTCGCAAAAAATACTATCGGAGTTCGACCTTGTTTACCAATGCTGACGGTCGCCTGACACGCGAAGGTATCCGCATTCACGAGCCGTCCGATTTCGCCGGGATGCGCAAGGCCGGAGATCTGGCCGCGCGCATTCTTGATGATGTGGCGGACTTGATCGATGTGGGGCAAACAACAGAAGCCATAGATGATTTCATCCGCATGCGGGTTGAAGACGCCGGCGCAACCTCGGCCACGATTGGCTACAAGGGCTATCAGCACGCGAGCTGCATCAGCGTGAATCATGTTGTCTGTCACGGCATCCCCGGCGATAAAAAGCTGAAAGACGGCGACATACTGAACATTGACGTGACGGTAATCGTCGATGGCTGGTTTGGCGACACAAGCCGCATGTATGTTGCCGGCAAGCTGAGCCGCAAGGCTGAGCGGCTGATCCAGGTCACACACGACGCCCTGTTCCACGGGATCGAGGCTGCGAGGCCGGGCAACACCTTCGGCGACATCGGCCATGCGATCCAGACCTTTGTGGAGGCGAACCGCATGTCCGTGGTCCGCGACTTCTGCGGTCATGGGCTTGGCCGGGTGTTCCACGCGCCGCCCAACGTCCTGCATTACGGGCGCGCCGGTACGGGCCCGCGGCTCGAAGAGGGCATGTTCTTTACCATCGAACCGATGGTCAACCTGGGACGCCCTGAAACCAAGGTGCTTGCCGATGATTGGACCGCTGTGACACGCGACAAATCCCTGTCCGCACAATTCGAGCATTCAATCGGGATCACTTCTGACGGGTGCGAGGTGTTCACCCCGTCCCCTGCGCAGCGGTTTCATCCGACATATCGGCAAAGCTGATCACGCTGGGGCACCCAAGCGCCCTGGCCACTGGACAGCTGCGTTCGGGTGCCGTCCAAATCCGCCCGTCTCGGGCGTCCGGGTTGCTTTAACCCAAGACTGGGTTGGTTTGTCGCTTTCCCTTGGCCGGCAGCACCGCTAAACCGTTGGGCATATCGGAGGCACAGATGACCAAGATCACTCCACAACCCGGCATCATGGATATCGCGCTGTATGTTGGCGGAAAATCCCATGTCGACGGCGTATCCAACGTGGTGAAACTCAGCTCGAACGAAAATCCGTTCGGGCCAAGCCCGGCTGCGCAGGAGGCGGTGCGCCGGTCCGTTCTGGACCTGCATAGATATCCGTCCACCGACCATGCCGGCCTGCGCACGGCCATTGCCGAGGTGCACGGATTGGAGCCCGACCAGATCATCTGCGGCGTTGGCTCGGACGAGATCATCACCTTCCTGTGTCAGGCTTATGCCGGGCCGGGTGACGAGGTGATCCACACCGAACACGGCTTCGCGCTTTACAAGATCTGTGCCCTGGCCGCCGGGGCCACCCCGGTCGAGGTGGCCGAGCAGGAGCGCGTCACCGATGTAGACGCGATCCTGTCTGCATGTACGGACAAGACGCGGCTGGTGTTTGTTGCCAATCCGAACAACCCGACCGGCACCATGATCGGTCTGGCCGAGGTTGAACGTCTGGCCGAAAACCTGCCACCGCAGGCCTTGCTGGTTCTGGACGGGGCCTATGCCGAATTCGTCGATGGCTATGACGGTGGGGCCAAGCTTGTTCATGCGCGGGACAATGTCGTGATGACGCGCACATTTTCGAAGATCTATGGGCTGGGCGGTCTACGCATCGGGTGGGGCTATGGCCCGCGAGACGTCATAGATGTGCTCAACCGCGTGCGTGGCCCATTCAACCTGTCCGGCACCGCACTCGCCGCGGCCGAGGCGGCTGTGCGGGATACCGCCTATGTCGAAAAATGTCGCCTCGAGAACACGCGCATGCGCAGTTGGCTGGCCGAGGCGCTTGCCGAACACGGGGTACCGTCCGACACGTCCATGGCGAACTTCATTCTTGCCCGGCTCTCCGATGAAGCCGAAGCAGACGCCTGTAACCTTTACCTCCAGAAACAGGGTCTGATCGTGCGTCAGGTCGGGTCGTACAATTTGCCCAACGCCTTGCGTATCACCGTCGGAGACGAGGCGAGCTGCCGCCGCGTGGCGCATGCAATCGGCCAGTTCAAGGCAGGTCCCCGATGAGCCCGATTTATGACCGCGTGGCCCTGATCGGGCTGGGCCTGATCGCGTCGTCAATGTTCTGGGGGATGAAGCGGGACGGGCTTGCCGGTCACGTGACCGGCTATGCGCGCAGCTCCGAAACGCGCGACACCGCGCGTCGGATCGGCCTGTGCGACACGATCTGTGACACCGCGGCCGAAGCCGTAAAGGACGCGGACCTGGTTGTGCTGGCCGTGCCGGTCGGTGTCATGGGCCAGGTCGCAAAGGAAATCGGGCCGCATCTCAAACCCGGCGCCACGCTGACCGATGTCGGATCGGTCAAACGGCAGGTGATCGAGGACGTGTCGCCACATATTTCCGAAACGGTGCATTTCGTTCCGGCGCACCCGCTGGCCGGGACCGAGCATTCCGGGCCCGAATCAGGGTTCGCCAGTCTTTTTGACAAGCGTTGGTGTCTGCTTGTGCCTCCCGAAGGCACCGATTCCGCGGCGATCGACAGACTGGGCCAGTTCTGGGAAGGATTGGGATCGTTCACCGACGTGATGGAGCCAGACCATCACGATCTGGTGCTTGCCGTGACCTCGCATTGTCCGCACCTCATCGCCTATACCATGGTCGGCGTTGCCGATGATCTGCGTCGCGTGACCGATAGCGAAGTGATCAAGTATTCCGCCGCAGGTTTCCGGGACTTCACGCGGATTGCCGCGTCTGATCCGACCATGTGGCGGGACGTGTTCCTGACGAACAAGGACGCCACTCTCGAGATCCTCGGCCGCTTCACAGAAGAGTTGTTCGCGCTTCAGCGGGCGATCCGACAAGGCGATGGTGCGTTCCTGCATGAGTATTTTACACGCACCCGGGCAATCCGACGTGGTATCATCGAAGCGGGGCAGGACACGGCGGCTCCCGACTTTGGGCGCTCAAGATAAAGAAATGGCATGCGGTTGATCAGTGCCTTGGTTTGTACTGGTGACCGTATCCCACGCGTGTCTGGCGGGTCCTGAAACCTCATTGAGACCACAGGCACGCGCCGGGCGCGAAGATCAGTGAACACGGCAAGGGCCGCGCGGCCGACATCACGGGCTTTCAGTTGCGGGATGGGACCCGACTTACCTTGCTGCGTGATTGGGACCGGCGCGGAACCGGCTCGATCCTGTGCAAGATGCACGACCGCGCCTGCGGGGTTTTTGGCACGGTCCTCGGCCCGGAGTCGAACCGCTTCCACCGGGACCATTTCCACTTTGACACCGCAGGCTACCGCAGCGGATCGTTCCGCCGGTGATCTATTGGTAGGACCGCACAAGGCTTTGCGCGACCAAGGCCCAGCCATTCGCCACCACGAAAAACGCCAGCTTGAACGGCAAAGACACGATCGCTGGTGGAACCATCATCATCCCCATCGACATGAGGACCGCCGCCACCACCAAGTCGATGATGAGGAACGGCAGGAAGATCATGAAACCGACCTGAAATGCGCGCGACAGTTCGGATAGCAAGAAAGAGGAAACCAGAATTGAAAGAGGCGTGTCAGCATTGGGCGGCTCCAGGATCAGATCGCTCCTGAGCTGTCCGAGTATCGCAAATGTATCGGGATCGACCTGCGCCGCCATGAACACGCGAAACGGCTGGAACCCCCGTTCAAACGCCTCTTCGGTGCCCAGCTCATCATTCAATAGCGGATCAATCCCGAGGGCCCAGGCATCGAGAAGGACAGGTTCCATGACAAAGAAGGTCAGGAAAAGCGCGATGCTCACGATCAGCATGTTCGGCGGTGATTGCTGAAGACCAATAGCCTGCCTCAAGATGGACAAAACCGTGATGATGAATGGAAAACATGTCACAGTGATGACGATTCCCGGTGCGATGCTCAGCACGGTGACCAGCGCGATAAGTTGCAGGGTGGTCGCCGTGACCGACCCGCTCTCGCCAAAGTCGAGCGAAAAGCTCTGGGCCGAAGCAGAGCTTCCCACGAGAAGGCCGATCAGCAGCGTCAATACCAGAAACTGTTTCACCGTCTAATCACTTGAAGCGCCAAAGTCATTCACATCGATCAACCGCACGCTCAATTGCCCGTGCTGTTCTGCCGAGTCGTTGATTTCCAGGACACCCGTCCCGATCAGACGATCACCGACATAAAGTTCGACTGGATCCTCGACGCGCTTGTCGAGCAACAAAACAGATCCTTCTTCCAGTTGCAGAAAATCGCGCACCAATGGGCGCGCGCGCCCAACAGAGACCGTGACTTCGATTGGAACGGTCGTGAAGGTGGCGTCCGTTTTGGTATTTGACGACTCTTTCAGGTTATCCATGTGCGCGACGCTCCGTCTGATCGTAAAGGACCGCATGAACGGCATCGGTGATCTGTCTCGACACATCGGGGAGGTCGATGGACATTTCTTTGCCGCCCAAACGAAGCTCGGCCTGACCCTCCGAAAGCAACGGTGCCTCCGTAACTGTCACTGGAAGGCTGCAAGACGCTGCATTCACCAGATGCGAGACCTGATCCACCGCACCGGTGGCGACCGAAATTTCGACCTGCGTCGTGCCCATGTCGCGTGCAATCTGGGATAGCTGGTCTACCACATGTCCGCCCAGGGTATCCCGCGCCAAGACGGGCAGCATCTTTTGCAGTATTTCTTCAAACAGCGGTGTCAGATTCGCCAATACCTGCGCATGAACCTCATGATAGGTGAAGGAGAGGTCCTGCAAATTCTGCGCCAACCCCTCGGACACATGCGCGACGTCCTCTTCCTTTGCCTTGATCGCGTCATCCCATCCGGCGCGATACCCTGTATCGAATGCCTCCAGTCGCTCTGTCTCGAGCATTTCATCTGAAACGGCCGCTCGACGGGAAGTGGGCGCTGGTGTGCCAAAATTCTCAAGAAAGGTGCTCAGAGTGGTCATCGCAGATCCTCGGGATTGGGTTCGTCCAGCCAGCTTCGCAGGACCTCTACAGTTTCGTCTCGCCGGTCCTCGATCAGTGATTTGAGACGCCCCACAGCATCCGCCGGCGCGGCAGTGCCGGACTGGTTCGCCTGATCGGCAACAGCAGGCAGATTGACCTCGCCGTCATCAGGTTCGATCGTACCGCTCAGAACCGGCAAGTCAGACGACAGGTCTGCATTGTCAGGCGCAGGCAAACCGTCAGGACGCGAAGACGCCAGCAACAAGGGACGAACGACGAACAGCCCCAGAACGATTGAAACGATAGCCAGAACAGCGATCTGGAAAAGTGACATCCTGTCGAACTGACCAACGAACCAGCCCGGTTCCGCTGGCAGGGTGCCACGAGGTTCCACCGGTTCAAAAGACAACGACCTAAGAGTGATGACGTCACCCCGCGCCTCGTTGTAGCCCACGGCGGATGCAACCAGATCCCGCAAGGCCGACAGTTCCTCATCCGGCACTGGGACAAAACTCTGCACACCCTGATCGTCGACCTCGGTCTTTCCGTTCACCATGACAGCCACGGTGAGCCGTTTTATTGCACCGGGAGCTTTTATGATTTCCCGTGTTGTTTGTGACACTTCGTAATTCAAGCGCTCACGGGTTTCGCTGCTCTTTCGCGTCTCGGTTTCACTCTCGTTCGCATCTCCATCCGGAAGGTTGGATGCAACCGTCACTGCGCCCGGCCCGGTGTTTTCCGATTGATCAGATCGTTCCTCGCTATCAGAACTTATGACGAATCTGCTGTCAGGATCAAACCTGCGCTCTGTTATGGACTCGGTGTCAGTGACTGCATCCACGCTGACTTCGACAACGGCGTTTCCCGGGCCGACCCGCGCTTCGATCATTCGCAACACACGTTCGCGCAGGGCTTCTGTCCGGTCCTGTTCGCTGGCGGCGCTGAAGCCCGGGCCGTCGTCCGACAAAAGTCCTGACTGAGCGTCGATCACCGAAACCTCAGCAGGCTCGAGTCCCGCGACAGCCGATGCCACAAGGTGCCGTATCGCCTCGACTTTCGCGCGATCAATCGTCCCGGCCCGCGCCGTCACATGGACTGACGCGCTTGGCGCAAGATCACGTCTGAACGGGTTCTCACTTCCGGTGGCAATGTGAACCCGCGCATTTCCGATATCGGGCGACGCGACAATGGTCCGCGCCAATTCTCCTTCCTTCGCACGTAAATAGGCGGCATCAAACATTTGCGATGTCGTGCCGAAACCGGTGAGCGAATCAAGCAATTCGTAGCCCTGCCCAGAGCTTGCAGGCAGCCCTTCGCTAGCCAGCGTCAACCGAAGTTCATCGCGCGCCGCATCCGATACGAACACCGATGTGCCACGCACCTCGAATGCTGCTCCGCGCTGCTGCAAGGCCTGAACCACCTCGCCCGCCGCCTCCGGTTCAAGGCCGGAATAAAGAAGCGCCATCCGTGGCTGCGTGACAAGACGCGACATGCCGACAACCGCGAGAAAGATCGCGAGCGTCGCGCCGACAACGACCATTTTTCGCATGACGGTCAAATTTCGCCAGACTGGAAATATTTGCTGCACCGATACCCTCCGAAGTCAAAACACTCTGTTTCGTTGACAGGGTCGTTATTGCCGCATCGCGTTAACAATCGGTTAGTGCCTGATCGCTAAGTACGAGACCACAGATTTGGAAATGGGTACATATGGCGGCTGCTGAACAAATGGAATCCGACGCCAACGTATCGGACAGGAGTCCATCTAAGATTTGGCTTATACTGTCCGTGCTTCTCTGCGTTGTTGGCGGCGCTGCGGGTTATTTCGGCGTCTCGAGCGGACTTGTCCCGTTTGGCGCATCCGAAACACGCGACAGATCAGCGGCACCGGCGCCGGTGGAGCGGCCGAATGTTGCATTCGTGGACATTCCAACGCTGGTCATCACTTTGCCTCCGGAAGCACAGAACGAGCACCTACGTTTTGCGGGTCAAATTGAAGTGCCGTCGAAATACAAAAGCGACGTCGAATACCTGATGCCACGTATTCAGGACATGATGAACGGCTACCTGCGCGCTTTGACGGTCGAGGATATCGAAGGTCCCGGTGCATTGTTCAAAATAAGGCTGCACATGTTTCGGCGGATCATCATGGTGGTCGGCCTGGGCAAAGCCAACAGCCTGCTTGTGACAGAATTTATCTTGAAATGAGGGAATCAATGGATCTGGTCGCGGATATCCTCCTTGTCGCGGGCGCACTGGGCGCCGGACTGTACTGTTTTGTTCTGGCACGTCGCCTGTCGCGGTTTACTGACCTTGAAAATGGCGTCGGTGCCGCGGTCGCTGTGCTGTCGGCGCAGGTGACGGACCTTCAACATGCGCTCGATTCTGCGCAAAAGACCGCCACCCATTCGAGCGACAGCCTCGAAGACCTGACAACCCGCGCCGAAGATGCGGCGAAGCGGTTGGAATTGATGGTGGCGTCTTTGCATGATCTCCCGCCATCTCCGCCGGGGGTCGAAAAATCATCGGTGAAAAATGGGCCGGTCTTCTCGCGTCACGGAGGAAACTCACAATGAAGGCAACAAAGATACCCTCCGGGAAACGAAAGAAAAGAACATCAAAAGGTACCCTCACCATCATTGGCGCACTGCTTCTCATGTCCGCCACACTGCGGTTGGCAACCGAAGCGGGACAAGTGATCGCAAGCGAAGACATTGGCGCCCCGACCACAGAAAATGGCCGCCAAGCGTCGATGAGGGATTTGGCGCGTCCAGAGCAGATGGATGCCGCGATTGAAGCCATCAAGGCGCGCGAAGCCAAGTTGATCGACCGCGAAGCCGAAATTGATGAACGCGAGGCCAGCGTTTCGCAAGCCGAGGCAACAATCAAAGCCGAATTGGAAAAACTGAAGACCGCAGAGGAGAACCTGAAGCGAACGATTGAACAGGCATCTTCCGCATCCGAAGACGATATTTCCCAATTGACCGATGTTTACGCCACGATGAAACCCAAACAGGCAGCGGCCCTATTCGAGCAGATGGATTCGAATTTTGCTGCGGGGTTCCTTGCCCGGATGGCCGCGGACAATGCTGCGCGTATCATGGCAGGGATGACACCGGAAAAGGCCTATGAGATCAGTGTCGTTCTGGCTGGTCGCAATGCCGATATACCGCTTGATTGATTGCATTCCAATTTGACATAGGAATGCGTGACGGCAATCAGCGACAGCCAAAAACGTGCCGGAATGCAGTGGCCAACGATCCAGATTTATCCCAAGGACAACACAAAATGCGGCATTGCCGAGCGGCAGATGTGCAGATTTTATATGGGGCAGAATACCAAAAAGGTAGCGTTGGCGAAAGCTATCATGCTTTCAACGGTCCGTCCCGGCACTTGTCGGGTCTGGGTGGTTCCAGCCAGCATTTACCTGAGATTTCGGCCATCGCCCGCAGCAACATGGGAAAAAGCGCCTTTGGCATCAGCGTCTGACGACGCGCACAAATCGGCCGACGCTCTGTTCGTGACGTAGGACAACGATGTTATTTCAGGCAATTTTGGCGATCCCGGCAGGATTCGAACCTGCAACCTGCCCCTTAGGAGGGGGCTGCTCTATCCAGTTGAGCCACGGGACCGTCCAGCATCGGCATAGCGTCTGGACGCGCCGTTGTCATCTGCCAGATCGAATTTTCATCACCTCCGCAATTGCTTGCTGGTGCGTCAAAGATGGGGATAATGTCCGGCAACAGTATTGGGATGATGCCATTGGCCAGTGACGATACCCGACCTCTTACCCTTCGCGATGTGTCCGAAGCCTCGGGAGTGTCAGAGATGACGGTCAGCCGCGTGCTGCGCAATCGGGGCGATGTTTCGCTCGCAACCCGCGAGAAAGTACTGTCGGCGGCAAAATCGCTTGGTTATGTGCCGAACAAGATCGCGGGCGCTTTGGCAAGCCAGAGGGTCAACCTGGTCGCGGTCATCATTCCAAGCCTGCGCAACATGGTTTTTCCAGAGGTCATGTCTGGCATCAGCGCCGTTCTGGAGGAGACCGAATTACAGCCTGTCGTCGGTGTCACCGATTACCTGCCGGAAAAAGAAGAACGCGTTCTTTACGAGATGCTGTCGTGGCGCCCATCAGGCGTGATCATCGCGGGGCTGGAACATACGGACGCGTCGCGGGCGATGTTGCGGGCCAGCGGGATCCCGGTGGTCGAGATCATGGATGTGGACGGGACGCCGATCGATTCGGTGGTGGGCATTTCCCACCGGCGGGCCGGTCGCAAGATGGCCGAAGCGATTTTGAAGGCCGGATATGAAAGGATCGGTTTTCTAGGCACCAAGATGCCGCTAGATCACCGTGCACGAAAGCGGTTCGAAGGGTTCACCGGCGCTTTGGCGAAGAACAGGGTGGAGGTTGCGGATCAGGAGTTTTACTCGGGTGGGTCCGCTCTGGCCAAGGGCGCAGAGATGACCAAAGCGATTCTCGACCGGGATCCTGATTTGGATTTCCTGTATTATTCCAACGACATGATCGCGGCCGGCGGGTTACTGTCACTGCTCGAAAAGGGCACGGAGATTCCCAACAAGATCGGGCTTGCGGGGTTCAATGGCGTTGAATTGTTGGAAGGTCTACCACGTCAATTGGCAACGATGGATGCCTGCCGGACCGAAATTGGGATCAAGGCCGCAGAGATTATTTCTGACCGGGTCAACACCCGAGGCACAGATGCCGCCAAGGTCGTCGAATTGACGCCGAAGATCAGCTATGGAGATACTCTGCGAAGATGAGAGGAAGGGCCTCAAAGGGCCCTTCTTGTGTTCCGTTTGGCAATACGCGTCAGTTCAGCGCATCGGACACCTCGTGCGTCCAAGCAGAATTGCCGGGATCGGCGGTAATCACCGGGTCCGATCCGCCGGCCAGCAGGGTTTCGACCGTGCGCTCAAAATCTTCCGGGGCCAAGGCGCCGTTCGATCCCGCGGTCAGCTTGGCCACTTCGTCCATCATGCGCTTTTGGTGTTTTTCGGACTGCGCGCCGGTCTCGTCATATTCGAGAACGATCATCGCCGCGTCATCCGGGTTTTCCTCGGCCCATTTCCAACCTTTCATCGACGCGGCCACGAAGCGTTGCATCTTGTCGACAAACTCAGGATCGTCCAAGCGGTCTTCGAGAACGTAAAGCCCGTCTTCCAAGGTCGCGACACCCTGATCTTCGTACTTGAAGGTTACCAGCTCATCCGCGCTGACACCGGCATCGATCACCTGCCAGTATTCGTTATAGGTCATTGTCGAAATGCAGTCCGCCTGGCGTTGCAACAGCGGATCCACGTTGAAGCCTTGTTTGAGCACCTCGACACCGGACTCGCTCTTGCCATCGGTGGAGATGCCCATCGCGCTCATCCACGACAGGAACGGGAATTCGTTGCCGAAGAACCAGACCCCCAGCGTGCGGTTCTTGAGGTCGTCCGGCGTTTCGATCCCCGCATCTTTCCAGCAGGTGAGCATCATGCCAGAGCTTTTGAAAGGCTGTGCGATATTGACCAGGGGCAGGCCCTTTTCCCGCGCAGCCAGCGCGGCAGGCATCCACTCTACAGTCACATCGGCCCCGCCTCCGGCAATCACCTGCGTTGGCGCGATGTCCGGGCCGCCGGGTTTGATCGTCACATCCAGATCGGCCTCATCGTAATAGCCGTTTTCCAACGCGACGTAATAGCCCGCGAACTGAGCCTGCGTGACCCACTTCAGTTGCAAAGTCACGTCATCTGCCGCCCAGGCCGGCGCCGCCAGTCCTAGTGCAGCCGCGATACCAAGTAGTTTCGTCGTCATGGTTTACCTCCAAGTTGGCATTTTCATTTTTCAGGTTTGGCGATGCGACGGATGCCAGAACGTCGCTCGCCGTTCGATCCACGCGACGAGCCCGTAGAACGCCGTCCCGGCCATGGCCGCGACCGCGATCTCGGCCCAGACCAAGTCAATCGACAGGCTGCCGACGCCGGTCGAAATGCGAAATCCCATACCCCGCGTGGGAGACCCGAAGTACTCGGCAACGATGGCGCCGATCAGGGCAAGTGTTGTCGCGATTTTCAGACCATTGAACACGAACGGAAGCGCGGCAGGCAGGCGCAACTTCACCAATGTGTCGAAATAAGTCGCAGCATAGGTACGCATCAGGTCACGCTGCATGGCATCCGTTTCCCGCAAGCCCTGCACCGTATTCACAAGGATCGGGAAAAACACCATGACGACGACCACCGCCGCCTTGGACTGCCAGTCAAAACCGAACCAACTCACAAGGATGGGCGCGATGCCGACGATGGGCAGGGCTGCCACGAAATTTCCAATCGGCAAGAGCCCCTTTGTCAAAAACACGGATCGGTCTATCAGGATTGCTGTGAAAAAGGCCGCCAGCACGCCGATCGCAAAGCCGGACAAGGCGCCTTTCAGAACGGTTTGGCGGAAGTCCTGCCACAGGATATCGGTCGAGTTGGCAAATGTCTGCGCCACGTCAGACGGCGCCGGAAGGATCACAGGCGACACGCCAAAACCCCGGACGATGCCTTCCCACAGCATGATCAATGTCAGGCCGAAGAGAGCAGGAATGGCCACCCGCACAACCTTACTATTGCGCCACCGCGAATTGGCCAAGACCGCGTTGGCGGCCCATGCAGCGATCCAGAACGCAAGAGCGAACAGCAACCAATTCATGCCTGCATCCCCATCCGTCGCAGCGTGACCCTTTGGGCAAAATCCAGAAACGTCACCAAGCCCCCGGCCAATATCGCGGCCGCGAAGAGCGCGGCCCAGATCGCGAGCGGCGTGCCGAACTGGTCCCCGATCAGGATACGGGCTCCGAGGCCGGAAATGGCCCCTGTCGGCAATTCACCGACGATTGTTCCGACCAGAGCAGCCGCGATTCCGATCTTGAGCGACGTGAACAGGTACGGCATGGACGCCGGCAAGCGAAGCTTCAGAAACACATGCAGGCCCGACGCCGAGTAGGTGCGCAACAAATCGAGCTGCGCCGCACCCGGCGAGCGCAATCCCTTCACCATGCCCACCAACACCGGGAAGTAGCACAGATAGGCCGAGATAATCGCCTTGGGCACGCCGCGCCCTTCTATCCCGACCTGGCTGGATAGAACGATGATCATCGGGGCGAGGGCAACGATCGGAACTGTCTGGCTGATGATCGCCCAAGGCATCAGGCTCATGCTCACAACGCGGCTATAGACAATCGCAATTGCCCCGGCCATTCCCAGCACGATCCCGAGGAAAAACCCCCAGAGCGTCGATTGCAGCGTGATCCAGCCGTGATAGATCAGCGATCGTTTCGACATTGCTCGCCCGCTGAGCGCCATCTCGCCCGTGGACTTCCAAAGCTCGCGGCCAACCTGCACCGGCGTCGGCAATCGAGGACGATCAAGGCTGTAGCCTTGGGCGACGTGACCGGGGTTGTCGATCATCAACCGCCAGATCGGCTGTTCGAAACGGTCAACGGATGCCGGTGGCACCACCTCTGCTCCGGACCTTTCCGCCACGTCCAGCGCGCCACGGAGGTTCATCGGTGCCACGGCAGCGTACCAGATCGCCACGATGGCGGAGAGAACCGCCAGTATGGGCAAGCTGTTCTTCATACGGCGTCAATCATCATAGGCATGCCCTGCCCGAAGCCCGTCGCGCACGCGATGCGCGACTTGCAAGAATTCAGGCGTATCACGAATATCCAATGGCCGTTCGGCAGGCAGCGGGCTTTCTATGATGTCAGTGATCCGCCCGGGGCGTGGGCTCATCACCACGATCTTGGTGGAGAGATACACCGCTTCGGGGATCGAATGTGTCACAAAGCCAATGGTCTTTTCCGTGCGTGCCCAAAGCTCGAGCAATTGTTCGTTCAAGTGATCGCGCACGATTTCGTCAAGCGCGCCAAACGGCTCATCCATCAGAAGTATGTCGGCATCGAATGCCAACGCCCGCGCAATCGAGGCCCGCTGCTGCATCCCGCCGGAAAGCTGCCACGGGTATTTCTTGCCGAAATTCGACAGTTCCACGAGGTCCAGCACCCGTGCGATTCGTTCGTTCTGCTCGGATTTGGAGTAGCCCATGATCTCCAGGGGCAAGGCGATGTTCTTCTCGATTGTGCGCCAGGGATAAAGCCCCGCCGCCTGAAACACATAACCATAGGCCCGCGCGCGCCGTGCCGCATCCGGCGTCATGCCGTTCACGGTGAGTTGTCCGCCGGTCGGGGTCTCCAGCGCAGCGATGCAGCGGAGAAACGTGGTCTTGCCACAGCCAGACGGTCCAATGAAACTGACGAATTCGCCCTTGTCGATTTCGATATCAATGCCTGACAAGGCATGCACCGGTCCGTCGTTTGTCTGGAAGGTCAGATCAAGATTGCTCGCCGAAATGACCGGGCTACGCGGACTTCGGTCAGGAACCGAAGACTTTGCCAACTGCTGCATCAAACCCCCGTCGCCGGGATCCCCGAGCGGTCCACTGGGCGCGGCGCGGTCAGCTCTTTCCATGTCGACAGCGCGCGGTTCACCGTGCCATTGCCGGACCGCTTCACGAATTGGCCATGCCCTTCCTGCGAGCGCATTTCGCCGTCATGCACCGCTACATGCCCACGGCTGAGCGTGAAACGCGGCAAGCCCTTGACGTGTTTGCCTTCGAACACGTTGTAATCGATGGCGGATTGCTGGTTGGCCGCCGTGATCGTCTTTTCCTTGTTCGGGTCCCAGACCACCAGATCGGCATCGGACCCAACCAGAACGGCGCCCTTCCTAGGATAGCAATTCAGGATCTTTGCGGCGTTTGTCGATGTCACGGCGACAAATTCGTTCAGCGTTAGCCGACCGGTTGCAACCCCATGTGTCCAGAGCATCGGCAAGCGGTCTTCGAGCCCACCCGTGCCGTTCGGGATTTTGGAGAAATCACCCAGGCCATAGCGCTTCTGCTCCGTCGAGAATGCGCAATGGTCGGTGGCGACCACGGACAACGTGCCTGATTGCAGACCCGCCCACAGGCTGTCCTGATGCGTCTTGTTTCTAAACGGCGGCGACATCACGCGACGCGCGGAATGGTCCCAATCTTCGTGGAAATACTCGCTTTCATCCAGCGTTAAATGCTGGATCAGCGGCTCGCCCCAGACGCGCTTGCCCTGCATCTTGGCGCGCCGGATCGCTTCGTGGGATTCCTCGCAAGAGGTATGCACGACATAAAGCGGCACGCCCGCCATATCGGCGATCATGATGGCACGGTTCGTCGCCTCACCCTCGACCTGAGTGGGACGTGAATAGGCGTGCCCTTCGGGTCCGGTATTGCCCTCAGCCAAAAGCTTGGCCGTCAATTCAGCGACCACGTCCCCATTTTCTGCATGGACCATCGCGATCCCGCCCAATTCGGACAACCGGTTGAAAGACGCGAAAAGCTCATCGTCATTGACCATGAGCGCGCCCTTGTAGGCCATGAAGTGCTTGAACGTGTTGATGCCACGATCCTGAATGACGGATTGCATGTCGTTGAAAACCTGCTCACCCCACCATGTCACCGCCATGTGGAACGAATAATCACAGTGCGCGAGGGTCGACTTGTTGTCCCACCGCTTGAGCGCGTCATGCAGGCCTTCTCCCTGGCTTGGCAGACAGAAGTCGACGACCATCGTTGTCCCACCTGCCAGCGCCGCGCGCGTGCCCGAGTCGAAATTATCGGTGGAATAGGTGCCCATGAATGGCATCTCGAGATGCACATGCGGGTCAATACCACCGGGCATGACATAGCAGCCGGTCGCATCCAGAACCTCATCACCTTTCAAGCCTTTGCCGATCTCGGCGATCACCCCGTTCTCGATCAGAACATCTGCCTCGTAGGTCAGGTCCGCCGTGACAACCGTTCCGTTCTTGATCACTGTGGTCATGATATCCCTCTTTGCTGTCCGCGTCTGGACGTCTTTGGATCCCGAATACCTCGGGGAAACCGCGCAAGGCGCGACGGGGGCAGCGCCCCCGACCTAGCTGACGATCTCAGCCGTCTCGACGACGGCATGAAACAGGACATCCGTCCCAGCCGTCGCCCATTCCTTGGAAATCTCTTCCGACTCATTATGCGACAGCCCGTCAACGCAGGGGCACATCACCATCGCCGTGGGGGCCACATCATTGATCCAGCAGGCATCGTGCCCCGCGCCGGAGACAATATCCATATGGCTGTAGCCCAACCGCTCCGCCGCGCTGCGGATCGCGCTGACGCAGCCCTCATCAAAGGCCGGCGGATCGAATTGTCCAACGATATGGCTGTCGAAGGACACCCCGATTTCCTCGCAAAGTTTCGGTGCGCGGTCCATGAACTCGTCGACCATCCCGTTCAACTTTTCGAGCAGATGCGTGCGCATATCGACCGTGAACACCGCCTTGCCCGGAATGATATTGCGGCTGTTGGGCAAGACATCGACATGCCCGATCGCACCGACCGCGTTGGGCTGGTTCTTCATCGCGATTTCGTGCACCAATTCTGTGATCAGCGCCAAACCGCGGCCTGCATTCTTGCGCATGTGCATCGGCGTCGATCCGGTGTGGCTTTCCTTGCCGGTCACGGTACACTCGATCCAGCGCAGGCCCTGGCCGTGAGTGACAACGCCAACATCCTTGCCCTCGGCCTCAAGGATCGGACCCTGTTCAATGTGCAGCTCGAAGAACGCGTGCATCTTGCGGTCGCCGACCTTTTCCGAGCCTTTCCAACCAATCCGCTCAAGCTCTTCACCAAATCTCTTGCCCTTTGCATCCTCTCGATCATAGGCCCAGTGCAGGTCATGCTTGCCCGCGAACACACCGGATGCCAGCATCGCCGGGGCAAACCGTGTCCCCTCTTCGTTGGTCCAGTTCGTCACGATGATCGGGTGACTGGTCTTGATCCCGAGATCGTTCAAGGAGCGCAGGATTTCCAATCCGCCCAGAACGCCGAGCACCCCGTCGTACTTGCCTCCGGTCGGTTGAGTGTCGAGATGCGAGCCGACATAGACCGGAAGCGCATCGGGGTCCGTCCCCTCGCGCCGGGCGAACATGTTGCCGATCTCGTCGAGGCCCATGGTACAGCCGGCGTCTTCGCACCATTTTTGAAACAATGCGCGGCCTTCGGCGTCTTCGTCGGTGAGTGTCTGACGGTTGTTCCCACCCGCCACGCCCGGCCCGATCCTGGCCATTTCCATCAAGCTGTCCCACAGCCGATCCCCGTTGATCCGCAGGTTTTCTCCGGGTGCCGCCATGCCTGTCCCCTTTTGCCGCTGGCCCATGCTGTGCGGCTCTCCTGGAAGGCCCACAGATTTTACCAATTGGTAAAGTTACGATTGCAACGCACTTCTGGCCTGTCAAGCTATGTTATGGAAAGTTCGCCCTCGTCCCGACCGGGACAAAGCCAGTGCCCTGAAATGCAGCAAGGAAGAAACCAACCGTGACGCAACCGGCCCGAAAGCCCAGCCGTATCCAGATCGAAAACCGTCAACGCATCCGCGACGCCGCGCTCGGGCTCTTTGCCACACACGGGTTTCGCGGCACGACGCTTGACCAGATCGCCGGGGCGTGCGGCATGCACAAACCCAATCTGATCTATTATTACGACAGCAAGGAGGCGATCCATATCGACCTTCTGAACACGCTGATGACGGAATGGCTCAGCCCGCTGGACGCAATGGATCCGGAGGGTGATCCGCTTGAAGAAATTCTGGAGTATATCCGCAAAAAGATGGAGATGAGTCGGCTTTATCCACGCGAATCGCGACTCTTTGCCAACGAAATCGTGCAAGGCGCGCCCCGCATGCTGCCGCATCTGGAACGCACGCTGAAACCGTTGTTCGACCAACAATGCAAGATCCTCGAAGACTGGATGGCGGCGGGAAAACTGGCAAGAATGCATCCCGCACACCTGATTTTTTCAATCTGGGCAGTGACCCAGCATTACGCGGATTTCGAAGCACAGATCGCGGTCCTATTGCCCGGCCAAGACCGATTCGCGGACGGCGCTGACCAGTTTGTCGAAACGATGTTTCGGAAACTGCTGACGCCATAGCGCGAACCCCGCAGTCTTGCTGTCTGGATCCTGGCCGAATGCGGGCAAATGTCTTGCAATGACAGATGATTCGATTCTACGCGCCCTCCCCCGGTTGACCGCGCCTTGGCGCGATCAGTCGGTCAATTCACGAGCGGCCAAGCAAAATGGCCTCTTGCAGCGCAAAAAACAACATTCGGCGCGACATCGGGATCACTCTGCCGGTCGCCGAAATGCGGACCCATGAGTTTTCGCCTAAACGAGGTCAGCGATGAATACATCATCGTTTGCCACCGAACACCGGTTCGACACCTCTGCCAGACAAGGGGAACTCCATCCTACTCCGCTGCCGTCTTGACCGCCGGGTTGTTCGGGTGGCTCGTCCAGTCTGCGTGCTCTTCAGCAACAACCTGACCGGTCCGCTCATCGAGGGCCCCCGTCGGCAACTCCTCCATCGTGATGCACTCCTCAACCGGACAGACATTGACACACAGGTTGCAGGCGACACATTCATCGTCCTTGACCGTGAAGACCCGATCCTCTGACATTGCAATCGCCTGGTGGGATGTGTCCTCGCACGCCGCGTAGCACCGGCCACACTGGATACAGAGGTCCTGATCGATCCGTGCCTTGGTCACGTAATTCAGGTTCAGGTTCTGCCAGTCGCTGATATTGGGGACTGCCCGCCCGACGAGTTGTGACGTCGATCCCATCTCCTTTTCGTCCATGTACTGTGACAGGCCCGAGATCATTTCCTGAACGATCTTGAAGCCGTATGTCATCGCCGCAGTGCAGACCTGCACATTGCCAGCCCCCAGCGCCATGAACTCTGCCGCGTCTTTCCACGTTGTCACACCGCCAATACCCGAGATCGGCAGCCCCCGCGTTTCGGGCGTCCGGGCGATTTCGGCCACCATGTTCAAGGCAATCGGCTTGACCGCCGGCCCGCAATACCCGCCATGCGCGCCCTTGCCGTCAATCGTCGGCTCTGGCGCAAAAAGATCGAGATCGACCGACGTGATCGAATTGATCGTGTTGATCAGGCTCACCGCGTCAGCCCCACCCTCGAGCGCGGCCATTGCGGGCTTTCGCACATCGGTAATGTTTGGCGTCAGCTTCACGATGCAGGGCATCCGGGTGTTTTGCTTCACCCAGCGGGTCACCATGGTGATGTATTCGGGCACCTGCCCCACGGCGCTGCCCATACCGCGCTCGGACATGCCATGCGGACAGCCGAAATTCAGCTCCACACCATCCGCCCCGGTCTCTTCGACCAGAGGTAGAATGGCTTTCCACGCCGCTTCCTCGCAAGGCACCATGAGCGAAACGATCATCGCGCGGTCCGGGTAGTCGCGCTTGACCGCCTTGATCTCGCGCAGATTCACCTCCAGCGGGCGGTCGGTGATCAGCTCGATATTGTTCAGTCCGAGAAGCCGCCGATCCGCCCCCCAGATCGCACCGTAGCGCGGACCGTTCACGTTGACGATGGGGGGGCCGTCTTCTCCCAGAGTTTTCCAGACCACGCCGCCCCAGCCAGCCTCAAAGGCGCGGCGGACGTTGTATTCCTTGTCGGTGGGCGGCGCGGAGGCCAGCCAGAATGGGTTCGGGCTCTTGATGCCCACAAAATCGGTCGTCAGGTCAGCCATCTCGGCACCTCCCGGATCAGGCGCGCGTCAACGCGGCGTGAATATCTTCTGCGGCATCACGGCCTTCGGCGACGGCCGACACGGTCAGGTCGTCTCCGCCGACGGCGCAATCGCCCCCGGCCCAGACACCGGGGACCGAGGTACGCCCTGGACCTGTGACCGCGATTTTGCGGCCCTCCAGATCGGGCAGGTTGTCTCCGATCAGCGTTTGCCCGATCGCCTTGAAGACCTGGTCGGCCGCCAGGCGGAATGTCTCGCCCGTCGGTTCAAGCGAATCGTCGGTGAATTCGAACTCGATCTCGCGGACCATCCCGTTGCCATGCACCGCGACGGGTGACGCGTTGGTGATGATCCGCACGCCCTTGGCCGCAGCGAGATCCTGTTCCCAGACGCTCGCGTTCATACGGTCGCGCCCCCGCCTGTACACAAGTGTCACGTTCAGCGCGCCCAGAAGTTTGGACTGAACAGCAGCGTCCACGGCCGTCATGCCGCCACCGATCACGACCACGTCGCGCCCCACTGGCAGAGTGGCCAGATCGGCAGTCTGCCGCAGGTCCGCAATGAAATTGACGGCGTCCAGCACACCCGTTTTTTCCTCACCCGGAGTGGAAAGCGAATTGACGCCGCCCAATCCCATGCCAAGAAAAACAGCATCATGGTCCGCCTGCAGATCGGCCATCTCCACGTCCCGGCCCAAGGCGATCTCGTTGCGGATCTCGATGCCCCCGATCTGCAACAGCCAGTCCACTTCGCGGGCTGCGAAATCCTCGGTCGTCTTGTAGGCGGCGATGCCGTATTCATTCAGACCACCCGCCTTGGGGCGCGCGTCGAACACCACCACGTCATGCCCATTCATGGCCAACCGGTGCGCACATGCCAGCCCGGCCGGTCCGGCCCCGACGACGGCAACCGTCTTGCCAGTCGGGGCCGCCCGGGAGAAAGGATGCACACCTTGCGCCATCAGCGTGTCGGTCGCATGGCGCTGCAAACGGCCGATCTGCACGGGTTCGCCCTCTGCCGCTTCGCGCACACAGGCCTCTTCACACAGCGTTTCGGTGGGACAGACACGGGCGCACATGCCACCCAGGATATTTTGCGTCAGAATCGTTTTTGCCGCCGCTTCGGGGGTGTCCGTTGCGATTTGGCGAATGAACAGGGGAATGTCGATTTCGGTCGGGCAGGCGGTGATGCACGGCGCGTCATGGCAAAAATAACAACGATCCGCGGCAACAAACGCCTCGTGCTCGGTCAGGGGCGCGTGCAAATCCTTGAAACCTTCGTTCAAGTCTTCCGCGTCCAATCGGCCCGGAATAATGCCTTCTTTCAATGCTCTGGCGTCCATTGTCGTCTCCAAGATCAGCGTGAGCCACGCGGAAACGCTGTCATGGGCCAAAAATTTTATCAACTGGTAAAATTTTGGAATGGGCATTTTCCACCCGATGCCGCAGCGCAGCGTTATGCGCTACGGTTGTGGCGGGTATTCCAAAGCAAAGCTACTGACCATGATTTCAAAGACTTAGATATGCATGAGTAGAAATTGAGCAATTCAAAGGCATACCATGGCACATACACAGACATTCCAGGGTCAAAAGCCCAGCTTCCTGGCCAACCTGATCGAGGGTCTGACCCGTGGCATGGGGCAGGTGATGGACGCAAATTCCCGGATTCGCGAAGTCGAACGGCTTCAGATGCTGTCGGACGAGTCGCTGGCCGCCAAAGGCATCAAGCGCGAAGAGATCACGCGGCACGTGTTCCGGGATGTGTTCTGGATGTAATCCGGCACCCAACCCCGGTGATCCGAAAAAGGGCGGCGCAAATTGCGCTGCCTTTTTTTATTGCCTGGTTCACACTGCGGCAAAAGAAAAAGCCGCCCCGAAGAGCGGCTTTGATCTTGTACGGATCGCACGTCTGAAACGTACGGACCCTTAGTTCTGCGCGTAGTATTCGATGACGAGGTTCGGTTCCATGATCACCGGGTACGGCACATCACTGAATGCCGGAGTGCGCACGAATTTCGCGACCATCTTGGAGTGATCCACCTCGAGGTAATCCGGCACATCACGCTCTGCCAGTTGCGTGGCTTCGATCAGCGCAGCGATCTGCTTGGACTTCTCGCGCACCTCGATGACATCGCCTTCCTTGACCCGGTAGGACGGGATGTTCACGCGCTTGCCGTTGACCATGACGTGACCGTGGTTGACGAACTGGCGCGCGGCAAAAACGGTCGCGACGAACTTGGCGCGGTAGACAACCGCGTCGAGGCGGCTCTCCAGAAGACCAATGAGAAGCTCACCGGTGTCGCCGCGCAGACGTTCGGCTTCGGCAAAGATGCGGCGGAATTGCTTTTCGGTCAGATCACCGTAGTAGCCCTTGAGCTTCTGCTTGGCGCGCAGCTGAAGACCAAAGTCGGACGTCTTGCCCTTGCGGCGCTGGCCATGCTGTCCGGGGCCATATTCGCGCCGGTTGACCGGGGATTTCGGACGACCCCAAATGTTTTCACCCATCCGGCGATCGATTTTGTACTTGGCAGACGTGCGTTTGGTCACGGCTGATCTCCTTCTTGAAACGACGCCTTGAACGGCGACTGTGAAGGGCGTTGTCCTCTTGAGGCCGAACCCCATGACAGGCATCCCCTTGCGGGGGCCACCAACACCAACGAAGCCGCGTTTATATGGCAGCGGGTTTCAGAGTCAACACGCGAAATGCGTGCCTGTCTTAAACCTTGTTTAACAGGCTTGTCGCAGGGTGATCGGGCACAGCCGGGAGAGACCATGACTCAGCGCGCGACACCGAAGGCCATTGGCCCATCAGCTCTGGATATGGCGGCGCAGCGCCGGGATCAGAATATCCTGACGCTGGTGGAAACCGCGGTCGCGCACAGGGAGGTGAAACTGGCATTTCAACCGATCGTCCACGCACGGCAACAGACCCATACCGCGTTATACGAAGGGTTGATCCGCGTCGTCGATCCAACGGGCCGCATCATTCCGGCAGCCCAGTTCATCGAGGCGATCGAAGAACGGGAATCCGGGCGCTTGCTCGATTGCCTCGCGCTGGAACACGGACTGCGCACTCTGGCCAAGAACCCCGGTATACGCCTCGCGATCAACCTGTCGGCGCGATCCATCGGGTACCCCAAATGGCGCAAGGTGCTCGACCGGGGCCTGTCGCGCGACCCATCCGCAGCCAACCGGCTGGTTCTTGAAATCACGGAAGCCTCGGCAATGCTGGTGCCCGAGCTTGTGGTGCAAGCCATGCGCGATCTGCAACAACGCGGCATCTGCTTTGCGCTGGATGATTTCGGCGCGGGCTACACTGCTTTGCGATATCTCAGAGAGTTCCAGTTCGACATTCTCAAGATTGACGGTCAGTTCATTCGCGGCGTCGCCACCGATCCGGACAACCAGGTTCTGACCCGTGCAATCATCGCGATCGCCAAGCAGTTCGATATGTACACTGTCGCCGAATTCGTCGAATGCCAGCGTGATGCGCTGGCGCTTGCCGACCTCGGAGTGGATTTCCTGCAGGGTTACTACTTCGCCGCGCCGACGATCACCCCGCCATGGCGTCCTGCTCACGACGGCGGCCCCATGCATTGACCTGCCCGGCATATGTCGACGCTGCGACAGTTTTATCCGCGTGAGACACCCTGTCCGGTATGCGACGGTGCACCATTGCTGTAACAGGGCACGAGAAAGGGTCTGGGGCTACGGGCGCAAATGCGCAATAATTGCCGTGGAATCACGACTGGACCACGACATTGCTGGAGGGACATATGACCAACGTCGTTATCGCATCCGCTGCACGAACGGCCGTTGGGTCGTTCGGCGGCTCTTTCGCAAACACACCCGCACATGATCTGGGAACAGCCGTTCTGAATGCGCTGGTTGATCGTGCGGGAATCGAAAAAGACGCCGTCTCGGAAACGATCCTTGGCCAAGTTCTGACAGCAGCGCAGGGTCAGAACCCGGCCCGTCAAGCGCATGTCAACGCCGGCCTGCCGCTGGAAAGCGCAGCCTGGGGGATCAACCAGGTTTGCGGGTCCGGCCTGCGCGCCGTGGCGCTTGGCGCGCAGCACATCATGCTGGGCGATGCCGAAATTGTCTGCGCCGGCGGTCAGGAAAACATGTCCATGGCGCCGCATGCCGCGAATCTGCGTCAGGGTCACAAGATGGGCGATATGAAATATATCGACACCATGATCCGCGATGGCCTGTGGGATGCATTCAATGGCTATCACATGGGTCAGACGGCAGAAAACGTTGCAGAGAAATGGCAGATCAGCCGCGCCCAGCAGGATGAATTTGCCGTCGCCAGCCAGAACAAGGCCGAAGCGGCGCAGAATGCGGGCAAGTTCGACGACGAAATCATCGCCTTTACCGTCAAGACCCGCAAGGGTGAGACCGTGGTCGGCAAGGACGAGTACATCCGCCACGGAGCGACACTGGAGTCTCTGCAAAAGCTGCGCCCGGCCTTCACAAAGGACGGGTCGGTGACGGCAGCGAATGCCTCGGGCCTGAACGATGGCGCCGCCGGTGTCCTGCTCATGTCCGCCGAAAACGCGGAAAAGCGCGGCGTCAAACCAATTGCGCGGATCGCATCCTACGCGACCGCGGGTCTGGACCCCTCGATCATGGGTGTCGGCCCGATCCATGCATCGCGCAAGGCGCTGGACAAAGCCGGATGGTCGGTTGGCGATCTTGACCTCGTCGAGGCGAATGAGGCTTTCGCGGCCCAGGCCTGTGCCGTGAACAAGGACATGGGATGGGACCCCGAGATCGTGAACGTGAACGGCGGCGCCATTGCCATCGGACACCCGATCGGCGCATCTGGCGCGCGCGTGCTCAACACCCTGCTGTTCGAAATGCAGCGGCGCGATGCCAAGAAGGGTCTTGCCACACTGTGTATCGGCGGCGGCATGGGCGTGGCCCTCTGCGTCGAGCGGGATTGATCGCGGATCGGCTTGGTGAATATCAGGGGCGCGGTTATGCGCCCCTTTTTGTTCGTGCACCAAAAATAGGTCACGAACTGCGCGCAACTTTGTTGCGTAGACACATATAAATCTATAACAACATTACCTGAAAGAAACACTTGAGAGGAGACCCCCATGGCCCGTGTAGCACTTGTCACCGGCGGCAGCCGCGGTATCGGCGAAGCAATTTCGAAAGCCCTGAAAGCGGATGGTTACGAGGTGGCAGCCACCTATGCCGGGAACGACGAAAAGGCCGCGAAATTCACCGATGAAACCGGGATCAAGACGTACAAGTGGAACGTTGCCGATTACGATGCGTCAAAGGCCGGTATTGAACAGGTCGAAGCGGATCTGGGGCCGATCGATGTGGTTGTTGCCAATGCGGGCATCACCCGCGACGCGCCGTTCCACAAGATGACGCCGGACCAGTGGAACGAGGTGATCGACACCAACCTAACCGGCGTGTTCAACACCGTGCACCCCGTCTGGCCCGGCATGCGCGAGCGCAAATTTGGCCGCATCATCGTGATTTCGTCGGTCAACGGGCAAAAGGGCCAGTTCGCGCAGGTCAACTATGCCGCGACCAAGGCGGGTGATCTGGGCATCATCAAATCGCTGGCGCAAGAAGGCGCGCGCGCGGGCATCACAGCCAACGCAATCTGCCCCGGGTATATCGCGACGGAAATGGTCATGGCCGTGCCGGAAAAGGTGCGCGAGGCGATCATCGGCCAGATCCCTGCCGGCCGTTTGGGCGAACCCGAGGAAATCGCGCGGTGCGTGAAGTTCCTCGCCTCCGAGGACGCGGGTTTCATCAACGGCTCCACGATCTCGGCCAACGGGGCACAGTTCTTCACCTGAGACAGGGCGTCGAGAGATTGAAAGCGGCCCGCCACACTGGCGGGCCTTTCTTATTTTGGTAAGCTTCTGCCGGCGGTATGTGCCAAAATGCACAGAAACGGCGCGTATACCGGTATTTATGTGCATCAAATTGCAGTTAGGTAAGGGTACGAACCGGGCGCTGCCCAACCCAATTTCGGAGAGCAGACATGCTGAACCAGATCAACGGACTGCACCACATCACATCCATGGCCAGCGACGCGCAGTCGAATAATGATTTCTTTACCAAGACGCTGGGCCTGCGGCGTGTCAAGAAAACCGTGAATTTCGATGCGCCCGAAGTGTATCACCTCTATTATGGTGACGCGGTCGGCACCCCCGGCAGTGTCATGACTTATTTCCCGTTTCCGAATGCTAGACGCGGTCGGCCCGGCACGGGTGAGGTTGCCGTCACGGTTTTTGCTGTGCCGAGGGCAAGCCTTGGGTTCTGGCAGGAGCGGCTGACGCAGCGTGGCGTGACGAACATCCGGATCGAGACCAGGTTTGGCGAGAATCGTCTGGGCTTTGACGGCCCGGATGGAGAGAGGTTTGCCCTGGTCGAAACCGAGGACGACCCACGTGACCCTTGGACGGAGAATGGACTCAGCGGGGATGTTGCCATTCGCGGATTTCACAGCGCCGATATGCGGCTCAAGGACACGGGCGCGAGCGCCGAATTGCTGCGTTTCATGGGGTATGAAGCGTTGGACCAGCAGGAGAATGTCACGCGGTTCCACATCCCCGGTGGCAACGCGGCGAACGTGATCGACATTACCCAGGTGGACGCACCCTCGGCGGAACAAGGGGCTGGTTCGGTGCATCACATCGCGTTTTCCGTCGACAACCGCGCGGCACAGAAAGACGTGCTCAGCGCGTTGCGGGATACCGGTTATGATGTAACACCGGTGATCGACCGCGATTATTTCTATGCGATCTACTTTCGCACGCCGGGCGGCGTTCTGTTCGAAGTGGCGACAAATGAGCCTGGCTTTACGCGCGACGAGGACACCGCGCACCTGGGAGAGGCATTGAAACTGCCAAGCCAGCACGAGCACCTGAGACCGGTTTTGGAGGAAAAATACCTCGACCCGATCAGGGATTGAGCCTCAGGATCAATTCCCCACCGCGTTGGAGACGGTTGGACTGTTCTGACACAATCCGTTCTGAAACAAAAAGCCCGAGCAGTGACCCGGGCCAATCGTTATCAAGAGAGACGGTCGATCTCTTCCTTCAGTCGAAGTTTCTGCTTTTTCAGGGTCGAGATCGCGAGGTCATCGACACCTGGCGCTTTCTGGGCCTGTTCGACCTTTTCAGACAGGCGTTGATGCTTTCGCTTCAGTTCCTGAAGGTGTGAAGTCAAGCTCATGAAGTCCTCCTGTTACTGATTGGATCTTCAGTGCAGCATAATTTTACAATTCTGTCACGCGGCATCCGCAGTCTCGGTAAATTCCCGCTGTCGAAAAAGGCCGTATCAGCGGGTTTGGTCCGGGAACGGCAATGAGCGCGGCGAACGCAAAACACGGGAAACCAGTGCGGTATATGATTCGCCATCATGGTCATGGCTGTCGCCGCGGTGCAACACGAGCGGAGGATGCGACAAAAACGCCGCACGGCGAGTCTTGCGCGCACGCAAAAGGACCAGGCGGGCGGGACGCGCGCTGCGCGAGTGAATGGGCCAAAGCTCAAGCGCCCCGAGTGTCGCGTGAAACGCACTCATCAATTCGGGGAGCCTGTCCGCCCGCTGGATGAAGGTTGCCGTGCCGCCAGGCTTGAGCCGTTTGGACGCCACGCGCACCCATTTCACCAGAGGCAGGGCACCAGACCGGGACAGCGCGCGATCCTCTGCAACAGGCGCCTTGGCGCGAAAATCCTCGAAGTAAGGAGGATTGGCGATGACATGGTCGAAGCGTTGGTCCTTGACTGCCGCCGGCAACTCCAGGAGGTCAGAACAATGTATCGTCCCGGCAAGGCCGTTGTCATCAAGGTTGCGCTGCGCGAGCTTTGCATAGGCTGGCTGAATTTCGACACCCGTACAGATGACGCCCGGCACCCGTACGCCGAGGCAGGCCAGGGCAACACCGCCACCGCAGCCCAGCTCGAGCAAGGTATCACCCGCCTTTGCCGGAACCGTGGCCGCCATCAGCACCGGGTCGGCCCCCGCACGGTACCCCGTCCGTGGCTGCCAGAGACGCACCGCACCGCCGAGGAAATCGTCACGGGTCAGGTCGTCTGGCGCGAATGGATCATTCCTCAAATGTGACCCCGTATTCGCGCAGCACGCGCCGTGCCTGATCAAGCTCATCCGACCGCACCATGAGCCGGCGCGGCAAGATGCCGATGGAGCCTTCGAGGATGCTCATATTTACGTCCAATTCAAAGCTGGCTATACCCTCGTCCTCAAGAACGGCGCGGGCGAGCGGTATAAGAGTGATATCATTGGTGCGTAATAGCTCTTCCATGTGCATGATGTAGGAACACTGGGCCAGGTTTGTCGAGCCTTGCCGAAGGAATGGTGATCATGTTGGATAAATCATTACGCAAACCGCATGATCGGCTGGCGGATGAACTGGCGGGCGACCTGGCGGAGGTGAACACGCTGATCCGTGCGCGGATGGCGTCGGAGCACGCGCCGCGCATCCCGGAAGTCACAGCGCATCTGGTCGAAGCGGGCGGCAAGCGGTTGCGGCCGATGCTGACTCTCGCGGCGGCGCGCATGTGCGGCTATGCGGGGGCGAATCACCTCAAGCTGGCCGCGACCGTGGAGTTCATCCACACCGCGACATTGCTGCATGACGACGTGGTGGATGAAAGCGCGAAACGGCGTGGACGACCCACTGCGAACCTTCTCTGGGACAACAAGTCGAGCGTTCTGGTTGGCGATTACCTGTTTGCACGGTCGTTCCAACTTATGGTGGAGACAGGCAATCTTCGAGTGCTCGACATCCTGTCAAACGCGGCAGCCACCATTGCCGAAGGCGAAGTGTTGCAATTGTCGGCGGCGCAGGATCTGCGGACGACGGAAGACATCTACCTGCAAGTCGTGCGGGGCAAGACAGCGGCGCTGTTCTCTGCCGCGACCGAGGTGGGCGGCGTGATCGCCGGCATGGACGACTCGCGTGTGCAGGCGCTGTTCGATTACGGCGACGCGCTGGGGATCGCGTTCCAGATCGTCGATGACCTGCTCGATTACTGGGGGTCCGATGCAACCGGCAAGAACGTGGGAGACGATTTCCGCGAACGCAAATTGACCCTTCCTGTGATCAAGGCCGTGGCGCTGGCCGACGAGACAGAGCGTGCCTTCTGGCAACGCACGATCGCCAAGGGCAAGCAAGAGGATGGCGATCTCGACCATGCAATCGCGCTCTTGAACGCGCATGGCACTTTGGACGCCACGCGCGCCGAAGCAAATGCCTGGATCGCCAAGGCCCGCAAGTCGTTGGCGATGCTGCCCGACCATCCAATCAGGGACATGCTGGACGATCTGGCCGATTACGTGGTGGCACGGGTCAACTGACCCGTGGCAGGGCTGCGGTGAACTGGTCGGCCAGAACGCAGCCTGCAACCCACCAATCGGGATATGTGTCGTACAGCCTGCGTGCAGCCTCTTTTGCCGCTGTTTCGGTTTCGAACAAGCCGAAACATGTGGCGCCCGAGCCCGACATGCGCGCCAGCCCACAGCCATCCTGGGCTCCCAGCACATCCAGCACATCGGCAATGGCTGGCTGCACCGTCAGGGCGGGCGGCTCAAGATCGTTGCGCATATCCCCAAGCCAGTCGATCAGCGCAGCCGCGTCTGCAAATTCGGGAATGCTGTCCGGCATCGGCGGATTGGTCTTTGACCCCAGTGCCTTGAACACGGACGGCGTCGACAGGGGACGCCTTGGATTGACCAGCACCGCGTAAAGCGTCGGAAGCGTCACGACATCAAGCTGATCGCCGATACCTCTGGCGCGCATGGGCTTGCAGGCAAGGCACATCGGCACATCGGCCCCGAGGCTCGTCAGGTCTTTCAAGTGCTGCCCAAGCAGGTCCTGGGACGCAGACGCCAAGGCATCGGTGCGGGTATCGTCAAGACAGACCATTCCACGCCAGGCCGCCGCCGCATCTGCCGATCCGCCACCGACCCCGGAGGCAGGCGGCAGGTTCTTTTCCAACCGCAGCGCCGCACCGTCCTGCTGAACCATTGCCGCTGCACGCAAGGCGAGGTTGTCCATGTCCGCCGGAACGCCCGCCGCTTCGGGACCTTCGACCGTCAGCGACAGGGCATTGCCGGAAACGATCTCCAGCCGATCCCCGACCGAGGCAAATGTGACCAGCGAATCCAGCAAATGATAGCCATCAGCGCGTTGGCCGGTCACATGAAGGGTCAGGTTGATCTTGGCAGGTGCAAATACGTCAACCCTCGTCATTCGCAACCTGAAGCGGCGGCGCACCTTCTTCGGCCAGCACCTGATCCAGCCCCACTTCCAGCTTGGCGCGGATGCGGTCAGCGTCGACGTCCTCGGCGGAGGAGCCGTAGATGACAAAGGACAGCGCCCGGCGCCATTGGAACCGCGCCTCGGTCTTGCGTCCGACAGCCCAGTATACGTCGCCGAGATGGTCGTTCACGATGGGATCGACGGGCAACAGTTCCGCAGCGCGCTCCATGTGGCCGACGGCTTCTTCGTAGCGGCCCAACCGATACAGCACCCATCCAAGGCTATCGATGATATAGCCACTGTCCGGGCGGGCGGCGGCGGCGCGTTCGATCATGTCGAGCGCCTCATCCAGCTTTTCCTGTCGTTCGACAAGGGAATAGCCAAGATAATTCAGGGCCTGGGGCTGTTCCGGGTTCAAGTCGAGCGCGGTTCGAAAATCTGACTCGGCTTCGTCCCAGCGCTCGAGCCGTTCATAGCTGATTGCCCTGGCATAATACAGGAACCATTGGTTCTTGCTTTTTTCCTCGAACAGGTCGATCGCCCTCGTATAGGCCGAAACCGCGCCGTCATAGCGCTCAAGCTGCCGCAACGTGTCACCCAGCGTGGAATGGACGATGGGTTGGTCACCATGTGTCCTGGCAAGGCGTTGAAGCACTTCGACGGCTGCGTCGATCTTGTCACTGTCTCGCAGCGCGGCGGCGCGGCCAAGTTCGGCAGCGTGATAGGCCGGGTGATCAACCGGCACCTTGACATAGGCTTCTACGGCCAGATCGGGCTGCTGCATGTCGTCAAGAAGGCCGGCCGACATCAGGATCGCATCGACATGATCCGGGCGCAGGTATTCCGTGATCCGGGTATAGAGCAGCGTGAATTCGCCATTGGCTTCGTCCGCAAGAGCCGCAGCGAGCGTGTAGAAGACCTCTGCCAGACCGTCGCGCGCGCCACTGATACGGCTGAAGGGCAGCGTTTCGCCCGCCTCCAGCGCGGCCTTCATCGCGCCAAGGCCAGGATCCAGATCCGCCCCGAAGGCAGTTTCCATCAACTCAAGCGCGTCAGCAGTGCGGTCCAGCTGGCTGAGAACCTCGACATGCGCCATGACACCGCGCCGGGTGATCTGCATTCCACCGGTGCCCGCGTTTTCCAGGATTGCCGCGGCGCTTTCGAAATCGCCGACCGACGCCAGCGCCAGCGCCTTGTGGTAAAGCGAGAAGTTCCTCAGGCCCTCCTCGTTGGACAGCTCATCAAACTGCACGAGGGCCGAGGACATATCGCCAAGACCAAGTTGCGCCCATGCCGTGAGCAGCCCGTCGACCAGAGGGCCAACACCGCGATCCTGCTTGATCCGCGCTATCAGGGCTTCGTAGTCCTCGGCCTTGGCGTGCCGCGCGACCAGCGCCATATGCGCAACTTGGCTGCGGTGGCCATCATTGACCAGTGTATCGGCCAGCGTCGCGGCGCGATCGATATCACCAAGCGAAATTTCCGCCAGCACCGCGCGTTCCAGGATCGTCGGGTTTTCCGGATCGTGTATCACGGCCTGACCGTAGTGCTTTGCCGCCGCCGCGATATCACCATCAAAGCTGGCTTGCCGCCCCGCGAGGTAATCACCGGACAGGCTGTTGGCGAAAGCGCCTGCCGGAGCGGCCATGCAAAAGACGATGGCGGCTGGTCCCAAAAGACGCTTCATGCGTGCGCGAGCCATGTAATTCTCCTTGAAAGGCGGGTTTGCAGAAAGCCTACCGCGCGCCCGGAAGCCGTGCAATACAAGCCGAAGGCCGCGCGTGCGCCCAGCCTTTGTATTTTACATGTTCGGGTAATTCGGCCCATCCCCGCCCTGCGGCACCGTCCAGACGATATTTTGGCTCGGGTCCTTTATATCGCAGGTCTTGCAGTGAACGCAGTTCTGGAAATTGATGACGAATTTCTCGTCGCCCTTGTCGTCGGTCACGAATTCGTAAACCCCGGCCGGACAATAGCGGGCCGACGGCCCGGCGTATTTCGGCAGGTTTACCGCCACCGGGATCGACGCGTCCTTGAGCTTGAGATGCGAAGGCTGGCTTTCCTCGTGGTTGGTGGCCGCGAAAGACACATTGGTCAGACGGTCGAAGGACAGCTTGCCGTCCGGCCTGGGATAGTCGATCGGTTCGAATTTCGACGCCTCGCCCGTTGCCTCGGCATCGGATTTGCCATGGCCCAGTGTGCCGAAGAGGGAAAAGCCCAGGGTGTTGGTCCACATGTCGAATCCGCCCAGCGTCAGCGACGCGGTCAGCCCGTATTTCGACCACAGCGGTTTGACATTGCGCACCTTTTGAAGGTCCTGACCGATGGCGCCCTCGCGCACTTCGGTTTCATAGTCGCTCAGTTCGTCCGCTGCGCGACCCTCTTGGATCGCGGCATACGCAGCCTCGGCCGCGGCCTTGCCGGACAGCATCGCGTTGTGGTTGCCCTTGATGCGCGGCACGTTGACCATGCCGACCGAACAGCCCAGGAGCGCCACACCGGGCGCCACCATCTTGGGCATCGACTGGAAGCCACCTTCCGCGATCGCCCGCGCGCCATATGCCACGCGCTTGCCGCCTTCCAGCAGGTCCTTGACCATCGGGTGATGCTTGAAGCGCTGGAATTCCATGTAGGGATACACGTGCGGGTTCTCGTAGTTCAGATGCACCACGAAGCCGACATAAACCTGGTTGTTGTCCAGGTGGTAGATGAAGGACCCACCCCCCGCGTTCGCGCCAAGCGGCCAGCCCATCGTGTGCATGACCCGGCCCGCCTTGTGCTTGTCCGGATCAATCTCCCAGATCTCCTTCATCCCGAGACCGAATTTCTGCGGTTCCTTGCCCTTGGACAGATCGAATTTCTCGATCACCTCTTTGGACAGGCTGCCGCGCACGCCTTCGCCGAGGAACACGTATTTGCCGTGCAGTTCCATCCCCGGCTCATAGCCCGGCCCCGGCGTGCCATCGGCTTGCCGCCCGAACTCCCCGGCCACGACGCCTTTGACGCCGCCATTCTCGCCGTAAACGACCTCGGAGCAGGACATGCCGGGGAAAACCTCGACCCCCAGCTCTTCGGCGTGTTCGGCCATCCAACGGCAGACATTGCCCATCGAAACGATGTAATTGCCGTGGTTGTTCATCAACGGGGGCATCGGAAAATTCGGAATGCGCACCTTGCCGGCCTCGCCGAGCATGTAGAAGCTGTCCTCGGTCACCGGCACGTTGAGCGGCGCGCCCTTGTCCTTCCAGTCGGGGATCAGCGCATCAAGACCACAGGGATCGAGCACCGCACCCGACAGGATATGCGCCCCGACCTCGGAGCCTTTTTCCAGCACCACAACGTCGAGGTCGGCATCCAGCTGCTTCAGACGGATCGCGGCAGACAGCCCTGCCGGTCCGGCTCCCACGATGACCACATCATATTCCATCGCTTCACGCGCATGTTCGCTCATGTCGGTCTCTTTCCTGAAAGTCCTCAAAAAACTTTCCAGATGAGGTAACGTGACGCCCCCCAAGGGTCAATTGCGACACCGCGTTAAAGCGCGGCTGCGGGGCGCAGATCAGTCTGTGCGCAGCATCGCTGTGCGAACAGTCCTCAAATGGGCGCGCATTTCCGCCTCCGCGGTATCCGGCGCCCCCTCCGCGATGGCTGCGGCGATACGCGCGTGCTGGTCGCTGTGCAGCCCCGTGAACTCGGCCACCCCGACACGCCGATAGGTCCGGCCCCATTCGTGCTGCCATGCACGGCGGCGGCGGACGTCCGACAAATACGCCAGGACACCCTGAAGAACCGGGTTCGCGGCAAGCTCCGCAACCGCGCGGTGAAAGGCGCTGTCGGCCTGTTCGCAGGCCGCTGGATCGCGCGCGATGCGCCCCTCTTCGACATGGCGCATCAGGCGGCTCGTGTCATCGCGTGACGCGATCTGCGCTGCCGCGGCCGCCACCGAGGGCTCGATCACGATCCGCGCCTCAAGAAGATCGGCAGGTGAAGACACCTCGATCAACAACTTGTCGCGCACCGGGGCATCGCGGGGCTTTGGCCCCCGGAACGTCCCCTGTCCGACATGCCGCCAGACAAGGCCCTCCTCTGCCAGCGCAGCAAGCGCGCTTCGCAGGGTCTGGCGACTGCACCCGATCCGCCCCGCAAGCGCCCTTTCGGCTGGCAGGCGCGCGCCCGCCTCGCAGCCGTCAAGACAGGCGCGCAGGGCTGCCAGGGCATCTGATTGTTTCACCCGGTGACTTTCAGTTCAGACCAATTTGCAGACCAATCTCTTATCCGTCACTGGCTCACACCGCAAATCTTTCCAAGGAAATACACATGTTCGATATCGGTGTTTTGATCGTCGCGGGACTGGCGGCGGGGATGCTCAACGCGATCGCGGGAGGCGGAACCTTCATCAGCTTTCCTGCCCTTGTCTGGGTCGGCGTGCCGCCGGTCATGGCCAACGCCACCGCGACGCTGACCGCGCTGCCCGGCTACCTGAGCAGCGCATGGGCCTATCGTCACGATATCGAAACGCAAGACCCCCTGCCGATCCTCAACCTGTTGATGATCGCGGCCATTGGCGGGCTGGCCGGCGCAGGCTCGCTGCTGATCACCAGCCAGTCGGTGTTCTCCGCGCTGGTGCCGTGGCTCTTGCTGCTGGGAACCCTGGTGTTCGGCCTTGGCCCCTACGCGATGACGCACCTGAACCTGGCAGCCAAACCACCCAGGGTGGTTGCGATCGGCGTAATGCTGAGCGTGTCCATCTATGGTGGGTATTTCAACGGCGGTTTGGGGATCATGCTCCTGGCCGCGTTCGGACTGATGGGCATGACCAACCTGCATGGCATGATCGGGCTCAAGAACATTATCTCGGCACTTTTGTCCGTGGTATCGGTGATCGCCTATTCGGTGGCTGGCCTGATCGCGTGGGACGCGGCGCTGGTCCTCGCGCTGGCGCAATTCGGCGGCGGGTATCTTGGCGCACGCGCCGCATTGCGGATCACCGATCCAACGAAACTCCGTTGGGCGATCACCGGGATCGGCATTATCATGACAGCAATCTTCTTCATGCGCGCCTGAGCGCCCAAATGGCGCAAAGCTGCTTGCGTTCCATGGGCTTTCAAGGCCACTCTTGCCCGGACGGGACAAAAATGTTTGACCGCCCAGGCGTGCGAACCTCCAGAACTGCGCAGCGACAACGACGAGGACTGCCCCATGGAAAAGCTACCAATGACCCGCGCGGGCCACGCCGCGCTGGAAACGGAATTGAAAACGCTCAAGTCCGAAGAACGCCCCGCTATCATCCAGGCGATAGCCGAGGCGCGGGAGCTGGGGGACCTCAAGGAAAACGCCGAGTACCATTCGGCGCGCGAAAAGCAGGGCTTCATCGAGGGGCGCATCAAGGAACTGGAAGGCGTGCTGAGCCTTGTCGAAGTGATCGACCCCACCAAGCTTTCCGGTCCGATCAAGTTCGGCGCCACGGTCACCCTGGTGGACGAGGACACGGATGAGGAAAAGACCTGGCAGATCGTCGGTGAGCACGAAGCGAATATCGAGAAAGGGCTTTTGAACATCAAATCCCCGATCGCCCGCGCCCTGATCAGCAAGGAAGAAGGCGACAGTGTCGAAGTGCGCACCCCCGGCGGCGACAAATCCTACGAAGTTCTGAAAATAGACTATATCTGATCGCGCGGACCCCGCTATGACCAAGAAAGACGATGCACAGGCCGGCGCCGCCCCGGTCCGGTCCCGCCCCGGCGACACTGCCAGCGGGTTGAGCGGGATCGAACTGACAGCTGCGGCGCTCAGCCTGTTGTGGCTGGTGATCTCCGCTGCGTTTTTCCTGTTTTCGGGCAATGAAGGCGCGGACGGGCTGCGCTTTTTGCTGACGATGATGGTGATCTTTCTTCCCGTCGGGATGATCTGGGTCGCAGCACTCGCCGCGCGGGCGGCCCGCATCATGCGCGAGGAAAGCGCGAGGCTGCAAACCGCGATCGACGCGATCCGCCACGCCTATATCTCTCAGAACCAGGCGGGCGGGCGGGATCAGCAGCCGCATCCATCCATCGTGAAAAAGCTCGACGAGATCTCCGAGGCGCAGAAAAAGACGGAAACGGCGCTGACGATGTTCACCTCGACCCGCGCCGCGCAGATCGCCGTGCAGGCGGCCGCGCCCGATCCGGCAACCGGTGATCAACCCACCTTGGCGCTTGGCACACCGGCCGACGCGTTGCAGCCGCCGTTGTCCAACGCGGATTTCGTCCGCGCGCTGCATTTTCCCGAAACCGCCGAGGACCAGGAGGGTTTCAACGCTTTGCGCCGGGCGCTCAGGGATCGCCCGTCCGCCCAGCTGGTCCAGGCCGCACAGGACGTTTTGACCCTGCTCAGCCAGGACGGCATCTACATGGATGATCTGCGCCCCGACATGGCCCGCCCGGAACTCTGGCGCCGCTTTGCCAAAGGGGAACGCGGGCGCACCATCGCCGCGCTGGGCGGCGTGCGCGACCGCTCGTCGCTGGCCCTGGCGGCAGGCCGGATGAAACAGGACCCGATCTTTCGCGATGCTGCGCACCATTTTCTCCGCCTGTTCGACAAGGGTTTTGCCAGGTTCGAGGAAACGGCCACGGATTCCGAGATCTCGGATCTCGCCGGGACCCGCACGGCGCGGGCCTTCATGCTCCTGGGCCGCGTGACCGGAACCTTCGACTGAACCCAGCTCCCCCGTGTTCGGGCGTCAAATTCCCTCGGGGTCTTGCGGGCAGAGCCGCCGATTCGTTTGCGTTGCCGGAAACTCCGGATGCGCCAGCACATCCACACAAGTTCAGAAAAACGACTTGAATGGAATATACCGGACCGGGTCCCCAGGGCGCACATGCAGGGCTTCATCGGGCAATTCGACAAGCCCCTCAGCCCAGGACAGCCCGCTGATCCGGCCGGATCCTTCGGATTTGAACGCCTCGACCTGCCCGTCCCTGATCCGCGCGCGCAGGTATTCGCGCCGCCCCGGTTTCTTGCGCTTTTCGAAACCTGCCGGAACGCGAAACCCCTGCGGGTCCTGCCAGCCGGCCCCCGCCAGAAGACCCATCGCCGGGCGCGCAAAGATCAGCGTGCAGACCAGCGCCGCAACCGGGTTTCCAGGCAACCCGAATACCGGCTTGCCCTGCCAGAGGCCCAGCGCAAGTGGCCGCCCCGGTTTCAGCGCGATGCGCCATTCCTGCATCGCGCCGCTGTCGCGCAAAAGCGCCGAGACATGATCTTCGTCGCCGGCCGAGGCGCCGCCAGAGGTCAGGATCACATCCGCGTCCAGCGCGGCCGCATCCAACGCGCCGCGCACCGCCGCGCGATCGTCAGGCACACGGCCCCGATCGCGTGGTTCGAACCCGAAGCCCGCACAAAGGCTCAGCAACATCGGCCGATTGGCATCAAATATCTCACCTTCGGCCGCAGTCGTCCCGGGCTCCACGATTTCATCCCCAGTGGACAGGACTGCCACACGCAATCTCGCGCGCACGGGCACGTCGCCAATCCCTACGGCCGCCGCGAGGGCGAGATCAGCAGGCGTCAGAACGCGCCCAGCGCCCAGCGCCATATCGCCCCTGATCAGGTCCTCTCCGGCCTTTCGCGTGTTCGCGCCGCGCTTCAACGGCCCGTGAAACGCCACCTGCCCCGGGCCGGTCCGCACGTCTTCGTCGAGAACCACGGTATCCACGCCAACCGGCAGATCGGCCCCCGTCAGCACCCTTATCGCGTGGCCCGGCGGCACCGGCGCCGCGTAGGGTGTCCCGGCCGCGGCGCGCCCTTCGACCAACGGCAAAACCTGCGGTCCATCACCAATGCCTGCCCCGGCAAAGCCATAGCCGTCCACCGCCGTGTTCGGGTGCGGCGGGTTCGACCGCTTAGCCATCATATCCCGCGCCAACACCCGCCCAGCCGCCTGCATGAGCGGCACCTGTTCGACGCCGACAACAGGGGTCAGCCGGTCGCGCAACATGGCGAGCGCGTCGTCCACCGGGGTCCAGTCGACCCCGGCGGGAAGGGCGAAGCAATCGTTGCGCAGAGGCGGTGGCCTCAGTTCATCCGCCCCGCGCGCGGCGGCGACAAGCTCTGCCTCGTGACCCGCACCAAGGATCCAAGCCTCTTCCATCGCCTCGGGTCCGAAATTTGACAGCAACGCATCAAGGCGTGCGGCACCGATCCGGTCGAGCGCACCGGCAAGCCGCGTCACCTGCACCCGGTCTCTTATTACGTCATCATCAACCTCCTTCACCGCAGCCTCGATCAGGCCCGGCCAGACCTCTGCGAAAACGGTCTGCGCTTGCGCTGTGTCCTCAAACGGCCAGACGGCGACCCCCTCACGTCGCCGCAACCGGGCAAGCATGGGCAGGCCCATCAGCGATTGGCTTCCCACGGTTGGATTAAAGAACAGTTGAAAACAGGAAGACGATGCCTTGGCCGCCCGATCACACCTTCGCCGCTCGGCCACTTGATCAAAGCGGATCCCGGCCTTGCGATAGGGCAGATCGGGCCAGCCGGTCTCGGACGGCTTTCCCCAGAATGGCCCCGGACCATCGAACAGTCGGTTGAGTGTCTCGGCCACGTCGAAGCGGTTGTTCTTCCCCTCTTTGTTGTCCGTGATCCGTGCCTCAAGCCAGTCCCAGAACAACAGCGGATCGTTTGATCCGGTGACCCGGCCGACGAAACCGCTTGGATATCCAAACGGGAAATCGAAGCCGATCAGGACACGCCGACCGGCCTGTGCCTCGCTGTCGATAAACGCCTCCAGCCAGGCCTCTGCCTCGGTTCGCGCGCGGCAATAAACCGGCTCCTGCGCCACGCCGCCGGTCACGACACCGAACCAGATCGCGTCTCGCGAGGGCCGTTTCGGCGCCCGCTTGCCCGCCGACCAATCGACAATCGCAATCGTGTCGAAGCCGGTCAAAGCCCCACCTCGGCCAAGATGAAATCCGCAATCCCTGCCGTGTTGTTCAGATCGAACACCGGACGATCCAGATCGAGCGCGATATCGCTCGCCACGGCGCGGATCGTCGGATCACAGGGCGCGATCAAGGCATGTCCCGTCTCGGCACGATGTGCCTCGACCTTGGGATGCCGGTCGCGCTTGTAGCCTTCCACCAGCACCAGGTCGACCGGCGCCAGTTTGGCCAGCAGCGCGTCCAGCGTCGGTTCCTCTGCGTCGCGCACTTCGTGCATCAGGGCAAAGCGCTTGCGCGAAGCCAGCAGCACTTCGGACGCGCCTGCGACGCGGTGGCGGTGGCTGTCCTTGCCGGGGTGGTCCACATCAAAACTGTGATGCGCGTGTTTGACCGTCGAGACGCTCAACCCGCGTGCCGTGATGTCGGCCACCAGCCGCTCCATCAGCCCTGTCTTGCCCGCGTTCTTCCAGCCGGTGACCCCGTAAAGCCTCATGCCATCGCCTTTGCCGCTTCGAGATCTTCCGGCGTATTCACGTTGAAGAACGGATCACACGTGTCAGTGAGGAACACCGCCTCGCGGCCACCGTGTTTTTCTGTCCAGACCACGACTTTCTTGATTCCCTCCTCCAGCGCCGCGCGCAGATCGGTCCGCAGGGCGACGGGCCAGAGACCGAATGTCGGGTGCCGGATCAGGCCGGACCTGCTCATCGACTTGGTGCGTTCGGCGCCCCGTGGTGTCGCCGCAAGAACCAGCGGTTGCGCCATGCCCTCGGCCGTTTCCTCCAGATGCGCCACCAGCGTTCTGGGAAAAAACGGTGTGTCCGCTGCCACGGTAACAATGTTATCAGCGCCTTGCGTCGCCGCCCAGTCAAGCCCGGCCAGCACTCCCGCCAACGGCCCCGGTCTGCCGGCAATGCTGTCGGGCACCACTGGCAGCCCGAACATGGCAAAGCGTTCCGGATCACCATTGGCGTTGAGCGCCATCGCGCCCACCTGCGGCTGCAAGCGGTCGATGACCTGCTGTAACAGCGTCTGACCGCCGATCTCGAGCAACGCCTTGTCGCCGCCGCCCATCCGGCTCGCACGCCCACCGGCAAGGATCACCCCCAGAGACCGGGTCATTCGGCGCTCTTTCTGCGGGACTTGCGGCTCTCGTCGGGCACCGTATCCGGGTCGATGTCGCGCACAAGACGATCCTCACCAGCCAGGCAGACGAACCGCTTGCCCCGCATCCGCCCGATACAGGTCAGCCCGACCTGCCGCGCGATCTCGACCCCCCAGGCGGTGAACCCTGAGCGCGAGGCGAGCACCGGAATGCCCATCAGCGCCGTCTTGATCACCATCTCGGAGGTCAGCCGGCCGGTGGTGTAGAGGATCTTGTCCTGCGGGCTGATGCCCTCGCGAAACATCCAACCCGCGATCTTGTCGACCGCGTTGTGACGCCCGACATCCTCCATGTAGACCAAGGGCCGATCCTGCTCACAGAGCACCGTACCGTGGATCGCCCCCGCTTCGAGGTAAAGCGACGGTGTCCTGTTGATCTTGTGTGCAAGCGCATAGAGCCAGGAGGTGCGCAGTTCGGCCTGCGGCAGCACGACATTCTCCAGGCCCTCCATCATGTCGCCGAAGACGGTTCCAACAGCACAACCGCTGGTGCGGGTTTTCTTGCGGACCTTGTCCTCATAGCTCGTCTGGCGGTCTGTCCGCACCACGACGACCTCCAGATCGTCGTCGTAATCGACCTGCGAGACAACATCATCGGCCAGGAGCATCCCCTGATTGCGCAGGAACCCCACGGCAAGGTATTCCGGGTAATCACCGATCGTCATCGCGGTGACGATTTCCTGGCTGTTGAGATAGATCGTCAGGGGACGCTCCTCGACCACGCTGATCTCGGTCTCGGCCCCCATGTGATCGGACCCCACGACACGGCGCGTCAGCCGGGACGCACCCGGATCGGGGGCTATTAGATAGTCGCGCAGCGCATCGTCAGGCATTGATTGCATCTTTCTTCGTCCAAGGCTACGCCGGCTCTGTTCAAAACAGACGAGGCACAGTGATGGCGGCAGGATCCGCAATGTCAAGCTACTGGCGCGGTCTTCGTGACGGGGCCCCGTTCCTCCTCGTCATCATCCCGTTTTCCATGCTATTCGGCGTTCTTGCAAACGAAGCCGGGCTACCGCTGCACGAAACACTGGGATTTTCGGTGGTCGTCATCGCCGGGGCGGCACAGTTCACCGCGCTTCAGCTTCTGAACGAGAACGCCCCGACCCTTGTGGTGATTGCTTCGGCGCTGGCGGTGAACCTCCGCATGGCGATGTATTCGGCCTCGATCACGCCGCACTTGGGGCGATTGCCGCTGTGGAAACGCGGGATCGTGGCGTATTTCCTTGTCGATCAAACCTATGCGCAAGCGGTCCTCGATTACGAAAAGACCCCGAACCAAACAACCATCGAGAAATTCGCCTATTTCATGGGTGTCATGAGCCCGATCTGCCCGCCCTGGTACGTCTTCACCGTTGTTGGTGCGCTGGTGGGTGAAACCATTCCCGAAAATCTTGGCCTGGATTTCGCGCTGCCCATTGCGTTTCTGGCGATGGTCGGCCCGATGATGCGCACCCCGGCGCACCGGATCGCGGCGCTGGTCGCGGTGATCCTCGCGCTGGCTTTTGCGTGGCTGCCCTTCAACACGGGCCTCCTTGTGGCCGGGCTGGGCGGCATGATCGCAGGCGCACAGGCAGAAATTCGGCTGGGGAGCGCATCATGAGCGGGTCTACCGAAGTCTGGGTCGTCATCGTGGCACTGGGACTGGGCAGCTTTGGCCTGCGCTTCGTTTTCCTGGGTCTGGTCGGGGATCGCGCGATGCCCGACTGGTTTTTGCGGCACCTGCGGTACACCGCGGTGGCTGTGCTGCCAGCCCTTGTTGCGCCGCTCGTGGTCTGGCCCAACGCCACGGATGGCGATCCCGACCCGGCCCGTCTTGCCGCCGCAATAGCGACCGTGTCGGTCGGGTATCTCACCAAGAACGTGATTGCGGGGATGGGCGTTGGCGCGGCCATCCTGATCGGGCTGACCGCGCTGCTCTGACCCGGATCAATCGGGGTCGATAACCATCTCGAACTTGGCGATGGCAACGGATTTGTCATCGTCGTCATTCTCGGACAACCGGGTCGTGGTCACGCCGGGCAGGTCTTCGACCTGATTCATCAGGTTTTTCGGAAACCAGGTCGACCGGATCGATTCGAACCCCGGCAATTGGCGCAAAAGTCCCGATGTGCTGACCGTGCATCGCGCCGATCCCACGCGGCCGTTGGACATGGCAAGGCTCAGCGCCTGCTCTGCCACTGCCGGTGACACCTCGATCCGCTGGATGACCACGTGATAGGTCTCCCGGGCATGGGCGCGGGCATAGAAATCAGCGACCGACGGTGTGACACCGTAAAGCACGTCTCCCCGCTCGGGCACCGCGGAAAGGCGCACAGTACCCGCGGGATCAAAGATGACCCGCTGCGAGCCGTTGATCATCAGGCTGCTATGCGCCCCCGCCTTCGACCGGTTGTTGATCATCGTGTAAAGCGTGATCGCCGGTGGGCCATCGTGCTGATACGCCGCGCGCGCCACCGCCTCGGGCGAAGAATCCGGGCCGGAGTCGACACTTGCACCGCAGCCGATCAGACCCAGCAGGGCCAGGCCCGCAAACACACGCAAGAAAAGGGACATTTTCAGCCTTGGATCAAGGGTTACGCGTTGAAGATCGCGAGGAAGATCAGGATCCCGATTGACACGAGAGCAACCCGTCCCGACCAGAGGATGAATCCGTCAAACGTCTTCTCCTGCTCCGTTGTGTCCATCGAACCGTGCTTGTGTTCAGCCATTTGAGACATCCCTTGCAAATGTTTTCCAGTCGCTACCCGATTTGCCCGACCCTGTCACCCTTGCCAAGCGCGCAGTGTGTCGCGGCCCGGTCGAAAATGCCGCTGCACGTCCAACTGCCCGAGCACGTCGCACAAAAAGCCGGGACCGGTTTGCGCACCCAGTGGGAGACTTCACACCAGATTGAAGACAGTCGCGAGACGGCAAATGAGCGCGACACGTTAACAACAGGTTAATAGGATCGGAGTGGACCCATTGTTTCGCGCGCGAAACAGTTTGAGCCGGTTCCGCTCTTGGCGAACAAACCATCCGGGGGACGGGGCGAGACGAAAACGGGCAGAGCCCAAGGGGTGTTGCTGATCTATTCCCCCGAAGGTTTGGCCAGTGGCACGACTGCGGCTGCCCCCTCGTTGGACAATTCCTCAAAGTCGAAATTGTCCAGCCGCCGGGCCCGACGTCCGGCCTTGTCAGCGCTGATCTTGATATCCGCGATATCCTTGGCCGCCTGACCGAAATGTCGGTCCAGGTTCTCCACACGGTTGCCCAGCCGGTCCACATCGGCATAGAGCAGTCCCAGTTCCTTGCGGATGGCCCCGGCCTGTTCCTGCATCCGCGCATCCTTGAGAATCGCGCGCATCGTGTTCAAGGTTGCCATGCAGGTGGTCGGCGACACGATCCAGACCCGCGCCGCGAACCCGTCGCGCACCACTTCGGGAAAATTCGCGTGCAATTCGGCATAGACTGCCTCGGAGGGCAGGAAAAGCAGCGCCCCGTCAGCGGTTTCACCTTCGATGATGTATTTCTCCGAAATATCCTTGATGTGCTTTCGCAGCGAAAGCCGTAGCTGCTGCGCCGCACGGTTCAACTGGTCCTGCGTTTCGGCCTTGCGAAGCAGTTCATAGGCTTCCAGGGGAAACTTGCTGTCGATCGCGATCGGCCCCGGCGGGTTGGGCAGATGGATCAGGCAATCCGCGCGCTTGCCGTTCGACAACGTCGCTTGCATCGTGAAACTGTCACTCGGCAAAGCCTTGCTGACGATATCGGTGAGCTGGATTTCCCCGAACGCCCCGCGCGTCTGCTTGTTCGACAGGATGTCCTGAAGCGACAGCACGTCGCCCGACAGCTTGGTGATATTCTCCTGCGCCTTGTCGATGCTCTTGAGCCTTTGCTGCAATTCCCCGAGCGACTGCGCCGTGTTGCGCGCGGAGCCGTGCAGGTTCTCGTTCATCTGGCTTTGCACCTGCGCAAGCCGCCGCTCCATCAATTGCATCATCGCGGTCTGGCTCTGTGTCTGCGCTTCGGAGACATGGGTCAGCCCGCCCGACAGCCGCTCCTGTCCGTCGCTGAGGTTCTGCACCCGCTGTCCCACCTGCGCCAACTGGTAAACCAGCGGCTCACTGAGTTTCGCCGCGCGACGGGCCGAGTGCAGCGACAACAGGAGCAAGACCAACACCAGCCCACCGAGCGCCAGCGCCAGGAGCGTTACGGGATCGCCGAGATCCAATGTGAGATCACCGATCTGCATCATGTGCGCCCGAACAGCCGTTCGATGTCGGACAACTTCAGTTCGACATAGGTGGGTCGGCCGTGGTTGCACTGGCCGGAATAGGGCGTCGCTTCCATCTCTCGCAAGAGTGCGTTCATCTCTTCGCCGCGCATCTGGCGACCCGACCGGATGGAGCCATGACAGGCGACACGGCTCAGGATCGCCTCGATCCGGTCCTGCACGGCGCGCGCCTCGCCCGCCTCGTCCAGCTCATCAAGGATGTCGCGCAGCAGGGCGTCGGAATTGACCTCGCCCAGAATCGCCGGGGTTTCGCGCACGACGACAGCCCCGTTGCCGAAAGGCTCGACGGTGAGGCCCATCCGGGCCAGATCGTCCGCGATGTCGTGCAGGCGGGCGCTGTCTGCCTCGCTCATCTCGACCACGTCGGGGATCAGAAGCGCTTGGGCCGGGACACCGGTTTCGGCCATCTGGGCTTTGAGCTTTTCGTAAACCAGCCGTTCATGCGCGGCATGCTGGTCGACGATGACGATGCCATCCTCGGTCTGGGCGATGATGTAATTCTCGTGCACCTGACCACGCGCGGCACCAAGCGGCAGCGGCTCTTGTGGTGTCTCGTCGATCTCTGGCGCGCCCGTGTCGACACGACCGGAATAGCTGTTTTGCATTTCGGCAAAGCCCGGCGATTGCGCGGTATAGGCCGTCTGTTTCGCAGCGAAACTCGGGCGGTCCATCTGGTAGACGCGGGTCGGGCCGTCTTGTGGCGCCTCGGGGCGCATCGCGCCGAACGTGGCGCCTGCCACGGTTGTCGAAGCGCGGTGGCCCGCCTCGGCCAGGGCGTGCCGCAGGGCGGACACGACCAGTCCACGCACGAGGCCCGGTTCGCGGAACCGCACCTCGGATTTCGCAGGATGCACGTTGACATCGACCTTGTGCGGATCGCAGTCGACAAACAATGCAACTGCCGGGTGACGGTCGCGGCTGAGGAAATCGGCATAGGCCCCGCGCAGCGCGCCGATCAGAAGCTTGTCGCGCACCGGCCGGCCATTGACGAAAAAATACTGCGCCACCGCCGCACCGCGCGAATAGGTCGGCAGGCCCGCAAGGCCAGTAAGGTGGATGCCCTCGCGCTCGGCGTCGATCGGTACGGCATTGTCGATGAACTCGCGGCCCATCACCTGCCCCAAGCGTCCGCGAAGCGCGTCGAAGAGATCGCCCGTCACCGCGTCCGCGCGGAATGTCACGCGGCCTTCACCGCCACCGGACACGTCGCGCAGAGCAAAGCTGACCGCTGGTTCCGCCATCGCGAGGCGTTTGAGCACATCCGAGATCGCCTGCATCTCGGCCCGGTCCGAGCGAAGGAACTTCAGCCGCGCCGGCGTCGCGAAAAACAGGTTTCGCAGCGTGACAACCGTTCCCCTGGACAGCGCCGCAGGCTTGACCGGATCGGGCGTTCCGCCGGTCATGCCAAGTTCGGCCCCGTCATGGTCCGCCGCGCGGCTCGTCAGGGTCAGGCGACCGACGGCCCCCAAAGACGCCAATGCCTCGCCCCGAAAGCCGAAGCTGTGGATGTTAAGAAGGTCTGCCCCGTCGATCTTGGACGTGGCGTGACGCGCCAGCGCCATCGGCAATTCGTCCGGCGGGATGCCGCAACCATCGTCGGTGACGCGGATCAGCGTCTTGCCACCATCGGCAATGGCCACCTCGATCCGTGTGGCCCCGGCATCAATGGCATTCTCGACCAACTCCTTGACCGCCGAAGCAGGGCGCTCAACGACCTCTCCTGCCGCGATGCGATTGATGGCGCTTTCCTCAAGCTGTTGAATAGAGGCGCGTATATGGGGAGCGTAAGAATTCATGCCACGAGATGTAGCATGGGGATCGCGATTCTTCCATGCCAGATTGATCCAATGACCGCCTGAAAAAGCGGGTCAGACGACCCCAGAACGACGTTGTGACGAGGGCACCGGCCAGTCCCGGCCCCGGATCGCGCGCACCGTCAGAATTGACCCCGCCTGCCGGCATGGTAACACGGTACATATGCTGAATATTTTTCTTCAGACCCTGCCGTTTTTCGCCTTGATTGCCGTTGGTTACGGCGCAGGCAAAACAGGCTTCTTCACCGAGGAAGCGACCGCCTACCTGACCAAGTTCGTGTTCTATTTCGCATTGTCGGCAATGCTGTTCCGGTTCTCGGCCAATCTGTCGCTGGCCGAGATTTTCGACTGGCGCATCGCGGCGGGGTACCTGTGGGGCACGGCCTTTGTCTATGGGATCGCGATGGCGGTTGGGTTCCTGCGCGGGATGAACACCGAAACCGCCGCCTTCGAAGGACAGGTTGCGGCGATAGGCAATACGGGGTTCCTCGGTGTGCCGATGCTGGCGCTCTTGATGGGACAAGACGCGGTAGGACCGATCATCCTCGCGCTGACGATTGACCTCGTGGTATTTTCGTCGCTGATCGTGATCCTGGTCGTCGGATCACGCGAGGGTCGCATGACGCTTGGCATTTTCAAGACGGTCGGGGTCGGGCTGCTCAAGAACCCGATGATCGTGTCGATCGTGCTTGGTTTTCTCGTTTCGGCCACCGGGGCACCCATCCCCGATCCGGTCAATGAGTTCCTGGCGACCCTGGGCGCCGCGGCGACACCCGGTGCGCTTTTTGCCATTGGGGCATCCTTGGCCGGCAAGACGGCTGAGCGTATGACCATCGCCGGATGGCTGAGCTTCTGCAAACTGGTGATCCACCCCGCGGCCGTCGCCTTCGGGGTGTTTCTTCTGTTCCCGGCAGACCCATACAAGGCCGGGGTTGTCGTCGCAGCAGCGGCGCTGCCGGTGGCGGGGAACGTGTTCATCCTCGCGCAACATTACAACGTCGCCCCGCAAAGGGTGTCAGCGGCGATTCTGATCTCGACAACGCTGAGCATCGTGACAGTGTCTTTCGTGATCAGTCAGGTTCTGATTTAGGAAAGGCGAGCTTATGAAAGCGGTTTCGGAAAACAAGTGCTTTGGCGGCGTTCAGGGGGTGTATTCGCATGCCTCTGATGCGTGTGGGTGTGACATGACATTCGGTCTCTACCTGCCGCCGCAGGCCGGTAACGGGCCGGTGCCGATGCTGTGGTACCTGTCCGGTCTGACCTGCACACACGAGAACGCCATGACAAAGGCCGCGGCACAGGGATTCGCGGCAGAGGCCGGCATCGCGCTGGTGTTCCCGGACACCTCACCGCGCGGCGAGGCGGTGGCCGATGACAACGCCTTCGATCTCGGCAAAGGCGCCGGCTTTTACGTGAACGCAACACAAGACCCTTGGGCGCCGCATTACAGGATGTGGGATTACCTGGCCGAGGAGCTGCCGGCCCTGTTGGGCGCAGAATTCGCCGTTGACCTGGATCGACAGGGGATCACCGGCCATTCTATGGGCGGTCATGGCGCGTTGACACTGGCGATGGCGCATCCAGGGCGCTTCGCATCGGTCTCGGCCTTTTCGCCGATTGCCAACCCAAGCCGGAGCGATTGGGGCCGCAAGCAGTTCTCGGCGTATCTGGGGGAGGACGACACGGCCTGGGCCAGGCATGACGCGACCCGCCAGATGGAGGCAGTCGGCTTTGACGGGCCGGTGCTGGTGGACCAGGGCGGGGATGACCAGTTCCTCGACCTGCTCAAGCCCGAAGCATTGAGCCAGGCGATGGCGGCGCGGCGACAGGACGGCGTGTTCCGCATGCAGAAGGGCTACGACCATTCGTATTTCTTTGTCTCGACCTTCATCCCCGATCATGTCGCCTTTCACGCCGACGCGTTGGGGCTGTGACACGGATTTTCGTGGATGCCGACGCCTGTCCGGTCAAATCCGAGGCAGAGCGGGTGGCGACGCGGCACAAGGCCAAGATGTACCTCGTGTCGAACGGCGGGTTGCGACTGTCCGACAACCCGCTTGTCGAGCTGGTCGTGGTCGCAGACGGCCCGGACGTGGCCGACATGTGGATCGCGGATCGCGCCGGGCCGGGGGACGTGGTGATCACCGGCGATATCCCGCTGGCGGCGCGCTGTGTCGACGCCGGCGCACGGGTGCTCAAACATGACGGAGAGCGGCTCGATGCGCGGAACGTGGGCCAGGCATTGGCAACGCGCGACCTGATGACCGACATTCGCGCCGCCGATCCGTTCCGACAGGGCGGCGGACGCGCGTTTTCCAAGACCGACCGGTCACGGTTCCTCGAGGCGCTGGAACGCGAGATGCGGGCCGCCGCGAGGGACGTGCCGCGTTGAAATCGCTGAACGGAGAGACAGCCATGACAACACCAGAGATCATTCCCTTTGCCGAAGGGGAGGCACAGCTGGACTGGATCGGCCTAACCGATGCGATTGCGGCAGGGCATGACCTGCCCAAGGCCGAGATCGCCGACAGCTTCCTCTACCGTGGGGGCGACACGCTTTTGAACCGGGCGGCGTGGATCGACGGGCTGGGGCTTGCAGTGAAATCGGCGACGATCTTTCCGGGCAATGCAGGGCTTGGCAAACCGGCAGTGAATGGCGGTGTTTCGGTCTATTCCGATACCGACGGAACATTGGCGGCGATCATCGACTTTCACCTCGTGACCAAGTGGAAGACCGCCGGCGACAGTCTTCTGGCGGCACGGCGGCTGGCGCGACCGGACAGCGCGGTGATCCTGATCGTGGGTGCCGGTACGGTGGCCCGGTCCTTGATCGACGCCTATGGCGCGGCCTTTCCCGGGGCGCGGTTCCTGGTCTGGAACCGGACTGCGGCGACCGCACGGGCGCTTGCGGACAGGTTCGATTCTGTTGCGGCGGTAGACGACCTTGCCGAAGCGGTCGGAGGCGCGGATATCGTCAGCTGTGCCACTATGTCGACCGATGCCGTGCTGCGCGGTGACTGGCTGCGGCCCGGCACACATGTGGACCTGATCGGAGCCTACCGGCCCGACATGCGCGAGGCGGATGATACCGCGCTGAGGCGGTCACGCCTGTTCGTGGATTCGCGGGACACCACGGTGGGCCATATTGGCGAAATCCGGGATCCGATTGAGAGGGGCGTGATCAAGGAGACGGATATCGTCGCAGATTACTACGATCCGGGCGCGTTTGAACGGCGCTCGGAAACCGAGATCACGCTGTTCAAGAATGGCGGCGGGGCGCATATGGACCTCATGGTGAGCCGCTACATCCTTGATCAATGGAAGGCGCGCTAGACGAGGCGAACACTCCGTCAACCCAACGTGATGGCCGTCGCGCTGACGCAAATCCGCCCCGGTCAGGCCGCAAGCGGAACCGGTTGGCGGTTTTCCCGGATCGGCAGATGAACAATGGCGCTGAACGCTCCGACGCCGACACCGATCCACCAGACCAACGTGTAGTCGCCGTAGATATCGTACATCCGCCCCCCCAGCCAAACGCCCATGAAACTGCCCAACTGGTGGCTGAAGAACACGATCCCATAGAGCGTGCCCATGTAGCGAAGCCCGTATATATGCGCGATCAGACCCGAGGTGAGCGGCACAGTGGCCAGCCAGAGAGACCCCATCGCAGCGGAAAACAGGATCACCGAGGTTGGTGTGATCGGGAACATGATGAACAGCGCCGCCACGATGGTGCGTGCCGTGTAGATGCCCGCCAGCAGGTATTTCTTGGACCACCTGTTTCCGGCCCATCCGGCGGCCAGCGTCCCGACGATATTCATCAGCCCTATGAGCGAAATCGACACCGCGCCCAGCGCCGATGTTGTCGTGATGCCGATCGAATAGAGCGCCCCGCCCGGTTGAATCGGGCCGCACAGCTCGGTCACGAAGGCCGGGAAATGCGCGGTGACGAAAGCCAACTGGTAGCCGCAGCTGAAAAACCCCAGAAAGATCAGCGCATAGGAGGGATCGCGGAAAGCCCGGACAAGGATGCTGCCCATGCTTTCCTCAAGCTCGGCCCGGCTGGCCGTGGGCGCGGGCGACCGCATCAAAGGCAGAACCAGCGTCACCGCGAGTATGATCACGGCGAACCAGAGGAAAACCATTTGCCAGCTCATCAGCGTGAGCATCCATTCGGCGACTGGCGCGCCGAACACTTGACCGCCGCTGCCGGCGGCCGTTGCGATGGCAAGGCTCATGGAGCGGTTTGCGTCCGAGCTGGCACGACCGACCACCGCAAGGATCACGCCAAAGCCGGTCCCCGCGACACCGAAGCCGACCAGGATTTCATAGACCTGATGCGCCTCGGGGGTGACGGCGAAGGACGACAGGACAAGCCCTGCTGCGTAGGTCAGCGCGCCCAGGACAATCGCCTTGCGGTCCCCGATCTTTTCGGCAAGCGCGCCGAACAGTGGTTGCCCGATGCCCCAGGCAAGGTTCTGGATCGCGATAGCGAGCGAGAATTCCGTGCGCAGCCAGCCGAATTCCTGCGCAATCGGGATCTGGAATACGCCAAAGCTCGCCCGGATCGCAAAGGATATCATGATGATGAGACACCCGCCGACAAGCACAGGCGTGAAGATGGTGGCGCGGGGCTGCATGGCTGTCTCCGGACGGCTCTGGCGATTCAAGACGACGCCAAACGCGCGTGACGCAGGATAGGACCATCGCCTTGCGCCTCGATGCGGGTGATCGCCTCTTGCAGCGGCTCCAACGCGGTGGCCATGTGATAGGCGTTGGCGTGCAGACATGTGTCGGGGTCGGAGACCCAGCCGACGTGGCCTTTCCAGAACAATAAATCCCCGCGCCGCGGTGGCACGCCTGGATCAAGTGTTGCTCCAAGCTGCGCCATCTGCTGATCGCTATCGCCGGGGCATGAGAGGCCGCAGGCCGTGCAGGCGAGCTGCACAAGCCCCGAGCAGTCGACGCCAAACGCGGTATTGCCGCCCCAGACGTAAGGCGTGCCGATCAGGCGGTACGCCACGGCCACGGGATCGGGTTCTACCTGGGTCGTCGCGGTGAGGTGGCCCGCCGGGACGTAAAGCTCCTGCCCCGCGCCCTGGATCGTGGCCCATTTGCCGGATATGCCGGTCACGCAAAGCTCGGATCCGAGAGACAGCGGCACATGGGTCGCTTGGGTCGCTTTGAAATCAGGCGTGCCGAGCGCCATCGTCTGCCGAGCAGAAACGCGGTGGGTCGCCGGCCAATCCATCGGCGCAAGCAGCGCTGCATCGATATATCCGGTGTATCCATCGTGCAGCGCGTAGCCGAAAGCCCACCCATCGGTTTCGCCAAGGACGTTGAACGCTTGCCCCCACAAAAGTTCCCGGTCCCGCGCGCCAGCCGGGGCTTTGCAAATCGCGACGGCAGGCGCGTGGATTACACGGTGCGGCGTGCCATCGGTGAAACGGTCAGCCTCTACCTGCCCGCGCAGCGTGCTGTGGGCGACGCTGTCATTGGACCAATGCGCCCGCCGATCCATCACGCGCCCATCAGGTCTGGCAGGGCCGCGAAAAGCGCGCGCGGACCCTGCATTGCACCGCCCTTGGGGCGACCGGGTGCCGCTTGGGGCTGCCAGCCATAAATGTCGAAATGGATAAAGCGGTCCTCCTCGGTCACGAACCGGCGCAGGAACAATGCAGCGGTGATTGCGCCGGCCAGCCCACCTTTCGGCGCATTGTCGAGATCGGCGATGCCCGGTTCGATCATGGCCTCGTAAGGGTCGTGTAATGGCAAACGCCAGACCGGATCGGCCATCTGCCGTGCCGCCGCGTCGAGTGACGTTGCCACGGTATCGTCATCGGTGAAATAAGGGGCCAGATCAGGGCCAACCGCGACGCGTGCCGCGCCTGTCAGGGTGGCCATCGACACGATCAGGTCGGGCTTTTCCTCGGCCGCGAAGGTCAGCGCGTCTGCAAGGACAAGTCGTCCTTCGGCATCGGTGTTGTTGATTTCAACCGTCAGGCCCTTGCGCGAGGTAAGGATGTCCTGCGGACGATAGCTGTTGGCGCTGACAGCGTTTTCCACCGCCGGGATAAGGACGCGCAAGCGGATCTGAAGGCCCGACGCCATGATCATGTGGGCGAGCCCCAGCACGTTGGCCGCGCCGCCCATATCCTTCTTCATCAGGCCCATTGACCCGGCCGGTTTGAGGTTCAGGCCGCCGGTGTCGAAACAGACGCCTTTGCCCACGAGCGTCAGGCGCGGGCCGCTCGTGCCCCATGACATGTCAATCAGCCGTGGCGCGCGATCCGCAGCGCGGCCCACCGTGTGGATCATCGGGAAATTCTGGTCGAGCAGCGCTTCGCCGGTTGTGACAGTGATCTTGGCGGCGTGCGTTTCGGCCAGCGATCTGGCCGCGGTTTCAAGCGCGTCCGGCCCCATGTCGGAGGCGGGTGTGTTGATCAGGTCGCGGGTGAGGAACTCGGCCTCGGCCAGGATGTTCACGCGGGCGGCATCGAGACCATCTGGCGCAACAAGCGTCGGACGCTCCGCAGAGTTTTCGTGATAGCGGTCGAAGCTGTAGCAGGCAAGCAGCCAGCCGAGCGCCTCTTGTTCGAGCTGATCCGCCGCGATCCCGCTGTCGATGCAGTAGGTGCCGGGTGCCAGTTTCGGCATCGCCGCAGCCAGGGCAAAGCGGTCCCGCCGACGCTGCGCCGGGGTGCCGTATCCGACAAGCGCCATGGCCGGGTGGCCCGCATCGTCGGGGATCATCAGCGCGGTGCCGATAGCCCCCTTGAAGCCGCTTGCCTCGACCCAGGTGCGGATGCGGTCGCTTTGCTGGGCGGACCAGAGGGCCACATCGTCTGCCCCCAGAACATGGATCGGCACCGCATCAGTGCCCGCAGGCGCGAGTGAAACTGTCATGAAACTCCCCTTTTGCGATTGAGGCGGAGGGTACGCGGATCGCGTTGGGCTGCAAGCGGAATCAGAGAGTCAGGTCCAACCCCATTTCGGCGCAGGACAACGCCATTTCCCCGCACCGCAAAAGCCGACACAGGGTTGCGGCCAGGGCCACAGGATCGGCGCGGTCGATACAAACGAGAACGTCCTTTCCAATGCCCGCGACACCCGGCAGCCCGATCTGATCGGCAATCGGGATCATGCCCCGGACGGATTTGTGCAACCCGTGCATATCGCTATCTGCGTAGGTTGCGCGGATGTGCGAGAACCGTGCACCCATGTCTTCAAGCGCGCGGCACAGGATGTTTTCGGCAACTTCGACCCCAAGATCACGGCTGAGACCGTTCAGGGTGTCCTCGTCGAAATGGGCGGCATCGCATGGCTGCAAAACCGAAATTTGTTCGGCCATAATCTTTCCTTTCTCACCCCGACCCGTGACCTCAATCGCATCCACATCTTTCCAACCCGTAACCCCGGCAGCGGTTTTTTCTCTCGAATTCCGATAAATTTCGACGTATCGGGTGGAGACGACCATAAAGAGGCGGAGGATTTCATGAACGCCGCGAAGCCGCTGCCTGCGTATCTTGTTCAACGCTATCAAGGCTGGAAGGCCACGACCTATTCGGACAACCGTGCCTGGTACAAGCGATTGGCGACCGAGGGGCAACGCCCACGCGCGATGGTGATCTCTTGCTGTGACAGCCGCGTGCATGTGACGTCGATCTTCGGCGCGGACCAGGGCGAATTCTTCATCCACCGCAACATCGCCAACCTTGTTCCGCCCTACGAACCCGACGGCGACCATCACGGGACGTCGGCCGCGATCGAATATGCGGTGACCGCGCTGCATGTTGCGCACCTGATCGTGCTGGGACATTCGCAATGCGGCGGCGTTCAGGGATGCCTGGACATGTGTTCGGGCAATGCACCGCATCTTGAAGAGCAATCGAGCTTTGTCGGCCGCTGGATGGATATTCTGCGTCCGGGATACGATCGCGTTTCAGCCTCGAACCATGCTGACGGGCAAGCGCGGGCGCTTGAAAAGGAATCCGTCATCGTGTCGCTCGAGAACCTGATGACCTTTCCGTTTATCCGCGAGGCGGTCGACTCGGATCAACTGACCCTGCATGGCCTCTGGACCGATATCGCCGAGGGTGGGCTGGAATTCTTCGATCCAAAGTCCCGATTGTTTCAACCGGTGTGATCAGTTGCTGAGCGTTGCCGTGTTCCCCGAACAGGCTGTCCGCAGCCTGGGTCGGCCAAGGCGGTCGGCAAGGCGGGACAGGGGCAGGCCGATCATCGTCCCGGTACACACGGCCTTGCCGTGGTCATCCACGACAACCAGGTGACCGGCGCGAAAGGTGATCTCGTACCCCTTGGTCTCGAGACGATTGCAAAGATCGCCCCAGCTTGTCGCCATTTCGAAATGCGGAAGAAGAACGCTGCGCAGCAGCATCGCGGTTTCGCTGTCGATCGGACGCGGCATGCCGGACTCTGTGTCGGCTGGGCGTCGGGCCGATTGGGCTACCATCGGAATACCTTTACTCTGTGTCGGATTTTCAGAGTGCGCGGCAAATACGGCAAGACTTTGGCACTCAGCCTGTGCGCGGCAGGGTGTGCAGATCACGCAACAGTCTGAGCGGCTGCGGGTGTTGGGCTGGGCTTCGGCGGCCCGAATGTTCCCGCTTTTCTGAAGTCAGCAGAGCGCATTCGGGTCCGTCGCCATTTCCGTGGCCATTGGGGACACCAATGGCCTTTGATCAGCCTTTCTTGAGCACTTCGCGGCCCAGGACCTCGGCGATCTGCACAGCGTTCAACGCGGCGCCTTTTCGCAGATTGTCGGACACGCACCAGAGGTTGATGCCATTGTCGATGGTCGGGTCCTGGCGAATGCGGCTGATGAAAGTGGCGAAATCGCCCACGCATTCCTTGGGCGTGACGTAGCCGCCGTCCTCGCGTTTGTCGATCACCATGATACCGGGCGATTCGCGCAGAATGTCGCGCGCTTCGTCCTCATCGAGGAAATCCTCGAACTCGATGTTGATCGCCTCGGAGTGGCCCACGAACACAGGCACGCGCACACAGGTCGCGGTGACCTTGATCGCCGTGTCGATGATCTTTTTCGTCTCTGCGACCATCTTCCATTCTTCCTTGGTCGAGCCATCCTCCAAGAAGACATCGATATGAGGGATCACGTTGAACGCGATGTCCTTGGGATAGACTTTCCGCTGATAGTCGTCGGTCGGATTGTAGACCGCCTTGGTCTGGTCCCAAAGCTCGTCGATCCCGTCCTTGCCAGAGCCGGAAACGGATTGGTACGTGCTGACCACAACCCGCTTGATCCGCGCGCGATCATGCAGCGGCTTGAGTGCAACGACCATCTGCGCAGTCGAGCAGTTCGGATTGGCGATGATGTTTTTCTTGGAGTAGCCGTGAATGGCTTGCGCGTTGCACTCCGGGACGATCAACGGCACGTCCGGGTCGTAGCGGTAGAGCGACGAGTTGTCGATCACGACACAGCCTGCCTTGGCCGCGATGGGCGCGTATTTCTTGGTTGCGTCCGATCCAATGGCGAACAGCGCGATATCCCAGCCGGAAAAATCGAACGTGTCCAGATCCTGCGTCTTCAGCGTCGCATCACCAAAGCTGACCTCGGTTCCCAGGGACCGGCGCGATGCAAGCACGGCGATCTCGTCCACGGGAAACTGGCGCTCGGCCAGGATGCTCAGCATTTCGCGGCCCACATTTCCGGTGGCACCGGCAACGACGACTCTGTAGCCCATGTGGCTCTCCTTTCGCTTGTCGGCGCTCTTGGTCTATCCGAACCCGACTGGGAGACGCTCTTACAGCACATGCTGCGCGTGCGAAAGGGGGTGCCGGGACCCAGCCACCCTCGTTTATCGGCCGGGAATGTCCGAACGCGGTGGGGCCGGCTCCCAGTTGTCGATGATATCGGCGGCCTCTTGCGCGGTGTCGACAAAGCGGAACAGATCAAGGTCCTGCGGGCTGATCGTGCCCGCATCGGCCAGCGCATCCCAGTTGATGATTTTGTTCCAGAACGCCTTGCCAAACAAGAGAAACGGCACACGGTCCATGCGGCCGGTCTGGATCAGAGTGAGGGATTCGAACATCTCGTCGAGCGTCCCAAAGCCACCGGGAAAGATGCAGACCGCGCGGGCGCGCATCAGGAAGTGCATTTTGCGGATGGCGAAGTAGTGGAAATTGAAACACAGCTCCGGCGTGACATATTCGTTCGGGGCTTGTTCATGCGGCAAGACGATATTGAGCCCGATAGACTCGCCCCCCTCATCGGACGCGCCGCGATTGCCAGCCTCCATCACGCCGGGGCCCCCTCCGGTGACGATGACGAATTCCCGGCTGTCAAGCGCCAGCGACTTGCGGGTCATGACCCGCGCGAATTCGCGCGCCTCGTCATAGAAATGGGACAGGCCTGCCAGTGTCTTGGTTCGGGCCTTGTCGGCATCGGCCGGGCGCGGAATCCGGGCGCCACCGAACAGGACGACAGTGCTCTCGATCCTGTGTTCATCGAACATCAGCTCCGGCTTGAGCAATTCGAGCTGCAACCGAACAGGGCGCAGTTCGTCGCGACACAGGAAATCGTCATCGGCGAAGGCCAGCCGATACGACTTCGAGCGTGTCTGCGGCGTGTCCGGCACGTGACTCGCCGTGCTGCGATCCAGGCCGGCGTCACGGAACGGGCTGTTGCGGGTGTCACTCATTTCTGCTGCTTTCTTGTTCGCGTGCGCCCAGACCTATAACGACGCATCGCAAGTGACCAGAGAGGTACCGCCGAACCGGACCTGGGATCAGAGCCTTGGCGCGTGCATTGCGCCCGGCCGCCCGGCGGCTTATAGGCAGGGCGACTTGATCAACCACGCAATGAGGAGCGCCGGATGTCCACTGCCCAGCTTGAAGCCGCCATCGAAGCCGCATGGGAAACGCGCGATACAATCACGCCCTCGACAGGCGGCGAAACACGCGACGCGATCGAGGATACGCTGAATGCTCTTGACAGCGGCAAGCTGCGCGTTGCCGAACGTCAGGACAATGGCGACTGGCAGGTCAACCAATGGGCCAAGAAAGCCGTGCTTCTGGGCTTCCGCATCAAGGACATGGAACAGCACGACAATGGCCCGCAAGGCGGCGGCTGGTGGGACAAGGTCGACAGCAAGTTCAAGGGCTGGGGCGACAACCAATGGCGCGCGGCAGGCTTTCGCGCGGTCCCAAACTGTGTCGTGCGCAAATCGGCCTATATTGCGCCGGGTGTGGTGCTGATGCCATCCTTCGTGAACCTTGGAGCCTATGTCGACACCGGCACGATGGTCGACACATGGGCCACCGTCGGATCCTGCGCGCAGATCGGCAAGAACGTGCATCTGTCGGGCGGTGTTGGCATCGGCGGTGTGCTTGAGCCGATGCAGGCGGGCCCGACGATCATCGAGGACAATTGCTTCATCGGTGCGCGCTCCGAAGTGGTCGAAGGCTGCATCATCCGCGAAGGCTCGGTTCTTGGCATGGGGGTCTTCATCGGGCAATCGACCAAGATCGTCGACCGCGAGACCGGTGAGGTCTTCATGGGCGAAGTGCCCCCCTATTCGGTGGTTGTCGCTGGCTCCATGCCCACCAAGAACAACCTCAGCCTTTATTGTGCCGTGATCGTGAAGCGAGTGGATGAGCGGACACGCTCCAAGACCGGCATCAACGAATTGTTGCGCGATTGATCCCTGGGGTGCGTGTCAGGACGCACCCTACGCTTTTTTCGCGGGTTTCTCCCCAACCGGACCGCCGGCCTTTTTCCAGCCGCCAAAGCCATCCGAGATGTGGCTGACATTGTTCAGCCCCATCTCCTGGGCGGCCTGCGCTGACAGAGCAGAGCGCCAGCCCGAGGCACAATAGAGTACGAAACGATCCTCCGACTGGAACTGCGGCTTGGCATAGGGGCTGTCCGGGTCTATCCAGAATTCCAGCATGCCGCGCGGGCAGTGGAACGCGCCTGGTATCATGCCCTCTCGCTCCAGCTCTCGTGGATCGCGCAGGTCGACAAATGTCACCCCGTCCTGGCCGTGCAGCGCCATCATTTCCGCAGCCGGGGCGTGGTCGACCGCCTCATTTGCTGCCGCGACCATGTTCTTGACCGATTTCATATGCGTTCCTCCCTGACGGGACCGTAATATGCGCACCGGCGCGCGTGCAACACCCCTCGACGTGGCGGGCCTTTCGTGGCACAGCCTGCGCGCATCTTTCCCAGATAGGCCGCAGCATGAGCGACAGCCCGAAGAAAGCCAAGAAACCGCATTCGGTATTTACTCTTGTCGTCGAAGTCGGGCGCAAGGCAGGGGACGGATTGCCCAAGGCCGCCACCGGCGCTGGCCTGATGTGCTACGCGTCAGGCGTAGACGAAGCCGAGGCAGTGCGCGAAACCGTGGCGATCCTGAAACAAGCCGACATGGCCCCGCTGGACGTGACCGGCTACGGCACTCTGGAGGAGCGCAAGACCCAGGGTCACGAGATCGAGGCGGACGAGATCGAATTGATGCAAAAGGCGCTTGATGAAAACGCAGTGATCGTCGCGCAGGTCACACCTTATTTCGGCGACAGGACTTCGGGTTAGGGTCCGGCCCCTAAGCTGCGCGCGCTTCGGCCAGAGAAATCGCCTCGAATGCGCGGAGCACCTTGTATCCTGAACGGTGATGTTCCGGCAAAAGCGCCCGTGGCAGGTCAGAAAGAATGGATGCGTCCAATTGCTCACGGTCGCGGCGCATCCGCCCGATATAGAGCGATTCCAATGCCGCATCCGGTGTTCGCACCGCATCGTGGTGGGGCAAAAGGATCTGATGATAGGTCGCAAAACGCGGTGCGGGTTCGTAATGTCCGGCATAACCGTTCACCAGTGCCGACGCCGGGATCAGCACCTCTTCGCGGCCGAAGAGGTATTCGACCTCCGGACCGCTGACCAACAGACGTTGATGGCGCGACACAACGATGTCCTGCGTCAGTCCGAAATACGGGGCCCGCAATCGCACCGGCCGGAACGATCCAAGGCTCGGCACCTCGCGTCTGGCGCTGTGCAGGACCGGCACCAATGCGCCATCCGCCGCGCGAACCACGTCGCCTTGGCGCAGCGATTTTGCCATGCGCATTCCCTGTGCGGTTTCCAACGGCACCGCAGGGGATAGCGTCGGCATCGGGCCAACGGGTTCGATCTCGGTCGAAAGCGCCACGAAGATCACATCCGGGTCGATCTCGGTCAGGCCCTGTGGACGCGCCACCGATGTCAGGTCGGCCAGAAACGGTGGGTGAGACATGATGAACTGGCGGATCAGGACATGTTCTGTTTCCGGCCGGGCCACAACAAGGCGCCCCTTGCGGGTCTGAAAATCCCAGCTGATCGTGATCTGCAACGTCTCGGTGCGCGCTTCACGGCCGCGTTCGATCACTTCGTGCACCACGTCATCGCCCTGCGACATGACCAGAACGACGCTGCCATGTGGCGTGGACATAAGCGAAAAACTGGCCGATACATGATCGTTGCGTTTGTAGGCGATCAGGGTCTGAGGCCGCGCATCCGGCGACAGCCGGGTTTCCAGAAGGACAGACCCGCGCGGAACGCACGCCTTGGGGCGGTGGGCCAGAACCTTTTCGACGTCATCGCGCAGCCACGCATCGCGGCCTTCACGATCCAGCAGCGCAAACCAGCTCATGCCGCTGCCCCGAAAAGCATCCTGGCCTCGTATTTCTTCAGGACCTGGCGCGCGGCATCGCCATACCCCTCTCCGGTTTCAAGATCCAGCTCGGGGAAAAGGCAGGCGATTTCATCGACCACCGCCGCATCAAACGTATCGACAGTCTGCGGACCGGGTAAAAAGCTCTCGGTGGCAAGACCGTTCGCCAACACGATCTCATGCTGGTCGAACAACAGATGGACATAGGTGACACGGCCCCCGTCGATCGTTTGCACCGTGCGACCATTCACGAGGTGTTTGGCCGCCACCAGAACTTCAGGCGTGCCGAAAACCAGATGGGCCAGCGGATCGCGGACAAGAATGCGATGCTGGGGCGACACCATGAGGGTTGCATGATCGCCGAAGGTGCCTCCGGCCACACGAACCGGCGCAAGATGCCCGGTCGCTGCAACCGTGCGCTGGCCGATCCAGCGCAGCGGTTGCAGCCCGTGATCCATGGTCAGGACCATGTCACCGGGGCAAAGCTGCTCGACCGGCACCTCACCCCTGTCCGTGTGGATCAGCGTGCCGGCAACGAAACAGGGAACGGTCGCGATCGTGACAAAGCCGGTATCAACCGCGCCGGTGGTGCTTTCGACATCATAGGTAAAGTTGATGGTTTCCATGTCATCATCGGCGGTTGCCGACAATGTGCCATCCGCGTTCAACGTCACGACCTGCCCGGTATTGAGCGTCACGCTGCTTCCCGCGGTCACGGCCGTGCCGTTGATGTGGGTGATCGTCAGGGTGCCGCCCGTCTCGTTCAGGTCGTTGTCCAGAACGTCGATGACCTTGGTTTTATTGGTGACCGTGCTCAAGCTGTCTGCCTGCGCGACCAGCCCTGTCTGGACGGAATCGCCGGCAATCAGCACGTTGGAATCATAGTTCGCATCCACAACATCCGCGATACCGATGCGGATCGAATTGGTTTGACCCGGAACGACGTTCATCGTCATGGACAGCGTGACCGTCAAACCGTCCATTTCGGTGTTATAATCGTCTCCGGCATTTTGCAGGAAAAGATTGTCATTCTCGTTGAGGTTCGCGGGATCGACATCGCCGTCGCCCGGCGCGATATCGACTTGCGTGCCATTGACCCAGACACCGACAAAATCCTGGTACATCGAGTTGGTGAATTCCGGATATTCCTCGGACGAGAACACGAACCGCATGCTCATCGTGTCGGTGTCGGGGACGAAATCTATGTCAAGGAAAGACGCGTCATAGGTGCTGACACCCGCAGCGGCATTGAAGTCGGGCAGGTTGTTCTGGGACCCGTTGGAGTTTGAATAATTGCCGCTGGTCTGGCTGCTCACGTTGGGATCATTGCCGCCCTGCCACCACGGTCCGGGTGCGCGCGTGAAATCGCGGGCGTCTCCGGTTGATAGGATCACCCCCGTGTCAGCCGGGGTTGCGCCCGGAGACAATGCGTCACCATTGCTGTAGGTCGCGGATTGCTGCCGCAAGCCTGAAAAGCTTGCCCCCGTGACGGTAACACCGTCGCCAAAGATGGCTTGCGCCATCTCGAGCGCACTCGCGTTGATGTTATAATCAAGCTCCGCTGCTGTCGCCATGTTCTGCCTCGATGCGGCCCACGGCGTTTATCTGCAGCGGTTGCCTGCCCGACCAGTGTTTTCACCGTGCCGAGCCCGCTGACTGATTTCTGCTCCGCCCCGAGCCATTTTTATTCTTGGTAATTCTAAAGTTAACATTTTGCATCTTTAGTTGTCATCCCCCGCGTGTTCCCATTGGCCCAAGGCGCCCCTCCGATTGCGTTCTTTTCGCCACATTTGCCTCTGCCAGCGGTTGGCGCTAGCCATGGCACACGACCGACCAGAGGACCCGAGCCATGCCAAAGACCGATCCCGTTGAACTGACCGCGGCGCTTGTGCGTTGCCCGTCGATCACCCCCGAGGAAGGAGGGGCGCTGGTCCTTTTGCAAACCTTGCTTGAGCAGGCCGGATTTGCCTGCACGCGCGTCGATCGGGATGGCGTGTCGAACCTCTTTGCCCGCTGGGGCGACAAAGGCCATGCGCGCAGTTTCGGCTTCAACGGACATACGGATGTGGTGCCGCTGGGCGATCCCGAAGCGTGGTCAGTTCCGCCCTTCGGAGCCGAGATCAAGGACGGCATGATGTACGGGCGCGGGTCCACCGACATGAAATCCGGGGTGGCGGCCTTTGTCGCCGCAGCCGTGGATTTCGTGCAGGACACACCCCCCGACGGGTCTGTCATCCTTGCCATTACCGGGGACGAGGAAGGCGATGCCATCGATGGCACGATGGCGCTTCTGGACTGGATGGAGACCCACGGCGAACAGATGAGTGTCTGCCTTGTTGGTGAACCCACCTGCCCCAACCACATGGGTGAGATGATAAAGATCGGGCGGCGCGGTTCCATGAACGCATGGGTCACCGTGAGGGGCAAGCAAGGCCATTCCGCCTACCCGCACCGCGCGCTGAACCCGATGCCCGCAATGGCGCGATTGATGGACAGGCTCGCATCGCATGAGCTTGATCACGGCACTGATCATTTCGACGCGTCAACACTGGCAGTGGTGACCATCGACACCGGCAACGCCGCGACCAACGTGATCCCGGCCGAAACACGCGCCTGTGTCAATATCCGCTTCAATGATATCCACACCGGCGAAGGGCTGTCCTATTGGCTGCGCGACGAGGCGGCAAAGATCGATACGCACTTCGGCACCAGCACCGAGGTCAAGGTCAAGATCTCGGGCGAAGCCTTCCTGACACCGCCGGGACCGCTGTCCGATCTTGTGGGAAAGGCGGTCTCGGCAGAGACCGGAATTGTGCCAAAGCTGTCCACGTCCGGCGGCACCTCGGATGCGCGCTTCGTCAAGACCCATTGCCCGGTGGTGGAATTCGGCCTTGTGGGCAAGACGATGCACGCGGTTGATGAACGGGTCGACGTGGATCAGATCGTGCAACTCAAGGCGATCTATGGCCGCATCCTCGGGGACTACTTCGCACAATGACGGTCAGCATTTCACAAGTCATCGATCCGACACCCTGCTATCGTCTGCGACACGCGGTGTTTGTCGATGAACAGAACGTACCGGAAGATCTCGAGCGCGACAATCTGGACGCCACGGCGATCCATCTTCTGGCCACGGTCGACGACAAACCCGTCGGCGCAGCCCGCATCGTTCTGATACAGGACACCGGCAAGATTGGCCGCGTTTGCGTTCTCGAAGACCACCGCGGCACAGGGCTTGGCGCGGCGCTGATCCGGCATGCACTGGATCTCTTGCGCGACACCCCGGGCATCACGCGCGCGGCACTCGGCGCGCAGATCGACGCACAGGGCTTCTACGAAAAGCTGGGCTTTGCGCCTTGTGGCGACGTGTTCGACGATGCCGGGATCGACCACCGCATGATGGAACTGCGCTTTCCCCGCTGACGCGACTTTCACCATGACGCGCCCGGATGCGCATGTTACGGGATCCTCATGAGCAAAATGCCGACCAAGGCCGACATCCTCGACTGGATCGCCGCCAACCCGACACTTACCGCGAAACGCGACATTGCCAAGGCATTTGGTATCAAGGGCGCCGCGCGGATCGACCTGAAGCGCCTGTTGAAGGAGCTTGAGGCCGAGGGCCATCTCGAAAAGCGCAAAAAGACCTATCGTGACCCGGACCGCCTGCCCCCGGTCAGCGTGCTTCAGGTGCAAGAGCCGACGCCGGATGGCGATCTCTTTGCGCGCGCGCTGGAGTGGCATGGCGAAGGGGTCGAACCGATCATCCTGGTGATCCCGCGAGCCAGCGATCCAGCGCTGGGTGAAGGGGATCGTATCCTCGCCCGTCTGCAAGTCGTGCATGAAGAGGACCACAATTACGAAGCGCGCCTCATTCGCCGTATCGGGTCCAACCCGCGCAAGGTGGTCGGTGTCTTCGCCAAGGGCTCTGAAGGCGGCCGGATCAAGCCCATAGACAAGGGCTCGGACAAGGAATGGGACGTGGCCGCCGATGCCACCGGTGGCGCCAGGGACGGCGAGTTGGTCGAGGCAGAACAGACCGGGCCGAAAGGCCGAATAGGCCTGCCCCGCGCACGCATCATCGAACGGCTGGGCGATCCCTCTGCGCCGCGTGCGGTGTCGCTGATCGCGATCCATCAGCATGGCATCCCCGACGAGCTCCCCGACGACGTGATCGCCGAGGCGGACGCGATGAACCCCGCCGATCTCAAGGGTCGCGAAGATCTGCGCGAGATGCCCCTGATCACCATCGACCCGTCCGATGCGCGCGACCATGACGACGCTTGCTATGCGCATCCCGACGACGACCCGAAGAACACGGGCGGGCACGTGATCTGGGTCGCCATCGCGGACGTGGCGCATTACGTGACCCCGGGATCGGCGCTCGACCGGGAGGCGCGCAAGCGTGGAAACTCCAGCTATTTTCCCGACCGCGTCGTGCCGATGCTGCCGGATCGTCTGTCGGGCGATCTGTGCTCTTTGCACGAAGGGGTGCCGCGGGCCTGTCTTGCGGTGCGCATGGTCATCGACGCAAAGGGCCAGATGATCGGACATCGTTTCCTGCGCGGGCTCATGCGGTCCCGGGCCTCGCTCAGCTATCAAGAGGTTCAGGCGGGCATGGACGGCGACCCGAACGACCGGGTTGCACCGCTGATGGACGACGTCATCCGCCCCCTCTACGCCGCCTACGAGGCGCTGGTCGCGGCACGCAAACGCCGCCAGCCGCTCAACCTCGATCTGCCGGAACGCAAGATCGTGCTGGCCGAGGACGGCACGGTCGCCTCGGTCAATTTCAGCGAACGTCTGGACGCACACAAACTGATCGAAGAATTCATGGTACTGGCCAATGTCGCCGCCGCCGAAGCCCTGATCGCCAAGAAAACGCCGCTTCTGTTCCGCGTTCACGAAGAACCGCCACCCGAAAAAATGGAATCGCTCCGCGAAACTGCCGACGCGGCCGGGTTCACGCTGGCCAAGGGTCAGGTGCTCAAGACCGCGCATCTGAACCAGCTTCTGGATGCCGCGGCCGGATCGGATGAGGCGGAACTGATCAATCTGGCAACGCTGCGGTCGATGACACAGGCCTATTACAACCCCGAGAATTTCGGGCATTTCGGCCTTGCCCTGACGAGCTATGCGCATTTCACATCGCCGATCCGGCGGTATTCGGATCTGATCGTGCACCGCGCGCTGATCACCGCGCATGGCTGGGGCAAGGACGGCCTTTCACTCGAGGAAATCGAGCGGCTGGACGCCACCGCTCAGCACATCAGCGATACCGAACGCCGATCGATGATGGCTGAGCGCGATACAACAGACCGGTATCTCGCCGCTTTCCTGTCGGATCGCATCGGGGCCGAATTCGGCGGCCGTATCAGCGGTATTGCCCGGTTCGGCGTGTTCGTGAAACTGGATGAAACAGGCGCGGACGGTCTGATCCCGATCCGCACGCTGGGCGATGAGTATTTCCATTTCGATTCCGACGCGGCGACGCTGATGGGCGCGGATACAGGGACGCTGATAACGCTGGGCCAGCGCGTTACGGTCAAGCTGCTCGATGCTGCGCCGGTCACGGGCGGTATCGGGCTGGAGCTTTTGACACTGGACGATGCAGAACTGCCCGGTGGTTCGGGCAAGGGACGCATGGGGCGCGGGTCGCGCCACAAAGGCAAGGGCGGGCCGAAACGCAACGTGGCCAAGGCCAAGAAGAAAGAGGCCAAAACCAAGCGAAAGGTCACGCGGCGTCGAAACGGCTGACCGTCGAACACGGCGCGGCATGCCAGCCTTCCGGACTGTTTCGAACCGGTCCTGTCTTGATCGTGTCAAGACGCCGGCGGGAGGCCGCTTGGTGTCATTTTGATTGCTTCGCAAATGGAAACAATCAGGGTATCCTCTGTTCAAGTTCGGGCAACGAACAAGAGCATCGGGATACAGGATCATGCGGTTTCACGGAACCTTCGCAGTCTTGGCAGTTATCGGCTCAACCGTCGCGGCGGGGCCGGTCGACGATTCGGTGCGCCCGGTCAGTCGATCTACGGTTGAAACCGAGGTCAGCAGAAGCGTCGTTTCGCTTGTCCCCGTCTCGGCACCGCGAAATTCGCTGCGCCCCTCGCTGCGGCCGGCCCTGTCTCCGGAAATCGGGGCACCTGTTCTCGATGCGGCGCAATCGGGTTTTTCCGAATGGGTCGTCGCCTTTCGGTCGCGCGCGCTGGCTCAAGGAATTTCCGGCGCGGTTTTCGACCGGGCGATGCGGGGGGCGACCTATGATCCGGATGTGATCCGGCGCGACAGGAACCAGTCCGAGTTTACCAAGACGATCTGGGACTACCTCGACAGCGCGGCATCGGAGGCCCGGGTCCGGAACGGCCGGCGCGCGCTTCGGACGAACGAGAGCCTGCTGGACCTGATCGAAGCATCCTACGGGGTCGACAGGGAGATCTTGGTCGCGATCTGGGGGCTTGAATCGGCCTATGGCAGCTTTCGCGGGATGACACCGGTGATCCGGTCCTTGGCGACGCTCGCCTATGATGCCCGGCGACAGGAGTTCTTCGAGGCGCAGTTGATCGCGGCGCTGAAAATCCTGCAGGACGGGGATGTGGCCCTCGCGGATTTCACCGGCAGCTGGGCCGGGGCGATGGGGCACACGCAGTTCATTCCGACCTCCTACCAGACGCTCGCGGTGGATTTCGACGGGGATGGCAAGCGGGACATCTGGTCCGACGATCCCGGCGACGCCCTGGCCTCGACCGCGCATTACATGTCGAAAAACGGCTGGGTCGAGGGTATGCCCTGGGGCGTCGAAGTGACAATCCCCGAGGGCTTCGACTATGCGCTTGCGAACCGCGAGGTCCGGAAATTGCCGTCGGAGTGGGCCGAGCTGGGCGTGGTGCGCCATGATGGCGCGACGGAGCCGGATCACGGGCCGGCGTCGGTTCTGCTGCCTGCCGGGGCCAGGGGCGCGGCGTTCCTGATCTTCAAGAATTTCGACGTGATCGAGACCTATAACACAGCCGATGCCTATGTGATCGGGGTGGGGCATCTGAGCGACCGGATTTCCGGCGGCGGGCCGATCCGGTCGGACTGGCCGCGCGGGGATCGGGCGCTGACCTTTGACGAGCGCAAGGAGATGCAGCGGCTGCTGCGCGAACGGGGCTTTGACCCGCGGAAAATCGACGGCAGGATCGGCCCCCTGACGATCAATGCGGTGCGGGCGTTCCAGGCGTCGATCGGGGATGTTCAGGATGGGTACGCGTCTTTGAACCTTCTCCGGAAGCTGCGCTGAGGGTGCGCGTCCCATGGATGGGACGCATCGGGGCCTCATGATTTCAATAGGTTACAGAGACGTATTTACTTTCTGTTAAGATATTCGGGGGGGTCAGGCCGGGCCGGCCCCCGAGGCCAATCCGGCGTTTGCACCCAAGGGCGCGGCGGATTACACCACCGTATCGCACCGCCTGCGCGAGGAGCCGGCCTTGATCCTGACCATCGACGTGCATCTTGAGTACCAATTGTCCGAGGCCACCGATCTGCTGGTGCAGATCGAGGCGGCGGACCTGCCCGATCAATCGCTGCTCGACGCGCATATCGGGTTTTCGGATATAACCGGGTTCGCCCGTGTCCTGGCCGAAGAAGGCCTGGGAGACCGGCTCTGGATGCGGGCCGACGGGCTGTTTCGCTGCGACTACACTTCGAAGATTTCCGTCAACCGCCCGGTGCCGGATCTGGAGACCCTGAAAGCGGTGCCGCTGCGGCTCTTGCCCGGTGACGTTGTGCGCTACCTGATGCCGTCGCGTTACTGCCCGTCAGACGAGTTCCAGACCTTTGTCGCGGCGGAGTTCGGCCACCTGCAAGGCGGCCCGCAGATCGTGGCGATGCGGGACTGGATCATGTCCGCGTTCAGCTATGTGCCCGGCGTGAGCAACGCACAAACCACCGCGCTGGACAGTTTCGTCCAGCGGCAGGGCGTCTGTCGGGACTATGCGCATGTGATGGTCACGCTGGCGCGGGCGGCCAGCATTCCGGCGCGCTTTGCAAGTTGCTATGCCCCCGGCGTGTCGCCACCGGACTTCCACGCGGTGGCAGAGGTATACCTGGACGGCGCCTGGCATCTTGTCGATTCCACGGGCATGGCCCCGGCGGACACGATCGCGCGGATCGGTGTCGGTGCGGATGCCGCCAATGTCGCGTTTCTGAGCATCTTTGGCCAAGCCATGCTGGTGTCGCAAGGCGTATCGATCGGGGTGCAGGACGTGTGACCCGGCCGGGCGTCGCAGATCGCCGGTTCGTCGCGCGCCGGAGACCCGGGGCGCGCGCGCAGCGCAAAGGTCATATCGCTGCCACGTCTTCGATCCGGGCATTGACCAGTTGCGCCAGGCGGGTGATCCGGCCTTCGACGGGGCCGCCGTCGGACCATGCGATGGAAAGGTCCATTGCGGCGGTTTCCAGCGTTTCGTCTTCGGCCGAGCGGGCAACGCCACGCAGGAACAGCGTGACGTAGTCGATGGTCGCACAGTCCATCGGGCGGCGCAGGATTTCAGCCATATGCGCCATGTCTTCGCGAAACGCGACCGGGTCCGGGCAGATCGGTTCTGACCGCATCATGCGCAGGCCAAAGGGTTGCCGGTCTTTCGGCAGATGCTGGAGCACCGAGGTCTGGAACACGCCGAGATTGGCGATGGGTTTGGCCATGAACCCGTCGGCGCCCGCAGCATAAGCCAGGTCTTCGCAAAAGCTGTCGCCGCTGATGCCAAGGAGCACCGACACCCGCGGCAGGGCATTCGACAGCTCGGAAATCAGCTCCGCACCGCTGCCATCGGGCAGGCCCATATCGACGATCACCACCGAGGGGCGGTAGACCTGAAGGTGGCGGCGGGCCGATTTCAGGCAATCCGCACGCCTGAGCCGTGCGCCGCTGTGCAGGCACATGAGCCTGAGCGCATCGCAGGCATAGAGACTGTCCTCCACCGCGAGGATTGTCAGGCCCAGCAGCGGCCGGGTTACGGTTGGTCGGTGAATGGTATCGAAAGCCTGATCGTCCATCGGGGTGCCCTCCTTGAGTCGCTTCACTTTGGCGCGGCCTTGGCTAACAGGGCGTTAATGCAGCCAAGGCTCTTGTCTGGTTTCGCTTGCCGGGGGATAAGCACGGCATGCAACCGTTGGAGACTGCCAGATGATCGGACGATTGAACCATGTCGCCATTGCGGTGCCGGACCTTGAGGCGGCATCAGAGCAATACCGGACTGCGCTGGGCGCAAATGTCGGGGCCCCGCAGGACGAGCCGGACCATGGTGTGACGGTGGTGTTCATCGAATTACCCAACACCAAGATCGAATTGCTGTACCCGCTGGGGGACAACAGCCCGATTGCCGCGTTCCTCGAAAAGAACCCGTCGGGCGGGATTCATCATGTCTGCTACGAGGTGGAGGATATCACCGCCGCGCGGGACCAGCTGACGCAAAGCGGCGCGCGGGTGCTGGGCGACGGCACGCCGAAGATCGGGGCGCATGGCAAGCCGGTGCTGTTCCTGCACCCCAAGGATTTCAACGGATGCCTTGTTGAACTGGAACAAGTCTGACCGCGCCCCATTTAGGGGAGTAAAGGAGACATCCCATGTCCATCACGTCTGCCATCGTTCTGTTCGCCGTGATCTGGTTCATGGTGTTCCTGATTGCCATCCCGATCCGATTGAAGACGCAAGGGGATATGGGCGAGGTGGTGCCCGGCACGCATGCCGGATCACCGGAGGTTCACAACCTCAAGAAAAAAGCCTGGATCACCACGTTTGTCAGCATCGGACTGTGGATCGTGATTGCCGGGATCATCCTGTCGGGGTGGATCAGCGTGCGGGACCTGGACCTGTTTGGCCGGATGGGTCCCGCGCCCGGATTTGGTGATACAGGTGAGTGAAGCTCGCTGCACCGAGGATCGGGATCACGAGGTTCACCAGCGGCAGTGACAGCGGCAGGGCCATCAGGATGCCCATCAGCCAGATCTTGCCCCGGTGGCGTTTGCGCAGTGTCCTGGCCCCGGCGCGGCCCTCACGGCGCATCGCGGCAAGAGTGAAATATTCCCGACCGAGCAGAAACCCGTTGAGCCCCCAGAATATGAAGGGGGCGAAGGGCGCAAAGACGATATAGAGCACGAGCGCCAGGAGATTCGCGACGATCATGACGCCGAGGAAGCTCAGCGTATCGACGATGGCATCGCCCCAGGGCACATGCTCTGCGCTGGGCAGATGCGGATAGTGCCGGTCCTCGACCGCGTCGGCCACGGTGTCCAGGAACACCGATGTCATGGCCGAGGAGACCGGCACCATGAGAAAGACCGACAGGATCAGCATCGCCACGAAGGCCGACCAGCTCAGCACATCATCGAGCCAGCTGACGGGGCCGATCCATGGCAGCGTGACCTCGGACCCGAGGAAAAGCCCCAAGCTCCACATCACCCCGAGGGACAGGGCGAAAAGCAGGCCGAGCGCCAGGCCGATCCCGAGCAACAGCACCTTGCGGAAGCGGTGATCCCCCAACTGGCCCAGGGTGAGCGCCAGGCTGCGAAAGATCATGTGGTTCGCCAGGTGGTGATGGCGTCGATCTCGGGACGGGGGCGGTCCGGCGGAGTGGCGGAGGCGGTCCCGATATGGATGAAGCCCGCGACCCTTTCGTTTTCGGCAAGCCCCAGCGCGGATTCGCAGAAGGCGGGATCATGCGCCGGCCAGCCGCTGAGCCAGTTGGCGCCCCAGCCTGCGGCAAGCGCGGCGTTCAGAAGCGCAAGACAGACGGCCCCGGCCGAGTAGCTTTGTTCGATGGCGGGGATCTTGTCGGAGGGTTTCTGGACCTCGATCACCGCGACGCAGAGCGGGCTGTCCTCGAAGTGTTGCCGGGCCTTGGCGATGTCCTCGGGCGGGCGGCCTGTCGCCGCCCCGTGTCGGCCGATCGCCTCTGCAAGGCGTGTCAGGCCGGCCCCTTGCAAAACGACAAACCGCCAGGGTTCGAGTTTTCCATGATCGGGGCTGCGGGCCGCGGCCGTCAGGAGCGGCATCAATTCCGCGCGATCCGGGGCGGGGGCCTGCAAAAGCTTGGCCGGGCGCGACCGCCGCGTGAGGAGAAAATCGAGAACGGCTGTGTTCGCATCGGGCATTGCGGTTCCTTCGTCAGTTATCGGCTGCGCATCAGGCGGCCGGAGCTTTGGCGGCGGTTGCCGCTGTGGTAGGACGAAACCATGTCGAAGAACAGTCTTGCCAGCCTTGCCGTACCGGGCATCAGTCTGACCCTGCGGGTCGCTCCGAATGCGCGTGCCGACAAGGTGGTGTCACAGGACGGGGTGATCAAGATCAGCGTCACCGCCCCACCCGCGGATGGCAAGGCGAACGCCGCCGCGATAAAGCTTCTTGCAAAGGCACTGGGCGTTGCCAAAACACGGTTGACGCTGGTGCAGGGGCACGGCGCGCGGACCAAACGGGTGCGGCTGGATTAATCCGCTTTTTCCCGGCGCGAATAGACCCCTTCGGGCAAGGAAATCGCGGCAGCCAAATCGCGCATCTGGGACAGCGAAAGCGTGATCCTGTGCACCTTGTCGGTGCGGGCATCGTATTGTTCGATCGTGATACATTCCTCGAACCCGTTCACGATCACGTCTTCCTGCAACGGCGCCGATCCTTCGTCCACGAGGGTGACCACGGTCGAGTCGAATTCGTGTTCAATGCTAAACATGTCACCAGCGTAGCCTGCCCGGTCGGCAAAAGCCAAGCGGCGCATGCAGGATTTTGAGGTCACGTATTCGGCACTGGCAGGTTTGGTCCGGGCACCCTAGTTTGCATGTCGAGGAACAAGGAATGTCCAAGATGCGCTGGTTCATCGTTCTGGCCTGTGTCGCCCTGTCGGCCTGCGAGGTGGTGCCCGTCGCCCCGCAGCCCGGACCGGCGCCGTCGCGCCCCGAGGCACGTCAGCCGCAGATGTCCGATCAGGAGGCGCGGAGCCGCGCCGGGATCGCGGCGCGGCAGTTCGTGGATGTTGTCCAGACCGTCGAGCCGGTGGCCGAACGCGAATGCCGCCAGCGTGCCCCGGGGGCGAATTGCGATTTCCGGATCGTCGTGGACGACCGTCCGGGTCAATTGCCGAACGCGTTCCAAACGGTCGACCGCTCTGGCCAGCCCATCCTTGCCTTCAACCTCGCGCTTATCGTGTCGGTGGACAACGCGGATGAGCTGGCCTTCGTCGTCGGCCATGAGGCGGCGCATCACGTGCTCGGGCATCTTGGCCAGACCCAGCAGAACGCGGCGGTGGGCGCGGTGATCCTGTCGGGCCTGGTGGCGCTGGGGGGTGGCGATTCGACGACGGTTCGATCGGCGGAAGAGATCGGAGCCTCGCTCGGCGCGCGCACCTATTCGAAGGACTTCGAATTGCAGGCGGACCGGCTGGGCACGATCATCACCGCGCGGGCCGGGTACAATCCGGTACGGGGGGCGCAGTTCTTCAACCGCATCCCCGATCCCGGCAACCGTTTCCTTGGCACCCACCCGCCCAATACGTCGCGGATGGAAATCGTGCGCCGCACGGCGGCAGGCCTCTGATCGCGGCGCTTTGACCTGCATCAATGTTGCGGCGGCGCGGCATCCGTAGCCTTGGCCCCAGATCAATGAGGAGCCATATCATGTCCACCGATTCGCAGCGCTTGGCGCACAAGAAGATGGTACTCAGAATGGCAGACCGGCAGGGTCTGGACCTCGAAGAAATGAGTCTTCGGGCCGAGCTGAGCGAAGAACAATTCGAAACCGCGGTAGACCGGTGTGTCGGCTGCACCCAGCCAACCGCGTGCAAATGCCTTCTGGACAGCAGTGGACCCCGGCTGGCGCTGCCGGACTTCTGCCGCAACGGCGACATGTTCGCCGACTTGCAGGCAAAATGACAGGCCCGACGCCTCCGGTCCCATGGCGCCCCTTGGGCGACACCGGGGTGCATGTCTGGCGTGTGCAGCGCATGGCCCGGACCAGCGGTGTCGATCCGGTCAAAGCCTTCAACCGGGGCGACATGACCCAACAAGACTGGGTCGACATGGTGCAGCGCTGCCGGTCCTGCCCATGGGTCGATGGATGCGCCCGTTGGTTGACCCGGCACGCCGACGCGCCCGGCACGCCACCGCCCGAAACATGCCTGAACGCCGAAGGGTTCACACGACTATCCGAAAGGCAAGACTGATGCCGCACACCGATTTGGGCAACTCGGACCTGCATTTCTGGCTGACCCGGAGCGTGGCCAAGGCGATGGGTCTGAACCTGTCGGATGCGATGGCCGAGCACCGGCTGAATTCGACGGAATATGCCGATATGGTTACAGCCTGTCGCGCCTGTCCGCAGGTCGAGACCTGCATCGGCTGGCTTGGCAATCAGACCAGCGTTTCGCCCTGTCCGCCACCCGGATGCTGCAATTCCGGATGTTTGCTGTCGCTGGCGCGGCAGGGCTGACACCCACCGGCCACAGGCGGATTTTCGTCTGGACCGCGCCCCACAGGATGCAAAGCCGACACCCGATTTTGCGGGACAGGGTCCAGAACCCCGGACCTAGACACGGAGATTCTTGGCGCTGTCCTTGATATTCGCGTATTGGCCCGACGGGCGGAAGCGCCAAAGGTAATCGGGCAGCACCGCTTCGAGCGCCGTTGGCGTGATCCCCAGATCCTCGAAGGTCTTTACCCCGTCAGACACCACGTTGTCGTTGCGCAGGTTCTTGACCTGATCGCGGGTGACCTGTGCCGGGATCAAACCAAAGCTGATCTTGTTCACCAGATCAAACATCGCCCCCATGATCGTGGCGGCGAAAAACGGGATGTTCACGATCAGGCGCCGGCGGCGGATCACGGTGAGCATGTGCTTCATCAGGTCACGGAAGGTGTTCACATCCGGGCCGCCCAGCTCGTAGAGGCCCGGTGCCGCCTTGCCCGTTGTCAGCAGAGTGGCCGCCTTGGCGATATCATCAACGTAAACCGGCTGGAATTTCGTACCGGCCCCGACAACAGGCAGGATCGGCCCGAAGCGCGACATGTTGGCAAAGCGGTTGAAGAACTCATCCTCTGCCCCGAACACGACGGAGGGGCGCAGGATCGTGGCGTTGGGCATATGCGCGAGAACCGCCTTTTCGCCTTCCGCCTTGGTGCGTTGATAGATGCTGTCGCCATCCGCGTCCGCGCCAATGGCCGAGATATGCACCAACGTCGGGACCCCGGTCTCGGCCGCGATCCGGGCGACCCGATCGGCGCCATCGGACTGGACCGCTTCGAACGTGTTCTTGCCCGACTCGGCCAGGATACCCACGCAGTTGATCACGGCATCCGCCCCGCGCATCGCGTCGCGCACGCTGATGTCGTTGCGGATATTGCAGAAGATCGGCTCGACCTGACCGACAACGCCATAGGGTTTGACAAAGATCGCCTCGTGCGGACGCCGGACGGCAACCCTGACGCGCCAGCCCTCTTTCGCCATGCGACGGGCGATATACCGCCCGACAAATCCAGAGCCGCCATAAATCGTGACGAGTTTGGTCATGTGATTGCTCCCGGTCAGAACCTGACCGATACCTATCCCTGTCATGCCGCGCCGGCAAGGTGCAGGATTGCCGCAAAGCCCGTGTCCGGAGCCATGAAAAAGTGCGTTGACACCCTGCCGGGACAGGATTAAACGCCGCTCCACGACACCTGCCCAGGTGGCGGAATTGGTAGACGCGCTGGCTTCAGGTGCCAGTGGCCGCAAGGCCGTGGAGGTTCGAGTCCTCTCCTGGGCACCATACCTTCGGATAACTCATTGGCATCCCTCCGGCTTTTTGACTTGAGCTCGGAGTCGTAGACCCTGTCGGCGACCCTTTCACGCCCGTTCACTTTCACCAAATTCGGGGTTTTCAACTTCAGCCGACGTATCGCGAAAGAGCTGAAGCATCACTATTCGTCCCCTCGGATAGGGCAGTCTCTGCGCACCAAATCACCAAGGGTCGCTGCAGCACGGGCCAGAAAAGCCGCTGACCTGCCGGGTCACCACATGCTCAGGATGGGACAAGCTGTTGGTGGAAGCAGCACCGCGCCCTGACCCTCCGTCAACTCTTCATCTGTGCTTTTGTCGGAAGCCGTGGGCATCTACCTGCAACAGAAAGGCAAAAACCGACCTGCCACGTTCCAGCGGGCTGCAGAGAGAGCCTGTGGGTGCGTCATAGACGCGCGTGGCGACAAACACCTTGAAGCCTGCACACGCGTTGATACCCGCGCGGCAGGGATCATAGCTCGCAGACAAGGTCCACGACGGCTGAGCGACCGGAATGTCCTGAGCCCTCGGAAAGGAAGGTCTCGTAAGCCTCGAGCTTGTGGATCAGCGTGTTGCCGAACCGGTCCCGCAGCAAGTCTTCGGTGTAAAGATTGTCGGCACATGGTGGCCCACCTGTGCCATGTTCGATTTGGTCTCGGGTGTAACCATGCAGGAAGATCAGGCCACCGGGCCGTGTCGCGGCCTTCATGCCCTTGAACATCCGGTCCCTGAGATCGGGCGCGGCGAACTGGATGAAGATACCGACCACGACATCGTATTGCTGCTCTGTCCAGTCGAAGTGACCCGCATCTGCATGGGTGTAATCGACATCGACACCCCTGGCTTGTGCCAGCCTGCGGGCTTTTTCCACAGCCACTTCGGAAGCATCCCAAGCGGTGACGCGATGGCCCTGCTCGGCCAGCCAAACCGAATTCCGGCCTTCGCCATCGGCAACGCACAATATGCGTGAATTGGCCGGAAACACATGGGCGTTGGACACCAAGGCCTGCGATGGCTCGGTCCCGTAAAGATAGCTGCTTGTCTTGTACCGCTCATCCCAGCTTGTCATTCTGATACCTCTTGCGTGATGTTGCCTGCCAGGTCTTTCCAGGCATCGTATTGCGACAGGAAGACCCGTCCGTTCAGATCATCCAGGAAATGCGACCGTTGAAGCCGGTCCATGACCGGGCCCTTGACCTCTGACAGGTGGAGGCCGACGTTCATGTCCTGCAGCCGGTGGTTGATGGCCTCCAGGCTTTCGAGGGCGGAATAATCCACTTCGTTCACCGCGGAAAAGATCAAGACAACGTCCTTGACCGCGCAGCCATTGGTCACGCGTTTCTGGATCATGTCCTCCAGGAAACGGGCATTCGCGAAATACAGGCTTTCATCCACGCGCAGGGACACGAGCGTGGGGGTTGTTTCCACCTTGTGACGGTGGATATTGCGGAAATGCTGGGTGCCCGGAACCAGCCCGACCTCTGCGACATGGGGTCTTGATGTCTTGTAGAGATGCAACAGGACCGAGATCGTGACACCGGAGGCGACACCGGCCTCCACGCCCAGCCCGAGCGTCAGCACGATGGTTGCCGCGACAGCCGTGAAATCGGCGCGGGAATACCCCCAGGTTTTCTGCAGGATCGACAGGTCGACAAGGCTCAGAACCGCGACGATGATGGTGGCCGCCAGCGTTGCATTGGGCAGGTAGTAGACCAGCGGTGTGAGGGCCACGGCGGCAATGGCCAGACCAATCGCCGTGAACGCCCCGGCCGCCGGGGTTTCGGCCCCGGCGTCGAAATTCACAACCGAGCGCGCAAATCCGCCCGTGACGGGATACCCGCCTGTGAACGCCGCGCCAATGTTGGCGGCGCCAAGACCGATCAACTCTTGATCGGGGTCGATGCGCTGGCGTTTTTTCGCGGCCAGCGTCTGTGCGACAGATACGGATTCCACGAAGCCGATGACCGAGATGAGAATCGCCGGCATCAGAAGCGCGCCGACAAGATCGGGCGAGAAGCCCGGCAGCGTGAGGGGCGGCAGGCTTTGCGGCACATCGCCCACGATCTTGACGCCTTGATCATCGAGGCCGAAGCCCCACACCGCGACCGTTGTCGCGACGACGGCTGCCACAGGTCCGGCCTTTGTCAGGATGTCGGCCAGCAGGGCAGGTGTGCCGAGCGACCGAAGCGTTGGTTTGAGGTTCTTGCGGACCCAGAACAGGAATCCGGTCGCCGCAACACCAATCACCAGGGTGATCCAGTTGATCTCTGCCAGGTTGGTAAAGATCGACCCCAGCATTTCCGGCAATGTATGGCCATATGCGCTGACCCCCAAAATGTGCTTCAGCTGGCTTGTCGCAATGAGGATGCCGGAGGCGGTAATGAACCCCGCAATCACCGGGTGGCTGAGAAAGTTGGCGAGGAAGCCGAGGCGAAAGACACCCATCAGCACCAGAAATCCACCGGACAGGAAGGCAAGGGTAAGCGCCGCCACTGCATAGCCCGCCGTGCCCTGCTCTGCCACTTGCCCGATGGCGGATGCTGTCAGAAGCGAGACAACGGCAACGGGCCCGACAGCCAGCGCCCTGCTTGTTCCGAAGATCGCATAAAGGACAATCGGGGCGATGGAGGCGTAGATCCCTGCCTCTGGCGGCAAACCGGCCAGCAAGGCATAGGCCAGCGATTGCGGGATCAGCATGATCGTCACGATCACCGCCGCGATCATGTCGTTTGAAAAGGCGCTGCGGTTGTAAGTGCGGCCCCAGTCCAGGACCGGAACATAGCGGCGAAGATTTTCGATCATTTCGTCTTCCAGAAAAAGGGGTGGGCGGAGCGAACACGCTCCACCCACCGGTCATCGCGCATGAGGGGCGTGCGCAACAAAGGCTTGTCTGTTACTCGGCCGCGACTTTGAGCTTTTCGGGTTTGGCCATCCATTCCTTACCCTTCAGCATCGCCTTCCAGTAGATGGGCGGCAGCACTGTTTCCTTGAGAAACCAAGCCGCGCGGCTTGGTTTGGTTCCATCCAGCAGAAAAGATGGGAAGCTTGGCTTTAGCGCACCGCCATAGCCGAATTCGGCGAGCACGATCTTGCCGCGTTCCACCGTCAGGGGGCAGGATCCATAGCCGTCATATTGCGCCACGGCAGACCGCCCGGCCATATCCGCAATTATATTGTCGGCCACGGTGGGCGCCTGTTTGCGGGCCGCGGCCGCTGTTTTGGCATTGGGCGCATTCATGACATCACCAAGCGACCAGATATTGTCGAACTCCTTGTGGCGCAGGGTGGATTGATCCACATCGACCCACCCGGCTGCATCTGCCAGCGGCGACACCCGGATGAAGTCGGGTGCCGTTTGCGGCGGACAGACATGCATCATGTCGAACTCTATCGTGACTTCGCTCGGATCGGTATCCGGCTTGGCCACCTTGAATGTCGCGGTCTTCGCCGGACCGTCGACCGCCACGAGATTGTGGAAGAAGTTGAGCGTCGCGTCGTATTTTTCGACGTAATCCATCAGGGCCGGGACGTAATCCTTGACCCCGAAAAGCACGCCGCCGGCGTTCATGAACTGGATATCGACGTCCTTCAGCGCACCGTTGCGGAACCACGCATCCCCAGACAGGTACATGGCCTTTTGCGGGGCACCTGCGCATTTGATCGGCATCGGCGGCTGCGTGAACAGCGCACGGCCTTCCTTCATCTCCTGCACGAGTTGCCAGGTGTAAGGGGCCAGATCATACCGGTAGTTGGAGGTGACGCCGTTTCGACCCAATGTGTCTTCAAGTCCTTCGACCTTGTCCCAATCGAGCTTCAGGCCGGGGCACACCACGAGACGGTCGTATTTTACCACCCGGCAGCCATCCAGGATGACGGCGTTGTTTGCGGGTTCGAAAGCTGCGACAGCGGATTTGACCCAATGTACCCCCTTCGGGATAAGGCTGCCCATGGTTTTTGCCGTGCTTTGCGCATCGAAGATGCCGCCACCCACCATTGTCCAGCCGGGTTGGTAATAATGGATTTCGGCCGGGTCGATCACCGCGATCTTCAGCCCGGCCTTGCGCGCCTTGAGGCTGGCGGCCACCGATATGCCCCCTGCCCCGGCACCGACGATGACAACCTCGTAATGCGCATCGCCCGTGTCGGTCGGGGTTTTACCACCATTGGCGATGCGACGTGCCACACCGTTCATATCATAGCCCGCCGCCTTGGTGGCCGCGAGGATTTCCGGCATGGGACGCTTCTTGGATTCGTGGAAAGACCAGAGCGTCGCGGACCGCGTGCCGGTGCGGCAATACGCCAGCACAGGGCGTTGAATTTCCTTGAGGGCGGCGCCAAATGCGGCGACATCATCGTCTTTGACCATGCCGCTTTGAACCGGCACATAGCGTGCCTCTAGACCGGCTGCTTTGGCAGCGATCTCGATCTCCTCGAACGAGGGTTGATCAACCCCTTCCCCATCGGGACGATTGCAGATGATGGCGCGAAAGCCCTCTGCCTTGATCGCGGCCATGTCCGCAGCAGTGATCTGTGGGCTGACCGTGACCTTTTCGTTGATTTTCCTCAGTTGCATTTGTCCGTCCTCCAGATCCGCTTACAGCGTGTTTACCGGCACTTTGAGCATCGGATTGCCATCCTGGTCGGTCGGCACTTCGCCGGCGCGCATGTTCACCTGCAACGATGGAATGATCAGCTTGGGCATGGCGAGCGTCGCGTCACGCTCGGTCCGGAACGTGATGAAATCTTCTTTGGTTTTGCCGCGTCCAACGTGGATATTGTGTTCCTTTTCTTCACCAACGGTGGTTTCCCACGCGATGTCGCGGCCGTTCGGACCATAATCGTGGCACATGAAGAGACGTGTCTCGTCGGGCAGGGCCAGAACTTTCATGATGCTTTCATACAGGTCTTCTGCGCTGCCACCGGGGAAATCGCACCGGGCAGAGCCACCATCAGGCATGAACAAAGTGTCGCCCACAAAGGCGGCATCCCCCATGACATGGACCATGCAGGCCGGCGTGTGGCCGGGCGTATACATGGCAAAAGCCTGCATGTTGCCGATTTCATAGGTATCGCCGTCCTCGAACAGCGCGTCAAATTGGCTGCCGTCGCGCTGGAACTCGGTGCCCTCGTTGAAGACTTTGCCGAAGGTGTTCTGCACGACCATTATCTTGGAGCCGATGCCGATCTTTCCGCCCAGTTTCTGCTGGATATAGGGCGCTGCGGACAGATGATCGGCGTGCACATGCGTTTCTATGATCCACTCGAGCTTGAGCCCTTGTGCCTCGATCTGCCGGATGAGTTCATCGGCATGATCATAGGTGATGCGCCCGGCGGCATAGTCGATATCCATCACGCTATCGATGATGGCGCAGGCGTTGGATGACGGGTCCTTCACGATATAGCTGATCGTGTTCGTGGCCTCGTCGAAGAAGGCCTGAACCTCAGGCTTGATGTCGGTCTTTACGGGGTAATCGGGCATGACGTGTCTCCTCCGGAAACGGTTTCAGGTCTGTGCTTGCGCGCGCGGCGCGGCGAGTGACTGGGCGAATTTGGCCAGAAATATCCCGACCACGAGGGCTGCGGTGAAGGCGAACACCTCCCACCGGCCCGTTCCCAGAGCAGGCAAGGCCCCGCCCGGACAGAAGCCCGAGATGCCCCAACCGATGCCGAAAATGGCCGAACCGCCGATAAGCCGGGCGTCGATGGTGCGGGACGTCGGCACATTGAAGCTGTCTTCGAACACCGGCGCCGCGCGCCCGAACACCAGCTTGTAACCGATGAAGGTGGTCACCAGCGCGCCGCCCATCACGAAAATCAAGGAGGGATCCCAGATCCCGGCGATATCGAAGAAATTGATGACCTTGGCGGGGTTGGCCATGCCCGAGATGGAGATGCCGACGCCAAAGATCACGCCGATCAGGTATATTGCGATTAACTTCATGGTCCTCAGCCTCCGATCAAATGGCGAACGATGAACACGGTGACAAACGTGACGGCCATGAAAGTCACTGTTGCCACGATGGAGCGCGGGCTCAGCCGCGCCATGCCGCAGACGCCGTGCCCTGACGTACAGCCCGAGCCGAACGTGACGCCAACACCGACAATCAGACCGCCAATGACAAGCGCGGTGGTCGAAACCGGAACTTCGATTGCAGGCATCTCACCGGAGATCAGCCAGACGACCGCCGGCCCGGTCACCATTCCAGCCAAGAGCACCGCACGCCATGCGAACTCCTGACCGGACGCGGGTTGAAACGCCCCGGCCAAAACGCCGGTCGCGCCCATGACACGTCCGGCGAACAACATCAAAAGAGTGGAGGCGACGCCGATCAGAACGCCGCCCGCGAGTGAAGCCCAAGGGGTAAAAGCTGTCTCGATCATCAGCAGCTCTGACATGTCTTGAGGCCCACAATATTATAAAGAGGGCAATTGCCGACAAAAGCCGTCAGCGTGAACACCGCCGCGACAATCAGCGCCAGGACGAACAGGATCCCGGATCCGAGCATTGCGGTGCCTAAGGCGAGAAACAAAAGTGTCGCCGCGATAACGAGCCGCAAACCGCGGTCGATTTTTCCCATGTTGGTTGTCATGTCTCACTCCATCGAGAATTGATGGCGCGTGTGTTGCATGCCCCATCCGGAACGCTTGGTGACCTAGTCACCAAGCGTTCCGGATTTTTGGAAAATCTCCGACAAAATTATTGCCGGCACACGAGACCCGGCGGGGAGACTCAGGCTCGCTTCACCCAGATCGTCACATTATATTGATATGCTGTCGAGCATTGCCGCATCAGAGGCGCCTTCACGTGACGGTGTCAGCGTCCCTCGGGTTCCCCTGGCGTAAGCCCTTGAAAATCATGGATTGCGCCGCCCCTGTGCCCTTTGGCCACCCAATTGGCCAAAGGGCTGATACCGACCTGCCAATTTTGCGAGAGGCCCTGTGTCCAAAGCGTGAATTCAAACAGAGGGACTTTGCCAGCAGAGTGGTGGTCAGACTTATCCCCAGCGAAAAGGACCAGTTTCATGACATACGCCAACCAAATTCCAACACACCTGACACGACGGGCCTTCCTGTCGACGGCCAGTACACTTCCCGTCGCCACGATTCTTGCCGCGCCGGCCCTTCCAGCCAGCGCGCGCGCAAGCAACATCGACTTCACCTACGAAATCACGCGCAGCGATGAGGCGTGGCGCTCGCGGCTCACCGAGCAGGAATATGCCGTGCTGCGCCTGGGCCGGACCGAGGTGCCGCATACGAGTCTCAACGCATTCCAAATGGCCGAAGGGCACTACAGCTGCAAAGGCTGCGATCTTGTCAATTTCGATTCCCAGTGGAAGGTTCCGCATTTCGATATCGGATGGGCTTTCTTTTCGCAGGCAAGACCAACAACCGTTCTCACCTCGATCGACGATGCGTACGCGGACATGGCGGATGACTCGGCAGCCATCGAATGCCATTGTCGCCGATGCGCAAGCCATCTGGGCCACATCCTGACTGTCAAAGGCACAACATTGCATTGCCTGAACGGCACTTCTCTTGTCTTTTTTGAAGCCTGACTTTCGAAAATACCGGCAATCGGATGAAAGCGACGGTCACGGGCCGTCGCTTTTTTCACGGCGGCGACAGCTTTGTTTCCGGGTCGCGGTTCACCAAATCGTTGGGATTTGAAATCCATGCATTCTCAGCCGATTTTCTGTGACCTGGCTCACCGAACGTGAGTGCGTCGAAACAATCGACTTCAATAAATATATTTAATATCAAGAAGCTAAATAAAATGCCGCCATGGCAAACCGCACAGCCGGGGAAAAGTAAACATGGCACACGCCCCGGTGATGTCGTGATGATCGTATCGTTATTTCGCTTGGGCAACCGCACCTGCAAGGATGTGGATGGGCCGGGCAAAATCCCGGCGATCATCACGAGAAGGATTAAAAAATGACTGACACTTTCAAGAAAATCGCAGCCGCCGCCGCACTCAGCTTCTCAGTTGCCAGCCCGGGCTTCGCAATGGAGGAAGAACTGAACATGCTGACAGGCGCGCTCTATAATGATCTGACCGTGATGCAGATGGACGTTGCAGACATCGCGAACCTGACCCTTGGCGAGATCAACACCATCAATGCGATCATGCATGCAGGTGACACCGAATCCGAGAAGTCGCGCAAGATCAGCAACATTCTGCGCAAGGCCGCAGAACGCTAAGAGACAGCGCACCCGAAACAGCCGCGTTCCGCAAGGGGCGCGGCACGCGCATTCGTCTGAGGCTTGGCATGGGCGATCACCGCTCTGGCGCCTCTCGGGTCCGGATTCGACAGCCTGTCGACCCCGCTCAACCGGCCTCAAATCGCGCTCCGGGGGCAAGCATGGGAGTTGAGGTCGCTGAATGTATCGGCTCATCATCAAGGCCTGCGCGACAGCTTGCGCCGCGCTGCAATGGCGCGGTACTCAGGACGCCTCATCTCTGGAAAGAGTGCCGTGCCTCTCTCCAGGCTTCGCCTTGCAACAAATACTGGAATCCTCTTTTGACCATTTCAGCTCTCATCGTGGCCGCGGGGCGGGGGCAACGCATGGCGCGCGACACCCCGAAACAATACCTTCCCCTGCGCGGTCGCGCGGTGCTGGCACATACGATCGACGCGCTTTTGGCGTCACCGCTGATTTCGCATGTGCGCACCGTGATCCATGCCGACGACCAGCAGCTTTATGAAACCGCGCTTCAAGGCACGACTGATGACAGGATTCTTCCACCAGTTCCCGGCGGCACCACCCGCTCTGCATCGGTCGCGCTGGGTTTGCAGAGCCTTTCGGCACAAGCGCCGGATCACGTTCTGATCCACGACGCGGCTCGGCCCTTTTGTCCGGTTGATCTCATCGAACGCGTGATTGCGCCACTGGACCAATGTGACGGGGCATTTGCGGCCTTGCCGGTGGTTGACGCAATGTGGAAAGCCGTCGATGGATATGCCACCAGCCCGGTTGATCGCACCGGTCTGTGGCGCGCCCAGACGCCGCAAGCCTTCCGGTATGACGCGATTCTCAGCGCGCATCAGCAACTGCCAACCCCGGTGGCGGATGATGTCGAGGTGGCGCGGCTGGCCGGTTTGACTGTGCAGATCGTCGGCGGGGACGAGCGCAATTTCAAGATCACGCTGCCAGCGGATTTGGACCGGGCGGAGCGCCTGATCGACGGAGATTTCTGACCCGGGGCGCGCACCAGCAAAACGTTCCGTTGCGATGCCCCTAGTCGCGACGCAGCCGCGCGATGAAGAACGGGGTCAGGTACATCGGGATCTGGTAACAACCGACAAAGACCATCAGCGGGGCAAACACCTCTTCGGGGACCGCGGTCAGGAACAGGGCCAGATTGCGGTTGCCCGCAGCAATGGCGATGGCACCGGCTTCGCTGACCGAAAAGCCCCGGCGCGTCGCGGTCCAGGCACCAAAGCTCTGGACCAGGTAGAGCGCCACTGCAAAGGCCAGTGTGAGGGCAAGCCTGCCGGGGGATGCGAGAATGGCCGGGCCGATCTCGGACATCAGGCCGATCACGACGAGACCCATGGCCAGCGCCATCGCCCCGTCGAGAGCGGGCCGCGCCCGGGCCTCTGCCAGCGCGGGAAAGGCACGGCGCAGCCAATACGCCAAACCACCTGCCAGACCGACGATGAGCAAAAGCCGCGCCACCGCGCTCAGAAGTGCCAAAGGATCGGGAAAAAGCGGCAACAGCGCGAAAACCGGTGCGGCTGTCAGCGGCAAAAGGGCGGTGCCCAGCGACAATTGCCGCAAGGATGCACCGACATCGGCCCCCGACATGGCGGCCAGACCCGGCGAGCCGGTGATGGGGGAGGCCGCCATGGCCAACACCGCGGCAAGAGCCAGCGGGTGTCCCATCCAACCAAGCGCCCAAAACCCGCCGCCGACTGCAAGCGGCAAAAGACATTGCAGCCCCACCACAACCGCCAGGGTGCGCGGCAGAGCCGCGCGGGAGGGCATGGCGGCTACAGGCCCTTCGCGCAGGGCGGCGAGACAAAGCATGACCGCGATGAAGGGCACAATCGCCGGGGCCATACCCCGCGCCAGCGGGGGCACCGCGATCCCCACCACCAATCCGGCGACCAGCAGCCAGCGCCCCCAAGCGGCCAGAGCCGCGAACAGCTTCAAATCGTCGTGGCCGCGCGCGCGGCTTGATCGTAGCTGCCCGAGATTGCCCGCAAGAGCGCGGCAAGGCGCGACATCTCTTCGGGTTTGAAGCCCAGTTCCTGGGCGAGATCGACCAGCAACGCCTCTCGGACCTCGCGGTACCGGTCGCAGAGCGCGCGGCCCTCATCGGTAATGCCAACCGACTTTTCCTTGCCCTTGCGGGCCGTGCGCACCAGCCCGCGCTCCGACAGCTTGCGCAGCGCGTAGGTGATCAGGTGCGTATCTTCTATATGCAGGACCAACCGGATATCGGCGAGGGTCTTTTCGCGGTCGCGGTGATTAACCTGGTGCAGGATCAACACCTCCAGGGGGGCCATTCCAGGGGCACCCGCTGCGTCCATGCAGCGGACGATCCAGCGGTGAAAGGCGTGGTTTGTCATGGTCAGCGCGTATTCGACCTCGGACAGTTCCGGCAGGCTGGATTGCGCAAGATGCGCCGAGCTGACAATCGGTCCGACGCCGTTGCGGTTTGACTTGGTCATGGCAGGTTCACCGGGACATCATGGTTGAGGGCAGCCACAGCGCGATCTGCGGAAAGACCGACAGGATCGCCGTGGCGAGCACCAACAGGAGAAAGAAGGGTATGGCATAGCGGGCGATGGCAAAGATGTCGCGTCCGGTGATGGTCTGGATCACGAAAAGATTGAAGCCGACCGGCGGGGTGATCTGGCTCATCTCCACGACCAACACAAGAAACACCCCGAACCAGATCGGATCGATGCCAGCCGCCGTTACCATGGGCAGGAAGATCGAGACCGTCAGCACGACAATCGAAATACCGTCCAGGAACATGCCCATGATGATGAAGAACAGCGTGAGCATTGCCAGCAACTGGTATTGTGACAGGCCCATCTCTCCGATCATGCGCGCCAGTTCGCGCGGGATACCCGTATAGCCCATGGCCACTGTCAGAAAGGACGCCCCCGCAAGAATGAAGGCGATCATGCAGGTGGTCAGCGTGGCCGCACGAAGGCTGTCAGCCAACCCGTGCAAAGACAGCCCGCCGGTGGTCCAGGCCAGAAGGATCGCCCCGGTCACCCCGATAACCGCCGCTTCGGTCGGGCTGGCGATGCCCAGATAGATCGAGCCGATCACCGCCACGATCAGCGCCACGACCGGCAGCAGCCGCGCCATCGCGCCCAGCGCCTCTCGCCGGTCGGTGGGGGGCTCCGCCACGGGCATCCGGTCAGCGTTCAGCAACGACCAGATCATGATCCAGCCGACGAAAAGTCCCGCCAGCAGCGCGCCGGGCATGACGCCGGCCAGAAAGAGCCGCGCAATGGATTGCTCTGTCGCGGCACCGTAAACGATGAGGATGATCGAGGGCGGGATCAGAAAACCGAAAGTGCCCGCGCCGGCAAGACTGCCGATCGCCATGCGCTCGTCGTAGCCGCGGGATTTCAGTTCCGGCAGGGACATGCGCCCGATGGTGGCCGTGGTGGCCGCCGATGATCCGGAGACCGCGGCGAACAGTCCGCAGGCCAGCACGTTGACGTGCAAGAGCCTGCCCGGAAGGCGCGCGGTGAAGGGTGCCAGGCCCGAAAACATGTCCGACGACAGGCGCGAGCGGACGAGGATTTCACCCATCCAGATAAACATGGGCAGCGCCGTCAGCCCCCAGACAGACAAGCCGCCCCAGACCTTGGTGGCGAAGACCAGCTCGGCGGGAGCAGGTGCGGCAAGGATCATCGCGACCAGGCCCACCGCGATCAGGGCGAACCCGACCCACAGCCCCAGCGCCAGCGTGCCGAAGAGAACCCCCAAAAGGATCGGGGCCAGTGTCGCGATTTCCATCAGTTCCCCCGCTCGGTTCTGGTTTCGGCCAGGTCAAAGCCGGCCTGCCCGCCCCTGGCCAGGGTCACGGCCGAATCGACCAGCGCAATCGCGAACAGGGCAAGACCCGCCGTCATCAGACCCTGGGGCAACGCCAGCGGGATCGGGATCATGCCGTAGCTGACCGATCCGAATTTCAGGCTGTCGACGACCTGCAATCCGCTCGACCAGGTGGCGAAGACCGCCAGCCCGGCGGCCAGAAGGCAGACCGCCGCGCCCAGCCACCGCGCGGGTGCTTCCGGCAGGGATCGGATCAGCAGCTTGACACGAACATGACTGCCCGCCTGCAATGTTCCCGCAAGGCCCAGGAACACCGCGCCGGTAAAGAGAAACGCACCGAATTCGGCCAGCGAAGGGATCGTCAAGCCTGGCGGCGGCAGCGCCAGGAACCGCGCCACACGGTCGGTCAGCCGCCCGAGAACCTGGGCCAGCACCAGCACTGCGATCAGGGCGAAGGTCATGGCGGCCAACCACAGTGCAATCTCGTAGAGGCGGTCCAGCATGCGGCGCATGGGCAAACTCTCCTGGCAGAATTGGCAAACATACGGGGCCCGAAGGCCCCGCATCACATCACATGTCGGAGATGCTGGACTGGTAGGCATCGATGGCCTGTTGGCCGTCATCCCCGGCATCGTCCAGCCATTCGCTGGTCATGGTCTCGCCGATCTCGGCCAGCTCGGATGACAGCGTCTCGGACGGGTCGGTGATGGTCATGCCGTTCTCTTCCAGCGTGGCGATCTTTTCGGCGGTCTCGGCGGCCGACATTTCCCAGCCTCGGGTTTCAGCCTCGGCTGCGGCGGTCATGATTGCGTCCTGCGTGGCGTCGTCCAGGGCCTCGAAGGCGGACGTGTTCACGATCACCATGTTCTTGGGCAACCACGCCTGCGTATCGGTATAATGCGACGTGAAATCCCATGCCTGGCTTGACACGCCCGTCGACGGCGACGTGATCATCGCGGCGACCCGGCCGGTGCTGAAGGCGGTCGGGATGTCCCCGGTTTCGATCTGCGTCGGCACGGCGCCCATCAACTGTGCCAGCCGTTCGGTCGCGGCATTATACGCGCGGAAAGAGGCCCCTTCGAGATCAGCAGTGCTGTTGATCGGCTCCTGAGAATACAGGCTCTGTCCGGGCCAGGGGACCGCGAAAAGCAATGTTAACCCCTGTGCGGTCAGCTTTTCCTCGACCATGGGGCGCGATGCGTCCCAGAGCGCCCGGCCTTCGTCATAGCTTGATGCAAGAAAGGGGATCGAATCGATGGCGAAAATCGGATCTTCGTTGGCCAATCGGCTCATCAGCGTCTCGCCCATGGGCGCGAGCCCGCGGCGGACGGAATCCTTGATCTCCGGATGCGCGTAAAGCGACCCGGCGGAATGGACAGTGATGTCCAGGTCGGTCGCCGCTTCGACGTCGGCGGCGAATTCCAGGATGTTCTGAGTGTGAAACACGCTGTCGCCATAGGGCGTGGGCATGTCCCAGCTTTGTGCAGCAGCGGGCAAGGCAAGGGCCGAAGTGGCAAGCGCGGCAGCCAGGCCGCGAAAGGCAGTAAATGTCATTGTCGTCTCCCAGTTCTGCGGGCGGCTTTGTGGGGGACCGGGCCAGCCACCCTTGACCCGGATGACAGGATGTTGACGAGACATTGATAATTTGTCAACATTTCCTGAACGAATGATAAGCAAAGGTGCGAAGCATGCAAAACCAACAGGCAGGCCGCTGGGATTTCTGGATAGACCGTGGCGGCACCTTCACCGATGTGATCGGGCGCGCGCCGAACGGGTCCCTGGAGGCGATGAAGCTTCTGTCGGAAAACCCTGGCGCCTATGACGATGCCGCGATCGAGGGCATCCGCCGGTTTCTGGATGTCGCGCCCGGTGCGATTCCGCCGGAGCGCGTTGGAACAGTGCGCATGGGCACGACCGTGGCCACCAACGCGTTGCTTGAGCGCAAGGGTGACCGGACCTTGCTTCTGATAACCAGGGGGTTCCGCGACGCGCTGCGAATCGGGTACCAGGCCCGGCCCGACATCTTCGCGAAGGAAATCCTGCTGCCAGAACTCCTCTATGACAGGGTTGTGGATATCGAGGAACGTGTGCGCGCAGACGGCATCGTGGAACAAGAATTGAATCTCGGGGCGGCCCGCGCAGCGATGCAGGCGGCGCGTGACGACGGGATCGACGCGGTGGCCATTGTCCTGATGCACGCTTGGCAGGCACCGGACCACGAACGCCTGCTTGCCGAGGCTGCGCATGAAATCGGTTTCGGACAGGTGTCGGTCAGCCACGAGGTTTCCCCCCTGATCAAGCTGGTGGGACGCGGCGACACGACCGTGGTGGACGCTTATCTGACGCCGATCCTGTCGCGTTACGTGGACCGGGTGGCCCGCGCGCTTGGCGCGACCCCGCCAGATCAGGACGGACCAACGCTGCAATTCATGATGTCCTCCGGCGGGCTGACGGCCGCCGATCGGTTCAAGGGGCGCGATGCAATCCTGTCGGGTCCGGCGGGCGGCGTGGTGGGTATGGCGCGCACCGGGCAGATCGCGGGTGAAGACCGCGTGATCGGCTTCGACATGGGCGGCACATCCACTGACGTTGCGCATTTCGACGGCGAATTCGAACGCGCCTTCGACACCGAGGTGGCCGGCGTGCGGATGCGCGCCCCGATGTTGCAGGTCCACACGGTTGCCGCCGGGGGCGGGTCGATCCTGCACGCCGACGAGGGGCGCTTTCGTGTCGGCCCTGACAGCGCGGGCGCCGACCCGGGCCCTGCCTGCTATCGGCGGGGCGGCCCGCTGACGGTCACCGACGCCAATGTGATGCTGGGCAAATTGCAGCCCGAGTTCTTTCCCGCCATTTTTGGCCCCGACCAGGACCAGCTGCTCGACCGGGAGGTGGTGTCGCGCGCCTTTGCCGAGATCGCGGACCGTGACGGCAAGACACAAGAGGATGTCGCCGAGGGATTCCTGCGCATCGCGGTCGAGAACATGGCCAATGCCATCAAGAAGATCAGCGTGCAGCGCGGCTACGATGTGACGAAATACCTCCTGAACGCGTTTGGCGGCGCGGGCGGGCAGCATGCTTGCCTTGTCGCCGACGCACTGGGGATGACAAAGGTGCTGGTGCACACGCTGTCAGGTTTGCTGTCGGCCTATGGTATCGGCCTTGCCCGCGTGACCGAGGCACGCCAGCGCGGCATGGAGTCGGATCTGTCGCCAGAGACCGTCGCCGTGGTTGAGACAACCTTGAAGGATCTGCGCGCCGATGTGGCAGCAGCCCTGGCCGCGCAGGGCGTCGCCGAGGACTGGACCGAAATGATTCCGCGTCTGCATCTGCGCTATGCCGGGACCGATACCGCCTTGCCGATCCGATGGGAGGGTGACCTGGACAAGGCCCGCACCGATTTCGAGACCGCGCACAAGGCCGAGTTCGGCTTCACGGATCCCGATGCACGGCTGGTGATCGAAGCCGCCGAGATCGAAGGGCGCGCGGCCGAAACCGCGGCCGATCCGGAAGAGCCGATGCGCACCACCCAAGGCGCCCCGGAGGTCGAGGCGACAGTTCCGGTGTTTTCCGGCGGGCAGACAACTGACGCCGCCGTCATCCGCCGCGCCGCCATCGCGCCGGGACAGGCCGTCAAAGGCCCTGCGCTGATCATTGAGCCGAACCAGACCATCATTGTGGAACCGGGCTGGCAAGCACAGGTCACAGCGCGCGATCATGTCATGATGACCCGGACCGAAGCCGCGCAGCGCGCCAGAGCAATAGGAACAGAGGCCGATCCGGTGCTGCTGGAGGTTTTCAACAACCTCTTCATGAACATAGCCGAACAGATGGGGGTGGCGCTGCAAAAGACCGCGCGCTCGGTCAACATCAAGGAACGGCTGGATTTTTCCTGCGCCGTGTTCGACGCCGATGGTGCACTGGTCGCCAATGCACCGCATATGCCGGTGCATCTTGGTTCCATGGATCGCAGCGTCGAAACGATCATCCGCCAGAACGAAGGCAATGTGCAGCCCGGCGACGTATATGCACTGAACGCGCCCTACAACGGCGGCACACACCTGCCCGATATCACCGTGGTCTCGCCCGTCTTCGACGAAGAAGACAAGAAAGTCCTCTTCTGGGTCGCCTCGCGCGGACACCACGCCGATGTGGGCGGCGTCGCCCCCGGATCGATGACACCGCGGGCGACCAGCGTGGAAGAAGAAGGCGTGCTTTTCGACAATGTCCTTCTGGTCTCGGGTGGGCGCTTCCGCGAAATGGAGATCCGTGAGGTCCTCACCGACCACCGCTACCCTGCCCGCAATCCCGACCAGAACATCGCAGATCTCAAGGCGCAGGTCGCGGCCAATGCCCGTGGCATGGCCGAGCTGCGCGCCATGATCGGCCAATTCGGGCTGGAGGTGGTGCAGGCCTACATGGGGCACGTGCAGGACAACGCCGCCGCGGAAGTCTCGCGCGTGATCGGCCGGCTGTCGGATGGAGAGTATGACTACCCCACCGACACCGGACAGACGATCCGGGTCAAGATCACCGTGGACCGCGACAAGGGCGAAGCGGTGGTGGATTTCACCGACACCTCCGAGGCGCAAAAGAACAACTTCAATGCACCCGAGCCGGTGACCCGGGCGGCGGTCCTTTATGTCTTCCGCGTGATGGTCGAGGCTCCGATCCCGATGAATGCGGGCTGTTTGCGTCCGGTGAAGATCGTGATCCCCGACGGCTCCATGCTGGCCCCGCGCTACCCTGCGGCCGTCGTTGCCGGCAATGTCGAGACCAGCCAGCACGTGACGAACGCCTTGTTCGGGGCCCTGCGCGCCATCGCCAACAGCCAGGGCACGATGAACAACCTGACTTTCGGCAATGACCGCCACCAATACTACGAAACGCTGTGTTCCGGCAGCCCGGCCGGGGTCCGGAACGATGGCAGTGGCTTTGCCGGAACATCGGCTGTGCATGTTCACATGACGAATTCGCGCCTGACAGACCCGGAAGTTCTGGAAACTCGCTATCCGGTTCTTCTGGAAAGTTTCGAAGTTGACGCAGGCTCCGGCGGGGACGGCGCGTACAGGGCCGGGGATGGCACAACCCGCCGCATCCGGTTCCTGGAAGACATGGAACTGGCGATCCTGTCATCGCATCGCGGCCGCGCGCCCCAAGGGCTGGAAGGCGGCGGGTCCGGCCGTGTGGGCCGCACCGAGATTCACCGCGCGAATGGCCGTGTCGAAACGCTGGAGGCCGCTGACCAAGCGCAGATGAACGAAGGCGATGCGGTGGTGGTCGTCACCCCGACCGCGGGTGGCTATGGCAAGGCATGACGCTTTGCCACCGCCGCGGTTGCCGCGGTGACGGCCCGGGTTCCTGATCACAGCGGGCAAAAAGCGGAACCGGTTTTGCCCGCCTAAAAGATGCGGCTTCAGACGGATAGAGCGGGTCGCGAGACAGCAAATGAATGCGGCCCGCTCTAGTTCCGCATCGGGATGCCTTCGTCCCAGCGAAAGCCGACACCTCCGCCTTGCCAGACACCCTCACCGATCGGATTTGGGCCATCGATATCCACATGCTGCGGCAGGCCGAAGGATGGTGCGAGGTCCTGAATCCCTTTCACCGTGCTGCGATGCATGATCCGCAACCCCTGTTGCTCGACCGGCATATGCGCCTCCGGGGCCGCGCGATGCGCGACTGCGAGATTGTCAATGAAGACGCAATCGTTCTCGTGGTATTCATAGGCCACCGCGTAGCCATTGGTCAGACCGGCATTCAGGATGTCGTTATACGCGTGGCACAGTTGCTTCAGGTCGTCGGCCTGCAGCAGGCTGAAGCCATCCCGGTCGGGCAGTTTTTCGATCACCGCGCCGGTCATGCCCAGATGCAGCCAGATGCATTTTTGCCCCGAAACCGGGTGCGTGTGAACCAGGGGATGCACCACCCCTGAGGCCGAGTTCACCGAGAACAGGCGGCTCCAGCGTTCTTGCCGATCTTCGGGCAGCGCCGCGAAGGCAAGGCCCTGGTGTGCGAAATGGGTGCCCCCGCCTTTTTCGGCGGGTCGGATGATGTGATAGCCCGAATGGGAAAACGTTGCGGGCAGAAAGCTGCCGTCATTGTGCCATTGCGGGCCGACATCGGGAATGCCGTGGCGCCTGTCGTTCGACAGGCGAAAAATATGGGGATTGCCGTCCGGTGTTTCCGGGTGAACGCCATGCGTGCTGTGCAGTTCTTTCCCGCCCCATAGACAGCTGGCGCGCAAGAAGTCCTCGTGGTCCAACCGCGAGTTGTTCTTGAACACCAGAAAACCGCGATATGCCATTTCGCGGTCCAGAGCATCGACGACCTCGGGGGGCGGCGCGTTCTTGGAGGACAGGTCTATTCCCGAGACTTGCGCGCCGATCGGATCGAGCGCGGTAAGTTTGCCGCCAAAGTCTTCGATGATCGCCGCGCGCTCCGGGTCAATCGGGGGGAGCGTCGTTGCATGTGTCGTCAAAAGTCACCTCCTGTATCTTTGAAGGACATAAGACCGAGGTCTCTATCTCGAAAGTGGGGGGGTGACACGTTCGATCTCTGCCAGCCGCCGTGTGAATGATGGCCGTGGCAGATATGGCATCCGCCGGGAGAGCCGCCCCTGTCAAATCGGCACAGGTCGAAACCTGTGCCTTGGGTCCAAATCGCTCAGCCCAGATGTTCCTTGACCTTCTCGACCACGTCCTCGACCGAGAGCCCCAGGCTTTCGAGGATCGACAGGTCGATCCCTTTCTCCTCGAGCATGGCCGTTACGCTGTCAGCGTCCATTTCCGTCAGCGCGGACAAGTCGATACCGCTTTCACTGATCTTTGACACGATGTCATCCGTGCCGCCCAATGCCCCGGCCGCGTTCCCGAGCATGTCACCAAGTCCCATGATAAGACTCCTTTTACTACATTTACTACATTTATGCGGATATTCCGCGATACGATGGTGCCATTAATCGCGCTTGGCAGAAAGGATGGAATTCGACGTGACGGGGACATCCTCGGGTCCGGGGGTGCCTGACACAGCGCGCCCGGGGGCATGACAGGCAGTTCAGACCACCTTGATTGGTTTGTCGAGAGACACATCACCTGCCTGCAAAGCTTGAGTCCGCCGCAGCCGTTGCGTCACGCGGTTATTCCGTCAATGATCGCCACGAATGACTTCCGGAACACAAATCGGCACCGCGCCTCCGCTTATGCGCATGCTTGTCTTGACAGGCATCGCGTTGACCGCCGGGAGTGCGGCGTCGCTGGCCGCCATTGCGCTGGTGGAACTGGTGTCTCTTCTGAATACCGGTCTGCTGGTTGCCCCCAAGGCGCGGGTGCAATGGGAAAGCCTGCCCTGGCTCGTGGCCACGACGACCGTGCTGGTGCCGACCCTGGGCGGCTTGATCGTTGGCCTGGTCCACAAGCACCTGTCACCCGCACAGCGCCCGCTTGGTCCGCCAGACGTGATCGAGGCGGTCCAGTTCCACCGGCCTCTTCCCGGTCTGCGCAGCGGGCTGGTTTCGACGGGAACCGCCGCGCTGTCCCTGGGGGCCGGGGCATCGGTGGGCCAATACGGGCCAATGGTCTACCTTGGGGCGATCTTTGGCAGTTTTGCACATCGGTTGCGCCTGGGTGTGCCGAACCTTGCCAGCATCGCCATCGGCTGCGGTGTTGCCGCGGCGATCTCTACCGCCTTCAATGCGCCGATAGCGGGTGTCCTGTTCGCCCATGAGGTCGTCTTGCGCCACTATGCGACGCGCGCCTTTGCGCCGGTCACGGTCGCGTCGGTGACAGGCTATGTGATCGCGAACGTGATTTTCGAACGGCCCGCGCTGTTCCGGATCGAATCTCCCGGCATCACACATGGCTACGAATTCGCGCTTGTCGCCGTGCTGGGCCTCGTGGTGGCCATGGCTGCCATTCTTTTCATGCGGTTGCTTCTGGCTGTCGGTCCGACGCTAGCGCGCTGGATCAAATGGCCCGAACTGCGCACCGCGATGGCAGGTCTTGCGGTCGGGCTGACGGCGCTGGCCTTGCCGGATGTTCTTGGGATCGGCACCTCGACCCTGCGCTTTGCCACGATCGACGGCGCGTTCGGATTGGGCGAAGTGATTGTCCTGATCTGCGCCAAGACCGTCCTGACGGCCCTGTGCATCGGAGCAGGCTTTTCGGGTGGCGCCTTCAGCCCCTCGCTCCTCATCGGCAGCCTGATCGGGGTGTTTTTCTGGACACTCGCGTCCGGCGTTGCAGGTGTGCCCAGCTCCGGCGCGGCAATCTACGCAATCAGCGGGATGATGGGGTTCGCAAGTGCCGTGATCGGGGCACCCCTGACCTGCATCTTGATCGTGTTCGAACTTACTCGGAACTACGATGTGACCATCGCGGCCATGGTGGCTGTCGTCTTTTCGAACCTCTTGTCACATCGCGCTTTCGGTCGGTCCCTGTTTGACGTGCAGTTGGCGCGCCGCGGTATCGATTTCTCGCTGGGGCGCGATCGCGCGCATTTCGCGGCCTTGAAGGTTGTCGATTATCTGCAACCGGATGCGGTGACCGCGACAGCGGAGGATGCGGCGCAGGATGTGTCGGACCGTCTTCAGGCGCGGGGATGGCGCGAGGCTTTTGTCCTCGACACCGACGGCACGCTGGTGGGCGTGTTCACACCCGGCGCCCAAGGCACCGCCACGCGGGTGGGGTCGGATGTGGGGCCCGCCCGGCTGGTTTTTCACGACACCACCGATCTGGCGGAGGCGATGGAACGCTTGCGCGGGTTCGTCGGCGATGCGGTACCTGTCGTCTCGCAAGAGAACGGAACATATCTCGGAGCTGTATCCGAGGCGGATCTTGTCTCGGCCTGGCTCGATGAGGGGGTACGGCTGCGGAGGGAGGAAAATGCGGCGATCTGATTTTGTCAGTCTCTGCCTGCTGGTCGCGGCTCCGGTGGCTGCAGAAGACCTGACGGTCGTCTCCTGGGGCGGGGCTTATGAAGCGGCTCAAAGACATGCAATCATTGACCCCTATGCCCGGCAAACAGGCCAGACCGTCACCGTCGCTGAATACGATGGAAGCTGGGCTGCACTCGAAGCGCGTGGCGCCGAGGACGGGTGGGATGTGATCGATATGCTGTCAGACCAGGCGCGCGTCGCCTGCGCGCGGGGCCTGTTGCTTGAAATGACACCAAGGTCACTCTTTTCCTCCGAGACGCTGGAGGATTTCACCCCTTTCGGGCCCGACAGATGCGCCGTGCCACAAAACGCCTATGCCCGCGTCATGGCGTTTGACGACCGCGCCTTTGCAGGGGTCAAGCCGACCCGGATCGAGGATTTCTTCGATACCGACCGCTTTCCCGGCCCCCGCGCCATTCAACGCAGCCCGGATGGTATCCTGGAATGGGCCTTGTTGGCGGAAGGCGTGCCTCCGGAACAGGTCTATGGCCTGCTCAGCACCGATCGCGGGTTGCGGCTGGCGTTCCGAAAACTGGGGACCATCCGCGACGATATCATCTGGTGGGAAGATCCGGCGGAACCGGCAGATATGCTCGCTGACGGCCGGGCGGTCATGGCGGCCGGGTTCAACGGTCGTTTCTTCGACATCGCGCAGCGTGGCCGCGCGCCCATCGACATCGTCTGGGATGGCCGCATCATCGGGATCGAGGTCTGGGCCATCGCCGCCAGCACGAAGGCACCCGATGCGGCGCGGGCGTTCATTGTCCATGCCACCCAGCCCGCCAGCATGGCCCGCTTCGCCACCCAAATCCCCTACGGGCCCACGCGCGTCTCTGCATTCAACCGGATCGGCATCAACCCGCAAACCGGCGTGCCAATGCGCGCCTACCTGCCAAACGCTCCGCAACATGGCGGCCGGGCACTTGTCAGGGACAGCGGCTGGTACGCGAACACAGACAAGCTGCGCCAACGCCGTTTTTCCAAATGGCTTGACGGGGCCGAGTGATTACGACCCATACGCCCCGGTGTCCCCCTCCGTTTCGATCTTCAAAGATTCGCCGCAATGCTTGCAGTGGATCGCATCGGGTTCGTGCCGGTTCAGGCCGCAATTGGGACATTTGTACTTGATCTTGGACGGCTGGAAGATCGCACGGGCGAGCTGCACGAAGAGCGCGACACCGACAACCATGATGAAGACCGACAGCAGTTTGCCGCCGGGCGTTGTCATGGTGATATCGCCAAAGCCTGTCGTCGTCAGCGTCGCCACGGTGAAATAGAGCGCATCGATATACCCGATGATGCCGTCGGTTTCGTCGAACGTCAGCACGAACACGACGGATGTGGTGACGAAGATGAAGACGAACAGGTTGCTTGCGGCGAGGATCGCATCCTCGTGCCGGCGAAAGACCAGGCTTTTGCTGCGCAGATCATGCAGGAGGCGATAGGCGTGAAGCACGCGCAGGACCCGCAGAACACGCAGAAAAGCCAAGTTTTCCGCGATCAGCGGCGCGAGCAGAAGCGAGGCCACGACGATCAGATCCGCCAGCGTGTAGAGTCGGGCCAATTCGCGGCGCCGATTTTCTGCAATCCAGAATCGCGCCGCGAGATCGAGCATGATCAGCACGCCAAGCATGATGTTCATGACCGTCAAGACCGGTGTCATGGGCAGCGCTGCGGTTGCGATGAAATAGATGATAGTCAGCGCGTCGAACCCGAGTAATCCGTAGCGAAACCATCGGGCGCGCTGGCTTTTACCAGTATAAAGCAGCCTGATTTTTCGGTGCATGTCTTCCATCCGCGCACCATGCCGTAGATTTTCAAGAGAGACCATATGGTGGAAAACGGGCGCGTCTTCCTTCAAGATCGTCGACAGGAAATTGGCGAGACGCGGCAGACCCGCGCATCCGGCCTCAGAGCTGCCAAAGCTGCGATTTCGGGGCTTTTGCCTTACACGTCGCCCCGACGACCATTATGATGTGGCCTCGTCATCGAATCGAGACAGATCATGCCCGACGACCCTGCCGGCCTGCCAATCACCTTTCGTCCCCCCACGTCCGAAGACGGGGCGGATGTCTGGGACCTCGTTCAAAAAAGCGGTCCGCTTGACGAAAACTCCATCTACTGCAATCTTGTTCAGTGTGACCAGTTCGCGAATACATGCGTTATCGCGGAACTTGGCGACATGATTGTCGGCTGGATTTCGGCCTTCATCCCGCCGGACGACCCTGAGACACTGTTCGTGTGGCAGGTCGCCGTCGGTGAGGCCGCGCGCGGCCGGGGCGTTGCAAAAAAGATGCTGGAGGAGCTGCTCAATCGTCCCGTTTGCGCCGAGGTCACACAGCTCAAGACGACGATAACTGCGGATAACAAGGCAAGCTGGGCGTTGTTCGACAGTTTCGCAGATAACATGGATGCCGAGCTTGATCACGAGCCGCACTACAAGAAGGATGCGCATTTCGGCGGCAACCATGCGACCGAATACATGGTCACGATCAGTGGGATCTCCCGCGCCGACAAGGAAAACCCAGCCCCCTCAAAAGAAATTGGAACCGACAATGCAGACTGACATCTTCGACCGCCGCGAGTCACAGGTCCGCAGCTATTGCCGTAGCTTCCCTGTCACCTTTGCCCGTGCCGAGGGCAGCCAGATGTTCGACACCGAAGGGCGCAGGTATATCGACTTTTTGGCAGGCTGTTCGACCCTGAACTATGGCCACAACGACCCTGACATGCAGGACGCGTTGATCGACCATATCAAGTCCGGCGGCATCGCGCACGGGCTGGACATGTACACTGTCGAAAAAGCCCGTTTTCTCGAAGCCTTCGAGGAGATCATCCTCAAGCCGCGCGGCATGGACCACAAGGTGATGATGACCGGACCCACCGGAACCAACGCCGTCGAAGCCGCGATGAAACTCGCACGCAAGGTCACCGGGCGGCGCAACATCGTCTCCTTCACCAATGGCTTTCACGGCATGAGCATGGGCGCATTGTCGCTCACCGGGAACGCTGGCAAACGCGCCGGCGCAGGCAGTGGCCCGCTCTGTGGAGCGACCCACATGCCCTACGACCGGTCGCTCGGCGCCGATATCGATACGTTGAAGCACCTTGAGATCATGTTCGACAATCCCTCGTCCGGACTTGACGCCCCGGCGGCCTTCATCTTCGAGCCGGTGCAAGGCGAAGGCGGGCTGAACGCGGCATCCGATGAGTGGATGCAGGGCGTCGCGCGGCTTGCGAAAAAGCTCGGGGCGCTTCTGATCATCGACGACATCCAGTCGGGGTGCGGTCGTACCGGAACCTATTTTTCGTTCGAACAAGCGGGGATCGAGCCCGACATGATCACGCAGGCGAAATCGCTGTCCGGCTTCGGGCTGCCCTTCGCGGCGCTGCTCATCAAGCCGGAGCATGACATCTGGAAACCGGCCGAACACAACGGCACCTTCCGCGGCAACACCCATGCCTTTGTGACCGCGCGTGTCACGCTTGAGAAGTTCTGGAAGGATGACAGCTTTGCCGCCGAGGTCCGCCGCAAGGGCGCACATCTGCACGATCGCCTGTCGAAGATCGCCAAGCAGGTGCCGGGGGCTGAAATGCGCGGGCGCGGCATGATGCAGGGGATCAATGTAGGCTCGGGAGACGTGGCCGAGCAGGTCTGCGCGGAAGCGTTCGAGCGCGGGTTGATCATCGAAACCTCCGGTGCCAATGACGAAGTGGTGAAATTCCTGGGCGCCCTGACCATGCCCGACGCCGTGCTCGATGAAGGGCTCGATATGCTCGAGAACGCGGTCGGCGCGGCCACCTCGAATAAAAAAGACGCAGCGGAGTAAATTCATGATCGTCAGAGACTTCAATGACCTCAAGAGCAGTGACCGCGCCGTATCGAACGCGGAATGGACCAGCGTGCGGATGCTGCTGGCCGACGACGGGATGGGCTTTTCGTTCCACATCACCATTCTGAAGGCCGGCTCGGAACATACGTTCCACTACAAGAACCACTTCGAAAGCGTCTACTGCATATCCGGACGCGGCCGGATCACCGATCTCGGAACAGGCGAGACGCATGACATCCGCCCGGGGGTCATGTATGCGCTCGATCAGCCTTGCAGTTACCCACAAGTCTGATGCGGTGAATTGATTCACCCATCAGTCTTGGTCTTGTCCGAGAGGAATCGATCATGATTCGTCATGTGGCACCAAATGATTGAGGTGCGGACATGGGACAGA
>NZ_JAIPUS010000024.1 GCF_020055675.1 Marivita sp.
TAGTGGCGGACCGAGGAGGATTCGAACCCCCGACCCCCTGATTCGTAGTCAGGTACTCTATCCAGCTGAGCTATCGGTCCACGGCGTGGGAGATAGACCCGGCGCGGGAGTGATGCAAGTGCAAAATCCGGGAATCTTCCTGTCGGCGGTCACTGCCCGGTGATCAGCTCGCCCATCGGCAGACAGATGCGGAACCGGCTGCCGGTCTCATCGCTGTCGAGCAGGGTCAGCGTGCCGCCGTGGCCGCGCACCAGTTCTTCTGCAATCGCGAGCCCCAGCCCCGATCCCCCCTTTCGCGCGCCGCCATGGAAGGGCTGGAACAGGTGTTCCCTCGCCTTGGGCGGCAGGCCCGGCCCGGTGTCGATCACGTCGATATACCAGACATCGTCCTCGGCATGGGCCGCGATGTTGATCTCGCCGGGGTCGCCGGTTCCGACAATCGCCTGCCGCGCATTGCGCACGAGGTTCGACAGCACCCGGTGCATCTGCTCCGGATCGGCGCGCACCATCAGGTTGCCGGGCACGTCCTCGCTCAGGCTCAGGTCGAAATCGCCGATGGCCAGCCGTTCGCTGTCCAGCACGTCCGACACCAGCTCCCCGAGGTTCACCAGCGTCAGCGCCGGCGCCGGCTCCTCCGCGCGGCCGAACGCCAGCGTGCTTTCGCAAAGCGACACCGCCCGCTTGATCGAATTGACCAGCTTGGGGGCCATCCGTTTCACCGCCGGGTCCTCGCTCATCTCGATCCGGTCGGTGAAAAGCTGCGCCGAGGTCAGGATATTGCGCAGATCGTGGCTCACCCGCGCCACGGCGCCGCCCAGTTGGGCCAGACGTTCTTTCTGCCTGAGCGCCTGGGTCAACTGTGTCTCCAGGCTTTGCAGCGCCTCCTCCGCCTCGCGCAGCTCGGTGACGCTGGCCGATGGCTGGATGATCCGCCGCGTGTCTTCGGGCGCTTCGGCATAGCTCTGCATATGCCCCACAACCCCCTTGATCGGCTTGACCAGAAGCACCCGCACCGCGAGGAACAAGAGCCCCGCCGTGACAACCGAGATCACCGCTGACAACAGCAGAATACGCACGCCGTAATCGATCATCGCGGCGCGCAACCCGGTTGTCTCCAGGGTGATCTCGATCAGCTCCCCGCCATCGCGGAACGGGTTGCCGATCACCCGGATCACCTCCGGCCCGGGCGCGGCCAGGCGCAGCATGGAGTCCCGGATCAGCGTCCACGCGCTCGCCTCGCGCAGGTCGAAGGTGGCGTCCACTTCCGCCGGCATCGGCGAGGACAGCACCAGCTGCCGCAGTTCATTGCGCCGCAGCACGACGTTGAACACGCCGGCATTGAGCAACAGCTCTTCTTCCAGTTCGGGATCGATCATGTCATCCGCCAACAGGGCGAGCGACGCGATTTGCGCCCGCTCCAGCCGGTTGAGCAGGAAATCCTCCCGGTAGCGCGCGACCGAGGGCACGAAGATCAGGATTTCCGCCAGCATGACAAAGACGGTTGTCAGGATCAGGAATCGACCGGACAGGGTGTTGATCATGCAGGCACCCGCGCCACCGCACGCGCCGACATCATGTCAGGGCAACCATTTCTGAACAAACCCAACAACTTTCTTCACCATGTCGCTTTCGAACAACCGAGGCGAGAAATACGCCCCCGCCGCCCGCTTGTTAAGCTCCCCGATGGTCGGATACGGCGCAACCATATTGGCGACCTCGCTCATCTTCATCTTGTTGGCGATCACCAATGCCCAGAGATTGATCAACTCGCCCGCCTGCTCCCCGGCGATCGACACGCCGACAGCGCGCCCGCGCACCACCATAACCTTGATCAGACCGCGCGTCTTGCGTTCGGCAATGGCGCGGTCATTGTGATGAAAGGGAAACCGCACAATTTCGGTTTTGTTCCCATGCAGTTTGCGCGCCTCGGCCTCGGTCAGTCCGACCTGCGCCAGCTCGGGCTGCGTATAGGTCACCCAGGGTATGTGCCGCGTGCTGGCCTTTGACGGCAAACCAAACAGGATCGACCGGATCACGACGCTTGCATGATACCCCGCCACATGGGTGAATTGCAGCCCCCCGGCCACGTCGCCAATCGCATGGACGCGGCGGTTGCTGGTGCGCAGCCGGTCATCCACCTCGATCCCCGAACGCGTTGTCCGCACCCCGGCGGCCTCCAGGTCCAGCGCGTCTGTATTGGCCCGCCGCCCCACGGCGACCAGCAAATGCGACCCCGAAAAGACCCGGCCATCCTCCACCTCGATCTCGATCGCGCCATCCGTCCCGCGCACCGCGCCGGCCTTGGCGCCCTCGACGATCTCAAGACCCTCTTCGCGCAACGCATCAAGCACGATATCCGCCATTTCGGGATCGTCCTTGCCCAGCGCACGGTCGCCCTCGATCACGGTCACTTTCGATCCCAGCCGCAAATGCGCCTGCGCCATTTCCATGCCGATCGGACCGCCCCCGATGATCAACAGGTGGTCGGGGCGGTCGCGCAGGTCCCAAAGCGTCTCGTTGGTCAGATAGGGCACATCCGCCAACCCCGGGATCGGCGGCACGACAGGCGATGATCCGGTGGCCAGAACGATCCGCCGCGCCTCGATCCGATAGGCTCCGGCCTCGACCACCCTGTCCGACACGAAGCGCCCGTAGTCCCGGATCACCCGCACGCCCAACCCCTCGAACCTCTCCTGGCTGTCCATCGGTTCGATCTGCGCGATCACCTCCGCCACGTGGTCCTTGGCCGCCGCGTAATCCACATCCGGCGCAACCCCGGCAATGCCATAGCAGTCGGCATGGCGCATCGAATGCGCCACCTTGCCCGACGCGATCAGCGCCTTCGACGGCACACAGCCGTAATTGAGGCAATCTCCCCCCATTTCATGTGCTTCGAGCAGGACAACGCTGGCCCCCATCTGCACAGCACCCGCCGCAACCGAAAGCCCGCCCGAGCCTGCGCCGATCACCAGAACATCCGTCTTGATCGTGTCCATGGTCCTACAGCCCTTTCTTGCCGCGCACGGCTTTCAACAGGATCGGCAGCGCCGCCAACAGGCACAGACCCAGGATCGGCAACAGGATATGCGGCGCGAAAATGATCCCCAGATCGGGCGTTTCGCCCCGGGCGAAAACTTCACCCAGCCCGGCGCCGACCGACGTATAGACGATGGCACCCGGAATGATGCCCAGAAAGGTCGACACGAAAAAGCGGTACAGCGGCACATTCACCAGCGCAGGTACGATATTGGCCGCGAAGAACGGCACGGCCGGGACAAGCCGAATCAGGAAAAGCATGGACCACTGGTTCTTGTCGATCCCGTCCTTGATCCTGCGGACCATGCCCTCGCCTGCCCCCATCTTCGCGGCCAGCCGATCCCCGAGACCAAGGCGCGCTGCAAGGAAAATCAGTGTCGCGCCAAGGGTTGCCGACAATACATTGAACAACACCCCCGGAAACAGGCCGAACAGGAAGCCACCGGTCAAAGTCCCGATGGTTGCGCCGGGCAGGGAAAACCCGACAATCGCCACATAGGCCAACATGAAAAGGCCCGCGGTCAGCAGGTAATTGTTGTCTCGAAACGCCTCCAGCGCTTCGCGATTGGCCGCCAGGGTTTGGAAACTCAGCGTATCGCGCAGCGTGAACGCCCCGATCAGCGCGACCGCGCCAATCGTCACCAGGGGCGCATGGCGCTTCCAGGCCGGTTTGTCTTGGATATCCGTCATATCTGCCATGTCCTATCGGCCCAAGCAGGCCACCTCCGATTTCATTGCACTGCCTGGGGCAGAACATGACGCTTGCGGCACGCGGGCAACACCCGCATCACGACCGCTTGATCACGCACGCCGGGCTGCGTGAGGATTTGCACCCTCCGCGCCCGGCCTGCGCCCGGACTGAAACATTCCGGCGCGCTCAGCGGCCCGAATATTGCAGATCATGTCACCGGCACACGTCGCCGTGCACGATATTTCACTCCGGACCCGCGATAAACACCCGGCCTGTCCGGGATTCGCGCCCGCAAGCGCATGACGGTTGCCGCGCATCTTGCACGCGCAACGCGCCCGGAAATTCTCCCCGATTGGCTTTGACAGCGTTTGACAAGCCATCGCCACCTGCCTATAGCACGGGCTTCGAATAACGCCGGTGGCATCGACTGCGCACCGGACCGACAAGACGGAGTAGGACGCGATGAAACGCACCTTTCAACCTTCGAACCTGGTACGCAAGCGGCGTCACGGGTTCCGTTCGCGCATGGCCACCAAGGCCGGTCGCAAGATCCTGAATGCGCGCCGCGCCCGTGGCCGGAAGTCGCTGAGCGCGTAAGCGTCCGGCGTCCCAAGACAAATATCGACATGACACCGCCGAAGTCCTCCTTGCATCCAGGGGGAAACGCATCTTCGGCGGTTTCTGTGTGCGCGCCCGTTACTGTTCTGCGCCGCCGCGCCGATTTCCTGCGCGCCGCACGCGCCCTGCGTCGCGGCACCAACGGAATGCTGGTGCAGGCCCGCGATCGCGGTGACGATGACCCCACGATTCGCGTCGGCTATACCTGTTCGCGCAAGATCGGCAACGCCGTGGCCCGTAACCGCGCCAAGCGGCGCCTGCGCGCCGTGGTCGCCGAGGCGCTTCTGCCCGGTGCCCGGCCCGGCTGGGATTATGTGCTGGTCGGACGGCCCGGGGTGACGCTCGACCGGCCCTTTGCCGATCTCACGGGCGACCTGCGCTACGCGCTGCGCAAACTCCACGCCGCCTCATGACTCCGCTCGCTTGGTGCCTCGCCCTTCCCATCCGTGGCTATCGCCTCGTGTTCAGCCCTTGGGTCGGCCATAATTGCCGCTACCATCCGACCTGCTCGGCCTACGCGCTCGAGGCGTTGCACAAACATGGCGGCCTCAAGGGCGGATGGCTCACCTTGCGCCGCATCGGCCGCTGCCAGCCCTGGGGCGGCTCGGGCGTGGATAATGTTCCCGACTGACCCCGGCTGATATTGGTCCAAGTGGTTAATGCTTGGTAAATATGTCCCTGCAAGACATTGGAATCATTGATGCAGCCGCCGTCCCACGCGTGGGACGCCTCAAACCCCGAGGCAATATCGCATCACCGCCTTCTGGGCATGAAGGCGATTCTCCGCCTCGTCAAAGATTACCGATTGCGGCCCGTCCATGACCTCGGACGTGACCTCTTCGCCCCGGTGCGCCGGCAGGCAATGCATGAACAAGGCATCCCGGTTGGCATGGCGCATCAGGGCGTCATTGACCTGGTACGGCCGCAGCATGTTGTGCCGCCGCTCCTTGGCCGACTGGGCGTCATGCATCGAAACCCAGGTGTCCGCAACAACCAGATCAGCCCCCTCCACCGCCTTCACAGGGTCCCGCTCGATCGTCACCGAAACACCGGCATTCCGGGCCAGCCCGACGAATTCCATCTCCGGGTCCAGCTGCACTGGCCCCGTGAAGGTGAAATCGAACCCGAACTGCCCCGCAGCATGCAGGAACGACGAACAAACGTTGTTCCCGTCCCCGCACCAGACCACTTTTTTCCCCGTGATCGGCCCGCGATGCTCTTCATAGGTCATCACATCCGCCATGATCTGGCAGGGATGGGTCCGATCGGTGAGCCCGTTGATAACCGGAACCGAGGCATGCTCGGCCATTTCCTCCAGCACCGCCTCGTCAAAGGTCCGGATCATGATCAGGTCGACATAGCGGCTCATCACACGCGCCGTGTCCGCGATCGTCTCGCCATGCCCCAGCTGCATGTCCGAGCCCGAGAGCACCATGGTCTGCCCGCCCATCTGGCGCACACCGACATCGAACGACACCCGCGTCCGCGTCGACGGTTTCTCGAAGATCAGCGCCACCATGCGCCCGGCCAGCGGCAATTCATCATCCGGCGCCCCCTTGGGCCGCCCGGTGCGGGTTTTCTTCATCGCGATGGCCTGATCTATGACCCGCCGCAACGCCTGCGCGTCTGTTTTGTGAATATCCAGAAAATGCTTCATGCCTGCGTCCTCAGCCCATCGCCTCGCGAACCACGTCCGCTGCGAAATCCAGCCGGTTCACGGCCTCCGAAATCTCGTCTTCACTGATGTTGAGCGGCGGCAGCAGCCTGACCACGTGATCCGCCGCCGGCACCGTGATGACGCCACACTCATAGCCCGCCTTGACGACGTCAGCCGGCGCCACCTTGCATTTCAGCCCGATCATCAAACCGGCCCCCCGGACCTCTTCGAAGAGGTCGGGATGCGAGGAAACAAGCCCCTCCAGCTTCTGACGCAGGAACCCCGCGCGTGCATTCACGGTGTCCAGGAAAGCCGGGTCACTGACGATATCCATCACCGCGCAGCCGACCGCGCATGCCAGGGGATTGCCGCCATAGGTCGACCCATGCGTGCCCGCCGTCATGCCCGACGCCGCCTCCTCGGTGGCCAGAACGGCCCCCAGGGGAAAGCCGCCGCCGATACCCTTGGCGACCATCATGATGTCCGGCGCCACACCGGCCCATTCATGCGCAAAAAGCCGCCCCGTCCGGGCCACACCGCATTGCACCTCGTCGAGGACAAGCAGAATGCCCTTTTCGTCGCAAAGCGCGCGCAGCCCTTTCAAGCATTGGTCAGGCAAGGGTCGTATCCCGCCCTCACCCTGCACGGGTTCAATCAGGATCGCGCCGACAGTGTCGTCGAGCGCGGCATGAAGCGCATCATGGTCGCCCCAGCCGACATGCGTGAATCCGGGAAGGATCGGCCCGAACCCTTTGGTCATTTTCTCCGCGCCGGCGGCCGCAATCCCGGCCGAGGACCGGCCGTGAAACGACCCCTCGAAGGCCAGGATCATCGTCTTCTCGGGCTGACCCTTGTCGTGCCAATACTTGCGCACCATCTTTACTGCCAATTCGCAGGACTCGGTGCCCGAATTGGTAAAGAACACCGTATCGGCAAAGCTCGTCGCGACCAGCTTGTCCGCCAAAGCCTGCTGCTGCGGGATCTCGTAAAGGTTCGACACATGCCAAAGCCTGTGCGCCTGGTCCGTCAGCGCCTGCACCAGCTGCGGATGCGCATGGCCCAACGCATTCACGGCAATGCCGGCCCCCATATCAAGAAATCGGCGCCCGTCCGCCTCGATCAACCAGGAACCTTCACCCTTCACGAAGTGAAGCGGCGCGCGGGAATAGGTCGGCAGGACAGAGGGGATCATGGGAAACCTCGTTTCAAGAAGCCCAAGCCGTGCCAAGCGGCGCGGGCCAAGTCAACGGAAAGAGTGATGAATTCGGACAAAAGGTGACGGATTGCCCACAGCGCGCGGGCGACAGACGAAGATCAGGTTGCTCGTCGGATATGCGTCAACAGTGTCATAAACGCTATTTACTGCCCATCGTTGCACAAAGACAATCCCGGATCTTCTTCTCTTTCGAAATATGCCGGGGTTTGGGGCAGAGCCCCAAGCAGATTTTTTCAAAAATCTGCTTGCCGCGATGCGCGACGCGCAGCGCAAATCCTGTCAGTTGCGGAACGGGTCATCCGGGTAACCGACACCAACCAAGTAGAGCCCCTGCGGCGGGCAAACCGGACCACAGGCCGCGCGGTCCCGCGCCTCGAGCGCGAGCTGCACATCCTCCGGCATCCACGCTCCGGCGCCGACCCGGTCCAGCGTACCCACGAAACTGCGCACCTGGTTGTGCAGAAAGGACCGCGCGCGCAGATGGAACCGAAACTCGACGCCCCAGTCGGTCTCCAGCCGCGAGATCTCGAGCGCGTCCAGGGTTTTCACCGGCGATGCCGCCTGGCACATGGTCGAGCGGAAGGTGGTAAAGTCGTGCAGGCCGACCAGATGTTGCGCTGCCTCCTGCATTGGCTGCAGCGACAAGGGATGCCGCACCTGCCAGACCTGTCCGGCCTCAACCGTCATGGGTGCACGACGCGACACAAGACGAAAAAGATAGCGTCGCTCCGTCGCCGAAAAGCGGGCGTGCCAATCCGGCAGAACCTCCGCCGCGTCGACAATGGCAACGGGATGGGGTTTGAGGTGATGATTCAGCGCTTCGGACAATCGAAACGCAGACCAGTCTTTTTCCAGATCGCAATGGCATACCTGGGCCCGTGCATGCACGCCCGCATCTGTGCGACCGGCAGCCGCGATCCTGTGGTCCCCGGGTTCCAACCGGGCAAGGGCCGCCTCGATCGCACCCTGTACGGACGGCTGGTCGGCCTGCCGTTGCCAACCGGCAAAGGGCGCGCCATCATATTCGACTTTCAGGGCGTATCTTGGCATGCTGTCGGCTTAGCCCGAGGCAATCCGTCACACAATCCCCCGGCGTTGCACTGGTATGTCGCGCCTTGGACCTTTATCTCTGGCCGCAAGACAAAAGAACGAGGCCCAGACGTGGTGATCTCCACATTCGCCGACACCCTGACCCGGAGCATCGAGAATGTCAGCGACACCGTGTCGGGCACGTTCTTCGCGCCGGTGATCCGACTGGGCGTGACCGGACTGGCCCGGTCGGGCAAGACGGTGTTTATCACCTCGCTGGTGGCGAACATGATGGACCGGGGGCGGATGCCCGGCCTTTTGGCGCAAAGCGAAGGGCGCATCCTGTCCGCTTATCTGCAACCGCAGCCCGACGACACTCTGCCGCGATTTGACTACGAATCGCATCTGGGTGACCTCACCGCGCGCAGTCCGGAATGGCCCGACAGCACACGCGCGATCAGCGAATTGCGCCTGTCACTCAAGGTGCGCCCCTCGGGGCTGCTGTCCGGGCTTCAGGGGCCGCGGACCATACATCTGGACATCGTGGATTATCCCGGTGAGTGGTTGCTTGACCTGGGTCTGCTGGAGAAAAGCTACAGCGCGTGGTCTGAAGAAACCCTTAAGCGAATCGCGACACGGGACGCCGCGCAGGACTACCTGGCGCAGGCCACGGCGGAGGACGCGGCAGCCAGGCTGGATGAACCCCGCGCGCAAAGCCTTGCGGCAGGTTTCACCACTTACCTGACCGCCGCGCGGCGGGACGGTTTTTCCGATTGCACGCCGGGGCGGTTCCTGCTGCCCGGCGATCTGGCAGGCAGCCCGGTGCTTACCTTCGCGCCGCTGCCGTCCGCCCCGAACCCGCCGCGCAAATCGCTCTGGCACGAGATGGAGCGACGCTATGAGGCGTACAAGGCACAGGTCGTCAAACCGTTCTTCCGCGATCACTTTGCCAAGATCGACCGACAGGTCGTTCTGGTCGATGCGCTGGGTGCGATTCATGCCGGACCGCAAGCGGTCGAGGACATGCGCCAGGCGATGTCCGACACTCTCGGGGCCTTCCGCCCCGGTCAGAATGCCTTTCTGAGTCAGCTTCTGCTGGGCAAGCGGGTCGAGAAAATCCTCTTTGCCGCAACCAAGGCGGACCATCTGCACCACACCCAGCATGCCCGGCTGACCGCGATCATGGAGGCGCTGACCCGCGATGCCCGCGACCGCGCGCAATTCGCCGGGGCCAGGACAAGCGCCATGTCAATCGCCAGCCTGCGCGCCACGGTCGAGGAAATGCGTGCCCATGACGGCGCGGAGTTGCCGTGCGTGCGGGGCGCCCTGCTCGACACAGGCAAGCAGGCGGCGTTCTACCCGGGTGAATTGCCCGAGGACCCGGCACAGCTTCTGGGCCCTGCCCGCAACGGGGCAGAGGCGTGGCTGGAGCAGGATTACAAGGTGATGCGATTCGCACCCGCGACGCTGAGCCTCAGACCGGGCATGGGGCCGCCGCATATCCGGCTCGACCGGGCGGCACAGTTCCTGATCGGAGACCGGCTGTGACCGTGCTGCGCCCGGCGACACCGCTCGATGCGGGCGATGTTGGCGCAATCCTGTCGGCCTGGATCGACGAAACGCCATGGATGCCACGCATCCACACCCGTGCCGAGGATATCTCCTTTGCCGGGATGATGGTCGAGCGCGGCTGGGTCACTGTCGCCGAAGAACAGACCATGACAGGGTTCATGGCCCGCGAGGGCGCGATCATTCATGCACTTTACGTTGCCCCGGACGCGCGGGGACAGGGTGTCGGATCTTGCCTGCTGACAGAGGCGCAGCACAGCGCGGACCACCTGTCGCTCTGGACTTTCCAGGAAAACACCCGCGCGCAAACGTTCTATGAACGGCACGGCTTTGCCGAGACCATGCGCACCGAAGGCGACCGCAATGACGAAGGTCTGCCCGCCATTCTTTACCAGTGGCGGAGGACGCCGGAATGACCAAGGCCAAAGGCCCCGTCCTGTTCGATCTGGACGAGGACACATCGCCCCAGACACCGGCGGACGCGCCGCCAGTGCCCGATCTTCTGGAACTCGCACCGCAAGGTCAGGCGATGGCCACCGCTGCCGCGCTTGCCGCGCGGCCTGTCTCGCGGCTGGCACGCTGGTTCTGGACATTGCTGGCCCTGCTGATCACCACCGTCGCCTCGATTGCCGCATGGCATTTCGTGACCGATCTGGTGACGCGCAACATCTATCTGGGTTCTGCCGTGGCGGCGCTGTTCGGGCTGTTCGGGCTGGTCGTGTGTCTGATCGCGATCAAGGAGCTTTCGGCCTTTGCCCGGCTCGGAAAGATCGACCGCATTCAACACGCCGCCGGCGATGCGCTGGCCAGAGAGGACCTGTCAGCGGCCCGCGACGTGGTCGGCGATCTGACCGCGCTATATGCCAAACGGGAGGACACCAAGTGGGGCCGCGACCGTCTCGAGGAGCAGCAGGCGGATATGTTCGATGCCGCAGCGCTCCTCCACCTTGCCAGCCATGAAGTGTTGACGCCGCTGGATGCCGCCGCCCAGCGCGAGGTCGAGGCCGCCGCACGGCAGGTTGCGACGGTCACGGCTCTGGTGCCGCTGGCGCTGGCGGATGTGGTCGCAGCGCTGGGATCGAACATCCGCATGATCCGGCGCATTGCCGAGATCTATGGCGGGCGCTCGGGCACGCTGGGAAGTTGGCGGCTCACCCGCGCCGTGCTGTCACATCTTGTCGCCACGGGCGCGGTGGCGGTGGGCGATGACATGCTGGAACCGATCCTTGGCGGCAGCATCATAGGCAAGCTGTCGCGCCGGTTCGGCGAAGGGCTGGTCAACGGTGCCCTGACCGCCCGCGTCGGCGTCGCCGCGATCGAGGTGTGCCGCCCCGTGCCCTTTGCCCAAGGCGACCGCCCATCTGTCAGGCGCATTGTCAAATCTGCCCTGACCGGTCTCGTGTCGCGGTAGCGCCTGCCCGGTCTTCGTGACATACAGCCGCGTGACCAATTCCTTTCGATCCAGAACAAGGCAAGGCGTATCGCGCCGCAACAACAGTCTGACATGCAAAAAAATCCTTACGACCACGGTCATTCCCAAACCGAAATCGAAGCCCGGATAGACGCCCCGGCGGGGCGCGGCTATGTCCGGGATATCATTTATGGCGGCATTGATGGATCGGTCACCACCTTTGCCATCGTCGCCGGCGTTGCAGGTGCGGGGCTGTCACCCTGGGTCATCATCGCACTGGGCGTCGCCAACGTGCTGGCCGATGGGTTCTCGATGGCGGCAGGCAATTACTCCGGCACCAAGGCCGAGCTTGACGACTCAAGACGGCTGCGCAAGATCGAGGAGCGGCACATCCTCTTTCATCCCGAGGGCGAAAAGCGCGAACTGCGCGAGATCCTGCGGCGCAAGGGCCTGTCCGGCGAGGCCCTGGAGGGCGCCGTCGAACAAATCACGCAAAATCATGACCAATGGATCCAGATAATGCTCGAAGGCGAATACGGGCTCGCCTCGGTCGAGCCGCACCCGCTGAAGGCAGCCTGGGCCACCTTCGCGGCCTTCCTCGGGGCGGGCATGATTCCCTTGCTGCCCTTCCTGTTCGGGCTGGACAATGCCTTTGCGATCTCGACCGGCGCGACACTGGTGACCTTCTTTGCCATCGGCGCGTATAAATCCAGGTGGTCGCTGGCCTCGTGGTGGCGGTCCGGGCTCGAAACCCTCTTGATCGGCGGAATAGCTGCGGCCATCGCCTATTTCGTCGGCACATTGTTCGACATGTGATCCGTCTGGACGTCTGCCCCCGTCGCTTCTATAAGACGCCGCATGACGGACCGCTTCGCGATCATCATTCGAATTACATGCCCGGCGCTCTAAGCTGCGAGTCGCCGGGACAAGGCGTATGGACTGCCGCGCCGATCCTCTCACACACTCTGATCCGAATACCCGAGGACGCCCCAAATGTGCGCCGAAACACCTGATTACAAACCCACTCTGAACCTGCCGAAAACCGATTTCCCGATGCGCGCCGGCCTGCCCAAGCGCGAGCCCGAATGGCTGGAAAAATGGGAAAAGATCGGCATCTACAACCGCCTGCGCGAAAAAGCCGCGAACGGGGCCGCCGAGCGCAGGCCCTTCACGCTGCATGACGGCCCCCCCTACGCCAACGGCCACCTGCATATCGGCCACGCGCTCAACAAGATTCTCAAGGACATGGTGGTCCGTTCCCAGCAGATGATGGGCCGGGACGCGCGCTACATCCCCGGCTGGGATTGCCACGGCCTGCCGATCGAATGGAAGATCGAGGAAAAGTACCGCGCTAAGGGGCTCGACAAGGACAAGGTCGATGTCGTCGAATTCCGCCAGGAATGCCGCGACTTCGCCGATGGCTGGATTGATGTGCAGCGCACCGAATTCAAACGCCTGGGTGTCACCGGCACATGGGAAAAGCCCTACCTGACCATGGATTACCGGGCCGAGCGCATCATCGCGGAAGAGTTCCAGAAATTCCTGATGAACGGCACGCTCTATCAGGGGTCCAAACCGGTCATGTGGTCGCCCGTGGAAAAAACGGCGCTGGCCGAGGCCGAGGTCGAGTATCACGACAAGGATAGTTTCACCGTCTGGGTCAAGTTCCGCGTCAGTGATTTCGATCTGCCCGACATGGACCGCGCGGATGAAGAGGAAAGTGCCGAGGCGCGCGAGTCGGTGCTGAGCGCGTTTGATGCGGCGCGGTCCAAGTTCATGGGCGCCTATGTGGTCATCTGGACAACCACTCCCTGGACCATCCCGTCCAACAAGGCCGTGGTCTATGGCGAAGATTTTTCCTATGGACTGTACGAGGTCACGGGCCGGCCCGAGGAATGCTGGGCGCGGATCGGCGAGCGGTATATCCTTGCCGACAAGCTGGCCGCGGACGTGATGTCCCGCGCTCGGCTGGACGAGACCATGTATCGCCGCATCTCGGACGTGACGCCGCACCAGCTTGCCGCGATGCGCCTGTCGCACCCCTTGGCCGGGGCCGACGGGGCAGATGGCGAATGGGACGACCCCCGCGATTTCCGGGCCGCGGATTTCGTCACCGACGAGGAAGGTACCGGCTTCGTGCATTGCGCCCCGTCCCACGGGATGGAGGAATACGAGCTTTACCGCAACCTGGGGATGCTCGAGCAGGTCATCACCTACAACGTCCTCGATGACGGGTCTTTCCGCGCGGATCTGCCATTCTTCGGCGGCACTCGCATCCTGAAGCCGAATGGCAAGGAAGGCGATGCCAACAAGACCATCATCGACAAGCTGATCGAGGTCGGCGGCCTTCTGGCACGCGGCAAGATCAAGCACAGCTACCCGCATTCCTGGCGCTCCAAGGCGCCGGTGATCTACCGCAATACGCCACAATGGTTCGCGGCCATCGACCGTGCCGTTGGCGACGGTCAGGACACCTATGGCACCACCATCCGCGAACGGGCGCTGACAAGCATCGACCAACTGGTCAAATGGACCCCCAAGACCGGGCGCAACCGGCTTTATTCGATGATCGAAGCACGGCCTGACTGGGTCCTGTCGCGCCAACGCGCCTGGGGGGTGCCGCTGACCTGTTTCGTCAAGAAAGGCGCCCTGCCGACCGATGACGATTACCTGTTGCGGGATGCAGCGGTGAACGCCCGCGTGCTGGAGGCGTTCGAGGCCGAAGGCGCGGATGCGTGGTACAAGCCCGGCGCGAAGGAGCGCTTTCTGGGCAACAACTACGACCCGAGCGAATGGGAGCAGGTATTCGACATCCTCGACGTGTGGTTCGATTCCGGCTCCACCCACGCCTTTGTCCTACGCGACCGCGAAGACGGGTCCGAGGACGGTCTTGCTGACCTGTACCTTGAAGGCACAGACCAGCACCGCGGCTGGTTCCACTCCTCGATGCTCCAATCCTGCGGCACGCAGGGCCGCGCGCCCTATCGCGGCGTGCTGACGCACGGCTTCACGCTCGACGAGAAGGGCAACAAGATGTCCAAGTCGCTGGGCAACACGGTCGCGCCCGAGGACGTGACCAAGCAATACGGCGCCGACATCCTGCGGCTCTGGGTGGCACAGGCCGATTACACCGCCGACCTGCGCATCGGGCCGGAGATCCTCAAGGGGGTCGCCGACAGCTACCGCCGGCTGCGCAACACGATGCGGTTCATGCTGGGCGCGCTGTCGCATTTCGAAGACTCCGACCGCGTTGAACCCGCCGATATGCCGGAGCTGGAACGTTACATCCTGCACCGGGTGGCCGATCTCGATGAGGTCGTGCGCACAGGCTATGACGCCTATGACTTTCAGGGCGTGTTCCAGCAGTTGTTCAACTTCTGCACGGTGGAGCTGTCGGCCTTCTATTTCGACGTGCGCAAGGACGTGCTTTATTGCGATGGCGACACTGCGCGCCGCCGTGCCGCGCGCACGGTCATGGACATCCTATTCCACCGGCTGACCACCTGGCTTGCCCCGGTGCTGGTGTTCACGATGGAAGATGTCTGGCTCGACCGCTTCCCCGGCGAAGACAGCTCGATCCATCTTCAGGACATTCCCGAAACGCCGGCCGCGTGGAAGGATGACGCGCTGGCCGCGAAATGGTCCAACGTGCGCCGCGCCCGCCGCGCCGTGACCGCCGCGCTGGAGGTGCAGCGGACCGAAAAGGTGATCGGCGCGTCGCTCGAAGCGGCGCCTGTCGTGCATATCGACGATGCCGGGATGCTGGAGGCGCTGAAATCGGTGAATTTCGACGACCTGTGCATCACCTCTGCGATCAGCCTGACCGGCGATCCGGCCCCGGCCGAAGCGTTCCGACTGCCCGAAGTGGCGGGCGTTGGCGTGGTGTTTGAAAAGGCCGAAGGCGCGAAATGCCAGCGCTGCTGGAAGATCCTGCCGGATGTCGGCACGCATCAGCATCCGGGCACCTGCCAGCGGTGCAATGACGCCCTCGGATAAGGCCATCGCGGATGGTCTGCTTGACCTCGCGCACCAGCGCGGGGTCGGGAAAACCTTCTGCCCATCAGAGGCGGCGCGGCGGCTGTCCGACGACTAACGCCCGCAGATGCCCGAGGTACGACGCGTGGCCGCAACGCTGGATCTGGTGGCAACGCAAAAGGGTCAGACTGTTGATCCTGTCACCGCGAAGGGACCGATCCGGTTGGCGCACGAACCAGCAAGGCCGGTCAGGACCTGAACCTGAAACCCGGTCAACGTCGCGCCAGACTTTGCAAGCTCTTCCAAAACGCCACTGCATCACGGTGTTCGCCGCCCTCAATCCCTTCGCGGGTCGCGGGGATAGGTGCCGAGAATGTTCAGGACGTCGGTGAAGTAGTCCAGCTCGTCCAGTGCGCGCGCCACGGCTGGATCGTCGGGGTGGCCTTCGATATCGGCATAGAACTGGGTCGCGGTGAAGGACCCGTCGACCATGTAGGATTCGAGCTTGGTCATGTTGACGCCATTCGTGGCAAAACCACCCATGGCCTTGTAAAGCGCGGCAGGGATGTTGCGAACCTGGAAGACAAAAGTGGTCATCATTCCGTGCTCGCCGCGGCGGCTCTGGTCGCCATCGCGGCCCATCAATAGGAAGCGCGTGGTGTTACTGTCAGTGTCCTCGATATGGCGGGCAAGAACGTCCAACCCGTAAATATCGCCGGCAAGCTCGCTCGCCAAGGCTGCGGCGTGGGCGTCGCCGCGTTCTGCGACTTCTCTTGCCGCGCGGGCGTTGTCGGCATTCACCCGGCCCCGGATTTCGTGCTTGGCGAGGAACGTGGCGCATTGCGGCAAAAGCACGACGTGTGAATGCGCCTCGGTCACATCCTCCAGACGCGCCCCCGGCACACCAAGAAGGTTGATATGAACGCGCACGAACGCCTCGTCCACGATCTTCAGGCCGCTTTCGGGCAACAGGCGGTGGATATCGGCGACCCGGCCATAGATGGTGTTTTCAACCGGCAGCATCGCCAGTTCGGCGGTGCCGGTCTGCACGGCGGCGATAACGTCCTCGAAGGTGCGGCACGGCAGCGCCTCCATATCGGGGCGGGCATCGCGGCAGGCTTCGTGTGAATAGGCCCCCGGTTCCCCCTGGAATGCGATGGCTTTGGTCATGCGGTCTCCGAAATTCTGGCGCGGCGGGCGTTTGGTCGCGGCTTCTACACCTTGCTTTGCGCAAGGGGAAGCAATAGATACCCGCGCGATACGGACGAAACTTTAGCTGACAGGTACGCACATAATGTTGGATACAATGACCTTTACGAAGATTGTCGGCAGCTTTTGTGGCGCGCTTCTGGTCTTTCTTCTGGGCAAATGGGCAGCGGAAACCCTGTACCATGTCGGCGGCAGCCATGGGGAAGAGGTTGCGGCTTACGTGATCGACACCGGTGATGAAGACGAAGCGGCAAGCGAAGAAGAAGTCGAAGAGGTCGATTTCGAAACGCTGCTCGCCTCTGCGGATGTCGGCAGTGGCGAACGCGTCTTCGGCAAGTGCCGCGCCTGTCACAAGCTCGAACAGGGCGAAAACGCGGCTGGACCCTACCTTTACGATGTCGTTGGCCGGACTATCGGCGCGGCTGACGGATTCAACTACTCCGGCGCCCTCTCCGAAGTGGCGGAAGTCTGGTCTCCCGAGAACCTGAACGGCTTTCTCGAGGATCCGCGCGGCTGGGCGCCGGGCACATCAATGGGCTTTGCAGGGCTGAACGACCCCGAGGATCGCGCGAACCTGATCGCATATCTCGACACGATCGGCGACTGATCCCCCTGATATTCGGTGTTTCCAGAACCGCTTCCCTGCCGGGGCGGCGGTTTTCTTTTTCACAATCGCGTTTTTAACCTCGGCTTTGGGTCCTGGCCGTGTATTCCGACCTTGAATATGGCCGAGATCGGTCTTTAGCTTACATCAAGACTATGATGCAAAGGCGGAGACGAAGGGGTTCTACGTATGACGCACCAAGAGATCGCCATGACGGCGTCGCGAGGCACGCTGTTTCGCACAAAAACGGTTGGTGGACTGATGGCGCTGACACTGGCCTTCGCTGCCAGCAACGTCCGAGCCGAAAGTCATGAAGAGGTCATCGAGGCGCATGGATATTCCTACTTTGGAAATCTCGATTATCCTGCGGATTACGAACACCTGGACTACGTCAACCCTGATGCCCCCAAAGGGGGCGAAATCGCCCTCGGAGCGTCTGGCACGTTCGATAGCCTGAACCCCTACTCCCGCAAGGGCCGCGCCGGGGCGTTGACCACGCTACAATATGACAGTTTGATCGAAGCCAGCACCGACTCCGTCGGTCAGTATTACGGCGTCGTCGCACATGGGCTCGAATATCCAGAAAGCCGTGACTGGGTGATCTTTCACATGCGGCCCGAGGCGACATTCTGGGACGGAACGCCCGTGACGGCCGAGGATGTGGTCTACAGCCACACGCTCTTTATTGATCAGGGCCTGCCGTCCTACGCGCAGGCCGTGGGCCGGATGGTGACCGGAGCCGAGGCGCTGGATGATCACACGGTAAAATTCACGTTCAATCCTGAACTGTCCAAACGCAGCCGGATCGAAACCGTGGGCAACACGCCGATCTTTTCCAAGTCCTGGTTCGAGGCCGATGAAGACCGAAGGCTGGACGAGCCGCGCCTTGAGGTGGCAGTCGGGTCGGGACCGTACAGGCTGGACAGCTACGACATCAACCGCCGGATCGTCTACAAGCTGCGCGACGATTACTGGGGCAAGGATTTGCCATTCAACAAGGGTCGGCACAACTACGGGACAGTGCGGGTAGAATACTTTTCCGACCAGACAGCGTCCTTCGAGGCATTCAAGGCGGGCGAATACACCATCCGAATCGAAAGCGATCCCAAGCTCTGGGCCAGTTCCTATGATTTTCCCAAGATCGAAAGCGGCGCGATCACGAAATACGAATTGCCGGACGGGTCGCCGCCCAACCCCACGGGCTTTGTCTTCAACCTTGCCAAGCCGCAATTCGCTGACCGCCGCGTGCGCGAGGCCGTGGCTTTGGCATTCAACTTCGAATGGACGAACGAGTCGCTGCTGTTCGGCCTTTACGAACCGCGCAGTTCCTTTGTCCAGGACACACCGATCGAAGCCAAGGATGTTCCGACAGGGGAAGAGCGCGCCTTCCTGCAATCGCTGGGTGACGTGGTGCCGCCAGAGCTTATGTCCGACCCGGTGCGGACCTTTCACGAATCCAACGGAAGCCGGCTGACTGACCGGGGCAATATGCGGACCGCGTCGCGCCTGCTGGAAGACGCTGGATGGACGGTTGGCGACCAGGGCATTCGCCGCAATTCAGACGGTACGCCGCTCGAGATCACGATGCTGTATCCGACCAACATCCAGGATTCCGTGGATGCGATGCACGAGACCTACGCCCGGAATCTTGAGCAGCTTGGAATTGCGGTGAACCTGCAGAAAGTGGATCCGTCGCAATATACCAACCGGCGCCGCGAGCGCGATTACGACATGATGTATACCACCCGCTATGGTGCATTTCTTTCCACCGGTGGCGGGTTGACCCAGATGTATGGCTCCGAGGAGGCCGAATTCAGCCTGTTCAACCCCGCTGGCCTGACCAGCCCTTTGGTGGATGCGATCATCGACGCATCGTTCGAAATGCAAACGCAGGAAGAGACCGACACGGCGCTGATGGCGCTGGACCGGGCGCTGCGGCATGAGTTCTTCATCGTACCAACAGGCTATATCGCCGATCACTGGGTTGCGGCCTACGATATGTACGAGTTCCCCGAGGATCTGCCGCCCTACGATCTGGGGTATCTCGATCTTTGGTGGGTGAACGAGGACAAGGCCGAGGCATTGAGAGCAAGCGGCGCGCTCAACTGATATGGGCGCATACATCCTCAGACGCGTGCTGCTGATCATCCCCACGTTGCTGGGGATCATGATCGTCAATTTTGCGCTCACCCAGTTCGTACCGGGTGGCCCGATCGAGCAGTATATTGCCCAGTTCGAAGGCGAAGGCGACGTGTTCGAAGGCTTTGCCGGATCCGGGGATGCCGGGGCGGCTGCCGCGGACGACAGCGATGACTATGCGGGCAGCCGGGGATTGCCCCCGGAATTCCTTGAACAGTTGGAAGTCGATTTCGGCTTTGCACGGATCGTCTGCGAAGACGGCTTTACCGGACAACCCGACATCGAGAACCCGGCCTGCAACAAGGAGATGATCGGCGTTGTCGAACGCTTTGGCATGATGATGTGGAACTACCTGCGGCTCGATTTCGGCGACAGCTATTTCCGGTCCATCGGGGTCATGGAGCTGGTGCTGGAAAAGATGCCTGTGTCCATCTCTCTCGGTCTGTGGTCCACGGTCATCGCCTACCTGGTGTCAATCCCGCTCGGCATCCGCAAGGCCGTCAAGGACGGGTCGGGGTTCGACACATGGACGTCGGCGGCGATCATCGTGGCCTATGCGATCCCCGGCTTCCTCTTTGCCATCCTGCTGCTCGTGTTGTTCGCGGGCGGATCGTATTACCAGATCTTTCCACTGCGCGGTCTGACCTCTGACAATTTCGAGGACCTCTCGCTGCTGGGCAAGGTCGGGGATTACTTCTGGCATATCACGCTACCGGTGCTGGCCTCGACTATTTCGGCTTTTGCGACGCTTACGCTTCTGACCAAGAACAGCTTTCTGGACGAGATCAAGAAACAATACGTGATCACCGCGCGGGCCAAGGGTCTGGCCGAGCGCAAGGTGCTTTACGGCCACGTGTTCCGCAACGCGATGCTCATCGTGATCGCCGGGTTTCCGGCGGTCTTCATCGGCGTGTTCTTTTCCGGATCACTGATCATCGAAACGATCTTTTCGCTCGACGGTCTGGGAAGGCTGGGGTTCGAAGCGGCGGTCGCCCGTGACTATCCGGTGATCTTCGGCACGCTGTTCGTCTTCGGCTTGATCGGACTTTTGGTCGGCATCCTGTCGGACCTGATGTATGTGCTGGTCGATCCACGCATCGACTTTGAAAAACGGGAGGGCTGAAACCATGGCGGCCAATCCCGAACCCGAAGACCGCGATATCGTGACCGAGCCCAGCCCGGCGGTGCCTGTTGCCCCGGTGCGTAGCCGCTTCACGCTGTCGCCGCTGAACCAGCGCCGCTGGAACAATTTCAAGCGGAACCGCCGCGCCTTCTGGTCGCTCATAATTTTTTGCGTGCTCTTCGGTCTGTCGCTGATGGCCGAATTCATCGCCAACGACAAACCGATCCTGGTGCAGTATCGCGGTGATTTTTATACCCCGGTCTTCACTTTCTACGCCGAGACGGATTTCGGCGGCGATTTCCGGACCGAAGCCGCATATCGTGATCCGGAAGTACAATGCCTTATCCGCACCGGCGGGTTGGACTCGTGCTTCGACGACCCCGAGGGCCTGATCCAGCAGGTCGATGACGGGTTGGTTCTGGACGGCGATTTCTACAAGGGGTGGGCGTTGTGGCCACCGATCCCCTATGACTACCAGACACCCGTGGACCGCCCCGGCGCGGCGCCCCTGCCCCCGAACGAGCAAAACTGGCTGGGCACCGACGACACCAAACGCGATGTCATGGCACGGGTCATCTATGGCTTCCGCCTGTCGATCCTCTTCACCCTGATCGTAACGACACTGGCAAGCGTTGTGGGCATCGTGGCAGGAGCGTTGCAGGGATATTTCGGCGGCTGGCTCGACCTGATTTTCCAACGGGTCATCGAGATCTGGACCTCGACGCCCTCTCTTTACATCATCATCATCCTGTTCGCGATCCTGGGGCGCAGTTTCTGGCTCCTTGTATTTCTCACAGTGCTGTTCGGATGGACCGCTCTGGTGGGCGTCGTCCGGGCCGAATTCCTGCGCGCGCGCAATCTTGAATATGTGCGCGCAGCCAAGGCTCTGGGCGTGTCCAACACGACGATCATGTTCCGCCACATGCTGCCCAACGCGATGGTGGCCACTTTGACAATGCTGCCCTTCATTGTCACCGGCACGATCAGCACCTTGGCGGGGCTGGATTTCCTCGGGTTCGGCCTGCCATCCTCGGCTCCCTCGCTGGGCGAGTTGACCTTGCAGGCGAAACAGAACCTTCAGGCACCGTGGCTTGGCTTTACCGCGTTTTTCGTTTTCGCGTTGATGCTGTCGCTGCTGGTGTTCATCTTCGAAGGCGTGCGCGACGCGTTCGATCCCAGAAAGACATTCACATGAGCAATATTCTCGAGGTGAACAACCTGCGCGTTGGGTTCCGGCAGGATGGACAGGTGCTGCAGGCTGTGCACGGCGTGTCCTTCAACATCGCGCGGGGCGAGACGGTTGCGCTGGTTGGCGAATCGGGCTCCGGCAAATCCGTCACCGCCTTGTCGACTGTCTCCCTTCTGGGTGACTCCGCGATCGTTGAAGGGTCAGTGCACTATAATGGCGAGGAAATGGTCGGCGCGGGCGACGGGCAACTGCGTCGTATCCGCGGCAATGACATCAGTTTCATCTTCCAGGAACCGATGACCTCACTCAATCCGCTTCACACTCTGGAAAAGCAGTTGTCGGAGTCGCTTGCTTTGCACCAGGGCGTGACGGGAGACGGCGCACGCGCCCGCATCCTGGAGCTTTTGCACAAAGTGGGTATCCGCGATCCGGAGAGCCGCCTGAACGCCTATCCGCACCAATTGTCGGGAGGGCAGCGCCAACGGGTCATGATCGCGATGGCTCTGGCCAACGGGCCGGAGCTGCTCATCGCGGACGAGCCGACAACCGCGCTCGACGTCACGATCCAGGCCCAGATCCTGCAACTTCTCGCCGATCTGAAATCCGCCGAGGACATGAGCCTTCTGTTCATCACCCACGACCTTGGAATCGTGCGCAAGATCGCGGATCAGGTCTGCGTGATGAAGGATGGCGAGATTGTCGAAACCGGCCCCACCGACAGGATTTTTAGCGATCCGCAGCATCCTTACACGCAGATGCTGCTCAGCGCGGAATCCACCGGATCGCCCATTCCCGTCAAGGAAGACGCCGAAGAGATCGCACGGACCGACAACCTCAAGATCTGGTTCCCGATCCAGAAAGGGTTCCTGAAGCGCACGGTCGGCTATGTGAAGGCCGTCAATGATGCGACCATCGCGGTGCGCGCTGGCGAAACGGTGGGGATCGTCGGGGAATCCGGATCCGGCAAAACCACTCTGGCGCTGGCAATCATGCGGCTGATCCAGTCGGAAGGCGGGATCACCTTTCGGGGCGAGAACGTGCGCGACTGGACCACGCGGCGCTTGCGCAAGTTGCGCCGCGAGATGCAGATCGTGTTCCAGGATCCCTATGGATCGCTCAGCCCGCGCATGACGTGCGAGCAGATCATCGCAGAAGGTCTCGGGGTTCACGGCTCCCCCGATGGGCGGTCACACAAGGAACTGGTGACAGACGTGATGCTCGAAGTGGGTCTCGATCCGGCCACGATGCACCGCTACCCGCACGAATTTTCCGGCGGCCAGCGGCAGCGCATCGCGATCGCACGCGCAATGGTCCTGCGGCCCAAACTGGTTGTTCTTGACGAGCCGACATCGGCGCTCGACATGACGGTGCAGGTGCAGATCGTCGACCTGCTGCGCGACTTGCAACAGAAATACGACTTGGCTTACCTGTTCATCAGTCACGATCTGAAGGTAATTCGGGCCATGTCGCACAAGGTGATCGTCATGCGCGCCGGAGATGTGGTGGAATATGGCGCCGCCGAAGATATATTTACCGACCCGCAAACAGACTACACCAAGACTCTGATGGCCGCCGCCTTCGATCTGGCCAGTTAGAATATGTCGGGCAAAATCGGCAAGCGATTTTACCCTCGACGGACACAGGCTTCAAATCGTGAGAGAGGGCCGCGTGAATGCGGAGGCCACGCGACACACTCTGGCGTCTGGCCCTAGATTGCCGAACTGTGACCCGCCGATGACAGCTCGTAGGCATCAAAGCTGCGGGCGATGATCCGGGTGAGCGGACGCGCCTCTTGCGGGACGAACAGGCCAGCATCATCAACAACCAAGAGATTCTCCAACTCCTTGTTCGTGTGGTTCAGGATCGCGCGCAATTCGGTTTCCGTGATGTCGTAATCGCGAACCAGTTCGGCGATGTCGACGCGGAAATCGCACATCAGCATTTCGATCATCCGTCCGCGCAGTTTGTCCTGCGGCGTGAACCCATGCCCGCGCACTGTCGAAAACCCACCGGCGCGAATGGCCTTTGTATAGGCCGACGTGGCGGGTGCGTTATGTGCATACCCTTGTGGGAATTTCGAGATCGAAGATGCGCCAAGCCCGATCAGCACGTCCGACGTGTCGTCGGTGTAGCCCTGGAAATTGCGACGCAATGTGCCCTTGCGCGCGGCAATGGACAGACCGTCCTCGGGGGTCGCGAAGTGATCGATGCCGATCTCGTCGTAATTGTCCCAGACAAACAGCTTGCGCGCCGTTTCAAACAGCTTGAGCCGTTCATCCGGGCGCGGCAGCGCGTCGGACGGGATCATTTGCTGGCGCTTGGCCATCCAAGGCACATGCGCATAGCCGTAAAGCGCCACGCGGTCGGGCGAGAGCGACAGCAGCTTTTGCACCGAATCGACAATCTTGCTGCGCGTCTGGTCCGGCAGGCCATAAAGGATATCAGCGTTGAGGCTCTGGATGCCACGCGCGCGGATCATGTCGACCGCACGTTTGGTCGTTTCGAAACTCTGCTCACGGCCAATGGTTTTCTGGATATCCGGATCAAAATCCTGAATTCCGATCGACGCGCGGTTCATCCCGGCCTCGAACAGCGTATCAAGGCGGGCAGCGTCAATCTCGTTAGGGTCGATCTCGACCGAGAATTCGTAGCCATCGGCGAAATCTGCCACCTCGCGCGTCGCGGCGGACAGATCGCGCATATGGTCCGGCGACAGCAATGTCGGCGTGCCCCCCCCCCAATGCAGCCGCGACAATCGCACGCCGCGCGGCAGGTGCCGCTTGAGAAGCGACAGCTCGTCCTTGAGCGTTTCGATATATGCCGTGACCGGTTCGCCACTTGCCGTGCCCTGGGTGCGGCAGGCGCAAAACCAGCACAGACGCCGACAAAACGGTACATGCAGATAAAGCGAAATCTCGGAGTTTTCCGGGATCGCTTCGATCCAGTTGGAAAAATCCACCGGCCTTACATCATTCTTGAAATGCGGTGAGGTCGGGTAGCTCGTATACCGAGGTACCTTCGCGTCGAATAGTCCCAGCCGGGAAAGTTGTGTTCTGCTAACCATCTGCTTAGTCTAGTCTGCGTGAAGCGCGTGCAGCTTTGATACAGATCAAGAACGAATATATGCTGAAACAAGACAACCTCTCCGTCACCCAGGACTGTCATGATTGTCCGATCCGTCACAGGGCCGTGTGTGCGCGGTGCGAATCGGATGAATTGGGTCTTCTGGAAGACATCAAATACTACCGGCGCTTCGAAGCAGGCCAAACGGTGATCTGGTCGGGCGACAGGATGGATTTCGTCGGTTCGGTTGTTTCGGGCATCGCGACGCTCACACAAACGATGGAAGACGGCCGGACACAGATGGTCGGCCTCTTGCTGCCCAGCGATTTCGTGGGGCGTCCCGGACGCGGCACCGCAGCCTACGACGTGGTCGCGACCACGGATATGGTGATGTGCTGTTTCCGCAAGGCCCCGTTCGAAGACATGATGAACCGCACCCCGCATATTGCGCAGCGCTTGTTGGAAATGACGCTCGATGAACTGGACGCGGCGCGCGAATGGATGCTTGTGCTTGGCCGCAAAACGGCGCGCGAGAAGATTGCGTCGCTGCTCTCGATCATCGCACGCCGAGACGCGACGCTGAACCTTGGTGCGCTCGACGGGCCAGTGTCGTTTGATCTGCCGCTCACTCGGGAAGCGATGGCCGATTACCTTGGCCTGACACTCGAAACGGTCTCGCGGCAAGTGTCAGCGCTCAAGAAAGACCAGGTCATCACGCTCGAAGGCAAGCGCCACGTCACCGTGCCGGACATGAGCCGGCTTCTCGAAGAGGCAGGCGACGATACGGATGGTGGGATGCTCGTCTGACGCTAGCTACTGGCTCATCGCCGCAACATAGCCGACACCGGCTGCCACGATCAGGCCAACGATCACGGCAAAAGCAATCTTCCATCCCGACCACGGACGTTCTCCCTGCACGGCGCCGGTGCGCCCGTTCACGACAAAGCGATACGTTTGACCCCGGTACTTGTAGGCAGCCAGCCAGACGGGCAACAAGATGTGCTTGAACGTCACGTCCGAGACTTGCGTGTCGATATCGTGAATTCGCTGGCGATCTCCACCGATATCGAATTTAACGTCGCGGGCGATCACGCGGTCCATATGGGTGCGCGCCTCGGCGTATCCGTCCCGAAGCTCGACGCCATAGGCTTCAGCTCGGAAACCAGCCAGAAATTCGGGGTGATACGGCTCCAGTGCCGCCAAATCCCAAGGCTCCAGCGCGTCGGTATATCTCTTCGGCAATGAAGTAGAGGCCAGCACAAGCACATCGTCGAAAAACCGTGCCACCCGACCCGACGCGGGCCGCCAGCGCACCTTGGCCACGCGCACGGTCTTGGATTTGCCATTCCGCTGCACGTGCCGTGTTTCATAGTAGATCGTACCGCGCTGCCCCCGATACGACGACTGGGTGTCGGCATCGAACGTCCAGTACGGCACATATATGCCAGTCATCTTGCGCCCGTTGCGCGCGTAGTCCTGCAACCCGTTCGGGGCAAACCACAGCCCGCCCAACCACTCGGTCATCGCGGCACGCGCGGTGTCCTCGTCCAGCGCGAAAGGCAAGAGGCCCTTTGGCTTGATATGGCGGTTGCGCCCGGTGTCGGCAACGACGGGCGTGGCGCAAAACGGACATTCCGCCGCGTGCACACCCGGGTCGAATTCCACCTGCGCGGCGCAGTTCGGGCATTTCGAGACGCGGGTTTCTTCCATCTCCTGCGATGGCAGCCGGTCCGCGATCCCGGCTTCGAACGCGATTTCGCGGATGTTGCCCCTGGCCCAAGGGCCAGGGTCCGCGATCTCGCCGGTATTGCCGCAATGATCACACAGCAGCACGCCGCTTTGCGGATCGAACCGGAAATCCGCGCCGCACTGATCGCAGGGAAAGCGATGTTCTTCTACGGGTGCCGTGAGCGTATCCTCGGACAAGAGGTCTGTCCCCTGCTTCTTCTCTTTTCAAATATGCAATCAGACCAACCGGCGCTTACGCGCTCGGAGGGGGTGGCGGCATGACAGTAAACAATTGCGCCAGCTCCATGACGTCTTCGGCCTTTTTCCAGCCATCCTGCCCCGGAGTCCAGACATAGCTGTCTCGGATCAGATTGCCTTCACGCGCCATCCGACCCATCGCGGCCTTGGAATACGGCCCCTTGGTCTCACCATTCTCGGCGACGTGCCAGACATGCTCGACCGGCGGGGGCGGAGGTGGCATCTGCTGCGACGCGCGGGCGGCGTCCTGCGCCTGCGGCGCCGCGCCCCAAGGGCCCGTCTTGGCTGCGGCGGCTTGGCCGATTTGCATTCCGAGCCCGGCCCCGAGACCCGCCTGAATGGCTGCGGCACCGCCGCCATCCTTGCCCAGCGCCTCGGCTGCCTGGAACTGCACGTATTCGGTCAGGTTGCCGATCACTCCCATCGACGATCGCTTATCGAGAACATCTTCCACGGCCGGAGGCAGCGAGATATTCTCGATATAAAGTTCGGGCAGCTCCAGGCCATATTCCGCAAGGGTGGGCGCGATTTCCTTGGCCAGCAACTGCCCCAGTTCACGCGTATTCGCGGCCATGTCGAGAACCGGAATACCGGACCGTGCAATGGTGCGCGAAAATTCCTGCACGATGATGTTGCGGATCTGATAACTGATCTCGTCCATCGTGAATTCACCGTCGGTTCCGACAATCTCGACCAGGAATTTGGCCGCGTCTGTGACGCGCACGGAATAGGTGCCGAAGGACCGCAGCCGCACCGGGCCGAACTCGGGATCGCGGCAGATGATTGGATTCTTGGTGCCCCATTTCAGATCCTGGAACCGGGTGGTGTTGACGTAATAGACCTCGGATTTGAACGGCGACCGGAAACCGTGATCCCAATGCTGGAGGCTGGTCAGGATCGGCATATTGTTGGTCTCAAGCATGTAGAGTCCGGGGGTGAAAACATCCGCCAATTGCCCTTCGTGCACGAAAACGGCCGCCTGCCCCTCCCGCACGGTGAGCTTGGCACCGTACTTGATCTCGTGGCCTTCGCGTTCGAAACGCCAGACCATCGTGTCGCGTGTGTTGTCCGTCCATTCGATGACATCGATGAACTGGCCGCTCAGGAAATCGAAAATGGGCATTTGGGGTCTCCGTTACGTCATCTTGGTCCGCCGCCCTTCAACTCGCGGGACAGCATCCGGACGATGGGGCGCACCTGATCAGCATTCATGCCGGGGGTCACGCGGGGACCATAAAGAATTTTCAGCAGCATTTCATCATGCGTCGTCAGAAGCGCGAATTCGTCGTCATCGTTGAAGATCGAGGGCCGCGCATTCGGGGCATCATTTGCAAGTCCAAGGCCCTGCGCCAGTTCTTCGTGATAGCAGGCACGGCGGGTCAGGTCTGGATGTTCGCTGCGAACAAGCGCGACAGCCTGCCGGTAGGCGCTCGCGCTGTTGTTCTCGGCGAACGCCACGACAAGGCAATGAATGGCGCGTGGGAGGTTGAGAAAAATCGCACGGGTCGACGCCTCCATGCCAGGCGCGATTCGGTCCAGCACGCTGCGCAGTTGGTCCTTGTCGTCCTGCCCCATCACCAGGACGTGGAAATTGACCTGATCCGACACAAGGCTGATCGGGTGCCCGGAGACACGCCTCAATCTACGGGTGTAGCTTTCCAGTGTCCTGCGGTCCTGCGCCTGATCGCCTTCTGACATGCTATCGCCAAAGATGACACCGACGCGCACGGGAACGCGCCATTTCTTGATTTCGCCCAAGGCCCCGCTTGACGGTTGCAGCCCCGCGCCGCGGGCATATTCCTCGGCGAGCGCGATCTGTTCGAAATTGCGGCTGAGCATCTCGTCGGTATAGGGCGTGTCCGTGCCCCCACCATCGACGCGCAACAGCCCTTGCGCCAGTAAATCCTGCTCCACGCGCGCATAATAACGGCGCAGCTCGATCGACGCATCGGATGGGCGAGCAGGTTCGCGCTCGGGCGCTGGCGGGTCGGGGCGCACCTGCGGTTTGGCCGCAGCCGCGGGCGAGTCCGTCGCGATGGGATCGCAGGCTGACAGCATGGCAACCGCGGCGCAGGACCACAGGATATGAGACCAGCGCCGCGACATTGGCTTACTGGTCCGGCATCGACGTGGCCGACGTGTCGCCAACCCCGTCCTTGCGGGCTTTGGCCGCGGCCAGCGTATCACGCAGCTCGCCTTCCATCTTCTTAAGCTCCTGCTCGGCTTCGGCGCGCTTGGCTTTGCCTTCATCGGCGATTTGCAGGCTTTCCTGAATGGTCCCGATCAGATCCGCATTGGCCTGTTTCACCGCGTCGATATCGAAGACGCCGCGCTCCATTTCCCCGCGGATCATCTTGTTGCTCTCGCGCAGGTTCTTGGCGTTCGAAGTCAGCAATTCGTTTGTCAGGTCATTGGCCTCACGGACTGCGCCGGCCGCCTCGGCAGAGCGCTGAATGGTCACCGCCTGTGCCAGCTGGGTTTCCCAAAGCGGCACCGTGTTGACCAGCGTCGAGTTGATCTTGGTAACCAGCGACTTGTCGTTTTCCTGAACAAGCCGGATCGACGGGAGCGATTGCATCGTCACCTGGCGCGTCAGCTTCAGGTCGTGCACGCGCCGTTCCAGATCGTCACGCGCGGCCCGCAGATCGCGCAATTCCTGTGCCTTCATCACCTGGTCATCGTCGGCGGCGGCCTGAACCTCGGCCTCCTTGGCGGGTATGTCGGTATTGTCCAACTCTCCGATTTTTTCTTCGCCCGCGGCGATGTAAAGCGCCAGTTCATCGTAGAATTGCAGCGTCTTTTCATACAACAGGTCAAGCGATTTGATGTCCTTGAGCAGCGTATGTTCGTGACTGAGCAGGTCATCGGTGATCCGATCGATCTGGCCCTGCACTTTCTCGAATTTCGCCGTGAACTTTGCAAAAGGCGTCGCGCGACCCAGCAGCTTTTCCCACCAACTGCGTTCGCGGCGCACGTCCAATTCGGAGACCGAAAAGCCCCGGATCGTGCTTACAATTCCCCGAAGACTGTCCCCGGCGGGCCCCACATCCTTGTTGCGCACATCCGCCAGCATGGATTGCGAGATTTCCTGCAATTCGGCCTGCGCATTCGAACCGAACGACACGATGGACTGGGTGTCCATTATGTCAATCTCGGCCATGCGTGACTGAATTTCCTCGCTCAGGGCCGGATCCGCCTGTGCCAAGGGCACGACGGCATCGGCAGGTTTGGGCTCGGGCAAAAGAACGGCGTTCACCTCTTCGACAAGGGCAAGCGAATCCTGGGCTTTGGCACGGACTGTTTCGGACATGTATCGTTCCTCTAAAACTCGTTTTTCCACGTTATTCCATTTCGCGGTCAATATGCACGCCTTCGCGGTGCAATCGGTCGCGCAAAACCTCGATTTCGACGGTCAGGTCGGATCGGTCATCCAGCAGCATCTTGCGCGTTCGCGCAGTAAAATTCTGCTCCAGATCGTTCAGCAATTCGGCGTATTCGCTGCGCGCCTGCGCATCTCCGGTCCGGGCGTAGACCTCGGCAAACTTGACGGTCGCATCGCGCGCGCCCATCAGGTAAACACCCAGATACTTTCGCGCGCCGGTCAGATCCCGTGGGTCTTCCTCGACAGTGCGGAACAGCTCTCGGGCCGTGGTCTGAAACGCCTCGACACGGGCAATCATCCTGCGATCGCCTGATCGCGCAACCGCATCACGCATCTCGGAAAGATAGACCTCGGCCTTGTCGACGACCCGCGACACGCGATCCTGTTGGAGGGTATCAATGCCTTCCATGCCCTTGTCACGCATCGGGTCAATGCCGAACGCACCAATGTGCAACACGGTGGCTGACGCCCCGTAGATGATCGGCGCAATCAGGCCCGGCTCTTTGGAAAATGCAGCAATGCCGACCCCGGCTCCGGCCAGAACGGCTGCGGCGATCTTGCGCGGAAACGCCGGGCGGCGCGCCACCTTCCGCGCGTCGTACTTTGCCTCTGCCGTCAACCCGCCGCGCAGGAGCCATGCGCCCAAAAGCAACACCCCCGCCCCGACAAGGCCAAGCCCCATGCCGATGGCACCCTGACCGATAGATGTGAAGCCAAGAACCACGGGCGGAAGGAACAGCAGGTTTGACCGGGCGCCGACCGGATCGACCTTTGCGCCCTTGAATCCTTTGCGTGGCGGCAATTCGGATTTTTCAGACGCACCATCGGGGCTGTATTTTCCGCCAAACCGCTGCGCCACGCCTACAGACCTCCCAGCCAGCCGCTGGTCACACCGAGCAGCACGGCAAGAAGAAAGGCGTAACTGACCCGCTGCAGGCCGACACTCGACATGAAATACCCCTTTCTCAAGTCTTGCGCAGAACTTAAGGGATGTGAGGTGGGCTTACTAGGGGGAACACGTCCAGCTTCTGCTCAGACCTTGAGATTGCGGTGCTTCCGATCAAACAACAGGTTTGTCTGAAGCTCAAAATTGTCGCGGCCATCGGCGATGCCACTCCGTCGGGCGCGCGCTTCGAAGGAGTCGACCATGATCTGAATCTTGTTGTCGAATTTTCTTCGCTGAAGCGCAGTGATCTGGCCGTCAGGTGAATTCAGCAAAGCGGCAAATTCGGCCTCCATCTTTGCCAGAAGTTTCGACACCGAAGGCGCAATCCTTTTCAGGGTCGGTGTGCCGAAATCAATCGTGCTGAGCAGACCCATAACCGTGTCAGATGCAATGCGGGTTCGCGCATACAGCTCGTCATCCGCGACCTGTTCAAGGTCGGCAAGCAAAGCCTCGAACCGGGTGTCGAAGTCGTCATATAGCGCCTGGCTGACAATACGCAGGCGCGCTTCCGGGGTGTCCATGCCCTTGTCGCGCATCGGATCAAGACCGAAAGAGACAAGGCACAGGATAAAGGTCGAAAACCCGATTACCATGGAGATCATCGGGACCGCGATCTTCGTTGAGGCCAAAAGCCCGATCACCAGCGCAATGAGGCAGTTCCCGATCAACTTGAATGGAATCTTCGGCCGCGGGGCCACTTCGGCCATGCTATAGGCCAGATGTTGCTTTTGACCGACCGACAGGAACACCAACCCGACCGCGAACAAAAGGATGATCAGCAAAGCTGACGCAAACCCGGCGACGGTGCCATCCAGCAACCACAGGATCAGCGGGCAGGTTGCCAGAACCATGAAGCCCACGGGCACCTCTTCCACCGGGGATCGCTTGCCCAGCGCCGCGCTCTTATCATAATCGACAAAGTCGCTCATCGCCGTGTTTATCATAGCAACCCCAAACCGAAAATGGTGAGCCACAGCACCACGAACGCCGCCCAGGACGCTGTTGCGCCTTGCGCACGAATACGGTGCATCGCACCCCGCACTGCCTTGGAGGTGTCATCGGCGACCGTTCCAAGATTCGACAGAACCAGAAGCACAGATGTCACGAGGACCGCGGAAGTTACGAAAGTAATCAACATGCGAGCAAGGTCGCCGCAAATCCGGGCAGAAAATGGGCACTCGGGGGGTAAGATAAGGGAGTCTTTTCAACCCTGTCGTGACTTGGTTAACGCCGGACCTGCCTCCGCTTTCTGGTCCTGGCGGGAGCGGCCTTTGGGTCTTCGGCCATTTCGAGTCCCAATTGGTCCCGTACGACCTTGCGGCGCAGCTCTTCCACCGCGCCCGGTTTGAGATCCGCCAGTTGGAACGGGCCATAGGACAGGCGAATCAGCCGGTTCACCGTCAATCCAATGTCGGCCAAGGCCCGCCGCACTTCGCGATTCTTGCCTTCACGCAGCCCGATCGTCAGCCAAGCGTTCGCGCCCTGCTGTCGGTCGAGCGTGACGGTCATCGGCTGAAAGCGCTCTCCATCGACAACAAGACCCTTGCGAAGCGGCTCGAGGATGTCTTCCCTGACGTGGCCCTTGACCCGCACGCGATACTTGCGAAGCCAGCCAGTCGAGGGCAGTTCCAGCTTGCGCTTCACACCCCCATCATTGGTCAGCAGCAGCAGGCCTTCGGAATTCAGATCGAGCCGCCCGACGCTCATCACGCGGGGCATATCCTCGGGCAGCTTGTCATAGATGGTCGGGCGGCCCTGCTCGTCCTTGGTCGTCGTCACCAGGCCAACCGGCTTGTGATAGAGCCAGAGCCGCGGCGCGTCGGGTGCGCCCACGGGTTTGCCATCGACCACGACCTTGTCGCTTGTCGTGACATTCAGGGCCGGGCTGTCGATCTTCTTGCCGTTCACCGACACCCGGCCGCGCGCGATCATCTGCTCGGCCTCGCGGCGGCTGGCAAGACCTGCGCGGGCAATGACTTTGGCAATCCGGTCACCAGGTGGCGTGTTCTGTGTCATGTCGCGTGGCTTAGTCGAATTCAAACCCTTGGGAAAGCGGATTGCGCGGTTTATGAGGGGCCATGCAGTTCCGGTCCAACATGTCTGTCGCCCTCGAAGAAGCCCGCGAGGCCGCCGCGCGGGGGGAGGTGCCTGTCGGGGCTGTCGTGGTGGCTCCGGATGGCACGCGTGTGACGGCCGCTGGCAACCGGACGCGGGAGTTGAACGACCCGACCGCGCATGCCGAGATGTTGGCGCTGCGCGATGCCTGTGCCCTGCTGGGCGTGGAGCGGCTGACCGGGCACGATCTTTACGTCACTCTGGAGCCTTGCCCGATGTGCGCCGGGGCGATTTCGAACGCCCGGATCCGGCGGCTATACTTCGGCGCGGACGATCCGAAATCCGGCGGTGTCGCGCACGGCGCGCGGGTGTTTTCGCACCCGCAATGCCATCACACCCCGGAGGTCTATGACGGGCTTGGCGCGGCGGAGGCGGAAGCCTTGCTGAGAGCGTTTTTCGCGGACCGGCGGCGGGCGGGACCATGACGCGGGTGATCCTGTTCAACAAGCCGGCCGATGTGCTGTCCCAGTTCACCGACAAGGGCACCGAAGGCTCGGCGCGGCGGACGCTGTCGGAGTTCATCGACGTGCCGGGTGTTTATCCGGCCGGGCGGCTGGACCGGGACAGCGAGGGGTTGCTCGTCCTGACCGATAACGGGCGCTTGCAGGCGAAGATCAGCAACCCGAAATTCCGGTCCCCCAAGACCTACCTGGCGCAGGTCGAGGGGGTGCCGTCAGAGGACCGGATCGACCAGCTTCGGCGCGGCATCACGTTGAAGGACGGGCCCACGCGGGAGGCAGAGGTGGAGGTGATCGCGGCGCCGGATTTGTGGCCGCGGGTGCCTCCGGTCCGGGTCCGCAAGACGGTGCCGGACGCGTGGCTGAGGCTGACGATCAGGGAAGGGAAGAACCGGCAGGTGCGGCGGATGACGGCCCATGTGGGGCTGCCCTGCCTGCGGCTGGTTCGATGGTCCGTGGGGGAATGGAGCCTTGACGGGATCGCACCGGGAACCTGGCGGGACGCCTGACAGAGATCGGCGTCCCACGCATGGGACGATACTTGGATAAATGAAATCAATGGGTTATGGCGACAGATTTACCATTTGTTAGGGAATAGCACGCGCAGCGGCAGTCCTGTGGCCCCGTCCCGACCTTTCCCGAAGGCTGGTTCGAAACGGTCTGAACCCAGCGCGGCCCCCTTCAGAGGCGTCGGAGGGTCCGAGCTTCGGCCTGTTGTTGGCTTGCAGCCCGCGCGGCTGCCATGTGGCGGCGGGCATGGCCCGCAAAATTGCGATGCCCGCCGCCGGTCAGGTATTGAGGATACCTGTCTGCGCTTTGTTCATTTGAAGCGGGAGGTTGCCCTGTTGAACGCGTCGGACATGCTGTCCCAAGCCTTGTCGAAGCCCGACTTCATGTCGTCCCATGCGCTGTCGCTGGCCGCGCGCATCTCCTTGAGCTTTACCTCGGCTTCATCACGCTGCTTGCGCGCCTCGTCGAGTTGCTTCTGATACTCGACCTTCGAATCGGCCTGTGCCTCCTCGACCTTCGCCTTCATCTTGTCGATCTCGGCATTCCACTGGTCGATCTGCGCCTTGGCTTTTTCGATATATGCGTTCTTGTCGGTCATGTCTGGTCCTTTCATGGGTTGTGACTGTTGTCGGTTTCAGGCTCCGGACCCCCGCGTTTTGGTGCGACCCGGGCCGATACAGGCCTGACTGGCTGCGCCAAACTTGCAGCACGGCGGCTCAAGCGGGTTACGCTTCGCCGCCGGCACTTTCTCCGCTCATGTAGATCGACATGAAGGACGGCTCGCCCATCCGCTTCAGTGTCGCGAGCTGGCGGTCGAGCCACTCCCAGTGGCCCTCCTCGTCCAGCACGATGGTTTCGAACAAAGAGCGGGTTCCGATATCGTTCGCGTCGGCGGCGTCTTGCGCCGCCTTGCTGTAGAAGTCGATCGCGCCCTTTTCCTCGGACTTGTCGGCCTCGAAGAGGCTTTCAAGGGTCTTTGCCATCTTGGGGGTCTTTGTCGCGCTCAACTCGGGCGTGCCGCCCAGGAACATGATGCGGTCGATGAATTGGCCGGCATGGCCAAGCTCTTCGTGCATCTCTTCGCGCATGCGGCTGGCCAGCTTGTCCAGTCCCCAATCCTCGAGTGTGTGGGCATGCAGCAGGTACTGATTGACGGCGGTCAGCTCCATCGCCAATGCGGTTTGCAGGTTCTCTATACTCTTGCTCTTGTCTGTCATGCGTGTCCTCGTTTGATTCCGCGGATCAATCAAAGGTATGCATGTTTCAGACGGTTTAAACCTTTGGCGCCAAAATCGCGCGGCGTTGACCACCGGAGCCTCCGGTCGCCTTCTTTGCCGGTTCTGTCACTTCGGCACATGAGATTTCGGCCGTCACGCGCTTTTGCAGGCCGCGCTCATCGCCTGGGCGCCGGCCGCTCGTTCACTGGACCGTACAGTGATTCTGCCGTTCGGGGGCGTTTTTTTCCGGCGAACGGGCGCTGCCACGCAACCGCGTCAGGTGAATTCACTCTGCGCGCAGGCGGTGATCACACCCATTTCGCCAAGGGCGGCAGGCTCATCAACACGGCATTGGCATCATGCCCGGTTTCCAGCCCGAACTTGGTGCCCCGGTCATAGACGAGGTTGTATTCGGCATAGAGGCCGCGATGGACCAGCTGGGTGTCCTTGTCCGCATCGGTCCACTGCTGCACGCGGCGTTTTTCGACCAAGGGGAGAAAGGCCGGCAGGAACGCGCGGCCAATATCCTGTGTCATGGCGAAATCCGTGTCCCAGTCACCGGTGTTGTGATCGTCCATGAAGATGCCGCCGACACCGCGTGCGCGGCCCCGGTGGGGGATATAGAAATAGTCATCGGCCCACGCCTTGAGCCTTGGGTATTGGTCGGCCCCATGCGGGTCGAGATGCTGTTTCTGGGTGGCGTGGAAATGCGCGGTGTCCTCGGGGTATTCGATGCAGGGGTTCAGATCGGAGCCGCCGCCGAACCACCAGGCATGCGGGGTCCAGAACATGCGTGTGTTCATATGGACCGCCGGGCAATGCGGGTTCTGCATATGCGCAACCAGGCTGATGCCCGACGCCCAGAAGCGCGGATCGTCTTTCATGCCGGGAATGCCCTTGCGCGCGGCCATGGCGTGTTGCGCGCGGTCGCCCAGCGTGCCGTAGACGGTGGAGACATTGACACCGACCTTTTCGAACACGCGCCCGCCGCGCATGACGCTCATCAATCCGCCACCGGCATCCGACCCATCGTCGGATTTGCGCTGGGTTTCGGTCACGTCGAAGCGCCCCGGTGCGGCGTCGTTCAGCGGGCCGCTATCGTGGCTGTCTTCGAGCCCTTCGAAGGCGGTCACGATCTGATCGCGCAACGTGCGGAACCATGCTGCGGCGCGGTCTTTTTCGTGGGTAAAATTCGAAGCGGGCGTGTCCGTCATGTCGATGTCCTCTGATTGTGACGCAACACTACAGCGCAGACGCGAAATCACAAGCCAGTGCAAGGGTTTGGAGCGCCCTGCGCCCTGTCGGTCAATGCGCCGGGGCGTCGACCGCATCGACCAGCGTGCGCCCGCCGTCGATTGTCATGATCTGGCCGGTGATGAAACCGGCCCCTTCGCTGGACAGGAATTGCACCGCCTGCGCCAGTTCGGACGGGCTGGCAATGCGGGAGAGCGGGGTGTTTTCCTCGATCTCTTCGCGGAAGCCGTCGTTTTCCCTGAGCGATTGTTTCAGGCTGGCGGACATGACGGAGCCGAGGGAGACGGAATTCACGCGGATGCGGTATTCGGCCAGAGACACGGCGAGCGAGCGGGTGAGCTGGTCCAGCGCCGCCATGGAGACGGAAAAGCCGAGCAGTTCGGGCTGGGTCCGGCGCGCCGCGATGGAGGACAGGTTTATGATCGCGCCGGCCTGTCCCTCTTCCTTGCCCTCGGCCTGTTTGATCATGCGGTTGGCAACCATCTGCGACAGGCGAAACGTATTCGTCACGTTTTGCTGCATGAGCGATTCGAGCGTCATGTCGTCCAGATCGAGCGGGTTCGAAGGCAGGACCTGACGGCTTGCATTGACGAGGATATCGACACGGTCGAAGGCGTCGATGGTGGCAGAGAGCAGGTTGGCCAGCGTCAGCCGTTCGCGCAGATCCCCGGCATAATACCGGATGTTGCCGTCCTCCTCGGGGAGGGCGCCGCATTCATGCGCGAGGCGTGCCTCGTCCATGTCGGCAAACATGACGTTCGCCCCACGGTCGACGAAATGCCGCGCGATGGCCAGGCCGACGCCATTGGCGGCACCGGTCACGATGGCGGTCTTGCCTTCGATTGAAAATGACATCGGCGTTTGTCCTTTTAGCGGCGTCTTGTGCGCGCGGGCGTATCGGGCGTCCGGGGCTGGTCGGCTTGCAGGATTTTGAATCGCGGGTCGTCGCCGCGGTCTTGCACCGTGCCAAAGCTGTTCGCCAGTGTCGTCTCATAGGGCAAATGCCGATTCGCGACCATGAAAAGCGTGCCCTTGGGTCTGAGAAGCCGCGCCGCCGCACGGATGAAGGCCTGGCCCAGCGCGGTGTCGGGGGTGCGGCTGGTGTGGAAGGGCGGGTTCATCACCACCCAGTCGAGCGTGCCGCGCGGGCCCCATGACGTTGCATCTGCCCAATGGAAGGTCACGCGCGGGTCGGTGACATTGTGTTCGGCGCAGGCAAGGGCGCGGTGGTCCGCCTCGACGAGGTCGATCCCGGTCACACCGGGGATTTCGAGCAGATGTCTTGTCAGAAACCCCCAGCCGCCGCCAAGATCGGCGCCCTGTCCCTTGAGCGATTTGGGCAGGCCGTCCAGCAGCGCGACGGACCCCGGATCGGGGCCATCGGCCGAGAACACGCCGGGTTGAGTGATCCACCCGTCCGCCACAGGAGCCGGGGCCGGCAGCGCGCAATCGGCGAACGCCGTGCCGGCGTGGAACCAGAACAGCTTGCCATGCGCCTTTGCCAGCTGCCCTTCGAGCGTGACGCGGGATCTGGCAAATTTCAGCATCGCGTCGATGCCATCGGTTTTGGCCCCGTCGACCAGCACCAGACCACCGGGGGCCGCCTGTTCCGCCTGCGCGATCAGCCCGCGGGCCAATTCGCGACTGCGCGGCAGGGTGACGTGGACGATATCGGCAGGTCCGGTCGCGTGCGTTGTCGTCTCAAGGCCCATTGCTGCGAAATGATCGAAGGCCGGTTTGACGTTGTGCTGCACCGTCACGTCACAGCCGTGCAACAGTCCGGGATCCGAATCGATACCGGGTTCCATCAGAACGACCCGGCTCTGGTCGGGCAGGTCGAACGCGCCTGTCTGGAGGCCGTGGGCAAATCTTGCGAGGGTCATGGGACGGCCGGACCTCCGGCTATTCCTTTTCCATGGTGCATTGCAGCGGATGCTGGTGGCGGCGGGCGAAATCCATCACCTGCCCAACCTTGGTTTCCGCGATCTCGTGGCTGAAAACACCAACGACGGCGACGCCTTTCTTGTGCACGGTCAGCATGATTTCAAAGGCCTCTGCATGGGTCATGCCGAAAAACCGTTCCAGCACATGCACGACGAATTCCATCGGGGTATAGTCATCGTTCAGCAGCAGCACCTTGTAGAGCGGCGGGCGTTTCGTCTTCGTCCGCGTTTCGATGACGACATTCGTATCGTCATCCTCGTTCGACGGAGGCCCCGCGAGGGGGCGGACGGACGTGATCGGGAGCGACAAATGTGTCATGCGTGCGCAAGAGCCTTGGGTTCTGTACATGTCTTGGAGCATATAACCTGTCCTGGCTTGGAGAAAAGAGGCGCGAGACCACGATATGGCCCGAAATTTACAAACCATCGGTTTCGATGCCGATGACACGCTTTGGCACAACGAGCGGTTTTTCAAACTGACGCAGGCGCGATTCGAAGAGCTTTTGTCGGATTATACAGATGCCGCCATACTGCATGACCGGCTTCTGGAGGCGGAGCGCCGCAATATCGGGCAATACGGGTTCGGGGTCAAAGGCTTTGTCCTGTCGATGATCGAAACAGCGATAGACGTGACCGACGGGGCCGTGCCGGGGCATGTGATCCGCAAGTTGCTGGATGCCGGCCAGGACATGCTGGCCCATCCAATCGAGCTTTTGCCACATGCCATGGACACGGTGGAGGCGCTGGCCCATGACTATCGGATCGTGCTGATCACCAAGGGCGATCTGCTGCACCAGGAACGCAAGCTCGCTCAATCCGGGCTGGGAGAGGTGTTCGATGACGTTGCCATCGTTTCGGAAAAGACGCCCGACACCTATGCATCCGTCTTCGGCGCGCACCCCGGAGGACCGGGCCGGGCGATGATGGTGGGCAATTCGATGCGATCTGACGTGGTCCCGGCAGTGACGGCAGGAAGCTGGGGTGTGTTTGTGCCGCACGGGATCGAGTGGGACCTGGAAAAGGCCGACCCGCCGCAAAGCCCCAGGTACCGGACCATCGAAACCCTGGGCGATTTGCCGCCGCTGATCGCGGAAATCGGCTGAACGCCCCCCCCGCATTGCTGCGCCTGGTTAGGGAAAATGGCCCAGGTAGTAAGCGAACGCCCCGGGCGCGCAACATGTTGCGGAGGTTGCCATGAAATCAGGCTAAAAACGTATAAAAATAAGCGCTTTATCGCTCACCTCTCATGTGCTACTTTTGTCATTAATAAAAAAGCCGACCGGAAAAATTCGGCGGCGTGAGGCAGATAAAGGCGGATATCGTGACAGGACGGCGTAAAGTGCCGGGCCGGGTAGGCCTGTACGTGATCACTGCAATTTGGCTGGCCGTGCTTTTACCATTCAGCGCAATGGCCGCGCCGTATGCGGGAATGGTCATGGATGCCCGAAATGGCGAGGTGCTCCATTCGGAAAACGCCGACACACGGCTGCATCCGGCCTCTCTTACGAAAATGATGACGCTGTATGTCGTGTTCGAAGCGGTTCAGAACGGCGAAATCACCATGGACACCAAGGTTCGCATCTCTCGCAACGCGGCATCCGAACCGCCGTCGAAATTGGGCCTGCGTGCGGGATCGACGATCCAGCTGCGCTACCTGGTGCGCGCGGCTGCGGTCAAGTCGGCCAATGATTCCGCAACGGCGCTTGCCGAGGCGATCTCGGGATCCGAAGCCGCATTTGCACGGCGGATGAACCGGACGGCGAAAGCGCTGGGGATGACGCGCACCACGTTCAAGAACGCGCATGGCCTGACCGAAAGCGGGCATCTGTCGACCGCGCGGGACATGACGATCCTCGGGCGGCATGTTCTTTATGACTACCCGCAGTATTACAACCTGTTCTCGCGTCGAAGCACACATGCGGGGCTCAAGACCGTGGCGCACACCAACCGCAGGTTTCTCAACAGCTACCAAGGGGCGGACGGAATCAAGACCGGGTACACACGCGCCGCCGGTTTCAACCTCACCGCCTCGGCCGAACGCGGCAGCGAACGCATCATCGTGACGGTGTTCGGCGGCAATTCGACCAGAACACGCAACGCACAGGTGGCAAAGCTGATGGATCTGGGGTTCCGCAAGGCGCCAAGCCGGATGGCCCTGCGCAAACCGAGCAAGCCACCCTATCTGGGGCCGGATGCGTCGGGGGCGGATGAGGTGATCATTGCCAGCAGCCAGACCCCCTCGACGAGCACGCGGGCAAAGTCCATTCGGGTCGTTGCCGCCGCCGTGAAATCGAGCCTGCGGCCCCAGGCGAGACCTGTTGCCGAACCCGCCCTGCCGGACATGTTGGTCGCCGAATTGCAGGACGACATTCAATCCGTCCTGGCCGAGGTGCAGACCGAGGACGTGCAGGAGGTTGCCGCCACAGCCGCCAAGCTGGCGCTGGCGGGCGCGCCGGTCGAAACCGCCCAGGCCGCCGAGATCAGCGCGGCCAAGACCGCGCCAAGCGCATCGCCCAAGCCGGTTGTGCGACCCAGGACCTTGGTGCTGGCCTCGGCCAGCAACGACAGCAACACGTCGGATGCGCCCGCGACAGACCGCAAAGCCGAGGTCGTGACACGTATTTCCACGTCTGGCGGACGGCATTGGGGGATCAATGTCGGACGCTATCCCAGCCGGTTCGCAGCCGAAAAGGCACTGCTCAAGACCGCCTTGGCCGAAATGTCGACGCTGGACGGATCGTTGCGCAAGGTGGTGAACGGCGCGCGTGGGTATGATGCGAATTTCATGGGGCTGACGCGGGAGGCCGCGGATCTTGCGTGCCGCAGGCTTCAGGCGCGGCAAGTTACGTGCTTCATGATCGGGCCAAGCTGAGGCCCGATGCCGGGTGTCAGGGTTTTGGGTGGTCGTCGTAATCGTCCGACAATATGCGCTGCGCCGCACCTTCGGGGTCTTCGTATTGGCGCGACTTGACGGTAAACACGAACGCCGCAAGCCCGATCCCGCCAAGGATCAGCGATACTGGAATCAGGTAGGCAAGCACGTTCATCGACAGCTCCGCTCGGTCATTTCAGTCGCAAGGCGTTCAACGATACCGTAATCGAAGAGGTCGACATCGCCAAGGCCGCGATGAGGGGCGAGCAAAGGCCAGCCACCGCAAGCGGCACGGCGATGATATTGTACCATGTTGCAATCCGAAAATTCTGGCGGATGCGCCTGATCGCGGTGCGGGAGGTGTCGAGCGCGTCCGAGATCGGATCAAGCGACTGTCCCAGCAGGACCACGTCGGAGGCGACGCGCGCCGCGTCCAGCGCGGTCGCGGGGGAAATCGACGCGTGGGCGCCCGCCAGTGCGGCGGTATCATTGAGCCCGTCGCCCACCATCAGTACGCGATGTCCCTGATATGTCAGGTCGGCCACCTTGGCCGCCTTGTCCTCAGGCAGGGCCTCGGCGATCCATTTGGCAATGCCGAGACGGGTGGCAAAGGCCTCGACCGCTTGCGTGGTATCGCCGGACATCAGGGTCACATCGTAGCCGTTTTCCTGAAGCCGCGTCACAAGCGCCTCGGCCCCGTCGCGGATCTGGTCGGCAAAGCGGAACGGCTCGGCCACGGTGTCGCCGACGCGCAGCCACGCGCAGGTGTCGGGGCTTTGGCCGCCGCCGACCCAGCTTGCGCGGCCAAGCTGAACGGTCTGGCCCTGCCAGGTGGCCTGGGTGCCGTGGCCGGGAAGTTCGGTGATGTTGCCCAGCTTGGCAGGAGCGATCCCCGCCGTCCGGATGGCGCGGGCCAGCGATTGCGACAGCGGATGCGACGAGCCGTCGGCCAATGCCAGCGCGATGCCCAGTTCGCGGCGCGCGTGGTCGTTCAGATTGACGACCTGCGGCGCCCCGGCGGTCAGTGTCCCGGTCTTGTCGAACACCACGGTGTCGACCTGTGCCATGCGTTCGAGCGCCGTCGATTCCTTGATGAGCAACCCTTTGCGGAACAGACGGCCCGAGGCCGCGGTGGTCACCGCCGGCACGGCCAGCCCAAGGGCGCAGGGACATGTGATGATCAGCACTGCCGCCGCGATGTTGAGCGCGGTGCGCAGGTCGAGCGTGTAGACAAACCACCCCGCAAAGGCGAGCGCGGACAGGATATGAACCCCCGGCGCATAGAGTTTCGCCGCCTTGTCGGCGAGCGACGTGTAGCGCGAGCGCCCCGATTCCGCGACCGCCACCAGGTCCGCCATGCGGTGCAGCGAAGTATCGCGCCCCACCGCACTCGCGCGGATGGTGAGAGGCCCGGTCAGGTTTACCTCGCCGGCGCTGACGGTGGCACCGGGACCCGCGTAGATGGGCCGCGTTTCGCCGGTGAGCAGCGACCGGTCAAGCTCGGACTGGCCGTCGACGATGTCTCCGTCAACCGGCATGCGCCCACCGGGCCGCACGCGGATCAGGTCGCCAATGGCCAATTCGGATGCGGGCACCTGTTCTTCCGCGGCGCCATCGCTTGTATCGGTCACGCGCGACACGCGCGGCACTTCGAGCGCGGCCAGTTCCTCGGCCGCAGAGCGCGCGGCGGCGCGGGTGCGGTGATCCAGGTAGCGCCCCGCCAGAAGAAAGAAGGTCAGCGTGATCGCCGCGTCGAAATAGGCATGTTCGCCCGACAGCGACGTTTCCCATAGCGACGTGCCCAGGGCCAGCAATATGGCCAGCGAGATCGGCACATCCATGTTGAGCCGCCCGGCCCGGAGCGCGGTCCAGGCGTGTTTGAAGAAGGGCTGCGCAGAGAACGCGATCGTCGGCAGCGCGATCGCGGCCGAGATCCAGTGGAACATGTCGCGTGTCGGACCCTCTGCGCCCGACCAGACGGCCACCGACAGGAGCATCACGTTCATCGCGGCGAAGCCGGCGACCGCCAGCCGCATCAACAGGTCGCGCCCCGCCTTGTCTGTTTCGGTGGCCCGCAGGGCGGTGCTGTCCAGCTCGTGTGCCTCGAACCCGGCGTTTTCGAGAACCTTGATCAGGTCCTGCGCCGTGGTGCCGGGGGCCGCATCGATCTGGGCGCGTTTCAGGGTGAGGTTGACGCGCGCGCCCCTGACACCGTCGGTTGCGCCAAGCAGACCTTCGACCCCGGAGATACAGGCCGCGCAGTGGATCGATGGCAGCGACAGCACGATGTTCACGTCACTTGGCTGGGCCGCATCCGCGAGCGCTTCGGCCGCCGGGGCAGCAGAGCAGGCAGGACAGGCCGAAGCGGCGGGGCGCATCGCGACAGTCATGGATCAGCTTTCGACGTGCAGGACAACACGCTGTTCGAAGGGCACACCCGCCAGAGAGGTGGCCTTCATGCGGATGTTCCAATTGCCCGGCTCAAGCGATTCGCGCGCGACATAGGCCGTGCCGTCGAAGGCAAATTCCGGTGTGCGGTCGTCTTGCACATGCGTGGCGCGGCCGAGCACCGCGTCGAGGCTTCCGGCCTGCACTGCCTGGCCGTCCTTGTCGGTGATCTTGAGGATCAGCAGGCCCCCCTTTGCATCGGCGCGCACACTCCAGCCCAGCGCTTCCTGGTCGGCCCGGCGGTCGTCAAAGCTTTGCGAGGCAACGTAGGAGTTTTTCACCTCCAGCCCCGGAAAGGTCGACACGGCGTTATATGCGAGTGTCAGGTTGACCGAGATGATGACGGCAAAGCAGCCGCCAAAGATGGCCAGAGCATGCCAGCCGGTGAATTTGCGGTCCTTTGACATCAGTTGCTCCTTCCGTTGAAAATGGTGTCTGTGTAGGCGCGGTCGCCGCTGGTCAGGTCCTCGACCCAGAACCGAACCTCGGACCGTTCATCCTCGGCCGGGTCCGACCCGGGAGCCGCAACAACATAGACACGTTGCAGAAAGGTTTCGTTGGCCGGCACATTGACGGTTTCATATGGCGTGCCTTCAAGCTGGATCCGCAGGGCCGGATGGCCTTTCACGGACATGCGGAAGGGACGGTCTTCGCCATGCTTGTTCAAGAGCCGCACATCGTAGGTGTTGCGGATCGAGCCGTCCGACAGCGTGACGTAGGTCGGGTTGCGCACCGGTGCGACAGACATTTCGATCTCGGGCCGGATGAACAGGGCAAAGACCAGCCCCACGCCGACCAGCGCCCAAAGCCCGGTATACATCATCGTGCGCGGGCGGAAGATATGCGACCATGCGCTGCGCGGTTTTTCCCCTGCGCGTTCGCGCGGCTCGTCGGACAGCGCGATATAGTCGATCAACCCACGCGGCTTGCCGATCTTTTCCATGATCTCGTCGCAGGCGTCGATGCACAGGGCGCAGGTGATGCACTCCATCTGTTGCCCGTCGCGGATATCGATGCCGGCCGGGCAGACGTTCACGCAGGCCATGCAGTCGATGCAGTCGCCCAGCTGTTCGGCGCCTTCGGATTTGCGGTGCTTGCCGCGCGGCTCACCGCGCCATTCCCGGTAGGCGACGGTCAGCGTGTCCTCGTCCATCATCGCCGCCTGGATGCGGGGCCATGGACAGGCGTAATTGCAGATCTGTTCGCGGGCAAAACCACCGAAGAAGAAGGTCGTCGCGGTCAGGATCAGCATGGTGGTATAGGCCACCGGATGCGCCTGCCCCGTCACCAGGTCCCGCAGAAGCGTTGGCGCGTCGGCGAAGTAGAAGATCCACGCCCCGCCGGTGGCCAGCCCGATGAAGAACCACGTCACCCATTTGACCAAGCGCAACCGCGCCTTGCGGAAATCCATCTTCTCCTGCCGGTGCAGGCGCAGGCGCGCATTGCGGTCGCCCTCGATCCAGCGTTCAACCAGGATGAACAGGTCGGTCCAGACAGTCTGCGGGCAGGCATAGCCGCACCAGACCCGCCCCAGAGCCGAGGTGAAAAGGAACAGGCCCAGCCCCGCCATGATCAGCAGGCCCGCGATGAAGTAGAATTCATGCGGCCAGATCTCGATCCAGAAAAAGAAGAAGCGACGGTTCGCCAGGTCGATCAGCACCGCCTGATCGGGCAGTTGCGGGCCGCGGTCCCAGCGAATCCATGGCGTGACATAGTAAATCCCGAGCGTGACGATCATCACGATCCATTTGAAATTGCGGAAATTACCTTTCACGCGCTTTGGGAAGATCGGCTCGCGTGCTGCATAGAGATTTGGCGGCTGTGTGTTTTCTGCTTGAGACACGGCGGATGGCTCCCGAAGACTAGTGGCTTGAATGTGTTTTTTCAGTCGGCACGCTTCAAGACTTTGACTTGCATCAAATACTGTATCTTTAATTCAGGTTTTTGCCGCTTCCTTGCGAATCCAGCGGACAAAGGCGCGCAGCGGCGGGCGCAGGACACCCGGACGCGTGAGCATATGGTAGCCTGCATCGGGGCGGTCGCGAAAGAGAATCACAAGCCGCTGTGCCGCGACATCTTCGGCCACGGCAACCCATGTTGTGACCGCGATCCCCTGCCCGCGCCGCGCCGCATCAAGCATCAGGTTGCCCGGCAGTTCAGTGCGCGATTTGACCCGCCGCCCGGCAAGCCCCTGTGCCGCCAGCCAAGAGGAGCTTTCGGTTGTGCCAAGCTCTTCGAGCCAGGGGTACTCCAGCAGCGCCTCGGGCGTGCCGGGCGCTGACCCGCGCATGAGATCGGGCGCGGCGACAGCGACCAGCGGCGCGGACATCAGCCTTTCCCGGTCAAACCCGGGCCATGGGCCTTCGCCGAAACGCACCGCCACGTCGATCCCGCCGGGGCTCGGGTCGGTCAGGGCCGGGTTGGGGGTCAGGATCATGTCGATGCCGGGATGGTCCGAATGGAACCCGGCCAGCCGAGGCATGAGCCAGGCGGAGGCGAATGTGGGCGTGCAGGCGATGTTGAGCGGGCGGTCGGACTGCGCCTGCGTGATCTGGGCGACACCGCTGCTAATCAGGCCGAACCCATCCTGCAACGCGCGGGCCAGCTCGCGGCCCTCCTCTGTCAGTTCCAGTGCACGGTTGCTGCGATCGAAAAGCGGGGTGCCGAGATGCGCTTCGAGGCTGCGCAATTGTTGCGAGATGGCGGCATGACTGACGTTGAGCGCCGCGCCGGCATCGGTCACCGAGCCGCGTTCGACAAAGGCACAAAAGGCGCGCAGGGCGGACATCTGCGGCAGGTGCGACCAATCAATCATGTAACCCAAACTTACATATCGAATTTATCCCTGAGTCGCATTTTCGGGCCAGACTGGCAAGTATGGTTGCAGGAAACAACAACCCGATGGAGGCCATCATGTTCACGACACTTGCACAAACCTTCTTTCGCGCCAGCGGCGTGGCGGCACCCCGGTATCGGACCGACCTGCCCCGGTCATGGCGTCGCGACGATGTGCGCGCCGCAACGGATCACAAACGTTGGGAGGATTGGAAATGATTTCCCCGGACCTGAAGGTGCCACCGTATCTGTGGCAGATCTGGCTGCACACAGAGCGCGGTCAGCGGTCATCGCGGCACGACCGAAACCGGCGGTCCGCCGGATAAAAGCGCCGATGCTTCGAAACGCGCGAACAGAAAGAAGCATCGGCGCGGCCCCTTTCGGCCCGCGGGCCGAAAGGTGTCTTGTGCGGGATTACTCCGCCGGGGCTTCGCCGCCACCCAGTGCGTGCACATAGGTCGCAACGGCGCGAATCTCGGCCTCGCTCAGCCGTTCGGTCCATGGCGGCATCACGCCAAAGCGCGAATAGGTCACGGTTTCCACCAGCGTGTCGTAATCCCCGCCATAGAGCCAGATCGCATCCGTCAGGTTCGGGGCGCCTTGCCAGCGATCACCGGTGCCATCTTCCATGTGGCAGGCGGCGCAATTGTCCATGAAGAGTGTTTCACCGGCATCGGCCATGGACGCGTCCTGCGGTTCACCGGACAGGGACATCACGTAGTTGACCACCTGTGCGATTTCCTGCTCTTCGAACAGCTCGCCATAGGCGGGCATCTGCGACCAGCGCGCATCCATGTCTTCCTCGTTGCGGATGCCATGGGCGATGGTGTGGTGGATCGCCTCGATGTCGCCGCCCCAGAGCCAATCGTCGTCCAGCAGGTTGGGATAGCCCTTGGCGCCGGCAGCACCGGACCCGTGGCACTGGGCGCACCACGTGCGGAATACCGCCCCACCCGCGTTCTGCGCGTATTGGTTGAGATCCGGGTCTTGCGAGATCTCGGTCAGCTCGACCGAGGCAAGCTGCATGTTGATGTCCGAATTGGCATCTTCGAACCGGGTGATCTCGTCTGCGACTTCGGCGCGGGTGGAATACCCAAGCAGCCCCGGCGTCGCCGCCTTGATCCCCGGCCATGCCGGATAGGCAATGGTATACAGCACCGCCCAGACAATCGTGGCGTAAAAGGTCCACAACCACCAGCGCGGCAAGGGCTTGTTGTATTCCTTGATCCCGTCCCACTCGTGACCGGTGGTTTCGTAGTCAAGGTCATCGTCTTGTTTCTTGCTCATTTCCTCGACTCCTTGGGTTCGGCCGGTTTGTCTTCGTGCCGGAACGGGATGTTGGCGCTGTCATTATGCGTCTTGTTGCTGCCGGGGCGGATGACCCAGAGGATCACCCCGACAAAGAACAGGAACAGGGCGAGCAGCATCCAGCTGTCGGCAAATTCACGCAGAAAGGAATAGGTCTCCATCGGTTCGCTCCTTAACGGCTCGCGTCGGGAGTGAAGGTCGAGAAATCGACCAAGGTGCCCAACATTTGAAGATACGCGATCAAGGCGTCTGCTTCCGAAACGCCTGGCCGGCCGTCGAAGTTTCTCACGATCACCCCTTCGCCATAACGTTCGAGCAAACCGTCGAAGTCACTGTCGGGATCGGCCTGTGCCCGGAAATCGAGCTGTGCTGTTTCGATCATCTCGTCGGTATAGGGGACACCGACAAAGGCATTTGTCGACAGCAGATCGCCGATGTGTTCCCCGTCGATGAGCGTTGCTTCAAGGTGACCGTATTTCGGCATCACCGATTCCGGCACCACCGATTGCGGGTCGCGCAGGTGATCGACGTGCCAGTCATCCGAGTAACGGCCACCGACGCGGGCAAGGTCAGGCCCGGTCCGCTTGGACCCCCACTGGAACGGGTGATCGTACATCGATTCCGCCGCAAGGCTGTAATGGCCATACCGTTCGACCTCGTCCCGCATGGGACGGATCATCTGGCTGTGGCAGACATAGCAGCCTTCGCGCACATATACGTCCCGCCCGGTCAGTTCGAGCGGCGTGTAGGGGCGCATCCCGTCCACCTCTTCGATCGTGTTTTCGAGGTAGAAGAGCGGTACGATCTGCACCAGCCCCCCGATGGTCACGACAAGGAAGCTGAAGACCAGCAAAAGCGTCGCGTTGGTTTCGATTATCTTGTGCTTGTCAAGAATACCCATTGTCCAAGCCTCCTTATTCGGCCGCGACGGCTGCGGACCCGGCCGCGGCGTCTTTCGCCGGGCTACGCTTCACAGTCATCCAAAGGTTGTAGCACATGATCAGCGCGCCGGTGAGGTACATGACACCACCCAGACCACGGACCACATACATCGGGAACTTGGCGCTCACGGTGTCGGCAAAGGAGTTCACGAGGAACCCGTTTTCATCGACCTCACGCCACATCAGGCCTTCCATGATCCCCGTGACCCACATCGAGGCCGCGTAGAGAATGATGCCGATGGTGGCGAGCCAGAAGTGCCAGCTGACCATGCT
>NZ_JAIPUS010000050.1 GCF_020055675.1 Marivita sp.
TCGGAGCGGGGGGCACCGAAGGGCAGAACGACGCCGCGAACCTTTTGAAACCGGCCCTGGCACGGGGCGAGTTCCGGACTGTCGCGGCCACGACTTTTGCCGAGTACAAGAAATATTTCGAAAAGGATCCGGCCTTGTCACGCCGGTTCCAGCCCATAACCATCGATGAGCCCTCCCGTGATGCCTCCATCAACATCCTGCGTGCCGTGGCCGAGGGGTTGAGCAAGCATCACGATGTTCTGGTGCGCGAAGAGGCGATCAAGGCGGCTGTGGATCTGTCAATCCGGTTCATGCCCTCACGACGTCTGCCCGACAAGGCCATCAGCCTGATGGACACGGCTTGCGCCCGGGTGGCCCTGTCGCAGCATGCGCGCCCGGTTCAGATCGAGACATTGGAGGAAGAGCTGCGCTTCGTTGAGGCTGAATTGGCCAAGTCGGAGGCGGATGCGCGCATGTTTGGCGATGCGGGCTTTGATCCGACTGCGCTGAACTCCAGCATCGAGGACCTGCAGGCCACGGTCGCGGACCGGATGTCCATGTGGGAAGGACAGAAAGAGAAAGTTCAGCAAAAGCTCCAAGCGGCGCGAGCGGCTTCGGGCGAGGACGACACCGTAGCACCGACCGTCGAGAGCGGGGAAGAGGGTGAGGTCATTCTTGTCCATCCCTGGGTGACGCAGGCCACGGTTGCCGAGGTCGTCTCGGATTGGACAGGTGTTCCGATTGCCAATCTTGGTGCCAGCGAGGCGGAAAGTCTTCTGGCCCTTGAGGACACGCTCAAAGAGCGGGTGATCGGGCAGGATGATGCCATTGCGGCCATTGCACGCTCGCTCAAGATTTCCCGTGCCGGCTTGACGGACACGCGCAAGCCCATCGGCGTCTTCCTGATGTGTGGGCCGTCGGGTGTGGGCAAGACCGAAACCGCATTGGCCATCGCCGACCAGTTCTTCGGAGGGGAGGACGCGGTCACGACGATCAACATGACCGAGTTCAAGGAGGCCCATAAGGTTTCGATGCTCCTGGGGGCTGCTGCAGGCTATGTCGGATACGGCAAGGGTGGGGTTTTGACCGAAGCTGTACGTCGCCGGCCCTATTGCGTGCTTTTGCTCGACGAGATGGAAAAAGCCCATCGCGAGATCCAGGACATCTTCTTCCAGATCTTCGACAAGGGGCATCTCGCTGACAGCGAAGGCAATGATGTCGATTTCCGCAACACGATCATCATCATGACCTCCAATGCTGGAGGCGAAGAGATCCGCGATTACGTTGAGGGGTCCGATGATGATCCAACCTCACAGGAACTGGCCGATCACTTGCGTCCGTTGCTGCTTGACTGGTTCAGCCCGGCTTTCATCGGACGGACTGAACTGATTGCATATCGCCCTCTGACGCCGGAGGTCGGCAGCAAGTTGACAGAGATCCACCTCAACCGGATCAAGAAACGGATTGCTGCGCAATACGGGGCGACGTTCGGCTGGGAGCAGAGCTTTATCGACTATGTCGTGGGCGCCAATTCCGATCCCTTGTCCGGTGGTCGGGCGCTCGAGGCGATCATCAACAAGAAGTTCCTGCCGCGACTGGCCGAGGAATGCATCGCCCGGGTGATCGAGGACAAGCCGATGCGCGCGATCACGGTGGCGCATGACGGATCTGATGTTGTTCTGAGCATGGAGTGATCTCGATGAGACGACGTATCTTCCGTGGGTTTTGGGTGTTGGTGACGGCACTGTGTGCTTGCGCCTTGACTGTGCCAGATCAAGTGCTGGCCCAAAGCTCACCAGTGCTGAGGCTCGCCACGCAGGACTTGCCGCCTTACCAGATGATCGAGGGCGACGAGATGACAGGGGTCGCGGTGGATCGCGTAAGATGTGCCTTGGACGCGATGAATGTTCCCTACGAGTTGCACATGACCGTTTGGGCCGACGCACAGTTGGGCACCCAGACAGGACGGTTTGACGGGTTTTTTGTCGGATCGGCCAACAGTGCCCGGGCGAATTATGCTGTGCCTTCTGCGTCTGTCGTCTCGGAAGATCTTGCTTGGTATCTGCCATTGAATTCCAACATTGATCCCAATGATGCAGGCGACGCCTTGTCGGCACGCTATAGCGCGAAATTCGCCACCTCGAAATGGCAGTTCCTGCACCGCAATGGATATAATGTGGTGATGCGCCCGCGCGATGCGGAATCGCTTTTGAACATGCTGATCGTAGGGGATATCGACGTCGCTCTCGAATACGAGCTGATCTTTGCGCATTTCATGGAAAAACGCGGCCTGTCCGAGGATCAGTTTCGGAAAATTCCGTTTCGCCGCCAAGATATGAGTGTGCATTTCGCCAAGCGGTATACAGATGCCAACCCACTGTTTCTGAAAAATTTCGACAATCAAATGCAGCGCTGCATTGCGGAGTTCCCATGACCCTGAGTGTCCAGCTTTTGCAGATCCCGCCCACCGAGAACGTGATGAAACGCGAGTTCTACCTTAAGGGTACATCGTTCACGATCGGCCGTGACTTTGCATCGGATATCTGTCTGCCTGACCTGTCCGAGACGATATCGCAAACGCATCTGATCGTCGGAAAGACGCCGTCTGGAAGCTATACAGCTGTTGCTATCAGTTCCGCCGGGGTCACGATGAATGGCCAATACCTGCCTCCGAAGCAACCTCAGGCACTGAAGGACGGAGATATTATCAGTTTTGCCGGCTACAGGCTTCTGTTTGGTATCGTGGAAACGGTACGCGATGAAGAGCCCGAAAGCTATTTTCCAGAGCAGAAATTCGTGGTTGAAACCGACATCTCGAATGACGCGCCGCTCTTGCCGGATGCGGAGATCGAGGAAGCCCCCCCAGAACCTGACACCGGTTTCTCAACGAGTGAGTTGGATCTGGATCCCGATCTCATGTTTGACCCGTTTGCCGAAGGACCCGAAATGCGCGAGCCTCCGCGACCCGAGCCGGATCCTCAGCCAGCCGCGCCGAAACCGGCCTTTGCTGGCCCGGTCGAAGTCATGGAAATGACCCAGTATCAAACGCCGCCAGCGCTTCAGGGCTCTCATCTGCGTGCAAGCCACTATCGAGAGCAGGTATCCACTGCGATGGAACAGGCGCTCGAGAGATTCCTGAACGAGCTGGATCCGACTGTCCTGCAAGATGATTACGATGACTATATCCCGCACTTTGTGAACCGTCAGAAACGGTACTGGAAAATTCACTCCCGGCAATTTGCCAAGAAAAAGGCCAGCGGCGAGTTCAGACGGACCTTCATGGCGCTGTTTTCAGAGGAGATGCGTAAACTATGAGCGCTTCTCATCATATATTGCTGCTTGCTGGTGCGTTTCTACTTGTGGCCTGCGCCCGGGAGCCAGAACCACCAATGCCGGTGAACAAGACGCTCAGCGTTCAGGCAGGGCCGAATGTCAATCAATACAATAATGCCGCAAATCCGATCGTGGTGCGCCTTTACCAGCTCAGTTCGCGCAGCGAATTCGAGGCCGCGGATTTCTGGGATATCTTCAACGACAATGGACCCGATCTTGCGGGTGTCGTGCTCGACAAGCGCAGTCTTTCTCCGCTTTATCCCGGTGAAACCCGCCTTGTGGCCTTCGATCTGGAACCGGAGGTGTTCTATCTTGGGGCCTTCGCGGAGTTTGCCGATTTCAGCACCCAGCAGTTTCGGGCTGCCGTCCCTATTGATGCCGAGCGGCTCGACAACGGTGTGACAATTTCCGTGACATCGTCCGGCGTGTCGATCCAGTTCCGTAATCCTGTGGATGCCACAGAAGAGGGCGAAGACGAGAAGAAGGGATTTGGCCTCCTTGCATGGCTCTTTGGAGGAGGTAAGTGATGTCTAACAACATTGTCTGGTCAGAGGGCATGTTCATTGCCCCTCAACACTTCCAGCATTTCGACATCGCCATGCAACGCTATGTCAACGAAGTGGCCCAGCTTGATCTATGTGCAGGCGACTACGGTGTCAGCGAGCTGGAGCTGAACACGGATGCGCTGGCCATGGGAAAGTTCGCGGTTCGCATGGCTGCAGGTGTTCTGCCTGATCGCCTGTTCTTTCGGCTTGCCAAGGAACTGGTCATGGACATCCCTGACGGGCTGGTGGATGAGGTCGTTCATATCGCAGTCCCGCTGGCGATCACCGGAACAGCCCATTTTGGCGAGGAAGGTGAGACTGCCCGGATGATAAAGGTGCGCCGGGATCTGAGGGATCTGAACGATCCGGACAATGAGCCCGTAGAGACCGAAATGGCGGATGTGGGTGCATGTTTGCAGTTAGGTAATGTCGACCTGTCTGGTTTCGCCACTATTGCGATTGCACGCATCCTGGAGAAAACTGCCGAAGGCAGGGTGATCCTCGATCGCGCTTTCATGCCCCAGGCCATTGATTTGCGTGCCGCGCGCATCCTGTCGGAGCGTTTGGAGGAGACAATCGCTCTCGCCCGAGTGCGGGCGGCAAATGCCGCGGGCCGCGTGGCCACAGAAAAGGGTATGCGCAGCGAGGCCAGCCTGATGACTGAACGGCTTGAGCTTCAGGTGCTCAACCGTTGGCTGCTGGTCTTGCAGAACGCAAAACATCTGGGCCGTATATCGCCCCGCGCGCTTTTCAGTCACCTTGCCAGCCTGTCGGTGGAGATGGATGCGATCCTTGGCAAGGCGACCCCGGAAACATTGCTGTTCGAGCCCGAGAAGATGGGTGAAAGCTTTGAGGAGGTGTTGGGGAGCCTGCGTCGGAAACTGACGCTCGAAAAACCAGCCAGCGTCATGGCACTGGCATGGAACACTGAACTGTTCGAGGCCCGCCGGCTCTTGCGGCTGATCATTCCTTCTCAGGTTCTTGCCGAGGAACGCCGTCCAATCCTGGCGCTGTCGGGTCCAGACGGGGCAACGGCGCTGGCAGAAACGGGTCCATTGGCGTGCAAGCTTGCAGGGTTGTCGGCAATGCCGGAGCTTGTTTCGCGCGGCTTGCCAGGCGTCGATCTCACACCACTTTCGGCAGCTCCAGCAGAACTTCGATCCCGCAGCGACGCGGCGTTCTTCACAATAAACACCAGCAGTGCTCATTGGCAGCGCTTCCTTAACAAGCGCGAGGCGTTGGCCCTGCATGTGGATGATCGGATCTCCACGGTGGATGCGACCCTTTACATGCTGGGCTGACCATGACTGCACATCCTACGGAAACACCAAACGCCGGCTTCATGCCAGATGCTATCGCGGGGCACCCTGCATCTGCTGAAATGAGCCGACTTTCCCCAATCTCGACCAATGATCTGCAAAACCTCGACCGGGCGCTGCGGAATTACACCGGGTCCGACAACAAACTTGTCAACGCAGCTGCAGACCTGCTTGCGGTATGTGGGGTGCTAAACCGCCTGACACCGGGTGCAGAGCTCAATACGACGCGGATGGAGTTGTCACGGGCGATCATCGATCTGAAATACCGGGTCGCCAATCTCGACTATCCGCCATCGGTGGCCGAAAATCTTTGTCTGCTCTTTGCCATCACGCTGGATGAGTTCGTCATGCTGAGCCCTTGGAGTAGGGAACGCGGCTGGGAAAACCGCACCTTGGTCGCGGATCTTTTTGGGTTTCGCGATGGTGGCGACCGTTTCTACAACATCGCTGAACGGGCCTTGTTGCAGCCCAAGGCCCTGCGCGAATTCCTTGAAATTCTCTACCTGTTTCTCAAGCTTGGCTATCGTGGCAAATACACCCGCGGGACCGAGAACGAGCGCGACCGGTTGATCAGTCGCATCGAGACCGCCCTCAATCTTGTTTCCCAGCCCGAGGAGGTCAAACCCGTGGGCCGGGCGATCCGGGACACAAAGGCCCCTAAGCGCCAAATTCCGACATTCCGCAAGCTGCTTGCGGCCATCACTGCCATAGCCGTGCTGTCGATGGGCATCTGGGCGGCACGCTTCCAAATGGGACATCAAATCTATACCACTTTCCAAGACCGTCGTTCTTTGGCCGAGACCGAAAGCGCCATCGATTTTGTCTTCAGCAGCGAAACCGGGACTCTTGTTACCCGGCCCCGGCAATGATGTCCGGTACTTTGATGAAATCCGCAGTTGCGGTCTTCGCAACTCTCATGGGCGCGCAACTCATTTACTTGGCTTGGCGTTTTTATAGCGGTTTGCTTTTTGGCCTGCCGTATCTTTTCTGGCTTGGCGCAGTGCTGCTGCTCTCGATGATCGGAGGCCTTGTCGTCTTCTTCTACCGCAAGCGCATCTGGGTGCATGACCCGGTGGCGGCTGAGCTTCGGGCGCTGCGTCTGGCGGCAGCCAAGCAGTTTCGCCAGGCCCGTGCCCGTGCCCGCATCATCGATCGCAATCGGATGGCGGTGCCGTGGTACCTTTTCCTTGCCATGGAGAAACAGACCCGTTCGACCGTGATGGCCGAGCTGGGCTACGTCGCGTTTGGTGAGCCACTTGTCCACAAGGGTCTGACCGTGACGACCTGGACCTCTCCAACCGCAGTTGCTTACCGGATTGAGGTGGCCCCTGGGACAGACCTGTCATTTGATCTGCTGAACATTGTGCTGCGGCATCTGATGAAGAACCGCCCGAGCCTTGCCATCAACGCGGCGTTCGTGGAATACGAGCTTGCCAGCGTGATGCAGACGGCAGCGACCGAAACCGGAAATATTCCCAATATCAACCGGATATTGAATGTCGCGACCAACCAGGTCGGTATTGATATACCTGTACATGTTGCGCTCGTCGGGCTTGAACATATGCCGGATGTTGCCCGTGCGGCCATCCTGACCGATCATCTGGGCTCTGACGTGATCTTTGGCGGGTTCTTGTCCCCAGAGGCACCAGATCTGACGGCACAGGTCGATCAGCTGTTCCAGGACTTGACCGAAAGCTTGACCGCCACCAAGTTGGGCGCGCTGCAAAAACAACTTTCCCCGGATTTCTGCGCGTCACTGCTCAATGCGCCTTTACAGCTTGCTTTGCTCAAGGCGCAGCTCAATGATCGCATGACCGGGCTGGCACAGCCCCTGCCGCCGCGTCGGACACCGCTGAACCTGCAAAGCATCGCATTCGTTGGCGCTCGCGCAGACATGCCTGCCGTGGACCCACTGAGCCAAGTATCAGGGCTGCGTTTCTTCAACAGCGCTCCATTGACGGAAAGTCAAGAAGCTGCCCCGAACAGCGTGACCACAGAAAATGCAGGCCTTCTTGCTACGGCCTATCATAGGGAAAGCTTCCTTGCAGAGCCAAACCGGCGTTACACGCTCCAGGCAAGGCTGAGCAGTACTTTCTGGTCAGTTCTGCTTTTGGGTCTGGTGGGGATGTTTGGCTTGGCGCTGTGGGAAAACTATCGCACCTACGACGCGGTCAACTCAGAGGTCAATGCAGCCTTTGACGAGTTTTACTTGAATGCCGGCAGCATCACCACCGATGGTGATTTTCTCGTGGAGCGTATTCTCATGCTCCAACCGATCCGAGACAGTCTCAGCGGCTATGACATGTTGAACGAACAACATTATCGTCAGTTTCTTCCCAGGTGGTCGATGCAGGAAACCTATGAGCGTCTCTACGCAGAAGAATTGACGCAAGGGTTGCAGGACACGCTGATCGACTTCATCGAAAAGGAAACTTTTGCGTTCAACGCATTGGCCGATGGTGTTCAACTGATGCGCCTGGCTTCGGTAGAAGCGCAACTCTACACCGATCAGCAGCGCTACAAGGAGGACCTTATAGATTATTTCTCCAGCGGCCTCGCCGCACAGGGAGAGGTATCCGGGGTTTTCCAAAAGCAACTGTCAGCCACGCTTGAGGACCTTTTCACGCTCAATCAACCGCCTGAGCAACGCAACGAGAGCTTGCGGGCAGTGGTTGCCAAAACAATTGCAGGGCTGGATACGGCTGAATTGCTTTACGCCTCGCTGATGCGAAGCAGCATATATGCAGAGCGGATCGACCTTCGGCAGTTGATTGGCCCGCGGTTCTTCGAGGTTTTCATGCCCATAGAAGACCCACAGATATATCTCGTGCCGCGTAGCTATACACGGGACGGGTTCAATGCGCTTTTCGAAAATGGCCAAATGCCAGAGCTATCGGCAATGTTGACCAGTTATGAAGAGGTAATCGGAGAACTTGATAGCGCGACGGAAAACGCCATCCTTCGCCGCGTGGCTCAAAGCTATACTGCCGATTACATCTCCAGTTGGAGTGCGTTCATGTCCGCTTTGCAGTTACGCGATGCCGCGAGTTGGGGGGATGCGCAGGTGCTCATGCAGGCGCTGACCAACCCATCCGAGAATCCGATTGACCGGCTTGCCAGCGGCTTGTCCAAACATACCGACATAAAGGTGTACCTGAACGCTCCTGCCCCCGGCGACACGCCCGCCCCTGAAACTGAAGAAGCCTCTCCTGTTCTTGCCCCCGCATCGGCCAGCGCCGAGGCCGCAACGGCGTCCAATATCCGGACCGCTTTCAGACCCTATCTTGATGCATTGCGCAGTGAAGGGGAGCAGAAAAGCCAGTTTGACCTTTTCCTCACCTATGCCCGCGATGTGACCCTTTGGCTGGAAGAGGCGGGCACTGCGACCAACGGAGCGGGGCAGTTTCTCTTCGAGCGTTTCCAGAATGCGGAAAGCGTCAATCCGCTTGCAGTGCTCAACGCGTTTGCCATTCGCTCGGAACTGGACATCATTCGCAATTTCGGGCGTAGTATCGCCGATACGCTAGATGATCGCGCAATGCAGTTCGTTTACGAATTTATCAATGGTCAATGGCAGCGACAGATCATTGTGCCTCACGGCGCGGCACTGACAATGACCTTCCCATTCGATGCTTACAGTGATGTGAATTTTCCACTGACTGAATTCTCCGATCTGTTCGCACCCGAGGGCAAGCTGAAAGCTTTCGAGAAAACATATCTGTCACATTTCAAGACAGAGGATGGTGTGTTCATTCCGAAATCGACTTTCCTGCTGACGGGAAATGCTGACCTAACGAAGGATGCCAAAACAGCATTTGAACGTTTTGACCAGATTACCGCGTCCATGTTCACCGAAGGAAAACCCTATTTTGAATTCTCAATGCGCACGGGTTTCATGTCGAACACCCTCAGCCAGCTGGCAGTTTCTTCAGGTGTGACATTGCACAAGTTTCAGCATGGACCGGTATTTTGGGAGAAGCAAACTTGGCCAGTTGCCGGACTTCAGGACAACGATTTGAGCTTGCAGTTTTTTGCGCGTTCTCGCGCGGTGTTCAATGAGACATACAAAGGGCTCTGGTCCTGGTTCCGGCTGGTTCAGGATGGATCTCCATCTCTGAACCCGAACATGGGATTGGCCGAAGCATCTTTCGCCGGCGACGTGGGAAACGTGAAATTGCAATTCGATGCACCAGTTCGATTCAATCCCTTTGCGCCGAACTTTTTTTCGGACATTCCGATACCCGAACATCTTTTCCCCTTAAAAAGGCCAGTTGACACTGAGTAATTTCAATTCAAAGTGTCACTGGACAATCATCCTCACTAGGCTCAGGACCCATTGATTTCCGCTGGTTTGCGTGATTCACCGACCGAAAACGAGCGGTGAACATGTCTGATCTTTTCTGGCTGACGGATGCGCAGATGGCGCGTCTTGAGCCCTATTTCCCGA
>NZ_JAIPUS010000008.1 GCF_020055675.1 Marivita sp.
CGCTCGCCCCGGGCTTGACGACGATGGCGGCGGCAACCCGCTCACCCCAATGCTCATCGGCCATGCCGAACACCGCGGCCTCAGCCACCGCAGGGTGCTGGTAAAGGGCCTCTTCGACCTCGCGCGGATAAACGTTTTCGGCGCCGCTGACGATCATGTCCTTCTTTCGATCGACGATGTAGACGAAGCCTTCGTCGTCCATCCGCGCCATGTCGCCGGTCAGAAACCAGCCGCCCCGAAACGCTTCCGCGTTGGCCTGCGGCCGGTTCCAGTAGCCCGACAGGACCTGATCGCCTCGCACCACGATCTCCCCCGGTTCACCGGTCGGGCAGTCCTCACCGTTCTCGTCGACGATGCGGACCTCGGCCAGCGCGCCCACCCGCCCAGCGGCGAGCAACAGGCCGGGCGCATCCCGGGCCGCGCGGACATGATCCGACTTGGACATGAAAACCACGTTGCCGGCAAGCTCGGTCATGCCGAATCCCTGGGTGAACACGGGGCCGAACCGGTCCATGGCGCGGCGCAGCACCTCCGCCGGGATGGATGAGGCGCCGTAGCCCAGCGAGGTGGCCAGGCCGAACAGGGTGGCGAACACCGCCACGATGTCGATGATGTGGCCGGTCCAGCCCCAAACCCGGTCGCCAAGCAGCGGGTAGAACGCAGAGCGCAGCGTGAGCGGCAGACCCTTGTTGTACGAGAACAGAGCCAGCGCCAGCGCCACGACCGCGTAGATGGCCCACGGGTGCAAGCCCCAGTGGAAGATCGTCGCTGCCATGCCCAGCCGCTGTGCCGCGGCTTCGTCACCGACCGCCCCGCCGACAGGTGCCCAATCCGTGCGCACGTCACCTTCCATGGCGGTGCCGCCAAGCGACGAAGAGAAGTGGCTCATCGGTTCCGACACACCGAAGAACAGCAGGCCGATGCCCATGCCCGCCGCGAACAGCATCGCGAACCAGCCAAGATAGCCGTAATCCGGCGTGGCCTCCGATCCGCCCAGCCGGACCGACCCGAACGGGGACACGATCAACACCAGGCAAAAGATCACGAAGATGTTTGCAGCAGCGAGGAAGAACCAGTCAAACCCCTGAGTGACTGACGAAAAAAGCCAGCTGAACACGCCTTCTGCCTGGTCCGGCAGCGCCAGCGCGTAGAATACGAACATCACGACCGCAAGACCCGAGATCAAGAAGACCGGGTTGTGAATATCGAGCCCAAACGGACCGACTTTTGCGGTAATGTTGTCCTGACCGATCCGATAATCGGTCTCGATGATTTCCGTATCGCCCTCTGGCGCCCGGATACCTACAGTATCTGTCGTTTCATCGGCCATGTACGGCCCCCCTGTTTTGATTTGCAGCTCTTGCCCCCAGACATCTGCCCGGGCAACGCGCATGATGATTTCGTTACCGCACCACCATCACGGACACCTTCGCTCGCGCCGCGACGGTGCCACCATTCGACGGCCAGACATAATCCACAAGATTGGGAATATGGCTTGCCATCACGACCAGATCCGCGTCCGTGTCCTCCACCGCCTTGAGCAAGGTCGGGTCAAGATCAACTTTTGGATCATGGCTGGTCAGCGCAAGACTTTCGGTGTCGACGCCAGACTCCTTGCCTTGCTCGTCTGCAAAAGCGGTCATCTTCTGGGCAAACTCCGCCGGCGTATGCGCAACGGACCCCGGCGTTGCCGAGGTCACACCGACATAGACGATGGTTGCCTTGTAGTGTTGTGCCAGATCGGCTGCACATTGCAAAGCGCGCGTCAGCTCGCCTGCATGTGCCAAATCGACGGGCACCATGATACGTTTAAACAATTTGTCCCTCCTGCGTTTTATTCCGATATCCCTTTCGAACACCGGCTTATATGCCAGCGGCTGGCGGATGGTCTCCACCTCGGGCGTGACCCGCCGGTCTGCCATCGGTGCAATTGCGACACCGGATGACCCTTGAAGGGTAAACGCAACCACTGGCGCAATGCAAATCCGAACGGCACTCTATACCGCTTTTGCGACACCGCGCGGCGCGACGGGTATCACACAGATCCTTGCGTGCAACCCGGTTGCGACATGCCGTGTCGTGATTTGACCACACAAATCACGTGCGGAAAGGCAGTTCAGATTGTCAAACAGGGGAAACGGAAATTTCGCTGTCGTCCTGCGCAATCGCGTCCAAATGGATCATGGCCGTGCCGATTACCCGGATTTCAAATTGTATTCTGGGACTGATAAGAGGTCTCAATCACCCTCTATCGATCCAAGCCGCACCACGGAAAATTCCCCGGAGCGGCCTCGTTGAGGCCGGGTCGTTCGGGAAGCGCAAAAACGGCCCGGCGCTCCGGATCAGCTATTGGCCACATCCACGACAACCCGGCCCTTGACCTTTCCATTGAGGATATCGGCTCCAAGATCCGGAAGATCAGCCAAGGTCGCCGGCGTCACCATCGCGTCAAGCGTGTCCATCGGCAAATCCTTGGCGATCCGCTGCCACGCCCGCACGCGGTTGTCATAAGGCTGCATGACGCTGTCGATCCCCAGCAGGTTCACCCCGCGCAGCAGAAACGGGATCACCGTCGCTGGCAGGTTCGCTCCCCCGGCAAGTCCGACCGCGGCGACGGACGCACCATACTCCATCTGCCCCAGCAACCGGGCCAGCATCGCGCCGCCAACCGCATCGACGCACCCGCCCCAGGTTTCCGACTCGAGCGGCCGCTTGACTGTCTCGTTGATCTCGTCGCGCGCGACGATTTGGGTCGCGCCCAGCGACCGCAAATAATCCGACTGTTCGGGCCGACCGGTAACGGCTGCAACCCTGTGCCCCAGATTGGCAAGGATCGCCGTCGCCACCGATCCGACACCGCCCGCAGCCCCGGTCACCAGTACCGGACCCGGCTTTATCCCGTGATCCTCCAACGCCATCACCGCCAGCATCGCGGTAAACCCGGCGGTGCCCACAGCCATCGCGGCCCGCGTGTCGAGCCCATCCGGCAACGGCACCAGCCAGTCTGCCTTGGCACGTACCTTCTGGCTGTAGCCGCCCCAATGCGCCTCGCCAACGCGCCATCCGGTCAGCACAACCTTGTCACCTGGCGTGTAGCGGTCGTCATCCGACGCTTCGACAGTGCCGGCGAAGTCGATTCCCGGAACATGCGGGTAACTGCGGACCAATCCGCCGCCCGGCCCGATGCAAAGCCCGTCCTTGTAATTCAGAGTCGAATACTCGACCGAGACCGTCACCTCGGCCTCGGGCAACGCGTCGAGGGTCAGTTCCTCCACACCCGCCGATGTCTTTCCGCTCTCCGCATCCTTGCGGACCACCAATGCCTTGAACATGTCTTGCTCCTTCATCTTGCCAATCAAACTCCGGAGAGCGCGAGAGGCTGGCCTCTCGCTCCCACCGTCTTGTGCCCGTGCTTCGCTCAGACTGTCTCCCGGATTTGCGCCGTCTGCACATCTTGCGGCGTCTTCATGTCATTCCTACCCTTTTGCCACGGCCCGAGACACCCGCCGCACATCTGTCTGGCAGAGTGCGCGCACATGACACGCATGCCCCCTGCACGTTCAAAGCCATGGGCCGTCCTCGGGCATGAAGATCAGATCGGTCACTGGCGCTTTGGCACCGGCCGCAGTCAGCATGGCGTGGATCTGCCCGCGGTGATGCGTCTGATGGTTGAAGAAATGCGTGATACACAGGTCAATCCGGTGTGACAGCTCGCGGTCGAGCGTACCCGAACACCAGGTCAGATCTCCCTTGAGGTCGACCGCACGCAATCCGTCCGCCCACCGAAGGATGCGCGCATCCATCTTGAACCGCTCCCCGGCCCAGACGGCGACGGTCGGGGTGAACGTGGCATGCCCTGATGCGTCGACACCGGGGCCTGCACCGCCGTCAAGCCGCGACATCCAGAGCGTGTCACCCCAAAGAAGATGGTTCGCGGTCGTCATCAGAGACCCGAAAAAGGCCTTGCGGTTCTTTCGAAGCTCGGCCTCGCTGAGCGTTTCGAACACGGCACGCAGCTGCTTGTTCTGCCATGCATTGTACCGCGCCATTGTCACGCAATATCCTGGGAAGAGCATCATGTTACCTGGGTCCGTATCGATCGATTGGACAGACATCAGCAGATTTGCCACCGGAATTCCAGACCTGGCCAAAATGCTGCCCCCTTGATCTTACCCCTATGGCGGCGCCTTGTGCCCGCCAGGCGCAACACCCATCGAGACTTTTTCATCAGTCCGTCCGAAGGGTGCGCTTTGCTAGCCCAACAACGCCAATCCGGGAAATGTTTCGAGCAGCCAGAACGCAAAAGACGTGAAGGCTCCGGTCACAAGCGCGAGACCGACGATCACCAAAAGCCCCCCCATCGCCAGTTCGATCGTGCGCATATGCTTCTTGATGCGATTCATCAGCCCCATCGCACGCGTCAGGAACATCGCCGCCAAAAGGAACGGGATGCCCAGCCCCGCTGCATAAACCGCGAGCAGGATCGTGCCCCGTGTCACCGACGCCTCGGAGGCCGCCATGGACAGGATCGCCCCCAGCTGCGGCCCGATGCAGGGTGTCCAGCCAAAGGCAAAGGCCAGACCCAACACGTAGGCACCAAAGGCTGATCCGCCCTGTTGTCCGGACTCCAATCGTGCTTCCTGATCAAGGAACGGAATGCGGAAGACGCCCAGGAAGTGCAGGCCGAAAATGATCACCACAACGCCCGACGCCTGTGCCAGTTGGGTCTGGTATTGCAGGAACATCGACCCGAAGGCCGAGGCGGTAAAGCCCAGCAGGATAAAGATCGTTGACAGACCCAGCACGAAGAAAAGCGCCGCGATCACACCGCGACGGCGTCCGGCCCCGCCGGCTTCGATATCGGCCACGCTGACGCCCGACATATAGGCCAGATAGGGCGGCACGATCGGCAAGACACACGGGCTGAGAAAAGACAGCGCTCCGGCCAGGAGCGCCACGCTCATCGCAGGGAACAACGCCGCGTCAATGATTTGGTATTCGATCATACGCCCCACATATGCCAAGCCCGCACCCCTGTCACGCGACGCGGCGTCACATGATCGTGCCATGACAGTGGACAGCATCGCCGCATCTGCCTAGATGACACGCATGAGCGATGACCTTGATGCCACCGGCCTGTTGTGCCCCCTGCCCGTTCTCAAGACACGCAAACGGCTGATGGCCCTTTCGTCGGGGGATGAACTGCGCATTCTGACCGATGACCCGGCGGCGATCGTGGACATGCCCCATTTCTGCGCCGAGGCGGGCCATACCCTTGTCGAAAGTGCCGCACAGGCAGACGGGATGGTCTGGGTGATCCGCAAGGCCTGAATGCAAAACGCCCCCGTGCGGAACACGGGGGCGCTTGAACAGCGTCAGGTCAGTTTGATCAACGGCCCAAAGACCACCACCCACGGCGCTTTTTCTTGCCGTCCTCTGCGGACGCAGGTTGCGCATCGGCCGCAACCGGTTCCGGCTCTGTCTTGGCCGGGTCCGCCGCCGCAGGTTCCGGCTCTTTGGCCTCGACCTTTGCCGGTTCGGCCTTGGCCGGCTCCACGGCAGGCGCTTGGGTCGTTTCCGCGACCTCCGGCTCGGGCGCGGGCTGTGGCTGCGCCGCCAATTCGGGCACCGGTGCAATGTCCTCGGCAGGCACGGCGGCATCCTCAGCGGTTGCCTTCTTTGCCTGCTCGGCCTTGGTCGGCTTGCGTGTGCGCTTGGCTGGCGCTTTGGCCTTGGTCTCTTCCGCAGTAGCCGCTGCCGCGGCCACCTTGTCCGCCGGTTCCGCCTTCTTGCGGCTGCGGGTGGTCGGCTTTTTCTTCGGGGCCGCCGCTTCTGCCGTCTCGGAGACAGCTTCGGCGTCTTGCACCTCTGCGGGTGCGTCAGCCTGCTTGCGACGCGACGCAGGTTTGCGCGTGCTTGCCTTCTTCGGCGCGGCAGCGGGTTTATCCTCGCTCGCCTCGGAAGCGGGCTCTGCTGCGCTTTGGTCCTCGGCCGGTTTCCTCGACCGCGTCCGCGTGGTGCGCTTGGGTTTGGCCGGCGCCTCCTCCTCTTTGGCGCTGTCCTTTGCAGCTTCGGCGTCACCCTCATTCTGGGTGTCAGCCGTGTCCGCTTCGGTCACGTCGGATTGCGCTTCAGCCGAGGCATCCTGCTCCGACTCGTCGCCATCCTGACGATCCCGGTTCTTGTTGCGCCCACGCCCACCGCGCCGCGACCGGCGGCGGCGCTTCTTGGGCTTGGCGTCGTCGTCCTCGGGCGATGCCGCCTCCTGCGTGGGCGCTGCTTCCTGCTCTTCGGGCGCATCTTCGTCCTCGGTCGCATCCTCGTCGATCATGTCCATCAAGGAGGTATCCACGGACACGACGTGGTCAGAGGCTTCCGGCACCGTGCGGGTCGCGGTCTTGAACTTCTCCATCGAGAAATCCGGGCTGACCATGTGTACATCACCTTCGATGCGGACCGACAGGCCATAGCGCATTTCGATTTGCGCGATATGTTCCCGCTTCTGGTTGATGAGGAAGTTGGCAATCGACACCGGACAGGTGACCAGCACTTCCCGCGAGCGGCGGCGCACGCCTTCTTCCTCGATCTGGCGCAACACCTGCAACGCCATGTTGTCATCCGACCGGATCAGGCCCGTGCCGTGACAGGCCGGGCATGGCTGCGTCGTTGCCTCGATCATGCCGGGGCGCAGACGCTGGCGGCTCATCTCCATCAGGCCGAAACCGGAAATCCGGCCGACCTGGATACGCGCGCGGTCGTTCTTGAGCCTGTCCTTGATACGCTTCTCGACGGCATTGTTGTTCTTGCGCTCGTCCATGTCGATGAAATCGATCACGATCAGGCCCGCAAGGTCGCGCAGACGCAACTGGCGGGCCACTTCCTCGGCGGCCTCCAGGTTGGTCTTCAGCGCGGTTTCCTCGATCGAGCCTTCCTTTGTGGCCCGGCCCGAGTTCACGTCGATGGCCACAAGCGCCTCGGTCACGCCGATCACGATGTAGCCGCCGGATTTGAGCTGCACCGTCGGGTTGAACATGCCGGACAGGTAGGATTCCACCTGATGGCGCGCGAACAGCGGCATCTGGTCGGAATAGAGTTTCACGTTCTTGGCGTGGGACGGCATGATCATCTTCATGAAGTCCTTGGCGATGCGATAGCCGCGTTCGCCTTCGACCAGAACCTCGTCGATCTCGCGGTTGTAAAGGTCGCGGATGGATCGTTTGATCAGGTTGCCTTCTTCGTAAATCTTGGCCGGCGCGATCGATTTGAGCGTCAACTCGCGGATCTGTTCCCAAAGACGCTGCAAATATTCGTAGTCGCGTTTGATCTCGGTTTTGGTGCGCTTCGCTCCGGCGGTCCGAATGATCAGCCCCGCGCCCTGCGGGACGTCGATTTCATTCGCGATCTCCTTGAGCTTCTTGCGGTCGGGCGCGTTGGTGATCTTGCGGCTGATCCCGCCACCGCGTGCGGTGTTCGGCATCAAAACGCAATACCGCCCGGCCAGCGACAAATAGGTGGTCAGCGCCGCGCCCTTGTTGCCGCGCTCTTCCTTGACGACCTGCACCAGGAGAATCTGGCGCACCTTGATGACTTCCTGGATCTTGTAGCGCTTGGGGCGTGGTTTGCGCGCCGGACGGATATCGTCTTGCGTGTCATCGTCCGCGACGGATTCAATGTTGTTGTCCCGATCCGCGGGCTGTGTCGCGGACTCCGCCTCGTCATCTTCCGAATTGCGGGCGGTTTCGCCCGCATCCGCGTCATCCTGACCGGTGCTGTCTTCATCCTCGGGTTCTTCGATCGGCGTTTCCGATACGGTTTCCATCGGCGACAGGCCTTCGCCCTCTTCGGCGTCATCTGTCAGGTCGATGGTTTCCATCCCCGAGATATCCTCAGACACCTCCTTGGTGGCGACGGCGTCATCTCCGTCGGCCTTGGCCGCTTTCGACCGGGTCCGCCCGCGACCGCGGCGCGAATTGGGTTTTTCATCGTCCTCTTCGAGCTTGGCCTGACTTTCGGCGTAAGCGCGTTCTTCTTCCAGAAGCGCCTCGCGATCCGCCACGGGGATCTGGTAGTAGTCTGGATGGATTTCCGAAAACGCAAGAAAGCCGTGGCGATTGCCACCGTAATCGACAAAGGCTGCCTGTAGCGATGGCTCGACCCGCGTTACTTTTGCGAGATAGATGTTGCCAGCAAGCTGGCGCTTGTTTTCGGATTCAAAGTCGAATTCCTCGACCTTGTTTCCATCAACCACCACAACGCGGGTTTCCTCCGCGTGGGTGGCATCGATAAGCATTTTATTTGGCATAAATTCCGTATGCACAGCCGTCGTGCCCGCCTGCCGATGAGCGTGGGGGTGGATCGGGTGTGACTTGTCATGGCGACAGAGTGCGCAGCGGTTGGCCGGGGTGAAATGCCCCGTCGCTCGAACCTCATTTCCTGCGCGCGTTTCATCGCGTTTCTTCTCCGACGCATGTCACCGGAGTGACCGCGTCCATTGCGAACCTGATGTTCGAAAAACCTCAGGCTTTTATAGAAGGCCTTGTGGGCCATATCAGCCTGCTTTGAACTCAGGACACTCTGCCGATGCTCAAAACAGCGAAACTCGTGCGCCAGAACGCCGCGACGCGGATTTGGCTGCTTGTTACATTAAGGCCAGTTGCCGTCATAGCACAATGGGCAATCTTACCTTTTCTGTTCCGACGGCACGTCCTATGACGTCGCGAACGCCTGCATGACACGAAGGACGCGGCCATGAGCAAAAGCCTGAAACGTGTGCGCGCGGCCCTTGAGGCCGCCGGATTGCCGATCGATATCCGCGAGGTGGGACAGGCCCGCACCGCGCAGGAGGCGGCGGACAGTGTCGGGTGCCACATCGACCAGATCGCCAAATCCATCATCTTTCGCGCGGAAACAAGCGGCGATGCTGTGCTTTTTCTGACAGCGGGCGGCAATCGTGTCGATGCCGCCAAGGCCTCCAACTGCGCCGCAGAGCCATTGGGCAAGGCCGACGCGGGGTTGATCCGCGCGCAGACAGGCTTTGCCATCGGCGGCGTTGCCCCGTTGGGGCACCTGAACCCAATCCGTGCCTGGCTGGACCCGAGATTGCTCGAATTCGACACGGTCTGGGCTGCTGCCGGCACGCCGCGGCATCTCTTTCCGATGGATCCAAAGATCCTGCCAAACTTGGCGAACGCTCAAGTTTCTGATTTTAAAACGTAAAGTAAGTAAATGTGAAAAACATTCACATAAATGCTTGCAATATCGGACCGCAACTCCGATCTCTTTTATGTGAAAGGCATTCACATCAGGCAAACAACGGAGTTGACAATGAGTACGATGACCGCCCCCGCTTCACTTCCTTCCCGCATGAGCTGGTTTTCCCGCGCCGAGGCGTGGCTGGACGACAAGGGCAAAGGTGCCTGGATCGCCGCAATGGTCCTTGGGTTCATCTTCTTCTGGCCCGTCGGCCTGGCCCTCCTAGCCTATATGATCTGGAGCAAACGCATGTTCACCAAATCCTGCCGCGCGCGCGGCCTGTCGCCGAAATTCACCGCGATGCGGTCCTCCGGCAACACCGCTTTCGATGCCTACAAGACCGAAACGCTGCGCCGTCTCGAAGAAGAACAGGAAAATTTCGAAGCCTTCCTGAAGCGCCTGCGTGACTCCAAGGACAAGGCCGAATTCGACCAGTTCATGGACGAGCGTGCCCGCACCGCCAAGCAAGAGCGTGAAAGCGAAGACGCTTGATCTTTGAAAAGACCGCCGGTGGCCCCATATCGGGGCCACGTCTGTTCCCGCCCAAATGCAACGGTTCCCATGACGATGTATGCTTCTGACGCCTATCCCAACCTGCCCGACCCGATGGTCCAGCCCGAGTTTTACGACAGCGTCACCATCAAGCGCGGTCTGGCCTGGGTGATCGACGCGGCGCTGATCCTCGGGCTCGTGATTCCGATCGTGGTGATGACCCTGTTCATCGCGCTGTGGTTCCTGCCGCTGCTTTTCTTCGTGGTGGGCTTTGCCTACCGCGTTGCAACCATTACCGGCGGATCAGCCACCTGGGGCATGCGCCTCATGTCGATCGAATTCCGCGACAGCCGGGGCGAGCATTTCGACTTCAGCCAGGCTTTCATGCACACGCTGGGCTATACCGTGTCGATGTCGATCTTCCCGCTGCAACTGATTTCCATCGCGATGATGTTCGTCACCGAACGCGGGCAGGGTCTGACCGACATGTTGCTTGGCACCGTGGCGATCAATCGCCGGGCCTGACACGGGCGTAAGACACGGGCGTATGATGCGCGATCTCAGGCGCCGCTCTCACCACTGCCCCATTGACAGACGCCCCGTCCTTTGCCATCGACACCACGATGTGCCGACGATGGCGTCGTCGGGCCAAAACCCGCATCAAGCTTTCAACGAAAGCCTGTCGTCCTGAACGCCCGGATGTGATGCCGGGCGTTTCGACTGAGGTCCCGGCGGATATTACGGAGACCTTGTGATGCACGATAATACCCTGGACCGTCCCCGGACGTTCACATGCCACAACGGCGGGAAAGCCCCTCTTCCGTTTGCGCAATCGGAATACGACCAGCGCATTGATGGTCTACGCAAGATCATGGTGCGGCACGAACTGGACGCGGTGCTGCTCTCGTCGATGCAGAACATCGCCTATTATTCCGGGTTTCTCTATTGCAGCTTCGGCCGCCCCTACGGCCTTGTCGTGACGCATGACACCTGCACCACCGTGTCCGCCAATATCGACGGCGGCCAGCCGTGGCGGCGCAGCCATTGCGACAACGTCATCTATACAGACTGGGAGCGCGACAACTTCTGGCGCGCGGTCGCGGCGCTTGTGGACAAGGGGCGCCGCCTCGGGGTTGAAGGCGATCACCTGACCCTTGCGGCCCGCAACACGCTGGACAGCTTTCTCGCCGATGCCACGCTCATCGACATCGCACCTGACACGATGCAGTCCCGCATGGTCAAATCGCCCGCCGAAATCGCGCTCATCCGCGAAGGCGCCCGCGTGGCCGATGTCGGCGGCCATGCCATCCGGGACGCCATCAAACCCGGTGCCCGCGAGATTGACATCGCCATGGCCGGGCGCGACGCGATGGAGCATGAGATTGTCCAACGCTTTCCAGACAGCGAGCTTCGCGACACCTGGGCCTGGTTCCAGTCCGGGCTGAACACAGACGGCGCCCATAACCCCGTGACCACCCGCGCGTTGGAGATGGGCGACATCCTGAGCCTCAACACCTTTCCAATGATCTCGGGCTATTACACCGCTCTGGAACGCACGCTCTTTCTCGGCGAGCCCGATGCCGATAGCCTGCGCATCTGGACGGCCAATGTTGCGGCACATGAACTGGGCCTCAGCCTGATCAAGCCCGGCATCTCCTGCGCGCGGATCTGCGACGAGATCAACCGCTTGTTCGCAGACGCAAACCTGCTGCAATACCGGTCCTTCGGCTATGGCCATTCCTTTGGCATCCTGAGCCACTACTATGGTCGCGAAGCAGGCTTGGAGCTGCGCGAGGATATCGACACGGTGCTGGAGGCGGGCATGGTTGTCTCAATCGAGCCGATGCTCTGGCGTCCCGAAGGCACGCCCGGCGCGGGCGGGTACCGCGAGCACGACATTCTGGTGGTCACCGAAGACGGCGCCGACAACTTGACCGGCTTTCCGTATGGGCCAGAGCACAACGTGATCCGATAGCAAGACCCCGGGGGCAACGTTCGGACCTGTGCCGCATTCCGGAATTGGCTCAACCGCGCCGGTAAAATTCCAGAACAAAAACCCGAATGGCCGAGGCAAGGCCCACATCCATGCTTCGGTTTTCGTCAATCTCCGCCGCCAACGCATTGATCGGCGTGTTCTTTTCCCGCGCGATGTCCCGAAAGGCTTTCCAGAAGGCATCCTCGAGCGACACGCTTGTGCGATGTCCGCGCAGCGTCAATGACCGCTTCACCGGACGGCCGCTCATGGTCTGGATTTACCATCCAGGTCGCGCGCCATCTTGTCCATCTTTGCGGTGTCCAGTGATTTCTGCGCCTTCGTGCGCCCATGTGTCACGGCGTTTTCCTGCGCGCGCGCCTTCTTGTCTTGGCGCGCCTTGGATTTCCTGAACCGGTTCAGATTTGCAACATTGCTCATGTGGGTAAATTACGTCGCTCTGGCACGATGGCAAGGCCGCTTCGAACGGCCTTTCGCGCGCAATTTCCAAACCGCGCGGCCAAGCGCGTTCGAACGCGCTTGAAAAAGCCGTTTCGAAACGGCTTCGCCGCTTACCCCTTCGGACCGATCATGTCTTCGGGCCGCACCACGCGGTCAAAGGTTTCGGCATCGACGAAGCCCAGCGCGATCGCCTCTTGCTTGAGCGTCGTGCCGTTCTTGTGCGCCGTCTTGGCCACCTTTGTCGCGTTGTCATACCCGATCGTTGGCGCAAGTGCGGTGACCAGCATCAGCGATTCCGTCATCAGTTTCTCGATCCGCGGAGCGTTCGCCTCGATACCCATCAGCATCCGCTCGGTGAAACTGTCCGCAGCATCGCTCAAAAGTTGCATGGATTGCAGCAGGTTATAGCTCATCATCGGATTGTAGACATTGAGTTCGAAATGCCCCTGTGAGCCTGCGAACTTGATCGCCGCATCATTGCCCATCACATGAGCCGCGACCTGCGTGAGCGCCTCGGCCTGCGTCGGGTTGACCTTGCCCGGCATGATCGAACTGCCTGGCTCGTTTTCCGGCAGGATCAATTCTCCCAGACCCGAGCGCGGGCCGGACCCCAGGAAGCGGATGTCGTTGGCGATCTTGTAGCACGAGCCCGCCAACGTCGCCAAAGCGCCAGACATGAACACCATCGCGTCATGCGCAGCCAGCGCCTCGAACTTGTTCGGCGCGGTGACAAACGGCAGACCCGTGATCTCGGCCATGTTGCCGGCAACCGCCTCGCCCCAGCCCGCCTTGGTATTCAGGCCGGTTCCCACAGCGGTCCCCCCCTGCGCCAGCTCATGGAGCCCCGGCAAGCACGCCTTCACCCGCGCGATGCCCTGACGCATCTGATGCGCATAGCCGGAAAATTCCTGCCCAAGCGTCAGCGGCGTGGCATCCTGCGTGTGGGTGCGGCCGATCTTGATGATATCCTTGAATTCATCCGATTTCTGCTCGAGCCCCGCCGCCAGCTTTTCCAGCCCCGGCAACAGCACGTCCCGCACCATCATGGCAGCGGCGATATGCATCGCGGTCGGGAAGGTGTCGTTCGACGACTGGCCCATGTTGCAATGGTCGTTCGGGTGCACCGGGTCCTTCGATCCGATCACACCACCCAGGATTTCAATCGCGCGGTTCGCGATGACCTCGTTGGCGTTCATGTTCGACTGTGTGCCCGACCCTGTTTGCCACACGACAAGGGGGAAGTTATCATCCAGCGTGCCGTCGATCACCTCGTCTGCCGCCTGGATGATCGCATCCGCCAGGCGCGGGTCCAGATCGCCAGTTGTTTTGTTTGCCTGCGCACAGGCCTTCTTGATCACGCCCAAGGCGCGGACAATCGCCACGGGCTGCTTTTCCCAGCCGATCGGGAAATTCATGATCGAGCGCTGTGTTTGCGCGCCCCAATACTTGTCGTTTGGAACCTCGAGCGGGCCGAAACTGTCGGATTCGGTGCGGGTCTGAGCCATCTGGATCTCCTCGGTATGCAGCTGCATGCCGTTTACCGGCAACCGCCGCGCGGGGCAATTGTCAAACTGGCGCAGGCGCTATTTACGGAACGTATCGAGGCTGACCACTTCCGCTTCCTGACGTTCAGGGTCTTCTTGTTCGTCCTCGTCGTCCTGCGGGGCGGAGGCGTCGGCACTGTCGTCAACCTGGCTGGGCGCCGGGACCAAGGACGTATCTGCATCCTCTCCGCCGTCAGTGTTTTCGAATCGCAACCCGAATTCCACCGACGGGTCGACGAATGTCAGGATCGCGTCATAGGGAATATACAGCCGCTCCGGCGCATCGCCAAAATTGAGTGTCACGGCAAAGCCATCCTCGGTCACGACCAGATTGTCGAACCAATGCTGCATCACCACAGTCATTTCGCCCGGATAGCGGTCCGACAGCCAGTCGGCGATTTCCACGTCCGGATGCCCGGTGTCAAAGGTGATGAAGAAGTGATGCTCTCCGGGCAGGCCGCCCGTCCGGACACCCTCCAGAACAGAGCGGATCAAGCCCCGCATAGCCTGATGCATCAGGCTTCCATAATTGATGCCGGTCGTCATGGCGGTCATATCCCCCGAGTCTGTCGTGATCATATTGAATTAAACTCAAAACAAAAGGCCACCCTGCCGGAAACCCGCAGGTCGCGCGGAAATCGCTTACCCGGAGACAGTGCTGACCTCCCTGAGGATCTTGCGCCGGATCGCGCGGGCGTAGTCGCGATAGCCACGCGCCGTTTCCACGAACCCATCAGATGTAATCACGCTGCGCAAATAAAAATTGGTGATCGCCCGTCCAAGACTCTCGATCGCAAGACCGTTGACGGTGATTCCCGCCCGTTCGGCTGTTCGGCGGATACGACCCACTTCGCCACCCGCGTTGGGTGTCCCGTCGCCTGACATGTCCACAACACGCCGGTCACAGTCGGGTCCACCCTGAAAATGCTGCAATGCCCGCTGCATCGCCTCGGCTGGCGCAGTGTTCGACATCACGAAGCCGCGTTCCAAACGCTGCACCGCATTGGCAAAAACCTGCACATGCGTGGGGCTGCGCATCCGTGTCCAATCCAGGCTCACCTCCTGCGCATCAACGCCGGACCACTGGAGCACGCTCAACGCAACCTGATCACGCACGAGAATCTCCGCGATCTCCGGATCCCGCAGCGCCGCCGCCAGACCATCAATCTGAAGTCGGAATTCCCCCGGATCAACCGATTGCGACACGTCCATTGCCAGGATGAGCGCGGTCCGGCATGCCTGCGCCGGTTGGGCCAGGAACAGACAGAGGAACAGGGTGCGCAAGATCATGTCTTGGTAAGATGCCCAGCGCCGCGGTCAGGTCAAGCAAAAGCGACCGTAAAACCGATTGCGTGAACCGCTTCACCGATCGCAACGCGCGTCTGACCATAAAAACGGGCTTTGCCGGCTCTGGCCTCAAACTCAAGGAAAATGCAGGCTTCTGTTGCCAGGTGCCTGCGAACCCCGCCTGACGCTGCTAGGCATCAGGGCTTAAAGATCGGTAACGCCGACCGCTTACGCGGCCATTGCCACCGGAGCATTGTTGTCGTTTGCAACTATACTGTATGAACCGATAACGGTGGTATCTCACCGAGACAAAGCTACGTCTTTACACGTTCGTCGATCCTGTTTCGGCCCCATGATCCTGCAAACGACAGGGTATATGGTGGAGCCGCCGGGTACCGCCCCCGGGTCCGAGCCGCTTATTTCACGCGCGTTTATGTCCATAGTTCCTTGTGAGAACTCTAGTAATATCGGGTGTGTCGGGGCGAATTTCAAGCACCAACAGCATCGGAACTCTGTAATTCGTGTATATCCGTCCAAATCCGGTTCCAGGTCCGGACCCTAGGGGTCACAGGTTCACGATCAGCAGCCAAGCCGCGAACACCGCCTCGAAGAGGAAATACAGATGTGCCTTGGGCAACGGTGGCCGGTCGAGGATCAGCGAAAGGGCCCGTCCCGCGCCGGCCCCGAGATAGACAAAGCCAAGCATCGCATAGGCGAACGGATCGTCCAGCCAAAGACAGGCAGCGCCCACGACGACGAACATCCCGCCCGCCGAGGCGCGCAACTCCGACAGTCCCATCGTCGTGTCGCCCGTGCGCAGGTCCAGAACGCCGGCGGTATAGCGCGGGGCAAGAAAGCCGAACGCTCCGAGCGCGATACTCAGAAGGGCGGCGATGGCATTTACGATGTCGATCATGGCGGTCCTGTTTCTGTTGCAACGTCATCTAGGGTCGAAACTCGTGAAGCATAGACCGGCAGCCCGGCGGTTCACCAAAAAATTGGCGCATTTTGCAGACACTGCTACACTCGACAAAACGCAAGAGCAGCCCGCCATGTCCGCCGCGCCCACCACCGTCCGTTGCCGCAAGGTGTTCTACATCCCCGGATACGACCCTTTTCCGGCCCGCCGGTACCGCGAGCTGTACCGCAAGGAAGGCGCAAAACAGGCCGAGATCTCGGGCTACGGGCTGAGTGTTCAGGCCTCCGACACCGATGAGTCCTTTGGCTGGCACGTCTCTGCCCTGATCGCGGAAAGCCGCGTACACGCCGACATCGAGGTGCTGCGCTGGTCCGACATTGTCCGCGACAGCATGTCGGCCAGCATTCCCGCAACCTATTGGCAATTGGTGCGCACCAGCTGGATATATATCGGCTCCGGCACGCTGCGGCGACTCGCGGCGTTGCCGAAAGGCCCGCTTGTTGCGGCGCTCTACCCGATTGGCGTTTTGCTTCTTCAACTCCTTGCCGCGCTCTTGACGGCGCACCTGGTGGGCTGGGGTCTCAGCACCGTATTTTCGGCCGCAGTCCTGTGGGCCACCGGGGACGGGACCGGCGTGGACTGGGGCGCGTCGCTGCTCTATTGGGGGCCATTCTTCGTCATCGTGGTTCTGCTCCTGCGCTGGTTCAAATCATTGGATCGCCGCGTTTTCGCGTATTACCTGATGAATGATTTCGCCTTCTCGGCCAGCCACCGTGGCGCCACGCCGCCAGCGTTGCAAACACGGCTGGACGCCTTCCGAACGGTCGTCGACCAGGCCCTGTCGCAGGAGTATGACGAGGTTTTGGTGGTCGGTCATTCCTCGGGCGCGCATCTGGCGGTTTCGATCCTCGCCGACCTCCTGCGCGACGCGCCGGACCGCCCGGCCCGCCCGGCGCTCGCCTTTCTCAGTATCGGGCATGTCATTCCGATGGTGTCTTTCCTGCCCGATGCGCACAAGCTTCGCGCTGACCTGCAATTCCTGTCAGAGCTGGACGAGATCGTCTGGGTCGATGTCACCGCCCCCGGCGACGGCTGCGCCTTCGCGCTCTGCGATCCGGTGAGCGTTTCCGGCGTTGCCACCCGGGACAAGCAATGGCCGCTGGTCTTCTCGGCGCAATTCTCGCGCTCGCTCTCGCCCGAGCTGTGGCAAGAGATCAAGCGCAAGTTCTTTCGACTGCATTTCCAGTATCTCTGTGCCTTCGACCAGCCGCTGGATTACGATTACTTCCAGATCACCGCGGGCCCGATGACGCTTGGCACCCGCTATGCCCATCGCGCGCCATCGCCAAGCCGAATCGACGTGCCGGTGTCAAAATACGCCTCGACCGCTCCGTGATCCCGCCAAAGCCCCGATCCCGCCCCGACCGCGTCTCGCTCTGGCGCTACATGGCGCTGTTTCGGCGCGATATCCTTTCGGCCCAGCCCGAACGGCTCTATTCGGCGTGGATGGCCGAGTTTCGCACGCCGTTCTTCCGCTCCTACCTTGCCAATGATGCCGATCTCCTGCGCATGATCCTGCGCGACCGCCCGCGCGACTTTCCCAAATCGAACAGGATCGGTGAAGGGCTGCGCCCGCTGCTGGGTGACGCGGTGTTCCTGACCAACGGCGCGACATGGGAACGCCAGCGCCGTATCATCGACCCGGCCTTTGAACGCGGGCATCTTGCGGCCTCGCTTCCGGCCATGTGGGACGCGGGCCACGCGATGCTCGACCGTGTGCTGCACAGGATCGGCGACGGAGCCGAGGTCGAGATCGAAGAAATCACAAGCCACGCCGCCGCCGATGTGATCTTTCGCACGCTGTTCTCCATCCCGATAGAGGACGAGATCGCCAGCGCAGTGTTTCACGAATTCCGCGCCTACCAACGCAGCCAGCCGATCCTCAACCTTGCCGCCTTCCTGCCCCTGCCCCGTTGGGTTCCCCGCTTTCACCGCGCTGACACCAAACGCGCCGCACGGACCATTCGCCGCCTGATCCGGCAGCTTGTGGCCGACCGGCACAGGGCGATCAAGGCGGGCACCGCACCCGATGACCTGTCCACCCGCATCATGACAACGCCCGATCCGGAAACCGGCGCGTGTTTCACCGAAGCGGAAATGGTGGACCAGGTCGCGATCTTTTTCCTTGCCGGGCACGAAACCAGCGCCAGCGCGCTGGCCTGGGCGCTCTATCTCTGTGCCGAAGCACCGGACTGGCAGGAGCGCATCGCTGCCGAGGCGAAGGGCATGACGCAGGCCTCGGAGGTCAAACGTCTGACCACCAGCCGGGACGTGTTCCGCGAGGCTTTGCGGCTCTATCCGCCTGTCCCGATGATGGTGCGCGAGACGACCAAGGCCGAGATCTTCCGCAAACGCAGCGTCCCCAAGGGTGCGCAACTGGTGCTGAGTCCCTGGCACTTGCACCGGCATAAGCGACTCTGGGATAACCCGGACGCATTCGACCCCGCCCGATGGCAAACCGACGCAACCCGCCAATCGCTCCGCGAGGCCTATATCCCGTTCAGCGCGGGTCCCCGCGTCTGCCCGGGCGCGGGCTTTGCGATGGCCGAAGGACCGCTGCTGCTGTCCCTGATGCTGCGGTCCGTCGCCCTGTCGCCCCTGCCGGGCAAAACGCCTGTGCCGGTGGCACATCTGACGGTACGGGCGCGCGACGGGATATGGCTTCACGCCCGGCCGCGGCGCAACGGGGCCACAAATACCCAAGGATCGCAAAACGGTTAGCGCTAACCGTCTGGAAATCCACTATCTTTCATGGCTTGTCTGATCTAGGAAATCGGATAACCGGACCAGAAACCTTGGGAACACCACATGACCGACACCGTTATGGCAGACCGCATTGCAACCGGCGCGGGCTTTATCGCAGCCCTTGACCAGAGTGGCGGTTCCACCCCGAAAGCGCTGCGCCTCTATGGCATCAAAGAAGAGGCCTACAGCACCGACGCCGAGATGTTCGGACTCATCCACGACATGCGCTGCCGCATCATGACAGCCCCCGATTTCAACTCGGAGAAAGTGCTGGGCGCGATCCTGTTCGAACGCACCATGCGCGATTCGGTCGAAGGCACACCGGTCCCCACCTACCTCTGGCAAAAGCGCGGCGTGGTCCCGTTTCTCAAGATCGACAAGGGACTCGAGGAAAAGGTCAATGGCGTTCAGCTCATGAAGCCGATCCCGGGACTTGACGCGCTTCTTGCCGAGGCAAAACCGATGGGTGTATTCGGAACCAAGGAACGGTCAGTGATCCACGCGGCGGATCCCACGGGCATCAAGGACATTGTGTCCCAGCAATTTGAAGTCGCCAAGTCCGTCATTGATGCCGGCTTGGTGCCGATCCTCGAACCCGAGGTCGACATCAACAGCCCCAGCAAGGCCGCGGCAGAGGATATTCTTCACGACGAGATCCTCGCCCATCTCGATGCACTGGATGGCGACAAGATCGTGATGCTCAAACTGACGATCCCGACCGAGGACGGCCGGTATACCGACCTGTCCAATCACGCCCGCGTTCTGCGTGTCGTGGCCTTGTCGGGCGGCTACACCACCGACGACGCCTGCGACCGTCTTGCGCGGAACCCGAAAATGATTGCCAGCTTTTCGCGCGCACTGGCCGAAGGCCTGTCGAAACAACAATCGGAGGCCGAATTCAACGCCGCACTTGGTGGCAACATCAACAAGATTTTCACAGCCTCCAGGTGATCTCACGCACGCAGCAACGGGCCCGGGTCAGGCGTGCGACCCGGGTCCGGACGACGGGCGTACCCCGGTATACGTAATCCTGCGCAAAACCAGCTCGAAGGGGCCTTGCGAAAACCATGCTCGCCAGAGCGTCAGCAGTCCGATCAAGACACCCGTTACACCGATCGCCATGGCGACGGCAGTGGCGCGGCTGACCTCTTCCCAAAGGTCAAGACCATAGCCCGCAAAGACCGTCGACAGGATGATTGACTGGCCAAGGTAGATGCTCAAGCTCGATCCGCCCGCTGCCAGCACGCGGTGCATCATCGGTCCCGGCGCCTGCGCCAAAGCGGCAATCAGGCCAAGATAGCCCAAGGTCGTCACAGGCGCAGCCACCACCACCAACGCGGCACCCGGAACTGTCGCGCCCCATTGCCACATCGCCGCACCCAGCAGGCTCAGCCCCACCCCCGGCAGCAGGCACCACCGGCGCGCCCGATGCCACAACGGGTGGCCTTGGTTGTCGATCATCCCGGATTTCACCGCCGCAAGCCCAAGGCAGAACCAGCCGAGCGCCGAAAGACCTTGCGCGATGAGGGCCACGGGCAATGTAAAGACGAATCCCACGGTTCGGAACTGCGCCGCGTCGCGAAAGCTGTCACCGCTCAGCACCCGATCCTCCAGCGTCAGAAAAGCCGGCGGATAGTCCGAGGGCATCAGCAAAAGCGGCGTGCCAAGCGCCACTTGCGCGATCAAGAGTCCGGCCCCGAGCCGGACAAGGCGGTCCGCCTCCCAATCGCGGAGCCGGTAAAGAATTGACCCCATGATGGCATAAATCACGAGGATATCGCCCGGAAAGAACAGGCAGCCATGCGCGAGACCGAAAATCAGCAACCCGATCATGCGGTTGCGATACATCTTGCCGAACCGCAGGCCACGGCGCTGCGCCGACCGCATCATGAAGGCCAGACCGACGCCAAACATGAAGGAGAACAAACCATAGGTCTTGAGCAGCGCCAGACCGTTCACCAGCCAGAGCGTGACCGCGTCCGAGGTGGTTACGGCAATCGGATCGGTCAGGTTGTGCAGAACCGAGAACGCGATGTACTGCACGTTCACGATGACGATCCCGAACAGCGCAAACAGCCGAAGATAATCGGGCATCAGGGCGCGGGGCGGTCGGGTCATGGCGCGATTTGAAATGGCAGTCATGATACCGCGAAAGGTTAGCTGGCCTTTTTCAATTCCTCAACGGTTGACCCGTAGCCACCGCCATCGACATAGCTCCGTTCGATCGGGGTGAAGTGGCGATCCAGTGCATCGTTGCGGTAGGGAAAGCGGCCGAACTTTCGGATCACCTCTCGATGCGCGCGGGCATGCAGCAGGTTGCTGCCGCCGTGCTCTGGCATCCGTTCCATCAGCAAGCGCACACAGCGGTCCTGATCACACAGGTTCTCCGAATGCATCAGCGGCAGGTAGAAGAACTGCCGCGCCGGCTCGTCAATCTTCAAATCCCAGTTCTTGCCAATGGCCTGCTTGGCCGCTGCCAAGGCAAAGCGATCCGACGAGAACGCCGTGCCACTGCCACGGAACATGTTGCGCGGGAATTGATCCAGCAGGATGATATAGGCCAGTGTTCCTGTCGGATAGGTCAGCCACAGCGCGTGGCGTCCATGCATGGCGCCGGACCAGCCCGCTTCGAATTGGTCGCGGATTTCCTGGTCGAGCGCATCATCCGCCCGGTACCATCCGCTTGGCCCAACCTCGTCCAACCAGAAACTCAATACCTTTTCAGGCGTGACCATGTCTCTCTCCCGGTCTTGCAGATGGTCAGTCATCAGTCGCTTTGAGCCTAGACAAGGATATACGCTGGCAACAGTCACATTTCATTGCACAACCGTCATAACCCGCACGCGCGTTTCAAGGCCCGGCAATCAATGCGGCCCGGCGGTATCCGCCGTCATGTCGCCGGCCTCCTCTGCCGCCTGCGCTTCTGCTTCGGCTTCGGCGGTTTCGATGGCCCATTCCTGGGCGTATTCGACGCTCACCGGCGATGCCGTCGGCATCACGCGCTGGTAGGCGCTGATGTCATCCGACGACGGCGCGGCACGCTGTGTCATGCGGTAGATGGCATAGCCCGCCAGTGCGAACAGAAAAACAGCAAGCAAAAGGAAATATCCCGGCGGCCCCATCATCTGCATCGCGTAACCGATGATGATCGGACCCGCGATCGCACTGACCCCGTTCACGAACAACAACCCGGCTGATGCCGACGCCATGTCATCGTGTTGAAGGAAGTCGTTGGTATAGGCGATGAGCAGCGAATAAAGCGGGTTGGACAACCCTCCGATCAGGAACGCCGCGGCTAGCAGGACTTGGAAATTGCCGCCAAGGCTCATGCCCATCAGCGAGGCCAGCCCGGCGATCAGCGCCGACAATGCGATCAGCACACGCCGGTCGAAGCGGTCCGACAGCCATCCCACCGGATACTGGAAGATCAGCGCTCCGACATAGAACGCGGCTGTAAAAAGCGGAATCTGGGCGATACTCAATCCGGCTTCGGTGGCATAGACCGCCGCCATGCCGAACTGCGCGGCAAAGACGCCGCCCATCAGGAACATCCCGACACAGCCCAGGGGTGACGCGCTGAACAACTCTTTCAGCGTCATGGGTTTGGTGCCTTCAAACGCCGGGGTCGGCGAGATCGACAGCAGGATCGGCGCAAAGGAAATCGAGACCAGCACCGACGGGATCACGAACAACAGGTATCCGGACGGATCCGGCACCACCAGCAAACCCTGCGCGATGATGATGCCCAGCATCTGAACGATCATGTAGGCCGAAAGCGACTGGCCCCGCGTTTCGTTGGTTGTCGAATTGTTGAGCCAGCTTTCCGCCGTGACGTACACGCCGCAGAAACAAAAGCCGATGACCACGCGCCCAAAGATCCATGCGATCGGGTCCTGGAAGGTCGGGAACAGCAAAAGCGCCGCCGACACGAGCGACCCCAGCGCGGCAAAGACCCGCACATGGCCGACCCGGCGGATCATGTTCGGCGTCACGCGCGAGGCGACGAGAAACCCGGCGAAATAGGCCGACATGACGATCGACATCTGCACCGCCGAAAAGCCGAGATTTGATCCGCGCACACCAAGCAATGTGCCTTGCAGCCCGTTGCCCAGCATCAGCAACAGCATCCCCAGCAAAAGCGGCCAAGAGGTTCGAATGACAGTCAACATGCTACTTCCTTTGACGACCGTCGCCGCCCTGGCGCCGTTATGCGTCCCAGCTCATCCAAAACCGGATCAGCGAGAGGTCACAGGCACGAATAATGGCACGATTCTCAATGCCCGACACGGCGCTAACCGGGTTTGGAATCCGGGACAAGAAGTGAACTGTCACCATAGGAAAAAAACCGGTACCGCTGTGCGATGGCGTGGGCATAGATGTCCTTGATGCGGTCATGCCCCATCAAGGCGGAGACCAGCATCAGCAGGGTTGATTTCGGCAGGTGAAAATTGGTCATCAAGCCGTCTGTCACCGCGAACTCGAACCCCGGATAGATGAAGATATCCGTATCCCCCTCCCACGGCTGGATGGTGCCGCCACGCGCCGCGCTTTCGATCAGCCGCAGGGCGGTTGTGCCCACCGGGATCACGCGCCCGCCCGCAGCCTTGGTCGCGGCGATCTCGGCCGCGGCGGTGTCGCTCACCTGCCCCCATTCGGCGTGCATCTTGTGGGTGGTCACGTCCTCGACCTTGACCGGAAGAAAGGTGCCGGCACCCACATGAAGCGTGACAAAGCTCAGACCGACACCGCGGGCTTGCAACGCCTCCAGCAAGGATGCATCGAAATGCAGGGACGCGGTGGGCGCGGCCACTGCGCCAGACTTGCGCGCCCAGACGGTCTGGTAATCCTGCTTGTCGCGCGCGTCGGCGGGCCGTTTCGCGGCAATATAGGGCGGCAGCGGCATCGCTCCTGCCTCGGCCAGGGCGGCGTCGAAATCATCGCCATGAAGGTTGAAGCGCAACAGCGCCTGCCCGTCCCGGCGCGCCTCAAGACGCGCCGTCAGGTCGGACGAGAATGCCACGTCTTCGCCCTCGCGCAGTTTCTTGAGCGGCTTGACCAGCGCGGCCCATGTCCCGTCCGCTTGCGGCTCAAGCAATGTTACCTCGATCCGCGCCTCGGACGGTCCGGTAGCACCGGTCCGCCGCCGCACGCCAAAAAGGCGCGCCGGGATCACCTTGGTGTCGTTCAGCACCAGCCGATCGGTGGGATGCAGGATATCCGGCAAATCCCGCACGATGCGATCCGCGATCCCCCCGTGCTCTGCGTGCAAGAGCCGCGCCGAAGACCTTGGCACGGCGGGCCGTGTGGCGATCAGCTCGTCAGGCAGGTCGAAATCGAAATCGCTGAGTTTCATGGGTCATCCGAAGAAGAGAAGGATGCGACAGCTCATACCGAAGGCGAAGGCGCAACAAAAGCGGTCATCGCTTTTGAAAATCCGGGATCGGATTTTACTCGCCCGGCACCGGCGCCGGTCTGCGGAAGATCTCGCGGAACATGCCCGGCGTCAGCGCCGATAGCGGGTTCACACCGACATTCGGCTGATTAGCCGGGCCCGTCAGGGAAAAGTTGAATCCGATCAATCCTTCCCCCTTTCGGGTCAGGATGCTGCCGATGCCGTTGAGAAAAAAGATCGGCGACAGCACGCCTTGCAAATCCAGAATGCTGGCCCCGAGATCATAGGTACCATCGAGCGAAATCCCCATCGACGGGCCGGTTGCGCTCGACCGAGTCAGATAAAGCCGATCCGGCGTCAGGCGAAACCGCGCCTCGACCTCGGTAAAGAGAATCCCCGGCCCCTCAAGCTGATCGAGAAGGCCGACAATGCTGATCGCATCCAGAAGCGATGCAATGCCCGGCGCGTTGCGCAGCCGCGCATTGGTGACACTCAGCGCGCCGTCATAGCTGCCGGGGCGACCCGACACCGGGGCCAGCGCCAATGTCATGTCACCCCCCGCCACGGTTTTCAGAAGACCCGCCTCGCGGAACACTTTGCCCGCGTCGTCCGACCGGATGCGAAAGGCGGTCCCGCCGGCCTGTGGCAAGGTCTCCCCGGTGATCGGGGTCTTGCCATTGACGCTTGCGGTGAAACTGCCGGTCAGCCCGGCCCCCGATTGCAGATCGGCGCGAAATCCGGCCAGTCGGATACTGTCGGACACCTGAAGCCCGTCCAGCGCCAGTGTCAGTGGCACAGGCACTGTGCCCATGCCGCCCGCGCCGCCAGTGTTGCCCCTGCCAAAAGGCGCGTTCCGCAGATCGACCGTGCCGCCGCTGATCCGCACGGCGGGCGGCAAACCGGGTCCGCGCCCGCGCAGCGTGACCGGCGCATCGAGCCAGCCACCGGCCCGCACGCGCTCCAGGTCAATGGCGTCAAGCGATCCATCGGCGTTCAAACGCACCGCGCCGCCTGCGGTCAGCCCCGGCGCGTCAAGCGCCAGGGTGTCGATCCGTGCCGGTCGGTCCAGCGCACCAGCCACCTGGAAGGTGCCTTCACTGCCGCGTGGCAGCCGCCAGCCGATTGGGGCCAACGACACTCCGATCCCGCGCAGGGTCGAGCGCAGAGTGAACTCCGGCGGGGCACCACGGCGCAGGTCGACCCGCAAGGCGGCCGGTCCGCTGCCGCTGACCATGCCGTCGGGCAAGGCCACGCCAAAGGCGCGCGCGGCGCTGTCGGACAGGGTGACCGTCCCCTCGACCGTGCTGCCAGACGCGGGGGTGCCCGGTTCCGGGATCGGCAGGGTCCATGTGCCTTCGAACGGCACATCCGACAGCGCCGCGCGGCCCGATACGCGCAGCCGGTCATTGGTCACCGAAACGTCCAGCGCCCGCGCCGTCAGGTCGCGGTTCGGCACGATCTGGCCGCTCGCCACATTGGTCGCGCGCCCGTCCAGACGCAATGCCATATCCGGCAGCCGCAGCCCCTTGCGCAGCGGCAAATTCAATGTGCCGCCAAAGCGCAGGCGCCCCGACAGAAGGTCCACCGGACGCCGGGCCTTTTGCATGAGGTTGATCGGATCACTGTCGAGATAGGACAGCAGCGCCTCGACCCGCCCTTCGCCGACCATCGTGATCTGCGCATCTGCGGGCTTCTTCCGGGTGTTCGGGATAACAAGCGTCGTGCCGGCAATGTCTATCGGGCCGCCCTGCCCTGGCATGATCCGCCCCCCTGTGACCCGCACGGCAAAACGCGCAGCGTCCAGCGTCAGTGTCCCCTTGCCCTGCTCGGCCACCGGCAGGGAACGGGCATAGCGCACCCGCGCCCCATCGAAGGCGGCATTCAGGAACACGACGGGACGAGGTTCGTCCTTCTGCGAACGCAGCGCGAACTGGCCATTGGTGATTGCCCCGCCCTCGATATTCCTGACCACCCAGTCCCGCGTGCGCGGGGCAAGAGCCGTCGGCCAGAGCCGAACCAGCGCCTCGGGCGTCAAAGCACCGAACTGACCGTCCAGGGCATAGGACCAGGCGTCCCCGGCCGTGGCCAGCTTGCCCGACATGCGCAACGGCACTTGTGGATCGTCGATCCAGACCCGTCCCAGATCCAGTTCAAACGGGTCAAGCCCGAGACGGAAATCAAGCTCGGCTCGGTCCAGCGACAGCGGCGTTTCGAACAATGTATCGGCCGCGGCCTCAAGTTCGCTGAACCGCACCTGCCCAAGCATTTGCGACGGGATGCCGCTTTCCAGATCGGTCAGCGTCGCGCGCCCGTCCGCCACGGCGCGGATCAGCTCGCTGTCCACCGAAAGCTCGGTAAAGGTGATCTGCGCGCGCGGGGGATCGTAGGTGAAATAGCTGCGCGCCGCGTCGAAGGGCACCGGCGGCGTGTCGGGGTCGGGCTGCACCACCCCGCTGCCGATCTGGAGCGCCGCATTGAGCGGGCCCAGACTGCCGTCACCCCGCATCCGGGCGCGCAGCGATCCGGAGATCGGCGCGCGCAGCGCCCCTAACCAAGCCAGCGCAGGCCCTTGCGTCGCGATGTCCTGCGACGGCATATCGTCAAGCGACAGGCCAAACGCCACCTCGGTGCTTCCGATGGCAGAGGCGGCATCAAGCTGCAATCGCGTTGCCGTCGCACCGCCGCCAAGCAGCGCGAAATCGCCCGACAAGCGCAGCGTGTCGGTGTCCCGCTCCAGCAGCAAGCGCCCGCCATCGACCGTCCAGCCGCGTCGGGCGCGTGCATCCTCAAAGCGCAGGGTCAGCGCGTTGGCCTCCACGCTCTGCAGACGCGACAGGCGGTCATTTGACAGTATCTTGTCGATCCGGGTCACGAGGGTCGGCACATCAGGTGTCATCCCGCCCAGAGCGAACGCGTCCCCCAGCGCAAGCCCCAGCTGACCCCCCCGGTTGCGTGTCAGGGTGACGAAGGCACCGCTTATGCTCAGGTCGCGCAGCACCACCTTGCGGCGGATCAGGTCATAGGCCGTCAACCCGATCTCGATATCCGACAAGACTGCGACGGGCGCGCCTGCGGCAGTCTGCACATCGACATCCAGCAGGATGATCTTGGTACGCCCATCCGGTTCCAGACGCAGTTGGACATCGCCAAAAAGCACACCAAAACCGGGCAGAGTTTCGGCCAACCGTTGCTCGACCATGCCGCGCACCCAATCGGGGGCTGACAGGCTGCGCCCGATCATCGCCCAGCCCGTGACCGCCATCACAAGTGACAGCGCGACCGCGACAAACAATGCCGCCCGCCGCCGTCGCCCGCGCGTCAGCGTTTTGCCTGAAAAGCTCTCTGTCCCGGTCACTGGAAGCGACATCCTTTCGTGTTATTGTCGCAGCGTCAGGGATAACACCCTCTGATCTGACATCACATAAAGGATAACTCCATGAACGACTCGACGGAACTGGCTCCCGACTTCACTTTGCCCGTGCAGGGGGGCGATCAAGGCGAAATCACCCTGTCGGATCTGCGCGGAACACCTGTTGTGCTGTTCTTCTACCCGCGCGACGACACATCCGGCTGCACCAAGGAAAACGAGGCTTTCACCGCGCTGGAAGGGGAATTTTCCCAGCTTGGCGTCAAGGTGTTCGGGATTTCCAAGGACAGCCTGGAAAAGCACGAGAAGTTCATGGCCAAGAAGGCGCTGACCGTGCCGTTGATTTCGGACGAGCATGGCACCGCGTCCGAGGATTTCGGCGTGTGGAAGGAAAAATCCATGTACGGAAAGACATTCATGGGGATCGAACGGTCAACCTTTCTGATCGACGCCGAAGGGCGCATCGCCAAGGCGTGGCGCAAGGTCAAGGTGCCGGGCCATGCCGAAGAGGTGCTCGACGCCGTCAAGGCGTTGTGATGCACGGGGACGGATCGGCGCCGCCCCGATCCGTCCGTACTGCACGCCCGGGACTTGCACCCGAAAACGCAGAAAACGGGGCCTTGCACATCGCTCACGGGCAGGTCAGGAACAGGCGCATGACAACCCTTTGCGACATGGCGGTGGATGTCCTGACCACTGCGGACGGGCGGGCGAAAACCGCGAAATCCCGGCGCTACGCGGCGGATTGGTTTGCTGCGCGCGAAGCAGGAACGCCGATGGCGATCGGACAGGCCAAGCCTCCACTGCGCCCGGCCCGGCCCGACGCACCACAATTGCTAAACCCGCGCGATGTGCCGAAGCGCAAACCCGGCACGCCGCAGGGGCGGATCGCGCTGCTGCACGCGGTGGCACATATCGAGCTGAACGCCGTCGATCTGCACTGGGACATCATCCCGCGGTTTGCCGATACGCCCATGCCGATCGGTTTCTACGATGACTGGGTCAAGGCCGCCGACGAGGAATCGAAGCATTTCAACCTGATGTGCGATTGCCTGGAGGAGCTGGACAGCTTTTACGGCGATCTGCCCGCCCATGCCGGCATGTGGCGGGCCGCCGAGGACACCGCCTGCGATTTCATGGGCCGTCTTGCCGTGGTGCCCATGGTGCTTGAAGCGCGCGGGCTGGATGTGACACCCGGCATGATCGATATCTTCCGCAAGGCAGACGCGCAGAGTGCCGTGTCGGCGCTTGAGACGATCTACGCCGAAGAGGTGAGCCATGTTGCCTATGGGTCGAAATGGTTTCACTTCCTGTGCGGCCGCCACGAGCACGACCCGAAAGACGCCTTTCACACATTGGTCAGAAAATACTTCAAAGGCGCTTTGAAGCCTCCTTTCAACGAGGAAAAACGCGCCGATGCGGGCCTCCCTCCTGATTTTTACTGGCCCTTGACCGAAACCGGCTGACGCCGCGCCGCTGATGTTCCGTTTCAAGCCTGTGCCGTAACCTGCAGACAGATCGGCGAAATTCTGCCAATTCGGCGTTCCGCCGCCCAGCCACGCGATGCACTGGTCCAAAAATGTTGCCAATTTCTTAATGGCTCGCTAGACGCAATGGAAATACACGTCCGAAGTTGGGGCTTTGGAGACGTGATAAAGGGACGGGACAGAGGAACATCAATGTGCGGACACGTCTTGCGATTAGACTGCATGGCCTATTGGAACGCTTTTTCCCGGAACGCCGCCTGTTTCTGCGGTCCGATACAGACACCCGCTTCATCCGACTGAAATCCAGCACACAGGCCATTGCCTTCGGCGGCGCATCCCTTGTCCTGGCCTGGAGCATTATCGCGACAGCCATTCTGCTGATGGACTCCATCGGGTCCGGCAATTTCCGCGAACAGGCCCGCCGCGATCTCGAAACCTACCAGATGCGGCTCAATATTCTGTCCGAAGAGCGCAACGCCCGCGCCGCCGAGGCGGTGGCCGCACAGGAGCGATTCAACACCGCGCTGGAACAGGTATCGGTCATGCAGTCCCGGCTTCTCGATTCCGAAACCCGCAGCGTCGAACTGGAATCCGGGCTCGAAGCGGTGCAGGACAAGCTGCGCGACGCGATCCGGTCGCGCGAGGCCGTCAAGACCGAGTTGGCTGCGTTGCGCAGCGATATGGAGAATGCCGGAACCGGGATCGCCTCTGGCGAAATGGTGGACACCAAGACGCTGGATTTCCTGTCCGCCGCGCTGTCGCGCACGGCAGAGGAGCGCGACCAGGTGGTGGCCGATGCGCAGGACGCGTTGATCCGCGCCGACGAGATGGCGACCGAGATCAAGCTGATGGAAGAAAAGAACGACACGATCTTCCGGCAACTCGAAGAGGCGATGACCGTGTCGGTCAAACCGCTCGACAAGATGTTCGAAGCCGCCGGCATGAACCCGGACTCGATCCTGAACCAGGTGCGCAGCGGCTATTCCGGCCAGGGCGGCCCGCTGATGCCGCTGAGCTTTTCGACACGCGGCGAAGACACCTCGGAAGAGGTGCAGCGCGCCAATCGCCTCCTGAACCAGATGGACCGGCTCAACCTGTATCGCATCGCGGCCCAGAAGGCCCCGTTTGCCATGCCCATCAAGGATTCGTTCCGCTTCACCTCCGGCTTCGGGCGTCGCTGGGGCCGCTTGCACGCGGGCACCGATTTTGCCGGGGCGCATGGGACGCCGATCTATGCCACGGCGGATGGGGTAGTCACCTTTGCCGGCTGGCAGTCAGGATATGGTAGGGTCGTCAAGATCCAGCATGAATTCGGCATCGAAACCCGCTATGCGCATAACTCGAAACTCTATGTGAAGAAGGGCCAAAGAGTCTCGCGCGGGGATCGTATCTCTGCTATGGGGAACACTGGACGTTCCACCGGCACCCACCTACACTACGAAGTCCGTGTCGGCGGCAAACCCGTCAACCCCATGATCTACATCAAGGCTGCAAACGATGTTTTCTAAAAGCAAAATCAACGAACCCGGCCCCAAGGCCGACGAAAGCAGTGCCCCGATCCCGGCGCCGCAAGATAGTCTGACTTCGTCGTCTTCGTCGAAATCCACGGAATTCAAGTCTTCCGCACCGAAGGCAAAACCGGCGGCCTCTGTCCTGTCGAGCGACCTGCACATCACGGGCAATCTCAAGACAACCGGCGACATCAATGTCGAAGGCACTGTCGAAGGGGATATCCGCGCGCATCTTCTGACGGTCGGCGAAAGCGCCACGATCAAGGGCGAGGTGATCGCTGATGATGTTGTGGTGAACGGCCGTGTTGTCGGCCGTGTGCGTGGCCTCAAAGTGCGCCTGACCGCGACAGCGCGGGTCGAAGGGGATATCATCCACAAGACCATCGCGATCGAGTCCGGCGCCCATTTCGAAGGTTCGGTCCAACGCCAGGACGATCCTCTGAACGGCGGCAAGGCAAAGCAAGCCGCGGAGACCGCACCATCCTCTTCGTCAGCTTCGCCGGCCGCGACCCCGGCACCAGCCGCATCCAACGGGTAATTGGCGTCATTCCTTCGGATCACGCCGGTCAAAAGCGGACACCGGCGGTGCACGTCGTGAACGCGCATTGACCAAACGGCCAGGGGTCGCGTGATTGCCGACGATCACGACGCACCCTGGCCAGCGAACACGCCCTGTTTCAACTACGACGGCCGCGCCACCCGCCGCGCCGTCGCGGCGGGGTGCAAGATGTCAGCCCTTCCTCCAGCACCCGCGTCATCGGGTGCTGCGGATGCGGATACCGCGCCATGAGCGTCTTGATCAGGGCGGCGCTTTCGGTATCAACAGGAACCGCCAACGCCCAATCGAGGAAGATGGACCGGCATTCCTCGTAGGTGATCCCGTTTATCTTGAACGCTTCCGCGATCAGGCCCTTTGGGTCGGCGGCGTCACCTTTGCGCATGGATCACTCCTGGGGTGGCGCGGCGGGCAAGGCCGTCTCTATGATCTGCGCCGCGCGGGTGGTCTTCTGGTCCAGCACTGTGTACAGCGCGTCGATACTGTCGGTGCCGGTGATGCGGCACAGGAAAACCGACGCGGCGCTGGTGTCCCGCTCGGGTGTCAGATTGGTTTCGGAAATGAGCCGCGACCCGATCTGCAAGGCCCAGCAAAGACGGTAGGTGTCGGCCAGCGTGTCGGCGTCGTCCTGCGAGAGCCAACCACAGTGTGCGCCCTGCGCCAGCGCCTCGGACACGGACCCCAGAGGGCTGCCCGACAGAACGGCGGCAGCCTGCGCGACGAGCTCGATATCCTGTAGCCGCCCCTGCCCCAATTTCGGGTCCCACGGATCGCCGCTCCCCTTCGCGGCGGCAATGCGCTTGCGCATGGCGGCCACATTGCTCAGCACGGTGTCGCGGTCATGCGGCGCAGTCAAAACGTCTGCCTGGACGCGGGCCACGTCACGGCGCAACGCCTCAGGTCCGGCGACGCAGCGTGCCCGGGTCAACGCCAGATGTTCCCACAGCCATGCGTCGTTGTTCTGGTAGGTTTCGAAAGACCTCAGACTGGTCGCCACAGGCCCCTGGTTCCCCGACGGACGCAGGCGCATGTCGATCTCGTAAATCCGACCCTCGGCCATCGGCGCGGTCATGGCGGTGATCATCGCCTGGGTGAGCCGTGCGTAATACGGGCGCGGAGCCAGCGGGCGGCGCCCCTCGGACATCTCGGCTCCGGCGGGATCATAGATCACGATCAGGTCCAGATCGGATTTTGCATGCAGGCGTTGCGATCCCAGACTGCCCATGCCCACCACGACCGCGCCACGGCCCGGACAGGGGCCATGTTTGCGGGCGAATTCGTTCTGCACCTCCGGGGCAAGCGCCGCCAGCAAGGCATCGGCCAGATCGGCGTATTGGCGGCCCGCTTCCTCGGCCCCGATCAAACCGCGCAGCAGGTGCACGCCAATGCGGAAATGCCATTCCTTGCCCCAGCGACGGGCACTGTTGAGCTTGTTTTCGTAATCGCCTTCACGCGCAAGCAGGTCCGACAGCGTCTCTTGCAGCGCGTCCCGCCCCGGCCAATCGGCAAAGAAATCGCCACCGATCACCGCATCGAACACCGCAGCATTGCGCGACAGGTAGCGGGCCAGCTCCGGCGACACACCGACAATATCGATCAAGAGGTCGATCAACTGCGGGTTGGCTTCGAACAACGCGAACACCTGCACCCCGGCAGGCAGGCCCGCCAGAAACCCGTCGAACGCCACAAGCGCATCCTGCGGCTGGGCTGTCTTGGCAAGGCGTTTCAGGATTTCCGGCTGCAGTCTCTCGAAAATCCCGCTGCCCCGTGCGGAACGGAGCGCGGGATAGGTAGGCCAACGACCGACGATTTCGGAGTTTTCCAGCGCGTCCGGAATCTCGGCGGACCGGTTGGGGCCGGCCTCACCGCCAAAAAAGTCTTCGGTGAGCGCGTGAACCTCTTCCAGCCGGTCCCTGACCTGCCGTTGAAGGCTGACGCGGTCCGTGCCCATGAACGCAGCGAGCCGATCAAACCCGCCATCGGAGTTTGGCAGATCATGGGTTTGCGCATCCCGAAGCATCTGGACACGGTGTTCCACCTCGCGATGCGCGCGGTAGTGATCGGTAAGCGTCCCCGCCACGTCCTGCGGCACCCAGCCTTTGTCCGCCAGAACCGCCAGGCCCGGCACCGTGCCGCGCAGCCGCAGATCCGGGTCGCGGCCGCCGGCGATGATCTGGCGGGTCTGGGTGAAGAACTCGATCTCGCGGATACCGCCGCGCCCCAACTTCATGTTGTGCCCCGGCAGGGTGATCGGACCGGCCAACCCCTTGTGATCGCGGATTTTGCGCACCATGTCATGCGCGTCCTCGATCGCCGCGAAATCCAGATGTTTGCGCCAGACGAAGGGCGTGAGTGTCTTGAGGAACCCGGCCCCCGCCTCGATGTCACCGGCGCAGGCGCGCGCTTTTATATAGGCCGCGCGTTCCCATGTGCGTCCAAGGCTTTCATAGTATCGCTCCGCCGCCTCCATCGCGAGGCAGACCGGTGTGACCGCCGGATCGGGACGCAGCCGCAGATCGGTGCGGAACACATAGCCTTCGCCGGTGATGTCACTTAGCATGGCGCACATCTTGCGGGTCGCACGCACGAGGCTCGACCGCGCCTCGTGGTAATCCTCCGGATCGAACCGGGTCTCGTCGAAGAGGCAGATCAGGTCAACATCCGAGCTGTAGTTGAGCTCACCTGCGCCCATCTTGCCCATGGCGAGCGCCACCATGCCGCCGGCCTGCTCAGCATCGGCCTCGGTCTGTCCGGGCAGTTTGCCGCGCTTGATCTCGTGGCTGATCGTGGCGCGCAAGGCAAGATGCACGGAAAGGTCGGCAAACTCCGTCAGCGCCTCCGTCACGGTCTCCAACGACCACACTGCAGAAAGGTCAGCCAGCCCGGTGAGCAGCGCCACACGGCGCTTGGCCTGCCGCAGGCGCGACGGCAGCACGTCCGGCGCGGTGTCGCGGAGTTGCGCATGTTCGCGCTGCAACGCGGTCTCTGGATCATCCAGCGCGCTCTCCAGCCATGCGCTTTCCTTTTCCACCAACGTCTTGAGATAAGGGCTGCACCCGCCCGCGCCCTCGATCAGTTGGGCCACGTCGCCCGCCGCCCAAGGCGCGGCTGATACGGCGTCGGCCCCTTGTTCGGGCTCGTAGGGACTGGGCAAGCGAGTGATGCGGCTGGCAAAGTTCATGACCGCATGATGGCCATGTGTGGCGCCAAAGTGCAATGGGGATGCAGCATGTCGCGCACCGGAAATCCCCGGCGGACCGGTGCCGGTTTGCCCAGGCGTTTACGGCACCTTCGACGGCTGCGGATTGTGGTTTGAAAACCACGGATCAAGCCTGTTCGAACAGGCTTGGCGCCTCAGACCCGCCGCAACGCCAGGACGGCATTGAGCCCGCCAAACGCAAAGGCGTTGGACAGGGCCACGTCGACCCTGGCCTCGCGCGCCTCGTTGGGCACAACGTCCAGCGCGCATTCGGGGTCCGGATCCTCGTAGCCGATCGTCGGGGCCACCACCCCGTCGCGCAGCGCCATGATACAGGCCAGAAGCTCGATCGCGCCGGTGCCGCCGATGCAGTGGCCATGCATCGACTTGGTCGAAGAGATCATCAGCCGGTCGGCATGGGCCCCGAATACATCCGCGACAGCCGCGCATTCGGTCTTGTCATTGGCGGCCGTTCCCGTGCCGTGGGCGTTGATATAGCCGACGCTTTCAAGGTCGATACGGGCATCGGCCAGCGCCCCACGCATGGCGCGCGCCGCGCCGTTCTTGGAGGGCATGACGATGTCCGCCGCGTCCGACGTCATGGCGAACCCCACCACTTCGGCAAGGATCTCGGCGCCGCGCTTGCAGGCGTGGTCGTAGTCCTCGAACACGAAAACGCCGGCACCTTCCCCCTGCACCATGCCATTGCGATTGGCGCTGAACGGGCGGCATGCATCGCGGGACATGACCCGCAGACCTTCCCACGCCTTGACCCCGCCAAAGCAAAGCATGGACTCCGACCCGCCCGTGATCATCACCGGGGCGAGCCCGCCATGCACCATCTGGAAGGCCTGCGCCATGGCATGGTTGGACGAGGCACAGGCGGTGGACACGGTGAAGGACGGCCCCTTGAGGTTGAACTCCATCGACACGTGGCTCGCGGCGGCGTTGTTCATCAGCTTGGGCACCACGAAGGGATGCACCCGGTTCTTGCCTTCTTCGTAGACGCTTCGGTAATTGTCATCGAGCGTGGTCATGCCGCCGCCCGAATTTCCCAGCACCACGCCGGATTTCGCCGCGATCTCGCCCGTGAAGTCCAGCCCCGCCTGGGCCATCGCCTCGCGGGCCGCGATCAGGGTGAACTGGGTGAACCGGTCATAGAGCGAGAGCTGCTGGCGGTTGAAATGCGCCGCCGCGTCGAAGTCATGCACCTGCGCGCCGATCTGGATCGACAGGCGGTCCACATCCCGGAACGACAGGGCACCGATGCCGCAGCGCCCCTCGCGCATCGCGCCCAGCGTGTCCGGCACATTCAGCCCCAAGGCGTTGACGGTGCCCGCGCCGGTGATGACCACGCGCTTCATTCGACGGTCACGACTTTTGCCGCGCGACGAGCTTTTCCACATTCGCCACCACTGTCGCGACCGAGGAAATGTCGAAATCGCTGGCACCCGGTTCGTTGGCGTTGAAGGGAACCTCTATGTCGAATTCCTCTTCCAGCGCGAAAATGCACTCGACCAGCGCCATGCTGTCGATGCCCAGATCCCCCATCGTGTCGGTCATCGACACGTCGGACGGTTCAATCATGGCTTGCTCCGCGATGATGCGAATAACCCGGTCTTTCACGGTCATGGGGGTCCCCCGACAGGCAAGTTACGTCTTGCCGTGATTTAGTCGCTCGGACCGGTCTTTGGAACCGATTTCTTGAGCTTTGCAACATCCGAGATCAGGCGCGGCAGGCGGCGCAGCTGTTTGTAGATTTCAAGTTGGGTGTCCATCTTCAGGGCCGGATACCCCAGCATGACCCGCCCGGCCGGCACGTTGGACAGCACTTTCGTGGCGCCGCCGGTGATGACGTTATCTGCGATGAAGATGTTGTCGCTGACCCCGGTCTGGCCGCCCAACACCACGTTATTGCCGATGCGGCTCGATCCGGCGATCCCGACCTGCGCGCAGATCATGCCATCCGTGCCGATCACCACGTTGTGGCCGATCTGAACGAGGTTGTCGAACTTGCAGCCATTGCCGATGGCCGTGTCGCGCACGGTGCCCCGGTCGATGTTGCTGTTTGCCCCCAGCTCAACGTCGTCGCCGATGGTGACGCCGCCCAGCGAATGAATGCGGGCGTAGCTTTGTGCCCTGGCATCGCCCTGGTTGCCCAGGGTCTGGCGAGCATTTTCAGCCGCCGACGGCTCCGGTGTGACAAAGGAAAACCCGTCCGCGCCAACGGTTGCCCCGAAATGCGCGATGAACCGGTTGCCGATCGTCACACCATGCCCGATCCGCACGCCGGGATGCAGCAGCGCGCCCTGCCCGATCCGTGCATCCTGCCCGACAAAGACATGCGCGCCAATGACCGATCCGCTGCCGATCACCGCCCCCGCGCCGATCACCGCAAACGGTCCCACCGCCACATCTGCGCCCAGGGACGCTGTCGGATCGATCACGGCCGTGGGGTGGAGGCCAGGCGCATAGCCCGCACCGGCATCCATCATCGCCGACAGGCCCGACATCGCGAAACGCGGCCGCGGCGTCAGCAACGCGGCGGACAGCCCCATCGCCTGCCAATCCGCCCCGTCCCAGAGCATCGCCGCCCGCGCCTTGCCTGCGGGCAGCTGGTCTGCGAATTCGGGTTTCATCGCGATGGCCAGATCGTCTGCCCCCGCACCGGCGGGTTCGGCAACGGCGGACACGACCTGCTCCGTGTCCCCCTCGGCGCGCAGGCCAAGGGATCGGGCGATTTCTGCGATGGTAAAGGACATGGAGCCTCCGGCCTGACTGGCCAGAGGTTTAACTTTTAATGCCCGTGATCGCCACCCCTGCCGCACTCAGCGCATCCCAGATCGCTGCATCGCGCCCGTACACGTCGCGGCGAAACTGGATGCCATCTTTCGCGGTGGTGAATGCGGTGCGATAGATCAAGTGGACCGGAACCGGCTCTTCAAGATCCACGCGTTGCTCTGCCCGGCTCCGCAAGCGGGTCTGGAAAAACGCTTCCGGGTCCTCGGTCTGTTTCGACAAAAGCGCATAGGCAAAATCATGCGGGTCATTCAGCCGGACACAGCCGTGGCTGAAGGTCCGCACTTCGCGCGAGAACAGGCTTTGGGACGGCGTGTCATGCAGGTAGATGTTGTACTTGTTGGGAAACATGAACTTCACGCTGCCCAGCGCGTTGCGCGGTCCCGGCGGTTGCCGCATCGAGAATGGAAAGTTGCGTTCGGTATACCCGGCAAAGCTCTGCCCGCGGCCAACGATGCGACCCCGGCTGTCAACGATATTCAGATGCGAGACCGCATTGGAATTGCGGCGCAGTTTCGGCAGATATTCCCCGACGATAATCGACCGCGGAATATACCAGGTCGGGTTGATGACCATGTGGTCCATCACGTCCGAAAACTCGGGGGTCTGGCGGTCAAGGTCCTGGTGCCCGACGACGGACCGTGTTTCGAACGTCAGCTTGCCATCGTCGAAAAGGCGCGCCTGGAAGTCGGTGAGATTGACCAGAACATGGCGATTGCCAAGTCCGTCGGGCTTGTTAATCCAGCGTTCGCGCTCCATCGCGACCATCACGGATTTCAACCGATCCTGCGCATCGGTGTTGATCTGGCTCAGCGTGTCGCCACCAGCAACGCCGTCCACGGTCAGCCCGTGATCCCTCTGAAACCTGCGGACCGCTTCGGTCATCGTCGCGTTGTATTGCGCGATCACGGTCCGCTTCATGTAGCCCATCGCGATCAGGCGATCACGCAGGGCGATCACACCCGCCCCGGTATCGCCAGGTTCGTATTTCCCGGACGGGACAGACGCGCCCCACCCGCCACGTGCGATGCGGTCTTCAAGCTCCATCTTGGCGCGCATCAGGCGGGCATACTCCAGCGTTTTCGGCGCCAGAGACGCCAGGAAAGCGCGCGGATTGTCCGACATCACGCCCGTCAGGTAGTATTCTGTGTCGCGGTGCGGGATCTCGCGGACGATCCCGCTGCGCACGCGGCGCGGGGTATCGATGACGCCGGTTTGCAAATCGGTGGCCAAGTCGAGGTACAGCTCGGTCAGGGCCACTTCGACACTGCCCCGCTCATAGCCACCGCGCACCGCCGCCATCTGCGACAGCAGGCGATCGGTGTTGTATTTTTCCACCGCCAAGCCGTGATGCCCCGCCAGGCTCACCGCTTCGAGAAGCGCGGTACGACGTTTCAGATCGGCCTCGGTTCCGCCGGTCCAGATCGGTTCGAAATCCCGGGCACGGTAAAACGCGGCAGCCTGATCATCTTCCGACAGGTTTTCAGCAACCGCTTGCTGATACGCGGTGATCTGCACTGCCCCGGCGGGCTGCCCGGCGAAATGGCTGCTGGCAACAAACACGATCGCGGCCACGCCACGCAAGATCATCAGTCGGGTCATTCACCACTCTCCTTGGTTGCATATACTCATTACACCGGAAAAAGTTTCAAATTGAATGGTCTTTATGACACCCCGGCATGTCCATTCACAAAGACGCGGGATCCCGTTTTTGAGCCAGATATGCGACTTGCCTGCATCGCCCCCACCGGTCCTCGCGGAAAGGGTAGCGCAAGTATCACACCCCGCGGTGGTTAAGCAGGATCTCGCCGAAAACCCTTGAACTGAAAGTTTTTCGGGAACTTGAGGTTTTTTTGAGATTCGTCATGTGCAATATACTCCATATCGTCGGCATTCGGCAGGCGCGCATCAAGGCGTGTACGGATGGACAATGAAAAACGGGACAGGCACTTTACAATGACTGACAGGGTCTCTGGCGGCATGACACGCCGCGGATTGCTGGCCGCCTTTGCAGCAACGGCCATATCTTCGGCACCCACCTATTCAAACGCGGCAGGCTTCCTGCGCGGCGGTGGCGACATCCGGCGGATCAAGATGTATTCGGGTCGCACCGGCGAACGGATCGACATGATTTACTGGATCGAGGGGGATTACATTCACGACGCGATCCGCGAAGTCCACAATTTCATGCGTGATTGGCGCACCAACGACGTAAAGCAGATCGACCTGCGCACGATCGACATCATGGCGGCGGCGCATAACATGCTGGACGTGTCGGAACCCTATATGCTGCTCAGCGGATATCGCAGCCCCAAGACGAATCGAATGCTGCGCGCAAGAAGCTCCGGCGTCGCGAAGAATTCACTGCACCTCAAGGGTCAGGCTGCGGACCTTCGCCTGAACTCGCGCTCGGTCAGCCAGATGGCGCGCGCCGCGGCCGCCTGCAAGGCGGGCGGCGTGGGCCGGTATTCCGGATCGAACTTCGTTCACATGGATTGCGGCGCGGTACGCAGCTGGGGCCGCTGACCCGCGATCCGCCAGAGACAAAACCCGTCAGTGGCAGCCTTTTGTCGGGCAGGCGCGACGCGCGGCCTTGATCAGAACGTCATCTTGTAGGTCACGGACCCGGTATATCCGCGCGCACCGTCCAACCCGACAGAGCTGGCCCCTGTCATGCTGAGAAACGCGCCCGACCCGAAGTCCTTGACCACGGAGCCGGAAATGTACCCCCAGGTCTGGTCCGGGCGCGGTGCCGCCACGCTCCCCAAGGTGTCGGCGTCAGGTCCCAGAGACACCTTGAGCGGATCATCGTTGAAATCATGCTCGACCGAGCCGCGAAGATTGAACATGACACCTGTCATGTTGGCCGGGGAGAAGACCGCCGACAGGCCCGCCGTGATCCGGCTCGATTCATATTCGGTGTCACCATAAGACAGGCTGGCCGCGCCGCTGGTTTCGGTAAAGCCGTCGATGGACACCTTTTCCCACGTGTAATGCGCAAACGGGTTGAGCCGCACCTGATCGTTCAGCGCATAAAGCGCGCCGCCGCCGATCCGGGCAAAGCGGTAGTCACCTTCGGTGTCGGCGGTATAGCGTTCGGTCGCCGGACCCAGCGTAAAGCTGCGCGTGATGTCATCGACATCGACCGTGCCACCGCCAAACGCCGCGTTCAGATAGTATTTCGGGGACAGCGCGATCTGGCCAAAGGCCACGCCGATGATCAGGTCGCTCTCGAACCCGCCGGCATCATTGTCGAAATCCACTTCGCCGTGGTCAAGGCTGATCCCCGCTCCGATGGTGGCATTTGGCGCAACCGCTATATCCGCCCCGGCCTTGAGGACGCGCGTCGATCCTTCGAGCCCGGGCGACACCTGCTGGGCGTCCGCTTCGAACGCGCCAACATCAAGGCTGGCATAGACATCGACCTCGCCCACCTCGCGACGGCGTGGATTGCCGTTTTCATCCGTGGTGCGCAAGACGGTCGGATTCATCCGGTTTTCGATCGACAACCCGTGCTGGCGCAGCGCTGTCATGGTGGCAACTGAAATCGTCCCGGTCTGGGTCGCCGCCTGTAGCCCGGCAAAGGCGGCCTGGCCGAAGATCCGGTGTGCCGATGTGGTCGGGTGGACGCCGTCGGCGAACACCCTGTCTTCGCTGTCGGCGCTGGCATTGACACCCTGCACACACCCGATGGCGCTGTCGGGACAGGCGGGGACAGTTCCGGCATCGGGCGCTGTAAAGCCATAGCGGACCGGGTCAGCCTGCACCGCCCCCAGCAGTTTCTGCGCGTCCACGACAACGACCTTGTCCCCGATCGTGGCCAGCAGCGTGGCGTTGTAGGCATCCGCCAGCGCGGTTTGCAACGCCGCGCCCTGCGGTCCCTGGGACAGTCCGAATGGCGTCGCGCCGATGTCGGGGATGGTGACCACGATCACCGAGTCTGCCCCGGCCGCCTTGACCCGGTCGACAAGCCCCACCAGTTCGGTCGCGGCCTGCGCCATGTTGGCCGCCGCGTCCTGGGTCCCGATCAGGCCACCGCCCACCGCCCCGGCCTGGGTGAAGACATCATTGGCACCGCCCCAGAGGATCACCAGATCTGTGTCCCCAAGCGTCGGGCGGTCGGCCAGCATCCGGTCCACCTGTTCAGACAGGGGCCGCGTGGTGACGCCCTGATCGGGGTTGAAGCCGATGCCGGTCGGGTCCGTCACGCGCGCGCCCCCCTCGGCATAGATCGTGCCGCCCAGCGGCACCTCGCCCTGCCCGGCCAACGGCACGGCAGAATACAGGTTGGGGCCAAGGTCGAGGCCCAGTGATTGTCCCAGCACCTCGCCATAGGTGAGCGCCGACCCGTCCGGTGCGTTGGTCAGGAACTTGTAATTGATGACCGGCAGAGCGCCCATGCCGGCAGCGATGATCGATTGCGAATAGGTGCCCGCATCGCTGAGCGAATCGCCGATTATGTAGACGTCGTCGAAGCGCAGCTCTTCCGCCGTGGCCACAGTGGCAATACCCGTCAACACGGTGCTGGCAAGCGCAAGCGTCCTGAGTGTCATCCAAAATCCCCCCGTTCGGCGACTTGGGCCACCGCTTTTCATTGGACTACAGAAGCGTCCGCAAGCCTGTGCATGTCAACGCAAATTTATGCGGAGTTTTAAAATTAGGTGGTGCAGGGCGCCGGATCATTGCGAGCCGACGCATGACCCCGAGGGCATCAGGCAGCGATTTCGGCTGAGAATCCGTCAAGGCTGCGCTCAACCGAAGACAGGATATCGCGGACCTGATCCGAGGTGATGATGAGCGGCGGGCAGAAGGCCATCGCGTCCATCATGTTGCGCGAGATCAGGCCGTTTTCAAGGAAATGCGCGTTCAGCCCAGCGCCCAGCTTGCCGGGGGCGAAGTCGTCGGCGCGGCCTTCGGGGGCGATGATTTCCAGCGCCGCGATCAGGCCGACGCCACGTGCTTCGCCCACCATCGGGTGATCGGTGAATTTTCTCAAGCCCGCCTGCAATTCGGCCCCGCGTTCGGCGGCATTGGCCACCAGATCCCGTTCTTCGATGATCTTAAGGTTCTCCAGAGCCACCGCCGCCCCGACAGGATGCGCCCCACCGGTATACCCGTGACCCAGCACGCCGATGCGACCGGATTCGTCGGCGATGGGCGCATAGACCTCTCCAGTCATCATGAAGGCCGAGAACGGAAAATAAGAGGACGTGATCTGCTTGGACATGGTCATGATGTCGGGCTTGATGTTGTAGGTCTCGGATCCGAACATGTTGCCGGTGCGGCAAAAGCCGCAGATGACCTCGTCGGCGATCAGCAGGATGTCGTATTTGCCAAGCACAGCCTGGATCTTCTCCCAATAGGTAGCGGGCGGCACGACAACACCGCCTGCGCCCATCACCGGCTCTGCAATGAAGGCGGCGATGGTGTCGGGCCCTTCGGCCTGGATCATCGCGTCCAGATCCTCGGCACAGCGGGTGGCGAATTGTTCCTCGCTCTCATCCTCCTGCCCCTCGCGCCAGTAATGCGGACAGGTGGTGTGCAGGATGCCGTCAAGCGGCAGGTCAAAGGATCGGTGGTTGTTCGGCAGCCCGGTCATCGACGCCGAGGCGATGGTCACGCCATGATAGCCCCGGATGCGCGAGATCACCTTCTTCTTGTCCGGTTTGCCAAGGCTGTTGGACCGATACCAGAGCATCTTGAGGATCGTGTCATTCGCCTCCGACCCGGAATTGGTGAAAAACACCTTGCTCATCGGCACCGGCGCCATGCCGATCAGCTTTTCCGCCAGATCGATCGCCGGCCCGTGCGAGCGATGCGCGAAGTTGTGGTAATAGGGCAGCTTTTGCATCTGCGCCGCCGCCGCGTCGACAAGGCGGGTTTCATTGAACCCGACCGCGACCGACCACAGCCCCGCCATACCTTCGATGTACCGCTTTCCCTGGGTGTCGAAGACATGCACACCCTCGCCCCGATCCATGATCAGAGGGCCGTTTTCTTCATGCACACGGGCGTTGGTGTAGCCGTGGAAGTGGTAGGCGATGTCGCGGGCTTCGTCGGAATTGGGGCGCATATCCATGGGGCAGATCTTTCGCAAATGTCGGTGGCTCTTGTCCAACTGCTAACGGGTGACAGGGTGGCGTGGCAAGAAATTTTGATGCATCATACATTAAACTGCCCGGAATGGAGGCACCGCACAGCATGGAAACCATCGGACGGACCCCCTTGGGCGAACAGGTATATGACCGGATCGCCAAGGCGCTTCTGACCGGGCAGATGCGCCCGAATGACAAGCTTACCATTCGCGGTTTGGCCGATCGGCTTGGTGTGAGCAGCACGCCGGTGCGCGACGCGGTCAAGCAGCTGACACAGGAAAACGTGTTGGAGCATCGCTCTCCCAAGGACGTGCGCGTGCCGGTGATGTCGCAGGACACTTATCTCGAAATCCTCGAAATCCGCCTGTCGCTTGAAGGGCTGGCGGCCGAGCGCGCGGCGGAATATGCGACCGACGGGCAGATCCGCGAACTGCGCCGCCTGCTCGGCCGCAACGACCAAGCTATCGAGAAACGCCGCTGGGCCGATGCAACCGAAGGTAACCAGGAGTTTCACCTGACCCTGTGCGATCTGGCCGGAATGCCGACGCTTCAGAAAATCCTGCGCGGCTTGTGGTTGCGCATGGGGCCATTGGTGGCGGTTTATTACGACACGGAACCGGAGGGGTTGAACGCGCATCACCACATGGTGTTGCAGGCGCTCGAGGCACGCGATGGCCGCGCCGCGCGCCGGGCGATACGCGCTGACCTTTTGTCGGCCAAGCCTGAGATGCTCGCCCAGATCGCGGATTTGCGTGACCGGCTGTCCCCGGTAGAGGCAGCCTGATGAGCACGCCGGTGTCGCCATGTTTTGACGCCTCCGTCACCTCGGCGCGCGGCCACGGCGATGGAAAAAACGATCGGTTTCGAAAGGACCACCCTGCATGAAAGCCTATTTCGACCCGCGCCAACTGGGCCACAAACCCGAGGTTTACTATCGCGGCGGAGCGCCGATGCCACATCCCGAACAGCCGCAGCGCGCCATCCTGATCCGCGATATGCTGCTGGATAACGGCTTTCCGGTCGAGGCACCGTCGGATTTCGGGTTGGCCCCGATCAAGGCGGTGCATGATCCCGACTACGTCGATTTCTTCGTCCACGCCCATGACCGGTTCTTTGCCGAAGCCCCCGAAGGCGCGCTTGGTATCCCGACGCGCCATCCCGGTACGCGGCGCGGGCGCTGTCCCACCGACATCAACGGCGCAATGGGGTGGTGGATGACCGACACCTCCACACCGTTGACCGAAAACACCTATCAAGCGATCTACTGGTCAGCGCAAACCGCGATCTCGGCGGCGAAAGAGGTGATGGACGGAGCGCGCGCGTCTTACGGCCTCAGCCGCCCGCCCGGCCACCATGCCATGACCGATTGCGCAAATGGCTTTTGTTTCTATAATAATGCCGCCATAGCGGCGCATCACATGCGCGGGCGTTGGGACAAGGTCGCGCTGCTGGATGTGGATGTGCACACAGGCAACGGATCGATGGATATTCTCTATGACCGGGGCGATATCTTCTTCTGCTCGCTGCATCCCGATCCGGCGGTCTATCCGACCTTTTATCTCGGGTATGCCGACGAGACCGGTGAAGACGACGGGGCAGGCAAAACGCGCAACGAAGTTCTGAACATGGGAGATGGCGAACCAGAGGTGATGGCCGCGCTCGACCGGGGCATCGCCGCCATTCAGGACTTCGGAGCAGAGGCGCTGGTGATCTCCCTGGGCTTCGACATGGCCGCGGACGACCCGTTGGCGGCGGTCAATGTCTATCCCGGCGGCTTTGCCGAAATGGCGCGCCGGATCGCAGCGATGAACCTGCCGACGGTGCTGATCCAGGAAGGTGGCTACCTTGGCCCGTCGCTCAGGACAAATGCCGAAGCGTTCCTGACCACGTTCCGGGACAGTCTCTAAGCCGCGCCGCGCGCCAGCAGATAGGTGTTCTTCGCGCGGTCAAAGCCCGCGATGTGCAGCCCGTCCGCAAAGGCCCCCTCTAACGCGTCGCGGACGCGCAGACGTTCGGATTGCGCTGTTGTCAGATCATCATGCACCAGCGCTGCGAAATCCGGCGGGATCTGTACCAGCCGGTCAATGAAAACATCGGGGTTGGCGGCTCGGGTCAGATCCCATTCCGCCAAGAGCCGGTCCGAGGCCACGCCCGCGTTGATCCCCTCCATCGGGCCATAGTGATCGCGGTAATAGGTCCGGGCGGTGGCGCCAAGCCGGGCGATGTTGAGCACCGCGTTGGCCCGGCGGATCGGGTCGTAGGTCCAGCGCACTTCGGTGATCCCGCGCGCAAGGCACCAGTGCTTCTGATAAAGCTTCATCCGCAGGCCAAGCCCGCGCCCCTGCCAGTCGGGATGCACGCCCAGACGGTGAGAATGCTGCGCCTTGGGATCGCGTGTCGGAAACCCGAAGACAAACCCGATCATCAGGTCGTCGGCAAAGGCCCCGGCGACCAGCCCGCCTTCGTGTTGGATTGCCAGCAGAATGTCGGAATTGTCGGGCGGATCATCCCTGCCCCAGACCAGACGCTGAAACCGTTCGGCCTCTTTCAGCTCGGCCAGCGACGTCAGATCGCGCAACACAGGGTCCGTCATGCCCGCCAGACCTCGACCACCTCGGAGACAGTGTCGAGGTAGTCGTAATCCAGCGTCGCGCCGCAACCGGCGCCTTCGGGCACCGCCATCAAACCGTCCACCGCCTCAAGCGGTTCATTTATGATATCGCGTTCAAAGTACCGGCTGGCGCTGGATGTGTCGCCGGGTTTGGTGAAATTCGGCATGGTCGCAAGATGGATGTTATGCGCCCGTCCCACCCCGCTTTCGAGCATCCCGCCGCACCAGACGGGCACCCCGAAAGCCGCGCAGACGTCATGGATCGCCCGCGCCTCGGCAAAGCCGCCAACCCGGCCCACCTTGATGTTGATGACGCGGGCGGCGCCCAGTGACAGCGCGATGCGTGCATCCTTGGCCGTACGAATGCTTTCGTCCAGACAGATCGCGGTCTCCAGCGCCGCCTGCACCTGCGCATGGTCGAGAATGTCGTCAAAGGCCAGCGGCTGTTCGATATAATCAAGGCCGAACCTGTCCATCCTGCGCAGCATCGGCAGGTCCTGGAGCGCATAATCGGTGTTGGCGTCCACGGTCAGCTTGATGTCCGGGAACCGCGCCCGCACCCCGGCGAGCAGGTCAAGATCATGCCCGTTCCTGATCTTCAGCTTGATGCGGCGATAGCCTTGCTCCAACGCCTCTGCGATCCGGGTGCAGGTCTCCTCCAGCGGCGCGATCCCGAGGCTGACCCCGACCTCGACCCGGTCACGCGCCCCGCCCAAAAGGCGGCACAACGGCTGGTCCATCGATCTTGCCCATAGGTCCCAGACCGCCATTTCAACCACGGCCTTGGCCATGCGGTTGCCCCGCCAGGGTGCCAGCACCGGGGCAATATCGGCTGGGGCCGCGATCTTTTGCCCAACCAGCTTGGGCAACACCGCACCGCGCAGCAGGTCCAGCGCCCCGGCGGTCGTCTCTTCAAGATAATCCGGCAGGGGATCCATGACGCCCTCTGCCATCCCCTCGACCCCGTCGGCCCGCAGAACAAGAAGCGGAAACGCCTTGTGCGTCATCGTCCCGGTGGAAATCACGAACGGCGTCAGCAGCGGCAAATGCACCATGCGCAGTTCGGCCATGTCGATCCGGATCGGCTGTGTCATGGGGCCGTGTTACGCGACGGGACAGGTTGGGGCAATCGTCAGAGGTCTTGTGGACATCCCGAACCATGATTTTGGCGGCACAGGACCACGCAGCGCCGTTCGGGTCCCTTGATCGGCGTGAAGGTCGTCGCTGGCTCTGTCAGCGCGCCGACACTCCAGGGGCGGGCGACGGTCCGTCCGAACCGGGAAAGTGGACACCACGGTCCCGAACGGCCACCAACGTTCAGAAAAGCTTGAGCTGTCAGGGAAATCGCTTGGCCCGACCGGGTGCGTCTGGCACTAATTCCGAAGGATTTCGACAGGGACGCTTCCGCGGGGTGCCCCCCCCGATCATCGATGCGCCGGAATGGGTCTGACGACGAACCAAGCTGAACGGAGTGACCGAAGTGACGGTACACCCAAGTATCAAGCTCCCACGCACCGGTTTGCTCCGGCATGCACCTGTGCGTGTGCTGGAGGGGCTGGACCGGCTGGCCGTTCCGGTCGCGCTTGAGGCCGAAGCCATTTTATTCGAACAGGGTGACGACGGTGATGCGTTATTCGCCCTGGACGCCGGGACGCTTGAGGTCAGCGTGCAATCGGCAGACGGGCGAAAACTGACCCTCGACGTCGTGCAGCCGGGCAATCTGATCGGTGAAATCGCCCTGTTCGATCCCGGCGTGCGCACAGCAACCGTGATGGCCCTCGAACCGTGCCGGCTCTTGTCGGTCTCGCGCGGCGATTTGATACCGGCCATCCTGGGGGATCCCCAGCTTGGCCTTGATATCACGGCCCTGGCGGCACGGCGAATGCGCCTTTTGACCGAGCAGCTTCATCAACAAGCCTTCCTGCGGTTGCCGGAACGGCTGGCCCGGAAAATCCTGCATCTGACATCGCAACAAGACGATATCGGAGAGCTGACCATCGGCCAGGAAGAACTGGCCGATTTTTCCGGCGCGTCCCGCGAAGCCGTGTCCAAGACCCTCTCCAAGTGGCGCCAATTCGGCGTGATCGAAATCCGCCGCCAAAAGATCATCATTCTGGATCGGGACAAGCTCCGGAGCCTCGGCGGCGCAGACATTATTTGACCCGTCTGTGGCGCAGGTCACAGACAGCCTTTCCATGACATGACACCCCGCGTGCAGTGGTATTTGACCCATTCTGATGGTGGCGGATGTTATGACGTTACATGAAGGTTTGAATTATCTGGGCCTGTGCGGCGCGCTTGTGTACCTCGTGTCCTATTTCCTCTTGCAGGCCGGTTATATCGGCGGAAACTCGAAACCCTATATCTCTTTGAACGTCGTCGCAGCCACGTTGGTCCTGTTGAGCCTGTACGCCTCGTTCAATGCCGCGTCAGCCATCATTCAAACAAGCTGGATCCTGATATCGCTGTTCGGCGCGTTGCGCATGTACCTGATGCATCGGCGCATCCGCTTTACCGAAGAAGAACAGGATTTCGTGGACAGGCAATTGTCCGAGCTTCCGCGTCACCTTGCTCGCAAGGTCCTGGATATCGGCATCTGGATCGACGGTCCGCGCGGCGCCGAACTGACACGGCAGGGCGTCGCCAACGGCCGGCTGATCTACCTCAAGGACGGGCTGGCCGAGGTGATCGTGAATGCCAAACAGGTCGCGACCTGTCGCCCCGGCAGCTTTGTTGGAGAGATGACCGTGCTGAGCAACGAACCCGCCACGGCAACGGTACGACTGACCACCAATGCCCGTTTGTTCAGCATTGATTGCGAGGCAATGCGCGCCCTTGCCCGCAACGAGGCAAGCGTTGCGTCGGTCATTCAGACCAGTTTTTCCCACGACATGCGGCTCAAGCTACAGGCCACCAGCCAACATGTAGGGATACGAACGCTGACAGCCAACGAGCAGGTACAGCCGTGACCCACAAGAGCGATCCAGTCATCGACAATCCGGCGTCCGATCTCAGTGTCACGCTTTGGGGCGTGCACGGATCGGTCCCGAAACCAAGCCTCGAAACATCCCGTTTCGGCTGTGCGACGTCTTGTTACGAAATCACGAATGATGTCCAAAGCCTGATTTGCGACGCCGGAACGGGTCTGGTCGGTCTTGGGCAAAAGCTGGTGCAGGACAATGTAAAAGATATCGAGATCGTCTTTTCGCATTATCACATCGACCATGTGCTGGGGTTTCCGTTTTTTGCCCCACTTTATGTTCCCGGAATGCGCGTGCATGTCTATGCATCGCAAGAAATCCTTGGCCGCAGTCCGGGAAAAATGATGAAACGCCTCTTTGCGCAGCCGTTTTTCCCGATGGGTCTGGATGCCATCAAGGCCGAGCTGACCTGCCACGATCTTTCGACCCGGAAAACGCGGCTCCTGTGTGGCGCAACGGTGGAATGCCTGCCGCTTTGCCATCCGGGTGGCAATGCAGCGCTCCGGGTTCAGTGGAACGGAAAGACCATCATCTATTCCGGAGACTTTGCCCACGGCGATGCCGCCACGGACGCAAAACTGAAGAGCTGGTTCGACAATGCCGATCTCGGGCTGGTCGAATGCACCTTCACGCCCGAGACCTATGACAAAGGCCACAGCTTTGGCCACACCCATTGGGAAGCCGCGGGCGCGCTGGCCGGCGCGGCCAGGACCTGGGTGGGCGTGCATCATCACCACCTGGCCGACGATCACGATCTGGCGACCGTGGACGCCCGACTGCGCGCCCTTCACGCCAACGGACAACTTGGCCGCGACGGCCAGACGATCTGGCTCTGAACGGATCAACAAATAATTGCTTTTGTGACGCAGTTCACAGACGCTGTTCCCAGTTGATGACATTGATTGTTCACCCAGCGTCAAGCGGTGGGGAAGATGAATTGAAAGAGGGTTTCGCGTGGCGGCCGTTCGCGATGTGGGGGTCTTGTCCTTCACGATTTCTGGTCAAGACCGTCGCAAAGTGACGTGTTTTCCTTCGTGCTCTTGTTTGCCCGAACCGTCGGTCCTGTTTCATTCGTTTTCATTTCTCCCTGTGAGGGTCGTTGTGAGTGCGACCCTCACATTTTCCGGGGATCAGTGTCCTTACCAGTCATCTGCACGGTACCTGACTGCTCCGTCAGCGCCGGAACGATCGAGGAGACAGCCCATATGACCAGGCTCTTGATCGAAGAGTTCATCCCCGAGGATCGAAGGACATCGCCGCCCCCCGGTGTCACGCAAGAGCAGGTCAACGGCACTGCCGTTTTCGTGGATGTCGTGGGGTTTACCCGACTGACCGAAGACCTGGTCGAAACAAAAGGCCGCAAGCTTGGCGCGGAACTGATCTATGATCAGCTTCAGACCCTCTTTGCCCATACGCTGGCAACATCGCAGTCCCATGGCGGCACCGCCGTGGCGTTTGCCGGCGACGCGGTCACTCTCTTTTTCGATGCCGACCGGCTTGGCGGTTCCGGCGCAGCGGCACATCGCGCGGCGCAGGTTGCACAATTGCTGGCGCGGGCGCCCGACAACCCGTTGCGCATCAGCCTTTCGTCGGGGCGGTTCCTGCGCAAAATGACCGGTGATGCTGATCTGGGCAGGCTTGACCTGTTTGCAGGCGAGGCCGCGCAAGAACTTGCGGCGCTCGATACGATGTCGCCGCGGCCGGCGATCGTCATTTGCGCCGAAACCAAGCAGAGGATCGCCGCGATCGGCGGCATCACGGTCGCACTGCCGCTCAACCGCGGGTCATCCATCGTCCATCTTCCCGATATCGAACCGCAGAGGGCCACAAGGATCACCAAAGTCGCGCTGTCCGACGCGCTCGAATGGGTGCCCTTGCCGCTGCGTGGCCTGGCCTATGCGCTTTGCACCGCCGGGTCCGACAAGGCGCAAGGCGGCCTGGAGGCCGCAGCCCAGATTCGCACTGTGGTCGCGGTGTTTGTCCATATCCGAGGTCTGGATGTGTCCCACCCCGAGGACGAAACACGGCTTGAAACGATCATTGAACGAATTCAGAGCCTGATCACCCATCAGGGCGGGACGGTCCTGGGATTGAACACGGATGAAAAAGGCAGCTACCTGTCTGCCGTTTTCGGCGCGCCCGTCGCCCATGAAAACGACGTGCTCCGCGCGGTGCTGGCCGCAGACACGATCGCGCGCGCGGCGGCGAAAACCGGTGTCGATGTCGGGATCGGCATCTTTCGCGGCTCCGCCCTGTCGGGCGTTTTCACCGCACCCGGACGCGCCCGCTACGACGTCACCGGCACGCCGATGTCTCACGCCGCGCGGCTCATGGTGGCCGCTGCGCCGAACGAGGTCCTTGTCGGCGACCGGATAGCAGCCGAATTGTCCGAAAAATTCGTCTTCGCCACATGCAAGGCGGCCTCTGCAAAACGGTTGGTTAAAGCCACCGGCGCGTCTGTCACTAAACCGCATGTGGCCGGAACCCGGCTTGTCGACCGGTCGACGGAAAAGCACGAAATACTGTCCACGCTGGCCAAGGGACCGGGATCGAAAGTGGTGATCGAAGCGTTGCCCGGCATCGGCAAATCGGCCCTGCTTGAGCATGTGCGCGCAACCGATACACGCGCGGACACGCTATGGCTCAGCGGCGGCGGCGAAGAGATTTCGCGCGATCTGGCCTATCATGCCTGGCGTCAGATCGCCTCCTACATCCTTGGCCTGACACCTCTGCACCTGACGGATGACGCGAAAGCCGTGATGTCCTGGCTGGCCTACGGTCAAGGCGATCTACCGTCGTCCGTCACCGCGGTCACCGGCCCGGAGCGCGGTTCCGTCATCGCCAGCCAGGTCACCGAGGTGCTGGCCGCAGTTGCCGCAACCAGACCCGTTGCGCTGAGTTTCGATGACACCCACTGGATGGACACACCCTCGCTCACGCTCTTGCACGGGGTGGTTAAAACCGGCGCGCCCGTCGCGCTGTTGATCGCCAAGCGACCGGACCCGCCCGCCACGATGGAAGCGGCGATGCTGTTCAGCGCGCCCGATGTAAAGACGATTTCACTGCAACCGCTGTCGGACAAAGGGGTGATCAACATCGTCTGCGCCGCCCTCGGGGCAAAGAGCCTCGGGTCGGATCTCGAAAGGCTCATTGTCGAGAAATCCGGCGGCTCTCCCTTGTTTGCCGGACAGATCGGGCGCGCCTTGAAGGAACAGGGCTATGTGAGGGTCGAAGGCACGCATTGTCTTGTCGCGCCGGGAAAGAAGGGTCTGGATCGGATCGACTTCCTTGAAACAGTCGAGGCTGCGATCCTCGCGCGTCTGGATACATTGAAGGACAGAACCAAACGTGTGGCGGTTGCCGCATCGGTTCATGGCCGCAGCTTCAGCCGCCAGGCCGTTGAAATCGCCCTCGGCGTTGAAATGCCCCCCGATGTCGTTGCCGAAGAACTTCGGACGCTCCAGCACGAAGGCTACATCGCGGCGATCAACCAGGACGCGGACCGCGAATTCCGGTTCAGCCACGCGCTTGTGCAGGACGCGATCGGCGATAGCATGCCCTTCACTGCCCGCTGCGATATCAATCGCCGCCTGTCCGAGTGGTGGGGCACCTTTTCCAGCCCCGAGGCGATCCAGCGCCGCGCCCGCCACCTGACGCTGAGCCTGCCACCGGACGAGCGCGATCCGGAAATTCTGGAGCCTGCGATCGAGGCGCTCGAGGCGGCAGCACATCAGGCTGCAAACGAATCCGCCAATCTCGAAGCAAGCCAATTCCACGAGCAGGCAATCGGCTTTGCCGACCGTCTTCCCGATAGCGTCATGACACGACGCAAGCGTCTGCACCTTCTGGCGTCGCGGGCCTATTCGCTGTCGTTGTTCCGCGGATATGGCGACCCGACAGTCGAAGAGGCCTACAAGGCCGCTCTGGAACTTTCGGACAAGGTGGACAAACAGGAAGACCTGGTCTTCACCCTTTACGGTCTGTTTTCCTTCTACGCCTCGCGCGGCGACTACGCCGACAGCGCCCCCATTCTTGGCCGCATCAAGGCCCTGGCAATTGACAGTAAATTACAGAAATTACAGATGCTTGCCCATCAAACGGACGCGATTCAACGGATCCTGACGGGCGATATCGCAACCGGCACGGCGCTGGCACGGCAATCCATCGACGAGGCGACGGCGCTGGGCGATGGCATTCTGTTTTCACAGGCCGGCGCAGGAGACTGGCGGGTCTACTCGGGCAGTTGGGAGGCATTGGGCCACGCCATTCAAGGCGACTGGCACGGCGCGCGGCGCGCGCATGCAACCGCGCTGACGCTGGGCGACTCGGATCATTTCGCGCGTGACTTTGTCTGCGGCTTTGCGCCCCTGCCCGTTCTCGCTGCGGCGCCGAACGCCGCCCTGTCCTATGCCGAGGCGCTCGTCACGGATGCCGACCGGCGGGGGTTCCCGCTGTTTTCCATCATCGGGCGGATCTACCTTGGATGGGCGGCCGCGAAACTGGGCCACACCGATGATCGGGTAGAGACATTCCTGCACGGTCAGCTTCAGATTTCGCAGGCAATGAAGCTCGACAGCTTCAACCCGTATTTCCTGACACTGGCCGCCGAGGCGCATCTTGCCATCAATGACGTTCCGCTTGCACGCGAAAAGATCACCGAGGCGCACGCAACTGTCTCCAAATGCGGGACCAGTGTGTTCTTGCCAGAGGTTCTCAGAGCCGAGGCACAGGTCCAACACGCCGAGGGCGCGCCGGCCCGCAAGACACGCGCGACACTTGACCAAGCCATAAAAACCGCCCTGGACAAAGGCGCAGTGCATTTTGCGTATCTGGCCGCCCACCAGGCCCGTCAGCTCGGGATCGGCAGAACGACGGTCCCCGTCGAGGCGCTCGCAGACCGCATGCGCCAAACCACGGAGGCTGTCGATTTCGATGGTCCCCTGTCGAGCCTCCGGGCCCGGCACGACACGGCGGCCACGTCGGACGCCTGACCAAAAAGGATGGACCGAGGATGACAACCAAGATGACGCCAGACGACGATCTGGCCCATTACAATCTCCACCCCGTCATTCATGATGATCCGAAGCGTGGCAGCGTCATACCCGACCTGCCCGATAGCTGGATCAGCCACGCCTTGGTGAACCCCTACCGCGACGAGCCTGTCCGCGCGGTCCGGACCATCTGCGTTCACAGCAAGCAGCGCATGTACCACACCTCCTGCGGTGTCGATGAAACCGCGTTCCGGTTGTTCTTCGACCAAAGCAACCTGTACCTGTTCCCCGACGACCAGACCACCCCGCCGATCGGACCGATCAGCATGGGTCATCCCGTGCCCGGGCGGGACATGTTCTCGGCCCATGGGCTTCTGAGCCAGGGGGCGGGCTATCTCTATAATCAACCCGTTGATTTCTTTCTGGGCTATTCTCCCCAGGCCAACGGCTACAGCCATACAGATCATCCTGACGACATGAAAACCTGCAATTGGGTGTGGGGGCGCAAGGCGGCCTCGGATCATCTGCTGCCGCTGCGCTGGTTCTTCACGAACGCCAACAATCCCTGCGCGATCCCCTATCTCGGCCTGTTCGCGCTTGCGACGTTCGAAACCTTCACCGCCGGTACCGATCCCGATCAACTGGATGGGGCCGCAGATCGCTGTCTGCGCGCGGATCCCCCATCAGCCGCGCTCGGTTCGGCGCTGCGCCAGGCAACGACCAGCGCAGAGATCCACGCCGCCATTTGCGACACCTTGCCTGACCGGCCGGAGTTCTGGAAGGGCGCCACAGGCCTGCCCGGCCAGATCATCACCGGATTGCACGCCCCGGAGACCGGCACGAAAGAGCCGGAATGGCAAAATCGCATGAAAATGACCGGTTTCACGTATCAGACAGCGTGGCACGACCCGTCAGAAAAGCTGGGCGATCCGGCAATGCCGCTTCGGGTGTACTACGAATGGCCCGATACCGGCGTAGAAGATGCGCATATGCTGACCCATCTGTCCCTCGATCAAAGCGCATGGGACGATGCCGATCACATGAACATCTACCTCGACGCAGATGGCAACGACACGTTCATACTGTACCGATCCGGCGACCCCGGTTTCCTGGGCCACGGCAAGAACGGGATCGTCAAATACGATTGGGCCGCGCAAGACCACGGAACGGCCAGGGCGACGCTGAAAGACAATCCGCTTATCTGCCCCGGAGAGAATCTGAACATCACGACCTTGCCCAACGGCGACCGTCATTTCTGGGTCTGGTATACACCCGGAAACAAGGGCGTCCTGTTCATGGAAATCCCGCAGAAGGCCGATGTGCTCCTGGTTTTGACGGACTACTACACCTACGATATGGCCCCGCCCGCCTTTCCCGATGGCTGGCACAAGGAGCCGCCTCAAAGGCCGTCCGCCGACCATGGGGGTCGGACTTCAGGGCATGGCGCCCTCGCCCCTCCGGGCCTGCATCAGGCAGGATAGCGGGTTGCGAAATTTCCGGGATGGTACCGACACCCCGGCTCGAACGGGGGACCTCTTGATCCACAATCAAGCGCTCTAACCTACTGAGCTATGTCGGCACTGCCCGGCGAAATAACGGCACGGTCCGGCCAATGCAAGACCCAACTCGCCCTAGAGCGTCACTTCCCCGAACTGTTCCGCCAGATCAAACCCGAAGCTGCACATGGCCGTTGCGGCCGTGCCGACCCAGCCGGATGTGCGGTACAAGGCACAGGTCACCGCGCGGCTTTCGTGGGGCCAGTGCCGAATCGCCCAGTACCCTGCGTCCGGCGCAAAATCCATGCAGCCCGCCCCTCCAGGGGGTGATCTGCGGATTGATATGCCCCGCAGCGAAACCCTTCACCTGATGCCGCAATCGCACGGTGGGCAACTTGCAAAAGATCCGCGCCGGGTCTATCTGCATGGCCTTGTAGCGGACTTTCCGGAGCACGATCATGGGCATAAACAGCGAACGCGACATCGAAGCCAACCTCCAGATCGGACCCACCGATCAGGGCATGGTGCGCCTTTTCGTCCTTGCCGACGGGATAGAAATCCCGATGGATTTCTCTCCCGAAGAGGCGGACGAGATCGCCGAGGAAATCAAGCTCGCCGCCAAAGGGGCGCGCAAGCTCAAAGGCTGATCCGCGCTGCGGCTATCTGGTTCGTCCCGCTTCGGGATCGCGCAGCGCCTGCAACCGCCGCGCGGCGTGAAAGGCGAATTTGCGGATCAACACGTTTCGCCGCGCCGCAGGCAGTTTGTTCTCTGCGGGTATGCGCAAGATTTCCGCGTCGTAGCCATCCGCGATGATCAGTCCGGTTTCGATTGGCAAAAGGTCCGTCGGAAAATCGAGATCGACCGCCCAGAAGAACCGATCACACCACGGCAGATATCCTTCCCACTTGGTGTCAGACTGAAAATCCGCGCGCGAGGATTTGCACTCCACAATCCATATTTCACCTTTCGGGCCAAGAGCCATCACATCCACGCGCAAGCCCCGGTCCGGCACAAATTCTTCGATCACCGAAAAGCCATGGCTGGCAAGGTGGCGGCACACCCCCCGCGCCAGCACCTGACCTGGTTGCAGGCCAAGGCCATGCGTGGCGTTCGGATCGAATGCGGAATTCATGGAGGAAAGTGTTGAACAAAGTATGAACAAATATCAAGCCCGGCGCGAAAAAGAACGATGCGACCCCCTTGTCCGCCCCGCTGTCCCAGCTTACCTAATGGTTAGGCGGGCTTCTGCCCTTCTCGTGTAAGGTTGCATTCCGGTGGCCTTAAGCAATTCCGAGGGAGTTGGCTCTGGCCGGGCCGTGGTCCGGTTACCTGACGCCCACCTGTACATACAGGTCCTCGGGAATGAGATAACCTCACGGTTGGTGTGGTTCCCGCCGCTTAATCTCTTGAAAAGAAACGTTGAGACTTGCGCGATTCGTATGCTTCAACCCGCAAGGGGATCAGGCGGAGCGGGCGACCGCGATGGTCATCATCATCCTCGTCATCGGCCATCAACATGATCGAAATGCCGAACTGCACACCGGCGAAAACGATTCCGTTGAATAGCCAAAGCAGGAGCACAGCCAACGGTCCGACATCGGTATGCGTGACCAGATGCCAGAGATTGACGACATTGAAGTAAAGCAGCAGCGCAACGAAAACAGCTGACAGGACAAAGCCGATGATGCTCTGACGGATATACATCTTGATAAGATCGGGCATGGCATTCCCCTTTTCGAATATGTAGGTAATGCGTCTCGCACAGATTTCAAACCACGTCCTCCGCCCAGCACGGCAACCGGCAACTTTGTGCCACGTCACCAAAGCTATCGAACAGCGATGACACGGCGTCCTGGCTGAAACCACTGCGGGACAACGGGACCCAAGCGCATTTGTGGCGGATCAAAAGGCGTCGGGTCGTGCCTGCCGCGCCATGTGATCCAGAACGGCATTGACGAATTGCGGTTCCTTGCCGTCCGGAAAGAAGGCACGCGCCACATCCAGATATTCGTTGATGATCACCTTGGGTGGCGTCTCCGTCGCGACCAATTCGGCCCCAGCCGCGCGGAACAAGGCCCGGAGTGTCGGATCGATCCGCGCGATGGGCCATTTCGCGACCAATCCGCGGTCGGTCATCTGGTCGATTCTTGCCTGCCAGTTCACCGCCTCGTCGGTGATCCGGCGAAAAAGATCGACATCCCCTTCCGCCATATCCTCACCCTCGACCTGGGCAAGCCCGAACCGGTGATCCATGAACTCGGCCGCCACCCGGTCGACGGACTGGCCGGAATGTTCCATCTGGAACAACGCCTGCACGGCATAGAGCCGCGATGCGGATCTCATCTGGCGTTTCTCGTCCACCTTTCGGCGCGGCTTTGCAGCGTGGTTCATGCGATATTCGGGTCCTTGGCATTCCCAGCGATCTGGTGCTCATCCGTGCGCGGGACGAACCCCACACCCTTGCGTGAAGCGCCCCACTTACGGCTGAGCGCGACCAGGTGCAAGGCCGCTGCCGCAGCCCCGCCACCCTTGTTCTGCCCGTCCATGTCCGCCCGCACGTCGGCCTGTCCCATGTTTTCAACGGTCAGGATGCCATTGCCGATACACAGGCCCTGCAATCCCAATAGCATAAGCCCCCGGGAACTGTCATTGCAGACGGTTTCGTAATGTGTCGTCTCTCCCCGTATGATACAGCCAAGCGCAACGTAACCGTCGAAATTCGACATCCGCTCGGCAATTCCGACCGCCGTGGGAATCTCCAATGCGCCCGGCACTTCGACAAGGTCATATGTGCCGCCACATGCCTCGATCTCGGCCCGCGCACCGGCGACCAACTGGTCCGCGATGGCCTTGTAGTAGGGGGCAACCATTATCAAAAGCTTAACGGGACGGTCGAAGCTCGGCCGCTCCGGTGTGTAATGCTCTTCCGATGTTGCCATTATCCCAACTCCGAAATCTTCTGAGTTCCAATGATTTCAAGACCATAGGCCTCGAGTCCGACAACTTTCGGCGTCGGCGAATTTGTCAGCAGCCGCAATTTCGACAATCCAAGCGACGACAGGATCTGCGCGCCAAGCCCGTATTGCCGCAAGGTCTTGGGCGACACCTCGTCGCCCGTCTCCATCTTCATCGACGTGTCGCGCAACAAGACCACGGCGCCGCGCCCCTCATCGGCCACGGCCTGCATCGCGTGTTTGAATTCATCCGCCCGCCCGATCGGTCCGCTGCCCACGATGTCGAGCATCGGGTCCATCGCATGCATGCGTACCAGAACCGGATCCTCCCCCGACAAATCGCCCTTGGTCAGGACGATATGTTCATCGCCATGGGTCTCGTCGGTGTATATGCGCATGTTCCACGCCCCCCCGAATTCCGAGGTGATCGTCTCTTCCTGTTGCACGCGCACCAGGTTGTCGTTGCGGCGGCGATAGCCGATCAAATCGCTGATCGTCCCGATCTTGAGGTTATGCCGCTGCGCGAAGGCCACCAGTTCCGGCAGGCGCGACATTGTCCCGTCCTCGTTCATGATCTCGCAGATCACACCCGACGGGTTCAACCCGGCAAGCCGGCTCACATCCACCGCGGCCTCGGTATGCCCGGCCCGGACCAGCACGCCGCCGGACTTGGCCCGCAGCGGGAACACATGCCCCGGCGTCGCGATATCCTGCGCCCCCTTGGTGCCATCGATGGCCACCGCAACGGTGCGCGCACGATCCCCCGCCGATATACCGGTCGTTACCCCTTCGCGTGCCTCGATCGAGATGGTGAACGCGGTTTCATGCCGGGACGAATTGTTCGTCGACATCAACTCAAGCCCAAGCTCTTCGACGCGCGTCGGCGTCATCGCGAGACAGATCAGCCCGCGACCGTGCTTTGCCATGAAGTTGATGGCATCCGGCGTCGCCCATTGCGCGGGAATCACCAGGTCGCCCTCGTTCTCGCGATCCTCGTGATCGACAAGGACGAACATCTTTCCGTTTCGCGCGTCCTCGATGATCTCCTCGACCGAGGAAATCGCGTCCGCCCAGTTTTCCTCGGACTGTCCGGGATTTTCGAATGTGGTCACAAGACGCCTCCGATATTTCACTCGGGGATGTAAATCACGTCACTGCAATTGACCAGTGCGACGTGCCGTACAGCCGAACCGTACGACGACGACCACCCACCGGTACAAAAGCAGGGCATTCTTTGCCCCTTCGACCCCAAAGCGGTGGATCGCCGACGATCCAGGTGGCGAATCGTACGGTCTGTCCGCGCCTGTTGTACAGGTCAGTCGAAAATGTCCTCCAGCACATCAAAGGCTTCCTCGAAAAACCTTTTGGTCAGCGTCTTGCGCCGTTTCTTCTTTTTCTTCTTGCGCGAAAACCCGGACTCTCTCTCCCACACTGGCAGCGGCGTGACAGACCCCTTTTTCTGCCGTCCCCTGGCCCCATGACCCGCCGCCTTCCTTGTCGGCGCAGATGTGTCCACCGCGTCCGACCGCAACATCTTCATGTCGTGCAACGGCGCGCCACAGGCCGAACAGCTCAACTCGTGGCGGTCTTTTCCCTGTAGAACCAGAGCCTTGCGTGTTCCGCAGTAGCAGCAGGTGGCGATCTTCGTTCCGCGCGGCATGATATCTCCTTTATGTGGGATATTGGCGCGCACCCCGCGAACCGCAAGTTCAGCCGCGTGCGGCGTAAAGCGCCACAGCCGCCGCGTTCGACACGTTGAGCGACCCGAACGCCCGCAGGAACGGGATTTTTACCAGCCCGTCGCACGTGTCCTTCGTCTTGAGTCGCAGTCCCGGCCCCTCGGCCCCCAGCACAAGCGCGATCGGCCTGTCGCGCACCGGCTCGATCGCCTCTTCAAGCGTCTTATCCGCCTCGCCATCCAGCCCGAAGATCACGTAACCCATTGACCTCAAACGCTCCATCGCATCCGCGAGGTTGCGCTCCCGCAGGTAGGGTTGCCGTTCCAGCGCACCTGATGCGGTCTTGGCCAAAGCCCCGGTTTCCGGCGCGGAATGATGCAACGTGCCCACCACGGCCGATGCCCCGAAAACTTCGGCAGACCGCAGAATCGCGCCGACGTTATGCGGGTCCGTCACCCGATCGAGCATCACGACGCGCGGGGGGCCATCAGGCCCGGCAAGCGCCACGTCCTCCAGCCGCCCCCAGTTGAGCGGCTTGACCTCGAGCGCCGCACCCTGATGCACGGATTGCGGATCAAGCGGCGCCGCGAAATTGCGCGGGTCACTCATTTCGGCTTCGATTCCGGCGACCTCGATGGCCTCGGCCAGCTTGTCCATCGCGTTGCGCGTCACAATCAGCCGAAGCCTTTCGCGCTGTGGATTGACAAGTGCATCACGCACCGCGTGCAAGCCGAAAAGCCAGACGGTTTCCGCCGCAGCAGCCTTCCTGGACTGTTCTTTGGCCACGACCCATTTCGGTTTCTTGACCATCACAGCCCCCGTATTTCCTGTCGAATTGTACTTGGCGCTTGATGGGATTTTCCTGTTGACGCCGCAAGGGGCGAATTGTAGTCACGCGCTCATGCCGAGGGCAGGTCCCGTGGCGCAGTGGGCGACAGGCCGCAAGGTGTGGCAGGGGACTGTAACTCCCTCGCGGAGACGCACGCTAGGTTCGATTCCTAGGTCGCCCACCACTTTCTTCCGCAAAACAAATCTTCACAAGTTGAGTGAACGTCACGGCAGAAGTATTTGACACAACTGCATGTCTGGCGCTCTATACCGGCATGACCCAAGCCCCGGATCTGCGCGGCACGGCCCGCCGACTGTTTGACGCCGCCATCACGGCGGCAGATCCGGCGCAGGCGGTCAAACGTGGGTTTGCCACGGCGCCGCTCCCGCCCCCAAAGCCGGGGGGCCGCACGTTCCTGATCGCCATAGGCAAAGCGGCACCAGCCATGCTGGAAGCGGCGCTCAAGGCCATACCAGATGCCCATGCCGCTGTCGCAGTGACCCATCACGAAAACACGGCAAGCTTGCATGGCGCGGAGATCTGGCGCGCAGGACACCCTGTGCCAGACGATGCAGGGGCGCAGGCGGCGCGTCATGTGACGGGGCTCTTGTCCGAGGCAAAGGAGGCAGACCGTGTTGTTGCCTTGATCTCGGGCGGCGGATCCGCGCTTTTGCCGGCGCCGCCCGTAGGCGTTAGCCTTGGCGAAAAGGCGCGCCTGAACGATCTGCTCCTGTCGGCCGGGCTGGACATCGTGAAGATGAACCTTGTCCGCCAACAGGTCAGCCGGCTCAAGGGCGGCGGATTCCTGCGCCTGGCCGCCCCTGCGCCGGTCCACGCCTACCTTCTGTCGGATGTCATCGGCGACGACCTGCGCGCCATTGCCTCCGGCCCCACGGCCCGGTCAATCGGCACTGCAAAAGACGCGATCAGCATATTGAAAAACAACGGGATTTGGGATGCAACGCCACCATCGATCCAATCCCACCTCCAGAAGGCGCAGACGGTCCCAATCCGCCATGCGCCTGACGCGACAAACACGCTGGTGGGATCGAATCGCATGTCCCTCGACGCGATGATGCAAGCAGCGCAAGATCTGGAGCTGAACGCGAAGATCGTGTCTGACAGGCTTACCGGAGACGTGAGCGATGCGGCCAGAGCGGTCCTGTCTGAGCTGACACCCAAGTCCGAAACAACCGCCCTGCTGTTTGGTGGCGAGACCACGGTCAGGCTCAGCGGCTCAGGCCGGGGCGGGCGCAACCAGGAACTCGCGCTGCGCGTGGCCGCGGGCGCGCCAGAGACCCTGACGAACTGGGCGTTCCTGTCCGGCGGCACCGATGGGCGCGACGGGCCCACGGATGCGGCGGGCGGTTTGGTGGATGCGGGCACGCTGCCCCGAATCGCGGCGGCGGGCAAAGATGCGCAGGCCCTGCTTTTTGACAACGACAGCTATACCGCGCTCGCGGCGAGTGGTGATCTGCTGATGACAGGGGCGACAGGCACCAATGTCGCCGATGTCCAGGTCTTGCTGATCGCCCCCTGACAGCCGGCAGCCCGATCTGGTTGCCAGACAGACAGGCTTGACCCTTCAAGGCGGGCCCACGTGGACCTAATGAAGCTTGTCAGGGTCTTCGGCGGCCTGTTCGGCGGCGTCGATCGCGGCCTCGATATCCTCGGGGTCTTGGGACGGCACGGCATATTGCCCGTTCAGCCAGCGCGACAGGTCCAGATCGGCACAGCGTTTCGAACAGAACGGCCGCGCCTCGGCATGCGTTTCCTTGCCACAGATCGGACAGCTCATGTCAGCACCTCGCTCAGGGACAGTCGGTCACGTTTGCGTTGTAACTCGATATGCCCCAGCGGTGTCCACCCCACGAAAACGCTTTCCACGCTGTCGCGCTTGAGCGATGCGCGCAGGGCGGATTCGATCTGGCGGCGGTCCTTCTTGGCAGTCGGAGCGAGGTCGATCACGACCTGCCCGCCCAAACCCCGCAGCCGCAACTGGCGCGGCAGGTCCTTGACCGCGGCAAGGTTCGCCTTGAGCCCCGCAGCCGGGCTGGTGTCACCGCCCGTGTTTACATCCACCGCGACCAGCGCCCTTGTCGGTTCGATCGCCATCGACGCCTGCGCGCCAAGGGGCACGTCGCGGGTTCTCAGACTGTCGAGCACATCCAGAATGCCATGCCGCTCAAAGCTGCCGTCGACAGGGTCGATCTCGGCAGTCTCGCTCCATTCGCGCCAAGCAAGAAGATGCGGCCCATCCCCCTCCAACAGCGTTTCCGCGTCACCGCGGGGTTCGTGCATCACGGTCTGCGCCAAGTCCGCCATCGCTGCGATGTCATCGGCGATTTCACCAGTCCCGGCGCCTTCGCACGACGATCTCAGGATCAGGCCGACCCCGCCCGCATCCATGATGTCATGCGCAATCTCCAACAGGCCTTCGCGCAGGTCGTCATCCTTGATCCGGCGCGATACGTTGATCCCGGGCGCATCCGGCGTGACGATCGCATAGCGGCTCTTGAACAGCAGCTTGTGCGTGACCGGAATCGCCTTGCCCGGCTCGGCGTAGCCGGTGACCTGCACCAGCAGGCTTTGCCCGGGGGCCAGCCCCTTGACCTGCCGGACAAAGGCCGACCCATCGGGGGTACGCAGGAACATGCCGCCCTGCCCCTTCATCAGGCGTTCGCAAATTGCACGGTAGATCGTACCAGGCGCGGGTCGATCGGCCTCGACGAACAGGTCTTCGACCTGACCATCGACCATGAGCGCCGCCGCCGCGCGGCCCTGCACATGATCCAGCGCGATCAGTCGGCCCTTCATGCCGCCCCCGTGTAAAGCGGGTAACCCGCCGCCACCAACAGGTTTGCCGTTTCGGCCAAAGGCAAACCGACAACCGCGCTGAAACTGCCATTGATCCATGGCACGAATGCCCCGGCAGGCCCCTGGATGGCATAGCCACCGGCCTTGCCGCGCCAATCATCAGTCGCCAGGTAGGCATTCACCTCGGCATCACTCAGACGCTTCATCTTGACCTGGGTCACCACGTCCCGCTCCCACAGGGCTTCACCCCGCCGTATGGCCACCGCCGTGACGACACGATGACGTCGCCCGGACAGGGCGTAAAGAAACTGCGCCGCCTCGGCCGCATCAGCCGGCTTGCCCAGAATACGCCGGCCCATGGCCACCGTCGTGTCGGCGGACAGAACGATCTCGTCATCGCGCGCCGGGATAGCCAACGCCTTTTCGCGAGCAAGACGCACGCAGTACGGACGCGCCGATTCACCGGGACGCGGATCTTCGTTGATGTCGGGCGGGCGGATATCATCCGCCTCCACCCCGATCTGCGCCAAAAGCTCCCGCCGCCGGGGGCTGCCGGAACCCAGGATCAGCTTCATGAAACGCTTACTTGAAGCGGTAATTGATCCGACCCTTGGTCAGATCATACGGTGTCATTTCGACTTGCACCTTGTCGCCCGCAAGAACACGAATCCGGTTCTTGCGCATCTTGCCTGCCGTGTGCGCTATGATCTCATGGCCGTTCTCAAGCTCGACCCGAAACGTCGCGTTAGGCAGGAGTTCCTTAACGACACCGGGAAATTCGAGCGTATCTTCCTTGGCCATGGTTTCTCCTTAACTAACCGCCCCGACAGAGTGCGAGGCGCGCCATTAAATGGGGGCAAATCGCCCGTTTATCAAGGGCAATTCAACCCAGTCTGCGGGTTTCGGCAATCACGTCACGCCCGGACTGCTCGTTCCAGTGCCGACGATTGAGCACAACACCATCGGCTCGCACATGCGAAATCCGGTGCGGATCGATCTCGGCGTAGGTCCATCCCGAATGGTTCAGGACACCCTCAGCCATCACGCCCGTTGGCGGGAAACCCGTGTCAGGCGGACCGAAAAAACCTCCCGCGCCGGTATTTTCGTCCACAGCCTCGGACCAATCACATGATCCAACGGTTGAAGACATGACGGTAACACATTGATTTTCCAACGCACGCGCCATTGCACCGATGCGGACACGCCAATAGCCTGTCAACGCCTCCGTACAAGACGGCACAAGAAGGACATCCGCATCCGACATGGCGCGCCCAAGCAGCGGGAACTCGCAATCATAGCAGATCAGGATACCAAGCGTGCCGAACCGTGTCTCGAACAGGCGCAATGGCCCACCAGCCACGACGCCCCAATCCTCGCGTTCGAATCGGGTCATGATTTGTTTGTCCTGAATGCCCATACTGCCATCCGGGGCAAAAAACCGCGCGCGATTTACCGGCCGGTCGCTGATTTCGGCATCAAAAAAGGGGGCCGAGGCAGCAAGTATGTAGACACCATGCGCCTCGGCCAACCGCGCATGCAACGCATCCGCCGCGGGAATCCGGTCCGACACGGCATGCAAGGACAGTTCCAGATCCTGCGCGGCGGCACGCCCCGCGAGCGTCGCCAATTCCATCGCACCATATTCCGGGAAGACCAGAATATCGGCCCCCTCACCGGCAGCCTCACTTACCCATCGCGTCAGCTTTTCTTCGTAAGCCTGCCATGATGCGAGAAAATCCATTGGATATGCCGCTGTTGCAATCTTCATGCCGCACCCCCGTCCAAGACTCGCGTCCAGACCTGCAACGGCTTGCGGGTTTCACTGGCCTGATCCACGTCACGCCACGAAAACCACGCCACCGCGCCTTCCAGCGGCTGGTAGCCGCGCTTGCGCCAAAACCCGTCCAGCGGCACATACCCATCCGGCCGCAGAGGGTGTTCGTCCGGGCGCACCACCCCGCAGAACGCCGAGACACGCGCCCCCAAGGACCGTGCATGATCCTCGCGCAGATCAAAGAACCGATGCCCGACGCCCTGCCCGCGGTACTCGGGCAAAAGCACCGACTCTGCGCAGTAAAAGATATCGCCCAGCGCAAGCCCGGACCCGTCAAAGGCTGCCGCGAAATCATCGGCGTGATCGACCATCGGCGTTCCGGTCGCAGCCCCGACAAGGCGCGCGCCATCAAAAGCCCCGACAAGAATCGCGTCGGGGCTGTTGCGGTAAGCGGCAAGGTAATCCCACTCATAGGCCAGCTCCCCGTCATAGAGATAAGGCCAGTCGCGAAACACCCGGATGCGCAGCAGCGCCACATCCTCCAGCGCCGCCTCCAGCGCGGCCCCGGTCAACACCTCGACCCGCATCAGGACACCTGTGCGATCCAGTCGCTGAGATTGTAATACGTCACCACGCGGCTGATCTTGCCGTCCTCCAGCGAAAAGAACGATCCGGCCGGCAGGCGATATCCCTCCCCCCGCGCCTCCGGCAATCCTGCATCGGTCTGCAAATAAGTGCCATTCACCATATACTCCGCCGCGCCGCGCGCGCCGTCTTCGGCCACGAAGACCACAAGCTCGGTCACGGATTCGTCATAGCACCGCCCCATATGCGCGCAAAATGCGTGAAACGCCTCACGCCCGACACGGACAGACCCCTCGTTCACGTGGTGTGCGACCTGTTCGTCCAGGCAATCCAGCATCCCCGCAATGTCATTGCGATTGAACGCATCGAAATACCGCTCGATCGTGTCCCGGCTCATCGCCCCTCTCCCCATTTGCGCTGCATTTGATCCACCAGCTGGTCGCGCGTCTGCCGATAGGCAGTCAACTTCTGGTCGCGCAGCTCGCCCAGCCCGGTCGGGTCCATGATCGACCAATATTCCACCGTCAGATGATAAAACCGCGTCAGGTCCAGGGCCCGCCGCTGAGAGGCCGGCGACAGCGACACGATCAGGTCGAAACCGGACAGAGCCTCGCCGGTCTGTTCCATCTCGTCGAAACTGCGCGACTGATGGCGGCTCATCTCGACCCCGATCTCCTTGCAGACAGAGATGGCGAACCCGTCAATCTCGAGATCATTGACCACCCCCACGGATTGGACATAGGTTTCAAGGCCATACAGCTTCTTCATGATCCCCTCGGCCATCGGGGAGCGGACAGCGTTATGGTCGCAGCAAAACAGGATCGACTGCGGCAACGCCCCCAAAGGTTCACCCCCCGAAATGCAGCACACAGACCAGCGTGAAGAGGCGGCGGGCCGTGTCGTCATCCACCATCGCCTTGCCTTCAAGCCTTTCTTGCAGGATGCGGGCCCCTTCGTTGTGAATGCCGCGCCGCGCCATGTCGATCGTCTCGATCTGGCTGGGCGGCAGGGTTTTCACAGCGTCGAAATAGGATTTGCAGATCTGGAAATAATCCTTCACCACCTGCCGGAACGGCGTCAGCGACAAGTGAAATTCGGCCGCTTTCTCGTGCCGTTCCGTGGTAACGTCAAAGACCAACCGCTTGTCCTTTATCGACAGGCCGACGTTATACGGCCCCGCTGGCACGTCACTGCCATCGCGCGCGGGCAAGTCGAAAGTGTTGTGCTCCATCAGGTCGAACATGGCCACGCGGCGTTCCTGTTCGATCTCGGGGGTGGGCGGAGGCAGATTGCCGTCATCCAACCGGATATGGGAAATGCGTGTCATGGGCGATGATCCTCGATCTGCGCACCTCCCTACTGCGCGGTGTCCTTGTGCGCAATCTAACCGTTGTCGCGGTCGCGCGTCTCGTCTTTGACGGGAACCAGACCATATTTCGCCGCGACCCGCCAGACATGCGCGGGCACCATGTTCTTGATCCGCGCCGGATGCACCCGCCGCAGGTGCAAAATTGTCTCGATCGCCTTCATTTCGACGCGCGCCCGTGCAAACTCCAGTCCCCGAGGCCCGATGCGCGGCTGCAACCAGGCCACGATGGGGCGCACCCAGTCCGGCATCCGCCGCAAGGGAAGACCGCCCGCCGCGCGTTCGGTGTTGACCAGAAACCCCGTCACCGCCGCGTCACGCTTGCCTTTGTCCGTCAAGGCGCTCCGCACCACCCGGTCCCCCAGCCGGTCCAGGACAGCCGCCCCGCGCGCATTGCGCACGATCAGCCATTGGTCACCATCACCGCCCATATACCCCACCGTGATGTCCGCCAGCCGGTTGGTGTAATCGACACAGGTCTTGCAGGTCATCGGAAAGAAATCCGCCGGCAAATCCGACAGCGGCAGCTTCAGAAACGGAATGAACCGCGGCTTGCGCCCGTCATCGAAGCGCAGTTCGACCCGGTAATCGGCGCGGAATTCGAGGTAAGACACCGTCTCCGGCCTGTCGTCCAGACGCGCCAGGAACGCATGGAAATTGTCGGTCGTCGTATTGTCCGAACAGGGCGTACCGATCACCGTGATCTCGTCAAAACCCAGTTCCGCCTCGAGCGCACGCAGCGCGTAGACCTGGCAGGGGATGCCGATCACGGCAATTCGCCGATGTCCCGCCTCCCGTGCCGGCTCCAGGAGCGCCAGAAGAGGTCCGAACCCCATGCGCATCCCGCGACACTGCGCCATCTGCCCGGCCTGGGTCACGATCACCGGCATCGGCTTCCAGCGATCCTCCGGGTCCGGTGCCGTTGCCAGAACCGCGTCCACAGCACCGGCGCGGAGCAGCTCGGCCGCCAATTCGGTCGTCACCCCGGTCCATTGCGCATCCTTCGCAGCCGGCTCCAGCCGCGCACGGTACATGGCCTGCGTGACCCCGAAAAACGCCTCGTCCCCGGCACCGGCCAAACGCCCATGCACACGCGCTTCCAAACCATCGTAATCCGGCTGAATGAACTGGCAGACGCGCCCGCAGGCGCGGCCATCCCCCATGCGCGACACGCCACAATCGGTGCACAGACCCGCCCGCGGCGCGCCCCCGATCTCCGGCACTGTCAGGCCGATGCGACCCCCATCCATGTCAGCCTCCGCTTGGCACCACATGTCAAGTTTAGTTGACACAACCGCAAAAAACCAGTCTGGACTTCTTCTCTTTCCAAATATGCAAATCCACCATCCACCAGTGGCACGCCGCGAAACAAGCGCGTCACGCGACCCACCCGCCCGAGGACGTCGCCGCAGGCGAAAGGACGAGGCACCCTGCGCGCAATCGTTTGCGCTCAACTTGTCTGAAAAACCGATTACGCCGTTTCGGGTCGGGCGCCTTAGCGCACCTTGAGCGTCGCCAGACCGATCAGGGCAAGGATAAGCGAGATGATCCAGAACCGGATCACGATCTGCGGCTCGGCCCAGCCCTTCTTTTCGTAGTGATGATGGATCGGAGCCATCAGGAACACGCGTTTTCCGGTGCGCTTGAAGTAGAACACCTGCACGATCACCGACAGTGCTTCCACGACGAAAAGCCCGCCAACGATGGCCAGAACGATCTCGTGCTTGGTGGCCACCGCGATGGCGCCCAGGGCGCCACCCAGCGCAAGCGATCCGGTGTCTCCCATGAACACGGCCGCTGGCGGTGCATTATACCACAAAAACCCAAGCCCGCCGCCAAACAGCCCGGCCGTGAAAATGAGGATCTCGCCGGTGCCCGGCACGTAATGCACGTCCAGGTAATCGGTGAAATCGACCCGCCCCACGGCATAGGCGATCACACCGAGTGTCCCGGCGGCGATCATCACCGGCATGATCGCCAACCCGTCAAGACCATCCGTCAGGTTCACGGCGTTGGCCGATCCGACGATCACGATGACCGCGAAGGGGATGAAAAGATAGCCGAGGTTCAGCAGCGTATCCTTGAACACCGGAAAGGCCAGTTGGTTGGTCAACGCCTCCGGATGATATTGTGCCGCCCAGAAACCGGCAATCGCGGCAATCAAGAACCCCAGCAGCAACCGTATTTTGCCGGACACACCGGCCGTATTCTGTTTTTTCACCTTGGAATAATCGTCGGCAAAGCCGATAAGCGCGAAACTCACGGTCACGAACAGCACCATCAAGACAAACGCGTTGTCCAGACGCGCCCAAAGCAACGTCGATGTCAGCAGTGCGCCGACAATCAAAAGCCCGCCCATCGTGGGGGTTCCCGCCTTCGCGACATGCCCCTCAGGCCCGTCGCTGCGGATGGGCTGGCCTTTGCCCTGCCGTTTGCGCAACACGTTGATCAGCGGCAGGCCAAAGTAGAACCCGAACAACAGCGCCGTCAGGAAAGCGCCGCCCGCGCGGAAGGTAATATACCGAAAGAGATTGAAAAAATCGCCCCCGTCGGACAGAGCGGTCAACCAGTACAACATGCAAACTTCATCCTTCAGCGTCGCTTTCACCCAAATTCCGGATCGCGTCAACCACGCGGGACAGCCCCATTGAGAGCGATCCCTTGACCACGACCACATCCCCGGCGTCCAGGGCGCGCGGCATCCGGTCCGCCATCTCTGCCGCCGTTTCGCACCAGAAGCCGCGTTTGGCCTCTGGCAGAGCCTCGTGCAAGTGCCGCATGAGCGGCCCCACGCAATGCACCCGGTCCAGCGACCCTGTCGCCTCCAGGTCGGCCAGCGCCGCATGCAGCTCAGGCCCCGTCGGGCCCAGTTCCTTCATGTCGCCCAACACCGCGATCCGGCGTCCGCGGCGCACGCGCCCCGTGTCGTCTTGTACCGGCGCTGCCGCCAGAACCACCAGTGACGCCGCAACCGATGCCGGGTTGGCGTTATAGGCATCATCGATGAGCGCCAGCGTCGCATCCGGGTCGCTACTGTCCAGCGTGACAGTGGCATGCGCTCCACGCCCCGCTCCGGGATGCCAGCGACCGATGTCGTTGGTCACCAATGCCCGGTTCAGCCCCAGCGCCGAGGCCACCGCGACAACACCCATGCCGTTGAGCCCGAAATGCTTGCCCGCCGCGTGCACCTTGAAAAGCACCGGGTCAGTTCCGGCGCGGCCCGTCACGACAACCCTGTCATCATGTGTGATGATGGACGTGGCTTGAAGGTCGCATTCGTCCGATTCTCCGAACGAAATCAGGTTTTCAGTGTAACGGCTCGCGACGTCGCGCAAAATGTCCGAGGTCGCGACATCGCCGTTGAACACTGCCGTGCCATCCGGCTGCAACCCTTCGAAGATCGACGCCTTCTCATGCGCGATTCCCTCGATGCTCTCGAAGGCTTCGAGATGCGCCGGGGCAACAGTTGTCAGCAAGGCAACATCCGGCCGGGCCATCCGGCTGAGCGGCGCGATCTCGCCGGGATGGTTCATGCCGATCTCGATCACCGCGAAGTCGCTGTCTTTCGGCATCCGCGCAAGCGTCAGCGGCACACCCCAGTGATTGTTATAGCTTGCCTCGGCGGCGTGGGTCGCGCCTTGCGCGGACAGAACGGTGCGCAACATGTCCTTGGTCGAGGTCTTGCCGACCGATCCGGTCACGCCGACCACCTTGGCGCCGGTCCGCGCCCGGGCCGCCCGCGCCAGCGCGTCCAGCCCTGTTTGCACATCGTCGACGATCAAAAGCGGCGCATCCGTCGCGACGCCCTCCGGCACACGGCTGACCAGCGCTGCCGCTGCGCCTTTTTCCAGCGCCTGCGCAACAAAATCGTGCCCGTCCCGCGCAGCGGTCAGGGCCACAAAGAGATCACCGGGGTCCAGGCTGCGCGTGTCGATGGACACCCCCGTTGCCGACCAGTCGCGGGTGGATGTCCCGCCGGTCGCTTTCGCGGCCTCCGAACTGGTCCAGAGCGTCATGCCAGTTTCCCGTCCAGCGCCGCCACGGCCACGCTCGCCTGCTCGGCATCATCGAAGGGAAACACCGTGGTGCCGACGATCTGCCCGGTCTCATGCCCCTTGCCGCAGATCAAAAGCGCATCTCCCTGCCCCACTGCGTCGACGCCGCGCAGGATCGCCTCGGCGCGGTCCGCCACATCCGCCGCCTCCGGCGCGCCTTCCAGGACGGCCGCGCGGATCAGCGCCGGGTCCTCGGTGCGGGGATTGTCATCGGTCACGATAACCACATCCGCGTGTTCGGCCGCAGCGGCGCCCATGAGCGGGCGCTTGCCCTGATCCCGGTCGCCGCCTGCGCCGACAATCGCGACAAGCCGCCCCATGACATGCGGGCGCAGCGCTTGGGCCGCGGTCGCCACGGCATCCGGCGTGTGCGCGTAATCCACGTAAACCGCCGCGCCGTTGGCCCGTGTTGCGGCCAGTTGCATCCGACCGCGCACGGTTTCAAGTTCAGCCAGAACCGGAAAGACACGGTCCGGGACCGCACCGCTGGCAATCGCAAGACCGGCGGCAACCATGACGTTTTCCGCCTGGAAGCCGCCAATCAGGTTCAGCCGGGTCTGGAATGTCTCACCGCCAAAGCGGATCCGCACATCCTGCCCCTTGGCATCGAAGCGTTGCGCCAGCAGCGCCATATCGGCCCCGTCGCCCCGGCCCACGGTCAGGATTTCCTGCCCGCGCGCCCGCGCAATCGCCAGCATGTCGATGCCGCGCGCATCATCGATATTGATGACAGCGATCCCGTCTTCGGGCAGCACACGGGCGAACAGCCCTGCCTTGGCGTCAAAATACGCTTCGAAACTCTCGTGGTAATCAAGGTGGTCCTGGGTGAAATTGGTGAACCCTGCCGCGCGCAGGTTCACACCATCGAGCCGCCGTTGCGCCAACCCGTGCGAGGACGCCTCCATCGCCGCGTGCTCGATACCCGCCTCCGTCGCGGCAGCGAGTGCGCGATGCAGCGTGATCGGCTCCGGCGTGGTGTGGGCCAGAGGCGACTGCCAGTCACCCTCGACGCCGGTGGTGCCAAGGTTGACAGCCGAATGGCCCAGCAATTGCCAGATGCGCCGGACAAAGCTTGCCACGCTGGTCTTGCCATTGGTGCCCGTCACGGCGACCATCGTGTCGGGTTGCTTTTCGAACCACAGCGCAGCGCAGAAGGCCATTGTCTGGCGTGGATCGGCGGCGATCACGAGGGCCGCAGGGGAGCCGTCCAGCGCATCTCTGGCGATCTCGGCCCCTTCCACGTCGGTCAGGATGGCCGCTGCCCCCATGCGCAGCGCGTATTCGATGAATTCGGCACCATGCATCCGCGTGCCGGGAAGAGCCGCAAAGAGATAGCCATCCTTCACATCCCGGCTGTCCACAGCCAATCCGGTCACAAACGCATCGGCCCCGCCGCGCGCGGTCAACCCGAGAGCCGTCAGGCTTTTTGCATCTGGCCCCATGCCGCGCCCTTTGTCCTTTGCGCCTTTGGTCAGGCGACTGTCCTCAGTTCGAGGTGTTGATCATGCCGTCCAAATGCCGCGTTTCGACCTCTGGGCGCAAGCCCAGAAGCGGCGCAATGCGTCGGATCATTTCCGCCGCCACGGGAACAGCGGTCCACCCGGCGGTGCGGCGCGGCTCGCTGCCGCTTGTCTCGACCGGTTCGTCTAGCGTCACGATCAGCACGTATTTCGGATCATTGGTCGGAAAGACGGATGCGAAGGTGTTGATCACCTTGTCGTCGTAATAGCCACCGCCGCGCGGCTTGGGTTTGTCGGCCGTGCCGGTCTTGCCGCCGACCGAATATCCCGCCACTTCGCCAAAGCTGGCCGTGCCCTCGGTGACAACCTTGCGCAGCATGTCAAGGCTTTGCGTCGCCGTCTGTTCGGACATCAGCCGCGGGCCGAGTTGCGGGCCAGATTGTTTGAGCAAGGTCGGCACGACCTTGTGCCCGCCATTGGCAAACGCCGCGTACCCGGCGGCAAGGTGCAGCGGGCTCGATGACAGGCCGTGTCCGTAAGAGATTGTCACGCTCGACAACTCGGTCCATTTTTTCGGCAAGAGCGGCTTCCCCCCCCCCGCCTCCACGATTTCAAGCGGTATTGTCTCAAAAAACCCCAGGCGTTTCAGGAATTCCTGCTGTCGCTCCGGCCCGATCGACAAGGCCAGCCGCCCTGTCCCCCGGTTCGAACTCTTGACGATGATGTCCGACACCGACAGCGGGCCGTAGTTCTTGTTGTTGAATTCACCGATGTTGAAGCCTGCGACCCTCATTGGCCCGGACGTGTCGATCACCGTCTCGGGACTGACCAATCCAAGCTCCAGCGCCTGCGCAGCGGCAAACACCTTGAAGGTCGAGCCAAGCTCGTAAACCCCCTGGACTGCGCGATTGAAAAGCGGGCTGTCCGCCGCTTCGCCTTGGGTCAGCGGGCGGGGCCGGTCATTGGGGTCGAAATCCGGCAGCGAGGCAATCGAGATCACCTCGCCGGTCTGCACGTCCATCAGGACGCTCGATGCGCCCTTGGCATTCAACAGCTTCATCCCGCCCAGAAGCACCCGTTCCGCCACCGCCTGCACCGTCAAGTCCAGCGACAATTCCAGCGGGGCACCTTCGCGGGCGGGATCGCGCAATTCGGCATCGAAGAACTTCTCGATCCCGGCGGTGCCAATGACCTCGGCCGAATGCACCCCCTCGCGGCCGAAACTGGCCCCGCCAAGAACATGCGACGCCAGGGCACCATTGGGATAAAGCCGCATCTCGCGCGGCCCGAACAGCAGCCCCGGCTCGCCGATATCATGCACCAGCTGCTTTTGCTCCGGGCTCAGCTTCTTGCGCACCCACAAAAACTTGCGCTTGCCGGTGAAGTCTTTGCGCAAACGGTCCTCGTCAAGCTCGGGAAATATCTTCACAAGTTCGGTTGCGCTGCGCTGCGGGTCGACCATTTGCTGCGGATGCGCGTAAAGCGAGAACGTCTCCATATTGGTGGCGAGGATACGGCCCTTGCGGTCCACGATATCGGCACGGCTGGCGATGATCGACGCACCGGAGACCTGCGCGCGCGGCTCAGCCGGCTCCGAGGCGGCAAGAGAGCCCATGCGCAAGCCCACGACGGTAAAGGCGCAAAAGAACATGATCGCCATGACAAGAAGCCGCCCTTCGGCGCGCGACCTGGCAGTGTCGCGCATCTGTTCCTGACGAATGCGCAGGTTTTCCCGCTCGATCGCATCGGGGTTTTCGCCTTTGCGCCGGGCATCCAGGATCCGCGCGAGGGGACGAAGCGGCGTGCGGATCATGGCTCTTGCGCTCCTGCACTGGAAATTTCGACCGGGTAGGTGATCGGCAGGTCATCTTCCGGCTCTTCGGGATAGGCGATCTGGTCAACCCGGCCGAACTGGTCTGGTTCAAACGGCAGGAGTCCGAGCCGTTCATAATTCACCTCGACCAGATCACGCAGCCGGTCCGGGCGATTGAGATAGGCCCATTCCGCCTTGAGGACCGCCAGACGGGCCCGCGCGTCGCTGATGTCAGAGCGCACGGATTGCGCCTTGGCCAGCGCGGCCTGGGTCTTGTAATTCTCGTGATAGGCCCAAAAGGCCGCCGCGATGACGGCCATGAACGTCAGCACATAGAGCAGGGAACGCATCAACGGTCGTCCTTCAGTTGCGGCAGGGCGATCTGCCCCGCGCCGATCTCGCCCGCCGGGGCCTCGGTGCGGCGCGCCACGCGCAGCTTGGCCGATCGCGCGCGCGGGTTCTCGGCCAGCTCGTCGGCATCCGGCCCCACCGCCTTGCGGGTCACGATGTCAAAGGCGGGGGCCGCGCGTTCGATCTCGGGGGCATATCGGTTGGCGCGCCCGGTCTGCCCCGCGCGGGACTGGATGAACCGCTTCACCATCCGGTCCTCGACCGAATGAAAACTGACCACGGCCAGAAAACCGCCCGGCTTCAAGGCCCGCTCAGCCGCCATCAGCCCCTGCATCAGCGCGCCATATTCGTCGTTTACCGCGATGCGCAGCGCTTGAAAACTGCGTGTCGCAGGATGCGATTGATTCGGCTTCGGGCGCGGCAAGCAGGTCTCGATGATCCCGGCCAGTTCCAGTGTGCGCGTGATCGGGGTGATCGCGCGCGCCGCGACAATCGCCTTGGCAATCCGGCGGGAGGCGCGTTCTTCGCCGTATGTGTAGAGAATATCCGCGATCTCGACCGCGTCGGCGGTGTTCACGATATCCGCCGCCGACGGCCCGTCCTGCCCCATGCGCATGTCGAGCGGGCCATCCTTCATGAAGGAAAACCCCCGGTCCGCCCGGTCCAGCTGCATCGACGACACACCCAGGTCCAGCACCACGCCATCAACATCCGACGCGATCTCGTCCATTTCGGCAAAATTCGCCCGGTGCAGATCGATTTGGCCGGCGTAGTCGTCTATCCAGGCCGACGCCATCTCGTGCGCCAGCGCATCGCGGTCAATTCCGATCACCTTGTCGGCGCCGGCGTCGATCAGCCCGCGAGCATAGCTGCCAGCGCCAAAGGTGCCATCCACCCAGACGCCTTGCACCGGCGCGACAGCCCGCAAAAGCGGGGCAAGCAGAACGGGAACATGTGGGTCTTTGGAACGTGTGGCAGCGGCAGCAGACATACGCACTCAGCCTCCTTGGTGCTGATCCAGGAAGATCAGCGGATCAACATCATCCGGCAGCTCGTCCAGCCATTCCTCGGTCGCCGAAAGCTCTTCGGCGTCATATGTGCCGGGTTCCCAGATCTGGAAGGTGTCGCCGGCACCGATAAAGAACGCTTCGCCCGTCAGCCCGATCTTCTGGCGCAGTTTGGAGGGCAGCACCAGCCGCCCGGTCTCGTCCACGCTGGTGGCGTGGGATTGCCCGTTGAACAGGCGTTGCAGCATCTTGCGCTCGACCGACCCACGCGGGAGCGCCTCGATCTTGTCATCGACCTCTTCGATGGCCTGCATGGTGTAGCACTCAAGGTATTTGCGGCGCTTGTCGCCATAGACGATGACAAGCTCGGGGTTCAGCCCGTCGGTATAGTTGGGGTCGCCTGCCTCCAGCACACGGCGAAACGAGGCCGGGATGGACACCCGACCCTTGCCATCCACCTTGTGGTGGCTTTCGCCTCTGAACCTCAGCTTCCGGGTCACTGCCCAACCGGTCCTTTCACTATTCTGACCCCTGGAAACGGAAACGGCGAGTTGATCTGCTGCCACTGATCAACCCGCCGCCCGTGTCCCGTTTCCGGGAAGTCCGACTGCGCGCGCCACCTGGGGGGATGTCTGCTCGCCCGCGCGCCGGATCTCTGTCGTTCGATGAAAGCGGGTGCCTGTATGAAACCTGCTTTTTTTGTTTTTGGTACCGCGTCGAGGTCTGTGCCTCGTTTGCTGTGCCTGCTCTCATCTTGTGAAGATGGATGCCACGGGAAATCATGGGCTGCAACAGTTTTTTATGGGAAATTACCACAACATCCTGTTTTACCAACCGGATGAAACCCGTGTTTGGTGCTGAATTATCAAATAATTTGGCACATAAGGGAAATTATAAACAATCCATCACAATATATAGAAAATAGCGTTGCCCGAATTCTCTGCCCATGAATTCCCGGACAGGCAAGAAACAAAACTAGAACATCCTGATTTCTTATCGCCTCTTACTCCTGCAATCCACAAAAACACATCCAAATTCCAGCCGAATCCTGGATTTGATTCGAGTTTGACAGCCGTCTGGTCCAGCCCGTCCCATCATTTCCCATAACTGACCTGGGCATCGGGACGCTTGCAATGCCGTCTGCCCGGTTGTAGGCCAATACAGTCATGGTCCGGGCCAAACCCGGTGACAAGGGAACGTGGTGAAAGACCACGACTGCCCCCGCAACTGTAAGCGGCGAGCGTGTTCGGCACATGCCACTGGGAAACCGGGAAGGCCCGACTAACGCCCCGACCCGCGAGTCAGGAGACCTGCCATGACAGATCACCCTACATTCGCGCGGGGCGCGCGGGATGTGACGGTACTCCGGTGTGGTGACATTCACCGTCCCCAGGCACAGCCGCGGGACATGACATGTTAGACGCGCGGGAGGCAGAGCGGTGAAGCTCTTTATTGCGCTGACGGTCCTGACTGGGGTGATGTTCATCGCATCGCTGCTTGTGGGCTATGCCCGGATCCCGCTGTCGGCCTGGCTGTCTGCCATGTTCGGGCAGGGCAATCCGCTTTTCGTGACCGTGATGCAGGAGATCCGCCTGCCCCGCGCTGTGCTGGCGGCGATGATCGGCGCGTCATTGGGCCTGTCGGGGGCCGCGATGCAGGGCTTCTTGCGCAATCCGCTGGCCGAACCGGGATTGATCGGCGTGTCGGGCTCTGCCGCCCTCGGAGCGGTGATCGCATTGCAAACCGGGTTTGCCGCCGCCTTCTTTCTTGCCCTGCCGATCAGCGCCCTGGCCTTTGCCGGCGGCGCGGTGGGCCTGATCCTGCTGCTGGCCGGTCCACGCGGGTCGTCCCTGACGCTGATCCTTGCCGGCATCGCGGTGTCGGCCTTTGCCGCCGCGCTGACGTCTCTGGCGCTCAACCTGTCGCCCAACCCCTATGCCGCGTCCGAAATCATGTTCTGGATGATGGGGTCGGTCGCCAATCGGGCCATGACCCATGTCTGGCTCGCCGGGCCGATCATGGTTCTGGGCTGGATCGCGCTGGGGGGTCTGGGCCGGGGGCTCGATGCGCTGACCCTGGGCGAAGATTCGGCGGAGGCGATGGGCATCTCCTTGTCGCGCCTGCGCCTGCAACTGCTTCTGGGCACCGCCGCCGCCGTTGGCGCCGCCACTGCGGTCGCGGGCGCTGTCGGCTTCGTGGGTCTCGTTGTGCCGCATATCCTGCGCCGCTTCGTGCATGGACGTCCCTCCACCCTGCTCTGGGCCTCGGCACTCGGGGGCGCGGCAATGGTGCTTGCGGCCGATCTCGTCACCCGGCTGGTGCTGCCGGAGCGGGACCTGAAACTGGGCGTCGTCATGGCCCTGATCGGCGCGCCGCTGTTTCTGCACCTTATCTACAAGACACGCAGGGAATTCGCATGACCCTGCTGTCTGCCCGGTCCCTCACGGTACGGCGTGGCGAATGTCCGGTTGTCGATGAGGCGACATTTTCCGTCAGTGCAGGCGAATGCGTCGGGCTGATCGGACCCAACGGGTCCGGCAAGACCACGCTGTTGCGCGGCGCGCTGGGGCTGCTGCCACATGAGGGCCACAGCTCGCTGGCCGCCCTGCCCGCCTCCGACCGCGCGGCGCGGGTCGCATGGCTGCCGCAGCTCCGCGAAATCGCCTGGCCCATGAGCGTTCAGCGTATCGTGGCCCTTGGCCGCCTGCCCCATCTCGCGCGCGGTGCGACGCTGCGCGCCGCGGATCAAGCAGCGGTCGAGGCCGCGCTTTGCCGTATGGGGCTGCAGGATTTCCGCGATCGCACCGCCACCGAACTATCGGGCGGCGAACAGGCGCGCGTGCTGATCGCCCGCACATTGGCCCAGGACACGCCGCTCCTGATGGCAGATGAACCCATAGCCGGGCTGGACCCGGCAGCACAGATCGCCACGCTCCAAGTGTTCGAGACCTTGGCGCAAGAGGGCAACGCCGTTCTGACCTCATTGCACGATCTGTCGCTGGCAGGGCGCTACTGCACACGGCTGATCATGATGGGCGCAGGCCGCATCGTCGCCGACGGCCCGCCCCAAGACATCCTGACAGCCGAAAGGCTGGCCGAGGTGTTCCATCTTCGGGCCAATATCGTGCCCACGCCAAACGGCCCCCTCGTGCAGCCCCTCGGGGTGATCGCATGACCAGACCGCACCGCATCGCCTGCCTGACAGGGCAAACAGCCGCACCGCTTTGCCGGACGGGGCGGGAACACCGCATCTTTGGCGTCACCGGACATGCCGTGCGCCCCGAAAGGATCGCCACGCGGTCCGGTCGGGACCGCATCCCGGCGCTGGCGGCAGGCCGGATCATCAAGATCAGCTCCGCCTTGGTCCTGCAAACCGGCCCCGCCACCCTGACCCCGGAGGACATGTCCGCATGACGACCCGCATCACCGCGTTCCTGAATATCGGCGGCCCCGCGCTCTGGGTCATCGCCGGTTTGAGCATCGTCACCCTTGGCCTGATCCTGTGGAAGCTCTGGCGCCTGACGCTGCTGGGCGCGTGGCGGCGCGAGGCCACGGAACAGGCGGTGAGGCACTGGCAGAACGGCGACCCGGATGCGGCAATTTCGGTGCTCGGGAAACGCGGCGGCCTTCGTGCCCGCGTCGTCCGGGCGGCGATGACCGCCACACGTACAATGCCGCAAGAGGATGCGCGCGACGAGACCGCCCGCGTCGCCCGTGGTGCGCTGATGGAGGCGGGCGGCGGTCTGCGCGCGCTTGACCTGATCGCCACCATTGCGCCGCTGGTGGGCCTTCTGGGCACCGTTCTTGGCATGATCGAAGCGTTCCAGGCCTTGCAGGACAGTGGCGCGCGCGCCGATCCGGCCGCCCTTGCCGGCGGCATCTGGGAGGCGCTTTTGACCACGGCCGCCGGCATGGCCGTGGCAATACCGGCCGCCATGGCGCTCAGCTGGTTCGACAGCGTCAACGACCGGCTGGCGCATGATTTCGACGATCTCGCCATCCGGGTTCTGACCAAGGGGGGCAAGGTCTGACATGCTGGACCTCGCGCAACGAACACGCAGACGCCGCATCGGGCTGACCCCGATGATCGACGTGGTGTTCCTGCTCCTGGTGTTCTTCATGCTCGCGGCGCGCTTCGGAATGACGGACGCGGTCCCGGTGTCGTTATCCGGCGGTGCCGCGCAACCCTATGACGGGCCGCCGCGTCTTGTCACGATCCGCCCCGGCGGCATGTTGGTGAATGGCGTCGCAACGGACACCCTGGCAGAGACACTTGCACCGCTCATGGCCACGCCGCAAGACGTCGTTATCCTGCGCGCGCGGGACGGCGCGTCGGTCCAGGATTTGCTGGACGCGATGGCGCTGTTGCGGGGCGCTGGCTGGTCCAATCTCGTGGTGGTGGAATGAGACGCCGCACACTGATATCCCCGCGTCCCCGCCGTCCGCCGCGCGAACCGGTGGTGCCAATGATCAACGTGGTGTTTTTGTTGCTGATCTTTTTCCTGATGACAGCGCAAATCTCCCCATCGGCGCCGTTCGACATCGACCTGCCCCGCGCGGTCGGAGAAGAGGATGCCGGGGATGCCGCCCTGCATGTCAGCGCACGGGGTGCGATTGCCTTTGACCAGGCGCGCGGAGACGCGGCTTTGGCGCTGGCGGCGCAGCACGGCACTGGACCTTTGCGCCTGCAGGCAGACGCGGCACTGCCCGCGGCCACGCTCGCGCGCATCCTTGCTCAATTGTCCGACCTTGGCGCGTCAGAGGTCGAAATCGTGACGGAGGCGCAATGATCCGGCTGCTGGAAATCATGGCGTTCCTTGCGCTGTCCAGCGTGCTTCACGCTGCGACGGTGTTCTGGACACCGCCAAGCTCCGGTGGCAGCGGCGGAGGGGATGACGGCGCGGCGCGGCTCACGCTCCAGGCGGCCCGCCCGTCACTTGCCGCGATGGTCGAGGATTGGGATCGCCCGCCAGACGTCAGTGCCGCACCGGCCCTGAAACGCCCCACGACACCGCCCACGCCGACAGGACATGTCACGCCAGAGGCCCGGCGCGCGCCCGACGTGCAGGCAATGCCTGTCCCGCAGGCACCGGACAGGCCCGCTCTTGCACCCGCAGCGAACGCGTTACCGGTGGTCGACCTCAGCCCCGCAGCCACGCCGATCGCGCCCACTGCCTCCCCGCGTCCCGAACGCCGGCCTGACCAGCCCGTGGACCGCGCCGCGCCCGCGCCGCAAAAAGCGCAAAGCGCACCGCAGAAACCGCAAAAGGCCGAAGGGCGCGGAGCAAATAATAGCGCAGCCCCGGTACGGGCGGCACCCGAAGCCCCCGGACCGTCCAAGGCCCAGCGCGCAAGGCTGCAACAGCAATGGGGCGCGCAGATCACCGCCGCGTTGCGGCGTGCGCATCGTCCACCACGCGGCGTGCCCGGAACCACACAGCTCATGATCGTGATCACACCGGCAGGGCGCGTGACCGGCGTGTCGGTGACAGCATCCTCGGGCAGCCCCCGTCTCGATCAATCCGCAATAGCGGCTGTCAAACGCGCCCGCTTTCCGCGCGCGCCGAAAGGGCTTTCGGACTCGAGCTATCGCTTCAGTCAGCGCCTGACCGTCTCGCGCTGACCTGGCGCCTTCATCACGGCGGATACATCCAAAGCGCCCCGAAGATCGGCACCCCCTCGACGCCACCCCGTCACTTTCTGCCACAGCACATCCTGGACGCAGGAAAGCGCCCCTCCCTTCTGCACGACGCAGCCCAGGAAAACGGAGCGACGGACCCCCTGTGGCGAAAGGGTCATCCGTCCCTGGCCCCGAATCGCAGCGACGTCTTCGACCGGATCCAGCGTGTCGCCATCAGCCGATTCCGCAAAGGTCAGCACGGACCCATGCTCGGTACATGTTTCGAAAATGCACAGGCTTTCATCGTTTTTCCCGGAACATGACACTTGCGCCAGAGTCTAGTCACCCAGTTGCCTCGTTCCGAGCGCGCATGGGTCGAAACGCACAAAATTAAACCATTCGGTCTATGCAAATGCTGCATAGCAGCGTTGAGACAAAAGAGGATTGTGCATGCGCAGCATTTGCCTATCTTCATAACAAGCGAACGGAAACACACATATTCGAACAGAGCAGACACATGGCATACGAAACCAACAGCATCGGCGGCGTCGGCACGGGTCTCATGACCCGCCTGAACGCGCTGATCGCAGAATATCGCGGCAAGGCGGCGCGCCGCAAGATTTACCGCGAGACGGTGCAAGAATTGGAGTCATTGTCCGCGCGCGATCTGAGCGACCTCGGATTGAACCGGAGTGAAATCCGCCGTATCGCGTATCAGGCTGCCTACGAAGCCTGAGCAGAATTCGGTGAGCATGGCCGTAACAGGCCCCTCGCCAACACAGATCGGACGCCGTTTCCTCCTCCCTCGGCGCTCCGAATATGACGGTGGCACCTCTCCTCCTCCCTGGTGTCACCGTCTTGAAATTCCGGACTTTTCGGTCCGAACGGAATCGGCATCCTCTCCTCCTCCCTGGATGTCGTGAACTGGAACGGTGGTGCCTCTCCTCCCTTGGCACCACCGTTTTTTCGTCTGTCGGTGGACCGCGCTTCGAAGCGCGGTTCGACGGGATTTCGAAATCCCGTGCCCAAGGCCCTTCGAAGGGCCTTCGCCCCGGACCACCCGATTTTCACACATCCCTTGGGTTTTCCTTTCCCCGACCATTCGCTAGATGAAGCGGGACGGAACATTTGCCGCGGTCTGCTGCGGCACAACAGCGGGATTTACCCCATGGCGATGGAAAAGACATTCGACGCGCAGGCCGCCGAAGCGCGGCTCTACAAGGCGTGGGAAGACAGCGGTGCCTTCAAGGCCGGTGCAAATGCCAAGCGCGAGGACAGCTTCTGCGTGATGATCCCGCCGCCGAACGTGACCGGCTCGCTGCATATGGGACATGCCTTCAACAACACGCTTCAGGATATCCTTGTGCGCTGGCACCGGATGCGCGGCTTTGACACGCTGTGGCAGCCGGGCACCGATCACGCGGGCATCGCGACGCAGATGGTGACCGAACGCGAGATGGCCGCCAATGGCGAACCGGCTCGCGTCGAGATGGGGCGCGACGCGTTCCTGGACCGGGTTTGGGAGCAAAAGGTCAAATCGCGCGGGACCATCATCGGGCAATTGAAGCGCCTTGGTGCATCCTGCGACTGGTCACGCGAAGCCTTCACCATGGGCGGGGCTGCGGGCGACCCGGACAGGGACAGCGGCGCGCCGAATTTCCACGACGCGGTGATCAAGGTCTTTGTCGACATGTACGACAAGGGCCTGATCTATCGCGGCAAGCGGCTGGTCAATTGGGACCCGCACTTCGAGACCGCGATCTCGGACCTCGAAGTCGAAAACACCGAAGTCCCCGGCCACATGTGGCATTTCAAGTACCCGCTCGCGGGCGGTGCGACCTACACCTATGTCGAGAAAGACGCAGAGGGGAACATCGTGCTCGAGGAAGAGCGCGACTATATCTCCATCGCCACGACGCGCCCCGAAACCATGCTGGGCGACGGCGCGGTTGCGGTTCACCCGTCAGATGAGCGTTATGCACCAATCGTCGGGACGCTCTGCGAGATCCCGGTTGGCCCGAAAGAGCATCGCCGCCTGATCCCGATCATCACCGACGCCTACCCCGACCCCACTTTCGGATCGGGGGCCGTCAAGATCACCGGCGCGCATGACTTCAACGATTACGGGGTTGCCAAGCGTGCCGGCATTCCGTGTTATCGCCTAATGACCACCACGGCGCAGATGCGCGACGACGGGGCGTCCTATGCCGAAGCGGCCGAGATCGCGGGCGCGGTTGCGCGCGGCGAGCGGACCTTGGATGAGACGGAGACCGACGCGCTCAACCTCGTCCCGGATCACCTGCGCGGGCTCGACCGGTTCGAGGCGCGCAGCCGCGTGGTCGAAGAGATCACCGCCGAAGGCCTCGCCGTCATGGTCCCCGCCACCGATCCGAGATTGGGGTCCCCCACGGCGCCGGACGCCCCTGAAGAGGGCGGCGCCCCCCGCGATGAGGCGTTGGTGCCCCAGGTCGAGGCCAAGCCGATCATGCAGCCTTTCGGAGACCGGTCCAAGGTGGTGATCGAGCCGATGCTCACCGACCAGTGGTTCGTCGACGCCGAAAAGATCGTCGGCCCCGCGCTGGACGCCGTGCGCTCGGGTGAGGTCAAAATCGTGCCGGAGTCCGGCGAGCGGACCTATTACCACTGGCTGGAAAACATCGAACCATGGTGCATCTCGCGCCAGCTTTGGTGGGGGCACCAGATCCCGGTCTGGTACGGGTTCGACCTTGCGCGCGAAGGCTTCCGCGACGACGAAGGTGATGGCGCCCTTGACCTGGTGGAGATGGGCCGCCTGCTCAGCGCGCAGGCCCTGCCCAAGGGCAGCGAACAGCACCACGCGGCGGCCAGCTTTGATGACCTGCAAGGCCGGTTTGCGGATGTATTGGCGGATCTGCCGACACCGCTGAACCACGCGCGGTTGGTCGAGGTGTCCGATCGCGCGGAGGCATCAGAGCAGTTGGCCGCGAGCCTCGCCAACTACGAGGCGCATGACCAGGACCCGACCAAGCTGGTCTATCCCGTCTGGCAAGACCCCGACGTGCTCGACACGTGGTTCTCCTCCGGTCTTTGGCCGATCGGGACGCTGGGTTGGCCGGAAGAGACGCCGGAACTGGCCCGGTATTTCCCGACAAGCGTCCTGGTCACCGGGCAGGACATCCTGTTTTTCTGGGTCGCCCGGATGATGATGATGCAATTGGCGGTGGTCGACCAAGTGCCCTTCAAGGACGTCTACCTGCACGGGCTCGTGCGCGACGCCAAGGGCAAGAAGATGTCCAAGTCGTTGGGCAACGTGGTTGACCCGCTTGAAATCATCGACGATTACGGCGCGGATGCGCTGCGCTTTACAAATGCGGCGATGGCCTCGCTGGGCGGAGTGCTGAAACTCGACCTGCAACGCATCGCGGGCTACCGAAATTTCGGCACCAAGCTGTGGAATGCCACGCGCTTTGCAGAGATGAACGGCGTGTTCGAGACCCGCACATCCAACGCCGACATGCCCAAGGCCACCACAACGGTGAACACCTGGATCATCGGCGAAACCGCTCGCGTGCGGGCTGACGTGGATGCCGCGCTGGAGGCCTATCGTTTCGACGACGCGGCGGCGGCGCTCTATCGCTTTGTCTGGGGCAAGGTCTGTGACTGGTACGTCGAATTCTCCAAGCCGCTGCTGCTCGACGACGGCCCGCAAACCGCAGAAACCAAGGAAACAATGGCCTGGGTCATCGACCAGTGCCTGATCCTGCTGCACCCGATCATGCCCTTCATCACCGAAGAACTCTGGTCGGTGACCGGGCAACACGACAGCATGCTGGTCCATGCCGATTGGCCCGCCTACGGGACCGATCTGATCGACGCCGAGGCCGATCTCGAAATGAACTGGGTGATCGGGCTGATCGAGGGCATCCGCTCGGCGCGTCAGCAGATGCATGTTCCAGTGGGTCTTTACCTGCCGCTGGTGGTCAAGGATATGGACGATGCCGCCAGCGCGGCATGGGACCGCAACGAGGTGCTGATCAAACGCTTGGCCCGTATCGATGAGCTGACCCCGGTCGACAGCTTTCCCAAGGGGAGCGCCACGGTTCCGGTTGATGGCGCGACCTTCGGTCTGCCGCTGGCTGACATCATAGATGTCGCAGCGGAAAAGGACCGGCTGCACAAGTCGCTCGAGAAGCTGGAAAAGGAAATCGGCGGGATGACCGGACGGTTGAACAACCCCAAGTTCGTCCAGAGCGCACCAGAAGAGGTTGTGGCCGAGACACGCGCCAATCTTGCAGCCCGCAAAGATGAGGCGGAAAAGCTGCGCGATGCCTTGAACCGGCTGGCTGAAATTGGGTGATGTGACACGGGGGCAAACAGGCCATACCGCCCCCCCCAGCCGGGTATGTCCGGGTAAGCAGGATGCCTGCGATCCTGCAGCTTGCTATAGAAGAGGCGTCACCCGAAGGGGCATGACCGTCCTCCTGCTTGCACGGCGGGGGACATCTCCCGGACCTGTAACCCGGATCGGGCCTTGTGTGACCGCTGTGTGACCGGTCTCTCATGGTTTGCCCCCGGTGCCGGGGCATGATGAGGCACAAGGTGCTGTCAGTCGCGCTGTCGGAGTGATCCTCTCCCTCCGCTTGAGGCGCATCGTGCCACTCTGTCTGACGGACAGGCATCAAGACGTCGAAAAGGACCCGGGCGGTGGACGGGCTTTCGAAAGCCCGTGCGACGCGGTTTCGAAACCGCGTTTCAAACCCGTTCAAACGGGCTTGCGCACGGGTGCCGCGTCAGGCTCTCCAGAAACTGACGGTGACAAGGGCATAGACCGCCAGAAGTTCAAGCCGGCCCAAGAGCATCCCAAGTGACAGCATCCATTTGGCGGTATCGTTCAACCCGCCGAAATTGCCAGACGGACCAATCTCGGGCCCGAGGCCGGGGCCGATATTGGCAAGAGCCGCCGCCGCGCCCGAGACGGAGGTGATCAAATCCAGCCCCGTCATGCCAAGCGCAACGGACAGGACACCCAGAGTCACCACGAAGAACACAAAGAACGAGATCACCGAGTTCAGCACTTCCTCTCCGACCGGTCGGCCATCATATCGCGGCATGAAGACGCCATGCGGTGTGCGAACCTTGCGCAATTGCACGCCGATCGACGCGAAAAGAAGCTGGTAGCGGAACACCTTGATCGAACAGGCGGTCGATCCGGCGCATCCCCCGATCAGGCCGATAAAAAAGAACACCGCCACCGCCAACGGCCCCCAAAGCCCGTAATCCTGCGACGCATAGCCCGTCCCGGTGATAATCGAGACGACGTTGAACAGCGTTTTTCGCAGCATTTCTTCGGTCTGCACGCCCATGGACAGCGCGCGCCATGCCACCAGAACCGCGACGAGAACCGCCACGGTCCCGAAAAACGCACGGATTTGCCTGTCCTTGAGCAGCGGTTTGGCCGAGCGAGTCGCGGTCAGCTGGACGTAGCGCACAAATGGCAGCGCCGCGAGCAGCATGAAGATGGCGGCCATGTATTCGACCATCGGGTTGAAAGCCCCGAAAGAGGCGTCGTAATTGGCAAACCCGCCGGTGGCGATGGTTGTCATGGCATGCACCGTGGCATCGAACACCCCCATACCCGCAACCCCGTAGGATACGGCGCAAGCCAAAGTGAGACCGACATAGATCGTTGAAATTGAAGCGGAAATTTCGGTGGCCCGCGGCAGGATCTTGCCCATCGTGTCGAAGGATTCGGTGCGGAAGATCTGCATCCCTCCGACTCGTAATTCGGGCAGGAACACCATCGCCACCACAATGATCCCGATTCCGCCGAGCCACTGCAGAAGTCCGCGCCAGAGCAACAGCCCCTTTGGCAGCGCCTCAAGCCCCGACAATACCGTCGAACCTGTGGTTGTCAGCCCTGACATCGCCTCGAAAAACGCATCGACAAATCGCGCCTCGGTCGCGCCAAGAACAAAAGGCAGCGCGCCGAAGATCGGCAAGATGAGCCAGACACCGGTGGTCAGCAGAAAGGTCTGCTGGATCGACAGCCCTTGCTTTACTCCATTGGCCGAAGCCAGCGCCATCAGGCCGCCGGAAAACATGGTCAGAACAGAGCTTTGCAGGAAAACGTACCATTCGCCGCGCCCTTCGGCGATGTCGACCAGCATCGGCAAAAGCATGGTTGCCCCGAGAACGGCAACCAGCAATCCAATCACATAGGCCACGGGACGGATATCGAACATGAGGGCTACCGTTGGCCCCCCCGTTGCAGGCTGTCAAGCATCGACGCGGAATGTTCCATGAAGATACGCCCGGAAAAACGGGCGCGGAAAATGGCACCCGGGTTCGCCGCAGGCCGGTTGGGGGATCACCATCTGGGTGCCCCCCGCCCCCGCCGCTCTCAACCGACGTGAAACAAGGTCGAGAACAGCTTTGGATCAAGGCTCTGCGCCGCAAACAAGTCGCCCTCGGTCAGGACCGACACAGCATCGTGGCTGTGCAGGCTTTCCTGATGGCTGGCCAGCACACGGTAATCGCCGATTCGGGGATCCGCTTGCAATTGCTCGGCAAAGAGCCGCGCCGCATCCTCGACGAAGATCGGGTTGGCCGCGTTCAGTTCGGCAAAGGCCTGTTCGTCCTCGCGCTTGACCATGACCTGCGTTTCAGTGGGCACGGCACTGCGGCACATGTCGATCACGTCTTCGAACCACAGGCATTTGTCATCCTTCAGATCCACCGAAATCCGCGCCACGGAGCGTTGCGAATGCGGCGTCGCCAACTGCCCGCGCGTGCGGCGGGCATGTTCGCTCAATTCCAGCGAACATGGGCAGGTCGAGCTGTAGACATAGTCCAGATGCATGATCCTGTGGCGCACGCCGTCCTGGTCGAACAGCTCCAGCGCGATGTCGTAATACTGGTAGCCGGACAAGCCCGAGCGCAGGCTATCGACCTTCATCGGGAAGGACAGGCGCATGTTGATCCGCGCATCGAAGGACTCGAGGTTGGATTTGTAGTCATCCAGCGCGCGTTCGATAACATCGAAGCTGAAGGTCTTTTCGGCATGCTCATAAAACGACCGCATGATGCGGCTCATGTTGATGCCCTTCTTGTCGGCCTCAAGGCTGACCGTGCCGGTGACGCTTGTCTCCAGTGTCAGGTCACCATTGTCGCGGGTATGATAGCGGATCGGCAGGCGGAAATTGGAGATCCCGACATGCTGGATCCCGCGATTGGCGCCCCGGATCAGGGCCGACGGGCCGTTCTGAAGATCGGGCAGAGACGCCTTGTACGAGTCGTCCACGGAAAACCCGCCGGGATAGTCCCGGCGCATCTCCGGGTAAGGCATGTTGTCTGCGCCATCCACAAAGCTGCGCAGAGCGGGATCGACGGTGTCGATCTCGGCATCTTGTGCCTTTTCGGCCCATTGGCGCAACAGCGCCAAAGCGGCCTCCGCCTCGTCCCGACTCGGTTTGCGGTCGATCTCAGGTGTATGGATGTTCATACTCAGGCCCCCTCGCCTGTTGGTCGCGTCACTCAAACATAGGTGCGATCAGGATTTATTCCATAGACCCTGTTACGTCCCGACATCGCATGCAGATCAATCTGCGGGGGAAAAACCTGCGCTCACACAGCCGCCAGCGCCGACTGGATATCGTCGATCAGGTCCTCCGTATCCTCAATTCCGATCGAGAGGCGCACCAATCCGTCAGTGATCCCCAACATGTCGCGCTGTTCGGCAGCAAGCCGCTGATGGGTGGTCGTGGCCGGATGGGTCACGATACTCTTGGCATCTCCAAGGTTGTTCGAGATCACGATGATCCCCAGCGCGTTGAGAAAGGCAAAGGCGGCGTCCTTGCCGCCGGCCAGTTCGATCGCAACCATCGTACTGCCTGACCCCAGCTGACGCTGCGCCAGCGCCGCCTGCGGATGCGACGGCAGGCCGGGGTAGATCACCCTGCGCAGCGCCGGGTGTCCTTCCAGCGACTCGGCAATCTCCTGTGCCGATTTCGCCTGCGCGCGCACCCGAAGATCGAGCGTTTCCAACCCCTTGAGCTGCACCCATGCGGTGAAGGGCGACATCGACCCACCGGTATGCTTCATGTAAGGTTCCACGACCTTGCGGATATGGTCGCGCGTCCCCAGGATCACCCCGCCAAGCGTGCGCCCTTGCCCGTCGATGTGTTTGGTCGAGGAATAGATCACCACGTCGGCGCCTTGCGCCAGGGCATCGGAAAAGACCGGGGTCGAAAACACGTTGTCCACCACCACGGTCGCGCCATGTGCCCGGGCAATTTCAGAAACTGCCGCGATATCAACCAGCTCCAGCGCAGGGTTCGACATCGATTCGAAAAACACGGCGCGCGTGTCGGGCCCCACCGCAGCGCGCCACTGTCCCAGATCGGCGCCATCGACCAACGTCACCTCGACACCATAGCGCGGCAGTATATCCTCGACGATGTACAAACAGGATCCGAACAGCGCCCGCGCCGACACAAGGTGATCACCGGCCTTGAGCATCGACATCAACGCGCCATTCACAGCCGCCATACCGCTGGCGGTGGCAAAGGCGTCCTCGGCCCCTTCCAGCATCGCGATGCGGTCTTCGAACATCGCGACCGTCGGGTTGCCGTACCGCGCGTAGATATATTCGTCCGGTCCAGCCTGGATAAACCGCTGCTCGGCCTGCTCGGCGCTGTCGTAGACAAAGCCCTGGGTGAGGAACATCGCCTCGCTCACCTCGCCCCACTGGCTGCGCCTGGTGCCGCCATGCACCAGTTTCGTTCTCGGTTTTCTGTTTTTCATTCCATCACCTTTTGGGCCGCAGCCCAACGAAAAAGCCCCGTTCCGGCCAAGCGAAAGGGGGCTTTCAGCTGACCTTTTAGCGGCGTGTTTAACGTGGCCCGCAATCCGGTAACAAATCGCCACATCGGTGGCATAGACCGATACACGCCCGGAATCAAGAAGACGCGACGCCGTCAAGCGCCGGCCCCCTGCTTCTTCTCTTTTCAAATATGCCAACGCGAGGTCGGCCAATCGGCGCGATCGTCCGCGTGCCTTGTGTCCCCGCCGTCACGGGCACCACAAACCTGCATGCGCGTCAGCGCATTCCACCGGATTCAGAAGGGCACGTCATCGGCGGCACATATGAAGCGGGCGACCACCTTCTTTATCCCGGCCTTGTCGAAATCGATCTCGAGCTTGTCACCTTCGATCCCCAACACGGCGCCATAGCCAAATTTCTGGTGAAAAACGCGTTCACCCAGTTCATAGGAGGATACGGCGGTGGCGTCGATAATCGTGTTGCGCGCTTCGGTCGGTTGGCTCATGGGCCGCTGGGCCGCGCGGGATTGCAGCCGCCGCCAGCCCGGCGAGTTATAGACATTCGCCTCTGCTGCCTTGTCGTGCAGGTCGGACCCGGCCATCATCTGGGTGGCGGGTGATGCCATGCCCGCCGCGCCGTAACCGCCGCCATAGAGGCCCGGTGGCGTAAGCACCTCGACATGGTCTTCCGGCAATTCGTCGATGAACCGCGACGGCAGTGCCGATTGCCACTGGCCGAACACGCGCCGGTTGGCGGCAAAGGAAATCGTGCTCACCTCTTCGGCGCGGGTAATCCCGACATAGGCGAGGCGGCGCTCTTCCTCGAGCCCCTTGAGCCCCGATTCGTCCATCGAGCGCTGCGACGGGAACAGCCCGTCTTCCCAACCGGGCAGGAACACGGCGGGAAACTCCAGCCCCTTGGCGGCATGCAGCGTCATGATCGACACTTTCTCGCCATCGCCGCCCTTGTCGTTGTCCATGATCAGGCTGACATGCTCCAGGAACCCTTGCAGGTTTTCGAATTCCTCAAGCGCCTTGACCAGTTCCTTCAGGTTCTCGAGCCGCCCCGGCGCTTCGGGGGTCTTGTCGTTCTGCCACATCGCGGTATAGCCGCTTTCGTCCAGAACCATGCCCGCAAGTTCGGGATGGTCGACATCCGCGTCTTCGACCATGCGCCCCCAGCGGTCCAGATCGCGAACAAGCTGGCCCAGTTCGGACCCGCCCTTGCCCTTGATCAGCCCCTGGTCAACCGCCAGTCGCGCCCCTTCGACCAGCGACACGCCATTTTCGCGCGCCACCGTTTGCAGGGTTTGCTGCGCCTTGTCACCCAAACCCCGCTTGGGGGTGTTCACGATCCGCTCGAACGCCAGGTCGTCGTCCGGGCTGATCACGACGCGGAAATAGGCCATCGCGTCGCGGATCTCCATCCGTTCATAGAATCGCGGCCCGCCGATCACGCGATAGGGCAGACCGATGGTCAGGAACCGGTCCTCGAAGGCCCGCATTTGGTGAGACGCGCGGACGAGAATCGCCATGTCGTCGAGCGAAAACGCCCGCAGGCCCCGTGTGCCGGACTGCATCGCCTCGATTTCCTCGCCGATCCAGCGGGCCTCTTCCTCGCCGTCCCAATGGCCGATGAGACGAACCTTTTCGCCGTCTTCCGCGGCGGTCCAGAGCGTCTTGCCCAGACGCCCCTGGTTGCCCGCGATGACGCCCGACGCCGCAGCCAGGATGTGCGGCGTGGAGCGGTAGTTCTGTTCCAGGCGCACCACATGCGCGCCTTCGAAATCCTTCTCGAACCGCAGGATGTTGCCCACCTCGGCGCCGCGCCAGCCATAGATCGACTGGTCATCGTCACCGACACAGCAGACGTTCTTGTGAGCGCTCGCCAGCAGCCGCAGCCAGAGATACTGCGCGACGTTGGTGTCCTGGTACTCGTCCACGAGGATGTATTTGAACCAGCGTTGATACTGCCCGAGCACGTCCGGATGCGCCTGAAAGATCGTCACGACATGCAAGAGCAAGTCGCCGAAATCCACCGCGTTCAGTTCCTTGAGCCGCGCCTGGTAGAGCGCGTAAAGCTTTGGCCCTTGGTGGTTGTACGCGCCTGCATCGGCGGCGGGCACCTTGTCGGGGGTGATCGCGCGGTTTTTCCAGCCGTCGATGATGCCTGCGAGTTGCCGTGCGGGCCAGCGTTTGTCGTCGATGCCTGCGGCACGGACAAGTTGCTTCAGGAGCCGCAACTGGTCGTCGGTGTCGAGAATCGTGAAGTTCGATTTCAGCCCCACCAGTTCGGCGTGGCGGCGCAGCAGTTTCACGCAGATCGCATGGAAGGTACCAAGCCACGGCATACCTTCGACGGTCTGGCCCAAGAGCCGCCCCACCCGCTCCTTCATCTCGCGCGCGGCCTTGTTGGTAAATGTCACGGCAAGGATTTCGTTGGGCCGCGCACGGCCCGTGTTTAACAGGTGCACGATTCGGGTGGTCAGCGCCTTGGTCTTGCCGGTGCCGGCGCCGGCCAGCATCAGGACAGGGCCGTCCAGCGTCTCGACCGCCTGGCGCTGTGCCGGGTTGAGATCGTCCAGATAGGGCTGCGGGCGCGCAGACATGGCGCGGGCGGACAGGGAGGCGTTTTCGAACGCCTCCATTTCATCGAAACTGCTCATGCGAGGCAAGATAACGCCACAGGCAGCAGAGATAAAGATGTTCTGATAATGTTCACTCCGGCACCGCGCGGGTTTCTTCGCAGGAACTGGCCGGAGATTTCGAAAATCCGGTTCTGGACAATTCCCGACTTCTGTCCACAAATGCGCGGTTATGGATTATCACGCAAAATACCCCGCGATCGGGGACCTCAAGAGGCGCGCGCAGCGGCGCATTCCGAAATTCGTCTGGGAGTATCTTGATTCGGCCACCGGACTCGAAGCCACGCTGCGACGCAACCGGTCGGCGCTGGACCAGGTCCTGTTCACACCGTCGATCCTGCATGGCGAGATCGAGATTGATCTGGCGACCTCGCTCTGTGACCGCAGCTATTCCCTGCCCGTCGGGATCAGCCCGGTTGGCATGTCCGGACTGATCTGGCCCGATGCGGAGCGCAAGCTGGCGCGGGCGGCGACCAAGGCGGGCATGCCCTACAGCATTTCCACCGTGGCCACCCGCACGCCCGAAGACGTGGCGCCGCGGCTGGAGGGCAACGGATGGTTCCAGATGTATCCGCCCCGCGACGAGAGCATCCGCACCGACATGCTCAAACGCGCCGGGGATGCCGGGTTCTCGACGCTGATACTGACCGTCGATGTGCCGGTTCCGTCCCGCCGCGAACGCCAGGTGCGGTCGGGCCTGACCACGCCGCCCAAGCTGACACCAAGGCTGCTGGCACAGATCGCGACCTGCCCGGCCTGGGCGATCGGTACCGCCACGCATGGCATGCCCCGGATGCGGCTGATCGATGATTACGCCGGCAAGGTCACGGGGCTGAATTCGACACAGCACGCGGGCTACATGCTGCGCACCTCGCCAGACTGGGATTACGTGCGTTGGCTGCGCGATGCCTGGGATGGCAAATTCTTCGTCAAGGGCGTGTTGAACCCCGAAGATGCGCCGCGGCTGGAACAGGCGGGCGTTGATGCGATCTGGCTTTCAAACCATGCCGGACGCCAGTTCGATGCGGCCCCGGCCCCGATCGAGGTGCTGCCCGCGATGCGCAGGGCCACGACGCTGCCGCTGATCTTCGACAGCGGGATCGAAGGCGGGTTGGACGTGCTGCGCGCCATCGCCCTGGGGGCCGATTTCGTCATGCTGGGCCGGGCGTGGCATTATGCGCTGGGGGCGTTGGATACCGATGGCCCTGCCCATCTGGTCGACATCCTGAAGAAAGACATGGTCGCCAATCTGGGGCAACTGGGCGTGGCCCGACCCGCCGATCTGCGCGGCACGGCGAAACTCGACGCACACGACACGTTCGGGCGGCCCGTGTCGTTCGAGGAAACCCGTGACTTGCAATTGAGACCGTGACGAATTCCTACTAAGCAGCCATCAAAGCCAATACGTCAGGACCGCTGCCATGCCAGATTTCAGGAAGATCCTCATTGCCAACCGAGGCGAGATTGCCATCCGCATCATGCGGGCGGCCAACGAAATGGGCAAGAAGACGGTTGCCGTCTATGCCGAAGAGGACAAGCTGGGTCTGCACCGGTTCAAGGCGGACGAAGCCTACCGTATCGGCGAAGACCTTGGACCCGTCGCGGCCTATCTGAGCATTGACGAGATCATCCGCGTCGCCAAGGGCGCGGGTGCGGATGCGATCCATCCGGGCTATGGCCTGCTGTCGGAAAACCCCGATCTTGTGGATGCCTGCGCCGCCAACGGCATCACCTTTATCGGCCCGCGCGCCGAGACCATGCGCGCGCTGGGTGACAAGGCCAGCGCGCGCCGTGTGGCGATCGAGGCGGGTGTGCCCGTGATCCCCGCGACAGACGTGCTGGGCGACGATTGGGACGCCATCGCCAAGAAGGCCGAGGAGATCGGCTATCCGCTGATGCTCAAGGCAAGCTGGGGCGGCGGCGGGCGCGGGATGCGTCCAATCAACGACCCCAAGGAGTTGAAAGAGAAAGTGCTCGAAGGCCGCCGTGAAGCGGAAGCGGCATTCGGCAATGGCGAAGGCTATCTCGAAAAGATGATCATCCGCGCCCGCCATGTCGAGGTGCAGATTCTCGGCGACAAGCAGGGCAGCATCTATCACCTCTACGAACGCGATTGCTCGGTCCAGCGCCGTAACCAGAAAGTCGTGGAGCGCGCCCCCGCCCCCTATCTGTCCGAGGCGCAACGCGAAGAGCTGTGCGAGCTGGGCCGCAAGATCTGCGCCCATGTCAATTACGAATGCGCCGGCACCGTCGAATTCCTGATGGATATGGATGACGGCAAGTTCTACTTCATCGAGGTAAACCCCCGCGTGCAGGTCGAACATACCGTCACCGAGGAAGTGACCGGCATCGACATCGTGCAGGCGCAGATCATGATCGCCGAGGGCAAGTCACTGTCCGAGGCGACAGGCAAGGCCAGCCAATACGACATCCGCCTGAACGGCCACGCGCTTCAGACCCGCGTGACGACCGAGGACCCGCAGAACAACTTCATCCCCGATTACGGCCGGATCACGGCCTACCGCTCGGCCACTGGCATGGGCATCCGTCTGGACGGCGGCACGGCCTATGCGGGTGGGGTCATCACGCGCTACTACGACTCGCTTCTTACCAAGGTCACGGCCTGGGCCCCAACACCGGAAAAGGCCATCGCTCGCATGGACCGCGCGTTGCGCGAATTTCGCGTGCGCGGTGTGTCGACCAATATCTCCTTTGTCGAAAACCTGCTCAAGCACCCGACCTTCCTGAACAACCAGTACACCACCAAGTTCATCGATGAGACGCCCGAGCTGTTCCAGTTCAAGAAACGGCGCGACCGGGGCACCAAGGTATTGACCTACATCGCCGACATCACCGTGAACGGTCATCCCGAGGTGCAGGGACGCGCCAAGCCACATCCCGATCTGAAACCCGCACGCGCGCCGAAAGCGAGGGTCGAGACGCCACCCCCCGGCACCAAGACCCTGCTGGAGGAAAACGGCCCGCAGGCCGTGGCCGACTGGATGGCGGCACAGAAAGAAGTGCTCATCACCGACACCACGATGCGCGACGGGCATCAATCCCTGCTGGCGACGCGGATGCGGTCGATCGACATGATCACCGTGGCACCGGCCTATGCCGCCAACCTGCCGCAACTGTTCAGCGTGGAATGCTGGGGCGGTGCGACATTCGACGTGGCCTACCGGTTCCTGCAGGAATGCCCGTGGCAGCGCCTGCGCGACCTGCGCGCGCGGATGCCCAACATCATGACGCAGATGCTGCTGCGGGGCGCGAACGGCGTGGGCTATACCAACTACCCCGACAACGTTGTGCAGTTTTTTGTCAAACAGGCGGCAGAGACCGGGGTCGATGTGTTCCGCGTCTTCGACAGCCTCAACTGGACCGAGAACATGCGAGTCGCGATGGATGCCGTGCTGGACACGAACCGGGTTCTGGAAGGCACGATCTGTTACACAGGCGATCTGAACGATCCGGCGCGGTCCAAGTACGACCTCAAGTACTATGTCGGAATGGGCAAAGAGTTGCGCGACGCCGGCGCGCACATCCTGGGCCTCAAGGACATGGCGGGGCTTTTGAAGCCCGCCGCCGCCGGGCCGCTGGTCAAGGCGCTCAAGGAAGAGGTCGGCCTGCCGCTGCATTTCCACACCCACGACACGAGCGGAGCCGGCATCGCCACGATCATGGCAGCGGCAGCCGCGGGCGTCGATGCGGTGGATGCGGCGATGGACGCGCTGTCGGGCAACACCTCGCAGCCGACATTGGGATCGGTGGTCGAAGCGCTGCGGCACACCGAACGGGAAACCGGGCTGGATATCTCGGCGATCCGCGAGATCTCGAACTACTGGGAAACCGTGCGCGGGCAATACGCGGCCTTCGAGAGCGGTCAGCAGGCCCCCGCATCCGAGGTTTACCTGCACGAGATGCCGGGCGGGCAATTCACCAACCTCAAGGCCCAGGCGCGCTCCATGGGGCTCGAGGAGCGCTGGCACGAGGTCGCCCAGACCTATGCGGATGTGAACCGGATGTTCGGCGATATCGTCAAGGTCACGCCGTCCTCCAAGGTGGTGGGCGACATGGCGCTGATGATGGTGAGCCAGGGGCTCACCCGCGCGGATGTCGAGGACCCGGAAAAAGACGTGTCCTTCCCCGACTCGGTGGTCGACATGATGCGCGGCAATCTCGGACAGCCACCGGGCGGATGGCCCGCCGCGATTCAGAAAAAAGTGCTCAAGGGGGACACCCCCTTCACCGACCGGCCCGGCAAACATGCGGAGCCGGTGGATATAGAGGAGACGCGGACCGCCGTGGTCAAGCAGCTCGAGGGCAAGGCGATCGACGACGAGGATCTCAATGCCTACCTGATGTATCCCAAGGTGTTCCTGGACTACATGGGCCGGCACCGGATCTACGGGCCGGTGAGGGTGCTGCCGACGCTGACCTTCTTCTACGGGATGAAGCAGGGCGAGCAGATCAGCGCCGAGATCGACCCCGGCAAGACGCTGGAAATCCGGCTGATCGCGGTGGGCGAGACCCAGGATGATGGCGAGGTCCGGGTGTTCTTCGAATTGAACGGCCAGCCGCGCACGATCCGGGTGGCCGACCGCAAGGCCAAGGCCTCGACGGCGGCGCGGCCCAAGGCGGACGGGGCCAATCCGGACCATATCGGCGCGCCGATGCCGGGGGTGGTCGCGTCGGTCGCGGTCCAGCCGGGGCAGACGGTCAAGGAAGGCGACCTGCTGCTGACGATCGAGGCGATGAAAATGGAGACCGGCCTGCACGCCGAAAGGGACGCCAGGGTGAAGGCGGTCCACGTCCAGGCGGCGGCCCAGATCGATGCCAAGGACCTGCTGATCGAGCTGGAGTGATCCACGCCCGCCGGGGTGTCCCACGCATGGGACGCCCCCTGCCCCACATGATTTCAATGGGTTACAGGGACGGATTTACCATTTGTCAAGATTTGCCGAGGTCTGGCGGAGGCCCTGTCAGAGCCGCGCAGCGCCGGTCCGTGGCGCGGCCTATGCAACCGATGGTCCAGAGCAGTTTATCCCCGAAACCGGTGCGCAGTCTCTGGACAACGCGCATTGCCAAGCCCAATCGCCGTGCCGGGGGGGCCGCCGTGCCCAAGGCAGGCTGTCCGCAGGGCGATGCGCACAGGATACAGCGCGAGACCCAGCCGCGTGTCGCAGGGCCGCGGTGCGGCGATCCAAAGGTCGAGCCGGCGCGCTTTATCCCCGTAACTGGCGCGTCATCTCCGGTCTCAGCGCCCAGACCAACCCAATCGCCGTGCCGGGGGGCGGCCCGGCGATGCTCGGCGGCCTTCGGCCTTGACCCCGCGCGGGGACAAGATATCGGCTGGGTCTCGGGTGTTTAAGTTTGCAAGGTTGCATGCTGTCGGCGTCCTTCAACACACTCCGACCCATAGTCGGCTTTCCGGCAACAAGCGGATGCTGCGATGCGTTTCGAAAAGAGGATCCTGAATCACGCGGCATCGAGCGTTTATCGGCTGCATGACACGGGCTACACGAAAGCGGGTGACAATTCTGGCTCAAGCAGTAGTTGGATTGTTGAGATGTTCCCAAGAACTTCAATGCCACTCAACTCCAGTAGCTCTTAGAGCGGGAATCGCCTTATAATTGCACCCTAAAACCTGCCGCTTCGAACTCAACAGTTGATGCTTCGCGCCTCGTCTGTTCTCCTCGTCGTTTTGAACGTTACGAGAACAAACTCTCATTTTGAATGGCCCAGTTCTACGGGGGCAGGTCAGGAGGGTGTTGTAGCCACAGACCTTGCAAGTAATCGACATGTGGTTGTTCGAGATCGAACCAAGCTGGGTCATATTTCGGAGGCAACCTCAGTCGGATAGATTCGGCGGGCTTGAAAAGCGGTGGGACTCGGCCAAGCGCCACACTTAATGCGGGAAAAGGTGTGGTAAACGTGTGTGGTTGGCGTGTGTGGTCAAAATTTCCTGCGCTATTTTTTATTAAGTAATTTCAATAATTTGAAGCGCACTGAAGAAATTGGCGGAGGCTCAGGGATTCGAACCCTGGGGACGCTCTCACGCCCAACGGTTTTCAAGACCGCCGCATTCGACCACTCTGCCAAACCTCCGGTGGACGCTTCTTAGACCGCTGTCCGCGATTCTGGAAGCGGGGGACAGGAAAATCTGTGCTTCGCAAGCGTCGGACTTTTCTTGCGGCACCGAAGTCTGTAAGCGTGGTTGCAACGAAAGCTGCGCCGGGCTGGCAGGGGCGAGGCGCGCGCGGGGCGGCAAAGCAGAAGGCACGCAGGCAATGAGCAACACGATAACGAGTTTCCGGTTTTGGCGCAGCACTCAGAACGCAACGCTTTGTGGCATTGCGGCCCTGTCGTTGGCGGCCTGCGAGACGGCCAACATGCCGGCCTTCCTGCAGGGGGGTGACATCGCCGAGGCGCAAATGGATGTGCCTGCCGCAGGCGGCACCCGATCGACACGTCTGGTGGAGCGCGACGTCGAAGCGCCCGAGGTCTTCCAGGTTACCGAAGCCGGGCTTTGGGACGGGCGTCCATCGCTGGGCGGGGTCTGGGCGGCGCATCCGGATGTCTCCGAGCCCGAGCGTGCGATCATCCGCAACGAGACCAATGACAGTTTCGTGATCGGCGCGCTGTTCCGCAAGGAGCGCGACACGCCCGGACCGCGCTTGCAAATCTCCTCCGACGCGGCCGCCGCGCTGGATGTGCTGGCCGGGGCCCCGACAGAGTTGAACGTGGTGGCGCTCCGCCGCGAGGAGGCCCCGGAAGGTGCCACAGCCGCCCCCCCGCAGGACGCGCCCAGCGGCGACGGCACTCTGGACGCGCCGTCCGACGTGGCCGAAACCACGCTCGATCCGGTGGCTGCATCCGCCGCCGCGGCACTGGACGCAGCGCCAGGCGAGGCAGCACCGACCCAGGAGACGAATACACCGAAGCCGCCGGCGTCTTCCCTCGAAAAGCCGTTCCTGCAAATCGGCATATTCAGCGTCGAAGAAAACGCCAACAACACCGCCACGGCGATGCGCCAGGCAGGCATGGTGCCGACGGTTCTCGAACAATCCTCCAGCGGCAAGACCTTTTGGCGCGTCATCGTCGGCCCGGCGCAAACCCGCGCGGAACGCAGCGCCTTGCTTGCCAAGATCAAGGATACCGGGTTTACCGACGCCTACGCCGTCACCAACTAGTCCAGACCGTTGCAGGTATGACAGGAGACCCGCCATGATCCGCAAATATCTTGCCGCCGGGATCGCGGCGTTGATGCTGGCCACCGCGCCCCTGGCCGCGTTCGATACGCAGGCCAGCGCGGCGTTTGTGCTGGATGAAAAGACCGGGACGGTTCTTTTGTCCAAGAATGCCGACGTGCCCCTGCCCCCGGCGTCGATGTCCAAGCTGATGACGCTGTATATCGCCTTCGAGGCCGTGCGCGACGGGCGTTTGAGCCTGGACGAGGCGTTGCCGGTATCGGCGCACGCCAACTCCTTTGGCGGCTCAACGCTCTTTCTGCGGACCGGTGAGCGCGTCTCGGTCGAGGAGTTGTTGCGCGGGATCATCGTTTTGTCGGGCAACGATGCCTGTGTCGTGATCGCGGAGGCCTTGTCACCTGACGGCACGGAAGCCGGGTTTGCCGCGATGATGACCCAACGCGCGCAGCAGATGGGCATGACGAATTCGACCTTCAAGAATTCCAGCGGCTGGCCCGCCGAAGGCCATGTGATGTCCGTCCGCGACCTGACCCTGCTGGCGCAACGCATCATCGAGGATTTCCCGGATTTCTACCAGATGTTCGCGGAGACCGAATTCCTGTTCGACGAGGCGGAATCCTCGAACCGGTTCAATCGCAACCCTTTGCTGACGCTTGGCATCGGGGCGGACGGGCTCAAGACCGGCCACACCCAGGAGGCGGGCTACGGTCTTGTCGGATCGGCCAAGCAGGGCGACCGCCGCGTGATCTTCACCATCACCGGGCTGGATGCGGCGTCGACACGCGCACGCGAAGCCGAGTCCATCGTCAATTGGGCCTTTCGCCAATTCGCCGAGCAGACAGTGACCCGCGCCGGGGACGTGATCGCACAGGCGGATGTCTGGATGGGCGCCCGCGAAACCGTTGGCCTGATGGCGGACCAGGACCTCACGATCCTGCTGCCCAACACGCCCGGACGCGAGGTCACCGCCGAAGTGGCCTACACCGGACCCATCGAGGCACCGATTGCCGAGGGGCGGCAGCTTGCCGAACTGATCATCAGGCCCGACGACCTGCCGGAACATCGCATTCCCCTTTACGCAGCGCATGCGGTGCCCGCCAGCGGATTTGTCGCGCGCATGATCAGTGTCTCTCAGGTGCTTCTGGGGCGGATGCAGGCCGAGGACGCGATGTGAGCCGATCCGGGCTATTTGTCAGCTTTGAAGGGATCGACGGGTCAGGCAAATCCACCCAGGCACGACGCCTGGCGACACGGCTGTGCGAGAGCGGCCATGACGCCATCCTGACCCGTGAGCCCGGTGGCAGCCCCGGCGCGGAAGAGATCCGCGCGCTTGTCCTTCAGGGCGATCCGGACCGCTGGTCGGCCGATACCGAATTGCTGCTTTTCACCGCTGCTCGGCGCGATCACCTGGAACGGACGATCCAGCCTGCCCTTGAGGCGGGCAAGGTCGTGATCTGCGACCGTTTCGCCGACAGTACCCGCATGTATCAGGGCCTGTCGCGCGGCAATCTGCGCGCCAAGGTGGACGCGCTGCACGAGTTGATGATCGGGGTCGAGCCTGATCTGACCCTGCTGATCGATATGGACCCGGCCACCGGCCTCAGCCGCGCCAAGGCGCGCCAGACCAAAGAGGAACGGTTCGAGGATTTTGGCCAGGGCCTGCAAGACAGGATGCGCGCCGGGTTCCTTGGGCTGGCCAAGGAATTTGCCAACCGCTTTCATGTCATTGACGGCGCCCGGGACGCCGACCGCGTTGCAGGCGATGTCTGGGCTGCGATAAGCGGACACCTGCCATGACCGAGACCACACGGACCGAACCCGACCGCATCGACGGGGCGCCGCATCCACGCGAGACGGCAAAGCTGTTCGGTCAGGATGCAGCGCAGGCCGATTTCCTGCAGGCCTTCGGGTCTGACAGGCTGCACCATGGTTGGCTGATCACGGGGCCGCGCGGCGTCGGCAAGGCAACGCTTGCATGGCAGATCGCGCGCTTCCTGCTCGCCACCCCGATATCGGATGAGGCTGGTCTTTTCGGCGCAGCACCGCCGCCGACCGACCTCGCAATCGCGGACGACCACCCGGTATCCCGCCGCATCATGGCCGGCTCCGAACCCGGATTGTTTGCCCTGCGCCGCCCCTATGACGAAAAGGCCAAACGTCTGAGAGCGCAGATTACCGTGGACGAGGTCCGGCGATTGAAGAATTTCTTTGCGCTGTCCTCTGTCGATGGCGGGCGCCGGGTCGTGATCGTCGATACCGCCGACGACATGAACGTGAACGCCGCGAATGCGCTGCTCAAGCTGCTGGAAGAGCCGCCAGAGCGCACAACGCTGCTGCTGGTCAGCCACCAGCCCTCGCGCCTGCTGCCAACCATCCGGTCGCGCTGCCGCGAATTGCGGCTGGCCCCGCTGAACGTCGCCGATATGGCGCAGGCGCTGGCCGCCACCGGGATCGACCAGACACTCGGCGATCCGGCCGCCCTTGCCGCATTGTCAGGCGGGTCCGTGGGCGACGCGGTCCGGCTGATGCAAAGGGACGGACTCAAGCTGTATGCCGACCTGGTCAAACTGTTCTCCACCCTGCCCGACCTGAGCCGCCCACATGCGATCGCGCTGGCCGAAAGTGCCGCCGGGCGCGGCCAGGAGGAGCGGCTGGATCTGTTGCTGGGCCTGATGGATCGGGCCTTTGCCCGGCTGGCGCGCAGCGGGGCCATCGGCCAGCCGCCCGATCCGGAAGCGGCGCCGCAGGAAGCCGAGACATTTCGGCGCCTGTGCCCCGGCCCCGCCGAGGCGCGCATATGGGCGCAATTGGCGCAGGACCAGGGCGAGCGCCTGCGCCATGGCCGGGCTGTCAACGTGGAGGCCGGGTCACTGCTGCTGTCCAGCTTTCTGGCGATACAGGATGGATGTCCCAGGGGCTGAGCCATTGCTTGACGCCCCGCGCCGCATCCCCGATACCACGGGCATGTCCATACCTCAGATCACCGACAGCCACTGCCATCTGGATTTTCCCGATTTCGACGGCGAACGCCCCGAGATCATCGACCGCGCCCTGGCGGCGGGCGTGCGCCGCATGGTCACGATTTGCACCAAACTGCGGCTGGAGCCGACGGTGCGCGCCATTGCCGAGGCGCATGCGCCGGTGTTCTATGCCGCCGGCACACATCCGATGAGCGCCGCCGACGAACCCCTGGCGACCGTCGATGACCTGGTGTCGATGGCGCAGCATCCGAAATTCGTCGGGATCGGGGAAACGGGGCTGGACTACCACTACACGTCAGAGAGCGCAGAGATTCAGAAACGCTCCTTGCGCGTGCATATCGAGGCAGCGCAGGAAACCGGCCTGCCGCTTATCATCCATGCCCGCGCGGCGGATGACGACATGGCGCGCATCTTGACCGAAGGCGTCAAGGTCAAGCCATATACCTGTGTCATGCATTGTTTTTCCTCCTCAGCCGAATTAGCGCGCACGGCATTGGATCTGGGATTTTACCTGTCGATGTCAGGGATCGCCACGTTCCCCAAAAGCCAGGACCTGCGCGACATTTTCGCGGCCGCGCCCGTCGACCGGGTGCTGGTGGAAACCGACAGCCCCTATCTCGCGCCACCGCCCTATCGCGGCAAGCGCAATGAACCCGCTTATACCGCGCATACCGCACAGGTCGGTGCGGAGGTCTTTGGACTGGACTATGCCCGCTTCGCCGCACAGACAGAGGAAAATTTCAACCACCTGTTCTGGAAAGCCGCAGAGTACGAGGCGACCACGTGAGGGGCGATATGCGCTTTACAATTCTGGGCTGCGGATCGTCCGGCGGCGTGCCGCGCCTTGGGGGCCTTTGGGGCGCGTGTGACCCGAATAATCCGCGCAATACACGCCGGCGCTGCTCCATGCTTGTCGAGCGGGTCACGGATGCGGGCACGACGCGCGTGCTGATCGACACCAGCCCCGACATGCGCGCGCAATTGCTGGATAGCGGCATCGGAGAGCTGGATGCGGTGATCTACACCCACAGCCACGCCGATCACGTGCACGGGCTCGACGATCTGCGGATGATCGTCTTCAACATGAAAAGACGGCTTCAGGTCTGGGCAGATGGCGACACGCAGAACGATCTCTATTCGCGCTTCGGCTATGCCTTCGTGCAACCGTCGGACAGCCCCTATCCGCCGATCCTCGAGATGAACACGATCAACGGACCGGTGCGGATCGATGGCGCTGGCGGGCCGCTCACTTTCGACCCGTTCGAGGTCAACCACGGCAGCATAGACGCGCTGGGCTTTCGGATCGGCGACCTGGTCTACTTGCCAGACGTGGCCGAGATTCCGGACCCGGTCTGGGACACCCATCTGCAAGACCTTGATGTCTGGGTTCTGGATGCGCTGCGCCGCGATCCGCACCCGACACATGCCCATCTGGAAAAATCCCTGGCCTGGATCGAGCGCGCCCAGCCCAGGCGCGGCGTGCTGACCAACATGCATGTCGATCTGGATTACGCCACGGTCGAGGCTGAAACACCCGATCACATCACACCCGCGTATGACGGCATGGTCATCACGCAATCCCTGGTGTGACAGGCTGCAGGCGATATGGCGGGTCCAGGTTAAAGGGTCCGGCCTGACATGCAGGCGCTGATCGACGTTATCTTTCCCGTCTTTATCGTGATCGGTTTCGGCTATGCCGCGGCCTGGCGCGGGCTTTTGTCCGAAACCACGGTCGACGGGCTGATGATCTTTACCCAGAACGTGGCGATCCCGTGCCTGCTGTTTCGCGCGATCTGGACGCTCGATCTGGCGGACAGCTTTTCCGTGCCCCTGCTCGTCAGCTTCTATACCGGGTCGCTGACATGTTTCACGATTGGTCTGCTGGGCGCGCGCCACCTGTTCAAACGCGATTGGCAGGATTCGGTCGCCATCGGTTTTTGCTGCTTGTTCGCCAATTCGGTGCTTCTGGGGCTCGCCATCACGGAACGCGCCTTCGGGCCGGATGCGCTGGCGGCGAACTATGCCATCATCGCGCTGCACTCGCCGTTCTGCTATGGCGTGGGCATCACCGTGATGGAGTTCGTTCGCGCACGCGCCGCGCGTCAGCCCAACAGGGACGTGCCGATGATCGTGGTCAGGGCGATGTTTCGCAACGCACTGGTGATCGGAATCGCTTTCGGCACGATGTTCAACCTGTTGGGCATCTCGTTGCCTGCCCCCTTTACCGAGGCGCTGGACATGATCGTGCGCACCGCCCTTCCCGCCGCGCTCTTCGCGATGGGCGGCGTTCTTTATCGCTACCGGCCTGACGGGGACATGCGGATCATCCTTTTTGTCTGTGCGATCACCCTGCTGTTGCATCCCGCAATCACATGGACCCTTGGCACCAGCTTTGCCCTGCCGGACGACGCCATGCGCAGCGCCGTGATCACCGCAGCAATGGCGCCCGGTGTGAATTGCTATGTCTTTGCCAATATCTATGGCCGCGCCCGCCGGGTCGCCGCGTCTTCGGTGCTGATGGCCAGCGGCCTGTCGATTGTCACGGCGTGGCTCTGGCTGGGCACTCTGCCCTGATCATCCCTCCCGCCGGCCAATCGGATCCGTGACGAGGACTGGACCTATTGTATCCGACCGGATACGAGCACGGGATGGCCCCCGACACCTCCCTTTCCAGCGGCGAAACCGCCTATGCCAGCCTGATCGCCGCGCTGCGCAACGGAGATTTCGCACCCGGTGACCGTTTGCGCGAAGAGGACGTTGCCAAACGGCTCGACCTGTCCCGAACCCCGGTGCGCGAAGCACTCAGGCGGCTCGAAACCGCAGGTGTCATCGAACACCGCCCGCGTATCGGCGCGGTGATCCGCAAACTGTCACAAACCGAAATCGTGGAACTTTACGAGATGCGGATCGTGCTCGAACGCACGGCGGCGCGGATGGCCGCGCAGCACGGATCCGAGGCCGAATTCGACGCGCTGGAGGAAATGAATGCCCGGCTGGAGGCGGCCAGGCAGACTCCGACCCTTGGCGCCGCGATCAATCAGGACTTTCACGCGGCGCTCTACCGTGCGGCCCGCAACAGGTTTCTGTTGTCCTCCGCCGACGCGATCAACACTGCCCTGATCCTCTTGGGTCCCACCACCTATCACGACCCGGAGCGCGTGCGGATCGTGGTGATGCAACATGCCGATGTGATCACCGCCCTGCGCCAGCGCGACGGCGATATGGCCGCAAGCGCCGCAGAGGCGCATCTGCAAACGTCGCTGCGCTACCGGCTCAAGGGGCTGTCCTCGTGAGGGAGGTTCTGCTTGCTTTCGCGGTCGCCGGGTGCGGTGTGGTTGTGTTCAAGATACTCCACCTGCCACTTCCATGGTTGCTGGGACCGATGTCGGCCTGTCTTGTGGCCGCCCTTGCCGGGGTGCCAATGCGCGGCCTGAAAACGCTGAACGACTCCATGCGCACGATACTTGGCGTCGCGGTGGGCGCCACACTGACTCCCGCGGTTCTGGCAACCTTTCCGGCGATGTGGCCCACGCTGTTGCTGATGCCGATCATGGTGGCCTGTATCGGGCTGATCGGCATACCGTATTTCCAACGCTATTGCGGGTATGACTTCCCGACCGCCTATTACGCGACCATGCCCGGCGGGCTCCAGGACATGATCATTTTCGGCGAAGAGGCCGGCGCGAATGTCAAATCCGTCAGCCTGATCCACGCGACACGGGTCATGGTGATTGTCTTTGCCCTGCCGTTTCTGCTGATCGGCATATGGGACGCCGACCTGTCGAACCCGCCCGGCACGCCAGCCTCGGGCGTGCCGCTGGATGAAATGGCCCTGATGGTCGTATGCGCCTTCGTCGGCTGGCGCGTGGCCGATCGTGTCGGATTGTTCGGCGCGTCGATCCTTGGCCCCATGATCGCCACTGCGGCGGTAACCCTTGCCGGCGGCCTGCAAAACCGCCCCCCAACCGAGGCGATCTGGGCGGCGCAGTTTTTCATCGGCATGGCAATCGGCACGAAATACGCCGGAATCACCTTCGCCGAAGTCCGCAGAGACCTGGTGGCCGGGCTGGGCTTTTGCCTGATCCTGATCATCCTGACCCTCATCTTCGTCGAAGTGATCTATGGCATGGGGTTGGCCCCGGGCATGGAGACGCTTCTGGCCTTTGCCCCGGGCGGCCAGGCCGAATTGACAGTCCTGGCATTGATTGTCGGAGCAGACGTGGCCTTTGTCGTGGCACACCACGTGCTGCGCATCGTCGTCGTGATACTCGGTGCCCCCATAGCCGCACGGCTCTTCAGCCAACGCTTCGACTAGGGTCCGCAATTCATGGGGTCCGTCGGTCTCTTCCAGAGAGTATGGTGCGGTCGAGAAGACTCGAACTTCCACGGGTGTTACCCCACAGCGACCTCAACGCTGCGCGTCTACCAATTCCGCCACGACCGCACTGTCCCGACTTGGTGATGCGCTCTTTAGCGATCTGCCGCAGGGGGGGCAAGGACAAATTTCGCCGATCTCAGGCCTGCATCGGACCAGAGCGCAGACCCCGCGCCACGCGCCGGATCAAGAGCGCGGCACCCAGCGCGATCACCAGGTAGCCGAGCTGCGCACGCTCCCCGAACAGCATCTCGTTGATGCGCCTGCCGGGCAGCAAAGTGAATAATCCCGCGATCAGCAGACCGTTCCAGTACAAGCTGCGAAATGCGGCTTCATGGCCAGCGATGTCGCGTCGGATCGCGGACCGGACACCGATCACCAGCGTGACGCAGGTCAACACCGCGAAGCCATGCAGGATGCCGAAATGGAATGGGCTGGCAAAGCTCGGGATCAGCATGGCGGACAGGGCCACCGTCGCCATCGCTGTCACCCAGACATGGCCGAGGCGCCTGTGCATGCGGTCCCGGCGCGGGCGGTAGAGCACCACCGGGCCAAGGACGATGGATAAAAGCGCGGCGATCACATGGATCTGGATCACGACAGGGGCGGACATCAAGGGGGTGAGCGTCATGTTGGCCTCTTGCTGTTTGGTTTTGGATACGGCACCACCTGTGCCAAGGGACCGGCTGCACGCCAGACCGGATGCGCCGAACGACGAGAGGGCTTCGTGACAGACACCGAATCGCATTCCGCGCTTCGCGAATGGCGCCTGCACATGGCACATCCGCTGACGCTGACGGCGATTGCAGGGGTGACGGTGATCCTCGCGCTGGTCGGTCCGTTCGGCACCATCACGTCGCTCAACACCCTTGAGCGGCTGGCCTATTGGCTGCTGCTTGTCGCGGGCGGCTATGCCACCGGCTACAGTCTGAGCCTGGTTTTCCTGCACCGTGCGGACGGGCTCGGCCGGCATTGGCTGCGCGTGGCACTGGCCGGCGGGTCGACCGGGCTCTGCATGGCCGTGGCGGTGACACTTCTGAACCTGGTCGTCTTCGGCCGTTTGCCCGGCAAGACGGCGTTCCCCACTTTCGTTGCCACGATCATCGCGATATCCGTGGTGATCATGGCGGTGATCGACACGTTCAGCCGTCACCTCGCTCCGCGACAGGAGGCCCGCGCGCAAGGCGATGTCACACCTCCGGCGATCCTTGACCGCCTGCCGCTGGACAAGCGCGGTGCGTTGATCGCGCTCTCGGTCGAGGATCATTACGTCCGGGTGCACACGACGAAAGGCGAAGACATGATCCTGATGCGCCTGGCCGATGCGATCCGCGAGGTCGGCGACACGCAAGGTGACCGGGTCCATCGTTCGCATTGGGCGGCATTTGATCAGGTCACCGGCGTGACCCGCGATGGCGACCGCGCGCGTCTGCATATGACAAACGGGGCCGACATTCCTGTCAGCCGCAGCAATATTCCGAAACTGAAACGGGCGGGGCTCTTGCCGCGATAACACATATGGTTGAATGGATCATCGAAGACGGTCTGACGGAATACGATCATGCCGTGGCCCTGATGGAGGCCCGCGCGGCCGAGATCGCGTCGGGTACCGCGCCGGAATTGGTATGGCTGGTCGAACATCCCCCGCTCTATACCGGCGGAACCAGTTCTGATGTTGCCGACCTCCGGGACCCGGACCGCTTTCCCGTTTATGCGACGAAACGCGGCGGGCAGTATACCTATCACGGGCCGGGCCAGCGGGTGGTCTATGTGATGCTCGATGTCGGCAAACGCGGCCGAGACGTGCGCTGCTTCGTGCAGGATCTCGAACGTTGGGTGATCGCCACGTTGGGCGAGTTTGGCCTGACCGGACATATCCGCGACGGGCGCGTGGGTGTCTGGATCGATCGGCCAGACAAACCGCGGTTGCCGGATGGCAGACCTGCCGAGGACAAGATCGCCGCCATCGGCATCCGCCTGCGCAAATGGGTCAGCTTCCACGGGATATCGATCAACGTCGAACCGGAGTTGGAGCATTTCGACGGCATCGTGCCCTGCGGCATCACGCAATACGGGGTGACCTCTCTGGTCGATCTGGGCATGCCCGTCACGATGGATGACGTCGACGTGGCCCTGCGCCGGTCGTTCGATACGATTTTCGGGCCCGACCGCGCCTAGTATGTGAACCGATCACTCCTTCGAAACAGCGTTGAAGATGCGATTCGCGAAAAACTTCGCGTCCGGCAAAGCGGGCTTGGCGGTTTTCGCACAGTCCCCGCTGCGTGGTCTTGACTGCGGCTTGAACGCGGAAGGACTGTTCCTGCGCTCCCGGCCATTGCAGGACGGGACTCCCGCCGTGCTGAGGGGGCCGATTCATCGGGCCCGCGTCCGGGTCACAAGCGCGTCCATCCGGACAAACTGCGACAATAAAGTTTGATCTGCGTCAAATACATCCGTTGCCGCCACCGGTCACACATTCTAAAACGTCGGTGAGAGAAATGCGCTTGGCGAGGCCTTGTGCCATTTCATTGGGAACCAGCAGGAGGCAGATATGGCAGACGCCGCCATTCACGGCCACGAGCATGAGGACGAGCGCGGGTTTTTCACGCGTTGGTTCATGTCCACGAACCACAAGGACATCGGGATTCTGTACCTGATCGTCGCCGGTCTCGCGGGCTTCATCTCGGTGGCATTCACAGTCTACATGCGCATGGAGCTGATGAACCCCGGTGTTCAATACATGTGTATGGAGGGCGCCCGATTCACCGCAGCGGCGGTCGGCGATTGTACCCCCAACGGGCATCTATGGAACGTGCTGATCACGGCCCACGGCATCCTGATGATGTTTTTCGTGGTGATCCCGGCGCTGTTCGGCGGGTTTGGCAATTACTTCATGCCCTTGCAGATCGGCGCGCCGGACATGGCGTTTCCGCGTCTGAACAACCTGTCGTTCTGGTTGTTCGTGGCCGGCACCACCCTGGCGATCTGCTCGGTCTTTGCGCCGGGCGGCAACGGGCAGCTCGGCTCCGGCGTGGGCTGGGTCCTGTACCCGCCGCTTTCGGTCAACGAAGGCGGGATGTCGATGGACCTCGCGATTTTTGCTGTGCACGTGTCGGGTGCGTCCTCGATCCTCGGGGCGATCAACGTGATCACCACCTTCCTGAACATGCGCGCACCGGGGATGACCCTGTTCAAGGTGCCGCTCTTTGCATGGTCGATCTTCGTCACAGCCTGGCTGATCCTTCTGGCGCTGCCGGTTCTGGCGGGTGCGATCACCATGCTGCTCACCGACCGCAACTTCGGCACGACCTTCTTCGACCCCGCAGGCGGTGGTGACCCGGTTCTCTACCAGCACATCCTGTGGTTCTTTGGCCACCCTGAGGTCTACATCGTGATCCTGCCCGCGTTCGGCATCATCAGCCATGTCATCGCAACGTTCAGCCGCAAGCCGATCTTCGGTTACCTGCCGATGGTCTGGGCGATCATCGCGATCGGCGCCCTGGGCTTCGTCGTGTGGGCACACCACATGTACACCGTCGGCATGTCGCTGACCCAGCAGAGCTATTTCATGCTGGCAACGATGGTCATCGCGGTGCCGACAGGGGTCAAGATCTTTTCGTGGATTGCCACCATGTGGGGCGGCTCGATCGAGTTCAAGACGCCGATGCTCTGGGCCTTCGGGTTCCTGTTCCTGTTCACCGTCGGTGGCGTGACGGGCATTGTCCTGAGCCAGGCCGCCGTGGACCGCGCCTACCATGATACCTACTATGTCGTGGCGCACTTCCACTACGTGATGAGCCTTGGGGCCGTGTTCGGCATCTTCGCGGGGATCTACTTCTACTTCCCCAAGATGACCGGCAAGATGTATCCCGAATGGGCCGGCAAGCTGCACTTCTGGACGTTCTTCATCGGTGCGAACCTGACGTTCTTCCCGCAGCACTTCCTGGGCCGTCAGGGCATGCCACGCCGCTATATCGACTATCCCGAGGCCTTCGCCTTCTGGAACTACGTGTCGAGCTGGGGTGCGTTCCTGTCCTTCGCGTCGTTCCTGTTCTTCATCGGCGTCATCGCCTGGAGCCTTGCCAAGGGCCGTGCCGAGACCGCGAAGAACCCTTGGAACGAATACGCGGATACCTTGGAATGGACCCTTACTTCGCCGCCGCCCGAGCACACGTTCGAGCAGCTCCCGAAGCGGGAAGACTGGGAAAAGGCCCACGCGCATTAAGCGCTGTGTGATCCGAAAAGAATGGCCCCGGCGGAAACGCCGGGGCCATTTGCTATAAAACCTACCGTTGTTGGCAGGTAGGTTATACGGTATTCAATCGGGCAAAGGAGACCCCCGATGCCGCGTAAATCCACCAGTCTCAGCCTTGATGCCGACCTCATCGCCCGCGCCAAGAACGCCGGGGTGAACCTGTCCCGCGCCGCCGAAGCGGGGATCAAGGAACAGCTTCGCCAGGCTGAAGCCAACCGCTGGGAAGAGGAAAACAAGGACGCCATCCAGGCCTATAATCGCCGGGTCGAAGACGAAGGCTTGCCCCTCGACGCCTATCGGAAGTGGTAGGCATGGCACGGCAATATGATGTCTATCGAACGTCCAACGACACCTATGTGCTTGTCCTGCAAAGCGACACTTTCGAGAGCCTTGCCACCCGCGTCGTTGCGAGACTGGTGTCGGAAAACTGGCCCGAGCCACCGCTCAACAACCTGAGTCCGAAGCTGACCTTGGGCGATGTGACTTTGCGATTGCAAGCAACCGAATTGGCAACCCTGACGAAGAAAGAACTTGGGACACGACTGGGCTCGGCGTCTCATCAGCGCGACGACATCATCCGTGCGACGGATCTTCTGCTGACAGGATACTAAACGAACCATGCCGTATACATGGACCGACACCTCGCAGGACCATCAGGAACTGCGCCTCTGGCCGCACCAATCCCTGCCTGCGCATGGGTTCGCGGCGACGATTCTGGGCATCTTTACCCTGTCGACGATCCCGCTCTACGGGCTGCTTGGCACGGTTGCGCTTTGGGGGATTCTGCCGTTCATGCTTCTGGCGCTCGGGGCGATGTGGTACGCGCTGCGGCGCAACGAGCGCGACCTGCAAATCCTCGAAGTGCTGACGCTCACCACCGACACCCTGCACCTGACACGACAGACACGCACCAGCGATCCGCTGGAGTGGCAGTGCAACCCCTATTGGACCAAGGTGAACATGCACCACAAGGGCGGCCCCGTGCCGCATTACGTCACGTTGTCCGGTTCCGGGCGCGAGGTTGAGATCGGCGCGTTTCTGAGCGAAGACGAACGCAAAGCGCTCTACGGGGAACTGAGTGACAAGCTCCGCCGTATTGTCCAACCCTGAGCCGAGGCGTCATGGCACAAGTCCCCGCCGTTCCCAAACTCACCCGCGCCTGGCATCTGCTGCGAACCCGTCTCGCGGGTGACACCGCCCCGGCAACAGGCCTGGCAGCATCCGAACGCGCTGCTGTGTCATTGCGCACCGCGGACACCCCGCGCAAGACGGCAGAGCATGTCATGTTCCTCATCCCGTTGGTTAGCGCGCATCACGTTGGCGACTGGCAGTCCGTCACGGCACGCCTCCGGACCACGCTGGACAGCTTCACGGCACAAGACAATCCCAATTGGCGGGCGGTGGTCTGCTGTCAGAACCAGCCGGATCTGCCAGACGATCCACGCATCAGCTACCTGCCCTTTGACGACCCCGCTCCGGGCAATGACAAATGGCGCAAGCTGCGCGTGCTGGCCGAGGCACTGTCACGCCTGGCCGACCGGCCCGGCTATGTCATGTCCTTCGATGCGGACGATCTGCTTGGGCAAGGCACGGTGACAGAGATGCTGGCGCGACAGGCGGCGGGGGGGTACCTCGTGCGTTCAGGGCTCGTGATGGATGCCGCAACCGGCGATATCGCGCGCGCAGATCGCCCTGGCTTGACCACGCCCCTCCGCAAACCATTCTGGAAACTCTGCGGCAGTTGCGCTGCGCTCTACCACGACCCGGCAAACCCCGCCTCGACCCGATTTATCGCCGAGATGACCCAGCATGAACACCGCATGTTTCCGTACCTTGCGACATTGGCGGGACAAAGGCTCGACCCTCTGCATCGGCCGTCCGTGCTATATATGCTCAATCACGGCGAAAACTTCGGCGCACGCCGCGGGCGCGTCGGCTACAAGACGCGATTCGTGCAGCGCTACAGGATTACCGACCCCGACAGGCTGAGAACCATCCGCCAGGAGTTCCCGATCTGACACCCGGCGACGAGGCGACATCGCCTCGTTCCGTTTCCATCACCTGAAACGCGCCTAGAGGTTCGAAAGCCGGTCCTTGACCATCGGCCCTGCGGCACCGAAATCCATCTGACCGGAATACTTGGCCTTCAACGCGCCCATGACCCGCCCCATATCGCGGATCGAGGACGCGCCGGTGTCGACCAGTGCTTTGTCAACCGCCTTGGCCACCTCGTCTTTCGACAGCTTGCGTGGAAGGAATTCCTCGATCACCTCGATCTCGGACTGTTCCCGCTCGGCAAGATCAAGCCGCCCGCCCTCTTCATAGGTCTTGGCCGTGTCCTTGCGCTGCTTCACCATCTTGTCGAGGATGCCAAGCACCTCGTCATCCCCGACGCCCTGTTCATTCCCGTCTCCGCGCAGGGCAATATCGCGATCCTTGATCGCCGCATTGACAAGACGCAGTGTCGAAAGCCGTGCGCTGTCTTTTTCGCGCATGGCCTGCTTGATGGACGTGTTGATCCGATTGCGAAGGTCCATGAGTTCTATCCCGTGTTTGACCGAGCGCGGACATTAAGCGAGGTTCGCGGCAGAGGCAAGTCAGGACGAAGCATATTAACCCTTTGATATAAAACAATATCACAAATATGCGCATGGCTTGACCGCAAGACACCACCCCCGTAGTTTCCGATTGATCCAGCCGCACCGGAGTCGCGCCATGCCAGACCTTTCAACCGACACACCAACCGCCTGCCTTGCCCTGGCGGACGGCACGATTTTCTATGGCATGGGGTTTGGCGCAACCGGCACGACGGTGGCCGAACTGTGCTTCAACACCGCGATGACAGGCTACCAGGAGATCATGACCGATCCGTCCTATGCCGGCCAGATCGTGACGTTCACCTTCCCGCATATCGGCAATGTCGGGGTCAATCCCGACGACGATGAAACCAGCGATCCGGTCGCCGCGGGCATGGTCGTGAAATGGATGCCGACCCAAAGCTCGAACTGGCGCGCGGCACAGGAACTGGGCGACTGGCTGCGGCAGCGCGGCCGCATCGCCATCGGCAGTGTCGACACCCGCCGCCTGACCCGCGCCATCCGTCAACAGGGCGCGCCGCATGTGGCGCTGCAACACAATCCTGACGGCATCTTCGATATTGCCGCGCTCGTTGCAAAGGCACGGGCGTTCAATGGCCTTGAAGGGGTCGATCTGGCCAAGGACGTGACCTGCGCACAATCCTATCGCTGGGATGAAATGCGGTGGGCCTGGCCCGAGGGCTATACCCGCCAGAACGACCCGAAGCACAAGGTCGTTGCCATCGATTACGGCGCCAAACGCAACATCCTTCGCTGCCTTGCCAGTGCCGGTTGTGATGTCACGGTGCTGCCGGCGACCGCCTCGGCGGAAGAGGTGCTGGCCCATGATCCCGACGGCGTTTTTCTGTCCAACGGGCCCGGCGATCCGGCGGCAACAGGCACATACGCCGTGCCGATGATCCAGTCCCTGCTGAACAACACTGACCTGCCGATATTCGGGATCTGCCTGGGCCACCAGGTACTGGCGCTCGCGCTGGGGGCAAAAACGGTCAAGATGAACCACGGCCACCACGGCGCCAACCATCCCGTAAAGGACACCGAGACCGGCAAGGTCGAGATCACCTCGATGAACCACGGGTTTGCCGTGGACAGCCAGAGCCTGCCCACGGGCGTTCTGGAAACGCATCTGTCGCTCTTTGACGGATCGAATTGCGGAATTCGCATGGCCGACCGCCCGGTGTTCTCGGTCCAGCAGCACCCGGAGGCCAGCCCCGGCCCGCAGGACAGCTTTTACCTTTTCGAACGGTTCGCCGACTCGATGGCACAGGCGAAGCTGGCCAAGGTCTGACGCGCGTTAACCACCGTTTAACCTCAAGGCCGTTAACTGCCCCCCGAAACGTCACCGGGGGGTTACATGTTCCTGAAGGCGAAACGCACGCCATCCGCGCCGCCACTTCGGCTGGAACCGGCGCAACGCGCGCAGGCGCACGGACCAACGCAGAAACGGGACCGGGCTGCCGACGCGCTCTTGCGCGACGCACGGCAATTGTCCGCGCGCAGCCGCAGGCTGGACCCTGAAACCAACCCGCCCGACCCGGCGCTCGACCATCTCGTGCCACCGGAATTCTGCCTCGAACACCGCGTCATGCCATGGAGCAAACTCGGCGAAGCAACGCTGGTCGCCGCCGCGCCTGACAGGGACCGGACACAACTGCGCGACATGCTTGAAAACATGATCGGGCCGATCGTGTTTGCCGACATGACCGAAAAAGCCCTGCTGCGCGAAATTTCGATCCGGCACGGGGATTACCTTGCAGAGCGCGCCGAAAAGCAGGTTCCAGCCGATTACAGCTGCCGTGATATCAACAAGCTCTCGATATCACGCGGCTTGATGGCATCGCTCTTTTTCGGGGTCAGCCTCGCGCTGATCTTCTTCTTTCCCAACGCGTTTTTTGCCGGGATCACGGCGGTTGCGGTCGTCAACATGCTGGCCTGCCTGATCTTCAAGATCGCCGTGTTCCTCGCCGGGTACAAGAAACCGCCCAGCAAACCGGTGCAGGTGCCGCTGGCAGAAAAGCCGGTGGTCAGCCTGATGGTGCCGCTGTTCAGGGAAGCCGCCATCGCACACGCTCTGGTCCAGCGCCTGTCGCGGCTCAGCTACCCGAAATCGCTTCTCGATGTGGTTCTCGTGCTCGAAGCGGATGACAACAAGACGCGCCAGATGCTCAAGGCGCTGTCCCTGCCCGCCTGGATGCGGGTTGTGACCGTCCCGGCGGGCCAGTTGAAAACCAAACCCCGCGCGCTGAACTATGCGCTTGGCCATACGCGCGGCGACATCATCGGCATCCTCGATGCAGAGGACGCCCCCGCCACCGACCAGATCGAACGCGTGGTCGAGGCTTTTCACGTCTCGCCGAAAAACGTGGCTTGCGTGCAGGGCATCCTCGATTTCTACAACACGAAATCGAACTGGATCGCGCGCTGTTTCACCATCGAATACGCCACATGGTTCCGCATCGTTCTGGCCGGGGCCGCGCGATTGGGCATGCCAATTCCGCTGGGCGGTACAACCGTATACCTCAAGCGCGCGGCGCTGACACATGTCGGTGGCTGGGACGCGCATAACGTGACCGAAGATGCGGATCTGGGTATTCGTCTCGCCCGCTTCGGCTATCGCACCATCCTGATTCCGACCGTGACACGGGAAGAAGCGAACAACCGTGTCGTCGCGTGGATCAAGCAGCGGTCTCGCTGGCTCAAGGGCTACATCATCACCTACCTGGTGCATATGCGCCGGCCCTTCCGCCTGTTGCGGGACCTGGGACCCGGTAAATTTCTAGGGTTTCAGGTTTTCTTCCTGACAACCATCCTGCAATTCACCTTCGCTCCCGCGCTCTGGTCATTCTGGCTTGTCTGTTTCGGCCTATCGACACCGTTCCTTGAGGCGTTTCCCGCCGACTGGACAAAGGGCCTGCTGGCCCTTTTTCTTTTCGCGGAACTCGCCTCTCTCCTGATCGGTTTCGTCGCCGTTGGGCGCACGCAACACGAAAAGTTGATGCAATGGGTACCGATGATGTTCTTCTATTTCCCGATGGGGATCTTCGCGGTCTACAAGGCGTGGTCGGAACTGGTGTTCAAACCCTTTTACTGGGACAAGACACCGCACGGCCTGTCCGAGCCGGACGTTCCGGGAGGCGACATCCATGCGACCCGGCGCTAAGCACCTAGAGATCAGGGTCCTGCGACAGGGAATCCAGCTTGAGCCGCGTGACGAAGGCAACCGAGATGTGATCGCGCAGCGCGGTATAGGCGGCCTCTTCGTCGCGGTTCGTGATCGCATCGACGATGGCCTGATGTTCTTCCAGTGCTATCTCGCCGCGGCCCTGTGCCGCCAGGGAGGTGGTCGCCATCAGCGCCATTGACCGATGCACCAGGTCCAGTTGCTGCACCAGAAACCTGTTATGTGACGCCAAGTGGATCTGCTTGTGAAACCGCCGATTGGCCCGCGACAGCGTGGCGGGATCCTCCAGCAAAGCGCGGTCTTCCTGGACCATGCCTTGCAGAACCTGGACCTCTTCATCGGTGGCATGCCGCGCCGCCAGGCGCGCGGCCAGCCCCTCCAGCTCGGTGCGCACAACATACAGCTCCGCCATCTGGTTGTGATCCAGCGACGCCACGATCAGGGACCGCCCATCCCGCGTCAGAAGCGATTGGGTCTCCAGCCGCTGCAACGCCTCGCGGATGGGGGTGCGCGACATGCCGAAGCGCTCGGCAAGATCGCTTTCCACAAGCCGGTCGCCGGGCCGGTAAACACCGACGTCAATCGCCTCGAGGATCGAGGTATAGGCGTCTTTATGGGGCGTCTTCACATCTTTCATCCCGCGTCATTCCTTCAAGGCTGGCCACACCATATCGCCGGGACCCGGAAAGACGCAAGTTGAGCCATTGCCGCGCCCGGCAATCGCACCTACTCTGCGTGCATGGTAAAAGTCGCATTCGATCACGTCCGCCACTGGGTCTTCGACCTGGACAACACGCTTTATTCGCCGGCCGTACGCCTGTTCGACCAGATCGAGGTGCGAATGACCAAGTTCGTGATGGACAAGGTCGGCGTCGATCTCGACCGTGCCAACCAGTTGCGGGTCGAATACTGGCAGACCTACGGCACCACGCTCGCCGGCCTGATGCGCGAGCACGATGTCGACCCGGCCCCCTATCTGCACGAGGTGCATGACATCGACTTCTCCGTTCTGTCCGAAGACCCGTATCTTGCCGGGCTTATCAAGGACCTGCCGGGTCGCAAGATCGTCTATACCAACGGGTCGGCCCCATATGCCGAAAACGTCCTGAACGCGCGCGGATTGAACGGCATTTTCGACGCGGTCTATGGTGTGGAACATGCCGATTTCCTGCCCAAGCCGGAACGTGGCGCCTTCGAGCGTGTCTTTGGCCGCGACGGCACCCGGACCGAAAGCGCCGCGATGTTCGAGGATGACCCCCGCAATCTTGCCGCGCCGCACGCGATGGGGATGAAAACCGTCCACGTTGCCCCCGATGCGATCGAGGCCGACCATATCCATCATCACACGCCAAGCCTCTCGGAATTCCTCGCGCGGCTGACCTGACGAAAAAGCCGCTGCATTGCGGCAATTTGCCAGTGTGAGCAGGCCCCGATCGTACCTATCTCCGGTTCAGACCCAAAAGAGGACTCCGATATGTCTGTTTCTGAACCATCGCACTCCCGCAGCCGCAACCTGTTCTATTCCGTCCCGGTGGTCGGGTGGATTGCACGCGACCTGATTGAAGGACCGGAGGACACGATCTACTACCTTCTGGTGGCGCTGCTGACCCTTGTGGTGTTGGCAGTCATGCAATGGGGCATTGTTGCACTCAGCATGGCGGCGCTGATCATGGTCCCCGTCGTGATGGTGACTTTGCTTTTGATCACGGTCGGCAAATGACAGGGGCGCCCTGACGCATCGCCTGTTGCAGTTCGGTACACTACGTTGCAGCCCACAACAGGCAACAAGAGGCCCGATCATGGATTATGACATCGTCGTTTCGGGCGGCGGAATCGCCGGCATGGCCGCCGCCGTCGCCTTTGGCGCAGACGGGCATTGCGTCCTCTGTCTCGACCCGGCGTCGCCGGTCACCGATCGCGAGGCCGAAGGCGCGGACCTGCGCACCACCGCGTTCTTGCAGCCGGCGCAGCGCTTTCTGGACGATATTGGGCTTTGGCCGCGCCTTGCCGCCCACGCGATGCCGCTTCAGGTGATGCGGATCATCGACGCGGGCGGCAAAGCGCCCGAGCCGCGTGTGACCAAATCCTTCGATGCGTCTGATATTTCCGGTCTGCCGTTCGGTTGGAACCTGCCCAACTGGCTCTTGCGCCGCGAATTCATGGCCCACATGAACAGCCTTGAAACCGTGACGTTCCGCGCCGGTGTCGCGACGTCGTCGCTGTTCACCCGCGAAGGCGACGCGCGGGTTGGTCTCAGCGATGGGACAAAGGTACGCTGTCGCTTGGTGATAGCCGCGGACGGGCGGAATTCGCCCATGCGCAAGGCAGCCGGGATCGACGTGCAGACAACGCGATTCGGGCAAAAAGCGCTGGCTTTCGCGGTCACGCATCCCGACCCGCACAACAATGTCTCGACCGAGATTCACCGCACCGGTGGACCATTCACGTTGGTGCCCCTTCCCGACCTGGACGGCCAGCCCTCCTCGGCCATCGTCTGGATGGAGGAAGGGCCGAAAGCCGATGCCTTGATGACGCTGGATCAAGATGCCTTCGAAACAGCGATGACGGAACGGTCCTGTGGCGTCCTCGGTCCGCTCAGGCTGGCCTCGCGCCGCAGCATCTGGCCGATCATCAGCCAGCACGCGGACCGGCTGAGTGGCGAGCGCATCGCGCTGGTGGCCGAGGCGGCGCATGTGGTGCCGCCCATTGGCGCGCAAGGCCTGAACATGAGCCTCAAGGATCTTGCCACCCTGCGCGATTTCGCGCGGCAGGCGGGCGACGAGGTCGGAAACCGGACGATGCTGGATCGATATCACCAAAAGCGGATCGCTGATGTGCGCACGCGTGTGGCCGGTATCACGCTTTTGAACCGAACATCCATGCTTGGCGCACAACCGCTGCGCGACATGCGCGCGATGGGGCTGGATGCGCTTTATACATTGAAACCGGTGCGCAAGACCCTGATGCAACTGGGCCTTGGCGCACGCGGTTGAGGCGGTAAACGTTGGGGACGTGTGCGCAGGTTTTTCGAAACGCCTGACCACGCCGCTCGGGGTCTGCCCCTAGGCCAACCGAAAGGTCAGGCTGACGCCGTTGATACAGTGCCGCTTGCCGGTGGGTTGCGGCCCATCGTCAAAGATATGGCCCAGGTGGCTACCGCAGCGACGGCAATGGCACTCGGTGCGCGTGATGAACAGCGATCGGTCAGGTTTGGTCCCGATGGCATTGTCCTGCGCCTGCCAGAAGCTGGGCCACCCCGTGCCGCTGTCATATTTGTGCTCCGACGCGTAAAGCGCGAGGTCACACCCCTTGCAGTGGAACATGCCGTCCCGGGTTTCATCGTTCAGCGGCGAGGAATAGGCGCGCTCCGTCCCCTCTTCCCGCATCACGCGGTATTCTTGGGAATTCAGCATCTCCTTCCACTCCGCCTCCGAGCGTGTCACCTCGAAATTGCTTTCCGCTGCATCCCCAGCCCGGGCCACGGCACCCAGGCCCAGGATGGCGGCCGTGCTTTGCAGAAAATGTCGTCTCAACATACGTCCCTCCTCTGGCAACATACAAATGGCGCCCCGACCCGTTGACACACAAGGCCGGGGCACACACTTTTGCGCGATCTCTTTACCCGGTGATGGGGTTTCAGGTGCTTATTGAGCCGGCAAAAGGACGCGGTCGATGACGTGGATCACGCCGTTCGACTGGCGCACATCCGCAACCGTCACAGTGGCAATGCGGCCATTTTCGTCCGTCAGGGTTATCTCGTCACCGTCCATGCGTGCTTGCAAGGTGCAGCCGCCCACGGTTGCGACCGGGTGAACGCCGTCATCATCGGCGATCATGCCCGCAATCGCACCGGACATGGCGTTTGCCGCAACCACGTGACAGGTCAGGATCTGCGCCAGCTGGGCCTTTGCGTCCGGCTGCAACAACGCGTTGAGCGACTCGTCCGAGATCATGTCGAACGCCGCATTGGTCGGGGCGAACACGGTGAAGGGCCCGTCGCTCGACAGCGTTTCGACCAGATCGGCCGCTTTTACCGCGGCAACCAAGGTGGTGTGATCCGCCGAATTCACCGCGTTCTCGACGATGGTCCTGTCCGGGAACATGGCAGCGCCCCCCACCATCGGGTTGCCTGTTTCAGAGTGGCTTTCCGCCAGAGCGGCCCCGCTCAAGGCTGTGGCTGCGACAAGTGCTGTGGTCAGAGTCTTCAAAGTCATGTCTTTCTCCAGTTGCCCCGCCATCCTTCGGCGGTCGGAAGAAGACACGGGCGACAGCGCCCAGGCGTTTCAAATGCCGCATCACATGATCATCACGACGGCGTGAGCGGCCCGGCAGCCAGCACAGACCCCGTCGGTGCGCCCGTGGGCGATCCCCCCGGCGGTTCGTCCGAAACGGCAAGCACTGCACCTGGCAATTCCGCCATCACGTCTTGCGGCAGGGGGATCACGGCCCTGTCCGCCGCATCGTCCAGCACTCCAAGCGACACAGGTGCGGCCTCACCCGCAATCAACCAAAGCTCGAACACGCGGTTTTCCGGCGCGTCACCGGCGAGGCGGACCACCTGCACGGCGCCCAGTTCGGTGTCCACCGCCGCATTGATCACCAGGCCTCCACCTTCCGGTGTCGGCGTCAGCTCGGCCACCAGATCGGCCTCGATGGCGCCTTCGTCCGGGGTGACAAGCCCGCTGCTCACGGCAAGCCAGAGCACCAGCGCCGCGGCTGCACCTCCAAGACCATAGGGCAGGACCTGCTTCCAGACAGGCGGCGCATCAGAGCGAAAAAGCCGCGCCTCGATCCGTTTGCGAAGCTGCGGCGATGGCGTCACCTCTTCGACCTCATCGAGCATCAGGTCGGCCAGGTGCTCTTGCCAAGCGACGACCTCGTCAAACAAGGCCCGGTCCTCGGCCATGCGGGCCTCGACCGCGCGCGCCTCTGCATCACTGAGCAGACCCATTGCGAATTCCGCTGCCGTCACACGGGGGTCATCGCCGTCTGGCCCCTGCGGACCCTTCGAGTTGTGCGCACTCATCGGCTCAAGCACTCCCGCAGCGCGATCAGGCTGCGCCGCAACCATGTGCGCAGCGTATTGAGGTTTATGCCCGTGGCCTCGGCCAGGTCGGCATAGCTGTCACCTTTGAGATACGCCCGACGCACCAGGTGCGCCCGTGCGCGCGGCAGCTCGTCGAAACACTCGTTGATCCGGCGGCTCTCGGATTGGGCCATGGCGGTGGCTTCAGGCCCCGGCGTGCTATCCGGCAAAAGATCGGCGGTTTCGATCGGCTCGGGCGGCCGGCGCAGCGCCCGGCGACGGTCGACCGCGCGATTGCGGGTAACCGTGATCAGCCAGGTCATCGGGGAATACCCGTTGATCCGGTAACTGTCCGCCTTGTTCCACACCGTCACGAAGACCTCCTGCAGCACCTCCTCGGCTTCTGCGCGATCATCCAAGACACGCAGGCAGACCCCGAAAAGTTTCGCAGACGTCCTGTCGTAGAGACGCGCAAAGGCGACCCGGTCTCCCATGGCCACCCTGACAATGAGGTTTTCGACCTCTTCTTGCAGAGTCATGCGCGAATTCCCGTGCCCTTTCCCTTGCCCCTTGCGCCATTATGTTGCACGACACAGGCGCAATCTCTCAGCAACGAAGGATGTCCACAACATGGCCGACGGGACGATCGACATCAACGCCAAACCGACAGAAGAAATTTCCGTTCGCGAGGTGTTTGGCATTGATACGGACATGATTGTCCATGGTTTTACGGACGCTTCGGATCGCGTGCCGGACGTGGACAGCACCTACAAGTTCGATCCTGACACCACGCTCGCGATCCTTGCGGGCTTCCGCAACAATCGCCGCGTGATGATCCAGGGCTATCACGGCACCGGCAAATCGACGCATATCGAACAGGTCGCATCGCGGCTCAACTGGCCCTGCGTGCGCGTCAATCTCGATAGCCACATCAGCCGGATCGACCTGATCGGCAAGGACGCGATCAAGCTGGTGGACGGCAAGCAAGTCACCCAGTTCCAGGAAGGCATTCTGCCCTGGGCGCTGCGCAACCCGACTGCCATCGTCTTTGACGAATACGACGCGGGCCGCGCCGACGTGATGTTCGTGATCCAGCGGATTCTCGAAACCGATGGCAAGCTGACGCTGCTTGACCAGAACCAAGTGCTGACCCCGCACCCGTACTTCCGCATCTTTGCCACCGCGAACACCGTGGGCCTTGGCGACACCACCGGGCTGTACCACGGCACCCAGCAGATCAACCAAGGCCAGATGGACCGCTGGTCGCTGGTCGCCACATTGAATTATCTGTCGATCGACGCCGAAACCTCGATCGTGCTGTCCAAGGCGCCGCATTACAACACCGAGAAGGGCCGCAAGACCGTGCGCCAGATGGTGACCGTGGCGGACCTGTCGCGCACCGCCTTCATGTCGGGCGACCTGTCCACGGTGATGAGTCCGCGGACGGTGATCGCCTGGGCGCAAAACGCCGAAATCTTCCGCGATGTGGGCTACGCCTTCCGCGTGTCTTTCCTCAACAAATGCGACGAGCTGGAGCGCCAGACGGTGGCCGAATTCTACCAGCGCTGCTTTGACGAGGAACTGCCGGAAAGCGCCGCATCGTTGAGCATAGGGTGATCGGTTTCGGATCGGCTTTGCCGGTCCGGGGTGCCGGGGGCAACCACCCGCCGGCCGTCGGGCGTGACCCGGTGGCGCATGCGGGGCATTCCCTTGGGTCTGTGGCACCCAAAACCGCGCAAATGCCGCGCTGCCGATCCCGGCAGCGGGTATTGTATGCACCCGAACCGCGTGGAAAGGTCTGGTCATGAACAAACCTAGCGACAACCCCGCCGATCCGTTCAAGAAAGCCCTGGCCGAGGCGACCAAGGTTATGGCGAACGATTCCGATCTGACCGTCAGCTATACGGTCGACCCTGCGGGCATCTCTGGCGACGCCATGCGCCTGCCGCAGATCAGCCGCCGCCTCACCCATGACGAGGTCATGCTGGCCCGCGGCACCGCTGACGCCATGGCGATGCACCGCCGCTACCATGATGCGGGCACCCACGCGCGCTACGCACCGCAGGGCGACCTGGCCCGCGAGCTCTACGAGGCGATGGAAACCGCCCGCTGTGAAGCGATGGGCGCGCGCGACATGCCGGGCACCGCCGGCAATATCGACGCCAAGATCGGCAACGAGGCGCTGCGCCGCGGCTATGACCAGATCAAGGACGCATCCGACGCACCGCTGTCCGAGGCAGCCGGCTATCTGGTCCGGCACATGGCCACCGGCCGCGCCCTGCCAGCGGGCGCGCAGAACGTGATGGAGCTCTGGCGCGGTTTCATCGAGGACAAGGCCAGCCTCACGCTGGACAACCTGGACGCGGTGCTGAACGACCAAGCTGCCTTTGCCCGATTTGCGCGTAACGTGATCACCGATCTGGGCTATGGCGACCAGTTGGGCGACGACCCCGACGACCTGGATGACACGTCCGAGGACGAGGCCGAAGACAGCACCGACGAGGACCAGGAGCCCGACAGCACGGGCAATGACGAGGACGAAGGCGAAGACGCCGAAGCCAGCCCCGAATCGAGCCAGGACGAAACCCAGGACGCCAGCCAGGCGCAGGTGTCGATGGACGAGATGGCCGACCAGGAGATGAGCGACGAGGCGGAGATGCCCGAGGGCGAAGCCCCGCTGGACCCGCCGCCTCCCGCGCCGGTCTCCGAAGCCGATCCTGACTACAAGGTGTTCGACACCGCGCATGACGAAGAAATGCGGGCCGAGGATCTGGCCGAACAGATCGAGCTGGAACGCTTGCGCGCCTATCTCGATCAACAGCTCGAACCGCTCAAGGGCGCCGTCAGCCGCCTTGCCAACAAGCTGCAACGCCGTCTTCAGGCGCAGCAGAACCGGTCATGGGAATTCGATCTGGAAGAAGGCATCCTGGATGCCGGCCGCCTTGCCCGGGTGGTCGCCAACCCGACCACGCCGCTCAGTTTCAAGGTCGAAAAGGACACCGAGTTCCGTGACACCGTCGTGACGCTGCTGCTGGACAATTCCGGCTCCATGCGCGGCCGGCCGATCTCGATTGCCGCGATCTGTGCCGATGTCCTGGCGCGCACGCTGGAGCGGTGTTCGGTCAAGGTGGAAATCCTCGGCTTCACCACCCGCGCGTGGAAAGGCGGGCAGGCCCGCGAACGCTGGCTCAACGAAGGGCGCGAACAGCAGCCGGGACGCCTGAACGATCTGCGCCACATCATCTACAAAAGCGCCGACGCGCCGTGGCGGCGGACGCGGTCCAGCCTTGGCCTGATGATGAAGGAGGGGCTGCTCAAGGAAAACATCGACGGCGAGGCGCTGGAATGGGCGCATCGCCGGATGCTGCACCGCAGCGAAGCGCGCAAGATCCTGATGGTGATTTCCGATGGCGCCCCGGTGGATGACAGCACCCTGTCGGTGAACCCTGCGAATTACCTCGAAAAACACCTGCGCGACGTGATCGCGATGGTCGAGCGCCGCAAACAGGTCGAACTTCTGGCCATCGGCATCGGCCATGACGTGACCCGCTATTACGAACGCGCCGTGACGATCACCGATGTCGAGCAGCTGGCCGGCGCGATGACCGAACAACTGGCCTCGCTCTTCGACAGCGATCCCCGCGCCCGCGCGCGGCTCATGGGGATCAATCGCGCGCGCTGAGCTTTTTTGGATCGGACCGGCTTTGCCGGTCCGACCGGCGCGGCCCTGCGGGCCGCGATTTTGCATATTTGGAAAGAGAAGAAGCCGGGATGCGGCACCTCTGACCAACCGCCCGGCACATGGGCCCCCGTTCGACGTGACACGACCCCAAGAAAGGCGCGCGATGCACCAGAGCTTTTCCGAGACCGCCAGCCCCGAACAAGGGCCACACCGCCTGGAAGCCCTGCGCGCCCAGATGCGATCCGAGGGGCTGGATGGGTTTATCGTCCCACGCGCCGACGCGCATCAGGGGGAATACGTGGCAGAGCGCGACAGCCGCCTTGCCTGGCTGACCGGGTTCACCGGGTCAGCGGGGGTCTGCGTTGCCCTGCAGAATATCGCCGGTGTGTTCGTCGACGGCCGCTACCGCGTTCAGGTCCGGTCGCAGGTGGCAGATGTGTTCACCCCCGTGGATTGGCCCGAAACCGGGCTGGGCGACTGGATCAGCACACACGCGCCCTCGAACGCGACCATCGGGTTTGATCCGTGGCTGCACACCGTGTCACAAATCCGCGACCTGGAGAACGCCGCGCGGCCGGTCACTCTGCGCCGCAGCGACAACCTTGTGGATCGCGTCTGGGCGGATCAGCCGCCCGCGCCCGCCGCCCCCGCCTTTGTCCAGCCGGTCGAATTGACCGGAGCGGCGCACGCGGACAAGATCACCGCTCTGGCGGGGCGCCTGGGCCCGGCAAGATGCGTCGTGCTGACCCTGCCGGACAGCATTTGCTGGCTGCTCAACATCCGTGGCAACGACGTACCGCGCACACCCTTCGTGCACGGCTTCGCGATCCTGCAGTCCGATGGCACGGTCACCTTTTTCGTCGACGACACGAAATTGACCGACCTGGGCGATCACCTCGGCACCCGGGTGCGGATCGCGCCCGTGGACTCGTTCCTGCCGGTGCTTGCCACCATCGACGGGCCGGTGCAGATCGACCCGTCCTCCTGCCCGGTGATCGTGGCCGACACGCTGGCGGCCGCCGGAACCGAGGTGATCGAGGCGCAAGACCCCTGCGCGCTGCCCAAGGCGTGCAAGACCAGCGCCGAGCTCGATGGCGCCCGCGCCGCGCATCTGCGCGACGGGGCGGCGATGGCGCGGTTCCTGAGCTGGCTTGATGCGCAGCCGCCCGGCAGCCTGACAGAGATCGACATCGTCAAACGGCTCGAAGCGGAACGGATGGCCACGGGCGCGCTGCGCGACATCAGCTTCGACACGATATCTGGCGCGGGTCCGAACGGCGCCATCGTGCACTACCGCGTCACCGAGGCCACCAATCGCCGCGTCGACCCCGGTCTGCTTTTGGTCGACAGCGGCGGCCAATACGTGGACGGGACCACGGACATCACCCGCACCATCGCCATCGGACCGGCCGGGGCAGAGGAACGGCACGCCTTCACGCTCGTGCTCAAGGGCATGATCGCCATCTCGCGCCTGCGCTGGCCCAAGGGCCTGGCCGGGCGCGACCTCGACGCGCTGGCCCGCGTCGCGCTTTGGGAGCACGGAATGGATTATGGCCACGGCACCGGTCACGGCGTTGGAGCCTACCTGAGCGTGCATGAAGGCCCGCAGCGGTTAGCCCGTACCGGAACAGTGCCGCTTGAGCCCGGGATGATCCTGTCCAACGAGCCGGGCGTCTACCGCGAAGGCGCCTTCGGCATCCGGATCGAAAACCTCGTGATCGTGGAAGCGGCCCCGGCGCTCGAGGGCCAGACGGTGCCGGAGATGTACCGCTTCGAGACCCTGACCTACACGCCCATCGACAGGCGGCTGATCGACACCGGGACGCTGACCGCGGCAGAGCGTGACTGGCTCAATGCCTATCATGCCGCGGTTCGGGCGCGGATCGGTCCCCAGGTCGACGGCGATGTCGCGGCCTGGCTCGAGCAGGCCTGCGCGCCGATCTGACCACAAACATTTACATTCCCCCGGTAACCCCGCTACATCGCTGAAAGAAGGGATTGACCATGGACAAGAATATTACGATCGGACCCGCAGAAGGCACCTGGGTGGTGCGCGCCGGCGGGGCGGTGATTGCCGAAAGCGCAAACGCCCTGAAACTGAGCGAGGGCGATCTGCCCTTCGTGATTTACTTTCCACGCTCGGATGTGGCGATGGCTTTTCTTGACAGCGCCGAGCACAGGACATCCTGCCCGCACAAGGGGGATGCCACCTATTTCGACATCGTCTCCAAGAGCAAGACCTACAGCAATGCGGTCTGGAGCTATGAATCCCCCAAGGGTGACATCGCCCGGATCAAGGATCACCTGGCCTTCGACGTACAGGACGGCGTGCAGGTCGAACAGATCTGATCCAGCTCAGCTGTGCTCTTCCTCGGCGGTCGCCGCCAGCGCACGGTTATAGGCCTTGAGCGCATCCACATGAAACAGCGCCCCCTGCAACACCGGGGTCTGCTGCTTGCCCTCGAGCCTGACCACCGGCAGATAGGCGACGCCTGACTTGTCAAACAGCGGCAGCGCGGTTTCCAGTGTCGTCTGACCCTGCACGTAAAGGCCCTGCTCGATCATCGTCAGGCAGGCCTCTTCATCCGCAGCGGTCGCATCGTTCGGTTTGCGCATGATCCCTTGCACCCGGAACATCGCCAGCAGATAGGCTTGCGGTCCGGCGGCCAGATGCACGTTGCGGCGCTCAAGCTGCGTGAGGAAGAAGGACCGATCCACCATCCGCGCCGACAGCGCGGTGGACATCGACACCGACACCATCACCGCCAGACCGGTTTGCCAGTCACCGGTCAGTTCGAAGACGATCAGCGTGGTCGAAATCGGTGCGCCAAGCACCGCCCCGGCCACCGCCCCCATCCCCGCAAGAGCATACAGCGTCGCCGTACCGGACTGGTCCGGGAACAGCCCCGTGGCGATCAGGCCAAAGGCCAGCCCCGTCAGGGCACCCAGCATCAGCGAGGGGGAAAACACGCCGCCGCCCATGCGCCCGCCCATGGTGACGGCCACCGCGACCACCTTGAGCATGGCAAAGACAATCGCCTCATGCCAGATCAGCGCCCCCGTCAGCGCAAGCGAGGTGGTCTCGTAGCCGACACCGATGATATGCGGAAACCAGATCGCCAGTGCGCCCAGCATCACCCCCGCCACTGCCGGACGCAGCAGATGCGGCAGCCCCATGCGGCGTTGAATCCGCGTGCCCACGTCCTCCGCCAGGAACACAGCGCGCATCATCGCCACCGCAACAAGCCCGCAGACCAGCCCGAGAATAAAGAACGCCGGAAGTTCGAGGTAGAATTCCACCGTGGTCGTCCCGGGAAGCTTGAACTCGGTCACATCGCCAAAGATCACGCGGTTGATGACGGTTCCGGCCGCGCTCGCCACGACGATCGGGGCAAAGGCGTGAACTGCGAAATGTCTCAGGATGACTTCCAGCGCGAACAGCGCGCCTGCGATCGGCGCATTGAAACTGGCCGAAACGGCAGCGGCCACGGCACAGCCCAACAGATCGCGCCCCGTGACCCCGTCGGCGCGGATCGTGTTCGACACCCAGGACGATATCATCGCCGCGATATGCACCACCGGCCCCTCCCGCCCGGTGCTGCCCCCGGTCGACAGGGTGATCCACGAACAGATGGCCGAAGCAAAGCCGGCCTTCTTCTCAACTCGCCCGTCATTCAGGGCGGCGCCTTCGATCACGTCGGCCACGGATCGCACGCGGCCTTCGGGGGTGAAGAAATGCACGATCAACCCCACAACCAAACCACCCAGTGTCGGGATCAGCAAGAGCATCCACCAGGGCAGACCTTCTGCATAACTGTGGATCGAGGCCACACTGGGCGTGCCATAGACCGAGGTTTGCAACACCGTGATCGCCATACGGAACACGGTTGCCGCCAGCCCGGCGGCGATCCCGATCAAAAGCGCGATCAGCCAGAACTGGAACTGCGACGGTCCCTTGTGGCGCAACAGGTCCCAACCGCGCGCGAACTGGCGTTTCGTGGCCTGTATTTGACCAAGCAGGGGCGATGCCATGCCAATCGGTCCTTTCGGGGGTAACGGACGGCGCCAAAAATCAACTGTTTTTCAAGCGTTATCGAATGGGCCTGAAGTGTCCAGCCCCGTCCCCATCAAACCTTGCAACGGTCTGTGTCAGGCAACACTTTGCGCCGCCTACCCCACCAAAAGCGCCCGCGCGGCGGCGCGGGCCTCGCTGGTGATGGTGTCGCCCGACAACATGCGCGCAATCTCGGACTCTCGCGCGTCCGGGTCCAGCGGCACAACGGTGGATGTTGTCTGATCGTTCGCCACCCGTTTTTCCACCCGCCAGTGATGCGCCCCCAGCGCGGCCACCTGCGGGGAATGGGTGACGACCAGAACCTGCCCATCGTCGGCCAGCGCCGCCAACCTGCGGCCCACCGCGTCGGCAGTGGCGCCACCGACGCCGCGGTCGATCTCGTCGAAGATCATCGTCAGTCCGGAATCGCGCTGTTCCGACAGGCACACTTTCAAGGCCAGCAGGAAGCGGCTCAATTCACCGCCAGAGGCGATCTTGCCGATCGGCCCGGCGGGCGCACCGGGATTGGTGGCCACGGTAAAGGCAACCGCATCGCGCCCTTCGGGTCCGGCTGCGGCCTCGGCCAGGTCGGTGACGAACACTGCGCGATCCATCTTGAGCGGCGCAAGCTCGGCGCAGACGGCCGTGTCCAACCGCTGTGCCGCGGACACCCGGCTGTCGTGCAGCGTCGCGGCGGCCTTGTCATATGCCGCTTCGGCAGATGTCACGTCAGACTGCAAGCCGGCCAGTCGATCCGCCCCCTGATCCAACGCCATCAGCCGGTCGCGCAGATGATCCGCCAGCCCGGCCAGGTCATCTGCCCCGACATCATGCTTGCGGGCAAGGCCGCGAAGCGCAAACAAGCGCTCTTCTGTCGCCTCCAGCTCATGCGGGTCGAACTCCAGCGCGTCCAGGCAGGTCTCGACGCCCCGGGCCGCGTCGTCCAGCTCGGCCATCGCCCGTGCCAGCGCCGCCAGGGACTCGTCCAACTGGCCCTCTGCCGCATCGCTCACCCCTTCGAGCCAGCGCAACGCATCGGCCATCGCACCCTCGGCACCGTCCGATCCCATCACCTGCCCGGCGCGCGCGATATCGTCCCGAATCCGTTCGGCCCCCTGCATCCTCCGGCGGCGGGCATCCAGATCGGCGTCCTCACCCGGCTGCGGTTGCAGCTTGTCCAACTCGTCCACCGCGTGGCGCAGGAAATCTTCCTCTGCTTTCGCGTCCGCATGGGCTTTTTCCGCCTCGGCCAAGGCCTTGCGCGCCTTGGACAGGGTTTTCCATGAGCTGCGTACATCCGCCAGCAGCCCGTCATGGCCGGCAAATTGATCCAGCAGCGCCCGGTGGCCTTTCGGGTTCAACAGGCCGCGATCATCATGCTGGCCGTGCAGTTCGACCAGCGTATCGGAAAGCGCGCGCAGCATCTCGCCGGTGACCCGGCGGTCGTTGACCCAGCCGGTCTTGCGCCCGTCCGCGGTATTGACGCGCCGCAGGATCAGCTCGTCCGCATCCTCGAACCCGGCCTCCATCAGCACGCCGTGCGCCGGATGCGCCTGAGGCAGATCGAAAACCGCCGTCACCTCGCCCTGGGCGGCTCCGCTGCGGACCAGCTCGGCGCGTCCGCGCCAGCCCAGCACAAAGCCCAGGCTGTCCAGGAGAATGGATTTTCCCGCACCGGTTTCCCCGGTCAACACGTTCAGACCCGGCTGGAACTCAAGCTCCAGCCGGTCGATGATCAACATGTCCCGTATTTCAAGCGCACGCAGCATTCTGTGCATTCGGGTGCGTGGTCAGACGCACCAGCCCCCGATCAAAGCCATTGACCCTTGACCATCTGGCGATACACCTTGCGCAGCCAGTTGTCCCCGGTCGCCGTCAATTCCAGTCCTTGCCCCGTGAGCAGCTTGAAGCTGTCCGCGTACCATTCGGAAGATTGGTAATTGTAGCCAAGGATCGCACCCGCGGTCTGCGCCTCATCGGTCAGGCCCAGCGACAGATACGCCTCGACCAGGCGGTGCAGCGCCTCGGCGGTGTGGGTGGTGGTCTGGAAATCCTCGACCACGGTGCGGAACCGATTGATCGCCGCCGCGTAGTGGTCGCGTTTCAGATAATATCGACCGATCTCCATTTCCTTCGCCGCGAGATGGTCGAAAGCGAGGTCGAATTTCAAAACCGCAGAGCGGGCATATTCGCTGTCAGGATAGCGTTCGATCACCGTCCGCAGCGCTTGCAACGCCTGGAAGGTCAGACCCTGGTCGCGGCCCACCTCTTCGATCTGGTCGTAATAGCTCAGCGCCAGAAGATACTGCGCATAGGCCGCGTCCTCGTCGGTGGGATAGAAATCGACATAGCGCTGCGCCGCGGAACGACTGTTCTCGTAATCCTTGTTCTGATGATGGGCATAGGCCTGCATGATCACGGCCCGTTTGGCCCATTCGGAGTAAGGATACAGCCGCTCGACTTCGCCGAAATAGAACGCCGCGTCTTCTGGATCGCTCCGATCCAATTCAAACTCGCCGCGCTCGTAGATCTGCTCGGCCGTGAAATTCTCGATCGGGACACCGCCCGGCCCGAATCCGGGACGTTCCCCGTTGCCGCACGCGCTCAGAATCACTGCAAGGAGCCCCGCTCCGATCACAGCCCTTGCATATCTGCCCGCTGCCATGCCCGTCACCTATCCAAAGCTGTCGTGGCTATATGTGCCACTTATTCGATTTCGGTCCTAGCACATTAAATCCCGAGGCAAAACGCCTTTAGGCACACAGGACTTCGCCGCCCGGACAGGATGCTCCTGTGCGAAATGTCTAAGACATGACAGGTTCGGATCACGCGACCGCGGGGATTTCATGCGCCTCGACACCGGCTCCCGGCAGACGCGCAGCCAGCTCCGTATCGCAGTCGCGCACGCGGAACCCGTCCGGCGTCGCGAAAAGCGCCCGCAGCAACATGTTCGTCAGGGTGTGACCCGCCTTGTGGCCTTCGTAATGGCCAAGGACCGGCGCACCGGCCAGCGCCAGATCGCCAAGCGCATCCAGCATCTTGTGGCGCACGGCTTCATCCGTATGGCGCAGACCACCCGGACTCAGCACCCGGTCGCCATCGACAACCACCGCGTTGTCCATTGTCCCGCCAAGCGCCTTGCCGGCGGCGCGCATCGCCGCGACATCCGAGGCCCGGCAGAAGGTGCGGCTGTCGCACAGCTCTCGCACAAACGCGCCATTGGCAAGATCGATCGACTTGCTTTGACGGCCAATCGCGCCATCGGCAAAATCAATATGGAAATCCATCGTCAGACCCGGTCCCGGCCCCAGCCGCGCCCAGCCCTGCGCCGTATGCACCTCGACCGTGCTCAGCACCTCTATCACCTGGATCGGGGCCGCCAGCCGCTGCACACCCGCCGAGAGGATCGCGCGCACGAAGGGGGCCGCGCTGCCGTCGAGAACCGGGACTTCCGGCCCGTCAACACGGACCAGCGCATTATGCACACCGCATCCCGCGAAGGCCGCCATGAGATGTTCGATCGTCGACACCGACACGCCCGCCGCGTTCACGATCTTCGTGCACAAGGGCGATTGCTCGGCCAGATCGAAGGTCGCGGGGATGCGCGCATTGCCCAGCCGGATGTCCGTCCGCTCGAACACGATACCATGATCGACCGGCGCCGGGCAGATGGACAGGGACACCGGCGCGCCGGTATGAAGCCCTGTGCCGCGGAACCGGACAGTGGAGTGGACGCTTGTCTGCAAAAGAGCCTCGCAACATTGGTTCACGCGCAAAACTGCGCACCGCTTCAGGAGGCGTCATACAAACTGACCCGGCCACCCTCAAATCAAAGATTGTAACGGGCTGAAACACGACCCCGAAACAGGTCGGCGAAAACCCGCCATGCAAGAGCCCCCTGATTTCAAACAAAAACGCCCCCGTCTCCGGGGGCGTTGTGTCGGCACTGTGGTGCCGGATCAGTTGGCTTGGCGGCGCAGGAATGCCGGTATCTCGATCCGTTCCTGGTCCTCGTCGGCCTCGGGCTCTGGAGCGGGAGCGGGAGCGGGAGCCGGGGCGGCGGACCCGCCCGATGACTGCACGGGCGGCTGTGTTGTGCGGCGCACCGGCGCCTCGTTATTTCCCTGGCTATGCCCGGTCATCCGGTTGATCAGGGAGTTGATCCCGAAGCGCGGCCGCTCACCGTCTTCGGGTTCCGTTTCGAACTGCGATGTGTTCGGACGTGCCCCCGGTGCCGGGCGCGTTCGCGCCGCAGCCGCCTGCAAACGGGCCAAGGCTTCGGCACTTGGCGTCCCCGGCGACGGTGCGCGCGGCGCAACGAATTGCTCTGGATCGGCCTCGATACTGTCTTCACGCGGATTGAACTCGGCCACTTGCGGACGATACGCGGGGGCTGGAAGACCGTCGTCATCCGTGCCGTCATGCCCCTGCTGCGCCGCGTCCTGCTCGAAGATCGTCTCCATCTGGTCCTGGGCGGCAGCCCGTTCGGCCTCGATCGATCCGAACAAGGACGGTTCCTGAGCGGCCGGTTCGGCCGCCCGTGCCGCGACAGGCTCTGGCTGTTGCTGTTCGGGCGCGTCGTAACGCGCTTCTTCGGCTTGGGTCACCTGTGTCAGCGGCTGCGACAGCTTGCGGCGCGGGACCGGCATGTCGGAATTGACATCGGTCACGTCAATGCCGGTGGCGACAACGCTGACGCGCATCGTGCCTTCCATCGCATCGTCAAGCGTGGAGCCGACGATGATATTCGCGTCGGTGTCGACCTCTTCGCGAATGCGGTTCGCTGCTTCGTCCAGTTCGAACAACGTCAGATCGTGACCGCCGGTGATGTTGATCAGGACACCCTTGGCGCCGCGCAGGCTGATCTCGTCCAGCAGCGGGTTTGCTATCGCTTTCTCGGCCGCCTGAATTGCGCGATCTTCGCCCTCGGCCTCGCCGGTGCCCATCATTGCCTTGCCCATCTCGTCCATCACGGCACGGACGTCGGCAAAATCGAGGTTGATCAGACCCGGACGCACCATCAGATCCGTCACACCTTTCACGCCCTGGTACAGAACGTCATCCGCCAGGCTGAACGCTTCGGTAAAGGTTGTCTTTTCATTGGCCAGACGGAACAGGTTCTGGTTGGGAATGATGATCAGCGTATCGACCACCTTCTGCAGCGCCTCGACCCCGTCCTCGGCCTGCTTCATACGCTTGCCGCCTTCGAACTGGAACGGCTTGGTCACGACACCGACGGTCAGGACACCCAACTCGCGGGCCGCCTGCGCGATGATCGGCGCGGCCCCGGTCCCGGTCCCGCCGCCCATGCCCGCGGTGATGAAGACGAGGTCGGCCCCTTCGAGCGCCTTCCGGACCTCCTCCTCGCTCTCGTGCAGTGCCTGGCGCCCGATCTCGGGCCGCGCGCCGGCTCCCAGTCCCCGGGTCAGCTTCTTGCCGATCTGCATCGTGACCTGGGCGCAGGAGCTCTTGAGCGCCTGGCCATCGGTGTTCATCGAGATGAACTCGACGCCCTCGAGCTCTTCGTCGATCATCCGGTTCACGGCGTTTCCACCGGCGCCACCGACCCCGACCACCTTCATGCTGGCGTTGCCGATCGGCGTCTCCTCGAATTCGAAAATCATCATCTGTCTGGTCCTCGGAATGTCCTGAGCAGGGTATGCTTCGTCGTCTGTCGTGCTCCGCCTGGAGCCGCTCCTTCACGCGGATTCATGGAGGGTCTCCGTGCCGCGGAGCCGGTGGATCGCGTCCCGGCGGTGGGCCTCGCCCCGAGGACTCGCGGCGCGGATGGCGATGGGAAGAGGGCATCAGAAGAACTCCTTCATCCAGGCGGTCATCTTCGAGACGATGCCCGACACGACCGTCGAGGCGCCCTCCCCCGTCTCCGAGAAGCGTTCCGATCCCCAGATCGCGAGGCCTGCGCCGGTCGCGAGACGCGGCCGGCCGACGGAGTCCGCGAGGCCGGTGAGCCCTTCCCCGGGGACGCCGAGACGGACCGGGGCGGCGAAGACCTGCTGCGCAAGTTCGATCAGACCGGGCATGGCGGCCGCGCCACCGGTGAGCACGATTCCCGCCCCGAGATGGGCCGAGAGCTCGTGGTCGTCCAGCTCCTTCTGCACCAGGCCGAAGAGTTCGTCCAGACGCTGTTCGGCGATGTGTGCGATGAGCTCGCGCGCGACGTGGCGCTGCTGGCCCGGCGCCGGTCCCGGCACCTCGACGGTCTCCTGAGGATCCACGAACTGCGCGGAGGCGGCGCCCCACGTCTCCTTCGCCCGCTGGGCCTCGTGGAAGGGGATCGAAAGTCCCTTCACCAGATCCTGGGTGACGGTGATTCCGCCGACGGGGAGGATCGCCACGTGCCGGATCTTCCCCTCGTAGTAGACGGCGACGTCGGTGGTGGACCCTCCGACCTCGACCATCGCGGCGCCCACCTCCTTCTCGTCCTCGGTCAGGACGGCACGGGCGGTCGCGAGCGGCTCGAGCACGATCTCCTGCACGGCGTAGCCGGCCCGCGTGACCGCCTTCTTGATGTTGCCGGCGGCGGTCGCGGAGCAGGTGACGAGGTAGACCTCGGCCTCGAGTCGCGTCCCCGACATCCCAACCGGATCCTTGATGCCGCGCTGGTGGTCGACGATGTACTCGATGGGGATGGCGTGCAGCAGCTCGCGGTCCGGACCGAGCGCCACCGCCTGAGCGACCTCGTGCACGCGGTGCACGTCGCCCGGGGTGATCTCCTCGTCGCTCACGGCGACCACGCCCATGCTGGACCACGCTTCGATGTGGTCGCCCGCGAGACCGGCGAAGACACGATCGACCTTCACGCCGGCCATGAGCTCGGCCTCCTCGATCGCGG
>NZ_JAIPUS010000026.1 GCF_020055675.1 Marivita sp.
CTCTGCGGGCCGGTCACTCCGCCGGGACGGCCTGCTCCTCGATGCCAAGAGGGTGGCTGATCTTGTCCAGCATCTCCTTGGGGCAGACCTGCACGAAATGCGCCAGTTCGATATCCCAGTGTTGCAGGATATCCTGTCCCTTGCGGCTCGTCGTCTCCTCGACATGCCGCTCGATCAGCCGCTTCAGTTCGGCCTCCCAATGCGCGGTCGAGACCGGGCAGGTCACGAGGCTCTCCATGTTCATGAGCGTCTGCCCCTTGCCCTCTGGATCGTAGACATAGGCCATGCCGCCGGTCATGCCCGCCCCGAAGTTCGCGCCGATCTCGCCCAGGATCACCGCGACACCGCCGGTCATGTATTCACAGCCGTTGGAGCCGCAGCCCTCCACGACCACCTGGGCCCCGGAATTCCGCACTGCGAACCGTTCCCCGGCGCGGCCTGCTGCGAACAGGACCCCCCCGGTCGCCCCGTAGAGCACGGTATTGCCGACAATCGTGTTCTCCGCCGCTTTCAGCGGGCTGACCTGCGGCGGCCGCACCACGATGGTGCCGCCCGACAGACCCTTGCCGACATAATCATTGGCGTCACCCGACACCTCGAGCTTCAGCCCCGGAGCCGCGAAGGCGCCGAGCGACTGACCCGCCGAGCCGGTCAGCTTCACCGTCAGATGGTTCGGCTGCAGCGCGTTGTTCATGCCAAAGGATTTCACGATATGGCTCGACGTGCGGGTGCCGACGGTCCGGTCCGTGTTTTGCACCGCGTAGGACAGCTGCATCTTCTCGCCATCCTCCAGGAACCGCGCCGCATCGCGCACGATTTCGGCATCCAGCGTGTCCGGCACCGGATTGCGCGGGCGGGTGCGGTCGTAAACGATGTCATCCGACCCGTCGACCCGGATCAGAAGCGGGTTGAGGTCGAGATCATCGAGATGATCCGATCCGCGGCTGACCTGGCTGAGCAGATCGGCACGGCCGATCACCTCGTCCAGCGACTTCGCCCCGATCGAGGCCAGCACCTCGCGCACCTCCTGCGCATAGAAGGTGATCAGGTTCACCACCTTGTCGGCGTTGCCGGTAAACTTCTCCCGCAGCTCTTCATCCTGCGTGCAGACGCCCACCGGGCAGGTGTTCGACTGGCACTGCCGCACCATGATGCAACCCATGGCAATGAGCGCCGCGGTGCCGATGCCGTATTCCTCAGCCCCCAGCATCGCCGCCATGACGATGTCACGCCCGGTGCGCAACCCGCCATCGGTCCGCAGGGTCACGCGGTCGCGCAGCTTGTTCATCGACAGGACCTGATGCGCCTCGGTCAGGCCCATCTCCCACGGCAGCCCGGCATATTTGATCGACGTCGCAGGCGATGCGCCGGTGCCACCATTGTGGCCGGAAATCAGGATCACATCCGCCTTGGCCTTGGCCACGCCGGCCGCAATCGTGCCGACACCCGAGGACGCCACCAGCTTGACCGTCACCTTGCAGCGCGGGTTAATCTGTTTGAGGTCGTAGATCAGCTGCGCAAGGTCTTCGATCGAATAGATGTCGTGGTGCGGCGGCGGCGAGATCAGCGTCACCCCCTTGGTCGAGTGGCGCAGACGGGCGATCAGGTCGGTGACCTTCATTCCCGGAAGCTGTCCCCCCTCACCCGGCTTGGCGCCTTGGGCGACCTTGATTTCAAGCTCTTCACACTGGTTCAGGTATTCGGCGGTCACGCCAAAGCGGCCCGACGCCACCTGCTTGATCTTGGCAGACGGGTTGTCGCCGTTGGGTTCCGGCACGAAATGTGCCGGGTCTTCGCCACCTTCGCCGCTGTCGGACTTGGCGCCGATCCGGTTCATGGCCACGTTCAGCGTCTTGTGCGCCTCGGGCGACAGAGCGCCCAGCGACATGCCCGGTGTCACGAACCGCTTGCGGATCGAGGTGATGGATTCCACCCGCTCCAACGGGATCGCGTCGCCCAACGGCTTGATCGCCAACAGATCGCGCAAATGGATCGGCGGGTTCGCCTGCATCGCCTTGGAATAGGTCTTCCAAATCTCGTAGGATGCCTTGTTGCAGGCCATCTGCATCAGGTGCATGGACTGCGCGCCCCAAGCGTGGGTCTCGCCGGATTTGCGGGCCTTGTAAAACCCGCCGATCGGCAGCACATCCTGACCCCCGCGGAAAGCCAGCGCGTGGATCTCCTCGGCCTTGCGCTGCAATCCCGTCAGCCCAATGCCGGAAATCCGGCTCAGCATGCCGGGGAAATATTCTGCACACATCGCGCGGCTCAGACCGACCGCCTCGAAGTTCAGACCGCCGCGATAGGACGAAATGACCGAGATGCCCATCTTGGACATGATCTTCAGCAACCCCTGATCCACGGCATCGCGGTATTTCTTCACGGCCTCTGTCAAGGACAGGTCCAGCAACCCGCGATTGATCCGGTCCGCAAGCGAATCTTCCGCCAGATACGCGTTGACCACGGTCGCGCCAGCGCCGATCAGAACCGCAAAATAATGCGGGTCAATGCATTCTGCCGATCGCACGTTCAGCGAACAGAAGGTGCGCAACCCTTTCCGCGTCAAGTGGCTGTGCACCGCGCTGGTGGCGAGGATCATCGGCATCGCGACCTTGTCTTCACCGCAATATTCATCCGTCAGGACGATATGACCCGCTCCTGAACGCACAGCGTCTTCGGCCTCTGACCGGACACGTTCCAGTGCGTCTTTCAATGCGCCTTGGCTGCCACCTGCCGCGAAGGTGCAGTCGATCTCGCACAGGCCGGCGTTGAAATGGTTGGCCAAGTCCTTGAACTGCGCGTTGCCCACGAAGGGGCTGTCCAGAACGAGGATCTCGGTCTGCGCGCTCGACTCGTCCAGCACGTTCTTGAGGTTGCCGAAGCGTGTCTTGAGGCTCATCACCCGGAATTCGCGCAGGCTGTCGATGGGCGGGTTGGTCACCTGGCTGAAGTTCTGGCGGAAGTAATGCGACAACGGGCGGTACTTCTTGGACAAGACCGCCGACGGGGTATCGTCACCCATCGACGCGACCACCTCTTTGCCATCTTCGGCCATCGGGGCCAGAACCTGCTCCAGCTCTTCGATGCTGTAGCCAGCCGCGATCTGGCGGCGGCGCAATTCGCCCCCTTCGAACATCGCCGTTTCGGTCACCCGGGAGAGCGCGCTGTCCAATTCGTTGATCTTGCCGACCCAGTCGCCAAAGGGCTGGCAGGCCGCCAGTTTATCCTTGATCTCGACATCGTGGTAGAGCTTGCCCTCGGCCATATCCACAGCCAGCAGCTGACCCGGACCAAGCGCACCCTTTTCGCGGACGGTGCTTTCGTCGATCGGGACCATGCCCGCCTCGGACCCGGCGATCAGCATCCCGTCGCCTGTCACGACATAGCGCATCGGGCGCAACCCGTTGCGGTCCAGACCGGCGCAGACCCAGCGACCATCGGTCATGGCAAGCGCGGCCGGGCCATCCCAGGGCTCCATCACCGAGTTGCAATAGGAATACATGTCCCGCCACGCCTGCGGCAGTTCCACGGCCTGCTTCGACCAGGATTCCGGGATCAGCATTGTCTTTGCCATCGGCGCATTCCGTCCGGCGCGGACCAGCACCTCGAACACCGCATCGAGCGCCGCCGAATCGGACGCACCATTGGCGATGATCGGCTTGATGTCTTCGGCCATGTCCCCAAAGGCCGCCGAGGCCATGCGGATCTCGTGGCTTTTCATCCAGTTGGTATTGCCCTTGAGCGTGTTGATCTCGCCGTTATGGGCCAACATGCGGAACGGCTGCGCCAGCCACCACTGCGGAAAGGTGTTGGTCGAATAGCGCTGGTGATAGATCGCAAAGGCGCTTTCGAACCGGTCGTCCTGAAGATCGGGATAGAACTCGGCCACTTGTTCGGCCAGCATCATGCCCTTGTAGATGATCGACCGGCAGGACAGCGAGGCGATATAAAGCTGCCCGATCCCCACCGCGCTCGCCGCCTTTTCAATCCGGCGGCGAATGACGTAAAGTTCGCGCTCGAAGGTTTCCTCATCGACCCCCTTGGAGTTGGAGATGATGATCTGTTCAATCTCGGGCCGCGTTGCATTCGCCTTCTCGCCCAGGCACTCGACATTCACCGGCACGTGCCGCCAGCCATAGATGTAATAGCCCATGCGCAGCACTTCGGTTTCCACGATGGTCCGGCAGGTCTCCTGCGCGCCGAAATCGGTCCGCGGCAGGAACACCTGGCCAATCGCCATCAGCTCGTCCATGCGCGGTGTATGGCCGGTGCGTTCGATCTGGTCGTAAAAGAACGGCGCCGGGATTTGCACGTGAATGCCCGCGCCATCGCCGGTCTTGCCATCCGCATCAACGGCACCACGGTGCCAGATCGCCTTGAGCGCGTCGATCCCTGCTGCAACCACGTTGCGCGACGGGGTGCCATCAAGGCTCACCACGAGGCCCACGCCACAGGACGAATGCTCGTCCTCCTCGGAATACATGCCGTTCTCGGCCATCCAGGTGCGCTTGGCTTCCTCGGCGCGGACCCATTCTGCGTCATATTTGGTCATGTGAAGTCCCTCCTCGGGGCCCGCTCACAAGGACGGCGGTCCTTGCGCGGGCTTGTGTCAATTAAGATCTATTCCGCAGCAACGGCGCTTGCGCCGGCGAACTGGCGCAGAACGGCATCCGCGCAATCACGCCCGTCGCGGATCGCCCAGACGACAAGAGACGCACCGCGCACGATGTCACCTACCGCATAGACGCCCGGCAATGCAGTCGCCCCGCTGGTGAATTCCGCTTTGACGGTGCCCCAACGGGTCACCTCCAGCTCGGGCACACCCCACAGAGTCGGAAGCTCTTCCGGCTCGAAACCCAGCGCCTTGATCACCAGGTCCGCCGGCTCGACATAGTCGGACTCTTCGATGACCTCGGGCATCTGGCGGCCCGTCGCATCCGGCAGACCAAGGCGCATTTTCTGCACCATGACGCCCTCCACCGGATCGCCGGTAAAGCCCTTGGGCGCGGTCAGCCATTCGAACTTCACGCCTTCTTCCTCGGCGTTCTGCACCTCGCGCTGCGAGCCGGGCATGTTCTCCCGGTCGCGACGATACAGGCATTTCACCGATTCCGCGCCCTGGCGGATCGCCGTCCGGACACAATCCATCGCCGTATCCCCGCCGCCAATCACGACAACTTTCTTGCCCTCGGCGTTCAATTCGCCGCTTTCGAACTCGGGCACCGGGTCGCCAAAGCTCTTGCGGTTCGAGGCTGTCAGGAAATCCAGCGCGCGGACAATGCCGGCAACGCCCGATCCCGGACCACCCAGGTCGCGGGACTTGTAGACCCCCGTGGCGATGATCACGGCGTCATGTTGACTGCGAATCTCTTCGAAGGAAATCTCATCGCCGACATTGCAATTCAGGACAAACCGCACGCCGCCCTGTTCAAGCTGTTCGTTGCGGCGCATGACGACCGGCTTTTCCAGCTTGAAACCGGGAATGCCATAGGTCATCAGCCCGCCCGCGCGGTCATAACGGTCATACACCGTGACCTGCACGCCCTGGCGGCGCAGCACATCCGCGGCGGCCAGGCCGCCTGGACCGGCGCCGATAATTCCAACGCTTTCGCGTCTCTCCTGCGCGGGTGTGATCGGCTTGACCCAGCCTTCTTCCCACGCGGTGTCGGTGATGTATTTCTCGACGGCACCGATGGTGACGGTGCCATGCCCCGATTTCTCGATGACGCAATTGCCTTCGCACAGCCGGTCTTGCGGACAGATGCGGCCACAAATCTCGGGAAACGTGTTGGTCGCCTGGCTGACTTCATAGGCCTCTTGCAACCGCCCCTCGGCGGTCAGGCGCAGCCAGTCGGGAATATTGTTGTGCAACGGACAATGCGACTGGCAATACGGCACACCGCATTGCGAACAGCGGCTTGACTGCTCCTTGGCCTTTGCATCGGCATATTCGGCATAGATTTCATGGAAGTCGTCGCGCCGCTCGTCAGCAGTGCGCTTAAGCGGCATGTCGCGTTCAACCTGCACAAACTTCAACATCGGCTGCTTGGCCATGGCTCGGGTCCTTCCTTAGCTCCGGTCGCGTCTGACTATAGAAATCATCAGCAAAAGAAAAGTCACATGTGCTGACCTATTTTGGGGAATTTCGCCGAGTGAGCCAAAAAATATTGCTGCGTCGCAGTTATTTTAGGTCCGATCCGGACCCAACTTTCCTCTTTCTAATGATTTTCAGACCTTTATACCCGACGGCGAATTTGTATCTGGATCACTCCGATGGCCTTGACCCACTTGCTCATACTGGCCTTGATTCAAGGTATCACCGAATTCTTGCCGATCTCGTCTTCAGGCCACCTGATTCTCCTGCCGCAATTGACCGCACTGACAGACCAGGGACAGGCACTGGATGTGGCCGTACATGTGGGCACGCTTGGCGCAGTGATCCTGTTTTTCTGGACCGACGTGCGCGGCGTCGCAGCCGGTCTGGGTCGTCTTGTTCAAGGTCGGCTCGACACTCAAGGTGCGTTCTGGGCGCTTTGCCTGCTGGTCGCGACAGTGCCGGTTGTGCTCCTTGGTCTGGCGCTCAAGCTGACAGGGTTCGGCGACCTGCTGCGCTCCACCGCCGTGATCGGATGGACCATGCTGATATTTGGCATTTTGCTCTACTGGGCCGATCAAACCGGACCAGTGGTCAAACAAACCAGCAACTGGACCCTGAAAGATGCCGTCATCATGGGTCTCTGGCAGGCGCTGGCGCTGATTCCCGGCACCTCGCGCTCTGGCATCGTCATCACGGCCGGCCGGCAGCTTGGTTATGATCGCGAAAGCGCGGCGCGGCTTGCGATGCTGATGTCGATCCCGACAATTCTCGCCTCGGGCACCCTGCTCAGCGTCGAGGTGGCACAAGAGGCGAACACAGCGCTCTTTCGCGACGCCGCCATCGCGGCGGTGTTCGCGTTCCTTGCCGCCCTTGCCGCCTTGAAGCTGATGTTCGCGCTGCTCAAATCCGTGAGCTTCACGCCATACGTCATCTACCGCGTGCTGCTCGGCGTGATCCTTCTGGTCATCGCCTACACCTGAGCGACATCCGGTTTCCCTGGGTCGAAGATGCGTTGGAATACACTCCGGCGATTCAAAGCCTTGTCGCAGCCTGTCGGATTGGCGCAGCCAATTCGAAACCCTAGCCCCGATGATAGGGCGTTCCGGCAATGATCGACGCCGCGCGATATAATTGCTCGGCCATCATCACGCGGACCAGTTTGTGCGGCCAGACCATCTTGCCAAACGAGAGCAGAAAATCCGCCTGTCCGCGCAACGATTGGTCCAATCCGTCCGCCCCTCCAATGACAAAAGTCACGTCAGATCGCCCCTGATCCGCCCAGGTCCGCATCATTTCAGAGAAGTCCGGCGAAGACAGGACGCGGCCGCGCTCATCAAGGCAGACAGTCAAGGACCTATCCGGGATCGCCGCCCTGAGCAGCGCGGCCTCGGCAGCTGTCCCGCCGTTTTTCCTGTCCTCGACTTCGACTTCGGTTCCAAATCGCCAGCCAAGGGTGCGCCCGGTCTGACCGAACCGGGACACATAGTCATCCAAGAGGGCGCGCTCTTCGGACCGGCGATTCAGCCGCCCTACGGCGCAAAGATGCACCCGCATCTAGGTAGACCGCACTAGCTGGTCTGTGCCGCGCCCACCGGGAGCCACATCTTTTCCAACTGGTAAAATTCGCGCACCTCCGGCCGGAACACATGCACAACCACATCGCCGGTGTCGATCAGAACCCAGTCGCCTGTTTCCTTGCCTTCGACCTTGCACAAAACGCCGCGCTCGGACTTGAGCGTATCCACCAGCTTTTCGGCAATCGCAGTCACCTGTCGGGTCGATCGCCCGGAACAAACCACCATGTAATCGCCAATGGCCGATTTTCCGCGCAGATCGATCTGCACGATATCTTCGGCCTTGTTGTCTTGAAGATCGTCAAGGATCGCCGCGAGCAACGCGTCGCTGGCTGATCCGGCTCGGGATGCACCGGTCATCGGTACGCCCCCGTCAGCGGCCTTGGCCACATCCGATTGAAGTGACAGGACATCGTCCTCCTTTGATTATGCGCCAATCATAGCAGGCGCCCGCATGGGCAGAAGGTAACACCTGCAATGTGGATTCTCAATGACCGCGGCCAAAATTGGCGATCAGGCGCCGTAAGGCACCCAAACGGTCTTGGTATCCGTCGCCGCATCAAGAAAGACGCGCCCTTCGCCCGCCTCACCCGCCCAGTCGCGCGCGCGCCCGTCATTGACCCATGTCCGCTTGAGGTTGCCGGCGGCCCCGCGCTCGATCCCGGCAGACAGATCAGAGGAGGAAAAGGACCACACCGCCTCGACATCCATATGGCTGGCCAGCACCGGGGCCAGATCGGTATGACGCCCGGTGAGGATATTGACCACACCACCCGGCACATCCGACGTTTCCAGGACCTGGTAGAAATCCGTCGCGGCCAGCGGGAACGGCTCCGATGCCACCAGCACCGTGCGGTTGCCCATCGAAATCGCCGGGGCCATCACCGACACCAGTCCCAGCAGCGGATGATCATCCGGGCAAATCGCCCCGATCACACCGCAGGGCGCGCGCATCGCAAGCGCCACGCCCCGCAAGGGGACCTGCGCCACGCGGCCGTCGAACTTGTCGGCCCAGGCGGCATAGGTGAACAGGCGGTTCACCGATACATCGACCTCTTTCGCGCCGGATCGGCCACCCGTCATCCGGTTGATCCGCGCAGCGAATTCGTCTTTCCGTGCCGCGAGGTTCTCGGCGATGTAATACAGGATCTGCGCCCGCAGATGCCCCGTTGTCCCGGCCCAGCCCTTGGCCGCCCGCGCCGCTTCGACGGCATTGCGCACATCCTTGCGGTTCGCCAGGGGCGCCTGCCCGATCAATTTTCCCGCTTTGGTGAAGACGTGATAGGCATGGCCGCCATCGGGCCGGGCCTGCTTGCCACCGACATAAAGCTTCGCCGTCCTGTCCACCGCCTGTGGCTCTGTATCGGCCCCGCTGCTGAACCCGGCGATCTTGGCCAGCGCTTTTCCGGGCCCAGACGGCTTGGAATAGGCCATCATCCCTTCCGGCCCGCCCTCGCGCCCGAACCCGCTTTCGCGCACCCCGCCAAAGGGGGCCGCCGCGTCGAACATGTTGGTCCCGTTGACCCAGACAACGCCCGCCGCAAGCTTTGGCGCAATGTCGAGGGCCACGTTGATGTTTTCGCTCCACAGCGTCGCCGCCAGCCCGTAACGCGTGTTGTTCGCCAGATCGACGGCCTCACTCGGCGTGCGGAACGTGGTCCCGACAAGCACGGGTCCGAAAATCTCTTCCTGCATCAGAGGATCGGCGGTGCTAAGCCCGGTGATCAGCGTCGGCGGATAAAAACACCCGCTCTCCGGCATCTCGCAATTCGCGCGATATGTCGTACCGGAAGAGTTGCCATCGACCAGCTTTCGAATCGCCTCCAGCTGTTTGGGGTCGACAATCGCGCCGACGTCGATCGACTTGTCCAAAGGCGAGCCAACCCGAAGCGTGTCCATCCGCGCGCGCAGCTTGGCATGGAACCGCGACGCCACGCCTTCCTGCACCAGCAGCCGCGACCCGGCGCAACACACCTGCCCCTGGTTGAACCAGATCGCATCGACAAGGCCTTCAACGGCCGAATCCAGATCTGCATCCTCGAACACGATATAGGGCGACTTGCCGCCCAACTCCAAGGTCAGCGCCTTGCCCGACCCAGCCGTCGCCTCGCGGATGCGCCGCCCCACGGCGGTCGATCCGGTGAACGCCACCTTGTCCACGTCCGGGTGCGTGACGACCCTCTCTCCCACGGCCCCGTCACCCGTGACGATATTGACCACGCCTTTCGGCACCCCGGCCTGGCGGCAGATGTCGGCGAACAGAAGCGCGGTCAGCGAGGTGTATTCAGCAGGCTTCAACACCACGGTGTTGCCCGCCGCCAGGGCCGGTGCCACCTTCCAAGACAACATGAGCAGCGGGAAGTTCCACGGGATCACCTGCCCGCACACGCCCTGCGCCACGCGCCCGGCATATTCGCTGTCGAACAATTGCGCCTGACCGGCATGATAGTAGAAATGCCGTTGCGCCAGCGGGATATCGATGTCCCGGCTTTCGCGGATCGGCTTGCCGTTGTCCAATGTTTCAAGAACCGCGAACAACCGCGCATGTTTCTGCATGAGCCTCGCCAGCGCATAAAGATACCGCGCGCGCCCCGGTCCGCCCAGCTTCTCCCATTTGCCCTGCGCCCGGCGCGCGGCCGCAACGGCGGCATCCACATCGTCCTCCGTCGCCTGGCTCACATGCGCCAGAACCTCCCCCGTCGCGGGATTGCGGCTCTCGAACACCGCTTCGGGTTCAGTCATGGCTCCGTCGATGAAATGACCAAACCGATCGCCCTGGTCGACCAGCCATGCCAGCGCATCCCCCGCTGCCTCGGGGGCCGACCCGTAATCCATACTCTCGAATATCTCTCGCACGGTCATGGCTTCTTCTCTTTAAAAATATGCAAACGCGACATCACCCAGCCGCGTGCCGCCAGGACGCCGAATAGGCCCCGGTCACATGATGCTCCAGCTGCCGTTCGATATCGCCCAGCAGCGACGAGGCGCCAAAGCGGAACAGATCGTTCTGCACCCAGCGGTCGCCCAGCTCTTCCTTGATCAACGCCAGGTACACCAGCGCGTCCTTGGCCTTGGAAATCCCGCCGGCGGGCTTGTAGCCGACACGGTGCCCCGTCGCCTCGTGAAACTCGCGGATCGCCCGGACCATCACCAGCGACACCGGCAATGTGGCATTCACGCTTTCTTTGCCGGTCGAGGTCTTGATGAAATCCGCTCCCGCCATCATGCAGACCAGCGAAGCCCGCGCCACGTTCTGCAAGGTGCCAAGCTCTCCCGTGGCCAGGATCGCCTTCACATGCGCCTCGCCGCAGGCCGCACGGAAGGCCCGCATCTCGTCATAAAGCGCCTGCCAGTTCCCGGTCAGCACATGCCGGCGCGAGATCACGATGTCGATCTCGGCAGCACCCGCCTTCACGCTCTCCTCGATCTCCGCGACACGAAGATGGAACGGTGACAGGCCCGCCGGAAACCCCGTGCTGACCGCCGCCACCGGAATCCCCGTGCCTGCCAGCGCCGTGACGGCGGGCGCAACCATATCGTGATAGACACAGACCGCCCCGACGGTCAGCCCGTCCATGCCCAGCGCCGCCAGCAAATCCGACCGCACCGGTTGCAGCGCCTTGGCGCACAGGCGGGTCACCCGGCCCACCGTGTCATCGCCCGCAAGCGTCGTCAGGTCGATACAGGTCACCGCGCGGCACAGCCACGCTGCCTGAAAGTCCTTCTTCACCGACCGCCGCCCCGGCAGCGCCGCCGCGCGCCGCTCGATCGCCGACCGGTTCGCCGTGGCCCGCATCACCCAGTCAAGGTCCAGCCCCATCCCCGGATTGCGCGGCTCGACCGTCTGCGGCAACTGCACCGCCTCTGTCTGCATCTGCATGGCTCTCACACTCCTTGGCGACTGATGCTGGCACGCGCTGTGTCCACGTACAAGCCGCTCCGCCGCGTTCACCGGATGATACGGATCCGCCTACCGGATCAAATTCGAAAACCACCGTTTGAACAGGGTCTTCTGCGGCCGCAGGATCGGCATATGCAGGATACGCGGCTTCGGCTGGTCCGAATAGATCAGCTCTGACGCCTCGAAAACACGTTTGTTGAATTGCGGCGGCAAGACGTAGAACCGCAGATCGGAATGCCACAGCGTTTCCCGGAACGTCGGCTGGTCGATCTTCATCCCCGCCGCATCATAAGCCGCCTGCCAATCGTCGAAAAACCGGTCGGTTGCCGCGTTCCTGCGATAGAGCAGCACCCCGCAATTGATCTCGGGAAAGGTCTCCGGCACCTCGGTCCGCCACATCCGCCTGTGTCGCGGCCGGTGCCACAGCATCACATGCGCGCCGCACAGGTCGAACTTCTGCAACAGGTCGAACAAGGACGACAGATCAGCCCGGATCATGGTGTCGTTGTCCAGGTACAGGGTCTCGTCATAGGGGCTGAACTTCAGCGCCCCCACCTTGGGCCGGGTCATGTCGGCGGGAATGACAAAGCTCTGGTCGAACCCCGAAACGTCATCACCCTCGGCACACCAGATCGCGCAGGGCAGATCCGGGTTGTGCGTCTTGACCGATGCTGCCGATCGCCGCGCCACATCCACATGGGCCTTGCCCCAGGCCACGTATACGACCCCGCGCGACGGGGGGGATTCCGACATTCTGACGCCTCCACGCTTGTGCCATCGCCTTACCCAAGCGCATGTCCCAAGTAAATGCACGGGCGTTTTTCCTTGACCGAAGGCGCCTGTGCGCCGATGTCAAACAGCCATGACCCAGAGCCTCCTGTCAGACCTGCAGACCCGCGCCCAAGGCTTCCTGTCGGACCTGCGGACCGAGGACAGCGGCCTCCCCGACACCGTGCTCGTCACGGCTGCGTATCGCGACACCGCCTTCACGCCAGAGCTCTTCAGAGCCCTCGACATCCCCCTGCCGGACAGGCTGCACCGAGCCGTGGACAAACGCCGGGCCGAATACTTGGCCGGCCGGGCAATGACCCTGGCGGCCATGGCGCTGCTCGGCCACGCGCCCACACCGGTCTCCAACGCAGCCAGCCGCGCACCGGTCTGGCCCGCAGGCCTCACGGGGTCGATCAGCCACGCGCGTGGGCGCTGCGCCTGCCTTCTGTCACGCAACACGGAACAGACCTGCGGCGTCGACACCGAGGCCATGGCGTCGGGCCGCAGCCTCGCGGCGATCCTCTCCGAAACCCTGAGCCCCGAGGAACGCGAGACGATCACCAAGGGCGCGTTTCCTGTCGCCACGAATGCCACGCTCGCCTTTTCCGCCAAAGAGGCGCTGTTCAAGGCGCTCTATCCCCGCGTCAACCGGCATTTCGGCTTCGACGCTGCCACATTGCGCAGCCCGCCAGACGCGCGCAGCCTGACGCTGACCCTCGCAACCAACCTGACCGAAGCTCTCGGCGCCGGCCAGAGCTTCACGCTCAGGCACAGCCAGACCGACACCCATGTGCTCACATGGCTGGTCACGCCCGCGTCCTGATCTTCTTCTCTTTCCAAATATGCCAACGCCTCCCGATCCACCGGGAAAGACGCTCGATCCGACTCGAATCACTGGAACTGGAACAAAGAAAGAACATAAAAGAACGACATGTTTGCAGAGCTGTCGATCACCTCCAACTTCACCTTCCTCACCGGGGCGTCCCATCCCGAGGAATACATGGATCGCGCCGCCACGCTGGGCCTCTCGGCCATCGCCATCACCGACACCAACTCGGTGGCCGGCATCGTCCGCGCCTGGTCCGAAGCCAAACAGATCACCCGCCTGATCCGCGAACGTACCACGCTCGAAGCAAAGAACGGCCCGATCGGCCCACCCGTGCCCGATCACATCGATCACGCACGGTCACAGGCACTCACCCATGTGCCGCGCCTGATCCCCGGTGCGCGCATCGTCACCGACACCGGCTTCACCGTCACGGCGCTGGCTGCCACGCGGCAAGGCTGGGCGCAGCTCTGCCGCCTGCTCACCACCGGCCGCCGCCGCGCGCCCAAGGGCGACTGCCACCTCACGCTCGACGACCTGTTGCACTGTTCGCACGGCCTGCACTGGCTCCTGCACCCGCCGACACATGTCCCGACAGTCACGGACGGCGCGGGCGCATGGCACACACAGGCGCAGCAGCTGTCGCGCCGCTTTGCCGGGCAGACCCATCTCGTCCTCAGCCCGCGCTACGACGGGCAGGACAGGCCCCGTTTCGACCGCCTTGCAGGGCTGGCCCAGGATCTGAACCTGCCCACCCTCGCCTCGGCCACCCCGATCATGCACCACGGTCGCCGCCGCAAGCTGGCCGATGTGGTCACCGCGATCCGCCAGGGCTGCCGCGTTGATGAATTGGGCACCAAGGCGCTGGCCAATGGCGAACACCGCCTGCGCTCGGATGCCGAGATGCGCCGCCTGCTCGGCCCCCATGCCGAGGCCGTCACCCGCGCCGCCCAGCTCGCCGAAACCTGCCAGTTCGACCTCGGCCAGCTACGCTACGAATACCCCAGCGAAATCACCGCACAGGAAACCGCGACCCAACGCCTCGCGCGCCTGGCACAGGAAGGCCTGCATTGGCGCTATCCCCACGGCGCCCCCGACAAGGTGAAAACCCTGCTCAGCCATGAGCTCACCCTGATCGGAAAATTGAACTATGAACCCTATTTCCTCACCGTGCGCGACATCGTCGCCTTTGCGCGGGAACGCGGTATCCTCTGCCAGGGGCGCGGCTCCGCCGCCAACTCGGTGGTCTGCTACTGCCTCGGCGTCACCTCCGTCTCGCCCGAGATCGGCACCATGGTGTTCGAGCGCTTTGTCTCCGAAGCGCGGGACGAGCCCCCCGACATCGACGTCGATTTCGAACATGAACGCCGCGAAGAGGTGATCCAGCACATCTATGACCGCTACGGCCGCCACCGCGCGGGGCTCTGCGCCACCGTGATCCACTATCGCGGCAAACGCGCCATCCGCGAAGTCGGCGGCGCCATGGGCCTCAGCCAGGACACCATCGGCGCGCTGTCCTCGCAACTCTGGGGCTTCTTCTCGACCAACGGCCTCGAAGACCAGCGCATGCGCGAAATCGGCCTCGACCCCGACGATCACCGCCTGAAACTGACGATGGAACTGATCTTCGAGATCATCGGCTTCCCCCGCCACCTCTCCCAGCATGTCGGCGGCTTCGTCATCACCGAAGGCCGGCTCGACGAACTGGTCCCGATCGAAAACGCCACGATGGCGGATCGCACCGTCATCTGCTGGGACAAGGACGATATAGACGCGCTCGGCATCCTCAAGGTCGATGTGCTGGCGCTCGGCATGCTGTCGTGCATCCGCAAGGCCTTCGACCTGATGCAGCTCCATCACAGCCAGACCTACAACCTCGCCACCCTGCCGCCCGAAGACCCGGGCGTCTACGACATGCTCTGCAAGGCCGACAGCATCGGCGTCTTCCAGGTCGAATCCCGCGCCCAGATGAACTTCCTGCCCCGCATGAAACCGCGTACCTTCTACGACCTGGTGATCGAGGTCGCGATCATCCGCCCCGGCCCGATCCAGGGCGACATGGTTCACCCCTATATCCGACGCCGCAACGGCGAAGAGGCGGTCAGCTTTCCGTCAGATGAGTTGGGCGCGGTGCTGGGCAAGACCCTCGGCGTGCCGCTCTTTCAGGAACAGGCGATGCAGATCGCCATCGTCGGCGCGGGCTTCAGCCCCGAACAGGCCGACCGCCTGCGCCGCTCGCTGGCCACCTTCAAGAAACACGGCAACGTGTCAGAGTTCCGCACGCTTTTCCTGCGCGGCATGCGCAACAAGGGCTATGACGAAGATTTCGCCGAACGCTGTTTCTCGCAAATCGAAGGTTTCGGATCCTACGGCTTTCCCGAAAGCCACGCCGCCAGCTTTGCCCTGCTGGTCTATGCCAGCGCCTGGATCAAGCATCACCACCCCGGCATCTTCGCCTGCGCGCTGCTCAACGCGCAGCCCATGGGCTTCTATGCCCCCGCCCAGATCATCCGCGACGCCCGCGAACATGGTGTCACCGTCCTGCCCGTCTGCATCAATGCCAGCTTCTGGGACAACGTGATGGAACCGGACGAGGCAGGCGGCCTCGCCCTGCGCCTCGGCTTCCGGCAGATCAAGGGCATCGCAGAGGAAGACGCCACCTGGATCGCCGCCGGACGCGGCAATGGCTATCAAAGCGTCCGCGACCTCTGGCGCCGCGCGGGCCTTGATCCGGCCACCATCGCGCGCCTCGCCGAGGCCGACACGTTCCACGACCTGCGCCTGTCCCGCCGACAGGCGCTGTGGGACGCCAAGGCACTGACAACCCGCACGACCCTGCCGCTCTTCGAGGGTGATATCGACGGCGAAGCCATTTCGGAACCGGCAGCCCTGCTGCCGCAGATGACCGAAGGCGAACAGGTGGTCGAAGACTACGTCGCCCTGCGCCTGACCCTGCGCCGCCACCCGGTGGCGCTGCTGCGTCACATCCTGACACCGGATCCCTCCCGACCGGGCAAACCATACGTCTCAAACGGCAAACCGTACAAACCGCCGATGCCCCTGCCGTTCACGCGCGCGAACCCCGATTGACAGCCCCGCATTCTGCGGGGATCAGTGGCACCAAAAAAGGGAGCCAGACATGATCGCCATCATCTTCGAACTCATGCCCGCCGAAGGCCAGAAAGACGCTTATCTCGACATCGCGGCCACGATGCGCCCGATGGTGAAAGACATAGACGGCTTCATCTCGGTCGAACGGTTCCAGAGCCTGACCAACCCCGAAAAACTCCTGTCGATCAGCTTTTTCGAAGACGAGGACGCCGTCCTGCGCTGGCGCAAACTGGCCGCGCACCGAAATGCCCAATCCAGGGGCCGCGCCGGTATCTTCTCGGACTACCGCCTGCGGGTCTGCCACGTGATGCGCGACTACGGCATGTTCGACCGGGATCAAGCACCAGAGGACAGCGTCAAGGCGCACGGCTAGCTGCTTCTTCTCTTTGCAAATATGCAAACACGGCGTTGCAAATCGCGCACCGCCTGATGACGCGTCACCGCCACAAGGGGCCCCGAGGACAAAGCCGAAGGCTGCGGACGAGACACGCAGAATGGGCGCCCGCAGGCGCCCATACATTCAAATCCCGACGTCGATCATCGCCTTGGCGAGAACGGGGACGGACTCCGCGTTGAGACCGGCAATATTCAACCGCGAATCGCCGACAAGATAAATCGCGTGATCCTCTCGCAGTTTTTCGACCTGCTGCGGTGTCGCTCCGAGCCGCGAGAACATGCCGCGATGCTGGGCGATAAAGCCAAAGCGATCCGACCCCGACAGGCGCTGCAATTCCGCCGCCAATTGTTCGCGCAGCGCCAGCATGCCGGTGCGCATCTCTTCCAGTTCTTTCGCCCAGTCCGCGCGCAAGGCGTCATCGCTCAGAACCATCGTCACCAATCGCGCACCGTGGTCCGGCGGGAAGGAAAAATTCTGCCGGTTCAGATAGGCCAATGTCCCCTGATTCAGCTTTTGCGCAGAGGCGTTCTGCGACACCACCATCAAGATCCCGGTCCGCTCGCGGTAGATACCGAAGTTCTTCGAACAACTCGCCGCGATGATCGTCTCCGGCACCGAGGACGCGATCAGTCGCGTCGCGCCGGCGTCTTCGTCCAGACCATCCCCAAAGCCCTGATAGGCGATATCGACCATCGGTGTCGCACCGGTCTTGAGCAGCAGATCGACCAGCGCGCGCCATTCGGTCATGTTCAGGTTCGCACCCGTCGGGTTGTGGCAGCAGCCATGCACCAGCACAATGTCGCCGGGCCCGGCTTGGGCCAGATCCTCCATCATGCCGTCGAAATCGACACCACGGCTGTCATCGTCAAAATAGCGGTAGGGCACCATTTCCATGCCCATGTGCTTGAGGATCGACAGGTGGTTCGGCCATGTCGGATCGCTGACGAACACCCGCGCCTCGGGGTTTGCCATGCGGACAAGATCAAAGCCTTGCCGCACGGCGCCGGTGCCACCCGGCGTGGCCGCGGCGGCGACATTGGCGCGCGGCACCGCATCATCAAGAACCATCGCCACCATGGCATCGCCAAAGGCCGGATCGCCCGCAAGCCCGGTATAGGCCTTCGTCGTCTCGGCCTGCCAAAGCTGCTGCTCGGCCTGTTTGACCCCGCGCATGATCGGCGTGTTGCCGGACGCGTCCTTGTAGACGCCGACGCCGAGGTCGATCTTGCCGTCGCGCGGATCGTCGCGATAGGCTTGCACCAGGGCCAGGATCTTGTCTGCGGGTTGTTCTTTCAACGTCTCGAACATCAGGTGTCTCCAGTAGAAACGGGCACGGTGGGAAACATTCCCCATTCCGACCATGACCCGTCGTAAAGCGAAAAATCATCCTTGCCCATGCGCGCCATTGCCAGCGACAGGATCGCCGCCGTGACGCCAGAACCGCATGTGGTGATCGCCGGTTTCGACAGGTCCACGCCTGCCGCCTCGAAAATCGCGCGGGTGTCCTGGGGCGATTTCATCGTTTGGTCATCGTTCAAAAGGCTGGCGTAATGCACGTTCTTCGAGCCGGGAATATGCCCGGCGCGCATGCCTGGACGGGGTTCGGGATCTTCCCCGCGAAACCGTCCGGCCGAGCGCGCGTCGATGATCTCGTGATCGCGCAGCTTGGACGCCGCGGACACTTGCGTGACATCACGCACAAGATGCGCCTGCCGCCGGACCGTCATATGCCGATCGCGGATCAGCGGCGCCATGTCCTCGACGGCACGGCCCTCGGCCACCCATTTGGGAAACCCGCCATCCAGCACCGCAACATCACTGTGGCCCATCAGTTTGAACAGCCACCACACGCGGGCAGCGGAAAACAGGCCGGCCCCGTCATAGACCACCACCTGGTGCCCGTCGCCGACCCCCATGGCCCGCATCCGCGACATGAATTTTTCCACCGGAGGCGCCATATGGGGCAGATCCGACCGGCTGTCTGCAACATCGTCGATGTCGAAAAACCGGGCGCCGGGGATATGTGCCTTTTCGTATTCGGCTTTCGCATCCCGGCCCGCATCGGGCAGATAATACGATCCATCCAGGATACGCAGATCGGGGTCGCGCATATGCGCCGCAAGCCAATCGGTCGAAACCAGCGTTTTCGGATCGTCCTTTGCCATGACCATTCCCGCAATTGCCAATAATGGTTCTGCATAGAACCCGGCGCCGCGCGGTGCAAGACATTGCCCGTCTCAACAGATGTCGCGCCGGACCTTGCCCGATCCCGTTGCCGGCGGTCAAAGTGATCGGACCACCCTGATGGAAGACCGTCGCATTGCACCGGCGGCGACGCCTTGGGCCGGCCCCGGGAGCGGGCGGAAAGGCGTCCTGTCCTTCCCGTCAGCCCGCGTTCTTCAACAGCCGCTGCTTCTGACGGCCCCAATCGCGCTTGGCCGCGGTTTCGCGCTTGTCGTGGTTTTTTTTCCCCTTGGCGATCCCGATCTTCATCTTCGCGATGCCCTTGTGGTTGAAGTACAGAACCAGCGGAACAAGCGTCATGCCCTTGCGCTGTGTTTCGTTCCAAAGTTTCGACAATTCCTTGCGCGACACCAAGAGCTTGCGCCTGCGCCGTTCCTCGTGCGGGAACATGGCGCGGTTGTAGGGTGCGATATAGGAATTGACGAGCCACAGCTCCCCGTTTTCAACGGCGGCATAACATTCGGTGATATTGGCGCTGTTCTCGCGCAGCGATTTCACCTCAGAGCCCTGTAGCACGATCCCGACCTCCAGATCGTCCTCAATGGCATAGTCGAACCGGGCCCGCCGGTTTTCGGCGATCACCTTGTAATTCGGGTTGTCCTTCGGCTTTGCCATCGCTGCGGTCTCCTTTGGCCCGCGAGAGCTGTGGATATAGGATATCACAGGCAGTTTGAAACCGGTTTCCCGCCGGCTTGCAACACGATGGGCGGTCCTGACGGCCAGTTCCAGCGCATCCGGACAGCCCGCGCGTCGCTCTTTCAAACCCTTGCGGTGTCAAAGCCGGCACCGGCGAGCCTGCGAAGACAGCCACGACATGCATCGGCCTGATCGTCCGTTGAATGAAACCATCGCCCTGCAAACGGGTGATGTATCTGCGCAGCAGGACCCCACACTCCAGCATACGCAAGGTTCCGCAACCAAACAGGCGTTCTGGAAAACCATGCATCGACCGGCAGCGTCGTTGGAAGCTGCGACAGTCTGCCCTGCGATCCGGCTGTGCAATCCTGTCGCAGAGACGGTGAAACCTGACTCCGCAAACTATCTTTACAATATCAGTAAAGTTTCCTGACGGAGTGGCAATCATGGACACGCTCATTCTCTCGCGCATGCAGTTCGGTGCGAATATCTCGTTTCACATCCTGTTTCCGACCATCACCATCGCGCTGGGGTGGGTGCTCCTTTTCTTTCGCCTGCGCCTTGCGGGGACAGGTGATCAGAAATGGGCCGATGCCTATCGCTTCTGGGTCAAGGTCTTCGCGCTCAGCTTTGCGATGGGCGTGGTGTCGGGCATCACCATGTCGTTCCAGTTCGGCACCAACTGGCCGGGCTTCATGGAAAGCGTCGGCAACATCGCGGGACCGCTGCTGGCCTACGAGGTGATGACCGCCTTCTTCCTCGAAGCGGTGTTCCTCGGCATCATGCTCTTCGGGATGTCCAAAGTGCCCGGCTGGCTGCACACGCTGTCGACCTTCCTCGTGGCTTTCGGCACGACGATGTCGGCCTTCTGGATCCTCGTCCTGAATAGCTGGATGCACACGCCTGCCGGGTTCGAGATGCGCGACGGCGTGGCCTTTGCGACCGATTGGTGGGCGATCATCTTCAATCCGTCGATGCCCTACCGGCTGGTGCACATGCTGCTGGCCTCTGGTCTGACCGTGGCGTTCCTGCTGACGGGTCTGAGCGCCTTCCGCTGGCTGATCGGGGACCGGTCGAACGGTGTGCAGGCGACCCTCAAGACCGGGGTGATCATCGGTGCCGTGCTGATCCCGCTGCAAATCCTGGCCGGAGATTTCCACGGGCTCAATACGCTGGAACATCAGCCGCAAAAGGTGGCCGCGATGGAAGGCAACTGGGATACCGGGCCAAACACGCCGCTGGTCCTGTTCGGCATCCCGGACGAGCAAACGCGCTCGACCGATTTCGAAATCAGCATTCCGAACGGCGCGTCGCTGATCCTGAAGCACTCGGCCGACGGGGTGGTACCGGGCCTCAATGACTTTATCGCCGAAGATGGCACGGTGCAGCATCCGCCCGTCGCGCCGGTGTTCTTCAGCTTCCGCATCATGGTGGCGACCGGCATGGCGATGCTGCTGCTGAGCTGGACTGCCGTGGTCTTCATGGCGCGCAAGCGGCGCGGGATCGAGGGCCTGCCCAGGCCGCTCTTGTGGGCGATGGTGCCGATGGCGGTCTCGGGCTGGATCGCCACGCTCGCGGGCTGGTACACCACCGAGATCGGCCGCCAGCCGTGGCTGGTGCAGGGCGTGCTGACAACCGAAGCGGCGGTCGCCGATGTACCCGCGCCGATGGTCGCCTCGACGCTGATCGTCTACCTGTCGATCTACGCCGCCCTGCTTGCCGCCTATGTCGGCGTGCTGTTCTACCTCGCCCGCAAGGCAACCATGGGAGAGCCGGCCGGCCCGACATTCCACGTTGCCCAAGAGGCGCAAGTCACCGTCGCAGCGGAGTAATACCATGTATCTGTTCGGAGATCCCGCCACATGGCTGCCCTTGGCCTTTGCCACATTGATGGGCCTGTCCATCCTGATCTACGTTGTCCTTGACGGCTTCGATCTGGGGGTCGGCGTTTTGTTCCCCTTCGCCGACAAAGACGAAAAAGACCGCATGATCGCCTCGATCGGCCCCTTCTGGGACGCCAATGAAACATGGCTGGTCTTGGCCATCGGCATATTGCTGGTGGCCTTTCCCACCGCGCATGGCACCATCCTGACCGCGCTTTACCTGCCCGTTGCCGTCATGCTGATCGGCCTGATCCTGCGCGGCGTGTCGTTCGAATTCCGGGTCAAGGCCCCGGTCCATCACAAGACCGCCTGGGACCGGGCCTTTTACGTCGGGTCGATGATGACCTCGCTCAGCCAGGGCTACATGCTGGGCATGTATATCATGGGCCTGGAAATGACCGCGTTCACGCTGGCGTTTTCTGCTCTCACAGCCGTGTTCCTTACCGTCGCCTACAGCTTTATCGGGGCCACCTGGCTGATCCTGAAAACCGAAGGCGCATTGCAACGCAAGGCAGTGCGCTGGTCGAAAGGCGGTATCTGGGGCGTTGTCCTTGGCCTTGGCGCGATATCGATCGCGTCCCCCCTGGTCAGCCAACGCATCTTCGACAAATGGTTCTCGGTGCCCGAGTTCTTTTTGCTGATGCCGCTTCCCCTGATGTCAGCCGCGCTTGTCGTGCTGCTCTGGATGGCCCTGCGCCGTTTGCCCACCCGCGACGACAGTTGGGCGTGGTTTCCGTTTTCGGCGACCATCGTGCTCTTCGTGCTGGGATTTTTCGGGATGGCCTATTCGTTCTACCCGTTCATCGTGCCGGACCAGCTTACCATTTACGAAGCGGCAAGCGCCCCGGAAAGCCTGTTCATCATCCTGATCGGGACCTGTTTCGTGCTTCCGATGATCCTGGGGTACACCGCGTTGGCCTATACGGTGTTCCGCGGCAAGGCGACCGCGCTCAGCTACGATTAGGGATGCGCTGACGGCCTTGTGCCGTCAGTCGGAACACCTCGTTCCCATCGAACACCGCGACGGTCAAAGGCCGCCCATAGCCCGCCCCGGTATCGAGGTTGACCCGGTTGTGATAGCGCTCGGGCGCATCGACGGGCGTGTGCCCATGCACCACCACCGCGCCATGATCGCGGCGGTCCTTGTGAAACTCCTGACGAATCCAGAGCAGGTCCTGTTCCTCCTGCCGGTCCAAAGACACGCCCGGCCGGATCCCGGCGTGAACAAAGAACAAGTCACCCTCGTGGTGGGACGTCTCCAGGCCACGCAGAAACGCCTTGTGCGCCTCCGGCATGGCCGCGCGCACCTGTTCGGCAAGGAGACCCTGGCGTATCCGCTCGGGCGGGTAGATGTCGTAGGACGCCAGCGTTTCGATCCCTCCGATCGCCGGATGCAACCAGTGATACCCCACCAGAAGACACGGATCGGTGCGCGGCCCGTCCGGATGGATGAACCATTCGAACAAGCGATCGTGATTGCCCTTGAGACACACCCAATTCCGCCCGGCATCAAGCCCGCCCGCCAACAGCTCGATGACGCTGCGGCTGTCCGGGCCGCGGTCGACATAATCACCCAGAAACACAACCCGCGCATCCGGGCCACCATCAGCCAGGACCCAGTCCAGCCGCTCTTCCAGCATGGATGCCTGGCCGTGGATGTCTCCGAATGCGTAAAGAGCGCGTGTCATACGCGCTCTTTCGCAGGGATATCGTCAAGGTTCAATCACGCGCCCCGTCAGGCCACATCGAATTGCAGCGGCTTGACCTGCCGGAACATACCGGTCTCGTGCAGCTTGGCGACAACATCCGCCGGCACCGGTTCATCAACGTAAAGCAGCGCAATGGCTTCACCCTTTGAGGCGGACCGGCCAAGCGTGAAGTTCGCGATATTGACGCTGTTCTCGCCCATGGTCGTGCCCAGGGTGCCGATGATTCCCGGCATGTCCTCGTTGGTCGTATAGACCATATGCGCGCCGATCTCGGCGTCGATATTGATGCCCTTGATCTGGATGAACCGCGGTTTGCCATCGCTGAACACCGTGCCCGCGATCGAGCGTTCGCGCTTGTCGGTCACCACCGTCAGCTTGACATAGCCTTCAAACGCCCCGGATTGCGCTTGGTTGGTCGTGCTGATCTTGATGCCCCGGTCCTTGGCGATCAACGGCGCGCTGACCATGTTCACGTCCGGATTCACCGGCTTCATGATGCCCGCGATCGCCGAACAGTTCAGCGCATCGAGGTTCATCTCGGACACCGACCCATCGTAAAGGATGTTGATCGCCTTGATCGGCTCATCGGTCATCTGGCCGATAAAGCTACCCAGATGATCGGCCAGCTTGATCCACGGCCCCATGATCTTGGCCTCCTCGGCGGTCACCGACGGCATGTTGAGCGCGTTTTCAACCGCGCCGGTCAGCAGGTAATTCGACATCTGCTCGGCCACTTGCAGGGCCACGTTTTCCTGCGCCTCCGACGTGGCGGCCCCCAGGTGCGGGGTGCAGACCACGTTGGGCAGGTTGAACAGCGGATTGTCCGTGGCGGGTTCTTCTTCGAACACGTCAAACCCGGCCCCGGCAACATGGCCGGATTTCAGCAGCTCCGCGACAGCCGCCTCATCCACCAGACCGCCGCGCGCGCAGTTGATGATCCGCACCCCTTTCTTGGTCTTGGCAAGGTTTTCGGCCGACAGGATGTTGCGGGTCTGATCGGTCAGCGGCACATGCAGGGTGATGAAATCTGCGCGCTTGAGCAGATCGTCGAGTTCGACTTTCTCGACCTGCATCTTCTCGGCCTTCTCGGCGCTCAGGAAAGGGTCATAGGCAACGACCTTCATCTTGAGCCCGCGGGCACGGTCACAGACAATCCCGCCAATGTTGCCGGCCCCGATCACGCCCAGCGTCTTGCCGGTCAGCTCGGCCCCCATGAATTTGGACTTTTCCCATTTGCCAGCATGGGTCGAAGCCGACGCCTCGGGGATCTGCCGTGCCACCGCGAACATCATCGCGATGGCGTGTTCCGCAGTGGTGATCATGTTGCCAAAAGGCGTGTTCATGACGATCACGCCCTTCTTGGAGGCGGCGTCCTTGTCGACATTGTCGGTGCCGATCCCGGCACGGCCAATCACCTTGAGATTGGTCGCGTTCTCGAGAATTTTCGGCGTCACCTTCGTGGCCGAGCGAATCGCAAGGCCGTCATACTGGCCGATCACCTCGGCCAGCTTGTCCTTGTCCTTGCCCAGATCGGGCTGGAAATCCACGTCGATGCCGCGATCCTTGAAGATCTGCACGGCGGCGTCGGAGAGTTTGTCGGAAATGAGTACACGGGGGGCCATATCATTGGTCCTTTGATGGATGTCGGATGTGGTGCGTGACAACACGCACCCCGAAAATTTTGGAGGAAAGGCGCGCAGGCACGCGCCGTCTGGACTCGGTCTGGGGTCAGGCCGCTTTGGCCTGCGCGTCGATCTCGGCGTGGAACGCCCAGTCAAGCCACGGCAGCATCGCTTCGATATCCGCCGTTTCGACCGTGCCGCCACACCAGATACGCAGGCCCGCCGGGGCATCGCGATACGCGCCGATATCCAGCGCCACGCCTTCCGCTTCCAGCCGCTTGGCAACCGCCTTGGCAAAGGTCGCGCCATCGGTGATTCGGGAATCGGTGAACTTGAGGCAGACCGAGGTGTTCGACCGCGTTGCCGGATCATCGGCCAGGTTCGCGATCCAGTCATTGGCGTCGCAGAAATCCCAGACCGCCTGCGCATTGGCATCCGCCCGCGCCATCAGGCCCTTGAGCCCGCCAACAGAGCGCGCCCAGTCGAGCGCCTGCAGGTAATCCTCGACACACAGCATCGACGGGGTGTTGATCGTCTCACCAACGAAAATTCCCTGGTTGAGCTTGCCGCCCTTTGTCAGGCGGAAGACCTTGGGCAGAGGCCACGCAGGCGTGTATGTCTCCAACCGCTCGACCGCACGGGGCGACAGGATCAGCATCCCGTGCGCTGCTTCGCCGCCCAGCACCTTCTGCCAGGAAAACGTCGTCACATCGAGCTTGTACCAGGGCAGGTCCTGCGCGAAAGCCGCGCTGGTCGCGTCGCAAATCGTCAGGCCACCGCGATCCGCCGGGATCGCGTCGCCATTGGGCATCCGCACCCCCGAGGTGGTGCCGTTCCAGGTGAACACGACATCCGTGTCGTAATCGAGCGCCGGCATATCGACGATCTGACCATAGTCAGCCGTCTTTACATCGGCGTCGATCTTGAGCTGTTTGACCACATCCGTGACCCAGCCTGCGCCGAAGGATTCCCATGCGACCATCGTCGCCTTGCGTTCGCCCAGCAGCGACCACATCGCCATCTCGACCGCGCCGGTGTCGGATGCGGGCACGATACCGATCTTGTAATCGCCCGGCACGCCGAGAATCTCGCGCGTCTCTTCGATTGCGGCCTTCAGCTTGGCCTTGCCCACGGCTGCCCGGTGCGAGCGACCCAACGGGGCGTCCGATAGCGCGTCCAGTTTGAAAACGGGGGGTTTGGCACAGGGGCCAGAGGAAAAACGCGGGTTGGCAGGCCGCGCAGATGGTTTGCGCACGGTTTCGTGCGACGCCGGTGGTGTCATAGCCATTTATGCTATCCTTCCAGATAAGCGCCCCTCGTTGGGGAGGGGTGTCCCACCTCCCCGTCTATGCGCCGGCCACCAGCGTTGCAAGTCGGAAAATGCAGATGATGCGTCGCACCGCGCCACAGAACCAGTCTCCCGGAGCGGATCAGGACCACGGCAGCGCCTTGCACGGGCGACACAAACGGATGTCCCCGGCACGCATTTCCCGAACGAAAAGACGACAGATCCCTTGCCTCTTGCGTCTGGCCTTTTGGCCGCACCGTGAGTAAAGCACCGAAAATCACGAAGGACATGCCCCATGCTCACAGCCACGCTGATCGCCAGCCCCGGACTGCTCGACCCTGCCTTGGCCGAATCGTTGCGCAATGCCTGGGGCGGCGGCGATCTTGTCTGGCTGGCTCCGGACGAGGCGGCGGAGTTCGAGATGGAGACCATCCCCGACACGGCCGAGACAAGCTGGACAGCGTTGCAGGGTCAATCTGTTGACCTTGCCATCCAACCCTCCGGGGGGCGGCGCAAGGCGATGCTGCTGGCCGACATGGACAGCACCATGATCCAGCAGGAATGCATCGACGAGCTGGCCGTGGTTGCGGGCGTCGGCGCGCAGGTCAAGGAAATCACGGCCCGCGCCATGAACGGAGAGCTGGATTTCGAAGGCGCGCTGCTGGAGAGGGTCGCGCTTTTGAAAGGGCTCCCGGTGTCGGTGATTGCCGAGGTGCTGCGCAACAGGATCAGCCTAATGCCCGGCGGGCCGACCCTTCTGGCCACGATGACGGCCTCGGGCGCCCATACAGCGCTTGTCTCTGGCGGGTTCACCGCGTTCACCGCGCCCGTCGCACAGGCACTCGGCTTTCAAACCCACCGCGCCAACACGCTGCTCGCGACGAACGGCCACCTGACCGGTGACGTCGCCAGACCGATCCTTGGACGCGAAGCCAAGATCGCCGCGCTGAAGGAAATCACCGCGGACCTCGGCCTGTCAGAGACAGATGTGCTCGCGGTTGGTGACGGGGCGAACGATCTGGGCATGTTGCAGCTTGCCGGAACGGGGGTCGCCCTGCACGCCAAACCCAGCGTCCAGGCGCAGGCAAAGCTTCGCATCAACCACGGCGATCTGACGGCACTGCTCTACCTCCAGGGCTACAGCCGCGAGGCCTTTGTTACGCCAGAAGACCCGGTGCTGGCTTGATTTCACCCGTGATCAGCCCATCCCAATTGTGAACCTGCGGGTTCAAGAACGCTTTCACCTCCGGGTTGGCAGTGTCGAGAACCTCGAGCCGCACAAGCAGCGCGGCAATCGCGCATTCCGCAGCGCGTGTGGCCCCATCCGCCGCTTTCACGGCAATGCCAAGACCCCGCTTCGGCAGGATCGCGACGAAATACCCTTCAGCCCCGGTCTTCAGCGCCACCGGCTCTGCCGCCGCGCGCATCAGCCTTGTGCAGGCCCGCCCCTCTCCGGCGACAAGCTCGGGATGGGTGTGCATCGCGGCCACCAGCCGCGCTGCTGCCGCGCTCATCCGGTCTGACCGCTGATCCGCCGTGGCATAATACGCCATGGCCCGCGCCATTCCCTGCATCGTGGTGGCAAAGTTCGGAGCCGAACAGCCGTCGATCCCGAAGCCGGGGCTGGCCTGGTCGGTCACGGTCTCGAAGGCGTCGCTGCAAGCGGCCTGCACGGGATGGGTCACATCCACGTACTCCGGCCCTGCCCCCAGGTGCTGCGCAAGGGTGAGGAACCCGGCATGTTTGCCAGAGCAATTGTTGTGCACACGGCACGGCATTTCATGCGCCCGGATCATCTCCAGTTTCAGGTCCGTGTCCCGGCTCACTTGCGGGCCACAGCGCAGCGCATCATCCGCGAGGCCGAGGTCCGAAAGCCACCGGCTGACCCGCTCCACATGCATCGGCGCGCCCTCGTGCGAGGCACAGGCCAGCGCCAGATGCTCGGACCCCAGACCCTGCGCATCGGCCGCCCCCGAAGTGACCAGCGGCAAGGCCTGGATCATCTTCGACGAAGAGCGCGGCAACACCACCGCATCCGGATCCCCCACGGCCAAGAGAACCTGGCCGGCGCCATCACAGATCACGGCATGACCGACATGATGGCTTTCGCGGAACGCGCCGCGCCAGACCTCGGCAAGGGGTGCGGGCTGTGCCATCGCAGGCTCCTTTCGGATTGGGCAAGAATCTGCCAATTTGGCTTTGAAGCCTCTTGTAAATCAGGCTAATCTCACCACGTCGAGAGCAAACTTGCAGTGACACACGGGCGCACAGAACCCACACTGCGACTCACATCGAATTGAGGCTAAGGACAGTCTGGAGGCTGGACGCATGAAATCATGGATTGGCGGTGCGCTGATCGGCGCGATGACGCTTGGGGCGGCCGGCACGGGTATCGCGCAAGAGCAAACAAGCAACAACCGCGTGAACGCCATCACCGATTGGAGCGTGTTCGAAGGTCAGGACCCGCGGGAATGCTGGGCCGTGACCACCTACAAGGAAAGCGTCAACACCAAGGATGGCCGGGTCGTCGCCGTGACGCGGGGCGAAATCCTGTTGATGGTCTTCTTCCGTCCGGGCGCCGAGGTGCAGGGTCAGGTTGCCTTCACCGGCGGTTATCCGTTCGCCGGCGGGTCCACCGTCAACGTCAATATCGGCGGCACCGAGTTTGAACTTTTCACCGAGGGTGAATGGGCATGGCCTGCGACACCGCAGGACGATACGAAACTCGTGACCGCCATGAAGCGCGGCGCGGATGCGGTTCTGACTGCGCGGTCATCCCGCGGGACAACGACCAAGGACACGTTCTCGCTCCTTGGCTTCACTGCCGCGATCGAGGATGCCGAACAGCGCTGCGCGTCCTGAAGACCTGCCAACCCGGCAGGCGCGCTCAGGCTGTCACAGCGTCGGATACCGTCTGCATCCGCGATACGGGCTTCAGGGGGCGACCCGCCTGAAACCGCGCCAGCCACGGCCGCGTTCTGCCGCGCAATCGCGCCTCAACGCCGGCCGCTTGGTGCGCCCTGCTGTGCCGTTCATCGGCACCGCTGCGGGGGCCAAGCCGCGTCAAGGACGCCCTCTGCATCATTCCCCTTTGGCAAAACGCGAAGAATCCTATATGTGCCTCATCTCTTTTCGAGAAAGGCTGACCCAATGACCGGCTCTGCACCGATCACGCAAGACGTAATGACCATCCCGCGCAAGGTGCCCGAGGGCGGCAAGACGAATATCGTCGGCCTTACCCGGCCGGCGCTACGCGATGCGTTGATCGCCATGGGCACATCCGAAAAACAATCCAGGATGCGCGTCAATCAGATCTGGCAATGGGTGTACCAGTGGGGGGTGCGTGATTTCCACGCGATGACCAACCTCGCCAAGACCTACCGCACGCAGCTTGACGCGACGTTCGAGATTACCCTGCCCGAGATGGTGTCCCGGAACATCTCCGCCGACGGCACCCGCAAATATCTTGTCCGAATAGCCGGCGGTCACGAAGTCGAGGTGGTCTATATCCCCGAATCGGATCGCGGCACGCTCTGCATCTCAAGCCAGGTCGGCTGCACGCTTACCTGTTCCTTCTGCCACACCGGCACGCAAAAGCTGGTGCGCAACCTCACCGCCGGGGAAATCATCGGCCAGGTTATGCTTGCCCGGGACGATCTGGGCGAATGGCCCGAACCGGGCATCGGCACCGGCGAAAACGGCCCCCGCCTGTTGTCGAACATCGTGCTGATGGGCATGGGCGAACCGCTCTACAATTTCGACAACGTGCGCGACGCCATGAAGATCGCGATGGATGGCGAGGGCATCGCCCTGTCGCGCCGGCGCATCACGCTGTCCACATCCGGCGTCGTGCCGGAGATCGCCAAAACCGCCGAAGAAATCGGCTGCCTTCTGGCCGTGTCGTTCCACGCCACCACGGATGATGTTCGTGACAAGCTGGTTCCGATCAACAAGCGCTGGAACATCGAAACCCTGCTCGACGCCCTGCGCGAGTATCCGAAGAAATCGAACTCCGAACGGATCACCTTTGAATACGTGATGCTGAAAGATGTGAACGATAGCGATGAAGACGCCCGCCGCCTGATCAAGCTGATTCAGGGCATCCCGGCCAAGATCAACCTGATCCCCTTCAACGAATGGCCGGGCGCGCCTTACGAACGCTCCGACTGGTCCCGGATCGAGGCTTTTGCCGACATCGTCTACAAGGCAGGCTACGCCTCGCCAATCCGCACGCCGCGCGGCGAAGACATCATGGCCGCCTGCGGCCAACTCAAATCCGCGACCGAACGCGAACGCAAGAGCCGCGCCCAGATCGCGGCCGAAACCGGCACGGGATAAGTGCAATCCGCGGGTTGTAAATTATCTGATTGTTTTTGTCAGAATTAAACTCTATAAAGTGATTACAGTCTCAACCTGTGGTCACTGTCATGCAATCAGCCACCGAATCTCTTGAAAGCGCCGCGTTGCGGGGTCCGGAACACAGGCTGATCGGCATGCTTCGGGTCTGGTACACCGACCCGGACCCGCAAGAGACGATCCTTGCCGATCTGCGCGGCTCGCTCGGATCTTCGCGCGCCCGCGCCTGCCTTCAGGCGTTTGAACAAATGTTGGCCCTGCTCACGAAACACGGCTGGCACTCTGTTGTCATCCTGCGTCCGACCGCCCCCCGGTATTCCGCAGATGAACTCTCCATCACCCGGTTCGTCATGGCCGCCACCGAACAGCGCCGCGATGTGGCCATGACCGAAGCAAGTTTCCTTGTCTCCCCCGACGCGCTTCTGCCCCTGCTCTGCGCCGGCGCGCGCGTTGGCCTGCCGCTCCTGTGCGAAGAGTGCCGCTCCCGGATCTCGGGTCGAAATATCAGCACCCGCAGGAGTGATGCCCCTTGACCTTCCAGTAACTGGAGACCCTATCTGACGGGCATGAACATGGAGTCCGACATGCCCACCCTCAAATTCACCGTCGACAACCTCAGCTGCGCCGGCTGTGCAGGGCGGGCCGAACGCGCGCTGGCCGCGACCTCCGGCGTCACCGAAGCCTCGGTCAACTTTGCCAATCACACGGCTGTCGTCACCGGGCGCGCCCTGGCCGCAGATCTCGCCAAGACCCTGGACACCGCGCGCTACCCCGCCCGGACGGCCACGCATCAGCTTTCGATCACCGGGATGAGCTGCGCCTCCTGCACCGGCCGCGTCGAACGCGCGCTGTCCTCGTTGCCCGGTGTCCTGTCGGCGACCGTGAACCTGGCCACCGAAACCGCGACCATCCGGACCCTCGAGGGCGCGGTGACGCCCGACGCGCTGGCCTCTACAGTGACAGAGGCTGGCTACCCGGCGTCCCGCGTGACGGACGAGACTCCGTCCCGAACCGCTTCGGAAATCACACCCCTGAAACGCGACACGCTGATCGCGGGCGCGCTGACGCTGCCGGTCTTCCTCGCCGAAATGGGCGGGCACCTGTATCCGCCCATCCATCATGCAATCATGGGCAGCATCGGGATCCAAAGCTTCTGGGTGCTGCAATTCCTGCTGATCACGCTGGTCCTTGCCTGGCCCGGCCGCCGGTTCTTCCGAATCGGCCTGCCACTCCTGGCCAAGGGCAGCCCCGACATGAACAGCCTGGTGGCGCTCGGCACCCTGGCGGCCTGGGTCTATTCCACCATCGCTACCTTCGCCCCTGCGCTCCTGCCCGAGGGCACCCGCGCGGTCTATTTCGAGGCGGCAGGCGTGATCGTCACGCTTATCCTCGCAGGTCGCTGGATGGAAGCGCGCGCCAAGGGCCGCACCGGCGCCGCCATCCGCCACCTGGTCGGCCTGCGCCCCGATACGGTCCGCGTGCTGCGCGACGGCACGCCAACCGAAATCCCGCTCTCCGAGGTCAGGACCGATGACATGATCGAGGCACGCCCCGGCGCGCGCATCGCGGTCGACGGCATCGTCAGCGAAGGCACCTCCTTCGTCGACGAATCGATGATCACCGGCGAACCCGTGCCCGTGGCCAAATCCCCCGGCGACACGGTCACCGGCGGCACGATCAATGGCCAGCGTCCGCTCACCTACCGTGCCACCGCCGTCGGTGCCGACACGGTGCTGGCCCGGATCATCGACATGGTCCAGACCGCTCAGGGCGCGAAACTGCCCATTCAGGCCCTGGCCGACCGCGTGGTCCGGATCTTCGTCCCGGTGGTGCTTGTCATCGCCGCGCTGACAGTTGCGACATGGCTCCTGATCGGCCCCACCCCGGCGCTCAGCCACGCGCTTGTCGCCGGTGTCGCGGTGCTGATCATCGCCTGCCCCTGCGCCATGGGCCTTGCCACCCCGACCTCCATCATGGTCGGCACGGGCCGCGCCGCCGAACTCGGCGTGCTGTTCCGCAAGGGCGACGCCTTGCAACGGCTTGACGGCGCCAAGGTCATCGCCTTCGACAAGACCGGGACCCTGACAGAAGGCCGCCCGACGCTGGTGGATCAGGCCACGGCCCAGGGCGTCGACGCAACCGAGGCGCTCAGGCTGACCGCCGCTGTCGAACACGGCTCCGACCACCCGATCGCCCGTGCAATTCTTGCCGCCGCCCCAGGCGATCTGCCGACGCTGCACGAGACCGAAAACCGCCCCGGCTATGGCCTCGTCGCGCGAACCAGCGACCAATCCCTGCTCGTTGGCTCGGAACGTCTGCTTGCCGAACAGGGCGTCGACACCGCCCCCTTGGCCGATGCGATCCGGCGCTTTGCCGACAAAGGCCACACCTTGGTCTGTCTCGCCATCGACGGCGAGGCCGCGGCGGTTTTCGCCGTCGCCGACCAGATCAAACCGGGCGCCAAACCCGCCATTGACGCGCTGCACGCGCAAGGGCTCACGGTCGCGATGATCTCGGGCGACAGCCCCAACGCGGCACAGGCCATCGCCCATCAGCTCGGCATCGACCATGTCACCGCCGGCGTTCTGCCGGACGGAAAGGTCGCCGCCATCGCCGACCTGCGTCACCGCTTCGGCCCCGTCGCCTTCGTCGGCGACGGGATCAACGACGCGCCCGCGCTTGCCGAAGCCGAGATCGGCCTTGCTATCGGCACCGGCACCGATGTCGCCATCGAAGCCGCCGACATCGTCCTGTCCTCGGGGCGCATCGCGGGCGTTGTCAACGCCGTCGAAATCTCCCGCCGCACCATGCGCAACATCCGCCAGAACCTGTTCTGGGCCTTCGCCTATAACACCGCGCTGATCCCGGTTGCGGCCGGCGTGCTCTACCCGGCCTTCGGCGTTCTTCTCTCGCCCATGCTCGGGGCGGGCGCCATGGCGCTCAGCTCTGTCTTCGTGTTGACCAACGCGCTGCGCCTGCGCGGCATCGTCCCGGCCCAAAAGGACCGTCCCGCCCCGGCCCCCACCACGACCGAAGTGCCCGCATGAGCACCGCCAACAGGGGCGGCCGGCCCTGATCTTCTTCTCTTTTCAAATATGCCATCATCCCGGCCCGCCAAAGGCACGGTGTCCCCATCCGGGGGCATCCCGCAGAACAGGCCGATCCATCCCGGCGACAGCCCCGTGACCTCGGTGCCGCCATCGCCCAGCGCATGGCTGTCGATCCGGTCCATCACGCCGTCTTGTCAGCGCGCCGGGAACAACGGATCCGGCTCAGCTCGCCAACACGTTCCGAAACTGCCAAGGGTCGCTCTCGTCGATGTCCTCGGGGAAATGCACCCAACGGTCCTGCAACGGCGTCCAGTCCGTGTAATGCGCTTCGACCGGACCCAGGTAGGGGCGCTGCACCTCAAGGCACCGCGCGTGATCCATCTCGTCGGTCTCTACGATTCCGGCCTCCGGGTTTTCCAGCGCCCAGACCATCCCGGCCAGAACCGCGCTGGTTACCTGTAGCCCCGTGGCATTCTGATACGGCGCGAGATCGCGCGTCTCCGCGTTCGACAAGCGCGATCCATACCAAAGCGCGTTCTTGTCATGCCCGTAAAGCAGCACACCCAGTTCATCGACCCCCTCGACGATCTCGTCTTCCGTGAGAATATGATGCACCGTCTGCTGCTTGCCCGATCCGAACATCTCATGCAGCGACAGCACGGCATCGTCGCAGGGATGATAAGCATAGTGGCAGGTCGGCCGATACGCGGGCGCGCCGGCGTCGCCGACGGTGTAGTAATCGGCGATCGAGATCGCCTCGTTATGCGTCACGAGAAACCCGAACTGTGGTCCCGGCGTCGGGCACCACGTATGCACCCGCGTGATCGCACCCGGCCGGTCGAGCCAGATGCCCGCCTGACACCCCCGGTCATGCGAATAGCCGTTTTCCGGGAACCACGTCTCATGGGTGCCCCATCCCAGCTCGGCCGGTTGAAACCCTTCCGCGATGAAGCCCTCGACCGACCAGGTGTTCACGAACATGTCGCGGGGCCGGGGCACCCGCCGTGCCTGCGTGTCGCGCTCGGCGATATGCACACCTTTCACACCCAGAGACTGCATCAATTCGGCCCAGCCGGCCCGGTCCTGCGGCGCGACCACATCGCGCCCCGTGTCCTGCGCCAGCGTCAGCAATGCCTCCTTGACGAACCACGACACCATGCCGGGATTGGCGCCGCAGCAGCTCACCGCCGTGGGGCCACCGGGGGTCGCGGCTTTCTCGTTGCGCACCGTCTGGCGCAGCGCGTAGTTCGTCCGCTCCGCGTTGTCAGTGGTGTCGAAATAATATCCGGCCCAGGGTTCCACCACCGTGTCGATATAAAGAACCCCCAAGTCGCGGCAGACCTTCATCAGGTCAAGCGACGAGGTATCCACCGACAGGTTCACGCAAAAGCCTTTGCCCTCGGCAAAAAGCCCCCCGAGAACCTCGCGGTAATTGTCTGGCGTCAAGGCAACCTGCATGTGGTTGATCTTGTGCTGACGCAGGAAATTCGCCTGGTTTTCATCCGGTTCGATCACCACGAATTTATCCGCGTCATATTCGAAATGCCGCTCGATCAGGGGCCACGTCCCCTTGCCGATAGACCCGAAGCCGATCATCACGATCGGCCCGTCGATACGCCCGTAAACCGGATAGCTCTGCGTCATGATCGCCCCTTTCAAACTCCGCTCGCCCCGCTGTCTACCTTGCTGCCCGCAGGGAGTCCAAGTGCGATGCGGCACAGTGTCAACAGCACCTGGCCGGGATCGGCAACCGGACCAGGGACCTCTTGGTGTGGTCGGTTCCAAAGATGTCTCGCCCAACCCGTTTTCCCGCTCCAGAGATTACCAAAACGTAAATCCGTACCGGTAACCTATTGAAATTGCTGGCGCGCGGGGATGTCCCACGCATGGGACGGGGTCAGACCATCACCTCGAGCCGTTCCTGTTCCCCGACCCCGAAAACCCGTTTGTAGCGGTCGATCTGGTCGGCAGGACCCATCGCCTTGTTGGGGTTGTCCGACAGCTTGACCGTGGGTTGCCCATCCGCTTCGATCGCCTTGCAGACAAGGCTGAACGGGGCCAGCCGATCATCGGTGGTCAGCCCCCGGAAATCATTGGTCAGAAGGGTGCCCCAGCCAAAGGATATCCGAACCCGCCCGGAAAACCGGGCCTGAAGCTCCAGGATCTTGTCCACGTCGAGCCCGTCGGAAAAGATCACCAGTTTTTGCGTCGGATCCTCGCCGCGCTCTTTCCACCACTTGATCGCCGTCTCGGCCCCGGTTGCGGGATCGCCGGAATCAATCCGGATCCCCGTCCAACCCGCCAGCCAATCCGGCGCATTCTTCAGAAACCCGCCGGTTCCGTAGGTATCGGGCAGGATCATCCGAAGGTTGCCGTCATGCTCCTCGTGCCAATCCGCCAGCACGTCGTAGGGCGCGCGCGCCAAAGCCGCGTCATCCTCGGCCAGCGCGGCATAGACCATCGGCAATTCATGCGCGTTGGTGCCGATCGCCTCGAGGTCGCGATTCTTCGCGATCAGGCAATTCGAGGTGCCGACAAAGCTGTCGCCCAACCCCTCGTACATCGCCTGCACGCACCAGTCCTGCCAGAGGAAGGAATGGCGGCGCCGGGTTCCGAAATCAGCAATCCGAAGCTTCGGCACCTCGCGCAGACGCTCGATCTTTTCCCAAAGCTTGGTCATCGCGCGGGCATACAGCACCTGAAGTTCGAACCGGCCCATATCGTTCAGAACCGCGCGCCCGCGCAGCTCCATCAGAACCGACAGCGCCGGAATTTCCCAGAGCATCACCTCGGGCCACGCGCCTTCGAAGGTCAGTTCATACTGATCGCCCACGCGCTCCAGGTGATAGGGGGGCAGGCGCAGACCTTCGAACCACTCCATGAAATCCGATCGGAACATCTGCCGCTTGCCATAAAAGGTGTTGCCACGCAGCCAGGTGCTCTCGTTCCGCCGCAGGGACAGGGATCGGATATGGTCCAACTGTTCGCGCAGTTCGCCCTCGTCGATCAGCTTGGCCAATGGCACGTCGGACGACCGGTTGATCAGGCTGAACGTTACCTGCGTGTCCCGTTTGTTGCGGAAGACCGACTGGCACATCAGCAACTTGTAAAAATCCGTGTCGATGAGCGACCGCACGACCGGGTCGATCTTCCATTTGCGGTTCCACACGCGTGTGGCGATATCTACCATGACGGCCTCCGATTGCGCGGGCGCGAGAACACAAGCGAGTTGCTTAGAGCAATCCCGCCCCGACTTGTCCAGCCTCAGTCATCCGCCTGCTTCTTGGCCACTTCCTGGTCACGGATGCGCTCGCAGGTTGCTTCGTCCACACCGAGAAGGCCCGCGATGTGGCCGAGAAACATGTCTTCCTTGGCGTGGCGATTGCCATCGGCATAGACCACGTCCCACAACGCCGCCACCGCAGCCTCGCGTTTCGCGGGGCTGATGTTCTCGGTGAGGATCCTGGCAAGGTCGGCCGTCCTGGGAAGCTCGTGTTCGAGCCGTTCACATTGTGCGCGCATCTTGGCGGCGTCGATTGGCCCCAGATCATACATCCGCGCCAGAACGCGGTCGATCTCTTCGACCTCCTGAAAGAGATACGCATTGTCCGCCATCGCGGTGCGCACCATCAACGCCCCGAGCGCGTACCTGGACTCTGCCGGCGGCAGGGGAGTCTGCGACGCCGATGTGTCAAAAAGAGCGAGAATTCGTTCAAACATGGGGCAGCACACCTTTGGCCGGTCCGTTTTGTAATGCTACCGCAGTTTCCGGCAGCCAGGAAAGGGAGAGGGCGCAATGAGCTTGCATTCGCCGAACCCCGTGTCACCCGCGCGACAGCCCATGCGCGCGGCGCTTGCGCCGCACATCGGGCTCCTTCGATCATCACGGAGCCGATGGCTGTTTCGCCTCGACCCGGCGACCGCGGACAAACTCAAGACAACACGACGCCGCTTCGGACCATGTCGGATTTCATCCTCGCCAGCGATCCATCCAGATCAATCGCCCGGCAAAGGTCCAGGCGCACGGTGGTATCAAAGCCCAGCCTGGCCGCATCAATCGCGGAGAAGGCGACACAGAAATCCGTGGCGAGCCCGACCAGTGTCAAAGACGTGATGCCCCGCGTCTTGAGGTAACCCTCCAGCCCGGTCGGCGTGCGATGATCGTTTTCGAAAAACGCGGAATAGCTGTCGATGTCGCGGCGGAACCCTTTACGGACGACGATTTCGGCGCAGTCGGTGTTCAGGTCCGCATGAAACGCAGAGCCATGCGACCCGATCACGCAATGGTCCGGCCAAAGCACCTGCGGCCCATAGGGCATTTCGATCATTCCGAACGGGTCTTCCCCGTCATGCTGCGACGCAAAGCTGGAATGCGCCGCGGGATGCCAGTCCTGCGTCAGGATCACCGCCTCCGCATCTTGCATCAGCGCATTGATGCCGGGCACGATCTGGTCGCCCTCGGGCACGGCCAGTGCCCCGCCCGGGCAGAAATCGTTTTGTACGTCGATGACGAGTAGCGCGGACATGCGGCAGCCTCCTGTTGCGTCTCATGTGGGTATGAAGCCTGACAGGAACGGTCAAGGCTTGCGGCATTCGGCAGCCTTGCGCAGGGCGTGCTGCGGGCGTAATTCCACGCCCATGTTCACGGTTTGCGCACTATATCATTTTACACGCTTCGACGATCCTGCCGCGTTGCGCGATCCGCTTCTAGCGGTCTGTCGCGACAATGCGATCACGGGCACGCTGCTTTTGGCACGCGAAGGGATCAACGGGACGGTGGCTGGTCCCGAGGCTGGCGTTAACCATTTGTTAGCCCATCTGCGCGCCCTGCCCGGCTGCGCCGACTTGGACTGGAAACTGTCCACCGCGCAGGACCGGCCGTTTGCCCGGATGAAGGTCCGGCTGAAGAAAGAGATCGTGACGATGGGCGTTCCGGACGTCGATCCGCGCGCATCAGTCGGGCATTATGTCGATGCCTCTGAATGGAACGACCTGATCCAGAGCCCGGATGTGGCCGTGATCGACACGCGCAACGGCTACGAGGTCGGCATTGGCACGTTCGACGGCGCAGTGGACCCCGGAACCGAAAGCTTTCGCGAATTCCCGGAATGGTGGGAGCAGAACAAGGACCGGTTCCACAACAAGCGTATCGCGATGTTCTGCACCGGGGGTATTCGTTGCGAAAAATCGACGAACTACTTGCTCAGCCAGGGGATCGAAGAGGTGTATCACCTCAAGGGCGGCATTCTGAAATACCTCGAAGAGGTGCCGCAGGACCAAAGTACCTGGCAGGGGGAATGCTTTGTCTTCGACGGTCGCGTGTCGGTGGGTCATGGCCTTCGGGAAGGACCGCATTTGTTGTGCCACGCTTGCCGACATCCGATTCTGCCCGAGGATCGTGACAGGCCGGAGTATGAACATGGCGTGTCCTGCCATCTGTGCATCGACAAGACCTCGGACACGGACAAGGCGCGGTTCCGCGAGCGGCAGAAACAGATCCGACTCTCCGAGGCACGCGGGCAACGGCATCTGCATGCCGATGTAATTGACGAAGGGTAAATAGGTCCGATCCGGCCCAGATGTTTCGCGTGCGAAACATTGGGTCAGCGATCCTCACCCGGTTTCAGCGCGGCAGGGGCGCGCGGGTCTCGGACCAACCATCTACCGAACATTTCGCCCGGATGAACAGAGGCGCTTCTGGCAGGCCGCCAACGCTCAGGCTCCGGGTGAAGGGCTGTTCATTCACATGCGGATGCAGCAATTCGCGTGTGGCGATCACCGCGCCGTTGTCGGCTTCGATCCGCCAGCCATCGGCGTAATGCTCCCACCCGGTATCGGGATGCGACACTGTCACCGACACACGGTTTGCGCTGATGTCCGAGCCGACAATTTCAGGCGGGTCCGCAAAGACAGGACCTGTGAAAATCAGGAGGCCGACCAAGGAACGATACATCATGATCAAGCGGTAGCAGATCGCCGGCAACACGCAAAATCACGTTTCCGCATCCGGCGCGCCATTGAGCAGCACATGCCGCGATTTCGACGCGAACTCCCGGCGCAGGATCACCAGCAGCGTTACCAAGCTGGCAAGTATCAAGGGCTCGGCGCCAAGAAGCCAGGCGGACGAGGCGATCCCGAAATAGACCGACCGCAAACCCCGGTTGTAGCCCCGCGCCGCGGTGATGTTGATCTCGCCGGCCTGCAAGGCGATGGGCAAGGCCTTGGGGTCGGTCGGATCGTTGGGCACCGCCGCCATGATGACCGAGCAATAGCCGAACAGCCGGTGCGACCAGACGAATTTCAGGAACGCGTTCGCCGCGAACAGCAAGAGCACCAGCAGCTTGACCTCGAGCAGGAAGATCGGATCGCTTTCCAGTGTCAGGTCCTGCGCCACACCGCGCAGGCGTTCGGCGTTCCCCAAAAGCGCGAAGCCACCCCCGATGGCGATCATGCTGGCGGAGGCAAAGAAGGCAGTGCCTTGCCGCAGGCTTGCGATGATCTGGCTGTCGAAAATACGCGGATCGCGATCGACAAACGTGCGCATCCAGTCGCGGCGATACCCGGCCATGATCTCCGACGTGGACCGATGCGATTTCGGCGCGTTCTCGATGATGATCGTGCTGCCGATCCAACTGACTATAAGCAGGCCAAGGCCCACCGCATCCAGCACCGTGAACAGGTAAAGGCGGTCTAACCACTCCATCAGAACGGCTTGACGACGACAACCCAAAGGATCGCGATCACCCCGAACACGCTGATTTCGTTGAAGATGCGCAGATAGCGGTCAGATTCGGTAAACGCACCGCGTTTCGCGCGGATCACAAGCCGCCCGGTCCAAGCATAATGCAGTGCGAGGAGCAGCACCAAACCCAGCTTGAGCCAGACCCAGGGCGGCATGCCCCAAATCCCCCCGAGCCACAGCCCGGTCACAAGCGCGATCACACCCAGCCCGGCGGAAAAGCGGTAGAGCCGGATCGTCAGGTCGCCCAGCGGGCCGAATTCGCCGATGCGGTCATGTTCGCGCTTCCAGTAGATCAGCGCCCGCGGGACCGCGAAGATCGAGGTCATCCAGCCCATGACGCAAAGAATATGAATGATCTTGATCCAGTCCATGATTGCTTCGTGACCGGCGATGCGGCCAAAAGCAAGGGGCTACAGTGCCAAGGGGGAGAAGATTCTTCTAGCTTTTGACGCAAGATTGGTTATATAATCTTACCAATTCGGAGGAGCCCGCCATGCAAATGCCCCAACCCGACGCCAGGGTGCTGTCCTTGAAGGAACAGATCGTCAGCCGCCTGCGCAAGGTCTTGCCGCAGGATGCCGTGATCTCGGACGAGATGGAAACGCGCGCCTACGAGTGTGACGCCCTGACCGCGTATAAATGCCCGCCTCTTGCAGCGGTGCTGCCCGCCTCCACGCAAGAAGTGTCCGATGTCCTCAGGGTCTGTCACGACATGGGCGTACCGGTCGTGCCACGCGGGTCGGGCACCTCACTCGCGGGGGGTGCATTGCCGACCGCCGATTGCGTGCTGCTGGGAGTGGCGCGGATGACCGAGGTGATCGAGACGGATTACGACAATCGCATCATCCGCCTGCAGACAGGTCGCACGAACCTGAGCGTCACCGGCGCGGTCGAGGATGACGGGTTCTTCTACGCACCCGACCCGTCGAGCCAGTTGGCCTGCGCCATCGCCGGCAATATCGCGATGAATTCGGGCGGCGCGCATTGCCTGAAATATGGCGTCACCACCAACAACCTGCTGGGTATCACCATGGTGCAGATGGATGGCACCATCATGGAGATCGGCGGCAAGCATCTGGATGCCGGCGGGTACGATCTGCTGGGCCTGATCTGCGGCTCTGAGGGACAATTGGGTGTGGTGACGGAAGCCACGCTGCGCATCCTGCCGAAACCCGAAGGCGCGCGGCCGGTGCTGATGGGGTTCGAGTCGAACGAGGTTGCGGGGGCCTGCGTCGCCGATATCATCAAGGCCGGTGTTCTGCCCGTGGCCATCGAATTCATGGACCGCCCCTGCATCGAGGCGACCGAGGCCTTTGCCAAGGCGGGCTACCCGATGTGCGAGGCGCTGCTCATTGTAGAGGTCGAGGGCAGCCCGGCCGAGATCGACGAGCAGCTTGCACTGATCCTCGAGATCGCCCGGCGGCACAACCCGGTGGAGCTGCGCGAGGCCAAGGATGCCGATGAGGCCGGGCGCATCTGGCTGGGCCGCAAATCGGCTTTTGGCGCGATGGGGCAGATCAACGATTACATGTGCCTCGATGGGACGATCCCGGTGTCCGAACTGCCTTACGTGCTGCGGCGCATCGGCGAGATGTCCAGGGAATACGGGCTGGACGTGGCCAACGTGTTCCATGCAGGCGACGGCAACATGCACCCGCTGATCCTGTTCGATGCGAACAAGGAGGGTGATCTTGAACTCTGCGAGGCGCTTGGCGCGGATATCCTGCGGCTTTGTGTCGAGGTGGGTGGGTGCCTGACCGGAGAACATGGTGTGGGGATCGAGAAACGCGACCTCATGGTGGACCAGTTCGCGCCTGCCGATCTCGAGGCACAGATGGCGGTGAAGGACGTGTTCGATCCGGCCTGGCTGCTGAACCCTGCAAAGGTGTTTCCGCTGGCCGCGTCCGAGAGCCGTCGCAGCGTCGCGCTGGCGGCAGAGTAGGATTGGGGGCGCTGCCCCCGGCGCGCCTTGCGCGCCTCCCCCGGGATATTTTGGAACCAGAGAAGATCATGAGACCTGAGACAGAGGCCGACCTGGCCGAGATGATCGCATCGGCGACACGACCGATTCGTGTGCGTGGCGGGGGAACGCGGGGCGTTAACCTTAATGGGGAGATGCTCGAGACCGGTGGGTTGTCGGGGATCACGCTCTACGAGCCGGGGTCTTTGACCCTTGTCGCGCAGGCGGGCACACCCTTGGCCGAGATCGAAGCGGCGCTTGCTGCCGAGGGGCAGCGGCTAGCTTTCGAGCCAATGGACCATCGCGGGTTGATGGGCACATCGGGCGCTCCGACGATTGGCGGTGTTGTTGCAGCAAATGTCAGCGGGCCACGCCGCGTGTCGGTTGGGGCCTGCCGGGATTTCATGCTCGGCGTGCGGTTTGTCGATGGGACCGGGACCCTTGTCAAAAACGGCGGGCGCGTGATGAAGAATGTCACGGGGTATGACCTCGTGAAGCTGATGACCGGCTCTTGGGGCACCCTTGGCATCCTCACCGAAGTCAGCCTGAAGGTTCTGCCGACGCCCGAGCGTACCGCGTGCATCATGATCGACGGGCTGGATGACTCACAAGCGATCGCCGCGATGGCCAGGGCATTGCGGTCCCCGTTCGAGGTGTCTGGCGCAGCCCATCTTCCAAACGGGATGGGGGACGGCCCCGTCACCATGCTGCGTATCGAAGGATTTTCGGGATCGGTCCGCTACCGTGCAGAGCAGCTTGCGGCCCTGTTTGCGGACATGGGCACGCGGATCGAGAGCGACGCGGATGGCGTGGCCGAGCACTGGGCGCAAATCCGGGATGTTGCCCCGTTCCACGGCACGCCGGGGGATGTCTGGCGCGTATCCGGCAGGCCGACCACCGGGGCCGATCTGGCCCGGCGGAGCGGCGCAAAGGCGGTGATGTACGATTGGGGCGGCGGCCTGATCTGGATGAGCGTGCCGGAGGGCACGGATCTGCGGGCACGCCTGGGTGATTTTGACGGCCATGCCACGCTCGTGCGCGGGAGCGGGCAGCCAAAGTTTCAGCCGGAACCGGCGGAACTTGCGGCGCTGTCACACGGGCTGCGGCAGCGGTTTGATCCCAGGGGGATCCTGAACACCGGATTGATGGGGTAGATCATGCAGACGACATTTACGGAAAATCAGTTGCAGGATCTCGACTTCCAGCGATCCAACGAGATCCTGCGGGCTTGCGTGCATTGCGGGTTCTGCACCGCGACCTGTCCAACCTACCAGGTGCTGGGCGATGAATTGGACAGTCCTCGCGGGCGGATTTACCTGATCAAGGACATGCTCGAAAACGAGCGTGTGCCGGATGAAAAGACGGTTACCCATATCGACCGATGCCTGTCCTGCCTTGCCTGCATGACGACCTGCCCGTCCGGCGTGCATTACATGCATCTGGTCGATCACGCGCGGGCCTATATCGAGGCGCATTACGACAGGCCCTGGCATGATCGGGCGCTGCGCTGGACGTTGGCGCAGATCCTGCCCTATCCGGCGCGGTTCCGGGTGGCGCTGCTTCTGGCGAAGATCGGCAGGCCCTTTGCCCCGCTGATCCCGGATGCGCGCCTGAAGGCGATGCTGGAGATGGCGCCCAAGCGCATCCCGCCAGTGAGCCGCAATGACGATCCGCAGAGCTTTGCGCCCCAACAGCCGCGCAAGAAACGCGTCGCGCTGATGACCGGCTGTGCGCAGAAGGCGCTGAACACCGATATCAACGATGCCACCATCCGGCTGCTGACACGGCTTGGCTGCGAGGTGGTGGTAGCCGAGGGTGCGGGCTGTTGCGGAGCGCTGACGCATCACATGGGCAAGGTGGACCAAAGCCACGGGTCGGCGGCGGCCAACGTGAGGGCCTGGGCGCGCGAGATGGACGCGGGCGGGCTTGACGCGATTGTCATCAACACCAGCGGCTGCGGCACCACGGTCAAGGATTACGGGCACATGTTTCGCAATGATCCACTGGCCGGGGACGCGGCGCGCGTGTCGGCGATTGCCAAGGATGTCAGCGAAGTGCTTGTGGATTTGGTTGACGAAGCGGCCGTGGCAAAGGCCAGGGCTGTGCATGGCGGAGCGCGCGTGGCCTATCATGCGGCCTGCAGCCTGCAACATGGCCAGCAGATCAAGACACATCCCAAGACGCTGTTGAAGGCAGCAGGGTTCGAGGTGGTGGAGCCTGCGGACAGCCATCTGTGCTGCGGGTCGGCGGGGACATATAACCTGATGCAGCCGGAGATTTCGAAACAGCTCAAGGGCCGCAAGGTCCGGACGCTGGAGGCGAAACAGCCACAGATCATCGCAGCCGGCAATATCGGCTGCATGATGCAGATCGGCGGAGGAACGGATGTTCCAATCGTGCATACGGTCGAGCTGCTGGACTGGGCGACGGGTGGTCCGAAACCCGCTGCCCTGGAAGCGTCCAGGCTGTAGGAACCCGACTCTGGCCTTGCGTCATAGTTTCGCCTGATTCAGATGGCACTGCGAAGTCTCACATCGGAGGTGATTTGTGCGCAATGTGCTCTGGGGGGCATTGTTTCTGTTGCTGCCAATCGGTGCAGCGGCACAAGGGGCCGGGCTGTTCTCGATGGAGAGCCGCCAGGATGGTCGCGCCTGGGAAGCGGTTGGCCGGCTCGAACTTGCCGGTAAAGCGTTTTGCACA
>NZ_JAIPUS010000009.1 GCF_020055675.1 Marivita sp.
CCAGTCCAGCCGCTGCGCCGCCTCGGCCCAGAACCCTTCCGGATCGGACACCGACCGCGCATACATCTCCTCGTACCGCGCCGAATCAACATGCGCGTTACGGATAATGTCGTCGGATGGGGGATAGACAGCTGTGCCCGCATCTCCGGTTGTTTGTTCATTCATCGCTTTGAACTCCCTTGCTCCGCCCGATCCTCCCCGGGCGTTTAAGAATGCGATCACCGAGGTGTCATCGCAACTTCGTGATCATCATACCGAAAGTTGCAAACAATAAAATAAGCGAATAAAAATCAGTATGTTAGGTGTCAATTATTTTCAAAAAGAGCGCAAAATTGGTAAACAAATTTACCAAACGCAACGTAACATGCTCAAATAATTCGCAACTTTGGAACGAGCCCAACTTTCCTGTTTGCGGTAACCCAAGCGTGTGCAAGGGGCAGAGCCGTCGTGTGCACGGTGTGACATATTGATCCGGTATGCGATTGTATGCCGTTATTGGCCGCCGGCTTTTCGCGGATCTCCGGCATGCACGGGGAAAATCACCGGATTTTCCCTCTGAGTCGTTAGCGTTAAAGATTGACGTCTTGGTTGCTCGGCATCGGCTGGCCTAGACTCCGCCCCGAACAGCAGCAGGAGCGACAGGATCATGACAGACCGGGAACAACTGGAACACCGTATCGCCGTCGGGCGCGGGGACCTCCCCGCCGACATGGTGCTGCGTGGCGCCCGCCTGCTCGACCTTGTCACCGGCGACCTGCTCGACGGTGACATCGCCATTGCGGACGGCATGATCGCGGGCACCTGTGGCCACTACGAGGGGGCCACGGTTCGCGACATGACGGGACTGATCCTCGTGCCCGGCTTCATCGACACGCATCTGCACATCGAAAGCTCGCTTGTCACGCCGTTCGAGTTTGACCGCTGCGTGGCACCCCATGGGGTCACCACCGCCATCTGCGACCCGCATGAGATCGCCAATGTGATCGGCGCGGACGGTATCCGCTATTTCCAGCAGGCAAGCGCGCATACGCTCATGGATATCCGTGTGCAGCTGTCCTCCTGCGTGCCCTCGACCCATATGGAAACCGCCGGGGCCGAATTGCTGGCGGCCGATCTGGCGCCCCTGAGGGGACATCCGTCGGGCATCGGGCTGGCCGAATTCATGAATTATCCCGGCGTGATCCATCGCGACCCGCAGGTGATGGAGAAGCTGCACCTGTTTGAAGGCGGCCATATCGATGGCCATTGCCCGCAGCTGCGCGGCATGGACCTCAGCGCCTATATCGCCGCCGGGATATCCACCGAACACGAAGCGACCACGGCGGAGGAGGCGCGCGAGAAGCTGCAAAAGGGCATGCGCGTGTTGATCCGGGAAGGATCGGTGTCGAAAGACCTGCACGCGCTGCAACCGCTGCTGACCGAGCGCACTGCACCCTATATGTGCCTGTGCACCGACGACAGGAACCCGCTGGATATCGCGGAAGAGGGGCATCTGGATCACATGATCCGCACCCTGATCGCGCTTGGCACGCCGGTGCTTGCCGCCTATCGCGCCGCATCGCTGTCGGGGGCCGAGGCATTCGGACTCAGGGATCGTGGCTTGATCGCGCCGGGCAAACGGGCGGATATCGTCGCTCTGCGCTCGCTAGAGGCCTGCGATGTGCAAACCGTGTTCTGCGCCGGGGTGGAGGCCGTGCCGGAGAATTTTACCAAGCGGTCAACGATAGCTCCGGTCGGTCGCGGGTCAGTCCATGCGCCGCACCTGCGCGCCGAGGACTTCCGCGCCAAGGCGAACCGGGCTGACACCGACGTGATCGGGATTGTCGAGGGCAAGATCATCACGAACCATCTGCACGAGGAGATCCCCGTCGCGGATGGCGACAAGCACCCCGATCCCGCCCGCGACCTGATCCGCATCGCGGTGGTCGAACGGCATGGGCGCAACGGCAACATCGCCACGGGCTTTGTTCGGGGCTTCGGCCTGCAGCGCGGCGCGATTGCCTCCACTGTGTGCCATGACCATCACAACATCGCCTGCGTCGGGGTCGATTACGCCGACATGGCTCTGGCCGCCAACCGCCTGTCCGAGATCGAGGGCGGGTTCGTCGTCGCGGCTGGGGGCGCGGTGCTGGCCGAATTGGCCTTGCCTGTGGCCGGGTTGATGAGCCTTGCGCCATTCGAGGAGGTGCATGACCGGCTGGTTGATCTGCGCCGCGCTGCCAAGGGTCTGGGTGTCACGCTCAATGAGCCGTTCCTGCAATTGGCGTTCCTTGCGCTGCCGGTGATCCCGGCGCTCAAGATCACCGACCGGGGCATGGTCGATGTGACGAAGTTCGAGATCATTCCGTGAATTGCGGTACCCGCCTGAGACGTTTGCGTCTCGGGCATGCGCCCGCCCGCCCCATGGCGGGCGGGCGCATGCCCTGTGTTCGGCAAAGCTACCGCCCCGCCACCTCCAGCAACTCCTTCAGCAACGGGTTCGGATAACGCCGGTCGAGCGTCACCGCATAGAAAAGCTCATGCAGGTCGAGCATCATCGCCTGCACCAGATCGCCGCGCGCGAGTTCGTCCTGCACGACGATGGGCGGCACCACGGCCAAGCCGGTGCCACGCAGGGCGAGAAGACGGATCATCGCCATGTCGTCGACCTCGGCGGCGATGGTCGGTTTGGCCTGCACGCGGGCCAGCAGCGTGTCAAAGGCATTGCGGATCTGGGTGTCGCGGGTGGGCAGGATCAGCGGATGATCGGCCACCAGGTCTTCGAACGGGCGATTGCCGGACACGCGGTCCGGGGTGCCGAACAGACCCACGGTCTGATCCGCCAGTTTCTGCGTCAGGTAGGGGCTGATCGCGTCGCGGGCCGGCGGCGTATTGGTCAGCACCACGTCAAGGTTCAGCGCATCGAGCGCCGCGTAAAGCTCTGCCGCGCTGCCCGACCGCAGGATCACCTCCACATCCGGGCGGCCCAGCACCGGTTCCAGGAAGGTGATCTGGAAATTGCGCGACAGGGTGGAGAGCGCGCCGACCCGCAAGGCGCGGGCCGGATGGGCCGTGTCGCGCAGGGTGGCCAGCATTTCCTCACCCGCCGAAAAGATCGTGTCGGCATGGTCCAGCGCGATACGGCCCGCTTCGGTCAGGTGCAGCGCGCGGCCGCGCCGTTCGAACAGGATTTGCCCCAGCCGTTCCTCCAACTGCTTGATTTGCGACGACAAGGCCGATTGCGACAGGTTCAGACGCTCGGCAGTCCGGGTCAGGTTGCCATCATGGGCCACGGCCCAGAAATAGCGCAGGTGGTGATAATTCAGATCCGACATTCGTTCTGTATAAGTAAACGATTATACATAAACAATGTATTTTTATTCATCAAAATGGCCCGCTAGGTCCGTCGGTCAGGATGACGCCCACTCAGGAGACCGTAACATGATACCCGCCTTGCCGCTTCTGGCTCCCGTCTTTTTCGCCCTTGTCGGCCTTGTCTACATGCGCCGCGAATTGCCGCGCGGGTCGGCCCTGCTGCGGCTTGGCGAATATGCCGGGCTCGCCTCGATCATCGTTTCTCTGGGCGCGCTGGCGCTGCTGATCCGCGATGGATCAACCACCGGCCCGCTGATCGGCGCCGCCGAGATGGGCATCGCCGCCCGGATCGACGCGGTCAGCGTGACCATGCTGATGCTGGTCAGCTTTATCGGCTGGGTCGTGATGCGCTTTGCGGTCACCTACACGGATGGGGAAAAGACCCAGACGCGGTTTCTCGGCTGGCTGAGCCTTGGTCTGGCGTCGGTCCTGCTACTGGTGACAGCGGGCAACCTGATCCAGTTGATCCTCGGCTGGGGTGCGGTGGGCCTCTGCGTGAACCGGCTCCTGCTGACCTATCCCGAAAGGGCGGCGGCACAGCGCGCGGCCCGCAAGAAGGCCCTGTGTTCAGCTGCCTCCGATGCCGGTCTGATCGCGGGGGCCTTCGCGCTGGCGGCGGCCTATGGGACGGCGGACATTGCCACGATCCTCGACGCCGCACGCGCCGGTGAGGGGGGCGGCGCAGCGATGCTGGCGGCGGCGCTGCTGGCGATCTCCGCGTTGTTCAAATCGGCGCAGATCCCCACCCATGGCTGGCTGACCGAGGTGATGGAGGCGCCCACACCCGTTTCGGCCCTGCTGCACGCGGGCGTGGTGAACGCGGGGGGCTTCCTGCTCATCCGCTTTGCCGATGTGCTGCTGCTGGCCCCCGGTGTTCTGTCGGTGCTGGTGATGATCGGCGGATTTTCTGCCCTGTTCGGCGGGTTGGTCATGCTGACCCAGCCCTCGGTCAAGACATCGCTGGCGTGGTCCACGGTGGCGCAGATGGGCTTCATGATCCTGCAATGCGGCCTGGCGCTCTTCCCGCTGGCACTGCTGCATATCGTGGCGCATTCGCTTTACAAGGCGCATGCCTTCCTGGCCTCGGGCGGGGCGGTGGCGCAGGTCGCGTCGATCCGGCGGCCCGGCCCGGTGGCGATCCCGAACGGGCGCGCGGTGCTCAAATCCTTCGCGCTGGCCCTGGCGATTTACGCCATCATCGGGCTGCTGCTGGGGATCGACGGCAAATCGGCGCAGGCCATCGTGCTGGGCGCGGTGCTGGTGATGGGCGTGGCCTACCTGTTGGCGCAGGGCCTGGCCGATGCCGCGCCCGAGGTGCTGACCCGGCGCATGGCGGCCTATTCCGTCGCCACGACGCTCAGCTATTTCGCGCTGCAATCCATCGCGATCGCGCTGACGGCAGGCACGGTGCCGGCGACCCCGTCGCCCGGCCCGCTGCAATGGGCGCTGATGGCGTTGACGGTCCTGAGCTTCGGCACCGTGGCCTGGGCGCAGGCGACCTTTCCGAACTGGGCGACCCATCCGGCGGCGCAAGGCCTTCGGGTGCATCTTTCCAACGGCTTTTACCTCAACGCGGTGTTTGACCGGCTGACCGGCGGCTGGGCGGCGCGGAACCGGTGAGGAACAGGACAGGAGATCAGAACATGCTGACAATGGTTGAACGGTTCTCGGGGCCGGCGCTCGAAATCATGGCAGGGGCCAAGAACGCGGCCGCGCATATCCCGCCGCTCTGGTCGCTGGAGGCGACGGTCGCGGTGAACCCTTACGTGGGCCAGGCCGGCGAGCCCTTGCAGATGGCCGCAGCCCGGATGGCGCGGGTGGCGGGCGTTCGCTCCGTGCCGGAACGGGCGCATTTCAAGGCCAAGCTGGCGGCCGGTGACTTGAGCCTTGCGGATCTTGAGGCGGGATTGGCAGAGGTGCCCGAGCTTGACATCACGGTCGATGCGCTGATCGCCGCGATGGACCTGTCCCCCCCCGCGCCGCAGATCCTGCCGACGCTGGCCGACCTCGCCGAAGAGGTGTCGGACGTCAATTGGCCCGATTTCGTGGCAGACCGGATCGGCCACTGGGCCAGTGGGCATTACGATACCGGCCAGGCGCTCTGGCCGGCGCCCGGAACGCGGGCATGGCTGTCCTGGCGGTCTTTCGCGCAGCGCGATCTGACGCCCGAGATTTTCGGCCTGACCGGCTTTGCCTCGCGGGTGGCGTCAATGTCCATGTCCGCCCGTGGCGCCTTGACGACATGCGCCGAGGACATGGGCATCACCGCCGAGGCCAGCGAAAGCTATTTCCATACCCTGCTGATGCGGCTGGGCGGCTGGGCGCAATTGGCCTCCGGCGAGGCGTTCCGGGCCAGCCTCAAGGGCGCGGGCAACAATGACATCACCGATCTTCTGACCGCGAAACTGGTGTTCGAGGCGGCGCTGCTGGCGCGCTACAAGGACAAGATCGGGGCGCGGTGGGAAGAGGTGCTCAAGGCGCATGCCCAACCCATCGTACCCGGCAAGGACGACCTGATCGATGCTGCCCTGCAAGCTGCCGCCGATCACGCGGCGGCGCGCGCGCTTGACGCCACGCTGGCCCAACCGGGGCGCGACCGGGCCGAGGCCCCGAAGGTGCAGGCGGCCTTCTGCATCGACGTGCGCTCCGAAGTGTTCCGGCGGGCGCTGGAAGCCTCGGGCGACGGGATCGACACCATCGGCTTTGCCGGCTTTTTCGGCATCGCGGCGGCGCATCACGGTTTCGCGTCTGACGTGTCCGAACTGCGCGGCCCGGTGCTGATCAATCCGGGGGCCACCTCGGCTGCGACCGATCCGCAGGACAGCGATATGCTGACCCGCGTGGCGAAACGGGTGACGCGCGCCTGGGGCCGGTTCCGGCTGGCGGCGGTCAGCAGCTTTGCCTTCGTCGAAGCCACCGGTCCGCTCTACCTTGGCAAGCTGGTGCGGGACTCGCTGGCGCGGAAACACCCCAGCCTTGGCAGCGGTCCGCCCCCGGCCTTGTCGGACAGCATTTCGCTGGAAGACCGGATCGGCATGGCCGCAGCGATCCTGTCGGGAATGTCGCTCACCTCGGATTTCGGCCGGGTTGTGCTGCTTGCCGGGCATGGCGCGGGCGTGGTCAACAACCCGCACGCCAGTGCGCTGCAATGCGGCGCCTGCGGCGGCCATGCGGGGGACGTGAACGCGCGGCTTGCCGCCGGCTTGCTCAACGACACCGAGGTGCGCGCGGGCCTGGTCGAAAAGGGACTCGACGTGGCACCCGACACGGTCTTTCTGGCCGGTCTGCACGATACGGTGACAGACGACATGCGGCTTTACGAAGAGGATCTGCCGGCCGGACATGGCCAAGCGTCGGTCATCGCCGGTCTGAAGCAGGCGCTGAAACTGGCGGCCAGGGTAACGCGGACGGAACGCTCGGCCCGGTTGCCGCGGGCGACGGACCAGGCGGCGGTCTCGGCACGGGCGACCGATTGGTCGGAAACCCGGCCCGAATGGGGGCTTGCGGGCTGTTCCGCTTTCATTGCCGCGCCGCGCCACCGGACCGCCGGGCGGAGCCTGAACGGGCGGTCCTTCCTGCACAGCTATGACTGGCGGCAGGACAGCGGCTTTGGCGTGCTCGAACTGATCCTGACCGCGCCCGTGGTGGTGGCCAGCTGGATCAGCCTGCAATATTACGGGTCTTCCGTGGCACCGGATGCGTTCGGGGCGGGCAACAAGTTGCTGCACAACGTGACCGGCGGCATTGGTGTGATCGAAGGCAATGGCGGTGTGCTGCGCGGCGGGTTGCCGTGGCAATCCGTGCACGACGGCGCGCGGTTCATGCACGATCCGTTGCGCCTGACCGTCGCCATCGAAGCACCGCGCGAGGCGATCACCGAGATCCTGACCCGGCACCCCGGGGTTGCGGCGCTGTTCGACAATGGCTGGTTGCGGCTTTTCGCGATGGATGACGAGGGGCGGCTGGGCTGGCGCTACACCGGTGGCGGTGCATGGGTCGCGCTGCGGGGCGATCAGGCTGCGGCGCAGATCGCCGCGGAGTGAGTTTCTGTAAGGGAAACTGATGCGCGAACAGGTCGCAAGATTTGAGCAAACCGCCGTCGCGCAAGTGCGGCGGCGCGTCCGCCCACCCGGACGGGCGCGTTCATCGTACAATCGATAGCGCTTGCGCCATCACCCCTCGCTGATCTCGACCTCGACCCCCAGCCCGCGCAGCACATCCCAGTAATTCGGGAACGTCTTGGACACGCAGTAAGGGTCCTCGATCCGCACGCCCTGAACCTTCATCGCGGCAAGCGCGAACGACATGGCGATGCGGTGGTCTGCATGGCTGTCGATCAAAGCGTCGCTCACATGCGCCTCCAGCGCCGGATCCGCGTGAACGATCAGCTCGTCCCCCTCGACCGTGGCAAGCCCCGCGCGCACCTGCTCCAGCCCCGCGTGTACCGCCGCGATCCGGTCGCATTCCTTGACGCGCAGGTTCTCGATCCCGGTAAAGCGCACCGGGGTCCGGTTGAACGCCGCGAGAACCGCAAGCGTCGGCACGGCGTCCTGCATCTGTGATCCGTTGATTTCGGGTGGCATGTCGGGGAAGGCCGCGATCAGGTCATATGCCTTGGCGTCGGGTTGGTTCATGTCCTCAGGTGCGGTGCCGATATCGATATCGCCGGCCGTCAGCTTTTCTGCGGCCCAGAGATAGGTTGCCGCGCTGGCATCGGGCTCGACATGGTAATCGGCCGCGCTGTAGCCGCCGGGTGCGATGACGATCTCCCGGTCCGACGGGAACGCCACCTTGGCCCCAAAAGCGCGCATCACGGCTGCGGTGATGTGCAGATACCCGATCGCACCGATCTGCCCGCCGCCAATGCTGATCCGGGTCTCTGTCTCGCCCATCGCCGCAAGCATCATGATCGCCGAGATATACTGGCTCGACAATTTGCCGCTCACCTCGATCCCGCCCGCCGAGAACGCACCGGTGCCATGCACGGTGACAGGCGGACAGCCGCTTTCCGAGACGGCCTCGACGCCCATTGCCTGCAACGTTTCGAGCAGGGGCGCGATGGGGCGCTTTTGCATATGCGCGTCACCGGTCACGACCGTGGTGCCCTTCACCAATGCGACAGCGGCGGTCAGGAAACGTGTCGCTGTACCCGCATTGCCAAGGAACAGCGGCTCGTCCGCCGGGTGCAGGGTGCCGGTGCCCGTGACCTCGACCGTGGTTGCGTCGATCTCGGATATCTCGACCCCCATCGCGCGCAACGCGGCCATCATGTAGTGCGTGTCGTCGCTGCGCAGGATGCCGGTCAACCGGCTCGGGCCGCGCGCCAGACCGGCAACCAGAAGCGCCCGGTTGGTCACCGATTTGGACCCCGGCAGGGTCACACGGCCCCTCAGGGGCCGGGTCACCGGGGCAATGCGGGCGATGGGCAGAGGCATGGCGGGTCTCCGAACGGGTCAACATGCGCGGGTTTACGCCTTTTGCCGGACATCGCAACGCGAAACTCGGGGCGAAAACGCCCTGGGAACGACAAGAAAGCGATTGACCCGATCCATATTTCGATTATTCACGAAATATGGAAATTATAACTGCAGACCAACTCGCGACCCTTGGCCACCCGCAACGGCTGGCCATCTTTCGCATGCTCATGCGCCGCTACCCGGATCGCGTGCCGGCCGGCGAAATCGCGGCCGCGCTGGCGATCAAACCGTCAACCCTGTCGGCCTACCTGTCCAACCTGCTGGACTCGGGCCTTCTCACGCAAACCCGCAGCGGGACATCGCTGCGTTACACGATCCACGTAAACCGCGTGCAAACGATGCTGGATTTCCTGCTGCTCGACTGCTGCCGGGGCAGGCCGGACATGTGCAGCCCGTTGGCCGCCACATTTGGACAAGGACTTCAGGACATGGTCTCCGACAAACTCAACGTGCTCTTTATCTGCACCGGCAATTCCGCCCGGTCGATCTTTGCCGAAACGCTGCTGCGCGACATGGCCGGCGACAGGTTTGCCGTCTACTCCGCGGGCACCAAGCCGTATTCGGAGCTGAACCCGATGGCCATCGATCTGCTGCGCGGCAAGGGGCATGACGTGTCGGACCTGCGCGCCAAGAACGTTCAGGAATTCATACAGCCCGACGCGCCGCGCTTCGATTTCGTGTTCACCGTCTGCGACCGCGCCGCGAACGAGGAGTGCCCGACTTGGGAGGGCCAACCCGTCACCGCGCATTGGGGCATGGAAGACCCGGTCAAGGCGACAGGCTCCGACGCCGAACGCAGCCTCGCCTTTCAGGCCGCCTATGGCGCGCTGCGCAACCGGATCACCTCCTTCACCGCGATGCCGATGGACACGCTGGATCGCATATCCCTGCAACGCGCCGTCGACGACATCGGACAAACCGAAAAGGCACCCAACGCATGACCACCTACGCGCTCAACGGCCTTGGCCGTATCGGAAAACTGGCCCTGAAACCTCTGCTGGAGCGGGGGGCCAATATCGCATGGATCAATGACGCGGTGGGCGATCCGGAGATGCATGCGCATTTGCTGGAATTCGATACGGTGCATGGCCGCTGGGATGCCGAGGTCTCGTATGACGCCGACAGTATCACCATCGACGGTCAGCGCATTCCGTTCATCGGCACATCCGATCTGTCTGAATTGCCGATGGAGGGTGTGGACGTGGTGATCGACTGCACCGGCGTTTTCAAATCTGAGGCGAAACTCGCCCCCTATTTTCAAATGGGCGCGAAGAAAGTCGTGGTCTCTGCCCCGGTCAAGGATGGCCCGACCGCGAATATCGTCTATGGCGTCAACCAGGATATCTATGATCCGGCGCATCACAGCATTGTCACGGCCGCCAGTTGCACCACCAATTGCCTGGCGCCCGTTGTGAAAGTGTTGCACGAAAAGATCGGGATAAGCCACGGGTCGATCACGACAATCCATGATGTCACCAACACCCAGACCATCGTCGACCGCCCCGCCAAGGACCTCCGTCGCGCGCGGTCCGCGCTCAATTCGCTGATCCCGACCACCACGGGAAGTGCGACGGCGATCACATTGATCTACCCCGATCTCCAGGGCCGCCTCAACGGTCATGCCGTGCGCGTACCGCTGCTCAACGCGTCGATCACCGATTGCGTGTTCGAGATGCAGCGCGCCACGACCGAGAACGAGGTCAACGCGCTGTTCAAGGCGGCGGCCGACGGCGACCTGAAAGGCATCCTCGGCTACGAGGAACGCCCCCTGGTCTCGGCGGATTACACCAACGACACACGCTCCGGCATCGTCGACGCGCCCTCGACCATGGTCGTCAACGGCACGCAGGTGAAGGTCTACGCGTGGTACGACAACGAGATGGGCTACGCGCACCGCCTGGTCGATGTGGCGCTCATGGTCGGCGCAGCGCCATGACCCGCCCCGATGGCCTGTCCGCCTATATCGCCGTCACGGCGGCCTATTGGGCCTTCATGCTCACCGATGGAGCGCTGCGGATGCTGGTGCTTTTGCACTTTCACACGCTGGGCTTCACGCCGATCCAGTTGGCCTATCTCTTCGTGCTGTACGAAGTCGCGGGCATGGTGACGAACTTGAGCGCCGGCTGGATCGCGGCGCGGTTCGGCATGACCTCGACGCTCTATGCCGGGCTGGGCCTGCAGGTCGCTGCCCTGGTCGTGCTGGCGCAGCTCGACCCGTCCTGGAGCATCGCCGCATCTGTGGCTTTCGTCATGGCGGTTCAGGGCGCGTCCGGCGTGGCAAAGGACCTGGCAAAGATGTCGTCCAAGTCGGCGGTCAAGCTGCTCGCCCCGAGCGAGGGCGGCGGGCTGTTTCGCTGGGTGGCGGTGCTGACCGGATCGAAAAACGCGGTCAAGGGTCTGGGCTTCCTGCTTGGCGCGGGGCTGCTCGCGACCCTGGGCTTCGGCGTGGCGGTCTATGCGATGGCGTCGGTGCTGGCGGTGATCCTTGCCGCCGTTCTGGTCTTCATGCCCTCGGGCCTGCCGCGCGGCCGCAAGGAGGCCAAGTTTTCCGAGGTGTTTTCCAAATCGTCAAACGTGAACTGGCTGTCGGCGGCGCGGGTGTTCCTGTTCGGTGCGCGCGACGTGTGGTTCGTCGTCGGCATCCCGATCTATTTCTACGCGGTCCTGTCGGATGGCACCGAAGAGGGCAACCGCACCGCGTTTTTCCTGATCGGCACGTTCATGGCGGTCTGGATCATCCTTTACGGCATGGTGCAGGCCAACACGCCCCGGCTTTTGCGCGCAGGGCAACGCGGCGAGGCGGCGCTGATCGCGGATGCGCGGCGCTGGGCGCTGTACCTGGTGGCTGTGCCCGTCGTGCTGACCGTCGCGGCGCTGCTGTCGCCGGGACCGCAGACATGGCTGACCGTCACCCTCGTGATCGGGCTGCTTTTTTTCGGTGCGCTCTTTGCCGTCAACTCCGCGCTGCATTCGTATCTGATCCTCGAATTCACCCAGAGCGAACGGGTCACGATGGATGTCGGCTTCTACTACATGGCCAATGCCGGTGGCCGGCTGCTTGGCACGGTTCTGTCCGGCCTCAGCTACCAGGCGGGCGGGCTGCCGCTCGTGCTGGGCACGGCATCGGCGATGGTGATCCTGTCGGTGCTCGCGGCGGGGCGGTTGCAGCCGGACCCCGGCGCCAGGGCCGCGGCGTGACGGCCCGAAAGCCGGTCTGGCGCGGCGCTCTCGACAGTCGGGGAAAAGCTTGGCACATCTGGGGGTGTTTCCAGACCGTCAGGACCGTGCATGACCCTTTCCGCTTTTACCTTCGCCACCGCCGGGACCATAGATTTTGGCCGGGGCGTGGCGGCGCGCGCCGTCGCCTCGATCGCCGCGCTGGGCCAGCGGGTCCTTCTGGTGACCGGGTCCGATCCGTCACGCGCCGCCTGGCTAAGATCCGCACTTGAGGCGCAGGGGGCGCAGGTCACGCTCTTTTCTGCCGCAGCCGAACCTGACATCGCGCTGATAGAGCGCGGGGTGTCTGCCGCCCGCAGCGCAGGGATCGACAGCGTGATCGCGATTGGCGGCGGCGCCGTGATCGACACGGGCAAGGCCATCGCCGCCCTCGCGCCGGCCGAGCGCCCGATGCTGGACCATCTCGAAGTGGTCGGGAAGGGCCTGCCGCTGGAGGCACCGCCGCTGCCCTTCACGGCCTGTCCCACGACAGCCGGCACCGGCGCCGAGGTGACCCGCAACGCGGTGATCTCGGTGCCCGAGGCGCGCCGCAAGGTCAGCCTGCGTGACCCGGCAATGCTGCCCGCCCGCGCCATCGTGGACCCCGCGCTGACCGACAATTGCCCCCGCGCCGTGACGCTTGCCTCGGGCCTCGACGCGATCACGCAGGTGATCGAACCCTACCTGTCGTCCCGCGCCAACCCGATGACCGACCTGATCTGCCGCGACGCGATCCCGCGTGGCCTGACCGCGATCCAGACCTTGATGCAGGGCGAAGACCCGGACGCGCGCGATGCCATGGCCTGGGTCAGCCTGTGTGGCGGCCTGGCGCTCGCCAACGCGGGGCTCGGCGTGGTGCACGGGCTGGCGGGGCCGCTGGGCGGTCTGTCCACCGCCGCTCATGGCGCGATCTGTGGCGCGCTCCTGCCACATGGATTGCGGGCCAATGCGCAGGCTGGCGGCGACAGGGTGCTGACCCAACGCATGGCCGACGTGCAGGGCTGGATCGTGCAGGCCCTTGGCGGCCCGCCCGACGCCGCCTTCGACAGGCTGCACGGTTGGTCGCGCGACGCCGGACTGCCCGGGCTTGACGCGCAGGGTATCGGTGATGACGCCCGCGCACAGGCCGCCACCTCTGCCGCGACCTCTTCCTCGATGAAGGCCAACCCGGTGCCGCTGACAGAGGCGCAGCTGACCGATCTCATGCAGCAGGCCCGCTGATGACCCGTCGGGCCGCCACCCAGACCGGCCGGGCGGACGCCCGCACCCGCGACATCCGCGTCGCCCTCACCGGAGCGGCGTGGCCAGGTGCGCGCGGACGAAAACCCAGGTGGCGATCATCGGCGGCGGCCCGTCGGGTCTGCTTTTGTCGCAGTTACTCAACCGTGCGGGTGTGGAGACGGTGGTTCTGGAACGCGCCGCGCGCGATCATGTGCTGTCCCGGATCAGGGCAGGGGTGCTTGAGGCAGGCACCACGGACATGCTGCGCGAGGCTGGTGTGGCCGACCGGATGGCGCAGGACGGGATCGCGCACGGGGGATGTTATCTGGCCGATGACGACCTGATGGTGCGGATCAACTTTCGCGAGCTGACCGGCACCGCCGTCACGGTCTATGGCCAGACCGAGGTGACAGCCGATCTTTATGCGGCGCAGGACGCGATCGGGGCAACCATCCTGCACGGGGTCGAGGACGTGGCGATCCAGGGCGCCGACAGCAGCGCGCCCTGCGTGTCCTCCACCCGGCGCGGCATGGTCGCTGGAATGGATGATCCTGCCGGAAATGGCGCAGGCCACGGGCCGCGCGCTGGCCGTGGCCCGGGGGCTTATCCGCCAGATCCGGCGGATCGGCACACCCGCGTCATCGTGACGTCATGCATCTGCGCCATATTCCCGGCCACAGCGGCGCCAGGACAAAGCAAGCCTGCCACGCCCCCCGCGCACCGATCCTGACACAGATAGATTTGGTCCGATGAAACTGATGAACCGCACCTTCGACGAACTCACCCCCGGCGATGTGGCCGAGATGGACCGTCTGATCACGCTGGATGATCTCTATGTCTTTGCCGCCGCGTCCGGCAATTACAATCCGATGCACCTTCCGGCCGAGGACGGCGATGGCGACGGCACAGCGGAACGCGTCGCGCCGGGCATGTTCGTCGGCGCGCTGATCTCTGCCGTCCTGGGCATGCGCCTGCCGGGGCCGGGGACACTCTACCGGCGCCAGGTTCTCGACTTCCACGATCGCGCCCATGCCGGCGAAGACCTGCGCTGCACCGTCAAGGTGCTGGAAAAACGCGCCGACGGGGTGGTGCGCCTGGCAACCGAGGTGCGGCGCATCCGCGATGACGCTCTGATCGTGTCGGGCGAGGCCGAGGTGATCGCACCGAAGACCCGGTTTGACAGCGACAAGGTGGAGACGCCGGGTCTTGTCGTGCAGCGGCACCGCCATTTCGACGCGTTGCTCGAACGCGCCCACGCGCTGCCGCCGGTGCCCACGGCTGTGGTTGCCCCGGACGATCCCAACTCATTGGGCGGCGCGCTGCTGGCGGCACGGGAAAAGCTGATTGTCCCGATTTTCGTCGGGCGCGGCGACGACATTCACCGCGCCGCGACGGAGGCGGGCATGGACATCTCCGCGTTCGAGCTGATCGACGTGCCCGGCGGCGACAAACTGGCTGCGGCCAGGGCCTGCCAGCTGGTGCACGAGGGCCGGGCCGCGGCGGTGATGAAGGGCCATTTGCATACCGACGACCTGCTGGTGCCGATGCTGGACAAGGCGAACGGCCTGCGTATCGGGCGGCGTTTTACACATGTCTTTGTCATGGATGTCCCCGGTCAGCCGCACCCCGTGATGGTCACCGATGCGGCGATCAACATCACGCCGGACCTGCCCACCAAAGTGGATATCGTCCAGAATGCGATCGACCTGGCCCGGTCGCTCGGGCTTGACCCGCGTGCCGGCATCCTGTCGGCGGTCGAAACGGTGAACCCCGCGATCCAGTCCTCGATCGACGCCGCCGCGTTGTCAAAGATGGCCGATCGCGGCCAGATCACCGGCGGGTTGGTCGATGGCCCCCTGGCCATGGACAACGCGGTTGACGTGGCCGCTGCCAAGACCAAGGGTCTGACGGGCGGGGTCGCCGGACGGGCCAACATCCTTGTCGTTCCGGGGCTCGACGCGGGCAACATGCTGGCCAAGCAATTGTCTTTCATCTCGCATGCCGAAGGCGCGGGTCTCTTGTTGGGGGCCAAGGTGCCGGTGGTGCTGAACTCGCGTTCGGACGGGGCGAAATCGCGTCTGGCCTCCTGCGCTGTCGCCGCGCTTCATCATGCGGCCCAGACCCATGCGCTGCCGACATGACTGGCGGCGCTGTCGTGACGCTCAAGGCGGGGTTTGTGTGGGGCAGGGTGCAGCATGACGCCAGGCTGGCCATGGCCCCGAGCCGTATCGGTGTCTTGCGGTCGAGATCCTAACAAGTGGTAAATTGGCCGGAAATTTCCCTGCAATATCAATGGCTGTCTTCCCGTCCCATGGCTGGGACGGGAGGTTTGTTCAGATCAGCATGTTGCGCGGATCAGCAATCAGCCCGGAATACCGCGCCAGGAATCGCGCGGCATCCGCCCCGTTGATCACCCGGTGATCATAGGACAGGTCCAGCGGCACCATCGGCACCGGGCGCGGCGTGTCGCCGTCCCAGACCGTGACGGTCTCGGTGCGGGTCAGGCCAAGGATCGCCACTTCCGGCGGGTTGACGATCGGGGTAAAGGCCGTGCCGCCGATCCCGCCCAGGTTGGTGATCGTCATCGAGGCACCGCCCATTTCATCCGGCCCCACCTTGCGCGCCTGTGCCCGCGCGGCCAGGTCGCCGATCTCGGCCGCGATCTGCCACAGTCCCTTGCGATCGGCATCCCGGATCACCGGCACCATCAGCCCGTGCGGCGTATCGACAGCGATGCCGATATGCACGTACTCCTTGAGAAACAGCGTGTCTCCATCCGGCGACAATGAGGCGTTGAACCGTGCAAAGGCGCGCAGGCAGCGCGCCAGCGCGGCCACATGGAACGCCAGCGCGGTCAGCTTCACACCGCGCTGGCGGGCCTCTGATCCGAGGCTCTTTCGAAACGCCTCGATCGCGCTGACATCGGCTCTGTCGTGATGCGTGACCGCCGGGATCAGCGATTGCGCCGCCGCGAGGTTCCGCGCCGCGATCTGGGCAAACCGACTCATCGGCTCGGCCGTGACCGGGCCGTACTGGCTGTGATCGACGTCCCAATACGAGGTGTCCGCACCCGATGCTCCCGAAGCCGGCGCGGACGCGGCGGTGGCGCCAAGATCTTCCGGCCCGATGGTCTGGCGGCCCAGCCGCTTGGCCAGGTCCTCGATCTCGACCCCCTTTTCAAGCGCAAGGCGCCGGGTGGTGGGGCTTGCGATAACGTCTGCCATGTCCGCTCCTTTACCAGCTTGCCGAGATGTATTGCGTTTCCATGAATTCGAGCATGCCTTCATGCCCGCCTTCGCGCCCCAGCCCGGATTGCTTGGTCCCGCCAAAGGGGGCGGCCGGGTCGCTGACCAGCCCGCGATTGAGCCCGACCATGCCATAATCCAGCCGTTCGCAGACCTGCAGGCCGCGTTTGAAATCGCCGGAGAACACGTAGGCGACAAGGCCGTATTCGGTGTCATTGGCGCGCCGGATGACCTCCTCCTGGTCGGTGAAGGTCTGGATCGCCGCGACCGGCCCGAAGATTTCGTCTTGCACGCAGTCGGCGTCCTCGGACACGTTCGACAGGACCGTGGGCGGGTAGAAGAAGCCCTTGCCCGCAGGCGTCTCGCCGCCGCATTCTATCTTTGCCCCCTTGGCCACGGCGTCGGCCACGAAAGCGGCCACCTTGTCGCGCGTGTCGGCATTGACCAGCGGTCCGACATCGACGCTTGGGTCGGTGCCATCGCCGAGCTTGAGGGCCGACATTCGTTCCGTCAGCCGCCTGGTGTACTCCTCGGCAATATCCGCGTGCACATAGATGCGGTTGGCAGCGGTGCAGGCTTCGCCGAGGTTGCGCATCTTGGCCAGCATCGTACCCTCTATGGCGGTGTCCATATCGGCATCCTCGAGCACGACCACGGGCGCGTTGCCACCCAGCTCCATCGCGGGTTTGAGCACTTGGTCGGCGGCGGATTTCAACAGCTTGCGGCCCACGCCGGTGGAGCCGGTAAAGCTCACGACGCGCACGCGCGGATCGTGCAGCATGTGATCGACCAGCGCGCCCGTCCTGCGCGATGGCAGCACGTTGACGAGACCGGGTGGCACGCCGGCTTCTTCCAGCAGTGGCATCAGCGCCAGCATGGTCAGCGGGGTTTCGGAGGCCGGCTTGATGATGACGCCGCAGCCCGCCGCCAGCGCGGGGGCGATCTTGCGGGTGCCCATGGCCGCCGGATAGTTCCACGGCGTGACAAGCACTGCCAGCCCGGCGGGCTTGTGCTGCACGACGATCCGCGCGCCAGAGGCCGGGGCGTGGGTAATCAACCCGTCGGCGCGCACGGCCTCTTCGGCGAACCAGCGGAAGAACTCGGCCGCATAGGCGGCCTCGCCTCGTGCATCGACGCCCGCCTTGCCGTTTTCCAGCGTCATCAGATGGGCGAAGTGGTCACGGCGCTCTGTCATCAATTCCCACGCCCGGCGCAGCACTTCGGAGCGGTCGCGCGGGCTGCGTGCGGCCCAGTCGCCCATCGCCTTCTCGGCGGCGTCCAGTGCCTTGTCGGCATCCGCGATTTCGGCTGACGCAACCGAGGCAAGCACCTCTTCGGTCGCGGGATTGATGACGTCGAACCGCTCGGCTGTCTGGTGCCATGTGCCGTCGATGTAAAGGTCGGTATAGTCCATATCGGTCCCCGAATGTCAAAGCAGGTGGCGGAGCGGTTGCTCCACCATGCCTGCGAAATCAGTAAGAAGCTGGATCGCGCCCTGCGCCGTCATCTGGCCAGCCGCGCATTCCATCGTAATGCGCACCCCCTTGCGACGCTGCGTCAGGGTCAGAACCGGAATGCCATCAGCCGCCATGTGCGGCTGGCGAATGGCCGTGCCGCGCAGATCGCGCAGGATCAGGTCTGGCGCGGCGTCGGTTCTGGCCACGCCGGAAAGCCGGCGAGTGTCGGGCATCGCATAGGATGTCGACGCGCCAAAGCGTTCCACGGCCACCGTTCCGGCCGCGGGCAGGGCGGCGCCGGCCAGTCCCGCAAGCAGGACATCGGCATCTGTCAGACCGTGCGCGTCGGCGGCCCATTGGGTAAAATCGGTCAGGGCGTCGCCCGAAACCTTGGCCACGAGGTGGTGCGCTGTTGCGCCGGCTGTCACTTCGGGGTGCGCGGATACCTGCGGCAGCGCCTTGAGCACCTCGAGATCGCGGACATGGTAGGGTTGCGGATGACCGGCCTCGACAAGCCGTGAAAGGTCCAGCCCCTGTTCAAGCGCCAGCCTGCGCAACTTGGGCGAGGCAAGGATGCGTCCGCTCGCGGGCTGCGGCGCCGGAGGTGCCGGGGCGGCCGTTTCGGGCCGTGTCGCGGTTTCCGCTGCCGCAGGCTGTGCCGGTTCGGAGGCCGCCGTGGTGCGGACCGCGACCGAGCGTGACACAGGGGTGTCGGGCGTGTCCGCGCTGATGATCGCCACCGCATGGCCCACCGGCACCTCTTCGCCGGCCTGGGCCAGGGTTGCGGCAAGATAGCCATCGCTGCCGGCCTCAACCTCCATCGTGCTCTTGTCGGTTTCCACCTCGAAGAGCACATCATCGGATTTGACCGGATCACCGGGGGATTTCTGCCAGCTCACCAGCAGACCGCTGTCCTGCGCCATGCCAAGCTGCGGCATGGTGACGGGTTTACCCTCGGGCAGCGCATCAGATGTGCCATCGGGTTCGGCCGGAGCGGGCGCATCGGGGGCAGGGCCGTCGTCATCGGCGCTGTCAGAGATCCGCGCGATCACAGAGCCAACGGCCACGTCCTCGCCTTCTGACGCCGACACGCCGGTGAGATACCCGCTTGCCTGCGCCTCGACCTCCATCGTGGCCTTGTCGGTTTCCACCTCGAACAGCGCGTCGCCCTTGGACACCGGATCTCCCGGCGATTTGAGCCATGACACGATCTTGCCCGCGTCCTGTGCCATGCCAAGCTGGGGCATCGTCACATCATGCGGCATGAATCAGCTCCCCTGAACACAGCTTGCGCGCGGTCTCGGCCACGCGGTCCGGTGTCGGCACGGTGATGTCTTCGAGTGCGGGGCTGAACGGCACTGGCACATCCATCGCGCCCATGCGGATCACCGGTGTGTCGAGATGGTAGAACGCCTTTTCGTTCAGCCGAGACGCGATTTCCGAAGTTACGCCATAGCTCTGGTGGCCCTCGTCGATCACGATGGCGCGGCTGGTTTTCTTGACGCTTTCGATCAGCGCGGCCTCGTCCAGCGGCACGATGGTGCGCGGGTCGATCACCTCGGCCTCGATGCCCTCTTTCGACAGCAGGTCGGCAGCCTTTTCGGCCACCTGCACCATCGAGGACGTGGCGATCAGGGTGATGTCCGATCCGTCGCGCTTGATATGCGCCTCGCCGAAGGGGATCAGGAATTCCTCTTCCGGCACCGGGGCCTTGTCCTGGTACATCAGCTTGTCTTCGAAGATCACGACCGGGTTGTTGTCGCGGATCGCGGTTTTCATCAGGCCCTTGGCTTCATAGGCCGAAGACGGCATCGCCACCTTGAGCCCCGGAATATGCGCCACGATCGCCTGGAGCGATTGTGAATGCTGCGCGGCGGACCGCCGGGTCGCCCCCATATTGGTGCGCAGCACCATCGGAACCGACAGTTTGCCACCCGACATATAGTGCTGCTTGGCCGCCTGGTTACAAAGCTGATCCATCACGAGGTAAATGAAATCGCCGAACATCAGGTCGACGATGGGGCGCGCGCCGGTCATGGCCGCCCCCACGGCCAGCCCCACGAAGCCCGGCTCGGCGATCGGGGTGTCGATGACGCGCTCGGTGCCGAATTCCTCGACCAGGCCGGACAGCACCTTGAAGGGGGTTCCGGCTTCGGCCACGTCCTCGCCCATCAGGAACACGGTGCGGTCGCGGCGCATTTCCTCGGCGATAGCCTCGTTCACGGCCTGGGACAGGGTGATCTCTCTCATCTTTCTCTCCTCAGTCCGCGTAAATGTGCATGTCCACTTCGGACACATCGGGGTATTTGGCCGCTTCGGCATAGGCCACGGCCTCGGAAGCGTCCTTTTCGATCTCGGTGTTCATCGCCTCGATCTCGTCTTCGGTCGCGATGCCTTCGCTCACCAGGTAGGACCGGAAACGGATGATCGGATCGCGGTTGTCCTTCCAGTCCTTTTCTTCTGCCTTGGACCGGTAATATTCGCGATTGATGTCGCCGACATGGTGCCCGTGGTAGCGATAGGTCATCAGTTCGATAAAGAACGGCCCGTCGCCCTTGCGGCAGCGGGCGACCAGTTTCTGGGTCAATTCGTTGACGGCCAGCACGTCCTGGCCATCCACCTGGAAGGCCTCGATGCCAAAGGCTTCGGCCCGCGCGGTGATGGAGCCGGCGGCGATTTCCTCGGTCTTGGTGTATTCGGAATAGCCGTTGTTTTCGCAGGCATAGATCACCGGCAGGGTCCAGAGCGCGGCCATGTTCATGACCTCGTACCACAGCCCCTGCGCGGTGGCGCCATCGCCGAAGAAGCACACTGTCACATCGTCCTGGCCCAGCAGCTTGGCCCGCAGGGCCGATCCGGTGGCAATCCCCATGGAGCCGCCGACGATGGCATTGGCGCCAAGGTTGCCGTGGCTTTGATCGGCGATATGCATCGACCCGCCCTTGCCGCGGCAGTAGCCTTCTTCCTTGCCCAGAAGCTCGCAGAACATCTCCTTGAAATTCGCGCCCTTGGCGACGCAATGGCCATGCCCCCGGTGCGTCGAGGTGATCCGGTCGTCATCGGTCAGCGCCTCGCAGATCCCAACCGCAACAGCTTCTTCCCCGGAATACATATGCGTAAGGCCCGGCATCTTGGCCGACAGGTAAAGCTGGTTGGCGTTGTCCTCGAAGGTGCGGATGCGCATCATCTGGCGATACATGCGCAGGTAGTCTTCGGTGTTTGTCTTGGCCTTGGCCATTGGTTCCCTCCCAAAGGGGGCAAGGGCGCATGGCCCCCGCTTCATCTTGCCCAATAAACTCCCGCCGGAGGCATCCTCCGGCGGAGATGATCAATACCGGTTGGCGATAGGCAGCTCTTCCGCCGGGAAGAGGCTGATCACCTCGCAGCCTGTCTCGGTCACGACCACTTCTTCCTCGATCCGCGCGGCGGAATAGCCGTCGGTCGCGGGACAATAGGTTTCCAGTGCAAAGACCATGCCGGTCTGGATTTCCATTGGATGATCCAGAGACACGGCGCGGCTGATGATCGGGCGCTCGTGCAGCGCCAGCCCCAGCCCGTGGCCGAATTGCAGGCCGAAGGCCGCGTCCTCGTTCGGGAAGCCCAGCGATTCAGCCGTGGGCCAGACCTCGGCCACCTTGTCGGTGGTCACGCCCGGTTTGATCATGGCAATCGACGCATCGATCCATTCGCGGGCCTTCACATAGGCGTCGTTCTGGGCTGGCGTTGCGCGGCCCACGTTGAATGTCCGGTAGTAACAGGTCCGGTAGCCCTGGTAGCTTTGCAGGATGTCGAAAAAGGCCTGATCGCCCGGACGGATCAGGCGGTCGGTAAAGTTATGCGGATGCGGGTTGCAGCGTTCGCCCGAGATCGCGTTGATCGCCTCGACATCGTCCGATCCCATCTCATACAGCAGCTTGTTCGACATGGCGACGATATCGTTCTCGCGGATGCCGGGTTTCAGCTCTTCGTAGATCATGTGGTAGACGCCATCGACCATGCTGGCGGCCTGCGTCAGCAACTGGATCTCGTCCCAGTTCTTGATTTCGCGCGCGGCAAGCATGATCTGCTGGCCATCGACGACATTGATGCCCTCTTCCCGCAGGGCGTGGAACATGGCGGTTTCGGCATAGTCCACACCCACGGGCATGTCCGCCATGCCGGCATCCTTGATCAGTTCGGCGATCATCTTGGCATATTTGCGCATCAAGCCGAATTCCGGCGGGATGGTGCCACGCATGCCGACGACGCCGGCGAGGCAGTGATCGGGCTCCAGCCAGTCGGAATAGCGCTGGTGATGCACCGCGGCCGAGCCGAAATCCCAGACATAGGGAGAATCGTCGCCGGTCAGCAGGCAAAAGCGGCACATCTTGTCGCGTTCCCATTCGCCGATCTTGGTGGCGCTGACATAGCGGATGTTGTTCACGTCGAACAGCAAGAGCGACCCGGCCTGCGAGTTTTGCAAGCTCTGCCGGGTGCGGGCCAGACGGTAGCGGCGCAGCCGGTCATGATCGACCCGGCGCTCGAAATCGACCGAGGTATGACCCCAGGCGGGCAGGCGGTCGCGCCATTCCCAGTTGGGTTCGAGGTCCTGGGGGGTGAGCATGTTCGGCATCAGTGCGCGTGTCATGTGTATGAACTCCGTGGGGTGCGTGGCTGCATGCACCGTGGGTTGGAAATTTTGCGGGGGTGGTGCGTGAAATCGCGCACCCTATTTCGTGACCCAGCCGCCGTCGATGTGGATCATCTGGCCGGTCATGTAATCGCTGTCGTCGCTGGCCAGGAAAGAGGCGGTGCCGGTGATGTCGTCCGGGTAGGAGACCCGCTTGATCACGAGATTGCTTTCGACAATATCCTCGTAGGCCTGGCCCTCGCGCTCCTTGAAACCGATGTCGACCAGGTCCTTGTCGAGCTGCTCCCACAGCGGCGTGACCACGACGCCGGGCGCATAGCCGTTCACGGTGATATTGTGCTCGGCCAGCCCCAATGCGCCGCATTCGGTGAGCGCGAGGCAGCCATATTTCGAAGTGCAATAGACGGTGACATCCACCAGCGGCTTGCGCGACGCGATGGAGCCCACGTTGATCAGCTTGTAGGGGTGATCTTCCATCGGGCCCTGGGCGATCATCTGGCGGGCGGTTTCCTGCATGCCCAGCCACATCGCCTTGGTGTTGACGTTCATGATCATGTCCCAGTTGTCTTCATCGATATCCATGAAGAACCGGGGCTTGTTCAGGCCCGCGTTGAACACCGCGACATTGATCGACCCGAAGGCGTCTACCGTGGCCGCGACGGCGGCGGCGTTGTCTTCGCGCTTGGTGACATCCATCTTCACGGCAATCGCCTTGCCGTTTCCGACCGCGTTGATCTGCTCGGCGAGCGTTTGCGCCGCGTCCTGATCAAGATCGCCAAGACACACGTTGGCGCCCTGCGCGGCAAAGTTTTCGGCATTGGCGGCACCCATGCCGCGGGCCGCGCCCGTGATCAGGATATTCTTACCTTTGAGGCGATTGGGGTCCATGGTTTCCTCCCTAAGTGACCTGTTGTCCCATTATGTCCTCGGCCCGCGCCTGCGCGCGGTCGAGCGCATCGCGCGGCGAGACGATCCCGCGCAGCATATCGTGAAGTTCGTGGCCGCAGATGCGGATGATGTCCGAGATCTGCGGAATCGGCGGGCGCGGCCAGAATTGCAGTTCGTCGCGCCACGACATCTGGTCCACAAGCTCGAAGATCGGTGAAAGGCGGCGCACCTCGGGGTCCGCGCCAACCGAATAGCGGGGCGCGGTGCGGCTGCCGCTTTGCGCATAGAGCTTTTGCGCGCCGGGCGAGGTAAAGGTGACCAGCGCGTCGACAGCGTCTTCGATGCGATCCGGCGCAAGGTTGGACGGGATGCAGAAGACATAGCCCCCCACCGGCGCGATGGGCGCGCCCTCGGGGCCGTGCGGATGTGGCAGGTAGCCGGTGTTGTCATGCGCCGAACAGCTGTCATCCAGCTCGAAATACGGGGCCAGCAGGGTATAGCCATAGGCCATTGCCACCTTGCCGGAGGCATAGGGGCGCACCCGTTCGTACCAGGACATCGACAGGATATCGGGCGGCGAATATTCCAGCAGCTGCATCAGGTAATTCGCCGCGGCCAGTGCACGATCGCCGTTCAGCATGGGCCGGAACCCTCCATCGCCCAGATGATCGGCATCATAGCCGCCGGCGATTTCGGGCAGGTCCACGATGGGCTGGCCAAAAGCGGCGCAAGTCATCATGAAGGTATGCCCCAGCGCTGTCCCGCGGGCCGCGTTCCACGCCACGCCATAGCGCCCTTGGCGCGGGGCATGGAAATGGCGGGCCGCGTCGATCACGGCCTGCGTCGTGATGGGCGGCTCCAGGCCTTCTGTGGCAAACCAGTCCTTGCGGTAGAACATCAGTTCCGGAGTTGTCTGGCTTGGCACACCGAAGGGCCGCCCGTCCCAATGCGCGGCCCGCCACCCGGCGGTGTGAAAATCCGCCGGATCGAGGCGGGTGATATCCATCACCTCATCCAGGGGGCGAATGATCTTCTTTGCGACGAACTCGCCAAGCCAGGGCAGGTCGACAGCAATGATGTCGTAACGGCTTTTACCGCGTTCGGCATTGCGCAGTGCTTCTTCGCGCAAGCGGTCTATCGAGAAGGCGCGTTGATGGATGCCCGTGCCGACCAGTTGTTCGAACTGCCGCTTGAGGTTGTCCATCACCATGAATGTCGGATCGCCATGCACCAGGATGCGCAGTCCGCCGGACAGCTTGAGCGGCCGGGGCAGGGCCTGGGGCGGGGCAATCGTTGCCTGCGCGGCCTGGTAGGAGCCGCCGTAATAATAACTGGTCGAGTTGTCGCTGGCGTCTGCCGTCCCGAAAGAGGTTCGCGCGATGCGTTCGATCCGGTCGGCCAACTGGCTGAAATTGTCCAGCAATTCGCGGCTTGGATGCAGGGAAAAGCTTTTGCCGCTCTTGGTTCGGGGGCGCTGTTCTATCAGCCCGGCCTGCTTGATCTCGGCCAGTTTGCGCGTTGCGGTTGCATAGGGCACCCCGGCCGCTGCGACCATTGACGACGGCGAGACCAGCCGCCCTTCGGAATGGCTGTGCAGAAGGTGCAGGATCATGTTCAGATGCGGGTTCGGCGTGCTTGGCTCAATCGCGCTGTCCAGCTCGACATGCAGGGATTGCAGAAACCCGACCACTCTTTCCAATTCGGGACCCGCCACAAGACGCGGCGCGGAGTCGGCGCGTGTCATCGGTGTTTGTCCATATTGGATATCATTTGCGAAGGTTTCGTGCATTGTGTCCCTGGGTTGGGTCGGTGTCTTGGAATTGCTTGCGTTGGCACTGGCGCCACCCCTTGAAAATGTTCAGACTGGTGGAAATTGGATATCACTTAAAAATCGAATATGGATAAAAATATATCGAAAATGGATAAAAAGGAGCGTTCGTCCGCTTGGGAAATATCGCTCCATAGACCGCAGATTGCTCCGGCAACGGAACAGGCCGAGAGGACGGTCGCAATCGTTTCTAAATATATCCGTGGGAGGACCAAAGTATGAAAACGACATTAACGGCAGCGCTGGTTGCATCGACAACGCTGACCGGCACGGCAATGGCCGGGTCGCACAGCGACACAATGACCATTGGCATCACGCAGAACAACGTCGGCGTCGACAGCTATCAAACCACGTATGAAAAAGCCTTCATCGCTGCGGCCGAGGCCAATGACATGGTCGAGACTGTCGTGCTGGACGCGGGCGGTGACGTGGCCCGGCAGATCGCGCAGATGGAAGACCTGATCCAGCAAGAGGTCGATGCGATCATTATCTGGCCAACCAACGGTGAAGCGGTGATCCCGGCGGTGCGCAAGGCGCATCAGGCCGATATTCCGGTGATCGTCACCAATTCGAACATCGCCGAGCAGGGGTTCGACTTCGTGTCCAGCTTCTCGGGTCCGGACAACATCACCCAAGGCAAGCGCTCTGCCGAGATCATGTGCGACAAGTTCAAGGACATGGGCATCGAGGACGAAGCCAAGGTCGTGCATATCACCGGTCAGCCGGGCTACACCACAGCGATCGAGCGCGCCAAGGGTTTCGATGATCGTCTGCCGGAAGTCTGCCCCAACGTGGAGCAGATCGACAAGCAGCCGGGCGACTGGAACCGCGAGAAGTCGCAGCAGGTCATGGAGGCGTTCCTCGTCAAGTATGACGATATCGACGGCGTCTACGCGGGCGATGACAACATGGGCGTCGGCGCCTTGAATGCTGCCAAGGCAGCGGGTCGCGACGGCATCATCTTTGTCGGTGCCACCAACTTTGCGGTGGGCTACGAAGCCATGCAGGACGGCGATTACTGGGGATCGATCTACCAGTCGCCGGTCGATGACGCGGAAGCCGCTCTGAAAACGGCGATCGATGTGCTCAACGGCGAGGAAGTTCCTTTCCTCAACTACTTCGACACGCCGAAGATCACTCAGGAAAATCAAGACGAGTACGACAAGCCCGTCTTCTGATCTCCTCCCGGAACGCGCGGGGCGGTTCGTCTGCCTCGCGTGTTTTCTTCTACACTCAGACATATGGATGAACGGGATGACAGGAGTCTCGGGGCGGTCCTGCATCGTGACCGGTGCGGCGCAAGGCATTGGCCGCGCCATTGGCGAGGCGTTGCTGGACGAAGGTGCGAATGTCTGTTTCGCGGACATCAATGCCGACAAGGTTGCCGAGGTCGCGGATGCCAACGCCGCGCGCGCGGCGCGCGCAGATGCGCGTGTGGCGCATGCGGCAGTCGATGTGACAGACCGCGAACAGGTCAGGGCAATGATCGCCCACACGGTTGGCATCTTTGGCCGGCTGGATGTCAAGTTCAACAATGCCGGCGTGAACAGGCCGATGAATTTCCTCGATGTGACCGAGGAAAACTGGAATTTCATCATGGGCATCAATGGTCTGGGCTGCATGATCGGTATGCAGGAAGCCGCCCGCCAAATGATCGCCCAGGGCGGACAGGGCAAGATCATCAACACCGCCAGCATCGCCAGCCGGCAGGGGTTCGACAATGTCGCGCCGTATTGCGCTTCGAAATTCGCCGTGGTCGCGCTGACGCAATCGGGCGCGCGCGATCTGGCAAAACATGGTATCACGGTGACAGGGTTCGCGCCGGGGGTCGTCGCGACCGAGATGTGGGAACAGGTCGATCAGGACCTGATGGAGATCGGGGCCGCCGAGCGTCCGGGACAGGCGATGGAGGAGTTTTCGTCCGAAATCCTCAAGGGCCGCGTGGCCACGCCGGAGGATATCACCGGGACGACAACATTTCTTGCGTCCAAGGACAGCGACTACATGACCGGTCAGATCGTGATGATCGACGGGGGAATGACCCTGGTCTGACTGATATGGACCGGATGCCAACGATCTTTGGGAGGAGCTCATGGCCACACTGACAAAACAACAGATCGGGACTGTTCTGGCAAAACAGGGCATCCTGATCGCTTTCGCGATCTTCATGATCGTCTTTACCATCGCCAACCCGAAGTTCCTGACCATGGACAATCTGTTCAGCGTTGTGCGGTCCTCGGCCATCCTGGGGATCATGGCGCTTGGCGTGACCTTCGTGGTCATCAGCGGCAACCTCGATCTTTCGGTTGGGTCGATGATGTCTTTTTCAACCATCGTGGTGCTGGATTTGCACGATGAGCTTGGCCCGCTCCTCGCGATTCCGGCGATGTTTGGCATGACGCTGTGCCTGGGGGCCTTTATCGGCTTTCTGGTGGGGTATCTCAGGCTCAACTCGCTTATCGTGACCTTGGGAATGCTGTCGGCCATTCACGGATTGACGCTCACCTATTCAGGCGGTCAGAACATGGATATCGCCGACAAGGAGGGCACCTGGTTCAGCATTTTCGGTCAGGGCAGCGCCTTGGGCATTCCGATGCCGATCCTGATTTTTCTGGGACTTGCCGCGATTCTGGGGATCATACTGTCCAAGACCCCATTTGGCCGCAAGATCTATGCAGTCGGCGGGAATGGCACCGCCGCCACCTTTTCCGGCATTCGCCGCGCGCGCACCGTGTTCGCCTGTTACCTGATTTCGGCCTTCTGCGTGGCCACCGCGGGCCTGATCCAGGCCAGCCGGTCGCTGGGGTCGCAGAATACCGTGGGCCAGGGGATGGAGCTTGAAGTGCTGGCTGCGGTAATTCTGGGCGGCGCCTCGCTCCTGGGGGGCTCGGGCACGATCTTCAAGACCGTCATCGGCGTGCTGATCCTCGGGTTCATCCAAAACGGTCTGCTTATCATGGGGCTGGAGTTCTACGTCCAGTATGTCGTGACGTGGGTCATCATCATCCTTGCTGTCTGGCTCGATATCGCGGCCAAACGCGGCAAGCTCTGGTCATCGATCGCTTGAGGGGACGCAGCATGGACATCAGCATGGACAAGGGCACAGTTTCCAAGGCTCTGAAAAACGGCGCGATATGGGGTTTTATCGTGCTTGAGCTGATCTTCTTCTCGATCGCCGGAGAATTCATGGCGATCACGGATCAGGCCTTCATGGATATCGACAACATGCTGCTGCTGCTCAAGCAGTCGGCGCCGATCGGCATCATCGCCATGGGCATGACGATCGTGATGGTCAACGGCAATATCGACCTGAGTGTCGGGGCGACTTTCGCCATCGCGGCCATCGTTTTGCTGGACAGCATGACCTGGCCGATCTTTGCCGGGCTGGGCGACTGGGTGATCCCGGTGTCTTGCCTGTTGGCGCTGGCATCCGGTGTCTTCTTCGGGGCGATCAACGGGCTTATTGTCTGGAAGACCGGCGTGGATGCTTTTATCGTCACCTTGGGGTCGATGCTGGGCTTTCGCGGCATCGTCTTCATGTTCAACGGGGAAAACCCGACATCGCATCTCAACTGGACGCTGGTGGATTTTGCCGAGGCCGAGTTCCTCGGATTGGCCACCGCGTCCTGGGTGCTGCTTCTCGTGACGCTGGCGATCTGGTTCCTGATGGCCAGAACCGTCCATGGGCGAAACGCCTATGCCATCGGCAACAACCGCGAGGCTGCCGTGAACGCGGGGATCCGCGTGGGTCCGCACATGATGATCAACTTCATGATCATCGGCTTTCTGGCCGCGCTATCGGCGGTGGTGTTCTATGCCGAAAGCGGCAGCGTGAATCCGAATGACGGGATGCTGTACGAATTATGGGTCATCACGGCGGTGGTTCTGGGCGGGACCAAGATCACCGGCGGCGCGGGAAACGTGATCGGGACCTTTGGCGGCGTGCTGGCGATCCAGCTTCTGCGCAAGGGGCTGGGCCACATCGGCGCCGACACATCGACCGTGAACCTCGTGATCGGCCTGATCCTGATCGCCGTGCTGTTCCTTGACCGGCAGTTGAACGTGAAAGGCAAAGAGGAGTTGAAGGTATGACCGGGAAAACCCCTGTCCTGCGGCTTGAGAACATCGTCAAGACCTTTCCTGGTGTGCGTGCGCTGGATGGCGTTTCGCTGTCCATCCTGCCCGGCGAGGTCCACGCGTTGATGGGCGAAAACGGTGCCGGGAAATCCACCCTGATGAAAGTCCTTGGCGGTATACACCAGCCCAATGAAGGCCAGATCATCGTGGCAGAGGAGCCGACGGTCATGTCCGGTCCGCTGGACGCCAAGGCCAAGGGCATCGTCTTCATCCACCAGGAACTCAGCCTCGCCGAGGAACTCAGCGTGGCAGAGAACATCTACCTCGGAGAACTGCCGCGCAAGAGCTTTGGCCGCGTGGATTGGACCACGCTCGCCGAGAAAACCAATGCGATCCTGAAAAAGCTGAACGTCGGCTTCGATGCCGGAACCCGTGTCGGCGATCTCTCCATCGCGAACCAGCAGATGGTCGAAATCGCCCGTGCGCTCACCGTGGATGCCAAGGCGGTCATCTTCGACGAACCGACTGCCTCGCTCACGGATGCGGAAAAGGTGGTGCTGTTCGAAGTCATTGCGGATCTGCAATCGCAGGGTGTGGGCATCGCCTATATCTCTCACCGGATGGAGGAGATTTTCAAGATCACCGACCGTATCAGCGTGCTGCGTGATGGCCAGTACCAGGGCACCCTCAACACGGCCGAAACGAATGAAGAAGGCGTCACCCAGATGATGATCGGGCGCAAGCTCGATCTCAGCCGCAACGTGTCCCATCACGAACTGGGCGATGTCGCGCTCGAGGTCCGGGGCTTGAGCTGTGGCGATTTGTATTCCGATGTCAGCTTCGAGGTCCGGCGCGGTGAGGTGGTCGGGTTCTACGGTCTTGTCGGCGCGGGCCGGACCGAGATTGCCGAAACGCTCTTCGGGCTGCGCGACCCATCGGCCGGAACGATCCTCATTGATGGGCAAGAGGTGAAAATTCACTCCCCCTATGATGCGATCGAACGTGGTATCTCGCTGGTGCCCGAGGACCGCAAGGGGCAGGGTCTCGTTCTGGGCATGAATTGCCGTGATAACATGACTCTGCCGCAAGTGGATGACCTAAAGGCGGGGCCGTTCGTGTCGGACGGCGCAGAGATCGCGATCTTCGACCAGTACCGCGACAAGCTCGATATCCGCACGCCGGGCTGGAAGCAGACGGTCGGCAATCTGTCCGGCGGCAACCAGCAGAAGATCGTGATTGGCAAATGGCTGTCGATGCACCCCAATGTGCTGATCGTGGATGAACCCACGCGCGGCATCGACGTTGGTTCGAAAGCCGAGATCCACAACCTTCTGCGTGATTTGGCCGCCCAAGGCTACGCGGTGATCGTGATCAGCTCGGAAATGCCCGAGGTCCTGCATGTCGCCGACCGCATCGTGGCGATGTACTCGGGCCGGGTCATGCGCACATTCACCTCTGAAGAAGTGACCGAGGAAAACCTTATCGCGGCGATCTCTGGACTCGGGGGCGACCAGGCGGCCTGACATCCGGGTTGGAACCGCAGTCATAACCGAAGGGCCGGGAGGTCTGCGCGACGCGGTCCGCGACCGCCATAGCCATGCATCCGGCGATCTGCCAGCACACGGTCCGAACCGGGCACCGTGACGACGTTCAAACGCGCATAACGCCGAAAATGAGCCTTGAAATATGCGCGATGTCCTGCGTTCATGCGGGCGATTGTTAAAATATGCAAATCGAGGGAAAATTTGCAAAGCATTGCCGACGCCTTGGGACTTGCGGCAAAGCTGGTGCTGTCCGGCGACCCGGACCTGTTCGAGATCGTGCTTCTGTCCCTGCAGGTTAGCCTGACCGCGACGGTCATCGCCTGTCTGGTCGGGTTTCCTGTCGGGGCGCTGGTGGCGATCAGCCGTTTTCGCGGGCGCAATGCCGTGCTGATCGTGATGAACGCCTTGATGGGGCTGCCGCCTGTGGTTGTCGGGCTGCTGGTTTACCTGCACCTGTCCCGCTCCGGTCCGCTGGGGTTTCTTGGTCTGCTCTATACGCCGACCGCGATGATCATCGCCCAGATCATCCTGATCGCCCCGATCATTGCCGCGCTGTCGCAGCAGGTGATTGAGGACCTGCACTCCGAATATTCAGAGCAGTTCCGTTCCTTGTGTCTGACGCGGGTGCAGACGGTCCAGGCACTTCTGTGGGACGCGCGCTATTCGCTCCTGACTGTCGGGCTCGCCGGGTTCGGCCGTGCGGTGGCCGAAGTTGGCGCGGTGATTATCGTAGGCGGCAATATCGACCACCTGACGCGCGTCATGACCACGGCGATTGCGCTGGAGACATCGAAAGGCGATCTGGCACTCGCCCTGGCTCTTGGCATCGTTCTGCTGGTGATTGCGCTTGGCGTCAATGCGGCGGTCCACTCAGTACGAATGACAGCGGCGCGGCAGGCCTATGTCTGACGCAATGGCCATGACCACCGCCTCCGATGCGGTCGACGCGCAGAAAATGCCGATCCTGCCGCTTGCGGTTCGGGATCTCGTGCTGCGTTTCGGCGACGTGACGGTGCTGGACGGGCTGTGTCTCGATCTCGGAGCATCCGGCTGCACGGTGGTCATGGGGCCGAACGGATCGGGCAAGAGCCTGCTTCTGAAGCTGCTCCACGGCCTCATGCAACCGACTGCGGGTCAGATCCTCTGGGATCGACATGGCGCGGCGGATGTGACCGCGCGGCAGGCGCTGGTGTTTCAGAAGCCGGTCCTGCTGCGGCGGTCCGTGGCGGCCAATGTCGACTTTGTCCTCAAGGTGCGCGGCAAGGATCGCGCCCGGCGCAACGCCTTGCTTGATCATGTGGGGCTCGCGCACAAGGCTGATCAGCCCGCGCGGCTGCTGTCCGGCGGTGAGGCGCAGCGCCTGGCGCTCGCACGGGCGCTCGCCACCGATCCCGAGGTCATGTTCCTTGACGAGCCCACCGCCAGCCTCGACCCGGCTTCGGTCCTCGCCATCGAGCAGATCGTGAGCGAGGCGCGGGACAGCGGCGTGCGCATCATCTTCGTGACCCATGACATGGGGCAGGCGCGGCGCATGGCCGATGACGTCGTGTTCCTGCACCGCGGGTGTGTGGCCGAGCACAGCCCAGCGAGCAAATTTTTCCCCGAGCCCCGCTGTGATGCGGCCCGGGATTACCTGAACGGCAGGATTGTCGTCTGACACATCAAGAAAGGGAGAGAGCAACATGCTTGCAAGAAAGTTTATGGCAACAACGGCCGCACTTATCATCGGGGGCGCTGCGTGGGCGCAGGACCAGTCCATCATTGTCCAGTCGACAACATCGACCGCGAACTCGGGTCTCTACGACTACCTGCTGCCGATTTTCCAAGAGGAAACCGGCATACAGGTCAATGTCGTGGCCGTGGGCACCGGGCAAGCCATCAGAAACGCCGAGAATTGCGACGGCGATGTGCTTCTGGTGCATGCTAAGCCATCGGAGGAAAAGTTCGTTTCCGCCGGGTTCGGCACCGAACGTACGGACCTGATGTATAACGACTTTGTCATTGTCGGCCCCGCCGCCGATCCGGCGGGTGTCGGGGGCATGAATGATGTGCAGGGGGCGCTGGCCAAGATCGCGGAGACAGGCGTGCTCTTCGCCTCGCGTGGCGATGACAGCGGCACGCACAAGAAGGAAATGGCACTTTGGGCCGACAGCGGTGTCGATCCGACCGCAGCCTCGGGCGCGTGGTACCGCGAGATCGGCTCCGGCATGGGCGCGACGCTGAATGCCGGGATAGGCATGGGCGCCTATGTCATGACCGACCGCGCCACATGGATCAGTTTCGGCAACAAACAGGACTACGCCATTACCGTGCAGGGCGACGAGGATATGTTCAACCAATATGGCGTGATCCCGGTGAACCCGGCGAAATGCCCCTCCGTGAACGTGGATGCGGCGCAGACCTTCGCGGACTGGCTGGTGTCGGACGAGGGGCAGGACGCCATTGCCGCCTACACGGTCGCCGATCAGCAGCTGTTCTTCCCCAACGCGCCGGACTAGGGTCCCGACCCCGATGCATCGCCGGCACCGGCTCAGGTCCGCAGGCTGCTCAGGACGCTTGACCCAAGAAAGACCAACGCCGCAACGCAGACGATGGAGGGCCCCGCCGGAGTGTCCAGCAGCAAGGCCGCCTGCAAGCCGATCACGGCGGACGCCGCGCCGATCCCGGCGGCGGTCAGGGCCATCTGCTCGGGGGTGCTGGCAAAGGGTCGCGCGGCCGCGGCCGGGATGATCAGCATCGCCGTGATCAGCAAGACACCCACCACCTTTATCGCCATCGCCACGGTGATCGCCAGCGCCAGTGTCAGGACCAGTTGTTCACGCTTCGGATCAATGCCGCTGGCATAGGCCAAATCGGCGCTGAGCGTCGACGTCAAAAGCGCCGACCAGCGCCACCCGATCAACCCGACCACCAGAAGCGCTCCGCCCCAGATGACCGCCAGATCGCCACGCGACACCGCCAGAATGTCGCCGAACAGATAGGCCATCAGGTCGATCCGGATGCCCGACAGGAACGACACCGCCACAAGCCCGAAGGCCAACGCCGAATGGGCCAGCACGCCCAGCAGCGTATCCATCGCGTAGCCGCGCCCGGCAAGAAGTGTCACGATCACCGCCATGACAAGCGCCACCGCCATGGCGCCGGCAAAGACCGACACTTGCAGCGCAAGCGAAAGCGCCACGCCAAGCACCGCCGCATGGGCCGTGGCGTCTCCGAAATAGGCCATGCGCCGCCACACCACGAAACTGCCCAAAGGGGCGGCAGCCACCGCCACGCCAATGCCGGCCAGCGCCGCGCGCGTCATGAAATCATCCAGCATTACTCTGCGGCCTCGGTCTTTTTGTCGGAATGCGCCTTGTCGGACCCGTGGTTACATTCGCCGTCATGGTGATGATCGTGGTCATGGCGGTAAAGCGCCAACGCCCCGCCGGTGCCCGTCCCGAACAGAGCGCGGTATTCAGGGGCCGCCGAGACGGTATCGGGCGTGCCTTCGCAGCAGACATGCCCGTTGAGGCAGATCACCCGGTCCGACGCGCTCATCACAACGTGCAATTCGTGGCTGATCATCAGCACGGCGCAGCCAGTGTCCTGCCGCACCTGCTCGATCTGCTGGTAGAACGCGGCCGATCCCGGTTGGTCCAGACCTTGCGTTGCCTCATCGAGCAAGAGGAAATCCGGCTGGTTGATCAATGCCCGCGCCAGCAGCACGCGCTGAAGCTGACCTCCCGAAAGCGCCGACATCTGGTGGCGCGACAGCGCTGGCACGCCCGCGCGGTCAAGGGCTGCCGCGCTCGATGTTTTCGAGGTATTGCCAGGCAGGCGCAGGAACCGGTCCACGGTCATCGGCAGCGTCTGGTCGATATGCAGTTTTTGCGGCACATAACCGATTCGCAATCCCGGCTTGCGGGTGATCCGGCCTCCACCCGGCTGAACCGCGCCGATCAGAGAGCGCAGCAGCGTTGTCTTGCCCGATCCATTGGGGCCGACAACCGTGACGATCTCGCCCGGTTCGATCGACAGGGATACATTCCGCAACACCGGTTCCGCGCCGTAGCCGACGCTCAGGTTCGTCACCGTGACAAGGCTCATGTGTCGGCCGTTTCCATGCAGGCCGGGCAAAGGCCCTCGGCCTCCAGCACGGTGCGTTCGATCCGGAACCCCGCAGTGCGCGCGGCTTCGCCCAGCGTGTCGCGGGTGGGAGTGGATTGCGCCTCGGCCACGGAATGGCATTCGCGGCAGATCATGAAGGCGGGCGCATGGCTGGCGCCGGGATGCGCGCAGGCGATAAAGGCATTCAGCCGTTCGATCTTATGCGCAAAGCCATGCGTGACCAGAAATTCCAGCGCGCGGTAGGCGACCGGTGGTTGCGATCCGAAGCCCGCGTCGCGCAGCCGGTCCAGCATCTCGTAGGCCCCGAGCGCGCGGTGTTCCTGCAAGAGAATCTCCAGCGCCTTGCGCCGCACCGGTGTAAAGCGCAGACCTTCCGCCGTGCATTGCGCCTCGGCGGCGTTGGTCGCGGCGCTGATGCAGGTCCTGTGGTCATGCGATTCAAAGCCGACCGGATCGGCGGGCGGGGAGTTTTCTGCGCGGGGCAGTCTTGTCATATTATCACATATCCTGTAATCAGTCCGTATTGTTATAAAATCACATGGAGAGAGCAATGTCCAGAAGCCTGATCCCCATCGCGGTTGGCGCGTCCCTGTTTGCGGGCGCCGTCAACGCCGACGTGCCCAGCGTGGTGGCCGATATAACGCCGATCCATTCGCTTGTCGCCCAGGTGATGCAAGGCGTGGGAGAGCCATCGCTGATCGTGGCCCCCGGGGCCTCGGCGCATGAATACAGCCTGCGCCCGTCAGAGGCATCAGCCCTGCAAGACGCGGATGTGGTGTTCTGGGTCGGGCCAGAGCTGACGCCATGGCTCGAGGACGCGGTGGCAACGCTCGCCGGGGATGCCTCGGTGATCGGGCTCTTCGACCTTGAGACCACCACCGTGTTGCCCGTGCGCGAGAACGCGCTTTTCGAGGCGCATGACCACGATCACGGCGCGGGTCACGCTGAAGCGGCAGATCACGAGGTGCATGACGGGCATGACCACGCTTCGCATGATGACGACCATGCCGCGCAAGACCAGCACGGGTCCGAACACGTCCATGCGGAGGAGACCAAGACGCAAGATCACGACGACCGCGCCCATTCGGGGCACGACGAGGAAGACCATGCCGGCCATGAACACGCGGGCAATGACCCCCATGCCTGGCTGTCGCCGAAAAACGGCGCAGTCTGGCTGACGGCAATCGCCGACGCCCTTGCCTCGGCCGATCCCGACAATGCCGCCGCCTACCATGCGAACGCCGCTGCCGCGCGCGACGAGCTGACATTGCTCAGCGCTGAAATCAACATGGTCCTAGACCCGGTCCGTGGGCGCAACTTCGTGGTGTTTCACGACGCCTACCAGTATTTCGAAGCGGCCTTCGATTTCCCGGCCTCCGGGGCGATCTCGGTCTCGGATGCGTCCGATCCCAGCCCGGCGCGCATTTCCGAGATCCAGGATCACATCGCTGACCGAAACATTTCCTGCGTTCTGTCAGAGCCGCAATTCGACCCCGGCATCGTGTCTGCCGTGGTGGATGGATCAGGGGCGCAAACCGGCGTTCTCGACCCGCTCGGCGCTGATCTTGAGCCCGGACCGGAGTTCTACAGGCTGTTCTTGCGCCGGCTCGCTACGTCGCTTGCTGACTGCCTCTGACCTGCTGGCGCTGGGGGCCTGGGTGGATGCCGCATCATTGATGCCCGGGCCTGTCGTAAGGATCGCCCCCGTCCGCGAGGGCAGGTGCGATCCGGGTCGCAGGCGATCCAGAGCCGAGGCGGCGCGCATGTCGTCCGTGACTTGGGTCCCGCGAAACCCACGAGATCGCTCTACCGCGAGATCCGGCCCGCCCGGCCGCCGCGCCGCTTTTTCAATTGGCCCGCGCGTGACGGCAGTTCCGCCATCACCGCCCGGCGGGCCTCGGGCGACATGCGCGACCATGCGGTGATTTCGTCGATCGTGCGCAGACAGCCGGTACACAGCCTGGCGTCTGGATGCACCACGCAGATCTGCACACAAGGGCTGTCGATCCGGTCGCGTTGCGGGGTATCGTCTTTCATGCCTGTCCGCTCCCTCGTCCCTGGGCCTCGATATAGCGCAATCTGTCCAACGCGCCTTGCAGGATATAGCTCGCCGCGACATGGTCGATCACCTCTGCGCGACGTTTGCGCGTCGTATCCGCCTCAAGGAGCGCTTTTTCAGCCGCGACCGTGGAGAGGCGCTCGTCCCAGAACCCGATCGGACGGTCCCAGAGCGCGCTGAAATTGCGGGCAAAGGCGCGGGTGGACTGGCATCTCGGTCCCTCGGTCCCGTTCATGTTGCGCGGCAGGCCCAGCACGACCCCGGCAATGTCGCGCTTTGCCAGGATCGCCAGAAGCGCCTCCGCGTCGCGTCCGAACTTGTGCCGTTTCACCGTCTCAAGCGGGGTTGCCACGCTGCGCATCCCGTCTGACACGGCCACACCGATGGTCTTTGTTCCCAGGTCCAGCCCCGCGATTGCGCGCATCGGGGGCAGGGCCGCGGCAAAATTGGAGAAATCACCGTGAATCACAGGCTCACAGCACCAGGCCGGCAGCGCGCGCGCCCTCGCGCACGATGTTGAGCGCGTCCGGGTTATCGGCAAAGACCTCCTGCGCATTGTTCCATATGGCAATGGCTTGCGCCTCGTCGCCAAGAACACCCAGCGACGAAATCAGCCGCGCCCAATCCTCGGGCGGCCCGCCTTCGGTAGCCAGCCTGTCGGACAGCCGTGCCACCATGCCTTGGATCATCTGCTGGCGGTCTTCGGGGCTCATGTCCTCGGCGCTTTCCAGGTCCTCGGCGGTGGGGCCGGGGGCCGCGGCCACACTCGGCACCTGGTAGTCATCGACCCCGGCGCGCTGCGCCATCTCCTCGATCTGGGCAAGGATCGGCGGCACCCAGGTCGCATCCGGCGGGCTGCGCCGCAGCAGCCCGTCCCAAACGCGAAAGGCGACATCGGGCCGCCCTGTCTGCGCCATCATCAGCCCCATGTAATATCGCGCCACGCCGTTTTGGTCATCCCGGCTCAGCGCCGCCTCGAGCACGCGCTCCGCCTCAGGCGAGACATAGCCACCGGCGGCCAGCACCATCATGTCCGCAAGGTCGGCGTAGTCTTTCGAGGTTGCCCTGTCGCCCTTGATCGACAGCACACGCTCCTGTGCGCGGTAGGCGGCCACGTAATTGCCCATCGCCGCCTCGGACCGCGCCAGCAGGACATGGCCCTGCAGGTCGCCCGGCCGCTCGGACACCGCGCCGCGCAGGCGTTTGACCAGATCGGCGTATTCCGGTTGGATCTCGGCTGCGTCACCGGCGGGGAGCTGGCTTTCGGCACTGTCCTGTGACGGGCGGTTTTCGCGCGCCTCCTCGGCCATGTCCAGACGCGTCGCCAGTCCCAGGTCGCCGTAGCCCGGCGCGCCGAGCTGCGAATAAATCCAATAACTTCCGCCAATCAATGTCGCCCCGATCAGTGCTGCGACCGTGTAACCCAGCCCGTTGGGCTGCGCCGTCGCGGCTGTCTCGGAGGTGGCCTTGGCATCCGCAGACAGGATGCGCCGCGAAATCTCGGTCCGAAGACGCTCGGCGTCTTCTTTGGAAATCACCCCGCGTTGCAGATCGCGATCCACCTCGCCCAGCTGGTCACGATACACCTGAAGATCGAAGGATTCAGCCGGGCCGGTGTTGCGCTGCCCCCGCACGAGCGCCAGCCCCAGAAGGCCAGCCATACCAAAGGCCAGAACGATGGTCGCGATCCAGAAAACCGTCATCTTTCGCAATATCCACAAGCTGTTTTACCGATCATGTATACCTGCAGTCCCTTTGAAAAAAGGGCAAACCCCCGTGACAAAGCGCCATGTCGCAAAAACACTGAAAACCGGCGCTGTGAGTATCCGCAGACCCGGCTGTTCGGTCCACATATCCCCAAGATCGTCCCAAGCCTCGAGTCGCCCATGAAACGTTATTCCGCCTTCGCCGTTGCCCGTGAGGCCCTTCGCAACCAGACCGGGTGGGAACGCGCTTGGCGCAAGGCGCACCCCAAGAAGGCCTATGACGTGATCATCGTCGGGGCCGGTGGGCACGGCCTGGCCACGGCCTATTACCTGGGCAAGAATTTTGGCATCACCAATGTGGCGGTGCTTGAAAAGGGCTGGCTGGGTGGCGGCAATACCGGGCGCAACACCACCATCATCCGCTCGAACTACCTCCAGGATCCGTCTGCCGCGATCTATGAAAAAGCGCGTTCGCTCTACGAAACGCTGAGCCAGGATCTGAACTACAACATCATGTTCAGCCCCCGCGGCGTGATGATGCTGGCCCAGACCGAACACGAGGTTCGCGGCTACCAACGCACCGCACATGCCAACAACCTGCAGGGCGTCGAGACGACGTTCATCAGCCCGTCCGAGGTCAAGCGGCTCTGCCCGATCATCGAATTGAACGGTCCGCGCTACCCTGTTCTTGGCGCGCTCTGGCAATCCCGCGCCGGCACCGCGCGGCACGACGCGGTCGCTTGGGGGTATGCCCGCGCGTGCTCGGACATGGGCATGGACATCATCCAGCAATGCGAGGTCACGGCGGTGCGCCGGGAGGGTGGCCGCGTCAAAGGCGTGACCACGACCAAGGGCGAGATCGACTGCGACAAGCTGGGGCTGGTCGTCGCCGGCCATTCCGGTGTGCTGGCCGAAATGGCGGGCTTTCGTCTGCCCATCGAATCCGTGGCCCTGCAGGCGCTGGTGTCCGAGCCGATCAAGCCCTGCATGGATGTGGTCGTCATGGCCAACACTGTGCATGGCTACATGAGCCAATCCGACAAGGGCGAAATGGTCATCGGCGGCGGTGCGGATGGCTACAACAACTACACCCAGCGCGGGTCGTTCCACCACGCCGAGGAAACGGTCCGCGCGCTGGTCGAGACCTTCCCGATGATCTCGCGCCTCAAGATGCTGCGCTGGTGGGGCGGCATTGTCGACATGACCGGCGACCGCTCACCCATCCTGTCAAAGACGCCGCTTGAGGGCTGTTTCATCAACTGCGGCTGGGGCACCGGCGGCTTCAAGGCGATCCCCGGATCCGGCTGGGGCATGGCCGAGCTGATCGCCAAGGGCTATTCGCCCCTTACCGCGGAATTCGGCCTCAATCGCTTCCGCGAGGGGCGGTTCATCGATGAAAGCGTGGCAGCGGGGGTGGCGCATTGACCTTCTCCTTGCATCAAGATCCGTGCGGGAACACGGTGCCCGGGGCGGGGGTTGCTCATGCGACACCCCTGAACGGAGTTCCTTCATGGCCTTCAAATATCTTCTCGCCATCGCCATCCTGTTGGTCGTCCTCGGCCTCGCGGGTTGGGTCGTCTATTTCGTCGATGAACAAACCGATCCGCCCTATGGATCCCCTGAAGCTTCAGACAGCACCGGCTGACACGTCTCGCGCCATTGCGCCGCCGGTGATGGTCCGTCGCTGTCCCGACCTGTCCCATTTCCGGAGGCTGCCATGTTGTGCCTAGAATGTCCCTATTGCGGCGTCGCCGCCGAGGAAACCGATCTGCACCCCGGTGGCGAAGCGCATCTGAAACGCTTTGGCCCCGAGTCGAGCGATGACGATTTCACCGGCTACCTGTTCCACCGCGAAAACCCCAAGGGGGTGCATTTCGAACGCTGGCGGCATGTGAACGGCTGCGGCAAGTGGTTCCACGCGGCGCGCTGCACCAACACGCTCGAAGTGTTCGGCACCTACAGCGCCCAGACGACGGAACCGCCGAAAGACCTGCTCGATACCATCCGCGCCAAACGCCCCGGATTCACATGGAGGGACATCGCGTGACCCTTCATCTTGCCAACAAAACTCCCGCCGGAGGCTCCGACGCTTCCGCCAGCGCCAAGGTCTGACTTATGAGCACCCGCGTTCAAACCCAGGGCCGCCTGATCAACCGCGACCGGCCTGTGTCCTTCAAGTTCAACGGCACGCTCCTGAACGGCTATCTGGGCGACACACTTGCCTCGGCCCTTCTGGCAAACGACCAGATGCTGATGGGGCGCAGCTTCAAGTATCATCGCCCGCGCGGTGTCGTGGCGTCTGGCTCCGAAGAACCCAACGCGCTGGTGGGCCTGGGCGAGGGCGACCGGTTCGAGCCGAACCAGCGCGCCACCACGACCGAGCTGTTCCACGGCCTCACCGCCACCAGCCAGAACCATTGGCCGTCGCTGAATTACGATGTGGGAATCGTCAACAACACGCTCTCGCGCTTCCTCAGCGCGGGGTTCTACTACAAGATGTTCATCCATCCGCGCCCGTTCTGGAAACACATCTACGAGCCCTTCATCCGCCACTCCGCCGGTCTAGGCAAAGCCCCGGATTCCGAGTCGCGCGATGCCGACCGCTACGAACATTTCTACGCCTTCACCGATGTGCTGGTGATCGGCGGCGGTGTTGCCGGTCTGCAATCCGCCCTTACCGCTGCCCGCGCCGGGGCCAAGGTGCTGTTGCTCGAACAGACCGCCCACCTGGGCGGCCGCGCGCCGGTCGACGGTGGCACCATCGATGGGATGGATCCGGACGCCTGGGTCGCCAAGGCGTGTGAGGAACTGGACGCACTGCCGAATGCGCAAATCCGCACCCGCACCATGGGAGCGGGCGTCTATGACCACGGCTACGTGCTGGGCTACGAACGCCTGACCGATCACGCGCCCGAAGCATCTGGCCCGCGCCACCGGTTGTGGCGCATCCGGGCGGCCCAGATCATCACCGCGACAGGGGCCATCGAACGGCCCTTGTCCTTTGCGGGCAATGACATTCCCGGCGTGATGCTGGCCTCCGCCATGCGCGATTACCTTGTGAACTTTGGCGTCAGCCCCGGCGACCGCACCGTGGTTGTCACCAACAATGACGACGCCTACCGCACCGCCATCGCGCTGGTGCAGGCCGGGCTCAAGGTTCCCGCGATCCTTGACGCGCGTCCCAACGGCGGCGGCGCGCTGATGGACGACGCCAAGGCGCTTGGCATCCGGGTCGAAACCGGTGCCGCGGCGGTCAAGGTCAAGGGCGCGAAACGTGTGCACTCCGTTTGCCGTGGCGTTCAGGCGGGCGATGGCGAGGTGCTTGAAGAGATTTTCTGCGATGCGGTTGCCATGTCCGGCGGCTGGTCACCCGTGGTGCATCTCTGGTCCCATTGTGGCGGCAAGCTGTTCTGGGACGAAGGCCAGGCCGCTTTCCGCCCGGATCATGCGCGCGCGCCCACGAGCCACGATGGCGCCCCGTTCGTGATCACCGCTGGGTCCGCGGATGGCGAGATGCATCTGAACGCCGTTCTGCAAAACGCGGCCAATGCGGGAAAAACCGCCGCAAGCGCTGTCGGCGCTGCAAAGGGCGACGCCGCCGCGCCCAGCGGCGACGCGCCCGATGAGGCGCCGCTGGTGCCGGTCTGGATGATGCCACAGGGCGCGCCGCGAAAGCTGCGAACCAAGTCCTGGCTGGACTACCAGAACGACGTGAAGGTGTCGGACGTGCAACTGGCCGCGCAAGAAGGCTTCGAATCGGTTGAACATGCCAAGCGCTACACCACGCTGGGCATGGCAACCGATCAGGGAAAGCTGAGCAATATCAATGGTCTCGCGACGCTTTCTCATGCGCTGAACGAAGATATCCCGCAGGTTGGAACCACCACCTTCCGCCCACCTTACACGCCGATCTCTTTCGGGGCTATCGCCGGCGAGGCCCGCGGCGAGATCTTTCAGCCGATCCGCAAGACTCCGATGCACGACTGGCATGACTCGAACGGCGCGCATTGGGAACCGGTGGGCCATTGGCGCCGCCCCTACGCGTATCCGCAGCCGGGCGAAACTGTCGAAGACGCGGTGCAGCGCGAAGTGCTGGCGACCCGGAACAGCCTTGGCCTGCTGGATGCGTCGACCCTGGGCAAAATCATCGTCAAGGGGCCGGATGCCGGGCGTTTCCTCGACATGCTCTATACCAACATGATGAGCACGCTGAAGCCCGGGCGCTGCCGCTATGGATTGATGTGCACCGAGAACGGGTTCCTCAGTGATGACGGCGTGGTGGCGCGGATCGACGAGGACACGTTCCTGTGCCACACCACCACCGGCGGGGCGGAGAGCGTTCACGCACACATGGAGGAATGGCTGCAAACCGAGTGGTGGGATTGGAAGGTCTGGACCGTCAATGCCACCGAGCAATACGCGCAGATCGCCGTGGTCGGCCCGAATGCGCGCAAGCTGCTTGAAAAACTGGGCGGCATGGACGTGTCGCAAGACGCGCTCACCTTCATGGGGTGGGCCGACGGCGCATTGGCGGGCCTCTCGGTCCGTGTTCACCGCATCTCCTTCTCGGGAGAATTGAGCTTTGAGATCGCCGTGGCCGCAAACCTGGGCCGCGCCTTGTGGGACAAACTGGTCGAGGCCGGGCAGCAATGGAACATCACCCCTTATGGCACCGAGGCGCTGCACATCTTGCGCGCCGAAAAGGGCTTCATCATGATCGGGGATGAAACCGATGGCACGGTGATCCCGCAGGACCTTGGCCTTGACTGGGCGATTTCCAAGAAGAAAACCGACTATATCGGCAAACGCGCGCAGCAACGCAGCCACATGGTCGATCCGAAGCGCTGGAAACTGGTGGGGCTGGAAACGCTCGACGGGTCCACGCTGAAGGACGGGGCCCACGCGATTGCCGATGCCAGCAACGAAAACGGTCAACGCAACACGCAAGGGCGCGTCACCTCGACCTATCGCAGCCCGACACTGAACAAAGGCATCGCGATGGGATTGGTGCTGAATGGGCCGGACCGCATGGGCGAGGTGATCGAACTCACCGCCGGTGGCGATGACACCGTCAAGGCGAAAATCGTGAACCCCGTGTTCTTTGATCCCGAGGGGGCGAAGCAGAATGTCTGATGTGCAACTGGCGCTTGACGGCGCAGCCTTCGATGGTCTGGTGCAGATCGAGGAACTGGCCGGGCAGGGCATGATCACCCTGCGCGGGGATCTTGCGGACGACACGATCCGCGCCTCGGTCAACGGTCTCTTCGGAATAGATATCCCCGCGCAGCGCGGCACGGCCTTCGCGGGCGACACCGGCGCGCTCTGGATGTCCCCGGACGAGATGCTTTTGCTCTGCCCATATGAAGGGGCCCGGGCAATGGCCGATGAACTGGCCGAGAAGGTGAAAGACGCGCATGCGCTGGTTGTCAATGTCTCTGACGCCCGCACGGTGTTCCGGCTTAAGGGCAGCATGCTGCGCGAAGTCATCGCCAAACTGGCCCCAGCCGACATGTCTCCGGGCGTGTTCGAGCCGGGCGAGTTGCGCCGCACACGTTTGGCACAGGTCGCTGCGGCCTTCTGGATGGATGACGCCAGAAACGCGCGGGTGGTCTGTTTCCGGTCGGTCGCTGGCTATGTCTTTGGTTTGCTGAGCACGTCGGCGGATGACGCGTCGGCCGTGAACCATTTCACCCGGTGACGCGTTAACCGTCCGACAGGCGGGATAAATCCCGGTTTGGCGCGCTGGCAGGGTTGACCTTGGCAATGCGTCACATCAGGTATGCCTGTGTAATATGACGCACCAACGAGGGGACCTCACCATGGCTTTCGAACTTCCTGATCTGCCCTACGCCCATGACGCGCTGGCGAGCAAGGGCATGTCCAAAGAGACGCTCGAGTATCACCACGACATCCACCACAAGGCCTATGTCGACAATGGCAACAAGGCGATTGCCGGAACCGAGTGGGACGGAAAGTCGATGGAGGAGATCATCAAGGGCACCTACGATCCCAACGCCGTGGCGCAGTCCGGCATTTTCAACAACATCAGCCAGTTGTGGAACCATAACCAGTTCTGGGAAATGATGGGTCCGGGCGAGAACAAGATGCCGGGCGAGCTGGAAAGCCGCCTTTCGGACGCGTTCGGTTCGGTTGAGAAGTTCAAGGAAGACTTCTCCGCCGCGGGCGCAGGCCAGTTCGGTTCCGGCTGGGCGTGGCTCGTGGTCGACACCGACGGGTCGCTCAAGGTCACCAAGACCGAAAACGGCGTGAACCCGGTCTGTTTTGACCAGACCGCGCTTCTGGGCTGCGACGTGTGGGAACATTCCTACTACATCGACTTCCGCAACAAGCGCCCGGCCTACCTGGCCAATTTCCTCGACAACCTGGTCAACTGGGACAACGTCGCAGAGCGCCTGTCCAAGGCCTGATCTTCGGCATAGTCCCGGAAACGAAAAGCCCTGCCACCCACCCGGCAGGGCTTTTTCATTGCGCGCCAGTGTTTTGCAAGGCTTGCAAGGAATTGGCCGAAGCCGCCCAGGGCTTTGGGCGCTTGCCCCCGAGGAGGTGACAGACTAGGGCAGGCGCAAAGGAATCCGACAATGACCGACACCCACAAAGGCGTTCTGGCAATCGTCGCGGCCTGCACGATCTGGGGGCTGTCGCCGCTTTTTTACAAGGCACTGGCCGATATCCCGCCGCTCGAAGTGCTGGCGCATCGCACGCTGTGGTCCTGCGCCTTTTTCGCGGGCGTGCTGATGTTGCAGGGGCGTCTGCACATGCTGTGGCGGGCGGTCACCTCGCGGGCATCTGTGCCGGTGATCGCGCTCGCCGCGATCATGATCTCGACCAACTGGTTTCTCTTCATCTTCTCGATCCAGGTCGGTCGCGCGACCGAGGCGTCGATGGGGTACTATATCTTTCCGCTCGTCGCGGTCCTGCTGGGCCGGATCGTGTTCGGCGAGACCCTGAGCCGCGCGCAATGGATCGCCATCGCGCTGGCGGCGCTCGCCGTGACCTGCCTCACCATCGGGTTGAGCATCGTGCCGTGGATCTCGCTGGTGCTGGCCACGACCTTCGGTCTTTACGGGTTGATCAAGAAGCGGCTGGACCTCGGCCCGGTCGTGTCCGTCACCGCCGAGGTTCTGTTGCTTTCCCCGATCGCGGCGGCATGGCTTTTCAGCCTGCATTCCGGTCCGGGCGGCGTCTATGGCGACGATGCGGTGCAAACCGCGCTCCTGATGACCTCGGGGCCAATCACCGCGTTGCCGCTGATCCTGTTCTCCTTCGGTGCGCGCAGGCTGACCATGTCGACGGTGGGGATCGTGCAATATATCAATCCGACGCTGCAATTCTTCTGCGCAGTCTTGATCTTCGGAGAGCCGTTCGGCCTCATTCATGCGGTGGCCTTCGGGCTGATCTGGACCGCGCTGGCGATCTACTCGGGCAGTGCTTTTGGTCAGGACAGGGCCCGGCGCAAGGCGCTGATGGTGTCAGAGGCGCCGGTCGTCGTTTCGACAAAACGCAGCAAGGATGCATCGGCAAATCCCTGATCGACAACATGGTCCAGCAGCTTTGACAGCGGTTCCCAATACGCCTCCACGCTGAGCAGGATAATCGGCTTGGCATGCAGGCCCAGTTGCCGCCATGTCAGGACTTCGAAAAACTCGTCAAGCGACCCGGCCCCGCCGGGCAGCACCACGATGGCATCGGCGTTCATAAGCATGACCTTTTTGCGCTCATGCATGGTTTCGGTGATGACGAACCGCGTGAGGTCTGTCTTGCCGACCTCGATGTCCAGCAGATGCGTCGGTATCACGCCGAAGGTCTCGCCGCCGGCGTTTTGCGCCGCGCGGGCCACCGTGCCCATCAGCCCGACATCCCCCGCGCCATAGACCAGCCGCCAACCTGCCTCTGCGATTGCCCGGCCCAGGGTGTCTGCCTCGGCCGCAAAGGCCGGGTTGTCCCCGGAACGTGAGCCGCAATAGACACAAATCGAAGTGGAGGGCATGTATGGTATCCTTGACACGGGCTGGGAGATTGCCTCGTGATACCCCTGTTGATATCTTTGCTCAACTGCGCGGGACACAAATTCGCGCATCACCGCGAACAAGTGGGACGAGATGAGCAAGTTTGCTTTGGCACAGGGGACAACCGGCATGGTACTGGGCGGCGCGGCTGCCGCAGGTGTGGTTGCCGTGACGCTTTACGCCACCGGTGTGATGACACCCGAGCCTGCGCCGACGCCCCCAGCCGCGCAGGTGGTGGCGGTGCCGGACGCGCCCGCCGAAATGTCGCCCCCCGAAACACCCCGGCCCGCCGAAGCGCCGGACGTGGTCGCGCCGATTGCGCCGTCATTCGATGTGGTGCGCGTCAGCCCGGACGGGCAAACCCTGGTTGCGGGGCGCGCGCCGGGGGCATTGGACGTTTCCGTTCTTGTCGATGGCCAGGAGGCGCGCCGCGCCGAGGTGGATGACAGCGGCAAGTTCGTGGCGTTTCTCGACCTGCCGTCCAGCGATGTCGCACGCGTGATCAGCCTGGCCTCGAACTGGCAGGCGGACCCGATTTCCAGCCTGGACGAGGTGATCGTCGCTCCAACGCCTCGGGTGTTGGCTTCCCCGGCAGATCTGGGCGCGCCGGAGACCACGGCCGCGGCGCCGGCATTGGACATTGCCCCGGAGACGGGTGATCCATCGCCTGACACCGACGGTCTTGCTGCTTTCACCGCACCGATCTCCGACATCGCAGCGCCTGCGCGTGGTGATCCGGCCGAAGCACCTGCAACCCGCGACAGCGCACCCGAAGACGCGCCGACAGCGACCCTTGCTGCGCCGGGCCTGACCGGACCGCAGGCCGGCGTCGCCCCGCGCGACACAGTTGACGACCAAGATCAGGTGGCCAGCGCGGATGCCCCAAAGCAACCGGCGGCCCCCGCGGTTCTCCTGTCCACCTCCGAGGGCGTCGACGTCCTGCAAAGTGGAAGCGGCGGCGCGCCGGATACGCTGGACCAGATCGCGCTGGATGCGATCACCTATGAAGCCGCCGGAGCGGTCGCGCTGGATGGGCGGGGCGTGGCCACGGAATTCGTGCGTGTCTACCTTGACAACCAGCCTGTCCAGACGACCGAGATCAACGCGGAGGGCCAATGGCGCGCCACATTGCCGAACGTGGACAGCGGCACCTATACCCTGCGGGTGGACGCGGTGGATGTTTCCGGCGCGGTCACCTCGCGCGTCGAAAGCCCGTTCCGCCGCGAAGATCCCGATGTGCTGGCTGAAGCGGCAGACGTGCAGGGCGAGACCGTGGCCAAGGTCGTCACCGTTCAGCCAGGCAATACGCTGTGGGCGATCGCGCGCGACCGTTACGGCGAAGGCATTGCCTATGTGCGTGTCTTCGACGCCAACCGGGACCGGATCCGCGACCCTGATCTGATCTACCCAGGCCAGGTTTTTTCCATCCCGGATTGAGCGACCTGTCATATGCGCGTGATTTTTCCACGGTATCGCTGCGACAAACACTGCATATTGCGGGGGTTGTCCCTTTGTGTCCGCGATATATAGTGAGGCAAGTTGACCGGGGCGGGGCTCCCGTCCTGACGCTGAAACAGGCAGACAGGGCAGGAGACGATTCCCCCGATGGACGGTAATTTCAGAACAGCTTTCGTGCGTGAACCAGGGGCGCTTCGGCATCATCCGGCCTTGGTGCTGAACGCGGACTACAGGCCCTTGTCCTATTATCCGCTGTCGCTCTGGCCGTGGCAGGATGCGGTCAAGGCGGCGTTTCTCGACCGGGTGGATATCGTGGCCGAATACGACGAGGTTGTGCACAGCCCGTCGATGACGCTCCGAATACCGAGCGTCGTGGTGCTCAAGGATTACGTAAAACCGCAAAAGCGCGTGGCCTTCACGCGCTTTAATCTTTTCTTGAGGGATGAATTTCAATGCCAGTATTGCGGGGCCAAGGGCGATCTGACCTTTGATCACGTCGTGCCGCGCGCGGCCGGAGGGATCACGTCTTGGGAAAACGTGGTGGCGGCATGTGCGCCCTGCAACCTGCGCAAAGGTTCCAGGAGCCTGCGTCAGACAGGCCTTTCGCTGCGTAAACCACCGCGGCAACCGGGGGCACAGGAATTGCTGAACATGGGGCGCAAGTTTCCGCCGAACCACCTGCACGAAAGCTGGATGGATTTCCTGTACTGGGATGCAGAACTCCAAGCCTGATCCCGGGTGGTTTCCAGAAAAGGTGACGTCCCCTGAGCCGGGTGGATATCCTCTTCCCCGGTGCAGAGGCCTTCGAAGGCCTCTGATCCCAAGCCCCGCAGGGCGTACCGGGACGCGTTTCTCATGGTCTGAACGCGCAAGACGCGTCCACAGACAGAGGTTTGTCGCTCGGGATGTTCCGCCAAGACACGCAACGGGTATCGGATCCAGTGGCGGTGGCGTTCCGGAAAAGGATGAAGGAGATCGAAACCGAGTGCGCGGTGAAAGGCATTTCGAAATGCCTTGCGCCAAGCGCCTTCGAAGGCGCTTGGCCCGCGCTTACCTCACCAGTGCGGCGGCTTCGCGGGCCAGCGTCTCGATCGCGGCCCAGTCACCCGCAGTCACGAGATCCGCTGGCGCGACCCAGCTTCCCCCCGCGCACAGCACGTTCGACAGGCCAAGGTAATCGGCCGCGTTCTTCAGAGACACGCCCCCGGTCGGGCAGAACCGCACCTGCGGGATCGGCGCACCGATGGCCTTGAGGGCGGGCGCGCCACCATTGGCTTCGGCGGGAAAGAATTTCTGCACAGTGTAGCCTCGCTCCAGCAGCGCCATCGCCTCGGAGGCCGTGGCCGCACCGGGCAGGAGCGGCAGATCAGCCGCTTCGCAGGCGTTCAGAAGACGGTCCGTGGCGCCGGGCGAGACACCGAACCTTGCACCGGCGTTCACCGCGTTCTGCACATCTTCGGGCGTCAGTAATGTGCCCGCGCCGACAACGCCGCCTTCGACCTTGGCCATTTCGCGGATCACGTCCAACGCCGAGCCGGTGCGCAACGTGACCTCCAGAACCGGTAAACCCCCGGCGATCAAGGCTTCGGCCAAGGGCCGCGCGACGGCGACATCCTCGACCACGAGCACCGGGATGATCGGCGCAAGGTGGCACAGGCGTTCTGTTTCCCGGCTGGCGTCTATCGGCGTGATCATGTTGAATTCCAGTCTCGTGTCATGTGATCTTCGCGTGTGACCTTAATATGTGCCGCGGTCATTTGCGGCCTCGCGATCCGCTCTGACCGTTTTTATACGGCCTGTCGGGGAAGCACAAAACGGATCCGCATTTTGCAGGGCGTGCACTATACGACAACCGCTGCGCCGTTCTCGGCAAGGCCCACATTGTTGCGGAAGGCCGCGAACAATTCGCGCCCGACACCGTGACCATTTGAGCTCAGGTCTGCAATGGCCGGGGCGCGCGTATCGAAATCCTCTGCAAGGCACGCAATCTGGCCTGCCAGCGCATCGACCCTCACCAGGTCCCCGTCGCGCAGGCGCGCAAGCGGACCGCCAAGCGCCGCCTCGGGCGAGACATGGATGGCGGAGGGAACCTTGCCCGACGCGCCGGACATGCGCCCGTCGGTGACCAGCGCCACCTTGAGGCCGCGATCCTGCAGCACGGCGAGTATGGGAGTGAGCGAGTGCAGCTCGGGCATCCCGTTTGAGCTGGGTCCCTGGAACCGCACGACGACCACCGTGTCCTCGGTGAATTCGCCGTTCTTGAATGCGGCTTTCACGTCTTCCTGTTCCTGGAACACGCGCGCCCTGGCTTCGATTACATGGCGTTCCCTGGCCACCGCCGAGGTTTTCATCATGCCCTTGCCGAGATTGCCTTCGAGCTGTTTGAGCCCGCCGGTCGCCTGGAATGGATCGGTCGCCGGGCGCAGGATCTTGTCGTTCTGCGTCTCGCCCGCGCCGGGGCCATAGACGACGCGGCCATCCGTGACTTTGGGTTCCTGCGCGTACAAGTGCAGCCCGTCACCCGCGACGGTCTTGACATCTTCATGCAAGAGACCGTTTTCAAGCAGTTGTCCGATCATGAAGCCCAGCCCCCCCGCGGCGTGGAAATGGTTCACGTCGGCCAGGCCATTCGGATAGACCTTGGCCATCAACGGCGTGACCGAGGAAATGTCTTCGAAATCCTCGAGCCGCAATTCCACGCCAGCGGCGCGCGCCATTGCCGGAAGGTGCAAGACAAGGTTGGTCGACCCGCCCGTGGCCATCAGCCCGACGATGCCGTTCACGAACGCCTTTTCATCGAGCACATCGCAAACCGGGCGGTAATCATTGCCCAGCTGCGTGATTTCCAGCGCGCGTTCGGTGCCTGCCACTGTCAGAGCCTCGCGCAGCGGGGTGCCGGGATTGACGAAAGACGCACCGGGCAGGTGCAGTCCCATGAATTCCATCAGCATCTGGTTGCTGTTGGCGGTGCCGTAGAAGGTGCAGGTTCCGGGGCTGTGGTAGGAGGCCATTTCCGCCTTCATCAGCGCGTCGCGCCCCACTTCGCCCGAGGCGAATTGCTGGCGCACCTTGGCCTTTTCGTCGTTCGGCAGGCCCGAGGGCATTGGACCGGCGGGCAGGAAGAGACCGGGCAGATAGCCAAAGGTGCCGGCCGCGATCACGAGACCCGGGACGATCTTGTCGCAGACACCGAGATAGACTGCGGAATCGAAGGTGTTGTGGCTGAGCCCGATCCCTGCGGCGAGCGCGATCACATCGCGGGAAAACAGCGACAGCTCCATCCCGACCTGGCCTTGGGTCACGCCATCGCACATGGCTGGAACCCCGCCTGCGACCTGTGCCGTTCCGCCTGCGGCGCGGGCCGCCTCGCGGATGATTTCGGGGTATTTCTCGAACGGCTGATGCGCCGAGAGCATATCGTTGTAGGCGGTGACGATGCCGATATTCGGGCTGCGCTCGGTGGCCAGCGTGCCCTGGTCTTTCCCCATCGCGGCATAGGCGTGGGCCTGGTTGCCACAGCTCAGATGCGCGCGGCGGGGGCCTTCGGCAGCCGCTTGACGCATCCGCCCGATATAGCGCGCGCGCGTCTCTTCCGAGCGTTCCTGGACACGTTCGGTGACCCGTTTGATCGTGTCATTGAGCGAGTGTGCCATGTTGCCTCCGCGCCAGATCCGCCGTTGTCATGCCTGCCATTTAGCGAAGTTAGCGCTAACAGTAAAGCGTAAACTCGGGAAATCCCGGGGCCCGGCGGCACGGACCGCTGCGTGAAATTGTACATATTTTGCCGCGATGCGGTCGATTTCCGCTGTCACCAAGATGCCGAGGACAAAGAGCATTTGCTCCGCAAAGGAGGCGAGACCCATGAAAACCCCCATCAAGATACTGGCCGGTCTGCTGATCGCCATAACGCTGTCGGCCTGCGCCGCGCCGCCATCGGCCACACGCTCGGCGATGCCCGAGGCGCCAATCATGGGCCGCGCCCAGACAGACGTCACGATCGACAGTTTCACCGTGTCGGTGCCACGGTCGCTCGAAGTGAGCGAACGCAATCTCTATTATCCACGCGGCGATATCGTCTGGCGCGGCGATCCGATGGGCGACCGGCATGCGCAGATACAGGCCATCGTCGAGGCCGGTTTGCGCAACGCCGCGCCCAGGATCAAGGGCACCCGCCCGGTGCGCATGGATGTCCAGGTCACCCGCTTTCACGCGCTGTCGGAAAAGGCGCGCTATTCGGTCGGCGGTGTACATGACATCGATTTCAAATACCGTCTCGTCGATGTGCAAACCGGCCGGCAGATCGCGCCCACCAAGGATGTGAGCGCCGATCTTCAAGGCCTGGCCGGGCAGGCGGCAATTGCCTCTGATGCGCGCGGCGTGACACAGAAATCGCGCATCATCGCCCATCTGACCCGTGTATTCATCGACGAGCTGACAACCCCGCGCGGCCATCAAAACGCCGATCTGGGCTTGTTGCAGGCGATCAATGAGCTCTAGGGCCCAGACCCTGTCAAATAAGTCCTGACACGACAAAAGCGGCTTTCCCCCTCGGAGTGAGGGGCGTAAGGGGGACGGCATGACACAGTCCCCTTTGCCTGTAATCCGCCTTCTTCCCAAAACCAAACCGCAAGCCATTCGGCGCGGTTATCCTTGGGTCTATGCCAACGAGGTCGTGACCGACCGGCGCACCCGCGCGCTGGCCCCCGGTACGATCGCACTTCTCGAGGATTCGGACCGCGCGCCCATGGCGCTGGTCGGGGTCAACCCGAACTCCAAGATAATTGCCCGCGTGCTGGACAGCGCCGAGACGGGGGGCGTGGATCGTGCCTGGTTTGCGACCCGGCTGCGCAAGGCGCTGTCCCTGCGCGAGCGGCTGTTCACAACGCCCTTCTACCGCCTAGTGCATGCCGAGGTGGATGGCCTTCCCGGTGTCATCATTGACCGCTTCGGTGACACTGCGGTGATCCAGCCAAACGCCGCCTGGGCAGATGTCCTGCTGCCCGATCTGGCCGCGGCGCTGGCCGAGGTGACAGGGGTGACGACAATCCTCAAGAACGCCGGCGGCCGGGGCCGGAGCCTCGAAGGGTTGGATGGTGGGGACGCGGTTCTACTGGGCCCCCCACCAACGGCCCCGATCCCTGTGAAGATGAACGGTGCGACGTATATGGCCGATCTGCTGGGGGGGCAGAAAACCGGGCTTTTCTACGACCAGCGCCCGAACCACGCCTTTGCCGCGCGGCTGTCGCAGGGCGCCCGTGTCCTTGACGTCTTTTCCCATGTCGGCGGATTCGGATTGGCCGCGTTGGCCAATGGCGCGGTGCAGGCGCACTGCGTGGACGGGTCCGAAGCGGCCCTCGCGCTCTGCGCGCAGGGGGCGGCGCAGATGGGCGCAGGTGACAGGGTGACCACAACCAAGGGGGATGCCTTCGATGTTCTGACCGCCCTTGGCGAGGACAGCGCCGAACACGACCTGGTGGTCTGCGACCCGCCCGCTTTTGCCCCGTCACACAAGGCGCGCGACGCGGGGCTGCGCGCCTATGAACGGATCGCGCGGCTGGCCGCGCCGCTGGTCTCCGAAGACGGATATCTCGTGCTGTGTTCCTGCTCGCACGCGGTGGACCTGTCGGCCTTTACCGGCGCGTGTCTGCGGGGCATTGGCCGGGCCGGACGGCGGGCGCAACTGATCCACACCGGGCACGCGGGGCCGGACCATCCATTGCTGCCGCAACTGGCGGAATCGGGCTACCTCAAGGCGCTGTTTTTCCGGCTGTGAAGGTGCTTTTGGACACCTGCGTTCTCTATCCCACCGTGATGCGTGAGGTTTTGCTGGGCGTGGCGGCTCAGGGTCTGTTCTTGCCGTTGTGGTCCGAGCGTATCCTGGGTGAATGGCGGCGCGCGGCGGTCAAGCTGGGGCCAGAGGGTCCGGCGCAGGCCGAAGCAGAGATTGCAATGATCACCATGCAGTGGCCCAAGGCGCAGGTCAGGCCGCTGAACGCCTTGCTGGATCGCTTGTGGTTGCCGGATACCAATGATGTGCATGTGCTCGCGGCGGCGATTGCGGGCCATGCTGACGTGATCCTGACCATGAACGCCAAGGATTTTCCGCGTGGGATATTGGCAGAGGAAGGCCTGTCACGGGCGGATCCGGACTCGTTTCTGCTGGGTATGCATGCCAGCGCGCCCGACGCCGTGACAGAGGTGGTCTCGCGCGTCCATGCCGAGGCCAATCGCCTGTCCGGCGCCGTCTGGGACCGTCGCAAGCTGATGAAAAAGGCCCGTTTGCCCCGCCTGGGCAAGGCCTTGGCGAATGGACCGGATCATGCGCATGAATAATCCGTGTCGTCGGCATGTCCGGATGAAAATCTGGACAGTTCAGCGCAGGTAGTCCATCGGATCGACACTGTCGAAGCCCTTGCGCACCTCGAAATGCACGCGGGCGGGATCGAAATCGCCAACCTCGGCGATGGACTGACCCCGGCTGACCGCGTCGCCCTTGGTGACCGATATGTTGTCGACATGGGTATAAACGGTCAGCAGATTGTCAGGGTGCCGGACCACCAGGATGTTGATCCCGTCGGTGTTGCGCGTGATCGCGGCGACTTGTCCGCTGGCGGCCGCCTTGACCGTGCTCCCCACGGATGCACCGATGTCGATCCCTTCGTTGCGGCCTTCGGCGTATTCGCGAATGATGCTGCCCTGTACCGGGAAGCTCATCGCCGTATCCGGGGCGCTGGCCGAGGTCTGCTCGCCGATGTCGGCGACCGGTTCGGGGTCCGGGTCCTGCGTGGCCGGCGACGTGGCCGCAGCCGGTTCCGGCGACTCTGCCGGCAGCGGCTGCGATGCCGAAGGGGGTTGCGGTGTGGGCGAGCCGGTGCCGGGTCGCGGCGTTGACGCGGTCTCCGTCGTCTCTTCGGCCTCGGACGGGGGCGCTTGTGTTGTCACTGGGATCAACAGGAATTGACCCTCGCGGACCGAAAAATCGCTGTCGAGGCTGTTCCATTCGGACAGGGACCGCACCGAGACATCATAGAGCCGCGAAATGGTAAAGGCGGTTTCGCCGCGCTCGACCTTGTGCCGGATCGGTTCCGATGCCGCCTGCGGCGTGCTGCGCTGGTCGTCGGCTTGGCTTGGCTCGGTTGGCTCGGACTGGTCGATCGCATCACTGGCCAGAGTGGTGATGTCCACTTCTGACGGGGTTCGGATCGGTCCGGTGGTCGCGGTGCCGGTTGCGGGCGAGGGTTCGGCCACGCGGCGGGGCAGGGCGATGATTTCGCCGGCGCGCAGCGGATCACCCGTCTGAACCCCGTTGTAGCGGGCCAGCTCGTCTGCGGGCAGCCCGATGCGGGCAGCCAACTTGCCAAGGGTATCGCCGCGCTGCGCCACGGCGACCTGGTAATTCGGATAGGAGATTACCCCGCGGTCGTCCGGCTCCGGACGAGGCATGGTTGTGGCATTCGCGGCATCCGAGGTGTTGAAGCCGCCGCTCATCATGCCGCGCAGATCAAGATCGAGCGGGTCGGAACACCCCGCCAACACGATGATCAGCGACAGGCAGGTGCCGAATCGAATACGTGCCTGAAGCGAAAAACTACGGTCTGCCATGTCGATACCCTCACAAATGCGCCGGTTGTCTCCCGATCGTCACACTCTCTACTATGCCCGCTCTACGCGTCGCGCGCCACCCCTTCGACCAGCGGCACGAAACGCACGGCGCGCAATTCGTCGTAATCCAGTCCCTGATCCGTGCGCCGCACCCGGATCAGGTGTTGTACCGCGTCCGATTGCCCGACCGGCAAAACCATGATCCCGCCGACCTTGAGCTGCGACAGCAGCGGTCCGGGTGGATCCTCGGCTGCAGCCGTGACAAGGATGCGGTCGAACGGAGCCTGGTCCGGCAGGCCAAAGCTGCCATCTGCGGTGAAGGCTGTCACGTTGGTCAGGCCAAGCCGGTCAAACACCTCGCGCGCCTCGCGGACGAGGCGGGAGTGCCGGTCCACGGTATAGACCCGCCGGGCCAGGTGGCTCAGGATTGCGGCCTGGTAGCCCGATCCGGTTCCCACTTCGAGCACGGTGTCGCGGGGGTTGATATCGAGCGCCTGGGTCATCAGTCCCACCACCGAGGGCTGGCTGATCGTCTGGCCGCAGGCGATAGGCAAGGGCATGTCCTCATAGGCGCGTTCCGCGAAATAACCCTTGATGAACGGTGCACGGTCGATCTGCTCCATCGCGGTCAGGACCGCAGAATTCGTCACGCCGCGCGAGCGCAGCGCATAAAGGAACTGCATCTTGAGTTCCGCGTCGATCATCCGGCAAACGCGCCCCGCATCGCGTCGAGCTGGTCTTGCGCTGTCAGATCCGCGCGCATCGGCGTCACGCTGATGAACCCGGCAAGGTTTTCCGCCGCGTCGCTGCCCGGTTGCGTCGGCGCACGCTGGTCGCCGCCCTTGATCCACAGGAACCGACGCCCGGAAGGAGAATTATGCGGCTCCACCGAAAAATGTGTGCTGTGCCGGATGCCCTGCGGGGTCACCCGGGTGCCTTGCACCTGGGCCGCGGGGACGGGGGGGAAATTCACGTTGTAGAACAGCCGGTAGCCATCCTGGCCCTGCGGATCATGTTCGAGGATTGTCCGGATCACGCGTGCACCATGTGTGCGGGCCGCGTCGAAAGGGTCCTCGGAGTCGACATTGTCGGGTCCGTAGTATTGAGACAGGGCAATCGCCGGAATGCCCTGGAGCGCCGCTTCCATCGCGCCGCCCAGGGTGCCTGAATAGAGCGCGTTCTCGGCGGAATTATTGCCCCGGTTCACACCGGAGAGCACGATATCCGGCCGCGCCCCCGTCATCGCATCGTGCAACGCGGCAAGGACGCAGTCGGCCGGGCTGCCTTCGGCGGCGAAGCGGCGGTCTCCCATTTTGCTGACCATCATCGGGTGGGTGTAGCTGATGCAATGCCCGACCCCGGATTGTTCGAAGGCCGGCGCCACTGTCCAGACCTCGCCTGAAGGACCGGCCAAATCAGTGGCGATCTCGCTCAGCGCCTTGAGGCCTGGTGCGTTGATTCCGTCGTCATTGGTAATGAGTATGCGCATATGCTCTGCCTCGAGTTTTGTCCTGCATAGGCCAAGCCCCGCCCTGCGGCAAGGATCCCCCTGTCCGCTGCAGCGGGGATTTCCCGGATCGGAGAATCACCGATGCGTCACAGCATCGGTTGCCGGGTCACGCGCCGAGGATGTCCGGCAACAGGCGGGCCGCCTCTTGCGCCGGCGCGGCAAGGGCCGCGCGGTCCTCGCCGGGAAAGAAGCGGGCGCGCAGGTGGGTCGCCATAGGCTTTGGCGACAGGATACGCACGTCGGGGCCGATCGACCTGGTTTCTTCCTGCCAACTGCGGGCAAGATGGATTTGCGCCGCCTTGGTGGTGCCGTAGTGGCCGTAGAACTTTTCGCCGCCATGGTTGTCTTCGAAGAACACCGCGCGCCCGTCGCTGGCCAGAAGATGCGAGATATAGGGAACCAGATGCGCCATCGCATCCGTGTTGATCGACAGTGATTTCTTCCAGTCCTTGGCATCGAGATGATCCACCGGCGTCAGCGGCCCGGCGTGGATCGCGGTATGAACCCAGAGCGCGATCTGGCCCCAGCGGTCATGCACCGACCGACAAAGCTGTGCCATGGCATCGGCTTTCACAATGTCCATCGGCGCGAGCGTGGCGGTGCCGCCGCGTTTCTGAATGCGGTCGTCAAGCTCTTCGAGCCCGCCAACGGTGCGGGCCACGGCGATGACATGATGCGTGTCGGCCAGCGCCTCGGCCAGCGCAAAGCCGAGACCGCGAGAGGCGCCTGTGACCAGCGCGAGGGGACGGGATGTGTCTGTCATGCGATGCCACATGCCTTTTTGCCGCCGCGCCTGCAAGAGGGCAGTGCATGACTCGATGTTGCATTTGCACATGGAACCGTGGCAAATATCCGCAAAACAACCGTCATATGAGGGACCTGCGCCATGACACTTACCCAAGCCGCCTTCGGCAAGACTACTCTTACCCGCCAGGTGCTTCTGGCGCTTGGGGGCGCTGCGCTGATTGCGGCGGCGACACAGGTGTCGGTCCCGTTCTTTCCGGTGCCGATGACACTGCAAACCCTTGCGATCCTGATCGTCGGCCTGAGTTTCGGCGCTCGTCTGGGCACCGCGACATTGCTGACCTATCTGGGCTACGGCGCGATGGGGCTGCCGGTTTTCGCAAACGGCATGAACGGTCTTGCCTTTGCCGGTCCGACCGCAGGCTTTCTTCTAGGCTTTGTCCTGATGGCATGGCTCGCGGGTCTGGCGGCAGATCGCGGCATCGCACGGGGCGTCGTATCGACGGTTCTCGTGGCACTGGTCCTGTCGATGCTGCTGTATCTCCCCGGCATTGCGTGGCCGATGGCCGTGGCGTCGGCGACGGGCATTGAAGCAGGTTGGGTTGGCCAGGAGATCGGGGTCTACTGGACCCATTTCATCGCGCCGTTCCTGATCGGGGATGCGGTCAAGGCCGTGATCGCGGCTCTGATCGTGACCGGTGCGTGGAAAGCGTTCAAGGGTCGCACCGCTTAAGAAACTGGCATCTGGACCAAAAAAGACCCCCGTCGAGCGATCGGCGGGGGTCTTTTCTTGTTGGGGGCTCCGCCCCCGTCGCGCAGGCGCGACTCCCCCGGGATATTTTCTAACCAGAGAAGGTCAGGACCGGGGTGCGGGCATCTCGAGCCAGCGTGCGGTCCCGTTGCGCGCCATCGCGATACGGCTTTCTTCGATGGCGACAATTGTCTGTCCGTTCACGATGTCACCGTCGTGGTCTTGCCGCCGCGCAGTTTCAGAAGGGCGTGCAGGTCGCTTTGTGACCCGAAGATCCCCAGCAGCGTCACTGCGCCGCCCAGATCGCGGGTTGTCCGGGTCGCGTGTTGCGCGACCAGCGGCGGGGTGGTGTCTTGTGCCATTGTCCGACCATGATTGTTCCGATGACCCGCCAGATGGCGGGGATCGTGAGCAATGGAAAGCCGGAGTCTGTGCCTGCGCGGAAGCGCGCCGAGATTACTCGGCGGCCTTCATCTCGAAGCCCTTTTCCAGCATGTCGGACGGCTCGATCGGGTATTCGCCGGAAAAACAGGCATCGCAATATTGCGGCGATGTGTTGTCGCGGCCCGAGCTTTCGCCGACGGCACGGTAAAGCCCGTCGAGCGAGATGAACTTGATGCTGTCGACGCCCAGATGGTCGCGCATTTCGTCTTCGGACATTGTGGCGGCCAGCAATTTTTCGCGCTGCGGCGTGTCGACACCGTAAAAGCAGGGCCAGGACGTCGGCGGGCTGGCGATTCGGAAATGCACTTCGGCGGCGCCGGCATCGAGGATCATTTCCTTGATCTTGCGGCTGGTCGTGCCCCGCACGACTGAGTCGTCAACCAGCACCACGCGTTTGCCCTTGATGAGCGCGCGGTTGACGTTGAGCTTGAGGCGCACGCCCATGTTGCGGATCTGCTCTGTCGGCTCGATGAAGGTGCGGCCCATGTACTGGTTGCGGATGATCCCCATGCCGTAGGGGATGCCGGATTCGTGGGCATAGCCGATGGCTGCGGGCGTGCCGCTGTCGGGGACCGGGCAGACCAGGTCGGCCTCCACGGGGGTTTCCCGGGCCAGTTCCACGCCGATCTGGCGGCGGGTCTCGTAGACCGAACGGTCGCCGATGATGCTGTCGGGGCGCGAGAAATAGACGTGTTCGAAGATGCAGAAGCGGGATTTCTGCGGGCGGAAGGGGTGGAGGGATTCGACACCCTTGTCGGCGGTGATAACAACCATTTCGCCGGGTTCGATCTCGCGCACGTACTCTGCGCCGATGATATCGAGCGCGCAGGTTTCCGAGCTGAGCGCATAGCCATCCGCGATCTTGCCCAGCACCAGCGGGCGCACACCCAGCGGGTCGCGCACACCGATCAGCTTGGTGCGGGTCATGGCAACCACAGAAAACGCCCCCTCAACGCGGCGCAGCGCGTCTTCCATCCGGCTGGGGATGTCGCGCTGCAGCGAGCGCGCCATCAGGTGGATGATGCATTCGCTGTCAGACGAGCTTTGAAAAATCGAGCCGCGGTCGATCAGTTCTTTACGCAGGGCGTCGGCATTGGTGATGTTGCCGTTGTGGGCAATCGCCGCGCCGCCCATGGAAAACTCGCCGAAGAAAGGCTGCACGTCGCGGATCTGGGTCTGGCCCTTGGATCCGGCGGTGGAATAGCGGACATGGCCGATGGCAAGCTCCCCGGGCAGGGTTTCCATCAGCTTGTGGCTGGTGAAATTGTCGCGGACATAGCCGAACCGGCGGGCAGAGTTGAACCCGTGATCCGGGTGATGACTGACGATCCCGCCAGCCTCCTGCCCGCGATGTTGCAGCGCGTGCAGGCCAAGGGCGACAAAATTCGCCGCGTCGGTCACCCCGACCACGCCGAAAACGCCGCATTCTTCCTTGAGTTTGTCGTCGTCGAATGGATGGGCAGGTGGCATCTGGGTGTCGGACAAATCGGGGCTCCGAATCCGTGGCAGCAGAAGATGCCCTCGTCATAAGGGGCATTCGCGTCAGTGTCACGAAACTATCATGTTATCGCGGCGGTATGATGAAGGGTGATGAATTATGCATCGCTCTCGGTCGGCGCGTCGCACACGCTTACCAGGGATTCGTATTGTGCGGTGATCCATCCCAGGGCTTTTTCCGGGTTCTGATCCTCGATCTGGCCGGTCATGCGGCTGAACACCACGGCGGAGCGGCTGTCATCGATCATCGCGACGTCCTGCGCAGTGACGACAACCTGATAGACAAAGAACGCCACCGCCACGAGCAGAATCCCGCGCGCCACCCCGAAGAGAAAGCCGAACGCCTGATCCAGCCCGCCAAGGGCCGATCTCTGGACCAAGCTGGAAAACAACGGCGTGAAGAACGACATTATGACCAGCGCAATGGTGAAAACCACGGCGAAGCCGCCAATCACGCTCAATTCGCAACTGCCTGTCATGAATTCACCGATGATGGGGATTTCCACCATCAGCGGCCGCAATTGCGGCCCGAACATGAAGCCCAGCACAGCCGCGGCGATCCAGCCCAGAATGGCCATCGCCTCGCGGACGATGCCGCGAGAATAGGCCAGAAGCGCGGAGAGAACGATGACGACGGCAACCGCGCCATCAATAATGGTGAACCCTTCCATCGGCCTCTTGCCCTTCTTTTTATTCGGATGGCGCTAACCTGCGCCGAACACATCACCAACAAAGCTTGCCAAAGCGTCAATTTCCGTCGCGGTGAATCCTTCACGCGCGACCGATTTCCCACCCTTTGGCACGATGGCAGCGGTAAAACCAAGTTTTTGTGCCTCTTTCAACCGATTTTCGGTTTGTCCCACCGGGCGCAGCGCGCCGGAGAGGCTGATCTCGCCCAAAACCACCGTTTCCGGGGGCAGGGCGATGTCCTCGCGCGCGGACAGAAGGGCCGCGGCCACGGCAAGGTCCGCGGCCGGTTCGCTGACCTTCATACCGCCTGCCACGTTGAGATACACGTCCATTCCGGCAAAGGGGATGCCGCAGCGCGACTCCAGCACGGCAAGGATCATCGCAAGGCGTCCGCCGTCCCAGCCGACCACCGTGCGGCGCGGCTGGCTGTGTGGCGTGGGGGCCACAAGAGCCTGAAATTCCACCAGAACCGGGCGGGTGCCCTCGATTCCCGCGAAAACGGCCGATCCCGGTGTCGGGTCGCCGCGGTCCGAAAGGAACAGCGCCGAGGGATTCGCCACCTCGGCCAGCCCGGCGCCGGTCATCTCGAAGACGCCGATTTCGTCCGCCGGGCCGAAGCGGTTCTTGACTGCGCGCAGGATGCGGAATTGATGCCCGCGCTCGCCTTCGAAATACAGCACCGTGTCGACCATGTGTTCGACCACGCGCGGGCCGGCGATCTGGCCGTCCTTGGTGACATGGCCAACCATGACAATGGAGGTGCCGCGCCGTTTGGCAAAGCTTGTCAGCTCATGTGCCGAGGCGCGCACCTGCGCCACGCTGCCAGGGGCAGAGGCCACGTTGTCGGCCCACATGGTCTGAATCGAGTCGATGATGGCGAGATCGGGTTTTTCGTTCTCCAGCGTCGTCAGGATGTCGCGCAGGTTGGTTTCGGTCGCCAGCTTGACCGGGGCGTCGCGCAGGCCAAGACGAGCGGCGCGCATCCGCACCTGCGCGCTGGCTTCTTCGCCGGAAAAATAGATGACCTTCAGCCCGGCGTTGGCAAAGGCGGCGGCGGCCTGCAACAGGAGCGTCGATTTTCCGATACCCGGATCGCCGCCAACCAGAAGCGCCGAAGCGGGCACCAGGCCGCCGCCCAGCACCCTGTCGAGTTCGTTCATGTGCGACGTTGTGCGGGGGGGTGGCGCCTCGGTTCCCGAAAGATCGCTCAGCGGCAGGGCCCGGCCTTTCGAAGCGCCCAGCGTTCGGGCCGCGGGGCCGGTGGCCAGTGGCGTTTCCTCGACGATCGAATTCCACGTTTCGCAGGCATCGCAGCGGCCCGACCACTTGGTGGTCGTGTTGCCGCAGGACTGACACACGAAGTTTGCGGAGGATTTCGCCATGGCGGTGCTTGTGACCCAAGCCGAGCGGGCCTGCAAGCGATGTCTGTCAGCACGGTGTCATTCGGCGGCCCGACGCGCGAGCAGGGCGACAATGCGGTTGTCGTCCGTGTCGGGGATGTCGTCCGGATCGTGGCCGTCTTCGGTCGCCGGTTCCGGTGTGGCACCTGCTGTGGCACCCTGTCGTGCGGGATCGTCGGGGTGTCCGTGCCTTTGTGCAACTCCGGGAGGATGTCGGCCAGTTCCGCGTTCAGACGCGCGAGCTGCGCTTGCGCCACGCTTTCCTCAAGCGCGACCTTGTCGGCCCAGACACGCATTTCCGAGGCTGTCGCCTTGGCCGCGTCGAGGCGGGTGTTGAACTCCTCGATCTCCTGCTGTCGCTGGACCAGGAAATCCCGGGCGCGGGCAACACTGCTTTCGGAATAGGTCCGGGCCAGGTCGCGGGACAGGTGGCTCATCTGGCTGGCCACTTCGAGCACCGAAGGCTCCAGTTCGGCCAGATCGGGATGATCGTGCAGATAGGCCATGCGTTCGCGCACCGAATCAAATTCGGACCTCATCTTGAACACCCCCTCGCGGTCTGACGCATGGCAGAGCCGGTAGGCGCGGGCGACGTCCTCCATGGCGATGTGAAAGCGACGATGCGAGTTTTCCAGCGTCATGATCCGGGCGTTGGCAGGCAGGAAAAAACAAAGGCCCAGCAAAAGCGCCGTTGCCGCAACTTGTACCAGCCATCCAGCCTGCGAATAGGCGACACCCCCAAATGTTGCGGTCATCTCGAGCCATGGCGCATACCCAAAAGCACAGACCAATGTGTATCCCGACAGGCCAAGACCCAGCAGGGCCACGGTTGCAAACATCAACCGGTGCATCAGCCATGTCATGGCACCGCCAAACGATTGCAGCGCACCCATCTTGAATGTCCCCCGAAAGCACTCATACCATCCGCGACTTCGGCGACTTTATGCCGAAAGCAAAAATGGACATACTGTTTTTTAATGATTTTCCGGACTGTCGCCGCGGATGTGGAGAATTCATCCGGAGGCGCGGGACTGTCTTCGCAGCGTGATCAATCCCGTGTCACGCGCGCCTCGGTCATGCTCAGGCCGAGCGAGGTTAGGATGCAGGCGGTAAAGAGATACAGCCCCCAAGCGGTTTCAAGATGCCCGATGCCGACGCCCTTGGCGATGGTGATATAAAGTGCGATCAGAAATATATCGGCCATCGCCAGCTTGCTGATGATGGACAGGACGGGCAGGGCGGATCGGCCCATCACACCGAATTGTACCAACGCAAGACCCAGCGTTTTGACGTAAGGTGCCACCAGCGCGAACAGGATGACGACCAGTGCCAGCAGCCTGTCACTCTCCCAGAGCGCGCGAATCCCGGTCAGGACGCTGATCTCGCTCAGCCCGAAAAGCGGCAACAGCCCGGCCCGCATCAAGGGCGCTGCCCATGCCACCGGGTACAGGACCAGCAGCGACAGGTTGATCCAGCGCAGAGCGGACAGGGTCAAAATTTTGTCGCGATCCATAAAAGCACGAAGGCCAGCAGCCCGATCAGATGGGCCCCGTCGATCCAGCGCCACCGGCGATCGCCAAGCAGCAGGCTTGTGGCAAAGAGCGCCGATGCAAACAAGGGCAAGGCGACCCCCCCCTGGTAGGCCATGATCGAGGCCATCTGCCGGTAAAACGGATGACCCTGAAGCCCAAGGGCCGGCGCGAGGCTTGCCGCGATGACGGCGACGCAGATTGCAAGCGTCACCGCCGCCGGGAGTCGCGCCGCACCGCGCCCCACGATCACGCGCAACAGCGCCAACAGGCCCAGAACTTCGAAAAACACGAAACGTTGGACGAAGATATAGGCCAGCAAGATCGGGGAGGGATCGAAAATGCTCATGTGCACCCCGCCATCACGCGCCGGTGTAGCGCCGGGCATAGCGCGCGCCCAGCGATGTCAGGATCTCGTACCCGATGGTTCCGGCGGCATCGGCGAGGGTATCGATCGATTGCCGCTGGCCCATCAGTTCGACCCTGTCGGGCATGGAGGTGACAGCACTCACATCGACGCCGATCAGGTCCATCGAAATGCGGCCCACCACTTTGCAACGGGTCTCGTTTGCCCAGACATAGGCCTTGGGGCCAATGCCGCGCAGGACACCATCGGCATAGCCCGCCGAAATGGTGGCGATCTGCCCCGGCACGCGCGCCACCCAACTGTTGCCGTATCCCACGGATTCGCCCGGGCTGACCTCGCGCACCTGGATGATCGGGACCGACACCTCGACCACTGGCCGCGCGTCCATGTAGGGCCGTCCACCATAGACCCCGATCCCGGGGCGCGTCATGTCAAAGTGATAGTCCCGACCAAAAAGAGTACCGCCCGTCGCGACCAGCGATTTGGGCACGGCGATCCCGTCCGTCATCTGGCGAAAGGTCTGCAGCTGATAGGCGTTCATGCCGTGGTTCGGATCATCCTGGCAGGCAAGATGGCTCATGATCAATACAAGGTTCTGGCCGATGGCAATGTCGCGCAGCGCGGCCCATTCTGCGGCTTCCATGCCCAGCCGGTTCATTCCCGAATCAAGCTGGACGCCGAAGGCATGTCCGGGCAGCGCCTCGACATGGCGCAACATCTGGTCGATGGAGTTGATCATCGGCACCAGCTCGGCCTCTCGGATCATCTCCGCATCACCGGCCATGTGCCCGCCGAAGACACAGATCTTCGGGCCGGGGCCAAGCACCTTGCGCAGGGCAGCACCTTCCTCGGCGATGGCCACGAAAAACGTTCGCGCGCCCGCTTCGGCAAGGGCAGGGGCGACCCTGTCCACGCCCAGCCCATAGGCGTCCGCCTTGACCACGGCCGCGGTTTCGCCGGTGGTCAACCCGTCCAGCGCTCGCCAGTTCGCCCGGATCGCATCCAGATCAATCGTAAGAAGTGCCTGTGCCATGCGCGGGTATCTGTGCGCGTCTCAGGGGCTGGTCAAGCCGGAATTGCTGGTTCGGAACGTTTCCATTTAGGGTGCGTCGGTTTTGCTATTGTGAGGGCCGCGACCGGCGGCTAAGCCAGCCCCATGACCAGCGGTGACGTCATCAAGCCATCGGCCACATGGATCAATCGCCAGAGCAAGCCGCCGGGTGCGCCTGGTCGGGTTTTCCCGACCTTCTTCACGCACCTGCGCGGGCCCCAGGGGCCCGCGATTCAGCCCTGCCGGCTGACGATCTTTGCCTGTCTTGGCGTGGTGCAGAAAGTATTTGAAACCGGACGATATCTTGAGGTCCAGGCATGGCTTTGACGCTGGTGCGCCATACCACTCCGGAGGTGGCCAAGGGCACCTGCTATGGACGCACCGATCTCGCCCTGGCCGAGAGTTTCGAGACCGAGCAGAAAGACGTGGTGCGCCGCCTGCCGGAGGCGACGCGGATCGTGTCCTCTCCGCTATGGCGGTGCCGTCAATTGGCCGCGCGCGCCGCAGCTCATGTGTCAGGTGAGTTAACCATCCTACCGCATTGGATTGAAATGGATTTCGGGGCGTGGGAACGGACGCCGTGGGCAGACATCCCGCGCGACGGGCTGGATGCCTGGGCTGCTGATTTCCTGCACTATGACGGCCATGGTGGCGAAAGCGTGGCGATGCTTGAAGCGCGCATCCGCCACGCCCTTGATGCGACACCCGACAAATCAATTGTCGTGACCCATTCCGGCTGTATTCGCGCCGCCTGTGCAATTCACGGTGTCTACGATGGATGGGACACCGACATCCCGTTCGGCGGCGCGATCACGCTGAGTTAGGCTGCCGGTTAGTCTGGCTTACATCTCGTCCGCGCCTTGTTGCCAAGGCTTGATCAGGTTGCCGAAACGGGTGAAGCGACCCTCGAAGCTGAGTTCGACCGACCCGATAGGGCCGTGACGCTGCTTGCCGATGATGACCTCGGCGCGCCCGTGCAAGCGCTCCATCTCGTCCTGCCACGCAGCCATCTTCTCCAGCTCGTGATCGCTCGGCTTTTCGCGTTCCTTGTAGTATTCCTCGCGGTACACGAACATCACCACATCCGCGTCCTGCTCGATCGAGCCGGATTCGCGCAGGTCCGAAAGTTGAGGTCGCTTGTCGTCGCGGCTTTCCACCTGCCGCGACAGCTGCGACAGCGCGATCACGGGAATGTCTAGTTCTTTGGCAATCGCCTTCAAACCCTGCGTGATTTCCGACACTTCGTTCACACGGCTGTCCTTGGCCGAGGCGGGGCGGACAAGCTGCAGATAGTCGACCATCAACACATCCAAACCGTGTGTCCGCTTCAGACGCCGCGCGCGGGCGGCCAATTGGCTGATCGGAAGGGCCGGCGTGTCGTCGATGTAAAGCGGGCAGGCTTCGAGCGACTTCGCGGCGTCGACAAAGCGTCGGAACTCCTGCTCGGTCATGTCGCCGCGGCGGATCTGTTCTGAGGGCACTTCGGCCGCTTCCGACAGGATCCTTGCTGCCAACTGCTCAGCGCTCATTTCCAGCGAATAAAAGCCGACAACCCCGCCTTCGACCGTTCCTTCGGTGCCATCGGGACGTTCGCCCTTGCGATAGGCTTTGGCAATATTGAACGCCACGTTGGTCGCGAGCGAGGTTTTTCCCATCGACGGGCGCCCGGCCAGGATCAGAAGGTCGGATTTGTGCAACCCTCCAAGCTTGCGGTCCATATCCGTCAGGCCGGTTGAGATCCCGGCAAGGCCACCCTCGCGTTGATAGGCGGCATTGGCAACATTCACCGCGTCCGTCACCGCCTTGAGAAAGCTTTGAAATCCGCTGTCGCTTCGGCCTTGCTCGGCCAGCTTGTACAGCGCCTGTTCCGCCTCGACGATCTGTTCGCGCGGCTCGGATTGCACATCCACCTTGGCTGCGCGCGAGCTGATATCGCGACCCAGCGAGATCAGGTCGCGGCGCACTGCCAGATCATAGATCATCTGGGCATAGTCGCGCACGGCGAAAGAGCTGATCGCGGCGCCGGCCAGGCGGACAAGGTAGGGCGGTCCGCCCAGTTCTTGAAGCCCTTCATCGTCCTCCATGAAGGCCTTGAGCGTGACCGGAGAGGCGAGGTTGTTCTTGGCGATCCGCGCGGAGGCGATATCGAAGATGCGGGCATGGACCGGATCGTAGAAATGCTGAGGACCGATGATCGACGCGATGCGGTCGAAAACCTCGTTATTGGTCAGGATTGCACCAAGAAGCTGCTGTTCGGCCTCGACCGAGTGGGGCATCGTCTCCGCGTTCTGGATTTCGGCTCCGGTTGGGTTGAAGCCTGTGATCTCGTTCATTCTGTTCCCCTGACTGGCCCGAGCCTTTGACCTAGCGAGGTCGTCTCGAAAGCACAAAGTGTATAAACCTGTGGAAAAGGCTGGGCGCCAGTTTATGGCCGATATTGCGTTGAAACAGGTCGTTTCGTCAACATCTTGGATGAGCTGCGACTCGCTGTGGTCGCGAAACAACGCGCAAGACCTTGTTACAAATCTTTAACAAACCCTTTGCGTTGTGCCGGCTCGCGGGGCGACGTGTCTGAGTGGTGTGACGCCGATCCGGCTGGATGACTCCGATTCTGTCTCTTTTTGAAGGTCGCGCAGGCCAAGGGCCTCATGGCGGCGCGGCCGGGATCGGACGGGCTGTCGCAGGCCGGATCGCGGCCCGCGCTGATCGGGCGGAACAGGCCGCGCCGGGCTGCGCGCGTGCGTCTGGCCCTAGCGCTTGCGCGCCTCCTGCCAGGCGCGGGGGTCGGTCAGGAAGGCCTCGACCTCGGACAGGGTGGCGGCGTTGAAACTGCCCTGCGCGCGGGCCTCGGACAGAACGTCCCACCAGGCGCACAGATGGTGCAGGGTGACGCCGTGATCGCCCAGCGTTGTGCGGGTTTCCGGGAAAATGTCGTAGTAAAAGATTACCGCCGTATGGGCGCAGGTGGCCCCGGTGTCTCGGATCGCGTCCACGAAGCTGAGCTTGGAGCCGCCATCGGTGGTCAGGTCCTCGACCAGCAAGACGCGCTGGCCCTCTGTCATGTCACCCTCGATGCGGGCGTTGCGGCCATACCCTTTGGGTTTCTTGCGCACATAGCTCATCGGAAGGGCCATGCGCTCGGCTACCAGCGCGGCGAAGGGAATGCCTGCGGTTTCGCCGCCGGCAATGTTATCAAAGGCTTCGAAGCCGGCGTTCCGCATCACGGTGACGGCCATGAAATCCATCAGTGTCGACCGGATCCGGGGGAAGGAGATGAGTTTCCGGCAGTCGATATAGGTCGGGCTGGGCAGGCCCGAGGCGAGCGTGAACGGATCATCAGGTCGGAAATTCACCGCACCGATCTCGAGCAGCATCCGGGCGGACAGGCGGGCGATGTCTTCGGCAGCGGGATAGGAGGAAGGGATCATGGCGACTCCGGCTTTTGGATCGCTCTAGCGGGTTTTCAGATGAAGGAAAAGAGCGCCAAAGCCGCGTGCACCGATCAGCCCACCACGCGCCAATGCAGCGGATAGCCGGGATCAAACACGGTGACCGGGCCGTCATCGGTTTCGATCCGGGCAGGATACGCCACGGGGTCGCCGCGCTTCAGGGTGATGGTGCTGTCGTTTGCCGGCAGGCGGTAGAACTTGGGACCGTTGATGCTGGTGAAGGAGTCCAGCCGGTCCAGCGCGCTTTCCTCTTCGAACACATGCGAGAGGATCGACAGCGTGTTGGTCGCGGTGAAGCATCCCGCGCAGCCGCAGGGCAGCAGTTTGTTGGCGTCTGTATGCGGCGCGCTGTCGGTGCCCAGAAAGAAGGTCGGATCGCCCGAAACTGCCGCGCGGCGCAGTGCAATGCGGTGTTCCTCGCGTTTGGCGACGGGGAGGCAATAGTAATGCGGTTTGATCCCGCCGGACAATATATGGTTGCGGTTGATCACGAGGTGATGCGTGGTGATCGTGGCGCCCAGGTCGGGGCCGCCTTCGGAGGCGTATTCGACGCCCTGCTTGGTGGTGATATGCTCCATCACGACCCGCAGACCCGGTGTGGCGCGGCGGATCGGGTCAAGGACGCGGTCGATGAACACGGCCTCGCGGTCGAAGATATCGATATCGGGATCCGTGACCTCGCCATGCACGCAAAGCGGGCAACCTATCTCGGCCATTTTCTCCAGCACCGGGCGGATGACCTCGAAATCGCGCACTCCGCTGGTCGAATTGGTGGTCGCCCCCGCCGGGTAAAGCTTGACCGCAGTGATCAGGCCGTCGGCATGGGCGCGGGCCAGATCGTCGGGATCGGTGTCCTCGGTCAGGTAAAGCGTCATCAGCGGCGTGAAGCCCGACCCCTCGGGCAGGGCAGAGAGGATGCGGTCGCGGTAGGCGGCGGCATCCGCGCCGGTGACAACCGGTGGAACAAGGTTCGGCATGATGATCGCGCGCGCGAAATGGCGGGCGCTTTCGGGAGCCACGGCGCGCAGCATTGCGCCATCGCGCAGATGCAGGTGCCAGTCGTCGGGCGTATGGATGGTCAGCGTGTCGGTCATGCTATGGCCATTAGCACGCGGTGCCGGGTGACACCAGAGGGTCTGCCGAGGCCGCTGTCGGACCCCGTTTTGCCGCAAGGCCGCGCAACGCGCCGATAAGTATCGTCATGCGTCTTCGTCCTTCGGGACCGTGCGGGTCTTGCGCAAGTCATTCAGCTTGCGACGATACCGCGGACCGCCGAAATTGTTGACGATATAAGCGCAAACGGCCTCGGTCATGGAGGGGTGGCCGCGCGCTTCGACCGCGGCGAACAGCCGTTTGCAATATCCCACGTGGTTGCGGCGTGCGCGGTAAAGACGGGAAAAGACCGTATCATCCAGCGTCCCGTCCGCAGCCGTCGTGACAAGTGGTTCAAGCGCGTCAAGCTGCTCGAGGCGCGCCTGCATCCCGTTGCTCATGTGCCGGGCGCGGAAGCGCGTGATGCCGCTGCGTTCGAACAGCGCGGCGTGCATGGCGTCCAGCGGGCTGGCGGGGTCGTAGACGACATAGGCCGCTTCGGCGGCCTCGAGCATGTCCGGGGCATAGCCATAGCGGTCGGTGAAATCGGTGCGGCGCATATGGGTGAACCGGTCATCCCATTCGGTGACGCGCGGGTCCAGTGTCGCCTGCGGTTCGAGCGCGACCACAATCGCGCCGGGGGCGGCGACAGAAAAGGCACAGGCGGCATAGCCGCAAGGGCCAGCCCCGTAAAAGATCACCTTTTCGAAATCCTCGAAGAAGCCGTCATCGGTCATCTGGTCGAAAAACGCATACACTTCCTTGTCGCGGAACCAGGTGTCGTGGTTGCAGACCACGGACAGGCAGGACCAATCGTTCGCCTGCGCGATGTCAAAGCCTGCGGGCCGCGCCTCGTTGGACAGGGCCTGAATGGCCGGGAGCGATTCAAGGCTGACCAGCAGGGTGTCGCCCTTTTCGATGAAGGTGCCGGTGTGGTTCTTTCCCAAAGGCTCGAAAAAGCCGTATGTTTCACCCAAATCCTTGATTTCCTGCACCCATTGCGACGGGCTCAGGTCGCTCAGCGATCGGGTATATGGGTCGCGGGTCTCGTGCATGCTCCACGTGTCCTTGATGGCTTGGGCCCGTTTTCAGGGATCGAATTTCGAATGAACAGCTATCGGTCAAATTAGGCAGAATTGGGCCGAAATACAGGGGACTCCATGATGTTCTGTTGCTGAGACACTGCCAGTCCCGCACGTATTTCGCCGTCAGGCAAAGGCCACGGTCTGCGGCTTGTGCGACCTTGGCGCTATTGACCTCGGGGCCGTGGCCGGGGCAGCAAGGCCTGAACAACAGGAGCCCCCCGATGCAGACACCACAGAGTATCGACGCCGTCCAATCCACGCTGGCCGACACCGGCTATGTCTGCGGGCGGCCGCTGGCCACCGTGGTGTTCCTGTCGCTGAAACTGGGACGGCCGCTGTTTCTCGAAGGGGAGGCCGGCGTCGGCAAGACAGAGATCGCCAAGGCGCTGGCGAAGAGCCTGGGGCGCAAACTGATCCGCCTGCAATGCTACGAGGGTCTGGATGCATCGAGCGCCGTCTACGAATGGAACTTCCCGGCGCAGATGATTGCCATCCGCACCGCCGAAGCGGCGGGTGGGGCAGACCGCGATGCCTTGCAAAAAGAGCTGTTCAGCCCCGATTTCCTGGTCGAGCGCCCGCTTCTCGAAGCAATGCGCCCCGATGCCGCCGGGCCGCCCGTATTGCTGATCGACGAATTGGACCGCACCGATGAGCCGTTCGAGGCGGTTCTCCTCGAAGCGCTGTCGGATTTCCAGGTCACGATTCCCGAGATGGGCACGATCACGGCACCCGAGCCGCCGATTGTGATCCTGACCTCGAACCGCACCCGCGAAGTGCATGACGCGCTAAAACGCCGGTGTCTCTATCACTGGGTCGACTACCCCGATTTCGACCGCGAGCTCGAGATCCTGCACGCCCGCGCGCCCGAAGCCTCGGCCAGGTTGAGCCGCGAGATCGTTGCCTTCGTGCAGCGGCTGCGCACCGAGGACATCTTCAAGAAACCCGGCGTTGCCGAAACCATCGACTGGGCGAAATGCCTTCTGGCGCTGGATGTGATCGACCTGTCCCCCGAGGTGATCTCGGACACGCTGGGCGCGATCCTGAAATACCAGGACGACATCCAGCAACTTCAAGGTTCGGAGGCCAAACGCCTGCTGGACGAAGCCAAGGCATCTGTCGAACCGGCATGATGCTTCTCTGGTTCAAAAATATCCCGGAGGTCTGGAGGCAGAGCCTCCAGTTGGCCATGTAATGGCCGAATACATCCCCCTCGAACTGCCCGACAATCCGCGTCTGGCACAGAACGTCATCCACTTCGCCCGTGCCCTCCGCCGGGCCGGTCTGCCGATCGGGCCGGGCCGGGTGATCGACGCCATCCGCGCCGTCGAAGCGGCGGGGTTCACCGAACGGATGGATTTTTACTGGACCTTGCACGCCTGTTTCGTGAATCGCCCCGAACACCGGGTGATCTTTGCGCAGGTCTTTCGTCTTTATTGGCGCGATCCGCAGTATCTTGAGCACATGATGTCGATGATGCTCCCGGCCATTCGCGGTGTGCAGGAGGAAAAATCCGCCGCCTCGGGCGAAAAACGCGCGGCACAGGCGCTTCTGGACGATCTGGTGCCGGATGTGCCGGAGGCAGAGCAGTCCGAAGAGGGCACCGAGATCGAGATCAAATCGACCCTCACAATGTCGGCGGAGGAAAAGCTGCGCACGCTGGATTTCGAGCAGATGTCGACGGCTGAGGTGGCCGCGGCGAAGCGGATGCTGGCGCGGATGTCGCTCCCGGTGAAACCGATTCCGTCGCGGCGCGGCACGGCGGCGGCGCTGGGGCGACAGGCGGATTACCGGCGCACGCTGATGAAATCCATGCGGCAGGGCGGCGAGATTCGCACCATTGCCCGCAAGACGCCGCGCCCGCGCTGGCCCAACCTGGTCGTGCTCTGCGATATTTCCGGGTCGATGAGCCAGTATTCGCGCATGGTGCTGCATTTCCTGCACGCGGTCGCGAACGAGAAAGGCGCGGGATGGGCCAGGGTGCATGCCTTCACCTTCGGCACGCGCCTGACGAATATCACCCGCCACCTGGCCACGCGGGACGTGGACGCCGCCCTGCGCGCCGCGGGAGCGCAGGCGCAGGACTGGGAGGGCGGCACGCGGATCGGGCAATGTCTGCACGCCTTCAACCGCGACTGGTCGCGCCGGGTCATGGGGCAGGGTGCGGTGGTTCTGCTGATCACGGACGGGTTGGACCGGGACGATGCGGGGGCGCTGGAGCACGAGATGGAGCGGCTGCACCTGTCGAGCCGCCGGCTGATCTGGCTCAACCCGCTTTTGCGCTGGGACGGATTCGCGCCCAAGGCGACGGGTATCCGCGCGATGCTGCCCCATGTCGACAGTTTCCGCGCGGGTCACTCGATCCAGTCGCTGGAAGAGCTTGCGTTGGCGATATCGCGCCCGGATGATCCGGGCGAAAAGGCACGCATGATAGGCATGCTCTGACAGGTCGGGCCAATGCCCCCGTGTGGGGGCACGGAGACGTAGAATTCCCGATCTGTCTCGATGCTCCAATCGGTTCGGTCGTTTGGAGCAGATGCTTTCCCAGGCTGTGTCCGGCGCCGATCCGTGGTTCGGTTCAAACGGCGAAATGGCTTGCGAAGGCTGATTGGTGCAGGTCTGTCAGCTCGGACAAGGGGGCCTGGCTGCGACCGAACCGGACGGTGTCGCCGGTGAAACGTCCGACGCTCTGGATCGGCACTCCCGCTTGACCTGCGGCGATCATCAGGGCTTCGGCCTGATCGAAATTGCAGGCGACCAGATACCGTCCCTGGTCTTCGCCATAAAGCCGGGCCTGATCGGTCTCGTCGATCAGGACGCCCACGCCAGAAGCGCTGGCCATCTCGAAAGCGGCCAATGCAAGCCCGCCATCCGACAGATCGGTACAGGCCTTGATCAAATCGCGTTGCGCGAGGATGAATTCGCCATTGCGGCGTTCGGCGATCAGGTCCACCGCGGGGGCATCGCCTTCTTCGCGGTTGAAGACCTCGCAGAGCAGCGCGGACTGGCCCAGGTGACCTTGTGTATCCCCGATCACAAGCGCCACATGCCCGTCGCGGGCCCGCCCGAGGATCGGCTCTTCGTCCGCAGCGATCAAGCCGACCGCGCCGATGGTGGGGGTCGGCAGGATCGCCTGGCCGTCGGTTTCATTGTAGAGCGAAACATTGCCGGACACGATGGGTGTGCCGAGCGCTTCGCAGGCGCGGCCGATGCCCTGCACCGCCCCGACGAATTGCCCCATGATCTCGGGTTTTTCAGGGTTGCCGAAATTCAGGTTGTCGGTTGTGGCCAGAGGCCGCGCACCCACGGCGCAGAGATTGCGGAAGGCTTCGGCCACGGCTTGTTTGCCGCCTTCGACCGGGTTTGCGCGGACATATCGCGGCGTCACGTCCGAGGTGAAGGCCAGCTTTTTGTCGGTGCCATGCACGCGGATCACACCGGCGCCCCAGCCCGGTCCTTCGACGGTGTCGGCCATCACCATCGTGTCGTATTGTTCGAATACCCAATTGCGCGCGCAGTAATTCGGGCTGCCGATCAGCGATTTGAGCGCATCGACGGGATCGACCGCCGGGACATCGTCAAGCGGCGCGGGCGGTTCTGACGGTTCCCATGGGCGGTCGTATTCGGGGGCGGAGGAGCTGAGGCGCGACAGGGGCACGTCAGCCTTGGTGACGCCGTCATGGACGACGAGGAATCGGTCTTCGGCGATGGTTTCACCGACGATGGCGAAGTCGAGATCCCATTTGTCGAACACCGCGCGGGCCTCGGCCTCTTTCGCGGGGTCGAGCACCATGAGCATGCGTTCCTGGGATTCCGACAGCATCATCTCGTAGGCGGTCATTCTTTCTTCGCGCTGAGGCACCTTTTCCAGATCGAGGCGGATGCCAAGCTGACCCTTGTCGCCCATTTCCACGGCGGAACAGGTCAGGCCAGCAGCGCCCATGTCCTGAATGGACACGACTGCGCCTGTCTGCATCAGCTCGAGGCAGGCCTCCATCAGGCGTTTTTCGGTGAACGGATCGCCGACTTGAACGGTGGGGCGTTTTTCCTCGATGGTATCGTCGAATTCGGCGCTGGCCATCGTGGCGCCGCCGACCCCGTCACGTCCGGTTTTCGCACCAAGATAGACCACCGGGCGGCCGACGCCGCTGGCCGCCGAATAGAAGATCTTGTCCGCATCCGCCAATCCGGCGGCAAACGCGTTGACGAGGCAATTGCCGTTATAGGCCGCGTGAAACCGGACTTCGCCGCCAATCGTGGGCACGCCAAAGCAATTGCCATAGCTGCCGATGCCTTCGACCACGCCATGTACAAGCTGGCGCGTCCTGGGGTGGTCTTTTTCCCCGAAGCTGAGCGCATTCATCGCCGCCACCGGGCGCGCGCCCATGGTGAACACGTCGCGCAGGATGCCGCCGACACCTGTTGCTGCCCCTTGATGGGGTTCGATGTAAGAGGGGTGGTTGTGGCTTTCCATCTTGAACACCACGGCCTGACCGTCGCCGATATCCACAACGCCCGCGTTTTCGCCGGGACCGCAGATCACCTGCGGGCCGGTGGTGGGCAAGGTCTTGAGGTGAATCTTGGACGACTTGTAGGAACAATGCTCGTTCCACATGGCCGAGAAGATGCCGAGTTCGGTGAAACTCGGCTCGCGGTTCAGGATCCGCAGAATTTCCGCATATTCATCGGCATTGACGCCGTGGGCGGAGATCAGGTCTTCGGTGATGGCGGGGTCTTGCATCGGCATCCTCTTGATCGTTCCGCTTCTCCTTACGCCAAGCGGTCAGGCGGCGAAAGGCCTTCCCCCTTGCGCGAAATTTTGCACATGTGGTAGTGAGCCTTCCGCACACGGGTGTCGACAGTCGGGAGGGTGTTGGACATGCTGCAAAAAATCGGAGCGCATTGCCGGCTTGTAACTGCGGCCCTGATCGCCGGGCCGTGGCCCGGTCGCGACCTTGCAGATGTCGAGGCCGCGTTGGCGGGGAGGCCTACCTTGACACAGGCGGCCGTGATTGGCGGCGTGCTGGCGCTTCTGGCGGGGTTTTCGTTTTTCGCGGGACAGTTCGGGCTTCTGGGCCTCGCGGTTTTCTGGCTTGCCGTTATTCTGGTCATCGCCTGATCGGCGTGCCACGGAAATAAGCGGTATTTGAAGTATACATTTGTATGCTATTGAAAACACGTATTTTTTATAATTTATCTGATCTGCTTTTGCTGCGCTCCCGTAATTTTGGTCACGATGTCAATGACGACCGATGAGAATGAAAGGAGACGAAGATGGGTATTGGACTTGGAATTCTGACCTTCGGCACCTTGGGGTTCGTCCTTGCTTTTGCCTATTCAAGCATTCGGGCCATCGAAAAGCACAAGGCGTCGGATGCGCCGAAATCGGCCCTGTCGCGTGACGGCATCGCGGAGCGCATGTCACGCCAGGCCAAGGCGCGAAGCTGACACGTCCGCCGTGCGATCCGAAGAAAGGCGGTGCCAAAGGTGCAGCCTTTCTCGTGTCTGATTCCACGGGTCGGTGAAGGCGGATTCTGCAAAAAAAGGCCGAGCTAAAAGCTCGGCCGTAGTCCAACAGGGAGGTATGAAGATGATGCGCAAATCAGCGTGTCACCTCATGTTTGCTGAATATGTCAGCAATCCTGTGTCTGGCAAGAGGAGTTGCCTTCCGCTGCCGTCATTCCCGCTATGCTTGAGGTGCATGGGTCACACTTTGTCCGCGCGACCGACCTCCAGTGCCTTGCGGGTCTGGCGGTGTGCAAAGATCTCCTCCTGGACGAAATCCCGAAAGGCCGCGATGCGTTTGGACTGGCGGAGTTCTTCAGGAAAGGCAAGGAAAACAGGGACTTCACTGGATTCCAAATCCGGGATCACGCGCCGGACGCTCGGGAAATCCTCGATGATGTAATCGGGCAGAACGCCGATTCCGAGGCCCGACAGAACGCTTTGCAGGACGCCGAAATAGTTATTGACCGTCAGGGTCGACCGGATGTCCTGCGTGAGCAACTGTTGCACAAGTGTCATACCCGCGCTGACCTGTGCGGCACGCGGATTCTGGCAGATTAGACGGTGCTGTGAGATATCCTCGATCGTCAAAGGCTCGCCATGTTCGGCGATGTACTCGGGGGTCGCGTAAAGCCGCATTCGGATCGACATCAGTTTCTTGCGGATCAGGTCGGCCTGGCTCGGTTCTTTCATGCGCACGGCGACATCGGCCTCGCGCATGGGCAGGTCGAGAACGCGCTCCTCGAGCATCAGGTCGATATTGAGGTCCGGGTATTTCTCGTAAAGTTTGGGCAGGCGCGGCGCGAGCCAGAGCGAGCCGAACCCGATGGTGGTGGTCACGCGCAGTTCGCCGAACACCTCTTCTTCGCTGTCGCGGATACGGGCGGTGGCTGCCTCGATCCGCTTGTTCATGGAGCGGGTGGCGTCGAACAGCAATTCACCTTGTTCGGTGAGAATCAGCCCGCGGGCATGGCGGTGAAACAACACGGTATTGAGCGCTTCTTCGAGCGCCCGAACCTGCCGGGACACCGCGGATTGCGACAGGTGGAGCATGTCGCCGGCGTGCGTGAGGCTTCCTGCGGCGGCAACTGCGTGGAATATTCTGAGCTTGTCCCAATCCATCTTTTACTCTTTTTCCGTTCGGGCCCGTCTATAGGGCATAAATTGATTATTGCACGAGATCTTATCGAAACACGGAAATTTCAACAGAAATTGGTAGCAAGGTCAGTATATGTGACCTAAATTTGCACCATGACAAGGCACCATTTCACGCAGGGAGGCGTAAAATGACCAAAGCCGAGATTACGCTGAATGACCGTTTCGATCTTTCCAAATCGCCTGTTCTGCTGAACGGGACGCAGGCGTTGGTGCGGTTGATGCTGACGCAAAAAGCGCGCGATGTTGCAGCGGGCCTGAACACGGCCGGCTATGTCACGGGCTACCGTGGTTCGCCACTCGGCGCGGTCGATCAGCAGATGACCCGCGCAGCAAAATTCCTGGATGCCGCCGATGTGACCTTCAAGGAAGGGCTGAACGAAGACTTGGCCGTGACCGCGCTTTGGGGTGCGCAGCAGGCCGAATTGCGCGGCGAGGGCACCCATGACGGGGTGTTCGGGCTTTGGTATGGCAAGGGGCCGGGCGTGGACCGGTCCGGCGATGCGATGCGCCACGCGAACATGGCTGGCACGTCGCCGCAGGGCGGTGTCGTGATGGCCATGGGAGACGACCATACCGGCGAATCCTCGACGGTGCTGCACCAGTCCGACTGGGCGATGGTGGACGCGTATATGCCCGTCGTGTCGCCCGCCGGGGTGCAGGAAATCCTTGATTACGGTCTTTACGGCTTTGCCCTGTCGCGGTTTGCCGGGCTTTGGGTCGGTCTCAAGACGATGAAGGACACGGTCGAGGCGACGGCGGTTGTCGATGGCCGGCCGGACCGGATGAGTTTTGTCCTGCCCGAGTTCGACATGCCCGAAGGCGGGCTGAACATCCGTCTAGGTGACACGCCGCACAACCAGGAAATGCGGATGATCGACCACAAGCGCCTTGCGGCAGAGGCGTTCTCGCACGCCAACAAGATGGACAAGCGGGTCTGGGGCAAGCCCGGTGCCAGGATCGGCCTTGTCGCGGCGGGCAAGAACTGGCTTGACCTGGTGCATGCGCTGTCGTTGCTGGGGATTGATGCCGCCGAGGCGGAACGGCTTGGGATCACGACCTACAAAGTGGGACAGACCTGGCCGCTGGACATGAAGGGCTTCCAGGACTGGGCCGAGGGGCTTGATCTGATTGTCGTCGTTGAGGAAAAGCGCAAGCTGATCGAGGTGCAGATCAAGGGAGCGATATTCGACGACAGGCGCGGCCGGCGCGTCTGGGGCTGGCACAAGGGTGGTGGCGCCGGATCGACGCACGGCCCCGAGCTTTTCCCGACGCGCGGGTCACTCGACCCGATCCTGATTGCCGAGAAATTGGGCCAGATCCTGATCGAGGAAGGCCGCGACACGGATCACATCAAGGCCGGGATGCAAGCCCTTGATGAGGCTCGAAAAGCCGACAATGCCGAAGAAATCGCGCCGCGTCTGCCGTATTTCTGTTCGGGTTGTCCGCACAATTCCTCGACCAAGGTGCCAAAAGGCAGCCGCGCCTATGCCGGGATCGGCTGTCACTACATGGTGCAATGGATGGACCGAGAAACCCTTGGGTTCACTCATATGGGCGCGGAGGGCGCCAACTGGATCGGCGAATCGCTGTTTTCCAAGACGCCGCATGTTTTTCAAAACATCGGAGACGGGACCTATAACCATTCCGGGGTGCAGGCGATCCGTGGGGCCTTGGCTGCGGGCACGACGATCACCTACAAGATCCTTTACAATGATGCCGTCGCCATGACCGGTGGGCAGAAGAACGATGGCGGGCTTGGCCCTCAGCAGATCGCAGCGGAACTGCGCGCGATGGGCGTGAAACATCTTGCGGTCGTCTATGACGAGAAAGAGGAGGTTGACCTGAAGTCCTTCCCGCAAGACATTGAATTTGCGGAACGGTCGGATTTGCAAACCGTGCAGGATAAGTTTGCAAAGGTCCCGGGTGTCAGCGCCATCGTCTACATCCAGACCTGCGCCGCCGAAAAGCGCCGCCGCCGCAAGCGGGGGCAGTTTTCGGACCCGGACAAGCGTGTGTTCATCAACACCGATGTCTGCGAAGGCTGCGGCGATTGCGGCGTACAGTCGAACTGCGTGTCGATCGTGCCAAAAGACACCGAACTGGGCCGCAAGCGGGCGATCGACCAGTCGTCCTGCAACAAGGATTTTTCCTGCCTCAAGGGGTTTTGCCCGTCTTTCGTAACGCTCGAAGGGGCGCAGACGAAAAAGGCCGCCACGGCGGAGATCACGCTGCCCGACATGCCGGAGCCGCGTTTGCCCGAAATTAACGGGACTTGGAACATGGTGATCACCGGTGTCGGTGGAACCGGCGTTGTGACCATCGGCGCCGTGCTGGCGCAGGCGGCGCAGATCGATGGCAAGGGGGCTGGCATGATGGAAATGGCAGGCCTCGCCCAGAAGGGCGGCGCAGTCCATATTCATCTGCGGCTCGCGGATGCGCCCGACGATATCAGCGCCATTCGCGTGGCGACCGGGGAAACCGATGCGCTTATCGGCGGCGACCTTGTTGTCAGCGCCGGGGCAAAGACCCTGGGATTGATGCGCACGGGGCGTACCGGCGGCGTGGTGAACAACCACGAATTCATGACGGGCGATTTCACACGCGATACGGAATTCGCACTTCCAAGCGACAGGCTGCAAGTCGCCCTGCAAGCGCGGCTGGGTGACAGGCTGGACTTGTTCGACGCATCCGAACTGGCGCAAGCCACGTTGGGGGATTCGATCTTTTCGAACATCATGCTGCTCGGGGCGGCATGGCAACGTGGCTTGGTGCCACTGTCCCGTGCTGCCATTGTCCGATCCATCGAATTGAACGGGGCGGCGGCTGAAAAGAACATCCGCGCCTTCGAAATTGGCCGCTGGGCGGTGGTCTGTCCCGACGACGCGCAGCAGGCGATCGCGCCGAACGTGGTGTCGCTGCCCAAGACGCTGGAAGATCGTATCGCATATCGCGCCGATCATCTGGTGAAATTCCAGGGCAAACGGCTGGCCAAGCGGTATTGCAAGCTGGTCGATCGGGCGCAGGACCCGCGACTGAAAGAGGCGGTCGCGCTGGGGTATCACAAGCTCTTGGCCTACAAGGACGAATACGAGGTGGCGCGCCTGCATCTGGAAACGCGTGACAAGGCGCGGGCCCAGTTCGACGGCGACTTCAAGATGTCCTTCCACCTGGCGCCGCCGGGGCTGAGCAAGACAGGACCGGACGGACGACCGGTCAAAAAAACCTATGGCGAAAGCATGCTCAGGGGGTTCGGGCTTTTGGCCAAGCTGAAATGGCTGCGCGGCACGCCGTTCGACCCGTTTGGTCGAACCGCCGAACGCCGCATGGAGCGTGCCTTGATCCGGCAATACGAGGCGGATCTTGCGGACTGGTTGCCCAAGGCTGATGCGGCTCGTATGGACGCGCTGGTCGCGCTGGCCGAATTGCCGCTCCAGATCAAGGGGTTCGGACCGGTGAAAGAGGCAAATGCCGGCAAGGCCGAAAAGCGCCGGGAAGATCTTTTGGCTACCTTGCGTCAGGGCGGACCGGGGGTGCAGCAGGCGGCGGAGTGAGCGGGGGGCTGGCCCGCCTGCGTCACAAAGGCTTTAAACGTCTGTTACATCTTTCCGGCTATGACGTGGGGCGTTACCACGTCCTGACCCTTCCTTGATCGGAGTTGCATTGGTGCCAGCATCCGCCGCACGCGATATATCCTACGCCTATTCCGCGCGCTCCAAACCCGGGCGCGCGATGATCCGCCTGATCGAAAACGCCACCGGCCGGTTGAGCCTGATCAAACGCGCAGCAGGCTACGAGACCGAGGTCGCGCAGGGGCGTGATTTCTGGGAAGTGATGGTCGCACGTTACGGGCTTAGCCTTGATGTGGTGGGCGGCACCTTGGACAATATCCCGAGGGACGGCCCGCTGATCGTGATCGGCAACCATCCTTACGGCATCCTCGACGGTTTGATCCTCGGTCATATCCTGTCGGTCACACGGGGTGATTTCCGCATTCTCGCGCACCAGGTCTTCCGCAAGGCGCAGGAGCTCGACCGGATCATTCTGCCGGTGAATTTCGACGATACGCGCGAGGCTGTTGCGCGTAACGTGGCGACCCGGAAAGAAGCGCTTGGCTATCTGGACGAGGGGGGCTGTATCGGCGTGTTTCCGGGCGGAACCGTCTCCACGGCCGTGACACCCTTTGCCAAACCGATGGATCCCGGCTGGCGCGGCTTTACCGCCCGGATGATCGCCAAATCCAACGCCACCGTGGTGCCGATCTATTTCGACGGGCACACCAGCCGGTTGTTCCAGCTGGCAAGTCATTTGCACTACACGCTGCGCATGGGGCTGCTGATCAAGGAGTTCCGCAAACGGGTGGATACGCCCGTGCGCGTGGTGATCGGCCAGCCGATCCCGGCGCAAGAGATCAACTCGCGCAAAAAAGACGCGCGGGAGTTGATGGATTTCCTGCGCAAAGCGACGTATGAGCTGTCTCCGACGCCGTTTGCATCTTATGATTACGGCTTCGAGTTTGAGGAACGGCATCGGGGGCGCGGATAGGCGCAAGCCCGGGCCGATGTGGCGAGGGCGCGATGGCAGTAGGCATTTTTGACAGTGGTCTGGGCGGGCTGACGGTGCTGGACGCCGTATCCAGGCGCTTGCCAGATGTGCCGTTCGTCTACCTGGGCGACAACAAGCACGCGCCCTACGGCGTACGCAACGCCGATGATGTCTACACGTTGACCTGTGCCGCCACCGAGCGGCTTTGGGGCGCCGGGTGTGACCTGGTGATCCTTGCGTGCAACACCGCCTCGGCGGCGGCCCTGCGGCGGATGCAGGAAAGCTGGGTTCCGCGCGACAAGCGGGTTCTGGGCGTGTTCGTGCCATTGATCGAAGCCTTGACCGAACGGCAATGGGGCGACAATTCCCCGCCGCGCGAAGTGGCGGTGCAGCATGTCGCGCTGTTCGCAACGCCGGCAACGGTGAGCAGCCGTGCCTTCCAGCGCGAACTGGCATTTCGGGCGATCGGCGTCGATGTGGAGGCGCAGGCCTGTGGCGGACTTGTCGATGCCATCGAGGAGGGTGACATGATCCTGGCCGAGGCGCTGGTGCGCAGCCATGTCGACGCGCTCAAGCGCAAGATGCCGACCCCGCAGGCGGCGATCCTGGGCTGCACGCATTACCCGTTGTTGCAAGACATCTTCCAGGACGCGCTGGGGCCGGATGTGACGGTCTATTCGCAGGCAGATCTTGTCGCGGCCTCGTTGGCCGATTACCTGGCACGCCATCCCGGCATGACCGGCCCGGGCGCGCAGGCGATGTATCTCACCACCGGCGATGCAAAGCGGGTGTCGGATCACGCGACGCAATTCCTGCGACGCAAGATCACTTTCGAAACGGCCTGAGCCCGCCCCCAAGTTCCCTAATTCCTGTCGTCACCGGAGTGACCCCATGACCTGCAAAATCGCCATTATCGGTGCCAGCGGCTATACCGGAGCAGAATTGCTGCGCCTGACCGCCACGCATCCCGACATCGAGATCGCCGCTTTGGCCGCCAATTCCAAGGCCGGCCAGACCATCGCGCAGGTGTTTCCCTTCCTGCGCCATCTTGATCTGCCGCCGCTGGTGCCTTGGGAAGACGTCGATTTTTCGCGGATCGACCTGTGCTTCTGCGCGCTGCCGCACAAGACAAGCCAGGAGGTGATCTCGAAACTGCCGACACATCTCAAGATCGTCGATCTTTCGGCGGATTTCCGGCTGCGCGATCCGGCGGATTATGAAAAATGGTACGGGACGCCGCATGCTGCGGTGCAGATGCAGAAAGAGGCGGTCTACGGGCTGACCGAGTTCTACCGCGACGATATCAGGGATGCACGGCTGGTTGCCGGTACCGGCTGCAACGCGGCGACCGGGCAATACATGCTGCGCCCGCTGATCGAAGACCGGGTGATCGGGCTCGGGGACATCATCCTCGATTTGAAATGCGCCGTCTCGGGGGCAGGCCGGTCGCTCAAGGAAAATCTTTTACATGCGGAGTTGTCCGAAGGCGTCAATGCCTACGCGGTGGGCGGCACGCATCGTCACCTGGGTGAATTCGATCAGGAATTCAGCGCGCTGGCGGGCGAAGAGGTGCGGGTCCAGTTTACGCCGCACCTGATCCCGGCAAACCGGGGCATTCTTGCCACCGGGTATGTCAGCGGCGATGCGCAGGCGGTGCATGGCGCGCTGAGCCGCGCCTATGCCGATGAGCCGTTCCTCGAGGTGCTGCCGTTTGGCGAAACGCCCTCGACCCATCATGTGCGCGGATCGAACCTGTGCCATATCGGCGTCACCGGCGACCGGATCCCGGGGCGTGCGATTGTCGTGGCGGCGCTCGACAACCTGACCAAGGGATCGTCGGGGCAGGCGCTCCAGAATGCGAACCTGATGCTGGGGCTTGAAGAAACGACGGGACTTTTGCTGGCTCCCTGTTTCCCGTAAGCTCTGGTCAGCAGACTGCGGCATTTTGATCTGCCTCAGTTTGCGCGTGGCATGATAGTGAATATATACGGATAGCTATAGTCGAGAGGTCCCGATGGCTCTGAAATCGCTCAAGAAGCAACGCCGTATCCAGGTCATCGCATTGGCGACGATCGCGCTGGTGTTGTCCACCGCGCTCGTCGGATACGGGATGCGCGACGGAATAAACTTTTTTCGCTCTCCCAGTCAGGTGATGGCAGAGCCACCCGCGGCCAACGAAACGTTTCGCATCGGCGGGCTGGTCGAGGCAGGATCCATCGTGCGCGGACAGGGATCGACCGTGTCATTCTCCGTGACGGATGGCGGCGCCACCGTGCCGGTGACCTATTCTGGTGTCTTGCCCGACCTCTTTTCGGAAAACGAAGGCATGGTCGGTACTGGAAAATACGTGAACGGCGTATTCGAGGCGTCGGAAATCCTTGCGAAACACGACGAGGAATACATGCCGGCCGAAGTTGTGGATGCTCTCAAGGAGCAGGGCACCTACAAGGACCCCAAAGCAGGAAGCTGACGCGCCGCGCCCTTCTTCTCTTTCCAAATATGCAAAAAAGCCGGGCGCGCAGCGCCCGGCCTGTCGGATTTTCCGAAGGAAAATTCGAAATCAGCGTCTGAGGATTGATCGTCCGGCGTATTCTGCCGTCTCGGCCAGCATTTCCTCGATACGGATCAACTGGTTATACTTGGCCAACCGGTCGGAGCGGGCAAGTGATCCGGTCTTGATCTGCCCGCAATTCGTCGCCACGGCAAGATCGGCGATCGTGGCGTCCTCGGTCTCGCCCGAGCGGTGCGACATCACGTTGGTAAACCGCGCGCGGTGGGCCATGTCGACCGCCTTCAGCGTTTCGGTCAGGGTGCCGATCTGGTTCACCTTGACCAGCATGGAATTGCCGCAGCCGCGCGCGATGCCATCTGCCAAACGCGTCGGATTGGTCACGAAGAGATCGTCACCCACCAGCTGCACGGTGTCGCCCATCACTTCGGTCAGCATCGCCCAGCCGTCCCAGTCGTCTTCGGACATGCCATCCTCGATCGACAGGATCGGGTAGTCGTTCACCAGCGCCTGAAGGTAGGACACGTTTTCATCCGAGGTCAGGGTTTTGCCTTCGCCCGAATAGACGTATTTTCCGTCCTTGTAATACTCGGTCGCGGCACAATCGAGAGCGAGCATAATGTCGTCGCCGGGTGTGTAGCCTGCTTTTTCGATGGATCGCAGGATGAAATCCAGCGCCTCGCGGGTCGATCCAAGCTCGGGCGCAAAGCCGCCCTCGTCACCCAGCCCGGTGGACAGGCCCTTGGCCGACAGTTCCTTTTTCAAGGTATGGAATACTTCGGATCCCATGCGCACCGCATCGCGGATGGTGTCCGCCGCCACCGGCATGATCATGAATTCCTGGATGTCGATCGGGTTGTCGGCATGTTCGCCGCCATTGATGATGTTCATCATCGGCACTGGCAGAACCCGCGCCGAGGTGCCGCCGACATAGCGAAAGAGCGGCTGTGCGGTGAAATCGGCGGCGGCCTTGGCCGCGGCGAGGCTGACGCCGAGAATGGCATTGGCACCAAGCCGGCCCTTGTTGTCGGTGCCGTCCAGTTCGATCATCGCCATATCGATGCCCACCTGTCCGGTGGCATCGAGCCCCACGATCTCTTCCGCGATTTCGCCATTCACGGCGGCCACCGCCTCGAGCACGCCCTTGCCCATATAACGGCTCTTGTCGCCGTCCCGCTTTTCGACCGCCTCGTAGGCGCCGGTTGACGCACCCGAGGGCACTGCGGCGCGGCCAATGGTGCCGTCTTCCAGGGTGACGTCGACTTCGACGGTGGGGTTGCCACGACTGTCGAGGATTTCGCGGGCGTGGATGTCGATGATGGTGCTCATGGCGTAGGGGTCCCGAAGCAGATACGTTCGACGCTCCGTATATCAGGGCCGGAGGCAAAGTAAACGGGTCCTTGGTAGCGCTAACGGGGCTCCTGCAGGCCCGATATCGCTTGCCGATGCAGTCTGTGTTCGCGCAGAACGGTATAGATGCCAGAGGCCACCACAAGCGTGCCGCCGATGGCCATCCACAGGTCCACCGTTTCGCCGAAGAACGCGATACCCAGAACGACGCCGAAAAGCAGCCGGGTATAGCGGAACGGTGTGACGACCGAGATGTCGCCAACCCGCATGGCAGCGGTGATCGCATAATAGGCGGCAATCGTCGGGCAGACGGCGAGCGCCAGAAGCCCGGTTTGTGCCAGTGTCGGCACCTGCCACGGGGGTGTGAAGGGTATCAGAACCAGCGCGGCGACGAGGAAAGAGGCAAAGCCGACTGTCGCGAGTTGCAGGTTGCTGAGCGTCTTGGGGGCGGCGCGGGTGGACAGATCACGCATCGCCAGCGCCAGTGTCGCGCCAACCGCCAGCAGGGCGAGGATGTTGAAATCGGCCGTGCCGGGGCGCAGCACGATCATCACGCCAGTCAGCCCTACGAGGATCGCGAACCAGCGCCGCCAGCCGACTTTTTCCCCGAACACCAGAACCGCGCCGATGGCCACCAAAAGCGGGCCGGCCTGCGTCACGCTGGTCACCAGCGACAGCGGGGTCAGGGCAAGCGCATTGACCATGAAGAGCGCCGCGGCGATCTCGGCCAGGCCCCGTGTGGCGACCGCCGGGTGGCGCAGGCCGCGGGTCAGCACCGGCTGGCCCCTGGCACGGCAGAGCAGAAGGAAAAAGCTCGTGCCGCAGACCCCCATGGTCATGACGATCTGGCTGAGCGACAGGCTGTCCGAGAGCGTCTTGATCCCGACATCGCCAAGCGCAAATCCCGCCATGGCGAGGATCATGAGGATTATACCCTGAAGATTCTGCATCCCTGCGTGCTAGGCGCATTTGCCGGGTGCCACCAGCCCTGATTCACAAAAGGATCGACGGGGCGGGGAACCCTGTGGTGTTGCGGGCGCCGTATTCCTTGCCTGTATTCTTTGCCTGTGCAACGACAGCCTGCGGACCGGGATGTTCATTTCTTCATCGGCACGCCGTAGAGTTCGAGCTTGTGGCCCTTGAGCTTGTAGCCCAGTTTCGCGGCGATTTTTTCCTGGAGCGCCTCGATCTCGGGGTCGACAAATTCGATGACCTTGCCGGTGTGCAGGTCGATCAAGTGGTCATGGTGATCGCGCTCGGCGTCTTCATAACGCGCCCGACCATCGCCGAAATCGACTTTTTCGAGGATCCCGGCCTCTTCAAACAGCTTGACCGTTCGGTACACCGTGGCAAGCGAGATGTTCGGGTCGACGCCGGCCGCCCGTGCATAGAGCTCTTCGACATCGGGGTGGTCGTTGGAGCTTTGCAAAACCCGTGCGATGGTCCGCCGTTGGTCCGTCAGGCGCAGCCCTTGGGCTTCGCAGCGCAAGATGATCGTATCGGACATCGCCCAAGCCTCGTGTCGTGGTGCGACGCGTTTTAGCCAACTGTACCGGTCATGACCATAAGCGGGCGGCTAAAAATCCAACCGGATCAGGCCGGAACTGGCGGCCACGCGCGTCGCCGCAGGTGCCGAAGATATAGTGCCAGCGTCGTTATCACGATCGCCCCGCCCGTGATCATGTTGATATTGGGCGTTTCGGCCAGAAACCACCAGACCCAGAACGGACCAAGCACTGTTTCGAGCAGAAGCACAAGACTGACATTGACCGATGCGGTGTGCCGGGATGCTTCTGACATCAGGTAAAAGGACAGCGGCAGCACGAGGAAGCTGGCAACAGCGATGGCCCAAGTGGTGCCGGCGCCCATTGCGGCGGGTGATGTGACGCTGAAGGCCGTCAGCCCGGCCAGCATCGAACCTGTGCCAATGGCGGGCAGAAGTGGAATATCCGGGTTGTGACGCAGAAGCGTGAAGCTGAGCGCGAGACTAAGCGCCACGCCCAGGCCGCAGGCCACGCCGATCAACGCAAGGGGCGAAATCGCCATGTCCCCCTTGCCGGTCATGGCAAGAACGATCCCTGCGCAGACAACCACGATGGTGACCCAGGTCGCCGGGCGGGTCGGCTGGCGGTAGAGCAGCCATGACAGGACGGCGGCCCAGATCGGAACCGTGGCCACCGCGATCAGCACAAGCGCGACCGGCGCCATTGCGATGGCAGGGGCAAAGAGCGTGGCATTCGCCGCTTGCGCCAGCACCAGCCCGACCCCGACTTTCGAGGCAAGGCGCGCGTAGTGTCGCATCTGTCCGGCCAGCGTGGCCGCGACGAGAAAACACGCGCCCATGGCTAACCCGCGCCATGCCACCAACGGTGCCGCATCGAGGCCGGACAGACGGATAAGAAGAGCGTCCGGCGTCAGGATCAGGACACCGAGACAGGCGAGCAAAATGCCTTTCATGGGGGGTATATCACATTCAGCTGTAAAGTGGCTGAACGCCCATTTGCAGATGCAGGCTGTTCACCGTCGGCTGGTCGAGATCCATGCACCGGGCCAATGTGTCCAGGTATTGCGCTTCGGGCTGGGTATCGAGGCGGATTGTCATCAAGGATGCGGAGTAGACCTGCGCGCGCAGCGCCTCGGGCGTATCCTTGGCGAGGCTTTCGGCATCGACCGGTGCCGCGAGCTGTTCCTGCACAAAGGCGATGTCGTCGGGATCGGCGTCGTCGCCCACGGTTTCGAGGATCTTTGCGCGCTCGGCCTCGTCGATGCCGCCATCGCTCTTTGCGGCCTGGATCATCGCGCGCAGCATCAGGGACGCGGTTTCCTCGGCCTGGGGTGCGGTGGCCCCGGATTTATTGATCTGGTCGAGCATGTCGCCCGTGCTTTTGCCGGTTGCCGTGGCCGCGCCGCCCGCTGCGGCAAGAATACCGGCAAGACTTGCACCGCCCTTGCCCCCCATCTGGGACAGCAGGCCGCCGTCATTGCCCGTGTCCTGTGTCTGGCCAGAGGCGCCACCGCCCATCATCGCGGCAAGGTCGAGACCGCCGCCCTGGAATTTTTCCATGAACCCGGAGAGCGGGTTGTCGCCACCGCTGCTACCACCGCCGAGCATCTGTCCCATCTGCGCCTGCATCTTGGCCATCGGGTTGTCGCCTTCGACTTGCGCGCCGCCCGACAGGCCGCTCATCCCGTTGCTGCCAGAGAATTTATCAACGCCGCGCGCAGCGGCATACCCGATGGCCATCTTGGCCAGTGTTCCCATGAGACTCATAACGCTCCTCCGAAATTGATTCCGTCCACGATGACAGATTCTCCATTCGGAAGCGACTGTTATGGCCGCGCGCGGGTCAGGTCCCGCAGAATGTGGCGTGGACCACCTCGTTCGATCTGGGGGGGAGCCGCAGATCGTTACAGGACTCGTCATCCTCGTATGGGTTGGCATAGGCCGCATTGAGACGGTGGAACGGCGCATCGTCGCCGGCAATCGCAGCGGTGATCATGTCTTCGATGCGGTGATTGCGCGGGATCAGCGCGGGGTTAACCGACCGCATTCGCCCCTGTGGGTCGTCTTCGCCATCGAGCCTGGCTTGCCAGCCCACGGCCCATTGGTCGAACCCGGTGGGGTCCGCGAACTGGTCGCGTGCGGTGCCGTCGACCAGGCCCCGGAATGTGTTGGTGAAATCTGTCTCCGACACCTGCATGAGCGACAGCAAATCGGTCACAAGCTGCGCATCCTCGGGCTTGGGGTCGGAGATGCCGATCTTGGCGGCAAAGCGGGTCAGCCATTCGGCGCGGATCATCTCGGGCATGGTGTGAATTTGTGCCGTGAACGGGTCGACCGCCGCTTCGGGGTCGGGCATCAGGCTCAGGAGTGCCGTTGCCAGCTGCGCCATGTTCCACACGATCATGTCGGCCTGCGCGGCATAGCTGTAGCGCCCGAACCGGTCGATCGACGAATAGACGGTTTCGGGGTGATAGCTGTCCATGAAGGCGCAGGGGCCGTAATCGATGGTTTCGCCCGAGATGCTGCAATTGTCAGTATTCATCACGCCGTGGATGAAGCCAAGGCTGAGCCATTGTGCGACCAATGCCGACTGTTTGTGCATCACGGCATCGAGGAAACGCGCGGGGTCGGTGGCATCTGGATAATGACGGTCCACCGCGTAGTCGAACATCGTTTGCAAAGCGGTCGTGTCGCCACGCGCGGCAAAGACCTGGAACGTGCCGACTCGCAGGTGGCTTTGCGCGACGCGGGTCAGCACTGCACCGGGCAAGGGGCGTTCGCGGACCACCTTCTCGCCCGTGCGAACAGCGGCCAGAGCGCGGGTTGTGGGCACGCCCAGCGCGTGCATCGCTTCGCTGACGACGTATTCGCGCAACACCGGCCCAAGCCAGGCGCGCCCGTCCCCCATGCGGGAATAGGGCGTGCGGCCCGATCCCTTGAGCTGGATGTCGCGTCGGATGCCGTCTGTCCCAACGGTTTCGCCCAGCAGAACGGCGCGGCCGTCGCCCAATTGCGGATTGTATTGGCCGAACTGGTGGCCGGCGTAAAGCTGTGCAAGCGGCGCCGCACCGCCGGGCACGGCATTGCCGGCAAACACGGCTGCGAGGTTCGGATCGTCCAGCCCGTCGATGCCCAGATCTCGGGCCAAGGGCGCGTTCACCGCGATCAGCGACGGTGCTTTGACGGGTTCTGGTTGGACACGGGCGAAAAAGCCATCGGGCAAGGCAGCATAGCTGTTGTCGAAGGGGATATGTAGGGTCATGCCGTCAATATAGGGTCAGGCGGGCCATGTCTCCAGTGGCTTGTCTTGGCGAAATCGGCGCTATCCTACATTGGAAGTAAACTTAAAGGAGTATCCCGCATGGTTGCCTCGACGACATATGGCATGAGTCTCAAGGACCGGCCCGAATTCGCATCGAAACCGAAACCGCTCTGTTTCCCGCCAACCGCAAGCGTGGCCGAGGCGGTGACCGAGATGAGCGCGAAGAATTTCGGGTCCGTCGTTGTCGTTGACGACGATCAGAAAGTGATCGGGATCGCCACAGAACGCGATGTGATGAAAAAGCTGGTCAATGTCGGGAAAGATGCGAAGACCACAACGCTTGCCGATATCATGACGCGTGATCCGAAACTGGCAAAGGCGACGGATGACGTGGTGGATTGGTTGCGGATCATGTCGAATGAACGCTTCCGCCGCTTGCCGGTGGTGGATGACGAAGGCCGCATCGAGGTGATCTTTACCCAGGGCGATTTTGTCAGCTACACGTGGCCGGACCTGCTTTATCAGGCCAAGGAGCTGGCCAAGGCCAGTGTCGGGCGCAACTATCCGATCTGGCTGATCGGCGGGGGCGTCATGCTGTATTCGCTGCTGATGATCATCGTCGTGTCGTCGATCTGACGCTCAGAGCGTGCGCGTCATATAGGTATAGCCGTGCCGGGTGATGAACTTGGCGCGGTGATAAAAGCTCTTTAGGGCATCATCGCTTTGCTGTGCTTCAAGGTGCAGGGCGCGGATGCCGCCAACGCGCAGAGCCTTGGCCAGTGCATTGAGCGCCTCGGACCCCATTCCGCGCTTGCGCACGGCGCTGCGCACGAAAAGTTCGTCCACGATGGCGTGCATGCCGCCATATTCAACAGACCATCCGAAAGAAACCACGACATATCCCACCGGCGCACGGCGCGGTCCGATGAGCCAGACCGCGCCATGCGGGCTGCCTTGCAGCAGTGGCAGGATGGCGTCGTGCTGATGCTCGGCCGTGGTGGCGAACCCTTGATGGTCGTGAAACGCGGCAACCAACGGCAGCAGCTTTGGCAGATCCTCGGGCTTGGCAAGGTGCAGGGATCTCATAGCCGGGACAACCGGTTTGTCAGCAATTCAAAAAAACCGTCGGCGTCTATATCGCCCATGAACATCGCGTTTGGCGCGCGCCCGCTCACGCGCCACCAGTCGGCAACGGTCATCCCAAGTGTCAGCTCGGACTGCGTTTCGATTTCGACATTGATGTGCCGTCCCGTGAACAGCTCCGGCTGTATGAGGTAGGCGGTCACACAGGGGTCGTGAAGCGGTGCACCGGCGTTGCCGTATTTTTCCTTGTCGAACCGTTCGAAGAAATCCGTCATCTCGGCCACCGCAACGCCAACCGGGCTGCCCATGGCGCGGAAGGCGTCGTTGCGCGGAGCGGTGACAAGCGCCTTGTGGGTCACGTCCAGTGGCATCACGGTGATGGGCGCACCGCAGGCAAAGACCATTCTGGCGGCCTCGGGGTCGACATGGATGTTGAATTCCGCCGCCGGGGTGATGTTGCCCACCTCGAAATAGGCACCGCCCATCAGCACGATCTCCTGGATGCGGCTGGCAATATCGGGTGCACGGTCCAGGGCGGTGGCGATATTGGTCAGCGGTCCAAGCGGGCAGAGCGTGACGGTCCCCGCGGGGGCGCGGCGCAGCGTGTCGATGATGAAGTCGACGCCGTGCCGGTCCTGAAGCGGCATGGTCGGGTCGCGAAGGGTCGGACCGTCGAGGCCGGTCTTGCCGTGCACATGCTCTGCCGTGATCAGCTTGCGAGCGATCGGTGCATCGCACCCGGCAAAGACCTTCGTGTCAGGTTTGCCCGCCAATTCGCAGACGATCCGCGCGTTCCGTTCCGTCAGTGTCAGCGGTACGTTGCCCGCAACGGCGGTGATGCCCAGAACCTCGATCTCCTCGGGTGAGGCCAGCGCAAGCAGTATGGCGACCGCATCGTCCTGGCCCGGATCGGTGTCGATGATGATTTTGCGGGGTGGCATCGGAACCTCCTTGGCTGGGTGGGTGGTGGCACGCGGCAGAGGCGGGATCAAGCGCGTTGATGACAGGCGGGCGGCTGCTTGCCGCTGCTATGAGATCCCGGCCGGCATCGGTTATTGCAGTGTCGCTTCGGAATGATACTCTTGTCTGCGAAAGACAGAAATACGTTTACATCTGGTCCGTTAGCGCTAACAAGTCCGCAAACCAATCAGAATCGGAAGGACCGTGCCATGGTGTCCCGCGTTATTCCCGTTGATCCGTTCGACCTTGTCATTTTTGGCGGCACAGGCGATCTGGCCCGCCGCAAGATCCTGCCGGGTCTTTTCCGGCGGTTCTGTTCGGGGCAAATGCCCGAAGGATCACAGATCATCGGCGCCGCACGATCTGACATTGATGATGCAGAATATCGCAACATGGTGTCCGACGCCGTCGAGGAGTTCGGCGGTGGCCGGACATGCGAACGCGGCACGCTGGAGGCGTTTCTCGACACGATCCATTTCGTCACCACCGATGCAAAGGGTGATGGCGGCTGGAACGAGTTGAACGGCAAGATGCGCCCGGACTGTGTGCGTGCGTTCTATTTCTCGGTTGGGCCGTCGCTGTTCGGTGATCTGGCCGAACGCCTGCATCGCTTTGGCCTGGCCACACCCGACAGTCGCATCGTGGTGGAAAAACCGTTCGGCCATGACCTGAAGTCTGCCAAGGCGCTCAACGCCACGCTGGCGCAACATTTCGATGAGGCGCAGATTTACCGGATCGACCATTATCTTGGCAAGGAGACGGTGCAGAACCTCATGGCCGTGCGCTTTGGCAATATGCTCTTCGAGCCGCTGTGGAACGCGCAATACGTCGATCACATCCAGATCACCGTGGCCGAGACCGTGGGTGTTGGCGGCCGGGGGAGCTATTACGACAAGTCCGGCGCGATGCGGGACATGGTACAAAACCACCTCATGCAGCTTTTGTGTCTTATCGCGATGGAGCCTCCGGCGAAGTTCGATCCGGATGCGGTGCGGGACGAAAAGCTCAAGGTGATCCGCGCGCTGGAGCCTGTAGATTGGCATCACGTCGTGCGCGGCCAATATGGCGCGGCCCGGGACGCGCCGAGCTATCGCGAGGATGTTGAGAATCCCAAGTCAAGCACCGAAAGCTTTGTCGCGATGAAGTGCCATGTCTCCAACTGGCGCTGGGCCGGTACGCCGTTCTATATGCGCACGGGCAAGCGGCTCAAGGCGCGTACCTCCGAAATTGCAGTGGTGTTCAAGGACGCACCGCATTCGATCTTTGGCGTGGATGCGGGCCGGCACCGCAACGTGCTGGCGATCCGGTTGCAGCCGAACGAAGGAATGACGCTGGATGTGACGATCAAGGAACCGGGGCCGGGGGGGATGCGACTTCTGGATGTGCCGCTCGACATGAGCTTTGCCGAAACGCTGGGCGCCGAGGCCGAAGAGGCACCGGATGCCTACGAGCGGCTGATCATGGACGTGATCCGGGGGGACCAGACGCTCTTCATGCGGGGTGACGAGGTCGAGGCGGCCTGGGCCTGGACAGATCCGATCATCGCGGATTGGGTGATGCGCAACGACGTGCCAAAGGAGTACGAACCCGCGAGCTCCGGACCCGAAGACGCGCTGATGCTGATGCATCGGGATGGACGCAAATGGCGAGAGGTGAAGGCATGAGCTACGATTTTCAATCTTACCCCGATCGCGAAATGTTGGCGATCAATCTTGCCAACCGGATCGCGGGGGATCTGCGCTCGATCCTGAGCCACGAGGACCGCGCGGTACTGGCGGTACCCGGGGGCACCTCGCCAGGTCCGGTATTCGACGATCTCTGCGCCGCCGATCTGGATTGGAGCCGGGTCGACGTTCTGCTGACCGACGAACGCTGGGTGCCCGAAGAGAGCGACCGCTCGAACACAAGGCTGATCCGCGAACGCTTGCTGGTGGATCGCGCGGCGGCGGCGCGTCTCTTGCCGCTCTACGCGCCGGCTGACACCCCCGAGGAGGTTCTCGTCGACCTGGAATCGCAGATCGAACCCGCATTGCCGCTGGCCGTTCTGTTGCTGGGTATGGGGACCGACATGCACACCGCGTCGATTTTCCCGGGCGCAGACCAGCTTGAGATCGCTCTGTCACCAAACGCGCCGATCCTTGTGGCAATGCGCGCGCCCGGTGCGCCCGAGCCGCGCATCACGCTCAGCGGGCGGGTTCTGAATGATGCCATCCGCAAGCATGTGCTGATTTTCGGGTCCGAAAAGAAAGACGCGCTGGCCAACGCGAAGGGCAAGCTGCCCGAGGATGCGCCAATCAACGCGGTGATCGAGGAGGCGACGGTCCATTGGTCGGAGTGAGCAGAATGTGGAAGGAACTCAAAGCGGCGGCCGAGGCGGGGCGTGACCGGTCGATACTTGGCCTGTTCGAAGCGGATGCCGACCGGGCAAAGGTCTTCAGTGTGACGGCGCTCGACCTGCTGTTCGACTATTCCAAGACGCAGATCGATACCGCCACGCGTGACATGCTGTTCGCGCTCGCCAGGGCCGCGGATATCCCGGCGCGGCGTGACGCGATGTTCACGGGGGAGAAGATCAATGAAACCGAGGCCCGTGCGGTGCTGCATACGGCACTGCGCAACCTGGATGGCGATGCGGTTCTGGTGGACGGGCAGGATGTCATGCCCGGGGTTTACGGCACCCTGGCCCGGATGGAGGTTGTGGCAAACGAGGCGCGCGGGTCCGCGATCACCGATGTGGTCAATATCGGCATAGGCGGGTCTGACCTTGGGCCCGCGATGGCCTATCAGGCGTTGTCACCCTATCGCGACGGACCGCGTTGCCATTTCGTGTCGAACGTGGATGCCGCGGATATCGCGGACACGCTTCGCGGATGCGACCCCGAAACGACACTTTTCATCGTCGCCTCCAAGACCTTTACAACGATCGAGACCATGACCAATGCGCGCACGGCGCGGGCCTGGTTGCAGGATCACGGTGTGTCCACCGACGGGCGTTTCATCGCGCTGTCGTCCAATGCCGGCGCCGCGAGCGAGTGGGGTATCCCGCCCGAGCGCGTGCTTGGCTTCGAGGACTGGGTCGGCGGACGTTACTCGTTGTGGGGGCCGATCGGCCTGTCGCTGATGATCGCAATCGGGCCGCAGGGCTTCCGCGCGTTTCTGCGCGGCGGGCAGGCGATGGACCGGCATTTCCGGGCTGCAGATTTGCATGAAAACATGCCGGTGCTGCTCGCGCTGGTGGGGATTTGGCACAATCAAGGCTTGGGCCATGCGACACGCGCGGTTCTGCCCTATGACAATCGGCTGTCGCGTCTGCCCGCCTATTTCCAGCAACTGGAGATGGAAAGCAACGGCAAATCCGTGGCGATGGACGGGGCGAACCTGCCGTTGGATTCCGGGCCCGTGGTCTGGGGCGAACCCGGCACGAACGGTCAGCACGCGTTCTACCAGTTGATCCATCAGGGCACACGGGTGATCCCATGCGAGTTCATGGTCGCCGCCGAAGGCCACGAGAGCGATCTGCGCCACCACCATGAATTGCTGATCGCCAATTGTCTTGCCCAATCCGAAGCGTTGATGCGTGGCCGGTCTCTTGAAGAGGCGCGCGCGCGCATGGCGGCCAAAGGGCTGAGCGGAGATGACCTGGAGCGGCAGGCGCGGCACCGGGTATTCCCGGGCAACCGTCCGTCCACCACGCTGATGATGCCCAGGCTGACACCCGAGGTGCTGGGCCAGGTCGTCGCGCTTTATGAACACCGGGTGTTTGTCGAAGGGGTAATCCTTGGCATCAACTCGTTCGACCAATGGGGTGTCGAGCTTGGCAAGGAACTGGCCACATCGCTTGGCCCGGTGGTCAGCGGTGCCGCGTCGGCCGAAGACAAGGACCCAAGCACGCAAGCGCTTGTCGATTATGTCAAACGCTTTGGCTGAGCCGGTGGCTGGCTGACGACGGTACTATGCCGTTGCGGGTGGCTCCGGAACGCCATCGACGGTGTGAAAGTGGGCACGGATGTTGTCCGGTATCGGCATCCGGCCGCTGCCATCCGGTTCGAGCAGGACGATGACGCAGGTAAAGGCGGCCCGTTTGCTGCCGCCGGCCCAGATTTCCTGCTCCATGGTGAAACTGGTGGTGCGATAGGCGATCGTGCGGGAAAGAACCACGTAATCTTCGTTCGCGCGCATTTCCCGAAGCCAGTCGATCTCGCCGCGGCGGATGACGATGCGGGGCTCGACGTCGGGATCCTTGTAGCGCGACAATCCAATCTGCTTGAAATACACGACCCGTGCGGTTTCGAACCATGTCAGATAGGCCACGTTGTTCACATGGTTGAGCGGATCGATCTCACCGAAACGGACACGGTCCGCAATCGCGAGCGGCCATGGCCGGGATATGCCGAGGGCGCGTTGGGCCTCAGCGGCCAGCGGGGTCAGATAGGGGATGGTCATTCCGATGATGTTTCAATCCGCGCGGGGAATGTCAAATCCCGGTGCCGCCAGGGTGAAACCGTCGAAACGGAAGCCTGGGCTCACGGTGCAGCCAACCAGGGTCCAGTCACCGGTACTGCGTGCGGCCTGCCAGTAATGCGGCGGCACGATCAATTGAGGTGACTGGCCGGCGAACAGGTCCGGGCCCAGGTGGCAATCCTGTGCGGGACCGTCATCTGTCGCGGCAATCGACAGAATGAGCGGCGCACCGGCGTAGTGATGCCAGATCTCCGTCGCATCGACATGGTGCCAATGGCTGTGCTCTCCCGCGGCCAGAAGGAAAAAGATACAGGTGCCGGAGGGGCGACCGGGACCGTTCGCCTCCCATGTCTGGCGGAAATGCCCGCCTTCGGGATGTGGGGAAAGGTCCAGGTGGCAGATGATGTCCTCTGCTGTTTTCTCTTCCATATCAGAGGGATATCCGTTGTCCATGGTCTTGCGTGCGCCCGTTTGTGACTCTGTTAACCCGCAGCTTTGCAGTCTTTGCGCAGCAAGGCAATCGGGTGAGGACTATGGACGGGCAAAACAGCGATGTGTACCGGATCGCGCAGGAGATCGTCGCGAGAGAAGGCGGATACGTGAATGACCCGGATGATCCGGGGGGCGCCACCAAGCATGGCGTGACAATCCATACGATGCGGCGGCTGGGACTGGACCTGACTGGCGACGGGCGGGTGAACGAGACGGATGTACGGCGACTCACGGCAGCCCAGGCGGCCGAAATCTTTGTCGCGCATTATTTCACGCGCCCGCGCATCGCTGAATTGCCCGAACCATTGCAGGCCACAGTCTTTGATATGTACGTGAATGCCGGGGCCAATTCGGTGAAGATCCTGCAACGGTTGTTGGGCAAGATGGGCTTCAAGGTCGAGGTCGATGGCGTGATCGGGCCAAAGACCATCGCGGCCTCCGCGCGGGCCCACGCAGTGGCGCCCGATCATATCGTGGATGCCTATGGAATCGAGCGGCGCAATTACTACTTTGCGCTGGCCGACCGCCGCCCTGCCAGCCGCAAATACGCGCGAACCCAAGCCGGAGGCAAAGGGGGGTGGATCACACGTGCCGAGACCTTTTTGGCCGCACGGTATCATCTGACAGCAGAGGCGTTCCGGCAAAGGGTGGCAGCATGGGATTGATTGAACAGGTGTTTTCGCTGGTCTTCGGGTCAGGGCGCAACCTTGTCCGTGACACCGCAGAGGTGTTTCGCCCCAATGCCGAGGCGCAGGCACAGCGGGATCTCGACCGCTATGGGGCATCACTTGCGCAGTACGCGCAGGAATTTTACGCGCCGCAGCGTGGATGGTTCGACCGTTTGATGGATGCACTCAACCGCGTGCCGCGCCCGGCGATGGCCTTGGGCACATTGGGTTTGTTCGTCTCCGCGATGGTCGATCCCGCATGGTTCGCTGCGCGGATGTCCGGGCTCGCGCTGGTGCCGGACCCGCTTTGGTGGCTCCTGGGCGCCATCGTCAGTTTCTATTTTGGCGCGCGGCACCAGGCCAAGGGGCAGGAATTTCAGCGCGATCTGGTGGCCCGCATGGCATCAATGCCAGCCCGCCCGGCGTCGCAGGCCGAGCCTGTCGTGGACCCGCCCGGCCCGGTCCATACCGATGGAAACGCAGCGCTGGAAGACTGGCAGCGGCACCGAAGATCCCGCTGATCCCGACGCTTGCGACAATGTGAACCGCTCTGACACACGAAATGGATTGGCCCATGGCTGCGCGATCCCTATAGTGTTTGGTATGGTTACAGAACTCGGTCACTTCGCCCTCATTCTCGCGTTTCTTGTCGCGATCGTGCAATCCGTGGTCCCGATGGTGGGCGCACACAAACGCTGGCCGGGATGGATGGCCGTTGCCGAACCCGCAGCGACGGTGCAATTCCTGTTGACGGGCTTTTCCTTTGTCGCGCTGACCTATGCGTTCGTGACCTCGGATTTCTCTCTCAAGCTTGTCTGGCAAAACAGTCATTCGGCAAAACCGATGATCTACAAGATCAGCGGCGTATGGGGGAATCACGAAGGATCGATGCTGCTCTGGGTGCTGATCCTGACGCTGTTCGGCGCGATGGCCGCCTGGTTCGGCAACGGTCTGCCACCAACGCTGCGCGCACGGGTTCTCGCGGTGCAATCCTCCGTGGCAGTGGCGTTTTTCGCCTTTATCCTGTTCACCTCGAACCCGTTCCTGCGCCTTGCGGTGCCGCCTTTCGACGGGCAAGACCTCAATCCGCTGTTGCAGGACCCCGGATTGGCGTTTCACCCGCCGTTCCTGTACTTGGGCTATGTCGGGCTGAGCATTTGTTTCAGCTTTGCGGTCGCGGCCCTGATCGAGGGACGCGTCGATGCGGCCTGGGGGCGCTGGGTGAGGCCCTGGACGCTGGCGGCCTGGGTGTTCCTGACCATCGGCATCGCGCTTGGATCGTGGTGGGCCTACTACGAGCTTGGCTGGGGCGGTTTCTGGTTCTGGGACCCTGTCGAGAACGCCTCCTTCATGCCATGGCTCCTGGCGGCGGCGCTGTTGCACTCGGCCATCGTGGTCGAGAAACGCGAGGCACTGAAAAGCTGGACCATCCTGCTGGCAATCCTCGCGTTCGGATTCTCGCTGATCGGCACGTTCATCGTTCGCTCTGGCCTGCTGACCTCGGTTCATGCGTTCGCCAATGATCCTGAACGCGGGGTGTTCATCCTGATGATCATGATTTTCTTCACCGGCGGCGCGCTGACGCTTTTTGCAGCGCGGGCCAGCAGGATGGAGGCCAAGGGTGTCTTTGGGGTGGCCAGCCGGGAAAGCGCGCTGGTGGCGAATAATATCCTTCTGGCGGTGAGCTGCTTCGTGGTTTTCATCGGCACAATGTGGCCGGTCGTGGCCGAGATGTTCTTTGACACCAAGCTGAGCGTTGGTGCGCCCTTTTTCAACATGGCGTTCACGCCGTTCATGGTGGTGCTTGGCCTGCTCTTGCCGCTGGGATCGATGCTGAGCTGGAAGCGTGCCAAGGTAGGCCGCGCGTTTAAGCAATTGCTTCCCGGCTTCATCCTGAGTGTGCTGGTGCTGGGCTTGTTCTGGACCGTGCAGACGGGCAATAGCCTTCTGGGTCCGGTGGGCATGTTCCTCGGCACGTGGATCGTGTCGGGCGCGGTTCTGGATCTTGTAAACAGGTTGGGCCAGACGCGTGACTGGTCACGCCTGTTCCGGCTGCCGCGGTCTGACTGGGGCAAGGCGACAGCGCATATCGGATTTGGCATCACCATGGTTGGCATTGCAGGTCTGATGGCATGGGAACAAGAGGACATCCGCGTGGCCCAGATCGGAGAGCCATTCCAGGTCGGTGATTTCGAACTGGAGCTGACGGCCGTCAACGAGGTGCGTGGACCCAACTATTTCTCGACCATGGGCGACGTCATCGTGCGCCAGGATGGAGAACAGATTGCCGTACTCAACCCGGAAAAGCGCAACTATCCCGTGGCGCAGATGCCGACGACCGAGGCGGCGATCGACTACCGCGTCCTGCGCGACCTTTACGTGGTGATCGGCGATGAACAGGACAATGGCGGCTGGGTCATGCGGACCTATATCAAACCGCTCGCGAACTGGATTTGGGCGGGTTCGATCCTGATGGCATTGGGCGGAACTCTGTCTTTGTCCGACCGGCGCTACCGCGTTGCCGCCGGCACGCGGCGGCAAGCCGCAGAACCATCGGGAGTTCCCGCGGAATGATCGGGGTTTGGACAGTGGCAGCCCGGATCCGTGCGTGTGCATTGATCCTGTGCCTGGCCGTCGCATTTCCGATGGCGACTCCGGTTATGGCCGTCCAACCCGATGAGGTATTGGACGACCCGGCGTTGGAAGAGCGCGCGCGCGACCTGTCCAAAGGTCTGCGCTGCGTTGTCTGCCAAAACGAGAGCATCGACGAATCCAACGCCGATCTGGCGCGCGAGCTGCGCCTTGTGGTGCGAGACCGACTGGTCGAGGGCGACAGCGATGAGCAGGTTGTCCAGTACCTGGTTGACCGCTATGGCGAATTTGTTCTGCTCAAGCCGCGCACCGACGGGTGGAACATTATTCTGTGGCTCGCGGCTCCGGCTCTGTTCCTGATCGCGCTTGGTGTTGGCATCTTCTATGTACGCAGCCGCGCAGCCGCCACCGAGCCGACAGAGATGCGTCTGTCCGAAGATGAGGAAAAACGGTTGAACGAGCTGCTCAGGGAGTCTTGACGGCGCGTTGACCTTTGCCAAAGCAGGCAGTCTGGTGTGTCATGCGCCGAACTGGCGCAACAAGAGCAGGGCAGATGAACTACCAGACGATCACATTCGACATTACCGATGATATCGCAACGATCACCCTGAACCGGCCCGATGTGATGAATGCGCTCAACACCCAGATGCGCGCCGAGATCACGGATGCGGTGCAGGAGGGCGGACGCGCCGCCCGCGTCGTTGTACTGACCGGGGCGGGCAAGTCGTTTTGCTCAGGGCAGGATCTAGGAGATCGGACGAGCACTGCGAATCTCGATCTGGAACGTACGCTGCGTGATGAATACGTCCCGATGCTGCGCGCGATTTTCGATTGCCCGGTGCCGACCATCAGCGCGGTCAACGGGGCTGCGGCCGGGGCAGGGGCCAACCTCGCGCTTGCCGCCGACGTGGTGATCGCGACGGACTCCGCCTTCTTCCTGCAAGCCTTCACCCGCATTGGCCTGATCCCGGATGCCGGCGGCACCTATTACCTGCCGCGCCAGATGGGGCTGGCCAAGGCCATGGGCGCGGCGCTTTTTGCCGAAAAGATCACCGCGCGCCAGGCGGACGACTGGGGCATGATCTGGGAAGCGGTGCCCGATGCCGCATTCGAACAGCACTGGCAGAGCCGCGCGGCGCATTTGGCCAAAGGCCCGACAGTCGCCTATCACCACGTCAAACACGCCATCCGCGCGTCGTTTGACAATACCCTTGAAGAACAACTTGCGTTGGAAGCCAAGCTGCAAGGCCAGTGCGGCCAGACCCGCGACTTCAAGGAAGGTGCTGTGGCGTTCCTCGAAAAGCGCCCTGCGCTATACGAGGGACGATAAGCGGCGTCATGCCGTGCGGCGGTTGCGCCTGAGCGGGAGATACGCATCTTCCGACCAGACAGCGTCGACACAATAGGTGTTACGCGCGCGACCGGTCTGGGTAAAATTCTACGCGACATGGTGCGATCGCGGTCGCGTTCATCGGATCGGCGACTATAAATGGAATATGCGGGTCGCGTTCATCTGCGGTCACGCGACCCGCTCTCATTCATTGAACACCCATGTCGGGGACCCGCAAAACCGGTGCCCGGTTTTGCGCAGTTCGCTCTAGCGGTTTTCGATATCGACGTAATCGCGCGTTGTTTCGCCACGGTAAAGCTGGCGCGGACGGCCGATTTTCATCTGTGGATCGGCAAGCTGCTCTTTCCACTGGGAAATCCAACCCACGGTCCGGCTCAATGCAAAGATCGGGGTGAACATCGCGGTCGGAAATCCCATGGCTTCGAGGATGATGCCGGAATAGAAATCCACATTCGGGAACAGCTTCTTTTCCGAGAAGTAGGGATCGGCAAGCGCCGCTTTTTCCAGTTCTTTTGCGGTTGCGAGCACCGGGTTGTTTTCGACGCCCAGGAGATCGAGCACCTCGTCCGCAGACTGTTTCATCACCGTCGCACGAGGATCGAAGTTCTTGTAGACGCGGTGGCCAAAGCCCATGAGACGGAAAGGATCGTCCTTGTCCTTGGCGCGGGCGATATATTCCGGGATGTTTTCCGGCGATCCGATCTCTTTGAGCATCTCCAGGCAGGCCTGATTCGCACCACCATGCGCCGGACCCCAAAGGCAGGCTATGCCCGCCGCGATACAGGCAAACGGGTTGGCCCCGGAAGACGACGCCAGGCGCACCGTGGATGTCGACGCGTTCTGTTCGTGATCGGCGTGCAGCGTAAAGATGCGATCCATCGCCCGGGCGAGGATCGGGTCGACCACGTATTCCTCGGCCGGCACGGCAAAACACATGTGCAGGAAGTTCGCCGCGTAATCCAGATCGTTGCGCGGGTAAACGAAGGGCTGGCCGATCGAATACTTGTAGGCCATCGCGGCAATCGTCGGCACCTTAGCGATCAAGCGGTGCGAGGCGACTTCGCGCTGGCGCGGATCATTGATATCGGTGCTGTCATGGTAGAACGCAGCCATCGCGCCGACGACACCCACCATCGTGGCCATCGGATGCGCGTCGCGACGAAACCCACGGAAGAAATTGTGCATCTGCTCGTGGATCATCGTGTGATGGGTGATCGTGGTCTCGAATTCCTCAAGTTTCGCGGCCGAGGGCAATTCGCCGTACAGCAGCAGGTAGCAGACTTCGAGGTAATGCGATTTCGCTGCAAGCTGATCGATCGGATAGCCGCGGTGCAGCAATTCACCCTTGTCGCCATCGATAAAGGTGATGGTGCTGTCACAGGCCGCGGTCGAGGTGAAACCGGGATCATAGGTGAACACACCCGCTTGACCGTAGAGTTTTCGGATGTCGATCACATCCGGTCCTGCGGTGGGGGAATGGATCGGCAGTTCGTAGGAGGAGTCGCCAATCCTCAGCGTCGCGTTTTTAGAGGTGTCAGACATACGTGGTCCCTTCGTCTCGTTGCCTTGAACAGTGGTTCAAAGCCAGCTTCCCCAATCTACGGCAACATGCACCAATCGGTGTCATTTGTCGCCCGCAGCGGCTGCTTCTTCCAGGCGGGCAACGGTTTCCTGCCGCCCCAGAACCAGCATCATATCGAACACACTCGGCGTCACGGTCCGGCCCGCAAGAGCAGCCCGCATCGGGCCTGCCAGCTTGCCGAACTTTGTCCCGTGCTCTTCGGCGATCCGGGATGTGACGGCTTCAAGATCGTCGCGCATCCAGCTAGCATTTTGCAACTGCGGCGTCAACGATTTCAGTATACCACGGGATACCGCATCCAGGGCCTTGGACGCTTTCCCGTCCGCCTCTACCGGGCGCCTGACCAGAACAAAATGAGCCTTTTCAATCAGTTCCGGGAAGGTGCGCGCCCGGTCCTTGAGGCAATACATCGCATCGAGCATCCCGGCGGCCTGTGCCTTGTTCAGAAGTGGTTTTTCCGCTGCCGCCAAGTATTCCTGCAATTCATGCAGCAGTGCAGCATCCTCCGCCACGGCCATGTGCTGTCCACTCAGATTCTCCAACTTCTTGAAGTCGAACCGCGCCGGGGATTTGCCGATGCCGTTCAGGTCGAACCACTCTTTTGCCTGATCATCGGTAAAGAACTCGTTATCGCCATGGCTCCAGCCCAGACGCGCCAGGTAATTGCGCATCCCCGCCGCCGGGTAGCCCAACACCTGGTATTCATCGACCCCAAGCGCGCCGTGGCGTTTCGACAGTTTCTTGCCGTCGGGGCCGTGAATCAGCGGGATATGCGCCCAGACCGGCACGTCCCAGCCCATCGCGGTATAGATCCCCATCTGGCGCGCCGCATTGTTCAGGTGGTCATCCCCCCGGATCACATGGGTCACGCCCATATCGTGGTCATCGACAACAACCGCCAGCATGTAGACCGGTGTGCCGTCCGAGCGTAACAGCACCATGTCATCCAACTGATCGTTGCGGATGGTGACATCGCCCTGCACCTCGTCGCGGATCACCGTTGTGCCGTCCTGCGGGGTGCGCAGACGGATGACGAAAGGTCCGTCCGGATGCGATGACGGCTCGGCATCGCGCCAGGGGCTCTGGAAAAGCGTCGATCTGCCCTCGGCACGCGCGGCTTCGCGAAACGCTTCTATTTCGTCCTGCGTGGAAAAACATTTGTAGGCCGCGCCTTTTGCCAGCAACGCATGCGCCACCTCGGCATGACGTTCGGCCCCGGCGGCCTGGCTCACGACCTCGCCGTCATGATCCAGCCCAAGCCAATCCAGCCCCTTGAGAATCGCTGCCGTCGCCTCTGGGGTCGAGCGCACCCGGTCGGTATCCTCGATTCGCAGCAGGAACTTTCCTCCGCATCCCCGCGCATACAGCCAGTTGAACAGCGCCGTGCGCGCACCGCCGATATGCAGGAAACCGGTGGGCGAGGGGGCGAAACGGGTGACGATCTGGCCGGACATTGGGCGCGTTTACCTTTCGATAACTGTCTAGGAGATAACTTAAGGCTCTCTTAACCAGCACCATCCACGGGGGCAAGTATGGCGCGGGTCCGGTCTGTCATCCCCGACCTGCTTCTGGCGCAGCGGGGCGGGCTGTTTCCGTTCGTTCCGGTGTGCCTTGGGCTGGGAATCGGGTTGTTCTTTGCGCTGCGGATCGAGCCGCCGACCTGGGTTCTGATTGCCAGTGGCACAAGCGGCGGCATGACTCTCTTGCTTTACCTGCGCAGTCGGTCCGCCCTTGCGCCGCTGATGTGCGCCGTGTCGATGGTGGCGCTGGGGGTTGCGCTGGCTGGAACGCGGGCGCACCTGGTGGCGGGGCCGGTGCTGGAGTGGCGGTACTACGGGCCGGTGACGGGCCGTGTGGTTGCCATTGACCGTTCTGCCTCGGACGCATTGCGCATCACGCTGGACCGTGTCTGGCTGACCAATGTGCCGCTGTCTGAAACGCCGACACGTGTGCGCCTGTCGATGCACATCACGTCCGAAAGCCTGACGCCGCGGCCGGGCATGACCATCATGACCACCGCCCATCTGGGCCCGCCGGGCGGTGCGGTGGAACCCGGCGGCTTTGATTTCCGGCGCCACGCCTGGTTCCTGCGGCTCGGCGCGGTGGGATATACCCGTGTACCGCTTGTCCTGTGGGAAAAGGCGGGGCGGAACCGCCCCATGTTTCAAGTCCGGATGGCAATCTCGGCGCGTGTTCAGGCGGCGCTTGCCGGGGAGATCGGGGCGTTTGCCACCGCCATCATCACTGGCGACCGAAGCGCGATCCCGCAACCCGTTTTGCAGGCTCTGCGCGACACCAACCTTGCGCATCTTCTGGCCATCTCGGGCCTGCATATGGGGCTGGTCAGCGCCTTTGCCTTCGCCCTGTTACGGCTTGGCCTGTTGCTCACCCCGATCGGCCTGCGATGGCCGATCAAGAAAATCGCGGCGGCGGGCGCTTTGGGCGTCGCCGCCATCTACCTTGCGCTTTCGGGGGGCAATGTGGCGACCGAACGGGCTTTTGTCATGGTGGCGGTGATGCTGCTTGCGGTGATGGTGGACCGGCGTGCCATTTCCCTGCGGGCGGTGGCGCTGGCTGCGGTGATCGTCCTGGCTCTGCGCCCAGAGGCGATGATGGGGCCGGGGTTCCAGATGTCTTTCGCGGCAACCACGGCGCTGGTCGCGGTGTTCGGAGCGATCCGCGACAGCACGCATGAATTGCCGCGCCACCGTGTGCTGCGCGGCGTGGCTTCGGTTGTGCTGTCTTCCGCGGTTGCCGGGGCGGCCACGGCTCCGGTCGCCATGGCGCATTTCAACCAGGTGGCACAATACGGCCTGGTCGCGAACCTGCTCACGGTGCCCTTGATGGGTCTCGTGGTGATCCCGGCGGCGGTGCTGGGCGTGCTGTTGATGCCCTTGGGACTCGAGCGTCTGGGTCTCGGCGTGATGGGTCTCGGCCTCGACTGGATCCTGGCGGTTGCACAGCACATGGCGAAACTGGACGGGGCCGTGCGTCCCGTGATGACGCCAGGCGCCTCTGTCCTGCCGCTGATCGCGTTGGGGTGTCTGTTCGTTGTTGTCTGGCAGGGGCGCGGGCGGTGGGTCGGACTGGGCCCGGTGGCTCTTGCCGTGCTGCTGTGGAGCGGGGCCGATCGTCCACCGATCCTCGTTGCCGAAGGCGGCACGCTCGTGGGGGTTATGACCGATCAGGGTCGTGCGCTGTCGCGGCCGAAAGGGTCGGGCTTTGTCGCCCGCGTCTGGTTGGAGAATGACGGCCACGGCCTGAGCCAACCGGCGGCCGCGGACCTCTGGGCGGCGGCACGTGGCCAGGTGCGTCACATCCATGGCAAACGAAACGCGGCGACATTCGATGGATGCAATGCGGGTGAATTGGTCATCGCCAGCGCCGATCTGCCGGATCACCCGACGGCGGCGCGGTGCACGGTGATCGATGCACCCATGCTTGGCCCACTTGGCAGCCTCGCCGTTACGCGCGGGGTGGATGACACCTGGATCATCGAAAAGGCGCGCGACCGATCCGGCGCGCGCCTGTGGAACAACCAAGCGGTGCGCGATGCTCAGTAAGTGCGGATCAGACCGACCAGGCGCCCCTGTACCTTGACGTCGCCCACTGGCAGGATGCGCGGATCATGCGCCGGGTTTGCCGCTTCGAGGATGATGCTTTCACCCTTGCGTTTATAGCGTTTCAGCGTCGCTTCGTAGCCTTCGATCTGGGCCACCACGATATCGCCGTTATCTGCGGAAGACGTTTCGCGGATCACCACGACATCGCCATCGTTTATCCCGGCGTCGATCATCGAATCGCCTTTGACCTCAAGCGCATAGTGCCGTCCATTGCTGGACAGCATGGTGCCCGGGACCGCCATCTTCGGGGGGACATCGTTGATTTCCTGGATCGGCACACCGGCGGCGATCCGCCCCATGAGTTCGAGATCGACTGCCCCGGTGTCTTCAACCTCGAGGGTGTTGGCCGGACCCGGCCCATCCGGCAGATCGCCCTCGATCACACGGGGGGTGAAGCCGGGTTGTTTCTGCATGAGCGAATCCGGCAGTTTCACGATCTCGATCGCGCGGGCGCGATGGGCAAGGCGGCGGATGAATCCGCGTTCCTCAAGCGCTGTGATCAGGCGGTGGATTCCTGATTTCGACCGCAGATCAAGCGCTTCTTTCATTTCATCGAAACTGGGCGGTACGCCGTCGCGCGCAACGCGTTTGCTGATGAACTCCAGCAGGTCGAGTTGTTTTTTGGTGAGCATGCTCTGCCTCCGCTCGGATGATCCTCGCCGTTTGTTCTAATAATGTTCTTGTTTTGTGTCAAGAATTTGTGAACGCAGTGCGATCGTCTAGCGGATAGGCAGATATTCGACCGTGTCACCGGCCATGCGCGGTGGATCGTTCGGTGCCCGCACGATCAGCGCGTCCGACTGGCCAAGAACCCGCAAGAGCGAGCTGTCCTGCGCGTCGAAGGCGACAAGCCCCGCATCTGTAAAGCGGGCGCGCATGTAGTGTTCGCGCGGTCCATTGGCGGTCAGGGCCTGAGCAAGGATGCCCGATTTGCGGGGCGCAGGCGCGGTGGGCAGGCCAAGCATCGCGCGGATGACGGGCGCAAGGAAGACATGCCCGCACACCATCGCCGACACCGGATTGCCAGGCAGGCCAATCATTATGGAGTCGCCGAACCGCCCGGCCATCAACGGTTTGCCGGGGCGCATGGCCACCTTGTAGAAGGTCTGGTCGAACCCCATTTGCGGAGCGAGGTTGGCCACCACATCATGATCGCCCACCGAGGCGCCTCCGATGGTCACGATCACATCTGCCCCCTGCGCCAGATCGAACGCGGCGCGCAAGGATGCCTCGTTGTCCCGCGCAATGGGAAGCAAGCGCGGCGCGGCCCCAAGATCCCGCATCAGCGCATGCAGGCCGAGCGTGTTCGACGCGATGATCTGGTCGGAACCGGGGGTCTCTCCTGGCATGACAAGCTCGTCTCCGGTGGAGATGAGCGCCACCACGGGCTGCCGTGTCACCGGCAGCTCGGCCACGTTCATGGAGGCCAGAAGTGCAATGTCGTTGGGCCCGATAATACGGCCTGCGCCAACCGTGTCGCCGATTCGAAAATCGCCGCCCGCCGGCCGGATATGGGAGGTATCGCCCAGCCGGTCGCCAAGCGTGATCGTATCACCATCGCGCGTGACATCTTCCTGGATCACAACCGTTTTCGCCCCTGCGGGAACCGGGGCGCCGGTAAAGATGCGGACCGCTTCGCCGGGTTTGACAGGGTGCTCAAATCTTTGGCCGGCGGCGGATTCACCGATCACGCGCAGCCTGGCTCCGGGCTTTGCCTCGACGACTGCGTAGCCATCCATCGCGGAACCATCGAAGGGCGGCTGATCGCGGGTCGCCGCAACATCCCTGGCCAACACCCGGCCATGCGCCTGCAACAGCGGGACGGTCTCGGCCTCGAGCGGGCGGGCCAGTGCGAATAGATGTTCCAGCGCGTCTGCGACCGAGATCATACCGCCTCGTACCGTCCGGATTTGCCGCCATCCTTCAGCATGACGCGGATGCCGCTGATCTCCATTTCCTTGTCCACCGCCTTGGCCATGTCATAGACGGTGAGCGCAGCGGTGGAAACGGCGGTGAGCGCCTCCATCTCGACGCCTGTCTGGCCCGTGGTCTTGACCGTTGCCTCGATCCGAAAACCGGGCAGATCGGGCGCCGGGGTCAGCTCGACCGAAACCTTGGTTACGGGAAGGGGATGGCAAAGCGGAACCAGGTCGGCCGTCTTCTTGGCGCCCATGATCCCGGCAAGTCGCGCAACTCCGAGCACGTCCCCCTTCTTGGCCCGGCCCTCATGAATGATATCAAAGGTTTCCCGCGCCATCTTGATGTGACCTTCGGCCACCGCGATCCGCGCCGTGCTGGCCTTGTCGGAGACATCGACCATATGGGCATCGCCCTTTGCGTCGAAATGCGACAACCCGCTCATGCCGCCACCGGGTCGGCCAGCAGCGCGCGCGTCGCCTCGGCCACGTTGGCCTGCCGCATCAGGCTTTCCCCGATCAGGAAGCTGCGCGCGCCATGGGCGGCCATATCGGCAAGGTCGGACGGCGTTGACAGGCCGGATTCGGCAATCAGCATCCGGTCAGGTGGCAGATGCTTCGACAGGTCACGTGTTGTCTCAAGTGTGGTCTTGAAGGTCTTGAGATTGCGATTGTTCACGCCAATCAACGCGGACTTCAACGCCAGGGCCCTGTCCAGTTCGCTGCGGTCGTGCACCTCGATCAGCACGTCCATCCCCCAGGCGATCGCGGCATCTTCGAGATCCGCCGCCTGTGCATCGCTGACGCTGGCCATGATGATCAGGATGCAATCCGCGCCAAGGCTGCGCGCCTCGGCCACCTGGTAGGTGTCATACATGAAGTCCTTGCGCAGCGCGGGCAGCGAGGTGGCCCGCCGCGCGGCGACCAGGTACGACTTGTCCCCCTGGAAACTCGGCGCGTCGGTCAGCACCGACAGGCACGCCGCCCCTCCGGCTTCATAGGCCTGCGCAAGGCTTGCCGGTTCGAAATCCGCCCGGATCAAGCCCTTTGAGGGCGACGCCTTCTTGATTTCGGCGATCAGGCCATAGCCTGTCACCTGCGCATTGCGCAGCGCAGCGCCAAAGGGCCGAACAGCGTCGGCGTCCTTTGCCCTGGCTTCGATCTCCGAGAGCGGCACGCGCGACTTGTCGGCGGCAATTTCCTCGAGCTTGTAAGCCTTGATGCGGTCTAGGATGGTGGCACTCATGGCGTTGTCCAGTTGATCGGGGCGTGTCCTTGCTGTCTAAGCCAAGCGTTCACGGTGGAAAAGGGGCGCGATCCGAAAAACCCGCGATACGCCGAAAGCGGCGAGGGATGGGCGCTTTGCAGGACGAAGTGGCCCTTGTCTTGCAATCGGGCGGCATGGCCGCGCGCATCATTGCCCCAAAGCACGAAGGCGCGCGGCCGGTCTGACAGCGCATCGAGCACCTGCGGCACGAGCCGTTGCCAGCCCAGCCGCCGGTGCCCGCGCGCCGCCCCGGCGGGCACTGTCAAAACGTCATTGAGCAGGAGCACACCCTGATCGGCCCAGAAGTGCAGATCTCCATCGGGTGGCGCAGCCCCCAGATCATCGCGCAACTCCTTGAAGATATTCGCCAAGGACCGTGGCAGCGGTGCGACATCGGGCGCGACCGAAAACGCAAGCCCATGCGCGTGTCCGGGCGTCGGATAGGGGTCCTGGCCCAGGATCACCACCTTCACATCGGCCGGCGCGCAGGCGTCGAGGGCGGCAAAGACCTGCTTTGCCGGGGGCAGAACGGGGCGGCTTTCGGCCTCCAGGGCTGTCCGGATCGCGGGCAGGCTTTCCTGGAAAAACGGCAGATGACCCCAATGTCGGGGAGGCGTCAGCATGCTGCATGTCCGTGGTTTGCCCGGGGTGACAGTCCTGCGGGGCCCGGAGCAGAGCCATGGGGGGGTCCGATGTCGGAACATCGACGATGCGTCACCGCATCGTCTGCCACCCGGATACACCGCGTCACGCCGACTGCGTGACCCGCGCCAGCGCCTCGACGCGGGCCTTCGCGGCGCCGCTGTCGACGCTGTCGGCAGCCATTTCGGCGCCGGATTTCAGGTCCTTCGCCTTGTCCGCCACCACCAGCGCCGCTGCCGCGTTCAGCAGCACCGCATCGCGATAGGCGCTCCTGGTCCCGTCGAGCAACGCGCGGAAGGCCGCCGCGTTTTCGGCAGGGGTGCCGCCAAGGATGTCGCGGAAGGGATGCACCGGCAGCCCAGCATCTTCGGGATGAACCTCGCGGCCCCGGATCTTGCCATTCTCCAGAACGGCCACCTGGGTCGGTTCCGCGATCGAGATTTCGTCGGTCCCGTCGCCGCCATGTACCAACCACGCTTTTTCGGTCCCCAGGTCCTTGAGCGTTTCGGCCATCGGAAAGATCAAGTCTATGGCAAAGGCCCCGGACAGCTGCCGCTTGACGCCGGCGGGATTGGTCAGCGGGCCAAGGATGTTGAAGATCGTCTTTGATCCCAGTTCCTGCCGCACCGGCATGACGTGTTTCATCGCCGGATGGTGCATCGGGGCCATCATGAAGCCAATGCCAGCCTGTTCCAGCGCACGCTCCACCACGTCGGGCCCGACCATGACGTTGATTCCCATTTCGGTCAGAGCATCTGCCGCACCGGATTTGGAGGACAGGTTGCGGTTGCCGTGCTTGGCGACGGTCACTCCAGCACCGGCAACGACAAAGGCCGCCGCGGTCGAGATATTCAATGTACCCATCCCGTCGCCGCCCGTGCCGACGATATCCATCGCGCCCTCGGGCGCGGTTACGGGCGTGCATTTGGCGCGCATCACCGAGGCCGCTGCGGCGTATTCGGACACGGCTTCGCCCCGCGCCCGCAGCGCCATCAACAAGCCACCGATCTGCGCCGGGGTCGCCGCGCCGTCAAACAGAAGCTCGAACGCCTGTTCGGCCTGCGACCGGCTCAGAGGGCCTTCCGAGGCTGCGTAGATCAGGGGCTTCATCAGATCACTCATGCGGGCACCTTCATGTCGGTCACGAAATTCCGGAGCAGCGCGTGCCCATGTTCCGAGGCGATGGATTCGGGGTGGAACTGCACGCCTTGCAGGGGCAGTTGGCGGTGGCGCAGCCCCATGATGGTGCCGTCCTCGAGCCAGGCCGTGATCTCGAGGCAATCCGGCAGGCTGTCGCGTGCGACCACCAAAGAGTGATACCGCGTCGCCTTGAACGGAGAGGTCAGCCCGGCGAACACGCCCGCCTGGTCATGATGCACCACCCCCATCTTGCCGTGAACAATGTCCGAATGGCGCACCACTTGTCCTCCGAACGCCTGTCCCAGCGTCTGGTGGCCCAGGCACACGCCCAAGAGCGGAACGCGTGTTTCGGCGGCGGCACGGGTCAAGTCAAGGCAGATGCCCGCTTGATCCGGGTCGCAGGGGCCGGGCGACAGCAGGATACCCGCCGGGTTCATCGCCAGTGCCTCTTGCACCGAGATAGCGTCGTTGCGTGCGACCCGGACATCGGCGCCAAGCTCACCCAGATAGTGCACGAGGTTGTAGGTAAAACTGTCGTAATTGTCTATGAGCAGCAGCATTCGGTTTCTTCTTCGTCGGGGCTGGCATGGCATGCGCCAATCGCGGTATACATGCGCAGGCCGACCCAGGCGCGTCAAGTGCGTGGATGGGTCCACCGGCACAACAGAGATGTCGGGGACGCGGCAGGGGTCAAGACGAGGGCAAAGAGCATGGCACGAGGGTTTTTGTCAGGCGCGATCTGGGGCACTGTGCTGTCCTTGGGCGGCTTGGGCGCAGTTTCGGTGCTGGCGCCGGTTGCCGATGACCGTCCGCCCCCGGCAGCGACGTCAAGCGGTGGCAACTCGGATGACGAAGGGGGCCAAGCGCCTGTTGCGCCCGAGCCGATCCTCGAAGCGCCGGTCGAGACCACCGATGCGGCCGACCTTGAATCCGCAACACCCATCGCACCGCCTGCGCCGGACATGGTGGAGGGGGATGTCTCCGAGGCCGGGCATGACGATCCAGCCGCCGCGTCCGAGGTCGACAAGACCGCGGAACCCGATGCGCCGGAACCGCCTGCGCGCCGACCTTCAGAGGAAACGGCTATATCGGCGGGCGCCACGTCCCCGGCACTTGATGCCCCGACTGGCGTTTCCGACGACACGCCCGACGACACAACTGCAGCGCCGTTCCCCGACACCGGCGAAGAAATCGCAGCATTGCAAGGCCCGGTTACGCCGAACGGCGCGCCTGTGCCGCCGCCGCCGAACGATGACGCGGCGCCCGACACCTCGCAAGCCCCGACGCTGGACGCCCCCGATGCCGAGACCGGGCTGAATGTTTCGACCGATCCGGCACAGCCGCCGGCGCCACAGGTGCCCGAAGACGAGCCCCCGCTGTCTCCGGACGCCCAGGACGCGGTGCAACCGGCTCCGGCAGAGCCCGATGCAGCCGGGGATGAGACCACCGATGACGACAAACCCAAGGTACGCCGCCTGATCCCCGACGCCCCGGCCGAGGTGCCCGAGGGAACCGGGCAGACCGACCCGGACAGTAACGATCTGCGCCCTTCCATCGGGACACCAGCGGTGTCCTTGACAGATCGCACCGCTGGCAATTCTTCGCGGTTGCCCTCGATCAACGGGGATGGCGACGATGCCGACACATCTGACGCAGGGAGCCAAGACGGCCAGGCGGTGGACCTGAGCGCGCCACCTCTCGAACGCTATGCAGCACAGGTCGAAGCCGATCCCGCCTTGCCCAAGATGTCGATTGTCATGATCGACGATGGCACCGGGCCGCTTGGCCCGGATACATTGAACGACCTGCCTTTCCCGGTGACCTTCGCGATTGATCCGGGCACAGCGGATGCATCCGACCGGATGGCCGCCTATCGGGCGCTCGGGTACGAGGTTGCCGTGCTTGTCACGCTGCCCGAAGCGGCCCAGCCTTCGGATGTGGAACAGAACCTGGCCGGGGCGCTTGTCGCGGTGCCCGAGGCGGTGGCGATGATCGAAGCGCCCGGCGGAAACCTGCAGGGCGCACGCGGTGTGACCGAACAGGCCACGCGCTTTGCCGCCGAGAGCGGCCACGGTCTGGTATTCCTGCCGAACGGTCTCAACACCGCCGAAGCGATTGCACGCCGCGCCGAGGTGCCGTCTACCAGCATCCTGCGCGATTTCGATGGTGCCGGTCAGGACGCCCGCACCCAGCGCCGGTTCCTGGACGGGGCCGCGTTCCGCGCGCGGCAGGACGGATCGGTTGTGATGTTGGGGCGTTTGAAGCCCGAGACACTGTCGGCTCTGGTGCTCTGGAGTCTTCAGGACCGCGCGTCCAGCGTGTCCATCGTGCCGATCTCGGCCGTGCTGACCGAAGGTGTGGATTAGAGGGTGTTGCGGGCCACGCTGTGGGGCGGTCCGCTTTACCGCCCGGACCAGTCTTGCAGTTGGGTGGCCAGATCTCCGTAGCCTGTGAACCGCCGCTCGAAGGCAAGACCCAACCGGTCGGCGCAGATGCGCGCACTCTCGGTCAGGGCGGGATCATCGGTCTGCGCCTGATAGACCAGCCGATCGTAATGTCCGAAATACATGTCCCGCAGGTCTGGGTGCCGGTCGAGCCCAAGCGGTTTCCAGACGAAGGCATCGAATTGCCGGACAAGGAAGTCCGTGAGGTAGAAGGCCGTTATCTCGTCGCGCGCCTCGAATGCCGCATTGCCTTCGAAGAAACTGTAACAATGTGGCCCGGCCAGCATCTCGACCCGCATGTCGGCACAGGCTGCCTCCAGTTGTCCGCCAGTGCCGCAATCGCCATAGGCGACATAGATCTGCGTATATGCGGACCGCTGGGCCGCAACGGTGTCGCGCACCGCTGTCACGATCTTTTCGGGGTGGTTGTGGTATATCGCGGGGAGGCAGGTCAGGTCGAGGTGAGTCCAGCCGTTCGCGTCGCGCAGTGTCAGGATTTCCCGTGCCAGCGCGCCGCAGGCGATGATAAGTACGCGGCCGGAGCCGCGCACATCCAGTCCGGTTTGCGTCAAAGCACTGTCGTCAGGCAGGCTCGTCATCGCCCGGCACATGCTCCATGCCCCACCGGGCCACAAGCCCCACGGCGATCAGCAACGGCAGTACTGTCAGAAAGCCGAATTTGGTCATCGCCCAAACCGTCAGCCCCGATGCCGCTATCACTGCAAGGATCATTGAAACGAACGTGGTCACTGGCATGGATGTCTCCTTCCGTTCTACCAAAGATAGGGCTTATACTGCCGTAGTGAAACCCCAGTTCAGCGAGACTTTCGAAATCTGCGACGGCCTTGAACCGTGACTGCCCCGGTTGACAGCGGTGTGAAGCATCGCGAAGGCCCGTTGCCTCGGTACGTGGGCGGCGCAATCTCTTGTCGCTCGTGTGTGATCAACGCCTTTGGACGCTGCAAGTTTCATCGCTCGCTGAAAAGCCATGCTGTGCCGCGTGCAGGGGGCCATCGCGCCGTGTCCGTGCTTGGAGACAGACCGCCAGAAAGACTTCCCGAAGACCGCCGGTCTGGAAATTGCGCAAGCAGACAGCCATGCGACCGGCGCGGGCAGGGCAGCGATACGCAACAACACGGACCAGAGCAACGGCATGCGCCCAATGCGCTGTCAAAAGGCGTGTGGCGACCATGACAGTTGGACCGGACAAAGCGCCCGCCCGGGCGCCTTGTCGCTGATCTTTGGGGAGCCGCCGATCATCCGGCGGCAAGCTGGTTGTGCTTTCGCCCGAGAAAGGTTTTCGCAGTCTCCACAGCCACCGCGGCATCCCGGCAATACGCGTCGGCACCAATGGCCTTGCCGAATTCCTCGTTCAGCGGCGCACCACCGACCATCACGATATAATCGTCGCGGATGCCCTTTTCGATCATCGTGTCGATCACGACCTTCATGTAGGGCATCGTGGTTGTCAAAAGTGCCGACATGCCGAGGATGTCAGGCTCCTCCGCCGCGATCGCTTCGAGGTAACTTTCAACAGGGTTGTTTATGCCCAGATCAACCACCTCAAAGCCCGCGCCTTCCATCATCATCGACACGAGGTTCTTGCCGATGTCATGGATGTCGCCCTTGACGGTGCCGATCACCATCTTGCCTTGCTTGGGCGCGCCGGTTTCGGCCAGGAGTGGCTTGAGAATGGCCATGCCGCCCTTCATCGCATTGGCCGCAAGAAGCACTTCGGGCACGAACAGGATACCGTCCCGGAAATCATGCCCGACAATGGTCATGCCGCCCACCAGCGCCTTGGTCAAAATGTCGTAGGGCTGCCATCCGCGCTCCAGCAGGATGTTCACAGACTCCTCGATTTCGTCCTTCAGCCCGTCGTAGAGATCGTCGAACATCTGTTCGACAAGCTCGTCGTCACCGAGGTCCGCAAGGATGATGTCGTCTTCTTCGTCAGCCATTTTGTGTCACTCCAGACGCTGGCGTTTCCACCAGTGATTTTTGTCGACTATTCATGTTTTTACGACGGCTCAACTTGGTGAAATCCGACATACGCAAGAACGCAACCGACGCGGGCCGCCTGCGTGAGTGACAAAAGCGGTCCGGGATTTTGGATGTTCGATTTTTGTTCTTGAACGAGACAAGGACTCGGGCCGACGGGTTTGTCCCGCCACGCCAACGGCGCGGCAAGACTGGGACATCTTGGCCTGTGCGCAAACGGCGTTTGGCGGTTACGTCAGGTGGCCCCGGGATCGGTCACATGCGTCGCCGGCCACGGCGTTCCCGCTTTGGTGCCGCGCTCTGGTCTCCGGTCCCGTCGCTGGCAGAACTGAACGGGCCGATCTCGGCTTCGATCAACTCCAGACTTGGCGCTGTCCCGCGTGGCGTCTCTTCGAGGGCCACCCGCATGGCGCGCAGGTGGTCAGGCATTGTTCCGCAACAGCCGCCGATGATCGTGGCCCCGGCATCGCGCGCCAACACGGCGTAACGCGCCATCAGATCTGGCGTGCCGTCATAATGGATATGGCCATCGACATATTTGGGGATCCCGGCGTTGCCCTTGGCGATCAACGGGCGCTTGGGGCGGGTGGCGGCAAACCCCAGCACCGTGCGGAGCAGATCCGATGCGCCGGTGCCGCAGTTCGCGCCGAAGGCAAGAGGCGGGTTCGGCAGCGTTCCGATCATCTGGGCCATGCCTTCCGATGTCATGCCCATCATCGTGCGTCCCGCAGTGTCAAAGCTCATGGTGCCGCACCACGGCATCTCCGCCAGCGCAAATGCCTCGGCCGCTGCGCGGAATTCCTCCGGCGCGCTGATCGTCTCGACCCAGGCCACGTCGGCCCCGCCGGCCTTGAGGCCCTCGGCCTGTTCATGGAACATCTCCACCGCGCGGGCATGGGACAGGGGGCCCACCGGCTCCATGATTTCCCCCGTGGGTCCGACAGATCCCGCCACGATCACCGGGCGGCCCGCGGTATCTGCGACTTCGCGCGCGATTTCCGCGCCGATCCGGGACAGCGCGTGCGCCCGGTCTTGTGCATCGTGCAGCGCAAGGCGCGAGGCGTTCGCCCCGAAAGTGTTGGTCAGGAACAGGTCGCTGCCCGCGTCTGTCGCGCCGCGATACAGCGCGCGGATGTTGTCGGGTTTGCTCTCGTTCCAGAACTCGGGGGGATCGCCGCTTTCGAGACCCATGTTGAACAGGTTCGTTCCGGTCGCCCCATCGGCCAGAAGCCAGTCGCGCGTGGCAAGAAGGTCGCTCAATGGGTTGGTCATGTCGGGCCTGTCGGTTTCATGGGTCGCGATTAGGTGCCAGATCTTCTGTCTTGAAGCAAATTCATAATCGTCGACATGGCTATGAACACGGCGCTGCCCGATCCTTGGAAGGACCGGGCAAAAACGTCAACGCGTTTCCAGGCTCACATCAGTTCGGTCTCCACTTGGCTCGACGCTTCTATCGTCTTGTGCACCGGGCATTTGTCGGCAATCTGGAGCAGCTTTTCCCTTTGGTCGCCGTCGAGATCGCCCTCAAGGGTGATCCGTCGGCGAAACAGGTCGGCCTTGGCGGCGCCGGAGGACTGCGCGTCCTGTGCATGGACCTTGTCATGGCTGACATCGACCGAGATATGTGTCACGGGCCAGCCCTTTCGGCGCGCATACATGCGCAGCGTCATCGAGGTACAGGCCCCCAGGCCGGCCGCCAGCAACCCATATGGCGATAGACCGCGGTTCGTGCCGCCATGCGAGAGCGGCTCGTCCGCGAGCAGATGATGCGGGCCGGATTGTACATCCTGCATGAAGCCGTCCGGGTCCGATTCGGATACGCGCACCACACCCTCGGGGGCGCTGGCTGGCGGGGCAGGCGGGGTCACGTCAACATACCGACCCGCCCAGGCCGCGATCACTTCGGCGGCGTATTCGGCATCCGCGCCGTTTGAAATCAGGTGATCGGCATCGTCCAGCGTGACAAAGCTTTTCGGGTGGCGGGCCGCGGCAAAAATATTGGTCGCGTTCTGAAGCCCGACAACGCTGTCGCGGGGGCTGTGCATCACCAGCAACGCCGCCTTGAGCCGTTCGATCACGGGTCCCAGTTCCTGTGCGGCCACATCCTGCACAAAGTCCTTGCCGATGGTGAAGGGACGTCCCCCCAGATCGACCTGCGCCTGCCCGGTGCTGTCGATATGGTCCAGCGCGTCGGCGAAATTATGCGTGACATGCTCCGGATCGAACGGCGCGCCGAGCGTCACGATCGCCTTGGTGCTGTCGATCCCCGCCGCTGCCCGCAACACCGCAGCACCGCCGAGTGAATGGCCGATCAAGAGCGATGGGGCCATGCCGCGCGCCGCGAGATAGGTCGCGGCCGCGTGCAGATCCGTGACATTGGAGCTGAAGGTCGTGTTGGCAAATTCGCCCTTGGAGTGGCCAAGCCCGGTGAAATCGAACCGCAGCACCGCGATCCCCATGGAGGCCAGCCGTGCGGCGATCCGCCGGGCCGCCGGAATGTCCTTGGAACAGGTGAAGCAATGCGCAAAAAGGGCCGTGGCCAGATGAGGTCCATCGGGCAGGTCCAGTCGTGCGGCCAATGTTGCGCCGGAATGGCCTGGAAACGTGATGCGTTCTGTGGTCATGTTCTTGGTCCTTGGGGCGGGGAAAACAACGTATCGTGTTGCGTGTCGTGTGTCGTGTGAACGTGCGGGTCAGCGCGCCCGTTCGCAAGCAGTGAGTCCAGAGCGTCACGGGATGGTGAGAGCGATGTCTTTTATGGTGAACCTTGGCGCTCTGGCGCTGGCCGCCGTGTTTTTTGCCAGCTTCCTCGGGGGGGTGCATCCCGCCGGCGATAGCCTTGCGGTGTTTCGCCTGCCCATCGCGGCGGTCTTTGCGCTCTGGGTGATCTGGTCGCCCTGGCCTGCCTGGCTGCGCTGGCTGATGGCGGTGCTCTGCATCGGCGCGATGGTGCAGATCGTGGCGTTGAAATACACATCGCATCCAGCGGGCCCGATCACCATCTACCAGAAAAACCTGCTGTTTCAGAACGATCAGGTCGCGGCCCTGGCGCGGGATATCCAGGCGGCCGATGCCGACATTGTCACACTTCAGGAATTGACCTCGCGCAATGCGCCCTTGGTCCGTGATTTGCGCCAGGAGTATCCCTACCAGGCCAGTTGTGCGCTTGTGGAATGGGCGCGCGTGGCGATCCTGTCGCGCTGGCCGGTCGAGGGAGAGATTTGTCTGGACAAACAGGGGCTTGTCGGTCTTCAGATCGTGTCGCCGTCGGGCACGTTCTGGGCGTTCAGCCTGCACGCGTTCTGGCCGTGGCCGCATGGCCAGAAAGACCAGTTCGATGACCTGTTTCCGGTACTGGCCGATCTCGGGAGCGACGTCGTGATCGCGGGGGATTTCAACATGGTGCCATGGTCACGCGCGCTGCGGAAAATGGCGACAAGCACCGGCACGACGCGTGCCGGGCCGCTTTTCCCGACCTTGATCAAATGGGGTGTGCCGCTGCCCATCGACCACGTCTATGCCCCCGGTGGCGGCCAGGCGACGCGGCGGCCTTTGGCCGGTTCGGATCACAGCGGCGTGCTGGCCAGGGTATTCGTGTTCGATCCCGCCTGACTGTTTTGTTCATGCGGCCACTTTTCCGCATGCGCGGGCTGGGCTAAAGCAGGCGCATGATCGTGCAAACTGTCCTGCCTTATGATGTCTTGTCGGCCCGCCCGTTGCCGGGGGTCGCACCGCTGGGGGAGGCGCCGTGGTTCTTGCGCGATGACGTCTATTCCGACCAGGTGGCCCTGCGCCAACATCTGATCGAGCAGGACCGAGATGCCGTGATTGCCACCGATGCGCCCACACAGCAGGCGGTCGACAGGATGATGGCGGCGGTGCTGGGCAACCTGCCAGAAGGGGCCGCCCGATCGGGCGACATTGTGCGCTGCCCGGACGGACGGGTCGTGCGGATCGACCGAACCGATCCGTTCGGCACCTTGGGTCAAATCGTGCAGGATGACATTTGCCTTCTGGAGAAACGCGGCGACCAGCACGTTCTGACCGGGGCGGTGCTGTGCTTCCCGGCAAGCTGGCGCCTGGTCGAAAAGATCGGCCATCCGCTGACCGATATCCATGGGCCGGTCAAAAGCTACACGGCCGACATCGCCCGGCGCGTGCAACGCCTGTTCGACGGGGTGCGCCCGGGACAGCCGCTGTGGCGGTTCAACGCGCTGTGGTACGACGACCCGAGCCTGTTTCAACCACGCTCCGCGCGCGATCCGAGGCCGCTTGCCGAGCCGGAGCAGGCCGCGTTCCTGCGCAGCGAACGGCAGGTGATCTGGCGCCTTGCGGACAGCGACGCGGTCCTCTTCACCATCCACACCTTCGTGGTGCCGCGCGAGGTCGTGACAAGGGGGGCAGTCGCGGGCGGTCAGCGGCCCACGCGTTCCGCCGAGTAAACGATGGCGCGCAGGTAGTTGCCGCTGTCGTTCCAGACCGACAGGACCTCGAAATTGCGGGTACCTTCGCCGAAGGGCTGACCGGCCTGCCAGCCGTTGCGGCGCAGCATGTTGGCCGCCGTGGCCAAAGCATCCACCGCGTCGTAGGGATCGGCCCGACCATCGCCATTGCCATCAACACGGTATTCCAACCAGTTGCCCGCAAGGAACTGCATGTGGCCCAATTCGCCGGACGGCCCGCCCTGAGTGCCGGGCGACAGGATGCCCGCATCCACCATGTCCAATGCCGCGATCGCATGCGGCTCGAACCGGGGATGCCGACGGCAGTAGGATGACAGTGTCACCGCGCCGTCCACGATCGATGTGGCGCCGAGATAGCCACCCCAGCTTGTTTCGAGGCCCCAGATGGTGGCCAGGATCGACGCCGGCACGCCGGAGTTTCGTTCGATCGACGAAAAGGTGTTGGGGTTGCGCGCGATCTTGTTGCGGGTCTGCTGAATAAAGTTGTCGGCCGTGCTGCCGGACCGTTTGGCAAGGAACCGCGCCGGATCACCCTGCAAGGTGCCGGTCTGGTTGCCGGGGTTGGATTCAAACCGCCAGGTGATCCCGGACAGGCGCGCGTTTTCGAGCGCTGACAGACCGCGCTGGCCAATCCCCGCAGCCGTCGCTTGCTGCGCAAGTGTCTGCTTGTACTGGCCGAATGCGCCCTTTTCGGTGATGCATTGCGCAGCCTGGACGGGCAAAGACGCAATCAAGGTGATGCATGCAGCGGTAAAGATGCGACGCATTGCGGGTCCTCCAAACAAAAATTTCAACCGAAAATCTACCAAACGTGCAGCGATCGGCAAGCGCAAACGCGCCGCCGGGGTCCGCCGGCCGCGCGGCAGGCCACGGCTTGCAGGCGGGTCTAGAGAAAATCGGTCAGACCCGGTGCAAGGCCCGATTGCGCCAATCCGGCATATAGCCCGGCCACACCAAGCGACATGGTCGCCGCCCGCAGGTTTTCCCCGCGCAGCGCATTGTGCATGATCAGCGGGAAGGCCAGCGGCAAGGCAATGATCGCGGTGGCGAAGGACAGCGACCATGCCGCAAGCCGCAACGGCGCCGACGTGACCCGGCGGTTGTCCATTTCATATGGCCCCAGGTCGCTTGGCGCCGCTGCATTCATCTGGGCCCGTATCGCGGACAGCATCCAGGCGTCGATCTTTGCGCGTTTGCGGCGCAGATCGGCCCGGACGGAATTGGACGCTTGCACCTTGCGTGGAACGATGCGCGCAGGTGTGTCGCCGCTTTGCGCGATGCGGTCTCCTGCCCGCAGGAAATCGGCGACGGCGATGGGCGTCTTGCAGCTGTTCCAAAAGACCGTGTGGACATTGAATTCAGCGCACAGATCGGCGCCGATATTGGCCAATCGCACCGCGCCGCGATGCGTGTCGGGCCCCTTGTAGGCGACAACAATCACGCTTGCTGCGTCAACCTCGTCAGCCGCAACAGTCAGCGTGTCGGTCTCGTTGAGGAGCCAGTCGACATAGTCGCGCGCCGCCGGCATTTGCTGATAACGGATGCCGAGTTTGCCAAGCGCCTGTGCGATTACGGGCTCAAGGGGCGGGCAAATCCTGTCGCCGGTCGTTTCAATCACCAAACTGATTACTGTCACGTCCGAATGGGCCATTTTGAGACCTCCTCAGGTGCATCAAGTAAGTATGTCGATCAATTTAGTTAATAATTCGAATGTGGCTGAAATACGGAGCCGGTCTGTCGCAATACAGACATCCACATGAATTCAGGCAGGTTTTCGCGGGATCATCCGCCTGTCGCGCGTGCGTGGCGGCCGCGAACGGACCTGGTCTGAGTGTTTTGAACGGGCTTTGGCGCATCCGGATGGGGGCCTAGTGTCAGGCAGGGCGCGTCCGAAAACAGGAAAGACCGGGCGCCTGCGTGGCGCCCGGTCTGTTGTACATTCGTCGTTGGATCAGCAGCTGTAGTACATGCCGAATTCAACCGGGTGCGGCGTGTGCTCGTACAGCTCGATGTCTTCCATCTTCAACTCGATGTAGCCTTCGATCTGCTCTTTGGTGAACACATCACCCGCGAGAAGGAAGTCCATGTCGGCTTTCAGCTCCTCGATGGCCTCGCGCAGACTTCCGCAGACTGTCGGGATGCCTTCCAGCTCTTCGGCCGGCAGATCGTAGAGGTTCTTGTCCATCGCCTCGCCCGGATCGATCTTGTTGGTGATCCCGTCAAGACCGGCCATCAGCAAGGCGGCAAAGCACAGGTAGGGGTTGGCGCTCGGGTCCGGGAACCGGGCCTCGACGCGCTTGGCCTTGGGGCTTTCGGTCCACGGGATCCGCACGCAGCCCGAGCGGTTCCGCGCGGAATAGGCGCGCAGAACGGGGGCCTCGAAGCCGGGGATCAGGCGCTTATAGCTGTTGGTCGACGGGTTGGTGAAGGCATTGAGGGCCTTCGCGTGCTTCAGGATGCCGCCAATGAAATACAGCGCCTCTTGGCTCAGGTCAGCGTATTTGTCACCGGCGAAAAGCGGCTTGCCGTCTTTCCAGATCGACATGTTGCAATGCATGCCGGTGCCGTTGTCGCCGTAGATCGGCTTGGGCATGAAGGTCGCCGACTTGCCATAGGCCTGAGCCACGTTGTGAATCACGTATTTGTATTTCTGCAACTCGTCTGCCTGCTTGGTCAGCGAGCCGAAGATCAGCCCCAACTCGTGCTGGCACGACGCGACCTCGTGATGGTGCTTGTCGACCTTCATGCCAAGACGCTTCATCGTCGACAGCATTTCCGAGCGGATGTCCTGACCGTCGTCGATCGGGTTCACCGGGAAGTAACCACCCTTGACACCGGGACGGTGGCCGGTGTTGCCCATTTCGTATTCGGTGTCGGTGTTCCAAGACGCGTCCAACGCATCGACCTCATAGGAAACCTTGTTGATCGAGTTCGAAAACCGGACATCATCGAACAGGAAAAATTCCGCTTCGGGCCCCCAGTAGGAGACATCGCCGATGCCCGAGGACTTCAGGTAGGCTTCCGCCTTTTCGGCCGTGCCGCGCGGATCGCGGTCATAGGCTTCGCCCGTGTCGGGTTCAACGATCGAACAATGCAGGCAGATCGTCTTTTCGGCATAGAACGGATCGACATACGCGCTTTCCGTGTCGGGCATCAGTTTCATGTCCGAGGCTTCGATGGATTTCCATCCGGCAATGGAAGAGCCGTCGAACATGAAGCCCTCTTCTAGAAAATCCTCGTCAACTTCGTCGGATACCAATGTCACATGCTGGAGCTTACCGCGCGGGTCGGTAAAGCGGATGTCCACATAAGCGGCATCTTCGTCCTTGATCATCTTGAGAAGCGCATCTGTGCTCATTCTCTCGTCCCTTTCACTGATATATGGGTATTGGTCGTGTTTTCACGGATCAGAGCGCGTCGGATCCGTCTTCACCGGTTCGGATGCGGATGGCCTGTTCGACCGTCGAGACGAAAATCTTTCCATCGCCGATCTTGTCGGTCTTTGCGGCCTCGACGATCGCCTCGATGGCCCCGTCTACCTGATCATCGTCGAGAACGACCTCGATTTTGACCTTGGGCAGGAAATCGACCACATATTCGGCGCCGCGATAGAGTTCGGTGTGGCCTTTCTGACGCCCGAACCCTTTGACCTCGACGACGCTGAGGCCCTGAATCCCGGCATCCTGCAGGGACTCCTTCACTTCGTCGAGTTTGAAGGGTTTGATAATCGCTTCGATCTTTTTCATGGCATGTCCCTCGCTCCGGCGTTGAGCTTGTCAGACCACTTCTGTTTCAGGGCGACAATCGGGTAGGGTTCGGTGATTGCTTGCGGGCGCTCGGGGCGGCACCATGTGCCAAAAAAATATGCACACCGCCTAAATTGCGTGCAAAATTGAATCGAAAGGAGGGTCGATCGTGGCCGAATTGCTCAGCTCAGCCCAGATGCGAGAGATCGAACAGGCGGAAATCGAGTCGGGGGCGGTCACCGGACTTCACCTGATGGAGCGGGCCGGGCGCGGTGCGCTTGCGGCGGCGGTCGCGAAATGGCCGGAACTTTCCGAGGGCGTGCATCGCGCGATGGTGCTGTGCGGACCGGGCAACAATGGCGGGGACGGGTTCGTTATCGCGCGGCGTCTGGCGGATCGCGGTTGGACCGTCGATGTCTTCCTTTACGGCGATGCAGAGAAACTGCCGTCCGATGCCAGGACCAACCACGATCTCTGGGCCGGGATGGGCGCTGTGCACCGGTTTGACCCCAAGGCCATCCGGGCCTGCGATTGCCCCGATCTTTTTGTCGACGCCGTTTTCGGCACCGGGCTGACGCGGCCATTGCCCGACGATCTGGCAATGGCGCTCGAATTTCGAATGATGGAACAATGGACGCGCGGCCAGGTGATACGACGGCTGGCCATCGACTGCCCATCCGGTCTGAACCTCGACACCGGGATGGTCCCTGCGTCCGGTGACGACAAGTCGTCAAAAGGCAACGCGGCCCATCTGACGGTGTCGTTTCACAGCCTGAAGGCCGGTCACAAAGTGGGTCTTGGGCCGACGCTGTGCGGCGATGTGCAGGTGGTGGATATCGGGCTCCGTGGCGAAGCCGCGTCGGAGCGGGCGATCGTCGGGACCGATCCGGACCCGGAGCGCGCGCGTCTGGCGGCCCCGGACTTCATGCAGGCGGCCGTGCCGTTGCGCATCTGGCCGGGCGGCTGCGTGGCCAAGCTGGGCGGGCGCGGCCATAAGTACGATTACGGTCATGCGATGGTTCTGGCAGGCGGGCCCGGACGGGGAGGGGCCGCGCGGATGGCGGCACGCACCGCTTTGCGGGCGGGGGCCGGTCTTGTCACCGTGCTTTGTCCAGCCGAGGCCCTGCCGGAAAACGCCGCACATCTCGATGCGATCATGCTGCGCGCCTGCGCCGGTTCCGAGGCACTTGGCCAGCTTGTCGACGACCGCGTCACCGCGCTGTGCCTCGGGCCGGGCATGGGCATCGGGGCGGAGACGCGCGCGTTGGTCAAATCGGCGCTGGCGCAGGATCGGGGTGAGCGTGGCCGGCGCCCCCCTTCAGTGGTGCTGGACGCGGATGCGCTCACCTCCTTTGCCGATGATCCCGATGCCTTGTTTGCGAACACCCATGACCGCACGGTGCTGACGCCGCACGAGGGCGAATTCGCGCGCCTTTTCCCGGACCTCGCGCAGTCGGAGCGTGACCAACGCTCCAAGATCGATGTGGCGCGCAAGGCGGCTGACCGGGCGGGATGCGTTGTGCTCTTGAAGGGGGAGGATACGGTGATCGCCCAACCCGGCGGTGGAGCCAGCGTGCACAGCGCTACCGGCGACCGGGCCGTGCCGTGGCTTGCCACGGCCGGCGCCGGGGACGTGCTGGCAGGGATGATCGCGGGTCTCGCAGCCGCCGATACCGCACCCGGGCTCTTTTGCGTGGTCGAGGCTGCGGTCTGGCTGCACTGCGAAGCCGCGCGCCAGTTCGGTCCGGGGCTCATTGCGGAAGACCTGCCCGAGATGCTGCCAGGGGTTTTCTCAACTCTCGCGACGTGAGGACCTTCCTGTGAAGTTTCTCGGCGCCGGAAGTTTGGCCCCCGAATTGTGGCCCCGGAAATTTTGGTCTTGGAAATTTTGGGCGAAAATTCTTCTCGCATCGAACCCGGAGCTTTGCTATCGACCTGCGCAATGCGGGTGTGGCGGAATTGGTAGACGCACTTGGTTTAGGTCCAAGCGCCTTTGGCGTGGGGGTTCGAGTCCCTTCACCCGCACCATTGTTACAACCTCAGTATCGATCCGGCCGTCAAAACTGTAGCGTCGATGTATCGGCCTCATGCCGCCGATGCGGCGGCTATCCGTCAGTCATCAATGTCGGTCGTACAATCCGAGATTCCCGCTTGCACCGTTGCACACCCACCTCTAAGACGCGGTGGATTTTGACCGCCGTGGACGCCTCCGCGGCCCCTATGCAATGGATAAGGACGACATGCAGGTCACCGAAACGCTCAATGAAGGCCTCAAGCGCCAGTACTCCATCACCGTCTCGGCGGATGAACTGGACTCGAAGGTCAACGACAAGCTCAAGGAAGCGCAACCCGAAATCGAGATGAAAGGGTTCCGCAAGGGCAAAGTGCCGATGCCGCTTCTCAAGAAGCAGTTCGGGCAGCGCCTGCTGGGCGAAGCCATGCAGGAAACCATCGACGACGCGATGTCCAAGCATTTCGAGGAATCCGGCGACCGCCCGGCGCTTCAGCCCGAGGTCAAGATGACCAATGAGGACTGGAAAGAGGGCGAAGACATCGAAGTTGACATGTCCTACGAAAAACTGCCGGACATGCCAGAGGTCGATTACGGGTCCATCACCCTGGAGAAAATGGTCGTCAAGGCGGGCGATACCGAGGTCGACGAGGCGCTCGGGAACCTTGCTGAAAGCGCGCAGGATTTCTCTGATCGCGACGCGGGATCGGAAGCCCAGGACGGCGACCAGGTCGTGATCGATTTCGTTGGCAAGGTCGATGGCGAAGCCTTCGAAGGTGGCGCGGCCGAGGATTACCCGCTCGTTCTGGGATCGGGTTCGTTCATCCCGGGCTTCGAAGAACAGCTGGTCGGTGTAAAGGTCGGTGACGAGAAAAACGTCGAAGTGACCTTCCCCGAGGAGTATGGCGCAGAAAATCTTGCCGGGAAAACGGCGGTCTTCGAATGCACCGTCAAAGCCGTGAAAGAACCGGTCGCAGCCGAGATCAATGACGAGCTGGCGACCAAGTTCGGCGCCGAGGATCTGGCCGCGCTCAAGGCCCAGATCGCGGAGCGTTTGGAAGCCGAATACGTCGGTGCCGCGCGCCAAGTGATGAAGCGGGATCTTCTTGACCAACTGGACGAAAAAGTGACCATCGATCTGCCCCCGTCGCTGGTCGAGGCCGAGGCCAAGCAGATCGCGCATCAGCTCTGGCACGAGGAAAACCCTGACGTGGAAGGGCACGATCACCCCGAGATCGTACCGACCGAGGAGCATAACAAGCTGGCGGAACGCCGCGTGAAGCTGGGTCTGCTACTGGCGGAGCTGGGGCAGCAGGCCGAGATCGAGGTGACTGACGCCGAGATGACGCAAGCCATCATGAACCAGGCGCGTCAGTATCCCGGTCAGGAACGCGAATTCTTCGATTTCGTGCGCCAGAATCAGCAGATGCAACAGCAACTGCGTGCGCCTATCTTTGAGGACAAGGTTGTCGATCACGTCGCCGAACAGGCGACGGTGACAGAAAAAGAGGTGTCGAAAGACGACCTGCAAAAGGCTGTCGAGGCGTTGGACGAAGACGAGTAAAATCCTCGGGCCGGTAGCCCGGCGACTGTCAGAACAAAGACAAAGGCCGTCCGAAGGGGCGGCCTTTGTCAATTCTGGCTCTGGCCGGCTGATCCTGTTGTGTTTGATACGGGGTGTCAGCAGCTTTGGGATGCGGGCAAAGTCCGGGTCCGATGAGGGCGGCAGGAACGCCAAGGGGAAGGACCGCCCCCAGGCATGGTCACGGGCCGGCGGCCTCTTGTTTTCAAATGCGGCAGATTGCGACCACGTCCCATGCCAAGGGGCCGTGGCCCTATGCTGTCGCAGCAAAGCCGTTGGCTGGGGCGTGATCTGGCAATTGCCTTGCCGCGCACCCGTTTGGCTCAGGCCACCTTGCGAGTCATAATCCTTGATCGCGGATCACGGTACCAGCAAGGCGTCGCGCTTCGGGCTGCACAGGCACCGCTTGCTGCTGGCGGACGGGCTTGGTATCAGCCGGGTTGATTGACTGACCGGGAACACAAGATGCGCGCCGAAATCGAACACACCGTGGCCCAAATCGAAAAATCGCTGGGCCTGCTGGAACAGCGTCTGGATTGGGAGTCGGCCCAGCACCGTTTGGAAGAGTTCAACGCGCGCGTGGAAGACCCGACGCTGTGGGATGATCCGGCAGCCGCGCAAAAGCTGATGCGCGACCGGCAGATGCTGATCGACGCGATGGAGACCTATAGCTCGATCAAGCAGGATCTGTCCGACAATGTCGAGATGATCGAGCTTGGCGAGATGGAGGGCGACCAGGAGGTTGTCACCGACGCCGAGACGGCGCTCAAGGCGCTGGAGGAAAAGGCCGCCAAGAAAGAGCTGGAAGCGCTGCTGGATGGTGAGGCGGACGGCAATGACACCTTCCTGGAAATCAATTCGGGTGCCGGTGGCACCGAAAGCTGTGATTGGGCCAATATGCTGGCCCGCATGTACGTTCGCTGGGCTGAACAGCATGGGTACGAGGTCGAAAAGCAAGCCGAAACACCGGGTGAAGAGGCAGGGATCAAATCTGCCTCCTACAAGATCAGCGGGCCGAACGCCTATGGCTGGCTCAAGTCCGAAAGCGGCGTGCATCGCCTGGTGCGCATTTCGCCCTTCGACAGCGCGGCCAAGCGGCACACGTCGTTTTGCTCGGTCTGGGTTTACCCGGTGGTCGATGACAATATCGAGATCGAAGTGAATCCGGCCGATATCCGGGTCGATACCTACCGATCGTCGGGCGCGGGCGGGCAGCACGTGAACACCACCGACTCTGCGGTGCGGATCACCCATGCGCCGACGGGGATCGTCGTGACCAGTTCGGAAAAATCCCAACACCAAAACCGCGATATCGCCATGAAGGCGCTGAAGTCGCGGCTTTACCAGATGGAACTGGATCGCCGCAACGCCGATATCAACGCCGCCCACGAGGCCAAGGGGGACGCCGGCTGGGGCAACCAGATCCGGTCCTATGTTCTGCAACCTTACCAGATGGTCAAGGACCTGCGCACGGGTCACGAAACCTCCGACACCAAGGGGGTTCTGGACGGGGATCTCGGTCCGTTCATGGCGGCGACGCTGGCGCTCAACGTGTCGGGCAAATCCAGGGCCGAAGCGCAGGGCGACTGATCGGGCGCGGGCAGCGGGCGGCGCCAAAACGGATTTTCGTCGATGTGCCGTTGCCAAACCCGCCACAAGCGGCTTTCATGCGGTTGCGGGGACGCCCGCCGAGGGAGGAACGCATGTCTGAAACCCCACATCTGGGTGTGCCGACGCTGAGCCCGGTGTCGACCCGAACATTACGCACGGCATTGGCGCGTGGCTGGCAGGATTTGCGGCGCGCGCCTGGGTATGCGCTGATTTTTGCCGGGGCCTACGTTCTTGCCGGCTGGGCGATTGCTTGGATTACGGTGCAGACGGAAACGACCTTCTGGCTGGTTCTGGCGGCCATCGGGTTTCCACTGCTCGGCCCCTTCGCAGCGGTTGGATTCTACGAAGTGAGCCGGCGTCTGGAACGCGGCGATGCCCTGATCGCCTCCGAAGTTTTCGGCGTTATCCTGCATCAGTCGCGGCGGCAATTGCCGTCGATCTGCGCGATCATCGTGATCGTTTTCCTGTTCTGGTTTTTCATCGGCCACATGATCTTTGCCCTGTTCCTGGGCCTGAGCACGATGACCAACGTGTCGACCTCCTTTGACGTCTACCTGACTGCAAACGGCCTGATGATGCTGGCGATGGGCACCGTCGTCGGCGCGCTGTTCGCGATCCTGCTGTTCAACATCACGGTGATCGCTCTGCCGCTATTGCTCGATCGCGAGGTCGATTTCGTGACAGCGATGATCACCTCGTTCCAATACGTCATGCAGCATCCGGTGGTGATGCTGGGCTGGGGCGCATTCATCGCGGTGGTCACGCTGCTTGCGATGATCCCGGCATTTCTTGGCTTGTTGATCGTGCTGCCGTTGCTGGGACACGCCACTTGGCATCTTTACGATCAGGTGCGCACACCGCCCATGGCCCCGGCAGCCGGCTGATCCAGGCCGGGGGCAGGGGGACCGCTTTCGCGTCCCAAAAAGACCAGGTGATCACGCAAGGCTTCGGCACGCGGGTCGCCCCGTTCCAGGGCAAAGATGTAGGCATGGGTGAGGTAGAACCCGGCCGCATCCTCGGCGTTCGCGTCGGTTGCGGCTCTATGGTAAAGACCCACAAGCGCGTCCAGGTCGCCTGTCGCATGCGCCGCGGATAGCGCGCTGTCCAGCGTCCGGCTCATGCCTCGACCGTCCGTGCTTGCGCCAGTCGCCCGGCGGCCCAACGGTGAAAACAATGCGTCGGCCCGTCCATCGCCGGAGAAAACCGCCCGCCGTCGAAACCGGGCGCGCGCCGGCCGAGCTGCATCCCCTCGACGACAAAGATGTCTTCTTCGAAAACCTCTTTCCACTGCGCGGCATTGCGCCGGCGCAATGTGTCGTCGGTGTCCTCGGCCGCGTAGTAAAGGTGCACATGCTCATGCGTTCGCCCCGGCCCGTCGGGCCGCAGGATGATTGCGAACGCATGGTCGCGGTGCACCCCCATCAGCACATTGGGATAGATCGACAGGTATTCCGCGCCCGCGTCCCATTTCGCATCCAGACCCGGAAAATCCGGGAAGGTGGTGCCCGCCTCATCGCGCAACTGACGATAGACCTTTGTGCCCTGGCCGGATGTCAGCCCATCCATTTCAATATTGTAATGGTCTTCCAGTCGCGAATAGCTGTTCAGCCCAGGATGCACCCAAGGCAGGTGATAGCTCTCGCAGTAATTTTCGATCGCGAGTTTCCAGTTTCCCTCGACGGTAAGGCTGAACCGGCTGTCCGCGCCACCGTGATGGACCGGCTGTTCGAAATCGCCCCAACGGGCGATGACATCGGCCATGGCCGCTTCGAAGTCGGGGGCGTGACCGGACAGGTTGATCCAGACGACATCCCGCCAGACATGGCTGCGCACCTCGATCAGGCCCAATGTCGTGCGATCCAGATCGGCATGCGAATTGTATCCCGGCCCGCCCACATGTGGCGTTGCCACCAATTGCCCCTGGGTACTGTAACACCACGAATGATAGGGGCAGCGGATTGCGCCTTCGATCCGGCGTGGCGCCTCGACCAGGATCATGCCGCGATGACGGCAGATGTTCTGGAACACCCGCACCGCGTTATCGCGGCTCCGGATCAGCAGCAGCGGCATGTCAAGGAACGTGATCGGGATCGCATCGCCGATCTGCGGCACCTCCGATGCCACCGCAAGACCGGCCCAGCCCGCCCCGAACAGCGCGTCGCGCTCTTCTGCAAAGGCGGAAGCGTCGGTGTAATGCGCATTCGGCAGTCCGCGCGCCTGAGACGTCGGTTTTTGCACATCGGCCAGAATGGGATCAATCACGGTCATCGCGGCCTCCAGCTAGACTGTCCTGAGGACCGTGACGCGGCGCCGCATCGAGGTCGCGTCGGATCGCGACATGTAGTGCTGCGCCTCCGACCTAGTAAAACGGCTCGTCGACGCGCAGGTGTGAGCGTTGATAGGGGACCAGCTCATCCGCCGTGCAAAATCCGGATTGCCGGGCCGCCGAGAGGATCTTGCCCGTGTCCTGACCCAGATGCTCGTACACCGCCCTGGATGTGCGCGAGCCGATCACGCTTTCCCGCGCCGTTCGCACAGAGTATCCAGCCCATTGATTGTTCTCGAACGACGAGATTTGCGCAAAGAAATTGAACGAGATCGACAGCGAATTGCGCCGACTCACCAGCGCGGCAATCCCGCCTTCCGCCGCCATCACCAAACCGCGGAACTCGCGCGTTCTGGGGTCGGTTGGCAGGCCCTGTTCCGCCATGGCCGCTTTCGCCTCGAACCCACGCAGAAACACGGCATCATCCTTGCGGTAGACATAAATCAGCCCGCGCACGAAGGTTTCATCATTGAGAAAGCTCTTGCGCACGAACTGGTAAAACCCGCTGGGAAACTGCGTCTCGGTCAATGCTTGCACGCCCGCTGACAGAAAATCCTGGACGTCGGGATGCGCCAGCAAGGACCGCTCTGATGGGCCGATATCGGCCAGCGGTTCCAGAAGAATCCGGGCATCGACATTGAAATACCGGCAGATTCGAAACAGCACGTCAGGCCTTGGGAAACTCTCTCCCGACAGGTAGCGATTGAATTGTGTTCGGTTGATTCCGATCTCTCGACACAGCGCCGAAATCGAATTGGTGGACTTTGCCAACTCCCTCAAGTTCGCGCCCAGCATGTTGCGCAATTCCGAGGGGCTTGGATTGGTCATAGTCAGGGCCTTCGTCGGGGTCGATGCGGGATAGCGCTCTGAACATCTCCCGGCTTCAAGTGTCCGCGACCGGCTGGTGCCGCGACTTTGAAACCAAGGAACCCGTCGAACTCGAGACAATTGACGCTGATCTACTCCAACTGTGCTGCGGGTTGGCGTCAGCGTCAACATGAGGTGACACAATTTTTCGTCCCCCGACGCCAACTTCATCATGTTTCGAGCGCAGAAAAATTAACACAGTGTCAGGGCAAGATGGGGAACCTAGACTATGAAACTGCAGAATATGTTCGGTGTCGTGTTGTGGTCGGATTCAGCGGCGCAAAAGGCCGTGATCTGGTGCGAGGACCAAGGGGACCTTGCATTCTACACACCGGGGGATGGCAGCATTCACGATGCGCCATCGCTCGATGCGGGTGATCTGATCCAGTTCGATATGTCGATTCAGAAAAATGTACGCAAGGCGACCAATCCGCAGCTGCTGATGCAGTCGCATTCGCCGGACTTGCCTGAAAAACTGCGCCAAGAGGGGCAGGCCGCCAGCACGCCGGCCGCGCCCGAATGGGCCAATTCAAAACCGGCAGCGGTGGTCGAATTGTCGTCCTATTTCCGCCAGCCCCAGCCGCAAAAGCTGGCCTGCAACGGGTAATGTCGGGCCTGTGCCGGGGCGCTCGCGCGCTCCGGTGGATATCGGCTTGCAGTTACCCACAAGTCTGATGCGGTGAATTGATTCACCCATCAGTCTTGGTCTTGTCCGAGAGGAATCGATCATGATTCGTCATGTGGCACCAAATGATTGAGGTGCGGACATGGGACAGAA
>NZ_JAIPUS010000027.1 GCF_020055675.1 Marivita sp.
TCGAAATCCTCTCTTTCCAACCTGCGAAGCTCTTTAAGTAGGGCCGTGTCTATTGTTACGGAACTGACGTAGCGCGGATAGCCTTCCAACTGCCCTGTGCGATGTAGCCACTTATGAAAGCCCTTAACAGCATGTGGAACTCCATCATAGCGGCTTGTGTTTTTGTCTTCTTTGGGGCGATTGATGCGGTTTAGTAGGGCATCAAAATCAAGGCCATCTCTGTTGGCGATGTATTCAATCACTTCGAATTTCAACCTGTACTTCGAACCGTGCTCCTTCTCTATTTCACTCATGATATGGTGATAGTTCAAAACCGCTTCACGAATGATGTTTTCATGAACATCCTCAATAGTCGTAAGATATGGAAGCCGCTTTTGCCCCCGCTTCCGCTTAGGCGGTTTCAACTCACCCCTTAAAAAATGGACCATTGTTCGCCGTTCGAGTTCAGTGAAGGGCTCATTTTCTTTGATGCGAGTCGCTAAGGGTTCGGGATTTCCCATCGCGGCCAAGTAAATTTCCACTGGTTCCCGCCAACCTATTAGTTTTGCGAAATCCACCATCACACCGCCCCCGCCAAGGTGACCACCTGCCCAGCGCCGCCGGTCACAAGGTCGGCCCAGCGGTCGGTCAGCTTGGCCCGCTGCTCCAGATAATCGGTGCGCCGATAGGCCCGCACCACGCCACCGTCCACCACATGCGCCAGCATTGCTTCCGCAACTTCGTGCGGGGCGTCGGTTGCTTCGGCCAGCCATGTGCGCAGGCTGGTGCGGAAACCGTGCGGGCGCGCTTCCAGCCCCCGCCGTTCCATGTGCCGTGAAAGCGTCATGTCGGAAATTACGCCCTTCCGGCTGTTCGCAAATAGAAAGCCGTTGCGGGCGTGTGGGCGTGCAAGGTGAATGACGCGCTGGGCTTCATCCGACAGAGGCACGCGAAAATCATCGGTCGCACCTTTGCGGCCCTTCATCGCTTCGGCTGGCACGGTCCACACGTCGCCATCGATCTGGTCCAGCCGCAGATTGCGCAGCGGCCCCGAGCGCACGCCAGTCAGGATAAGAAGGCGCAGAGCCAGATGGGTCAGCGTCGGTTCTTCGAGACTTGCATAGAAGTCCGGCACATCGCGCCAATCCATTGCCGGAATGTTTTTTGGCTGATGCCGCGACTTGCCCAAAAGCGCCTTAGCCTTTTCGGTCGCCTGCAAATCCACATCCAAGCCCAGCGCCGCCGCGTGCTTCATCACGATTGAAAGGCGGTTCAAGGCTTTGCGCGCCGTGTCGGCCTTCGTGTGCCAGATGGGGGCCAGCGTGTCGCGAATGTCGCGCTGGTCTAGATCGGTCACTGGCACTTTGCCCAGCTTCGGCAAAACGTGAATGGTCAGAGGCGACAACCACCGGCCCGCCGTTCCATCGCCTTTCAATTCCGCCTTGCGCGCTTCGAACGCATCCGCCGTGATAATGGCAAGGCCGATATCCTCGCGCCGTGCGGCCCGTATTTCGCGTTCACGTTCCTTGATGGGGTCGCGGCCTTCCTTGGCCATTGCCCGCCAGCGGTCGGCAAGGTCACGGGCTTTTGCGAGTCCGATTTCTGGGTATCCACCCAAACCCATCTCGCGCCGCCTGCCGTGAACGGTAACGCGCAACACCCATTGCGCGCCGCCATCCTCACGAACAATCAGCCAAAGCCCAGCGCCATCACAGTATTTTCCCATCGGAGCTTTTCGAAGGAAGGCTGGGGAAAGTCGGTTGCGTGAGCGCATGTTCGATTTTTCCTATCCACCAATCGGCAATCGAACGGACGGCCAATCTCTATCCACCCAAATATCCTCTTTAGGCTAGCGGATAAGGACGGACACGGCAAGACACGACAGGACAAGTGCGGCCATGTTTTTAGGTGGATACAGACAAATATGGACAGGTAAAAACATTCTAAAACAATGGGTTGGTGCCCACCTTGGGCACCAATTCTTGGCTTCGTTCCACATTGTATTGCGTGAGTCCCGTTTGCATTCCTTTGGCGGCATCTGCGTGCCTGCGACCGGATATGTTTCGAGTTGGCGGAAACGGGTTTTTGACGCGACGCAGGTGCGGCGTCGGTTTTTGCGCTTTGCGGGCTTTCCATTGCTGACCGGTGCGATAACTCTCGGACATGATGTTGACTGTGCAAGACGTGACGAAGACCTTCGCCGGCGGCGAGGGCGATCTGCCGGTGCTGCGGGGCGTGTCGCTGTCGCTTGATCGAAACGAGACGCTGGCGCTGACCGGCGAATCGGGGTCGGGCAAGAGCACGCTTCTGCATCTGATTGGCGGGCTTGATACGGTGGGCAGCGGAGCCATCGAAATCGACGGGCACGACATAACCAAAATGACGGATTCGGACCGCGCTGCGCTGCGACGTACCGATGTCGGTGTGATCTTTCAGCAGTTCAACCTGATCCCGTCGCTCACGGTCGCGGCGAACATGGCGTTCCAGGCGCGGCTTGCAGGCAGATACGATGCCGATCAGGCCGCGCGCATGTCTGATGCGCTGGGCCTGACGCCGCATCTCGACAAGTATCCGGAAGCCTTGTCTGGCGGCCAGCAGCAGCGCGTGGCCATTGGCCGAACGCTGGTCGCACGGCCCAAGCTCGTGCTCGCGGATGAGCCGACCGGCAACCTTGACGAGGCGACCGCGCGCCAGGTGTTGGACCAGATGCTTGATCTGGTCACCGAGACCGGCGCGGCGCTTCTGATGGTCACCCATTCGCAGTCCGTGGCGCGCCGCATGAAACGGCAGGTCCATCTGAGCCAGGGACGCGTGGCGTGACCTGGACGACCCTGACCGCGCTTCTGTCGCATTGGCGGCGCAACGGTTTGCAATTCTTTGCCTTGATCAGCGGTTTGGCCCTCGCCACGGCGCTGTGGTCGGGCGTGCAAGCGATCAATGCCGAGGCGCGCGCGAGCTATGACGCGGCCGCGGCGACACTGGGCGAGGGGCAGTTTGGTCAGCTTTTGCCCCGCACGGGCAACCGCATCGACCAAGCGACCTATATCGCGCTGCGCCGGTCGGGGTGGCAGGTCTCGCCGGTGCTCGAGGGCCGGATCGACACGACCCAAGGCCGCGTGCGGATCGTCGGGCTTGACCCGCTCACTGCGCCTGGAAATGTCGCACCCGTGGGCATGCAAGAAGGGACATCGCTCGACGACTTCCTGACGCGCGGCGTGCTCTTTGCCGCGACCGACGTGGCGGACCAGCTCGAGAATGCGGTCTCCCAGCGGATCGTGACCGATCCCTCTGCCGCACCGGGTGTGGCGCTGACCGATATTGGCGTGGCGCAAGATCTGCTTGACGCGCAGGGCACGCTGAGCCGCCTGATCCTTGCGCCCGAACAGCCGATGGGACGGCCCGATCTGGCCGGGATCACGCCGGATCTCGTTCTGCAACCGGCGCAGGATGCGGGGGCGGACCGGCTCACGGACAGCTTTCACCTGAACCTGACCGCCTTTGGCCTGCTCAGCTTTGCCGTGGGCATCTTCATCGTACATGGCACCATCAGCCTCGCCTTCGAGCAACGGCGCGGCATGGTGCGGACCCTGCGCGCGCTGGGGGTGCCGCTGGGCAGGTTGATCGGCCTCATGATCGCGGAACTGGTTCTGTTTGCCTTGATCGCCGGCGCGATCGGCGTCGCATTGGGATACGTCATTGCCGCCGTTCTCTTGCCCAATGTCGCGGCCACCTTGCAGGGGCTCTACGGCGCCTCCGTCGCAGGCACGTTGCAATTGCGCGCAGAGTGGTGGCTGTCCGGCATGGCCATCGCAGTCGTCGGCACGGGGCTGGCCGCTGCGGGCGCGCTCTGGAAAATCGCGCATATGCCGCTTTTGTCCAGCGCGCGGCCCCGCGCCTGGGCAGTGGCGTCGGGCGCAACGGCCCGGAGGCTGGGGGCGGTTGCCGGGCTGCTGTTCCTGGTCGGCGTCGGGATCGAGATCCGGGGAAAGGGGCTGGCGCTTGGCTTTGTGCTGCTTGCCTGCATGCTGATCGGTGCCGCGTTGCTTCTGCCGCTCGTCCTGCGTGGCGCGGTGACGCTGGCGGACCGGCAAGCGCGGAGTGTCGTCTGGCAGTGGTTCTGGGCTGACACCCGCCAGCAGGTGCCGGGAATGAGCCTCGCGCTGATGGCCCTGCTGCTGGCCACTGCGGCCAATGTCGGCGTGACCACCATGGTCTCGAGCTTTCGCGTGACCTTTGTAGACTTCCTTGACCAAAGGTTGGCCCCAGAGCTTTTCATCAGCGCGGAAGACGCCGCGCAAAGCCCGGATCTCGAAGCGTTCCTGATCGACAATGCGCGCGAGGTACTGCCGCTTCTGTCGGTCGAGACCGAGATCGCGGGCGTGCCTTCGGACCTGTTCGGCGCGCGTGTCGGACCAACCTACCGCAACAACTGGGTTTTCGTCGCCGAGACACCGGAGGTCTGGGACCGCGTTGCCCGGGGGGAGGCGGCGGTCGTCAGCGAACAACTGGCCCGCCGCGCGGGGCTCTGGACCGGAGATGCGGTCGCGGTTGCGCCCGGTCTCTCGTTGCCCATCGCTGCCGTCGTGGCCGATTACGGCAATCCGCTGGGGCAGGCGTTGATCGATGAAGCTGTCTTTTCAGACCTTTATCCTGACCGTGTTCCAACCCGGTTTGGCGTGCGCACGGATGACGCGGCCGGCCTGCGGGAAAAGCTGGTCGAAAGGGTCGGGTTGTCCGACGCGGCGATCATCGATCAGGCGCGGATCAAGGCCTTCTCGCTTGAGGTGTTCGAGCGCACCTTTACCGTCACCGGGGCGCTGAACGTACTGACATTGGCGGTCGCCGCCTTTGCCATCCTGATGAGCCTGCTCACGCTCGCCTCTCTGCGTGTTCCGCAACTCGCCCCGGCTTGGGCGCTTGGCATGACGCGGCGCAGGCTCGGGCGGCTTGAGCTGCTGCGCGCGGTGGTGCTGGCGTTTGTGACAACTGTCCTTGCGATCCCGCTTGGCCTGCTGCTCGCCTGGGTGCTGCTGTCTTATGTGAATGTGGAGGCGTTCGGTTGGAAGCTGCCGATGTATGTCTTCCCCGGTCACTACGCGCTGCTGACCGTCTTTGCTCTGCTCGCGGCGGCGCTGGCGGCGCTCTGGCCGGCGCTCCGGCTGGCGCGCACACCGCCCTCCGATTTGCTGAAAGTGTTTGCCAATGATCGTTAGGATTCTCTTGCTGATGGTTGTTTTGCCCTGTCAGGCGGCGGCACAAGGCTTTGCCGGGCTGGGGTCGGACGCGGAAGGCTTTGCCGTTCCGCAACCGGATTACGCCTTCGACTTCCCGCAAGACCACGGGCCGCATCCTGATTTCCGGATCGAATGGTGGTACCTGACGGCCAATCTGAACGGCCCGGATGGCACTGCCTACGGTGTCCAATGGACGCTGTTCCGCTCCGCGCTTGCGCCCGAAACCCGCGAAGGCTGGAGCGACCCGCAGATCTGGTTCGCACATGCCGCACTCACCACGTCGCGGCGCCACATGGTCGCGGAACGCATCGCGCGTGGCGGGATCGGGCAGGCGGGCGTGACTGTGGATCCGTTCGAGGCGTGGATCGACGATTGGCGCATGGCCGGGCCGGGTCTTGACGACCTCTCAGTGACGGCGACCGGGACGGAGTTCGCCTATGATCTGTCGCTTCAAGCGACGCGGCCGCTGGTCTTTCACGGGCAGAATGGATTTTCCGTCAAATCCGCGCAGGGGCAGGCCAGCTACTATTATTCGCAGCCCTTCTACGACGTCTCGGGCACGCTGACCCTGCCGCAAGGACCGGTCGAGGTGACAGGGTCTGCATGGCTCGATCGCGAGTGGTCCTCGCAGCCCCTGGCTGACACGCAATCGGGGTGGGATTGGTTTTCCCTGTCTTTCGACAGCGGCGAAAAGTTGATGGGCTTCCGGCTGCGCGAAGAAAAAGACGCGTTTTATACATCGGCCACCTGGATCGCGCCGGATGGCACGACCACCGCCTATTCCGATGGTGCGTTCACGGCGCGACCGCTGAACTCGCATATGGTGGCAGGTCGACAGGTGCCGGTGGATTGGGCGGTGAAACTGCCGGCCAAGGGTGTCGACGTCACGGTCAAGGCTCTGAATCCCGATGCATGGATGTCGGTCTCGGTTCCCTATTGGGAAGGGCCGGTCACCGTCGATGGATCGCATGGCGGGCGCGGCTATCTGGAGATGACGGGATATGAGTGATCCGAACGACCTTTCGGTGTTTCTCGACCTGGGCTGGCAACGCCTGACCCGCGGCGTGGCAGACAAGCGGGCGGCAGCCCGGCACCCGGTTCTTGCGACCGTTTCCCCCGAAGGCCGCCCCGAGGCGCGCACAGTGGTCCTGCGCGCCGCCTCTCGCAGCGCCGCCACGGTCGAAGTGCATACGGACGGCGGATCGGGCAAGATCACGTCCCTGGCGGCACATCCCTTCGCGCAACTGCATGTCTGGGACGACACGGCCAGGCTTCAGATCAGGTTATCCACAACCGTCCAGATCGCCCGGGGCCCGGACGCGGCGCAGAAATGGCAGGACGTGCCGGCTGGCGCGCGCATCGCCTATGGCGCATCGCCGCCACCCGGGACGGCGATCCCGCACGCCCACGCCTACCGGAAACTGGCCAATCGCGACTGGTTCACGGTGCTGACCTTCGAAATCGAATCAATCGAATTGATGCAGCTGACCGACCCGCACAAACGCGCTGTTTTCAAGGCCTTTGACGGATGGGCCGGTGCGTGGTGGGTGCCTTGATGCCAATTATTGCGCTAACGCAGGCGTTAGTGGTCATAAATTGTTCATTTTGGCCTTGCCATGTCGGGATACATGCGTAATCAATCGCCCATCCTGGAAAACGGGTCACGAAACACACCCGATCGCGCCCTCGCGCGGCAGCGATCGAAAGGAATGGGGCGGAAGGGGAGAGCCGCCCCATTTTTTTGTCCGCAAGATTAACCAAACGTCAGCGCGCCGGATTATTTTCGCGCCATATCGCCCATGCGTCCGGCGTGTCGAGATCGGTCGTCGCATGTGCAGCGGGCAAGGCGACGCGGATCAGGCGCCTCCGGTTGGCGGCAAGAATGGCGCGGGCGCCCGCGTCGCCGGTCAAGCCCTCGAACGTCGGGATCAGATCGGCCGGGAACAGGACCGGGTGACCCGGCGTGCCATCCGCAGAGGTCGCCTGTACGATGGCCTCACTCTCCGCAGTCTCGTACGCCATGAGAACGTGGCGCAGATCATCTTCGGTCAGGTCGGGCATGTCGGCGGGCAGGACCATCAGTCCGTTTGCATCCTTCGCGACACCATGCGCCGCCCGTCTCAGGGATGCGGACATGCCGTTGGCCGCCTCCGGGACGCTCACGTGCTGAACGTCAAGCCCCGCCAAAGCCTCGCTGCGTGCCACGGCGCCGTCGGGCAGGGTGACGATCACTGGACCGCCCAGCGCACAGGCGCGCATGGCCACGCCGCGCAGCAAGGCCATCCCGTCCACCTGCTCAAGCAACTTGTCACGGCCAAGCATGCGACGGCTGGCTCCGGCGGCGGGAATCACGATGGTCACCTTTGTCATGCGCGCAGTTTAACCGCGCATCAGTGCCGCGTCTGCGTCGTAAAGCGGCGTGGTGATCAACCTGGCATCGCACATCTCGCCCAGGATCTCGATCTGCGCCGGCATCCCGTCCCGGGCAGTGGCTCGCGGGATCAAGCCAAGCGCGATGGATTTGCCCGCATGGTGCGAATAGCCGCCAGAGGTACAAAAGCCGCGCACGGCCCCATCGATCCAGATCGGTTCATAGCCGTGCACGTCCGCATCATGGGTGACAACCTCGAACGCGCATAAACGCCGCTCCGGCGGCGCAGCCCGGTCCGCCTCTGCCGCTGCCCGCCCGATGAAATCCGCGTTTTTCGACCACGCGATGAACCGGTCCATACCGGTTTCGGCGGGTGTGTAATCTGGCGAAAATTCCGACAGCCACGCGCCGAAGAACTTGTCCAGCCGCAGGCTCATCATCGCGCGCATACCGAAGGGGCGCAGTCCGTGCGCCTGTCCGGCCTCCCAGAGCGTGTGCCAAAGCTGTCGCTGCGCCACCGGCTCGCAGGTGATCTCGTAGCCCAGCCCGCCGGTAAAGCTGACCCGCTGCACAAGGCAGGGCGTCATGCCCAAGGTCATCGGGCGCACGTCCATGAACTTGAGGTCTGTCGCGTCGCGTGTCACCGCATCCAGCACCCGGCGCGCGTTCGGCCCGGCGATCTGGAAACCGGTCAACTGGTCCGAGACATTCCGTACGGTTACACCGTCCTGTCCGTACTGTTCGAACCAGCGCATGTGATAGGCCTGTGCGCCATAGCTGGCGGTCAACTGGAAATGACTGTCCGACAAGCAGGAGATCGTGAAATCCCCGATCAGCCGCCCTTGGTGCGACAGCATCGGCGATAGCGACACCCGTCCGGGTTTCGGCACCCGGCCTGCCATGATCCGGTCAAGCCAGTCGCGGGCGTTCGGGCCTGTCACTTCGTATTTTCCGAAGTTCTGAATTTCATTGATTCCAACGGCTTGCCGAACGGCCTTCACTTCGCGCGCCGTTGCGTTCCAGGCGTTCGAGCGGCGGAAACTGGGGGTTTCATGGCGTGGCTCATCCTGCTGGGCGAAGTAATTGACCACCTCCAGCCCGTATTGTGCGCCCCAGACGGCCCCCATGCCATCAAAGATGTCATACATCGGGGTCGTGCGATTGGGGCGTGCCGCGGGCAGTTCCTCGTTCGGGTAGCTGACCGAAAATCTTTTCTGATAGTTTTCAATGACTTTCGGCAGGGTATAGCCCGGACTGATCCAGTCGCCAAAGCGGGCCACGTCCATCGCCGACACGTCGCGTTCGCATTCGCCTCGGGTCATCCATTGTGCCAGCATCAGCCCGACGCCGCCGCCCTGGCTGAACCCGGCCATGACACCACAGGCGGACCAGTAGTTGCGCAGCCCCGGCACCGGCCCGACCAGAGGGTTGCCATCGGGGGCAAAGGTGAAGGGGCCGTGGATGACCGACTTGACGCCCGCGCGTTCCAGCACCGGGAAGCGTTTGTAAGCAAATTCAATGCTTTCTTCGATCTTGTCAAAGTCATCTGGCAAGAGCTCATGGCCAAAATCCCAAGGCGTGCCGTCCACCGCCCAGGGGCGGCAGGGCTGTTCGTAGAAGCCGATGCACAGCCCGCGCCCTTCCTGCCGGAGATAGGATTCCCCGGCCGGGTCCATCACATGCGGATGCTCGGTCTCGCGCTCGGAAATCTCGGGCATCTCGTCCGTGACGATATACTGGTGTTCCATCGGGTGCAGCGGCAGGTAAACCCCTGCCATCGCGGCGACTTCGCGCGCCCAGAGGCCTGCGGCGTTGACAACATGTTCGGCATGAACCGTGCCCTTGTTAGTGACGATATTCCATGTGCCATCAGGACGTTGCGTGGTTTCCTTCACCATGACATGGGTCTCGACCGTGGCGCCGCCGATCTTCGCCGCCTTGGCATAGGCATGGGTTGTGCCCGACGGGTCGAGGTGCCCGTCGAGCGGATCGTACAAAGCCCCGAGAAGACCATCGGTGTTTGTGATTGGCATGATCTGTGCGATTTCCTCGGGACCGACGATATGCGTGTCGAGCCCCATGTAGCGATGCTTTGCGCGTTCGGCGAGCAGCATGTCGAACCGGTCGCGGTTGTCGGCCAGCGTGAGGCCGCCCACGTGGTGCAAGCCGCAGGACAGGCCGGTGATCTCTTCCAGCTCCTTGTAGAGCCGGATCGTGTAACCCTGGAGCGCGGCCATGTTGGTGTCACCGTTGAGCGTGTGAAATCCACCCGCCGCATGCCACGTGGAGCCGCTGGTCAGTTCCGAACGCTCCACCAGCATCACATCCGACCAGCCCAGCCTGGTCAGATGATAGAGCACTGAAACGCCGACGACACCGCCGCCGATCACGCAAACGCGGGTGGTGGTTTTCATCCATGGCTCCCTTGCTTTGGTATTGGAACCATGTCGCCAAGGCGTTGCGCTTTTCCTGCCCGAAAACGACATCAGGTGTCGGCAGAGGGCAACCTCTTTTCGTGGGCTGCGCGAAGGGTGGACCAAAGCAGACGGGAGTGTGCCGCGATGAAAACCCATGCCCAGGCCGTCGTGATCGGAGGCGGCGTGATTGGCTGTTCGATCCTGTACCATCTGGCAAAAGCTGGCTGGACCGATGTTGTCCTGCTGGAGCGTGATGAGCTGACAAGCGGCTCCACATGGCACGCCGCCGCCAACATCCACGGGCTGCACGACAGCACCAATATCAGCCGCCTCCAGCACTACACGATGTCCCTTTACAAGGAACTGGAGGCGGAGACCGGGCAAAGCTGCGGTGTGTTCCAGCCAGGGTCTCTCTACCTGGCCCAAACCGAAGAGCGCGAACATCAGTTGCGCCTGCAAGAGGCGAAGGCGCGGCTATACGGGATGAATTTTCAAGAGGTCTCGCGCGCCGAAGCCGAAAGGCTGCATCCATTGGTGGATTTCGACCGGGTCCGTTGCATCATGTACGAACCCGATGGCGGCAATGTCGATCCGTCCGGCGTGACAGCCGCCTATGCGACGGGCGCGCGCCAGCGCGGAGCGGAAATCCACCGCTTCACCCCGGTGACCGGCACGGAGCAGCAGCCCGATGACACATGGATCGTGCGCACCGCCAAGGGCGACATCCACACGCAATGGGTGATCAACGCCGCCGGTCTTTGGGGGCGCGAAGTGGCGGCCCTGGCCGGGATCAACCTGCCGCTCCTGCCCACCGAACACCAGTATTTCGTGACCGAAGCGATTGCCGAGATCGAAACGATGGACCGGCGTTTGCCGTCGATCGCAGACCGGGACGGCGAATATTACCTGCGCCAGGAGGGCAAGGGTCTGCTGGTGGGCGCCTACGAAAAAGACGTCCGCTTCTGGGCTGAAGACGGCACGCCGCAGGGCTTTGGCCACGAGCTTTTCGCGGATGATCTCGAACGGATCGAAGACAATATGATGCGCGCCATCGACCGGGTGCCAGCCTTGGGCAATGCCGGGATCAAGCGGGTCATCAACGGCCCGATGATCTGGTCGCCCGATGCCAATGTGCTGATGGGCGTGGTGCCGGAAAAGCCGGGGTATTTCTGTTGCAACGGCATCATCCCCGGCTTTTCGCAATCGGGCGGCATGGGCCTGATGGTGGCGCAATGGATCACTCGCGGCGAGACGCAATACGACATGTTCGCCTGGGACATGGCCCGGTTCGGTGACTGGGCGGATGCGGCATTCACCAAGGCGCGGGTTGGCGACCAATATGCGCATCGCTTCAAGATTCACTTTCCGAATGAAGAACGCGCCGCAGGGCGCCCCGCCCGCACGCGCCCGGCCTACCGCATGCAGCGCGACATCGGGGCGGTGTTCGGACTGAACCATGGCTGGGAACACCCGCTCTATTTCTCGAAAGAGGTGCCCGACAGCGCGGGCTTCACCCGTCAGCCATGGTGGGACGTGGTGGGTCAGGAGGCGCGTATCCTGCGGAACAAAGCCGGGATTATCGACATCTCCAACTTCGCCAGATACCGGGTGAAAGGGCCGGGGGCCGAGGATTGGCTCAACGCGGTCTTTGCCAACCGCATGCCGCGCGACGTGGGGCGTTCCTGCCTCACGCCGCTGATCGGCAAACGCGGCGGCATCGCCGGGGATGCCACGGTGACACGGCTGGCAGACGATGAATTCTGGATCATCAGCTCGGGCATGGCGGAACGCTACCAAAGGCGGTTCTACGACGCGGTGCCGCTGCCCGAAGGGACAAGATTTGACTCGCTGACAGCGCAGTGGTGCGGCTTCAATGTGGCGGGACCGGAAAGCCGAGCGTTGTTGCAACGCCTGACCAACACCTCGCTGGACACGGTGAACTGGCCTTTCATGCGATCCGGGCAGATCGAGATCGCGGGTCTCCGCGTGATCGCGCTGCGTGTGTCCTTCACCGGGGATCTGGGGTGGGAGGTACATTGCCGCGCCGAGGACCAGGTTCCGCTTTATGCAGCGCTTCTCGAGGCTGGCCAGGACGTCGGCGCGGTGCCCGTGGGCAGCCGCGCCTTGATGAGCCTGCGCATGGAAAAGGGCTACGGGTCCTGGGGCCGCGAATACAGCCCGGAATACTGGCCCCAGGAATGCGCGCTGGACCGGCTGTGCCGGCGCGACAAGGAGTACCTGAATCGCGATGCGGCGCTTGCCAACATGGACAAGGCCCCGCGCGAGAACCTGGTGCTGCTCGCCTTGGACGAGACCGATACCGCGCTCTCCAACGCGGATGCGACCGGCGGAGAGCCGATCTTCAAAGCGGGCAAAGGCATCGGCCGGGTCACCTCTGGCGCTTATGGTTACCATGTCGGCAAATCGCTGGCGCTGGCCTATGTGACCCACGCCGCAGCCGGGGACCAGGTCGAGGTGATGGTGCTGGGCCGGCCACACCGGGCGACGATCCTGGCGCGGCCACCCTTTGATCCGGATGGCACAAGATTGCGTGCCTGAGCGTCCTTGGGCTTCAAGTCCCTCGGTGGATGTCCATCCCTAGGCCTTTGGGTCAAGCTCAATGGATGCCAGGCACGCGCGCCGGCGTTTCCGTCAACGCTTCTTGCGCGCGTCCGGTTACTCGCGCGAGAGGGGCCGGATCTTGAGCGCGGTGATCCGGTTGTTGTCGCGCGACACGACCTCGAAGCGGAAACTGTGGAAAGTAAAGCACTGTCCCGTGGTGGGGATCATCTGCGCCTCGTGGATGACCAGACCCGCGACCGTGTTTGCCTCGTCATCGGGCAGCGACCAGTCCAGCTTGCGATTGACGTCGCGAATCGTCATCGCGCCGTCGATCCAGTAATTGCCGTCCTCGTCCGCCTTGACCGGGTGATCGCCGTCCGGATCGAATTCATCCGTGATCTCGCCAACGATTTCCTCGAGGATATCCTCGAGCGTGATCAACCCTTGCAAGGCCCCGTATTCATCGACCACGAGCGCAAAATGCGTGCGGCGGCGCAGGAATTGGCGCATCTGGTCGTCGAGCGAGGTGCTTTCGGGAATGAAATACGGCTTCATCGCCACATCGGCGAACTTGAAGCTTTCCATCGCGTCGACGGGGCGCTCGCCTTCCTGCATGAACTGATACATGGCCCGGAACAGGTCCTTGGCGTGGACCACGCCGATGATGTTTTCGGGATCCCCCCGGTATACGGGCAGCCGCGTGTGGTTGGATTCAAGGCATTGCTTCAGGATCGACTGCGGGTCGCAATCCGCGTCGATCATCTCGATCCCCGAGCGATGCAGCATGACCTCCTCGACGCTGCGATCGCTCAGATCCAGCGCGCCCAGAATGCGGTCGCGGTCTTCTTTCTCGACCACACCTTCGGAATGGCCCAGATGCAGCGCCCCGGCGATTTCCTCGCGCACGGCAAGGATGTGGCTGTCCGGATCCGTCTGCACGCCGAACAGCCCCAGCACACCGCGGACCAGAACCCGCACCGCCGAAACGATCGGCGAGAATACCTTGATCACCAGTGCAATGATCGGCGACACGCGGCTGGCGGCGGTTTCGGCATTGGTGATGGCATAGGTCTTGGGCAGGACCTCGGCGAAGACCAGCACCAGCACCGTCATCACGAGGGTGGCCAGCGCCACGCCGGATTCGCCGAACAAACGGGTGAACAGGGCGGTGGCCAGCGATGTCGCAAGGATGTTGACCAGGTTGTTGCCCAGCAACACCGACCCGATCAGGCGTTCGTTGTCGTCGGTGATCAAAAGCGCGCGGTCGGCCCCTTTCGACCCCTTGTCCGACATCGACCGAAGCTTGCCCCGCGATGCTGCTGTCAGAGCGGTTTCCGACCCGCTGAAAAACGCGGAGAGGACCAACAGGCCGATAATGGCAAATGAGGTGATCCAAAGGGCGGCATCGGCAGCAGAAGTTGCAGGTTCCATCGGGTCCAGCTTGATAAAAGGTGTCAGGGTGTTATGAGGCTTGCCGCTGTCGCGTTCAAGACCGCGTCGCGGTGTCCCGTGCCATCGGGTGGTGATCCAGCACCAGTTCCTTCAGCCGCTCTTCCAGAACATGGGTGTAAATTTCGGTCGTCGACACATCGGCATGGCCCAGGAATGTCTGGATCGCGCGCAGGTCGGCCCCATTGGCCAGAAGATGCGTGGCAAAGGCGTGGCGCAGCGTGTGCGGCGTTACCTTGGCCGGTGATACGCCACCTTCGACTGCCAGTTCCTTGATCAGGATATAAAATGAATGACGTGTCAGATGGCCCGATTTGCCCCGCGACGGGAACAGGTAGGGCGAGGCGGCCTTGCCCTCGGCGCGGGCGCTGTCCTCCATCGCTTCGCGGGTCGTCAACCAGATGCGCAGCGCGACGCGCGCCGGAGGCGATAGCGGCACCATCCGTTCCTTTCCGCCTTTGCCCCGAATCAGGAGCATCCGCGGATCGCCTTTGGCTGACGACAGCGGCAGCGACACCAATTCGCTGACCCGCATCCCGGTGGCGTAAAGAAGTTGCATCAGGCAGGTGTTGCGTTCCCTGTCCGCCTCGGTGCGGCCACGCCGTGTCGCGGCGTCCAGCAGCCTGTCCACTTCCTCGGTCGACAGTGTTTTCGGCAGCCGTTTGTCGCGGCCTGGCCCGTTGATCTGCACTGCCGGATTGTCGGCCCGGAACCCTTCTTCGAAACAGAAACGATAAAGTTGCTTGATGGCCGACAGGCGGCGCGCACGGGTGGACTTGGCCAGGCCCTGCACGTCGCAATGAACCAGGTAGGCTTCAACATCGCCGCGATGCGCGCTGGTCAGAGACTGGTTGCGGCCGTCGAGCCAATCGGTGAAATCGGCCAGATCGCGGGCATAGGCCAGTTGCGTGTTGTTGGCGGCCCCGCGTTCTGCCGCCTGCGCGTCGAGAAACGCCGCGATCCAGTGACGGTCGCTCATCTTCTTGCGCCTTCCATGTCGAGGATCGCCAGTTGCAGCGCGGCACGACGGGCCACGGCTTCAAGCCCGAAGGCCCGGAACGCGCGCAGAGCCTCGGTCAGGCTGAGGTCATTGCCGGCGGCGCCGCTGGCAAATTGCCCGATCGCGATCAAGAGCGCTTCTCCCAGCCGGTCATCACCGGGCAGATCGGCAAGTTCCCTCGTGGCCTCGGGCGCTTGGCTCCAGGCTGCCGCCAGCGCAGCGGCATGTGGGACATCCGACGGGACCGTATCCGGGGATTTGCCCAGGGCGATGTCCGACAGGAAATCGAGCGCGTCGTTGCCGTTGTAAGTGCCAGTGTCGCCGTCGGACAGGGAGTGCGCGACGGCTTCGTAATCCTCGGAAAGCAGCCCCGCGAGTCCCGCGATCCGTGTGGCGCGGTTGTTTAGGCTGAGGCGTCGCAAGTCTGGTGCAAAAAGGCTCGAAAAGGGGACCAGCAATCCGGCACTGCGCATCCGTGGCCAAACCTTGACCAATGTTTCGGAGACGGCGTCTGGATCGTTATTGATGAGTGCCCTGTCAAACCGTTGCAGCGCATCGACCCGGTCCCATATGCCGCCAGATGCTGCGGGTTTTTGGGCGCTGTAGATCCCCAAGAGCTGGTTGCCATCCAGCGCCCCGGCTCGCGCCAGCCTCTCTGCCGCCCGCAATTGCGCGCGCCAACCGGAATCGCCGCTCAGATCCACCACCGCGAAGGGACGCGGAAGCCGCGTTGTGGGCAGCGTCTCGCCAATAGTCTCGAACAGGCGGAACTGGAGCGGGGTCGGGCGGACGGGCGCGCGCAACGGCGACGTGTCCTCGGCGTATTCGGGATCGAGAAACCGCAGCAACAATTCGCTATCCAGCTCGGACAATTGTCCCAGTGCATTACCTGTCTGGTAGATCGTCATGGCGCGCGGGTAGTCACCGCTGCGCGTGGCGCACCAGATGCGCGTCGCCAGATCGGTGCTGAGCGCCGGTGTCGCGTCCAATGTCCTGCACAGCGCCGCGTCCGACCCGGTGAGCAGCGCAAGATCGAAGGCCTGCTCGAAAAGATCCGGGGTCAAGTCACTGACCCGTTCCACCAAAGCTTCGGCCGGGGCCACGAGGCCATGATCGTACAGAACCCGCAACCGGGTTTGCAAAAAGGCCGTGTCATCGGCCCCGAACGGCATTTCCGCCTCGGCCAACAGCAAGGTGTGCAGAAGCGAATCCAGAGCCGGAACCGACGGCTTTCGGGCGTCCAACGCTTCGATCGCAGCAATCACGTCTGCTTGGTGGCTGCCCTGCCAGAGCGTCGCGGGAAGGCCCGTCACCGCCGTGGGCAACAATCCCACGCCGCCGGACGTGGGCGCATCCAGTGCTTGTACGTCGACGTCCGGGACAGCCGCGCTTTGCACCACGGGGGTCTGGTTGGCGTCCGGAAGCATGTGCGGCACGACGTCGATCACCGGCGGCGCGCTGCGTTGGGTCGCCAGCCAGTCAATGGCGGACAGAGGCGCGTCCTGTGCGGCCACCGGTCCGGCAGCCAGGGCGCATATCAGGGCAAGCGGTTTAATCGGCATCCAACGTCACGGGTTGTCTGACTTTGGTTTGCGGCGGCGAGAAATCGGCGCCGAAATAGGGCCCGAGATAGGCATAGGCCACCAAAGCCAACGCGCCCAATATCAAAAGATAGATCAGCCATTTCAAAATGCGCCCCATGACAATCCCAGCCCTGCCTCGATTATTTTTCCCAACTTATAACTGGCCTTTTGGACAAGATCACGTCATTCAGCATCCGGTGTTGAACTTTAGCGGTACTTGGCCGAGACAAGAAAGCCAAAACCGGGGCTTTGCAGGGGTCGATGCAGGCAAGATTGAAGAAAACGGTGGTGTTGGTCGGCATGATGGGCGCCGGAAAAACCGCCGTTGGCAAGGCTTTGGCCGCAGCGTTGAATGTCCCCTTCCTTGATTCGGACACCGAGATCGAGAAAGCCGCGAACCTGACGATCCCCGAGATTTTCGACCGTGATGGAGAGGCGTTTTTCCGGCTCAAGGAGCAGCAGGTCATTTCGCGCCTGCTTGGGACGGAACGCGGGGTTCTGTCGACGGGCGGCGGCGCGTATATGTCTGCGGAAAATCGTGCGGTGATTTCCCGACAGGGCGTTGCTGTCTGGCTCAATGCGGATCTTGACCTGTTGTGGAGCCGGGTGAAGCAAAAGGACACGCGCCCCTTGCTCCGGGTCCCGAACCCCTATGACGCGTTGCACGATCTGTATCAGGCGCGCGTGCCCATCTATGCCAAGGCCGAGCTGGATGTCCGGTCCGAACCGGGCATGTCGATCGACGATATGGCGGACCGGGTGATCAAGGCGTTGCGCACGCGCCCCGACGTGCTGGAGATAGAGCAATGAAACAGACCGTTCATGTCCCGCTGGAGGGGCGCGCCTATGATGTGCGGATCGGGCCAGACCTGCTGCACAGTGCCGGGGCCGAGATTGCACCGCTTCTTGCGCGGCCGCGCGTCGCCATCGTCACCGACAGCCATGTGGCCGCCTGCCATCTCGACCCGCTGGAAACGGCGCTGAAAGCAGCGGGCATCGCCTCGGTCAGCCTGAGCCTGCCGCCGGGTGAGTCCACGAAAGGCTGGCCGCAGTTCGAACGCACGGTGGAATGGCTGCTGGAGCAAAAGATCGAACGCCGCGATATCGTCATCGCCTTGGGCGGCGGTGTAATCGGAGACCTTGTCGGCTTTGCGGCTGCCGTCTTGCGCCGGGGGGTGCGATTCGTGCAAATCCCCACGTCGCTCCTGGCGCAGGTCGACAGTTCGGTCGGCGGCAAGACCGGGATCAACGCGCCGCAGGGCAAGAACCTGATCGGCGCGTTCCATCAGCCTGCGCTGGTGCTGGCCGACATCTCGGTCCTGCAGACCTTGCCCGCGCGCGATTTCCTCGCTGGATATGGCGAAGTGGTGAAATACGGGCTTCTGGGCGATGCCGCCTTTTTCGATTGGCAAGAGGAGAACGCCGCGCAGATCACCGCCCGGGAGCCGCAGGCGCTGGCTCATGCCGTCAAACGGTCGGTCGAGATGAAGGCCAAGATCGTGGTGCGTGACGAAACGGAACAAGGCGACCGCGCGCTTCTCAATCTTGGTCATACCTTTTGCCACGCGCTTGAGGCTGCGACAGGGTATTCGGACCGGCTGCTGCATGGTGAAGGCGTGGCCATCGGCTGTGCATTGGCGTTCGAACTGTCCGCGCGGCTGGGTCTTTGCCCGCAAGAGGAGCCAAGCCGCGTGCGCCAGGTGATGCGCGACACGGGCATGAAGGTCAGGCTGGCGGATATCGACGGGACACTGCCCGATGCGGAGGATCTCCTGGCCCTGATGGGACAGGACAAGAAGGTGATCGACGGCCAATTGCGCTTCATTCTCGCGCGCGGCATCGGTCAGGCCTTCGTGACATCGGATGTCCCGACAGACATGGTTTTGACGCTGCTCCTGGACGCGCTGGCCGAGTAATGTAAAAAGGCGCCGCGATGGGCGCCTTCTGTCCTCAGAACGGGATTTCGTCGTCGATGTCGCGCGCCGGTGCACGCGATTGGTCGCTGCCACCGCCGCCGGAGCCCCCGTAGTCGCCCCCGTAATCGCCGCCACTGCTTCCGCCGCCGTAAGAAGTTGGGGCGCCACCGCCGCCGTCACGGCTGTCGAGGAACGTCAACTCCCCGGCATAGGGGCGCAGAACCACCTCCGTGGAGTAGCGATCCTGGCCGGACTGATCCTGCCATTTGCGGGTTTCGAGCTTGCCTTCGACATAAACCTTGGAGCCCTTGTGAAGATACTGCTCTGCGAGCCGCACGAGATTTTCATTGAAAATGGCAACGCTGTGCCACTCCGTGCGCTCCCGCCGCTCGCCCGTGTTGCGGTCCTTCCAGGACTCTGACGTGGCAATGCGAAGGTTGCACACCTTGCCCCCGTTTTGGAATGTACGCGTTTCTGGATCGCGGCCCAGATTGCCGACGATGATGACCTTGTTGACTGAACCGGCCATGTGTCCCCCATGCTTTTCGAATCTCTGACGCGGCGCGCCCGTTGCGAGACCCTATACCAACGTGATCATCAGATACCATCAGGTTGTCCTTAACAATTCATCACCAAGCAAGGCTGGTGTGAAACGTGATTTCGGATTATACAGCCGCAAAATCTCAAGACGGGGCGTGCGCGATCATGCGAACAACGAACAAGAGATTGGGTGCGGTTCTGAGTGTCTTGGCTGTCGTCACCGCCGGATCATCGGCTGCAGACGTGCTGTCCTCGAAAAGCCGCGTGTCTTTGTTTTCCAGCAAAACCAAGGTTTTGGATTCCCGCGCCGCAGAGCAGTACAAAAGCTCCATCCGGCTTCAGCCGCCCAAGGTCGTCACCCCGACCAAATGGGGCGATGCGCGCGGGGGGCAGGGGGGTATCCCGAAATACCGCGGCAGCTATTCGGGCGCCTATCTCGGCATGGCGCGCGATGCGGCGCGCCGTCACGGTGTCCCTGAAGACCTGTTCTTGCGCCTCGTCCAGCAGGAGTCGAATTTCAACCCGAACGCACGGTCGCACAAAGGCGCCATCGGCCTGGCACAGCTGATGCCCGACACGGCGCGGTTCTTGCGTGTCGATCCAAACGATCCGGCGCAGAACCTCGAAGGCGGCGCGCGCTATCTCAAGCAGCAATTCAGCAAATTCGGAAAATGGCCTCTGGCGCTTGCCGCCTATAACGCGGGACCCGGCTCTGTGCAAAAGCACAAGGGCATCCCGCCGTATCACGAGACGCGCACTTACGTGGAGAAAATCTGGGGCCGCTGACCGTCGCACGGGTCCCGGCAGGGTTCACAGGTCCCGCGCGTCGTCTCACTCGGCGGCTATCTGGATGACTGGCTCCATTTCGGCCAGTTCCCTGTCCGACAGGTGGCACTTGATCTGGTGCCCGTTTTCCATCTGCCGCATCGGTGGCACCTCCTGTTCGCACAGATGACCCGGCACCCTGGATTTCCAGCGGCAGCGTGTCTGGAACGGGCAGCCCGAGGGCGGGTCCATCGCGGAGGGGATGTCTCCCTCCAGCACGATATGTCGTTTCTGCACCCGCGTGTCGGCGATCGGCACCGCGGATAGCAACGCTTCGGTGTAGGGGTGATAGGGTGGCGCAAAGACCTGTTCGGTGGTGCCAAGCTCGACCACATGCCCAAGATACATCACCAGGACGCGATCCGACAGGTAGCGCACGATGCTCAGGTCATGGCTGATGAAGAGCAGCGTGGTTTTCTGTTCCCGCTGAATCTCCATCAGAAGATCGGTGACAGCCGCCTGTACCGACACGTCAAGCGCCGACACAGGCTCGTCCGCGACCACGATCCGCGCGTTGCCCGCAAAGGCGCGCGCGATGCCGACGCGCTGCTTTTGTCCGCCGGACAGTTGCCGCGGCATCCGCTCGGCAAATTCACGCGGCAGTTTCACAAGGTCCAAGAGTTCAAGCATGCGCTGCCGCCGCTCGCCCTCGGAGTTGCCGATACCAAACACCTCGAGCGCGCGAATGATCTGCCGGCCCACCCCCATCGACGGGTTGAGCGTGTCGAACGGGTTCTGGAAGACCATTTGCACATCGGCGATGGTCTGGGTGGCGCGATCCTGGATCGACGTGCTTTCGATATTGCGGTTGTCGAGCAGGATCTGGCCGTCCGTTGCGGTTTCCAACCCCATGAGCACCTTGGCAAAGGTCGATTTCCCACAGCCCGATTCACCCACGATGGCCAGGGTTTCGGATTCGCGCGCCTCGAAGCTGAGCGTCTCGTTTGCCTTGACCACCTTTGTATCGCCCCGCTTGCCGAACAGGGCATTGGCGGCCACCTCGTAGTATTTCTTCAGGTTGTCCATCTTGAGCACGACATCACCGGGCTCGGACCGCGTGGTCTGCACATCGGTGCCAAGTGGCGCGTGCCAGTCGATTTCCTGGAACCGCAGGCAGCGCGTCGCGTGCCGGTCCTGACCCGGAACATCGGTCATCGGGATTTCGGTTGCATCGCATCGCCCGGCCTCGAAATAATCGCAACGCGGGCCGAAATTGCACCCGGGCGGCCGTTCATGGGGCAGCGGGAAGTTGCCGGGGATGGCCCGCAGCGGGCGCGCGTTCTTGTCCGCCCCGGGAAGCGGGATCGATCGGAAGAGCGCCTGCGTGTAGGGGTGCTTCATCTCGTCGAACACATCAGTGATCGACCCGCGCTCCACCGCCTCGCCGGAATACATCACGCAGATGCGGTCGCAGGTCTCCAGCACCAGGCCAAGGTTGTGGCTGATGAACAGCATCGAGGTGCCGTATTTCTTGCCCAACTCCTTGACCAGATCGACGACCGAGGCTTCCACCGTGACATCCAGCGCCGTCGTCGGCTCGTCGAGAATGAGCAGCGAGGGTTCCGCCATCAGCGCCATAGCGATCACGATGCGCTGCTGTTGCCCGCCCGAAAGCTGGTGCGGATAGGCATCCAGAATCCGCTTGGGGTCAGGCAATTTGACATCCTTGACCACCTGAAGCGCGCGCGCATGAGCCTCTTTCTCCGAGGATCCGCGATGGATCATCGGCACTTCCATCAACTGTTTGCCCACTTTCATCGCCGGGTTCAAAGACGCCATGGGCTCCTGGTAGATCATCGCGATCTCGGAGCCGCGAATACTGCGCAACTGGTCCTGGCTCATTGCGCCAAGATCCTGTCCCTTGAACTTGATCGAACCTCCGACGATATGTCCGTTCTTGCCAAGATCCCGCATCACGCCAAGCGCCACCGTGGATTTGCCGCAGCCGGATTCGCCGACAAGTCCAACCGCTTCGCCAGGCATCACCTTGACCGAGAAATCCATCACCGCGGGGATGTCCCGCAAGCGCGTGAAAAAGGAAATCGAAAGCGACTCGATTTCCAGGATCGGGCCATCGTAACTGTCTGTCATGTCGCGTCTCCCGCTGGCGGCGGCAGGGCAGGGTCCCTGCTTCTCTGGTTCAAAAATATCCCGGGGGTTTGGGGGCTGGCCCCCAATCCTCGTCTCGTCAATCGCGCAATGTTTCCTCGCGCAGCCCGTCGGCCAGCAGGTTCAGGCCCAGCACCATGCTCAGAAGCGACAGCGCCGGTACCAGCGCCGGGTGCAGATAGATCTGCAAGAGCCGCCGACCGTCATTGATCGTGGTGCCCCAATCGGGGCTTTCGGGTGGCAAGCCCAGGCCGAAAAACCCCAATGTCCCGAGAAGGATCGTGGTGTAGCCGATGCGCAAGCACAGATCGACGATCAGCGGTCCGCGCGCGTTGGGCAGGATTTCCCAAAGCATGATGTACCATGCGCCTTCGCCGCGCGTCTGGGCCGCAGCGACATAATCGCGGGTCTTGATGTCCAACGCCAGGCCCCGAACGATGCGGAACACGGTGGGCGAATTCACGAAGACCACCGACACGAACACCACGAGGATTCCGCCCGGCACGTTGAAGAGATCAAGAAAGTCCGGGATCACCGACACTTTCGACCCCGACTCCGAGATCAAGGACAGGTAGAGCCAGCCCAGGATACCCAGCACCCCGATCAGGAGCGGCGTGCGGATCCTGGGCTGTGTCCTGTAGCGCGAATTCAGCAGGACCGCGATGAACACGATGGGAAAGATGAACAGCACCACCGCCATGTAGTTTGGAATGCCCGTCGCCACGATTTCTGGTGTGACAAGCAGATAGAACAACAAGATTACCGGGAAGGCGAGGATCAGGTTGGCCAGGAAGCTGAGGAACGTGTCCAGTCTGCCGCCGTAGAACCCCGCCGGCAGCCCAAGCGTGATGCCGACCATGAAGGCAAAGATCGTGGCCAGGGGGGCAATCTGCACAACCACCCAGGCGCCCTTGATCATTCGGCTGAAGACGTCACGGGCAAGGTTGTCGCCCCCGAACAGGTAGTAGGGGTACTGCCCGTCCTCCGCGCGCATCAGCGGGGTGCCCGGCGGTTCGTTCTTCATGCCGGACACTTGCGACAACGCGTCATGGGTGACGATCAGGTCCATCGCCCCGAAGATCCCGGTGAACACCCAGAACATGACCAGCGCAAAGCCGATCATGCCGATGGTGCTGTCGAACAATTTGCCATAAAGGCCGAGCCGGCGCTTGTAGCGGATCGAAACGACAAAGACGGCGATCAGCGCGATCCAGACCGGGATGAACTGCCAAAGAACGCGGGTGATGATTTCAAACCAACTGAGCGGTTCCATAAGTCTGCTCCTTTCCGCTCAGGACACGCTGATGCGCGGGTTGAGATAGACATAGCCGATATCCGAGATCAGCTGCGTGACAAGAACCACGAATACCGACACCACGGAGACGCCCAGCAACAATTCGATATCGTTGTTGCTGGCCGCCGCGACGAGGGTCCAGCCGAAGCCCTTGTAGTTGAACAATGTCTCGACGATGACGACGCCGTTCAGAAGCCACGGAAACTGCAGCATGATCACGGTGAACGGCGCGATCAGCGCGTTGCGCAGCGCGTGTTTGACCACGATATTGGGAAAGCTCACACCCTTGAGCCGTGCCGTGCGGATATACTGTGCGGTCATCACTTCGGCCATCGAAGCGCGTGTCATTCGGGCGATATAGCCCATCCCGTAAAGCGAGATGGTCAGAACCGGCAGGAAGAAATTCTCGAACGTGGCGTTCTCCATCGCGGAGGTCGCGGTGCCCTTGAACCATTTCAGCCCCACGGCGGAAGAGGCAAAGACCGCGATCAGGATCACGCCAGAGACGTATTCCGGTGTCGCGGTGGTGGTGATCGCCACCGTCGACAGGGTTCGGTCTGTCCGCGATCCCTCACGCATGCCGGCCAGGACGCCCAGCAGCAATGCCGAAGGCACCATCAGCACCATGACCCAGAACATCAGCTTGCCCGTCAGGCCAAGCCGGGTGCTGATGATCCCGCCGACATTGTCCTGAAAGACCGTGGAGGTTCCCCAGTCCCCCTGGAGGATGCCGCAGTAATCGGGCGCCTCCTGCGGTGTCATGCCGTCGCGGATACAGCGGCCCCTGATCTGGCCATCCGTGCCTTCGATCACCGCGCCGGGCACGACACCAAGCCATTCGCCGTATTTCACGAACAGCGGCTGCGTGTAGCCCCGGTTGCCCAGCCAGGTCGCGACTTCCTCCTCCGACATGCGGAAATTGCCTTGCGTCTTGGCGAGCTTTTCGAGGTTCGGATAGAGGTTTGCCAGGAAGAAGACGATGAAGGTCAGGCAGAGCGCCGTTATCAACATCACTCCCGCGCGGCGGAGAATAAACAGTCCCATGCAGTTCCCTGTCGGTAGAGGTCAGCCAGCTATCTTGTATCTGTTGGTCTGTGAAGGCGGGCCATGAGATGAAAAAGGCCGCTCCTGTTGGCGCGGCCCCGTGCTGCTTGGCGATCAGGCGGCTAGCCCGTACTTGTAGATCTGCGGCAGAAAAGCGATGTGCATCTCCGTGCCGACCACACCGGGCCGGTGATGGCGATACAGCGACCGCCAGTAGGGCTGGATCGTCACACCTTCCTCGACCATGATCTGTTGCAGCTTGCCCATGACCGCGCGGCGGGCATCGACATCGGCGATGGAGTTTGCTTCGGCCAGAAGCGCGTCGAACTCTTCGTTCGAGAACCCGGCCTCGTTCCAGGCCTCACCCGTGCGGTAGGCCAGCGCGAGGATCTGCACGCCCAGCGGCCGGTGGTTCCAGTTGGTCGAACTGAAGGGATAGTTCACCCAGTCATTCCAGAAGGTTGATCCGGGCAGAATTCTGCGTTGCACGTTGATCCCCGCGTCTCGCAACTGGGCAGCGACGGAATCTGTCGTGTTCTTGCGCCAATCGTCGTCGATCGACAGCAACTCGTGTTCGTAATCGGCCATCCCGGCCTCTTCCATGAGCGCCCTGGCCCTGTCCGGATCGTAGGGCAGGCGGCCGACCTCGGGATTGAATTCCGGGTGCACGGGCGCGACGTGGTGATTGTCGGCCGGGATACCGCGACCGGCATACCCCAGCTCGAGGCAGACCTCGTTGTTCACGGCCATCGCCAAGGCCTGCCGGACGCGCTTGTCGGCGTAAGGCCGGGTGCCGTTGACCTCGGCCTGCTGGTTCGGGCGGATACAAATCGTGGCCCCGGTGACAACTTCGCTTCGTTCAAACCCGATGGCATCCAGCACGTCGATGAATTCGCCGACGCTTTCGTAGAAGGTGTCCACCTCTTCGGCTTCGGCTGCCGCCAGCCACGCGGCCGGGTCGGTCCCGTAGTCGATGTATTCGATCCGGTCGAGATAAAAGCCGCCTTCTTCAAAGGCGTCATTGCCCCACCACGGATGGTCGCCCTTGACCAGAACCGCCTTGACGCCAACTTCAAGGCTTTCGACAACCATCGGGCCGGTGCCCACCAGCGTCGACAGATCCGCGTTCGGATCATAGCTTTCGTGCACGACCGCGGCCGGGTAGTCGGCCATGCCCGCGACAATGGTGATATCCGGGCGTGGCAAGTTCAGGCGCACCGTATGCGTGTCCACGATCTCGATCACGCCTTCGCCCGCCCTGCCGGTGCTGTCGTCGATCAGGGAGGCCATGCGGCCGGCCATCGAGTTGCCCTCGACATCCTGTTCGCACCAGCGCGAGATCATCCGCGCCACGTCGGTAGAGGTGAAATCGTCGCCATTGTTCCATTTCACGCCCTGGCGCACGTTCAGCGTGTATTGTGTCGCGTCTTCATTCGCGTCCCAACTTTCGAGCAACATGCCGCGGAAGGACCCGTCCGAGTTGTATTCGACCATGTATTCCAATGTGCCCGCGGTGACATACGCCATCTGGGTCCAGTCATATGTGCGTGGGTCCTTGTGCAGGCGCACCTCCATCTGCATCCGGAGCGTGCCGCCCTGCTGCGCATGGCCCGCTGCCCTTGCGGGTGAGCCCAGACCGCCAAGCGCATAGGCCGCGCCCGCCGACACGCCGAGCATCGTCGTCCGGGCAAGAAATTCGCGCCGGTCGATATGCCCGTCCCTGAATTCCCGTGCATGGATTTTCGCAGCCGGATGCAAATCATCAGTACCATTGGTATGCGTCATCTGTTTCTCCCTGTGACACGCTCTTTTTATCTTATGCGCGTTTTTTAAGGTTTCTTGGGCGGGGTCGGCCCTCGCCGTTTTTGGGTTATCGCATTGCGCGCGAAGAAATGGTCGGCGTCAACGGACAGATTAGCCAGTTTGACGTCTGAAAACGACATTTACTTTCTCTTAAAGCGACATTCCCGGATCGACAACTGCCGGCGCTGGTATTTTTGCTCATAAATTCCGCGCATCCACCTGCCGCCAGGGCCGCATCCGCGCGCGGAACCATGTGCGCTGCCGCTTGGCAAATTGCCGGGTCAGGATCGTGACCCGCTCGCGCGCCGCGTCCAGGGTCAGGCTGCCCTCCAGAATCGCCATCAGTTCCGCCGCCCCGATCGCTTTGGCCGAGGGCAGATCCGGTGACCATCCCGTCCGGTTCGCGCGCGCCTCGTCCAGCGCGCCGCCCTCCAGCATCCGGTCGAACCGCGCCGCGATGCGTGGGGTCAGCCAGTCCTTTTCGGCGTTCACCAGCAATGCGCTTGTTTCGCTTAAAGGCAGCTTCGGTGGCGCGGTATTTTGCTGCCACGCGACCAACCCGGTGCCCGTTGCGGTCAGGACTTCCCATGCTCGCTGAACCCGCATCGGGTTGGCCAGATCGATTCGCGACCGTGTCGCGCGATCGAGCTCGGCCACGAGGGCCGCATGCCCTTCGGTCTCGATGCGCTGCATGGCGGTTCTGCGCACCTCGTCCGGAGTCTCCGGGATTTGCGCCAGCCCTTCGGTCAGCGCGGTAAAATAAAGCCCGGTTCCGCCGACGATTATCGGACGCGGGCCATCTGCCAGATGCGGGGCAAGATCGCGCAACCAATCCCCGACCGAATAGGCCTGATGCCCCGGGATGTGACCGTACATCGCGTGCGGCGCCCGCGCCGTGTCTGCGGGTGACGGGCGCGCCGTCAGCAAGCGCCAGTCGGCATAGACCTGGATCGCGTCCGCATTGAGGATCGTTCCGCCCTGCGCTTCGGCCACGCGCAATGCCAGTTCGGATTTTCCGCTGGCCGTCGGCCCGGCGATCAGGACTGGTTTGCCCGGATCAAGGCTCTGGATCACCTCTGACAGCTTGCTCACGATCGACCCGTTCTCCTTGTCCGGCGCGCCTCCACAGGGCGCGTCGCTGTGCTGGACGACAACGCCTTGCCCCTGCGCCGGTTTTGCGACAATTTGCGCGCAAATCTAGTCTCTCGTTCGAACGGAGCGCAACATGACCGATAGACCCACCCCGGATACGACATACAAGCGCGTCATGCTCAAGATATCGGGCGAGGCCCTGATGGGGGATCAGGGATATGGCTTGCATCCGCCCACTGTCGAACGGATCGCCCGCGAAGTAAAGGCGGTGCACGATCTGGGGGTCGAGGTCTGCATGGTCATCGGCGGCGGCAACGTCTTCCGGGGCCTTCAAGGGTCGGCCCAGGGCATGGAACGCACAACGGCGGATTACATGGGCATGATGGCCACTGTGATGAACGCGTTGGCAATGCAATCCGCGCTCGAAACGCAGGGTGTGTTCACCCGTGTCATCTCGGCGATCCGCATGGACGAGGTCGCCGAACCCTATATTCGCCGCCGTGCCGTCCGCCATCTCGAGAAAAAGCGTGTCTGTGTCTTTGCCGGGGGCACTGGCAACCCGTATTTCACAACCGATACTGCCGCCGCGCTGCGCGCCAATGAAATGAATTGCGAAGCTATTTTCATGGGCAAGAACGGTGTGGACGGTATTTACGACAAGGATCCGCGCGCGCATGACGACGCGCGCCGTTACGATCTGGTCAGCTACGACGAGGTGCTGCAAAAGAACCTCAAGGTGATGGATGCCTCGGCGATCGCGCTGGCGCGGGACAACAACATGCCGATCATCGTGTTTCCGCTCGATGAACACGGCAGCTTCGAGGGCATCCTCGCCGGCAAGGGCACCTATACCAAGGTCCATGGCGGAAGCACGACCATGGGGGCGGGCGCGGCTGTCTGACCCAAGCGACACAGGTGACAGGCCGCGTGATCGTCTGCAGTGCAAGATGCTATACTTTCGGGCGGATGTCGCTTAGACGTCAGTGCAAATCAAGAAACCGCTTTTGAGGGCCGTATGGCAGACGACTTTATTCTAGATACCGATGACCTGATCCGCCGCATGGAAGGCGCGATGGCCAATCTGCGGACCGAATTCGCCTCGCTGCGGACCGGGCGGGCCAGCGCGTCAATGCTCGAGCCGGTGACGGTCGAAGCCTATGGAACGCAAACCCCGATCAACCAGGTGGGCACCGTGAATGTGCCAGAGCCGCGCATGGTGACTGTGAACGTCTGGGACAAAGGGCTTGTCGGCAAGGTGGAAAAAGCCATCCGAGAGAGTGGCTTGGGCATCAATCCTCAGCTGAACGGCACGATCATCATGCTGCCGATCCCCGAATTGAACGAAGAGCGTCGCCGCGAGCTTGGGAAAGTGGCGGGACAGTATGCGGAACACGCCCGTGTCTCGATACGGAACATCCGCCGGGACGGTATGGACCAGATCAAGAAAGCCAAGGCGGACGGCCTGTCCGAGGATGACCAGAAATTCTGGGAAAACGAGGTTCAGGAACTGACCGACGGCTACATCAAGAAGATCGACGCCGCTTTGGAGACAAAGCAGGAAGAAATCATGCAGGTTTGAGACCTGCAAGCATAGGATCACATGCCAATGGGAGCGCAGCCCAAACCAACAGGTCCAACTGGCGGACCGCGCCATGTGGCGATCATCATGGATGGCAATGGCCGCTGGGCAACACAGCGCAGACGCCCGCGGCTGTTCGGCCACCAGGCGGGCGCGCGGCGCGTGCGTGAAATTGTCGAGGCCTGTCCCGATTTGGGTGTTGATTACCTGACGGTCTTTGCGTTCTCGACCGAAAACTGGAAGCGGACCCAGTCCGAAGTTGCCGGTCTGATGAACCTTTTTCGCCGCTACATCACCCGCGAGGCAAAAGCGCTCAAGGCCAATGATGTGTGCGTGCGCTTTATCGGAGACCGGGTGCGGCTCGATCCCAAGCTGGTTGCCATGATGGACGAGCTTGAGGCGCTGACGGCGAATTGTTCAACGGTCAATCTGACCGTCGCCATCAACTACGGAAGCCGGGACGAGGTGGCCCGCGCCACCAAACGGCTTGCCCGTGATGTCGCAAACGGGCGGCTCGACCCTAATGCGGTGGATGAAGAAACACTGCCAAGATATTTGGATACTTGTTTTTTGCCCGACCCTGATCTGGTAATCCGGACCAGCGGCGAGGCCCGGATTTCCAACTTTCTGCTCTGGCAATCGGCCTATGCCGAATACGAATTCATCGACACGCTCTGGCCCGATTTCACGGCGCAAGAATTCCGGTCCGTGCTGCAAGGGTTCGGCACGCGCGAGCGCAGGTTCGGCGCCGTAGTGGCATGACAGCAGGCAAGTGGGACGACCTTGTCCCGCGGCTGGTTTCAGCTGTGGCAATGGTGTCTGTCGGTGCGCTTGGGGTCTGGCTCGGCGGGCTCTGGTTCCATGGTCTGATTTCCATTGTTGCCGGCCTGATGGTCTGGGAACTGGTCAAGATGCTCGATACCGAGCGTAGCAAATCGGCGATGATCCTGGCCGCCGTGGCCGCCGCCGTTTCCATGATCGCCATTGAAATCCCGGGCGCCCTTGCGCTGCCGCTGCTGATGGCGCCATCGATGCTGGGGCTTGGCCGGATGGAGCGGGGCGGTGTCACCTACGCGGTGTTCACGGCCTTCATCCTCCTGGCGGCTTACGGCCTGATGTCGCTGCGGGATGAGTTTGGCCTGACATGGATGGTCTGGCTCCTGCTTGTCGTGGTTGTGACCGATATCGCGGGATATTTCGCCGGTCGCCTGATCGGCGGACCGAAACTTTGGCCGCGCGTCAGTCCCAAGAAAACCTGGTCGGGGACCGTGGCCGGCTGGCTTGGATCGGCGGCGGTGGCCATGTTTTTCGCCGGCGCGTCAAGCGCGGGATACGGCCTGATCGGGGTGAGCATCGGGGTCAGCATGGCCAGCCAGATCGGTGATGTGGCCGAAAGCGCGATCAAACGGCGTGTCGGCGTCAAGGACAGCTCGCGGCTCATACCGGGGCATGGCGGTTTGCTGGACCGGTTCGACGGGATGCTGGGCGCGGCGCTGTTCATCGTGATCGCGGGTCAGCTGATCGGGTTTCCGCCGGGGGTGCAATGAGGCGCGTTTCGATTTTTGGTGCGACAGGCTCCATCGGGCAGAACACGCTCGACCTGATGTCGCGGGACCCGAGCGCCTACAAGGTGGTCGCGCTGACCGGTGGGCAGAACATCGCCCAACTGGCCGCGGACGCCAAGCGTTTCAACGCCGAACTGGCGGTGACGGCGGATCCCGCGAGGCTGGACGCCTTGCGGTCGGCCTTGGCGGGAACGGGAATCGATGCAGCGGCTGGACCAGCGGCGCTTGACGAGGCCGCCTCGCGGCCGGCCGACTGGGTCATGTCGGCGATCGTCGGCGCCGCGGGGCTGGCGCCGGGATTGCGCGCATTGGAGCAGGGCGCGACACTTGCGCTGGCAAACAAGGAAAGCATGGTCTGCGCCGGCCCCCTGATGCTCGACACCGCGCACCGGCACGGCGGGCGGATCCTGCCCGTGGACAGCGAACATTCGGCCGTTTTCCAGGCATTGATCGGCGAAGACCTGGAGGCGGTGGAGCGCGTGATCATCACCGCCTCGGGCGGCGCGTTCCGCGATTGGCCTCTTGCGGATTTGGCCGGTGCGACGCCGGAACAGGCCGCCCAACACCCCAATTGGGATATGGGTCAGCGGATCACGATCGACAGTGCGTCGATGTTCAACAAGGCGTTGGAGCTGATTGAAACAAAAGAATTCTTTGGATTGTCGCCTGACAAGATCGAAGCGGTTGTGCACCCCGAGTCCATCATCCACGCGCTTGTCGGTTTCAATGATGGCGGGCTGATGGCGCATGTTGGCCCGCCGGACATGCGCCATGCCATCGGCTTTGCCCTGAATTATCCGGGTCGCAAGGCGCTGCCGGTGGAACGGCTCGATCTCGTGGCGCTTGGCCAGATGAGTTTTCGGCTCGCCGATGAGGCCCGCTGGCCGGCGCTTCGTCTGGCGCGCGAGGTGATGGCCATGGGCGGGTTGTCCGGGGCGGTGTTCAATGCCGCGAAGGAACGCGCGCTTGACGGCTTCATCGAAAAACGTATCGGATTTCAACAGATTGCGTCCGTTGTTGAAGCCGTATTATCCAGAGTTTCGGCCAACGCCGGTCATATTGATGCCGCCATTACTCTTGATAACGTCTTGCAAGTGGACCATCTGGCTCGGGTACGGGCAAATGAAATCATGAATGACATAGAGGGCTGAACCTTGGATATAGCAGCGCTGCTGCCGCAGTTTGGTGGTGTGATTTGGACACTCGCCGCGTTCGTGATTGCACTGTCGATCATCGTCGCGATCCATGAGTATGGGCACTACATCGTCGGGCGCTGGTCCGGGATCGATGCCGATGTTTTCTCGCTCGGCTTTGGCCCAGTGCTGTATTCCCGCGTCGACAAACGCGGCACCAAGTGGCAATTCGCCCTGCTGCCCCTGGGTGGTTTCGTCAAGTTCAAGGGCGACAGCAACGCGTCTGGCGGCAAGGACGACGAGGCCATGTCGGACCTGTCAGAAAGCGAACGGCGCCGCACCATGAATGGCGCGCCGCTTTGGGCGCGCGCGTTGACTGTTGCGGCCGGACCGGTGTTCAACTTTGCTCTCTCGATCCTGATTTTCACCGGCGTTTTTATGCTGAGGGGAGAGCCGACAGAACCCGTGGAAATCGGCGAATTGCGGGCAGTTCCGGCGCAAAGCGAATTAGAGGTCGGCGACCAGCTTATCGAGATCGAAGGGATCGAGCTTCCACCCTTTGGCGAATCGTCCAATTTTCAGTCGGTTCTCGATCAACTGCCCGAAAGGGAGACCTTGGACTATACGGTCCTGCGCGGGGGCTCCGAGATGGTGGTGCAAGGCCCCTATGTCTATCCGCCGGTGGCGACGCAGATCATCCCGCGCTCGGCAGCCGATGATGCAGGGTTCAAAGCCGGCGACATCATCACCTCGGTGGATGGCAACGCGATCTATGCCTTCGAACAACTTCGCGACGCCGTCGAAGGCTCGGACGGGGCGACGCTCGATATGGACGTCTGGCGCGATGGAGAGATTCGCGACCTGCAACTGACGCCGCGCCGCACCGATGAGCCGCAGCCGGACGGAACCTTCAAGACCGCGTTCCGCATCGGGCTTGTCGGCGGTATGTTTTTCGAACCGGCAACGGAATTTGTCGGCCCGGTCAGCGCGGTCTCGTCTGGTGTCCAGCAAACGGTGCAGATCATCGACGGCTCGCTTTCGGGGCTTTGGTACATGATTACCGGGGCAATCAGCACGTGCAACCTGTCCGGACCCATCGGGATCGCGGAAACCTCCGGCTCGATGGCGTCGCAGGGGACAGCCAGCTTCATCTGGTTCATAGCCGTGCTCAGCACGGCGGTCGGGCTGTTGAACCTGTTTCCGATCCCGGTGCTGGATGGCGGCCACCTGGTGTTCCACGCCTATGAAGCGGTGACCGGAAAGCCACCCAGCGACAAGGCGTTGCGGGTCCTGATGGCGATCGGTCTGACGATGCTGTTGTCACTGATGTTGTTTGCGCTGTCGAACGATCTGTTTTGTCCGTAGGGGCCTGATCCGAGATGGGGCCGGACCACGGAATCGTCCCATTTTCTGCCCGATTGCTGCCACAATCCACTGGCATGCATTGACCCGTATCCAGCTATTCGAGGTGCGAAAATGCAAGCGATTCAAGAAAGCTACCGGACCGTCAGCCTGTTGATTTCGATCAACTGGGATCGGTTGCTTTACGTGATGGCCATCGCCGCATCCCTGTTCTTGGGCGCTTACCTCGGCAGGCTGATGATCGAAGCAATGACACACCCTGTCGGCTATTGATCGCGGGGGTCTCTGCGGTTTTGACAAGCCAGGGCAATCTGGGTACTCACGTCCGGAAACGGATGTCGGAGTAGGTTGCCAATAATGACACGAGATACAGGCCGGACAGACATGCGAAGCGCGGCGCGCACGCCCCGAATTCGTCCGCTTCTGATCGCGACTTCCATGGCCGTGTCCTTGGCCGTTGCAGCCGCACCCGACACGGCGCAGGCGCAGGATTTCCGCTTCAACGCCATTTCGGTCGAGGGCAACCAGAGGATCGAGGCCGGAACGATTGCCAGTTATCTCGGCGTGGCGCGCGGAGAGACGGTGTCGGCGGCAGAGCTGAATGATGGCTACCAGAGGGTTCTGGGCTCTGGCCTGTTCGAAAGCGTTGAGATCGAGCCGCGCGGCAACACGCTTGTCGTGCGCGTGGTCGAATATCCGACCGTCAACCGCATCACCTTCGAGGGCAACGCGCGGATCGACGACGAAACCCTGGCATCCATCGTGCAATCGCAATCGCGCCGGGTGTTCAGCCCGTCCACCGCCGAGGCGGACGCAACACGGCTGACCGAGGCCTATTCGCAGCAGGGACGGATCGCCGCGCGCGTGCAGCCCAAGCTCATCCGCCGGTCAGACAATCGCGTCGACCTGGTGTTCGAGGTGTTCGAAGGCGGGGTATCGGAGATTGAGCGCATCGGCTTTGCCGGCAACCAGGTCTACAGCGACCGACGCCTGCGGCGCGTGCTCGAGTCGAAGCAAGCCGGTCTGTTCCGCGCCTTGATCCAGTCTGACACCTTTATCGAGGATCGCATCGACTTCGACCGGCAGGTCCTGCGGGATTTCTATCAATCGCGCGGTTACGTCGATTTTCGCACCACCGGTGTGAATTCCGAGCTGAGCGATGAACGCGACGCCTATTTCATCACGTTCAACGTCGAAGAGGGCCAGCAGTTCAGCTTTGGCGAAATCACGGCCACCTCCGATTTGGCCGAGGTCGACCCTGACGTATTCCAGGACGCGATCCGCTTGCGGTCGGGCCGCACCTATTCACCGACCGCGGTCGAAACCGAGATCGCGCGCCTGGAACGTCTAGCGATTCGCGAAGGGCTGAATTTCGTCCGCGTCGAACCGCGGGTCACGCGCAATGACCGCGACCTGACGCTCGACGTTGAATTCTTGCTGACCCGCGGGGAGCGGGTGTTTGTCGAACGTATCGACATCGAAGGCAACACCACGACGCTGGACCGCGTTGTGCGCCGCCAGTTCCGTGTGGTCGAAGGCGATCCCTTCAACCCGCGCGAAATTCGCGAAAGCGCGGAGCGCGTGCGCGCACTGGGGTACTTCGGCGATGCCCAGGTCGAAGCGCGCGAAGGCTCCACCCCGCAGCAGGTCATCATTGACGTGGATGTCGAGGAAGAGCCGACAGGATCGCTCAGCTTTGGCGGGTCGTATTCGACCACCAGTGGGTTTGGCGCGGCAATTACCTTCCGGGAACGCAATTTCCTTGGCCGCGGTCAGCAGTTGTCGCTTGGTGTGACCACCGGGGTCGATTCGTCGAATTACAGTTTCAGCTTCACCGAACCGGCGTTTCTTGGTCGCGACGTGGCGTATAGTTTCAGCTTGAATTACCTCGAAACCGACAATGACTCTGCCGAATATGACACTGTGATCGGTAATTTCTCGACCGGGTTTACCTTTCCGGTTTCCGAGAATGGACGCCTGAACCTGCGCTACGGTGCGCGTTATTCCGAGATCACGGACCTTGATCCATCCGTCGGTGAGATCATCACCGCCGAGGCGGATCGCGGCGAGATTTGGGACAGCTTCGTCGGCTATCGGTACAGCTATGACACCCGGCGGACGGGGTTGAACCCGAACGCAGGTGTATTGCTCGAATTCGGGCAGGATTTTGCCGGTCTGGGGGGCGACAGCACGTATGTCGAATCGAACTTTCGCGCAGTGGCGCAAACGAAGGTCTACAACGAGGAAGTGACCCTGCGCGCTACGCTCCAGGCCGGGGCGCTGAGCTATTCCGAAAACTCTTCGCGGGTGACGGACCGTTTTTCCCTTGGTTCCAACCTGATGCGCGGTTTCGAAAGCGGGGGCATCGGGCCGCGCGAAGTCGGGCCAGGTGATGTGAACGACGCTCTGGGCGGCGATTACTTTGCCGTCGCGCGCTTCGAAGCGGAGTTCCCGCTGCCCTTGCCCGAAGAGTACGGCATCTCGGGCGGCGTGTTCTACGATGTGGGCAGCCTTTGGGGACTGGAAAAGACGAACGATAACGTCCTGTACGAAGATTTCACGGCGCGCCAGGTCGTCGGGGTGTCGGTTTTCTGGACCACACCGCTTGGACCGTTGCGGTTCAACTTTTCCGAGGCGCTCAGCAAGGAAGAGTTCGACGAGGAACAAACCTTCGATCTCACGATTTCCACCCAGTTCTAGATGAAACGGGTCCGCAGCATAGTGACGGGAGCGTTCCTTGGGGCGCTCCTTTGCGTGTCTCCCGTGGCGCGGGCGCAGCAGGATGGCGGGTTGTCGAACCTCGGCGTGGTGCAAAGCCGGATTCTGACAATCGCACCGGACACGCTCTATAGCGAAAGCGATTTCGGCAAACGTATCGCGCGCGAGATCGAAGAGGAAAGCGCCGAGATCGCGACGAACAATCGCCGGATCGAGGCCGAGCTGACCTCCGAGGAACGCGAGCTGACCGAGCTGCGGGACAGCTTGCCCACCGAAGAATTTCGCGCCCGGGCCGAGGCCTTTGACGACAAGGTGCAGCGCCTGCGCCGTGAACAGGATGAAAAAGCCCGGGCGGTCACGCAGCGCAGCGACGAGGCCCGCCGCGCGCTGCTCTCGGCCGCGCAACCGGTGCTGCTTCAACTGATGGCCGAAGCGGGCGCCGTCGCCGTGTTGGACCGTCGCGCAGTGCTTCTTAGCGCCGACGCGGTGGATATTACCGACCAGGCCATTCGACGGATCAACGCGGAATTCGGGACAGGCACCGACATCCTGCCGGTCCGCCCCTGAAACCTTGCCCAACAGGGACGGGGTTGCTACTGACTGCGCACGAAATTCAAAAGGACGCCCCATGAGCGACACGCTGCTTCGCGCCGATATCCAGCTGATCCAACGTTTGTTGCCGCATCGCTATCCGTTCCTTCTGGTGGACCGGGTGGAAGAGATCGACGGCACCCGGTCGGCGCTCGGCATCAAGAACGTGACGATGAACGAGCCGCATTTCCAGGGGCACTTTCCCGGAACACCGATCATGCCGGGCGTCACGATCATCGAGGCGATGGCGCAGACAGCGGCGGTCATGGTGGGCACCGCGCTGGATCTCGCGGACAAGGAAATGATGATCTATTTCATGTCCATCGACAGATGCAAATTCCGCCGAAAGGTGATCCCCGGCGACCAGCTTCAGATGCGGCTGACGACATTGCGCGGCAAACCGGGCGGGAAGGTCTGGAAATTCGGCGGTGTGTCCACTGTCGATGGCGACATGGCGGCAGAGTGCGAATTTTCCGCAATGATGGACCTGCCGGAGTGACAGCGGACATCCACCCCAGTGCGGTGATCGAAGACGGCGCGACGGTCGGTGACGGCTGCGTGATCGGCCCGTTCTGCCACGTTGGCCCGCATGTGCATTTGGCCGAGAACGTGGAGCTGAAAAGCCATGTCGTCGTCAAGGGCCATACCGAGATCGGTGCGGGGACAGAAATTTTTTCCTTCGCGGTGATCGGGGAGATACCGCAGGACCTGAAATTCGACGGCGAACAGAGCCGTCTCGTGATCGGGGCACGCAACCGCATCCGCGAACATGTCACGATGAACCTGGGCACCGAAGGCGGCGGCGGGATCACGCGGGTTGGCGATGACAATCTGTTCATGGCGGGCTGCCATGTCGCGCATGACGTGCAGATCGGCAACCGGGTGATCATTGTCAATAGCGCAGCCCTGGCGGGGCATTGCATCCTGGAAGACGACGTCATCGTGGGCGGCCTGTCCGGGGTGCACCAGTTCGTGCGCATCGGACGCGGCGCGATCATCGGTGCGGTCACGATGGTGACGAATGATGTGATCCCCTACGGTCTTGTGCAGGCGGATCGGGGGCGCCTCGATGGGCTCAACCTAGTCGGGCTCAAGCGCAGGGGCGTGAGCCGCGCCGATATCACGGCGCTGCGCGCGGCATTCCAGATGCTGGCACAGGGCGAGGGCGCGTTTCAGGACCGGGCGCGGCGGCTCCGCGACGAAAACGACAGCGACTATGTGCATCATATCGTTGAATTCATCCTGGGCGACACGGACCGGTCGTTCCTGACACCGGGTTGAGCGATGACGCTTGCACTGATCTGCGGTCAGGGCCGACTGCCGCGCATCATCGCGCAGGCTCAGGAGCCGCGCCCGCTGATCTGTGTGCTGGAGGGGTTTTCACCAGATGGGCTCGCGCCCGACGTGGTGTTTCAGCTCGAAACGCTGGGAACCCTGCTTGAGACATTGCACGCGCGCGGCGTGACGCGGATTTGCCTGTGCGGCGCGATCCGGCGGCCGCCGGTCGATCCCTCGCGCCTCGACAGGAAAACGGCCCCTTTGGTGCCGCGCCTTCAAGAGGCGCTGACCTCGGGCGACGATGGCGCCTTGCGGATCGTGATGCAGATTTTCGAGGACGCGGGCTTTGACATCGCCGGCGTTCACGCGCTGGTGCCGCACCTGTTGCCGGCGGCTGGCGTGTTGACTTCCAAATCCTATCAGCCACAAAATGCCGCCGAAGCGCGGCTTGGCGAACGCACCGTCGCCGCGATGGGTGCGCGCGATACCGGGCAAGCCTGCGTGCTGCGCGGCGAGAGGGTTCTGGCGCGCGAGGACTCGGCGGGCACCGATGCCATGCTCACACGCCTTGCACGCGATCGCGCTTCGGGTCCGGGCGATTTCCTGTCCAACCCGATCAGCAGTGCCGGGGATATGTTCGGCGGATTGCTGGGCGATGCGACCGATTGGCTGGGTGGCGGATCGGCCCCGGCGGAGGGTGGTATCCTTTTCAAGGCCCCGAAACCCGCCCAGGACAGGCGCGCGGATTTGCCGGTGATCGGCGCCGGCACCCCCGATGGGGTCGCGGCGGCGGGCCTGTCCGGGATCGTGATCGAGGCGGGCGGCGTTATGGTCCTCGACCGCGCGCGCACCTTGGCGCGCTGTGATCAGCTTGGCCTGTTTCTCTGGGTGCGGGAAAAGGGCGGCTGATGCGGGTGTTCGTCATCGCCGGCGAAGCGTCGGGCGACAAGCTGGGCGCGGCCCTGATGGCGGGGCTCCGCAGGCACGTACAAGATGTTGCGTTCGACGGGATCGGCGGCGATCGGATGCTGGCTGAAGGGCTGCACAGCCTGTTCCCGATGGACGAAATCTCGATCATGGGGATTACCGAAATCCTGTCGCAATACCGCAATCTCAAGGCACGCATCCGCCAGACCGCCGATGCGGTCCTGGCCGCAAGGCCGGATGTTCTTGTCACCATTGACCTGCCGGAATTCGGGCTCCGCGTGGCCAAGCAAGTCAAGGCAGAAAGCGATATTCGCACCGTGCATTACGTGGCGCCGACGGTCTGGGCGTGGCGTCCCGGACGGGCCAAGAAGATGGCGCACCATATCGATCAGGTCCTCGCGCTCTTCCCGTTCGAGCCACCCTACATGCAGGCCGCAGGCATGCGCTGCGATTTCGTCGGGCACCCGGTTGTGACCGACCCTGTCGCCTCGGCGCAGGACAAGGAGCAGTTCCGCGCGGCGCATGGGATCGGGACGGCGCCACTCGCGTTGATCCTGCCCGGATCAAGGCGCAGTGAAGTGTCAAGATTGCTGCCCGTCTTCGGCGATGTGGTGAGCCGGTTGCGTCAGGAGCGGCCGGACTTGCGTTTCGTTCTGCCGACTGCGCCGAATGTGGCAGATGCCGTTCGCGGCGCGGTTCGGTCCTGGCCGGTCGAGCCGATTGTTCTGGACACGGACGACGACGGCATTGTCGCCAAACGGGCCGCCTTTGCCGCCGCCGACGTGGCTCTGGCCGCCTCCGGGACTGTCTCGTTGGAACTGGCGGCGGTTGGAGCGCCCATGGTGATTGCTTATGACATGAACTGGCTGTCGCGCCAGGTCATCGGGCGGATGCTGCGGGTGGATACGGTGACCTTGGTCAACCTGGTCTCCGAAACCCGCGCGGTGCCCGAATTCATCGGGGCGAACTGCCAGCCCGAGCCGATCGCGCATGCTGTCAGGGAGGTACTGGAGCACCCCGAAACCCAGCGCGATGCGATGGCGCTGACGATGGATCGCCTGGGCCAGGGCGGCTTGCCACCCGGCGAGCGCGCGGCCCTCGCGGTTCTGGACGGCTTTTACGGAAAAAGGGGCCAGACCACCTGATCCGACCCCCGTTATGTTCTGTCGGCAGGTGATTACTGGCGCTGGTTTTCCAGCGCGGACAGTTCTTCATAGGCGGCGGTGAAACCCGAGAGCGACATCGTGACCCTCACGCGCTGATCGGGGGCAAGAGCGGGAACGATGACAACCTCCGCTGCGGCACCGGCGCGGAACGCGGCCACGTCCTCGGCCGTGAAGCCGACACGCGAATAGCAGCCGACCGTGGTGCAGAAGGAAAAGTCGTACCGCTTGGCCTGACCCGAATCCACGCTCACGTTCAGTTTCTCGGTCAAAAGCGTTTCGAGCGGGACCACGAATGTGCCACCGGCCGCGACCTGTCCGCCATTGTTCAGGCGAAAGATACTGACCTCGGCCACGCTGCCGCCACTCTCGTCCTCGAGAAGCTGGTACATCTGGCAGGGCTCATCGCCGTCTTCGACGCGCAGGCATTGCACGGCCCAATCACCATGGGTCGACCTGACATAGGTGTTGTCATCCGAACTGGCGTCATTGACCGGCTCTCCGGTGTCGAGAACCGAAAGGTCCGCGTTCGGAGCAGGGGTCTCTGTGGACTGTGCGCTTGGGTCCGCGTCTTGCGCCATCGCAAATCCCGACATCGCCAGGGTCGAAAGCGTTGTCAGAAGAAACAGGGGTCTGGTCATAAATTCCTCTCCGAAACATCGGGTCTCATGTGTTTGTGCGTTAACATGGCCTTTATGCAGTGTCAGTCCAAAACGCAAAAAGCTACGCACACAACAAGCGGGTTCCCGCATGGGGCCGAAACCCGCAATGCGCTATTTACAGCCTCGTGCGATGCCGCAAAGCTGCGCTTTAAGTGTCCGAAAATAAAAGGGAAGATGCCTTTTGACATCTCCCCCTCTTTGCTCCCTGTCGGACCGGCCGACTATTATTGCGCTGACGCTACGAAATGAAACCCATACCGTCAACAGGCAAAATCGAATCCGAAAATCCGCAAAAAGGGCCGCGCCGTGAAGCGCGGCCAGTCCAACAGGGAGGAATGTCCGTGCCGCATGAGGGTCATGCGGCGCCGGATGAAAAACATACTGGCGGCAAAAGGTTAACTTTGTATGGTCAACATTCAAAGCCACAGGCACGGGGGCAGGCATGGAAAACAGGGTGTTCGTTGGCGGTGGCGGCGAAGGGTATGGCGTCAAACAATGGCTGCGGCTGGACTATTCCAACCGGCACGGGTTGATCGCCGGGGCGACGGGGACGGGCAAGACCGTCACGCTGCAAATCCTGGCCGAAGGGTTTTCCGCGCAGGGCGTGCCGGTGTTCCTGTCCGATGTGAAGGGTGACCTTTCTGGCCTTTCCAAACCGGGCAGCGCCGACGCCAAGCTGCACCAGGCGTTCATGGATCGTGCGCGGACCATCGGGTTTGACGATTACAGTTATGGTGCTGTCCCTGTCACTTTCTGGGATCTCTTCGGGGAACAGGGCCATCCGGTGCGCAGCACCGTCGCCGAGATGGGCCCGCTTCTGATCTCGCGTCTACTGGAGCTGTCAGCGGCACAGGAAGGCATTTTGAACATCGCGTTCCAGGTGGCGGACGAAGAAGGCTTGCCCCTGCTGGACCTGAAGGATTTGCAAGCCATGCTGGTTTGGCTTGGTGAAAACCGGGACAGTGTCTCCCTGCGCTATGGCAATATCTCGGTGCGGTCGGTGGGCGCGATCCAGCGGCAATTGCTGGTGCTGGAAAATCAGGGCGCTACCGGGTTCTTTGGCGAACCGGCGCTCGATCTGCGCGACCTGATGCGCACCGATCCGAAAGGGCG
>NZ_JAIPUS010000051.1 GCF_020055675.1 Marivita sp.
AAAAGAGTTAGCAATTATCGGAGGATTAACGTTAATATTTGCTATCTTAGGTGCAATAGGAATGGGGGAAGGAGGATTACCCTTTATTCCGCTCGCAGTTTCAGTTGTAACAGCCTTAGGCTATGATAAAATGACAGGCGTCGCTACAGCGATGGCTGGTATGGGCGTTGGATTTGCCTCTGGAGTATTAAATCTTTTTACAACAGGTATAGCGCAAAGTATTGTAGGTCTACCTTTGTTTTCAGGAATTGCATTTAGAACTGCTAGTTTTGTTATATTTTATATAATTACAATTATTTATATATTAAATTATGCCAAAAGGATAAGTAATAATCCTTCTAAAAGTATAGTGGCCAATCATTATAAAAAACAGTTAGAAAAGGGGCAGGAAGCTCATGTAAAGCGCCTGGATATACATGATCAGGAACGTGCCGATCAGGCCGAACTGCACCGGGCGATGCGAGGTCAGGTCGATCCCGCGCTTGTAGCTGTCCAGAACGCCCCGCGCGCTCAGCACCTCGCGCACCGCGGGACCGCCCTCGGCCGGGCTGTGCGCGTACCGGCGGGCAAGATACAGAACAGCGGCGAGAAACACCCCCGTCGCCACCGACGAGGCGACAAAAGCCGCCCGGTATCCGTCCAGCGGCACCTCGAACAGCGTCGCGATCACACCGCCGATCAATGGGCCGACCATGCCACCACCGGACATCCACATCGAATAGCGTTTGATCGCATCGTTGCGCTTGTCTCGTGCGCCTTTGGCCACCAGCACCTGAAGGGATGACGCGGAAACGATGATCGCCACGCCCAGCAACACCTGGCTGATAGCCAATAGCGGGATGCCTTGCGCCAGAACGGTGCACAGCAGCGATGCCAGAAGGCAGCCGGACCCGAGGGACAGCATGCGCATCGGCCCGACCGTGTCGATCAGCTGGCCCGCGGGCATCGCGATCACGATCGGCAGAACCGCCCGCAAGGTCACGAGCAGGCCGATCGCCAAGGTCGAGGCGCCAAGCTCTGCGGCGTACAGGGTGAAGAAAGGGTTGGCGAGGCCCACGACGGTGAAGAATACCCCGCCTCCGAAGATCCCGAAACGGGCGAAACGGTCAGTCTGCATAGTGGCAAGCCGCCTCGCGCAGGCGCGAATGTTTACGAAGCTGCGGCTTTTCCGTCCGGCAGCGGTCCGTCGCCATTGGGCAGCGTGTGGCAAATGCACAGCCTGCCGGAATATCGAGCGGGCTGGGCAATTCGCCGGAAATCGGCACGGCGCTCCGGTTTGCCTCGACAGCGGGATCGGGGACGGGAACCGCATCGATGAGGGCCCTGGTGTAGGGGTGGACCGGATGTTCGAACACCAGATCGGCGGGCCCGTATTCCACCACTTCGCCAAGGTACATCACCGCGATCCGATCCGACATGTAGCGTACCGTCAGAAGGTCATGGGAAATGAACACGAAACTGATGCCCAGTTCGTCCTGCAGGTCACGCAGGAGGTTGATGATCTGCGCCCGCACCGACACGTCCAGCGCCGAGGTTGGCTCGTCCGCCACGACAACCGAGGGCTCCAGCGCGAGCGCGCGGGCAACCGCCACGCGCTGGCGCTGGCCGCCCGACAACTCCGAGGGGTAGCGTTCAAGGTACTCGGGGCCGAGGCCGACCTTTGAAATCAGCCACCTGACCCGTTCTGCACGCGCCGCCGCATCGCCCCAATCCTTGACGATCAAAGGTTCGGCGATGATGGTGGAGACCCGCATTTTCGGATTGAATGACGAAAACGGATCCTGAAAGATCATCTGCGGGGTGCCGTCGATGAAGATTTCGCCGCGCGTCGGGGTATCGATGCCCAGAAGGATGCGGGCCAACGTGCTCTTGCCGCAGCCCGATTCGCCCACAATCCCGAGCGTCTCACGCTGATGCACGCGCAGGCTGACACCGTTGATGGCGCGCACGAGCTGCCGCGGTGTCCGCGAAAACAACGAGGGCGTGACGAATTGCTTCTCCAGGTTATGGATTTCCACAACGACACGGCTGCCCGGTCCCTGATCGTTGCGGCGCGGTTGATGGACACCGGGGTCCTGCTTTTCAGCCTCGCCCAGTCCGGCAGGCCGCCAGCACGCGGCGGCATGATCGGGGCCCCGCGATGTCAGCGCTGGCCGTTCCGACGCGCATCGGTCCTCTGCCGCGGCACAGCGCGCCCGAAAGGCACAGCCGTCGGGCGCGTGTTTCATGTCCGGCGGCAGGCCGGGGATCTGCGGCAGCCGTCCACCTTCAAGCGCCGTCTTGCTGGGGATCGTGCGCAGCAGGCTTTGCGAATAGGGATGACGGGCATCGCGAAATATCTCTGATACCGGACCGAACTCGACGATGCGGCCAGCATACATCACCGCCACCTTGTGGGCGAAACGGGCAACCAGCCCCAGATCATGCGTGATGAACAACATCGCGGCGCCGGATTCCGCCGTCAAGGTCTTGAGCACCTCGACGATCTGCGCTTGGATCGTGACGTCCAGAGCGGTTGTCGGCTCATCTGCAACAACAAGGTTAGGGCGACATGACAACGCCATCGCGATCATCACCCGCTGCCGCATCCCGCCGCTCATCTCGAAAGGATAGGCGTCGATCCGGCCTTCGGGATCGGGAATCCCGACCTTGTCCAGCCACAGCACGGCTTCGGCCCGGGCCTGGGCGGCGGACATGCCCAGATGCCGGCGGATCGGGGCGATCATTTGCTCTGACACCCTCATCACCGGATCGAGCGACGACATGGGATCCTGAAAAATCGTGCCGACGAGTCGACCGCGCACCTTGTTCAGTTGACGCTCGGACAGCTTTGCGAGGTCCCGCCCATCAAGCAGGACTTGCCCGCCGGTCACCTCGCCGGGCAAGGCCAGCAATTTGAGAAGGGACATCGCCATGGCGCTCTTGCCCGAGCCGCTTTCACCGACCACGGCAACCCGTTCGCCCTGTCCGATCTGGAAACTGACACCGTTTACCGCGGCGACCGTGCCAGCTTCGGTCCGGAATTCTGTGGTCATGTCGCGTACGTCCAGCAACGGCGTGTCGATACTTTGTTGAATGGTCATCCGGCGACTCTCCTGAAAAACAGTCATTTGCGTGACCTCGGGTCCAGCAGTTCGCGGACGCCGTCCGAAAGGAAGTGCAGCGACACGGCGATCAGCAGGATGACCACGCCGGGCAGCGTCGATATCCACCACGCGTGTTCGAGATACAGCTGGCCATCGCGGATGACATTGCCCAGCGATGGCTCCGGCGGCATGATCCCGAGACCAAGGAACGACAGGCTTGCCTCGATCAGGATGGCATTCGCGGCGGCGATGGACGCGGCCACCAGCATGGGCGCCAATGTGTTGGGAACGATGTGGCGCGTGACCATCCAGAACTGGCTGGCCTGGACCGTCCGCGCCGCGTCTATGAAAGCGCGCGTGCGCAGTGACAGGACCAGGGAGCGCTGCAGACGGATGAACCGCGGCACATCGGCAAGTGAAATCGCCAGGATCACCGGGATCAGCCCGGTGCCAAGGATCGCCACAAGCCCGATCGCCAGGAGAAGCGACGGAAAGGCAAGGAAGATATCCACCACGGTCATCACGACGCGGTCAATCAGACCGCCAAAGAACCCGGCCAGAGTTCCCAACAAAAGGCCCATCCCAAGCGCAATGGCCGCCACCGAAAGCCCGACGATGAGCGAGACCTTGATGCCGGCCAGCGTGCGGCTGAAGATGTCGCGCCCCATCTTGTCGGTCCCGAACGGATGGAAAATGGATGGTTTTTCCAGAGAGGCGAACAGGTTCGTCTCTAGTGGCGCCTGGATCGGCAGGATCGGTGCGATGGCCGCGAGCGCCAGGATCGGCAATAGGATGATGAGACCCAGGCGCGATTTCTTGTTCGTAACAAGAGGATTGCGCATCAGGCCAGCCAGGGCCGCTCGGAAAGACCGATGTTGAGGCCGAGCATAAAGGGTTTTCTGAAACATGGCGAGACCTTCGCGATCCTAGAATTTCACGCGCGGATCGAGCGAACGATAGACAAGATCCGTGGCAAAGTTGATTGTGACGAACAGCAGCGCGTAGAAGACGATAAGGGTCTGCACCATCTGGTAGTCGCGGCTGTTGATGCCGGTGATCAGCAGGTTTCCGACGCCGGGAACCGTGAAGATGAATTCGACGATGACTGTCCCGTTCAGCAGATTTCCAAAGCTGAGGCCGATCACTGTCACGATCGGCAGCGCCGCGTTCTTGAGCGCGTGACGGAACAAGACACGGAGTTCCGACCACCCCATCGACCGGGCGGTGCGCACATAGTCTTCACTCAGGATTTCAAGCACCGATGTGCGCGTGATCCGGGCCATGGTCGCAACCTGCGTGACCGACAGCACCAGAACGGGCAGCGCGATCCGCTGCATCAGCGCCCAAGGATCGTCCCAGGACACCATGCCACTGGCTGGAAACCAGCCAAGCGTCAGCGAGAACAGTAACAGGAACACAAGCGCGGTCCAGAACGACGGCATCAGGTCAAGGATCATCGCCGTCCCCGTCAGAAAATTGTCGAGCGTCTTTCGGCCCTTGTGCGCCATGAAGGCTGCAAGCGTACCAAGCGGAATCGCAATCAGCACCGTCAACACGATGGTCGAGACCGCGATCGTCATGGTGATCGGCACCGCCTTGAGCAGCAGTTCGGAGATCGGGATGCGCGTGGTGATGGTCTCGCCCAGATCGAACCGGGCGAGAGACGAGAGGTAGTCGAGATACTGGCGAAACAGGGGCTCGTTCAATCCCATCTGTTCGCGCAAGGCCTCGAGCGCGTCGCCCGACAGGGTGTCGCCAGCCATGGCCGAAGCCGCATCACCGGGGATGAGCCGGAGCGTGAAGAACACAAGTGTGACAACACCGAAGGTGGTGATCACGAGCTGCACGAGCTTTTTCAGGCTGTAATCAATCATGGCCGGCAATCCTTCAGGACGTCGTTACGTCGACTTCCCAGAAATTCACCTGGGCGAGGTAGTTGGGCTGCACGCCGATGACGGACTGCTTGCCTGGCCAGAAGACGTTGTTGGCGTAGGTCGGCAGGTACGGCAAGTCGTCCATGACGATCTGCTGTAACTGCACGTAGAGCGCCTTGGCCTTCTCCGGGTCCGGCTCGGCCTTCGCGGCCGCCATCAGATCGGTAACCTCCGGGTTGTCGTAGCGCGCTCCGTTCAGACCGCCGGGCACCTTGTTGTCGGGGTGCAGGTAGTTGGCCAGGATCATGTCCGGGTTGATCGCGGGCAACAGGCGGGTTGCCATCTCGAATTCGCCGGCGTTGCGCCGCTGGTTGAAGGTCGGCGTATCGACCAGGTCCATCTCCATGGCTACGCCGACCTTGGAGAGAAAATCGATCTCGAACTGCTGAAGCTCGGTCACGCCCTGCGCCGAGGTGCCCAGATGCTTGAAGCTGAACCCGTCGGGATAGCCCGCCTGTGCCAGCAGCGCCTTCGCAGCCTCGACATCATAGGGGTAGCGCGCGACGTCCGGGGTGTAGACCGGCATCCAGGGCATCAGCAGCGAATGGTACCCTTGCTGCAGGCTGGGGGACAGCGCCTGCGTGATGGTGTCATAGTCGATCGCATGAGCGATGGCCTTGCGCACACGCGCATCGGCGAAGGGTTCGAACTCGGTGTTGAAGACCTTCACCGCCACCGCGTAATTGTCCACGGTGTTCATCTTGAACCCTTCGGCCATCAGGGTCTGCAGGTTTTCCTCGCGGTTGGAGCGCATGACAAGATCGACCTCGCCGTTGCGCAGGGCGATCGTGGCGGTCGCCTCGTCCTTGATGATGTTGAAAACCAGCGTCTCGATCGGCGCCGGGCCCTGGTAGTAATCGTCGTGCCGCTTCAGGATGATCTGCGAATTCACGTCAATAAAGTCCATGTAGTAGGGCCCAGTGCCTACCGGTTGCCAGCGCACCTGGTCGCCGGCTGCCTCGATGGCCTCTTTCTTGACGATCTGGCCCTGGTGATAATTGGCCACTGAATGCAGGAAGCTGCCGTTGGGCGAGTCCAGCTCGATTATCAGCGTATACGGGTCGGGCGCCTCCATGGCGACAAGCCCGGCGAACTCGCCAGCATAGGGCGATGCCGTCTCTGGGTCGAGGATCCGGCTGTAGGAGTAAATGACGTCCTCGGCGGTGAACTCGCCGTAGCCTTCTTGCCATTGGACGCCTTTGCGCAGGTTGAACGTCCAGGTCTTGTTGTCGGTCGTCTCCCACGAGGTCGCGAGATCGGGAATGATCTCGCCGGTCTGGCTGTCATAAGTCGTCAGCCCCGAGAAGATGTTAAAGGCAAGGTTCTCGTTTTCGATCCGGAATATGTTGGCCGGGTCATAGCCTGCCGGATCGTCGTAGAAACGGATCGTCAGCGTCTTGCCGTCCTGGGCAAGTACGGGCTGGCCGGCGCCAACGAGCGCGGTCGCCCCCAGAAGGCTGCCAAATTGGCGGCGATTGAGTTTGAACATTTGTCTGTGTCTCCTTGTCAGGCAGTGGGGGAAGGCCGCGCAACGGTTGCAGGTCTTCGCCTGCTTTGCGCTGCGCGTTCTGGATCAGCCGACCTTGCGTGCGGCCATCGGCACCGGCTCGGCCGCAGCGATTCCACGGAAATACTCTTCGGCCATCTCGGCAGAGACCACGTCGGAGTATTTTTGATGCATGTCGTAGAGGTTCATGAAATGCGACGCCTCGGTCCTGTCGAAAACGCATTCCTTGACGACGCCGACGCGGAACCGGTGGGTCGCCGCATCCACGACGGAGGCGCGCACGCATCCCGACGTGGTCTCGCCGCAGCAGATCAAGGTGTCGATCCCGAGGCTTTGCAGATGGAAAGCAAGCGGCGTGCCCTGAAACCCGGACGGGGCCGTCTTTTCGATCACAACCTCGCCGTCGATGGGCTTGACCTCATCGACAATCTCGGTGCCTTTCGCCTGCATGTCCGGGCTCAGCTTCGACGGACCACGCTTGCGATGCACCCACGGTTTGATGCCGGTCTGCAACCCCTTGACATGCACGACAGGAATGCCGGTTTCGCGGGCGACCGAAAGAAGTTGCGCCGTCCGGTCCACCGCGGCCCACCCTTCCAGACCGGTCGATCCCGGCCAGGTCTTCATCGAGTCAAAGATTTCCTGCCGGTCAAGACCCAGCACGCTGTAGTAGATATCGATGAGCAGAAGTGCAGGTTTTCCGCCAAAACCGAAAAGCTCTTTCTTGCCCCAGAGCGCGTCATGTTTGCGGTCGCGCTCGCTCAGGTAGGGTTCCCATCCGTATTGCGTGGTCATGTCGTACCTCCATGCGTGTCGCCGGCCCGTGCGGGCCTGGCCGTTTCTTGAACCGGCGATGCGCGGGGGCCTTGGGATGGCAGCAACCGTACATGGCCGTTGTTCTGCGGCCTCCGTGAACGCCAGAACCACACCCGTGGAACCGTCAAATGGCCCGCACTGTCAGCACAAACCACACAGGATCATTCAGTCAAGTTACTTGATTAAAAGTCTAGTAGCTTTCTGATACCGCTTCATTCATGGTCGATATTTCGCAGTTCGTGATGAATTCCGCGCCGCAGAATCAACAAACAGAGGCCTGTGGATGCGGCAGCTACGCTTGATGCACGAAACGGAGGCCCGAGGTAAAAATGCGATTCGGCCCCGTGCAGCAGGTGTGCACGGTCCGGATCAGCGGGCGGGACTCAGAAGCAATACGACCGCGACACCATGCTTGGCCCAGGGTCTTTGAAACCCGTCAACGAACCAGCCCATCCCGACGAGAACGGTCTCGTGTCATCCAAGCTCGACCCGAGAAGACACGCCGAAAGCCATATGCGTCAGACCGGGATCAAGACGCGATCGTTCGCCGCATCAAAGGCCTGTCGATCGTTTTGGTCGGTATTGTTGATTGCGACCTTCATGCCAGCCCCGATGCCGACGTAGCTGGTGTAAGACGGGGTATGGCTCTCCCTTGTCGCCTGCGGTTTTCTCGCAGTTTCCCCATAGCGGAAATCGCCGCCGATTGATTTGGGATTGTATGGGTTTCTTAAAGGGTCGGCAGAAAATTCGGAGCCTTGGACTTTCTTGAAACGCTCCGAGTTTGTCGGAGACCATCAACTTAAGTAAGGATGATGGTTATGACAAAAAGCAAAATGGCAAATCGGTATGCGCCCGAGGTCCGCGCACGTGCGGTCCGGATGGTGTTCGAGCA
>NZ_JAIPUS010000052.1 GCF_020055675.1 Marivita sp.
AAACGGGCAAAACGCCCAAAACAAAGCGTCGCGGGATGGAGCAGTCCGGTAGCTCGTCAGGCTCATAACCTGAAGGTCGTAGGTTCAAATCCTACTCCCGCAACCAAAATCATACAGCAAAAGCAAGATGATAACGCCATAAGGGTCCATCCTTGCGTTTGAGGCGTAAGGCGTGGTGCTACGCTGGGGCTACGGTAGGAAGCAAAGGTAAGCACTCATGCGCATCCTCCACGGCCTAGGGAACCTCTTGGTTTATCAGATAGCGCTTGATCGAAAGGAATGCGGCGCGGCGCAGGTGACCGGGTATTCCTTTCAAAACACGGGTGCTGTCAGACCAATTTGAACTCGTCTCAGGAAAGGCAGGTGGTAATTTTCTGCCCTATTGTTCAACCAACGCCCCATTGCCTGTCGATCGGCATCGGCGATCTCCTTCATCGCAGAGCCGTACGAACGCAGCCGGTCCGTGACAATGCTATCAAGGGACCGGAATCAAACCGCAACAGGTCGATTAGCGCTCCACGATCTGTTCCGGCGCGAGACTTTCCCCGGCCATCACGAGTCGTCTCAGCACATCAACTTCGCAGATCTCGTCGACTTCTTTCGCGGCCAGTTGGTCCGCAAGCTTGACGCACACATCACAGATCGAGCAGAAGGCCTTTTCGTCCGGTGTGACGCCCTTCGCTTGCGCGAGGGCGCGATGCAACGCCTTTGGCCCAACCGCATTAATGTAGCGGAAATGGCTGCGTTGGCGCATATCGGCGAGCAAGTCCGACAGGGGGCGGTCATGAATGTTCCCCACTCGGAAAGAGGCAATCTTTCCTCCCGCGCAACAACAGGCCTGAAGATCGCCGTCCGGATAGATGACCGGGCGGTTTATGACCTCGTTGCATCCACCATTGGTATAGTACGACAGCGGTTTCGGGTTGAAATCGCTGATCTCCTGCTCTGCGCGACCAAGCCGCACGACGCGCCCCCATGACAGATGGATCTTTTCCAGCAGCTTGTGTGACAGGTCGATGTCCGTCTGCGCCTTGAAGAATTCGGCTTGGTCCAGTGCCTGAACGCGCGTGCGCTGGAAGCCGTAGAGAGTGCAGAACTGGTCCACCACATCGGTGTCATCGAGCACCGCCATGTTGACCACCACGTGAAATCCCAGAAGCTGTGCACAGTCGATGGCGTTGTGCAGCGTCTGCGCCTCCATGAATTCCAGATGCCAGACGTCGGCGCTGAAATTCAGCGCGTTGAGGCCCGCCTCCTGCATGCGCATGAGCACATCCAGACCCTGACCGACATCACGCGCCCAAAAGCCGTTTGTCACGACGCGGGTCGGCATCCCTTGATCGCGGCATCTTCGCAGCGCGCGTGCCAGAGTATCTGGATGCACGAAGGGCTCACCACCGGTGAAGACTATCAGGTCGGGCGGTTCGGGCAGGGCTGCGGCATCGTCGATCAGCGCCATCAGGTCAGGCTCGGCCATGCGGTTGCGGTTCTTTGGATGCGATAGAATTCCACAATGGCGGCATGCGATGTTGCAGGTGTGGGTGAACATGATGCCCAGCTCGAAGCTGGGTTTTTGCGGAGAACACGCGTTCATGTCTTGTCTCCCTTTTCGGTACTGGCGGTGGCTTCCAGATGCCGCGTTGTAATTTTCAGGGCCTGCGACAGTTCCTGCTCGTCCCAGATGCTCTGTGCATCGCTGCGCAGATCGAACAACCGCGCCAGCGCCGTGCGGTCTGCCGTTCCAAGGGTGTCTTCCGGCAATGGCAGCGAGGCGTCCTCCTCTATGATTTCGAAACGGCCGAAATCAAAGGGCTGCCCGGGCGCCCGCCTGACGGACACGACGCGTTCGCGGAGCCCGCGCTGATGCAGCGTATCGGCGCGGTGGTGGCAATATGGGTTGTTGCCCGGCCGCCCCATCAGACTGTGCGACGTCCATGTGCACCCGGCCTTGCAGCGGTCCGCGTGCATGCAGGTCTTGCAAAACCCCCAGAGATCGTCGCGGCTGCGCTCGTGGATGTGGGTGATTTCCGGCGCGGTCGTGAAAATCTCGGCCAGCGACCGATCCTTGAGGTTGCCGCCGGAATATGGCGCAGATGGCAGGGAGGGGCATCCCTTGAGCTTGCCGTCCGCTTCGATCCCGATGGAGGCGCGCCCTGCGCCGCATCCCGCCCAGACAAAGCCCATCTCGCCGCCGTAGCGAAGCGTGGTTTCGTAGGGGCCGAAATATCCGACATTGTTGCCGGGAAAAAAACCGATGCCGTTGGGTGTCAGCTTTTCCGTCTTGATCCAGGCCAATAGCGGGAACAGCTGCAAAAGTTCGTAGGGTTGCAACAGGAGCCCCGGACGGTCTGCCGCACGCCCCATGGGAACCGTCAGTTGCACCATCCAGGATTTGACCCCTCTGGCGATCAGAAAATCCGCGACGGCAGGCAATTCCGGCATGGTCAGGCGGTTGATTTGCGTGTTCAGCGCCACCTCGATACCTGCGCCGCGAATGGCATCTATGCTGGCCACGGCAGACTCCCAAGAGCCGGGTTTGCCGCGCTGACGGTCATGGGTTTGCGCCAGACCATCAAGCGAAACCCCGATCTTGCTGATCCCGGCCATGGCCGCTGCAAGGGCACGTTCCGACGTGAAGGCTCGTCCGCCGGTGACCATGGTACAGGCCATGCCGCGCTGCACAATACGCGATGCGAGCCTGTCCCAATCTGGGCGCAGATAAGCCTCGCCGCCGATCAGAGTGACCTCGCGTACGCCGAAATCGGCCAATTGATCGATCACGTCGAAAGCCTGCGCGGTGGATAGTTCGTCGGTGCGTGCCTTGCCGGCGCGTGATCCGCAATGACGACAGCCCAGATCGCATTGCAAAGTGATTTCCCACACCGCAACTGTGGGCGGAGCGTGAGAGCCCGCGCGCCACCGTTGCAGCTCTTCGGGATTGCCGGTGTAGGCGGCCCTTGCGTCGCTCATGGATCAAGCCGCTTCAAGAGCGCCTCAACCGTCTTGGCGTTCAACTCACCGACGGACACGCCATCCGGGCCCTTGATCGTAAAGGTCAGCAATTCCGGATCAAAACCGATGAGGTCCCGCAACCCGTGTGCCTGCGCCTCGGACAGCATGAAGTTGCTGCCGCCACTGGTCCCGGTGATGGTCGAAGTCACGACATTGGTTGCGGTCGTGCCATAGACCACCGCCGTTGCGGGGCCGTGCACGACACTTGCCGACACCGGGTCGGCTCCTTCGCGCAGGCGCACGATTGCGAACCTCTCCCACAGTTCGTTGGCTGTCAGCCGCGAGAGTTCCGCCTCGGTGCCCTCAAGGGTCTCTTCGCCTTTGCGAATCCGGGTCACCCGCTTTTCCAGCGCCTCCGGGTCAATCTGCGACGGCAGTTCCAACTGGTCCGGATCGTAGCCCGCTTCTCTCAGGACCTTGGCGGGGTCCTTGGCAAAGCGATCGCGGAACGCCTTGTCTTCGCCCAGGCGGGAGAAGAGCTCGCTCATGATGATGCCTGGCATCGTACCAATCCTCCTCTTGTCTGTCAGCGCACGCGCCGCAGAAGGGTTTCAACGGCGCTGGCAGGCAGATTGTCGATTGCGGTGCCGTCCGGGCGCGTGATCGAAAAAGTCAGGTCGGATTTGCGCAGGCGCATGATGCTGCGCAAGAAACGTGCCCTTTCGAAGGCGACGGAGGCCCCTTCGGAGGTCACGACCGAGGTTCCATAGACGACAATCGCGGTTGCCGTGGCGCCGGTCTGTGTCACCACAACCGAATTTGTCCCGCCATCATCGGGCTGCTCACGCTCGGCGATCACGCCAAAGCGCGACCAGAGTTCTTCGGCGTTCAGCCTGGCCGCTTCGGCGGGTTCGATCGCCCAGCTGGCATCTCCCCCGCCGAAGGCCGCCTTGATCTTGGCGTCCAACGTGTCGGCATCCACGCTTCGTGGCAGATCAAGGCGCTCCGGATCGATCCCTTCATTTCGAATGAACTCTGACGGGTTCTCGACGAAGGCCTTGCGGGCCTCCGGGTCCCGTGACAGTCTTAGAAATATCGACGAAAATCTTGGCTTGGGCATTTGGAAAGCTCCTTTCGTGTCGGGCGCCAAAGCAAGCAGCTAAGTTAAATCACCAGATTCCATTTTCGGCGCAGGGGTGGTTGGGTATCGTGAAACGTGGACGGAAAACGACTTTGCGGATCGGACGAAAAGCAGCCATCCTGGGTTTCCCGATTATCACTCTGGCGCTCGGCGTGCTTTGGCTGCCCTGGCTGCCCGATCAACTGGACATGCACTGGGGGGCGGATGGCCGTGTCACGCTGCGTGCGCCGACGGCTGTGGCGCTTTTGATCGTTCCGGCAATCGGTGCTTTTCTGGGCTTCGGGCTTCTGGCGTTGGGTCACCGTTGGCGCAGTCGGTTCGAGGGTAACAGTTTCCAGCTTTTCGAACGCTCGCTCGTAGGCCTGCAATGCGCGTTCTTGATCGTGCATCTGGCTGTGCTTGCTCTGAACGCGGGGTTTGCCATCCAGCCCGAGATGATCGGGTCGCTTGTCGCGGCCATTGCGTTTTTCGGGGCCGGACTGCTGATGCGGGACGCGGATCGCAACCCGCTTCTGGGGGTGCGCACGCGGCATACGCTGGCGGACGCGACTGTCTGGGAGGCCACCAACCGCCGGGTGTCGCTGTGGCTGCGGCTGGCGGCGTGTGTCTGTCTTCTGGGCGTCATCCGTTCGGACTGGGCGCTTTATGTCATTCTTGGCTCGGCACTTCTGATCGCAGTGGATGCCCATTTCTATGCGGCGCGCCTGTACCGTGAGCGGCATCCCGACGACGGCTGAAAAATCAGCGCGCATGCCGTTCCTCCTCCTGGCGGATCGTGCCCTGCCGTTCCGCGATCCAGTCAGCGATGGCGTCGACAACGGACTGCTCGACCTGCCGACCCGACTGGGCATAGTCGGCCAGTCCGCCGCCGCTGTCTTGAACCATCAGGTGATCCAGTCCGGGCAACAGACGGTAGGTCAAATCGAGATCTTCTTCTTCCGCCGCGTCCAGAAAGGCACGATCATCCGCGTCGAAAGCCTGTTCGTCCTTGCTACCGCGCATCAGCAGGATCGGCAGCTTTGTGCGCCTGATTGCCGTGACGGGATCATGGGCCAGCTGCTCGCGATACCAGCGCATCAAGTGGCGCTGCGCCGCGATCTTTGGAGGCAGAGCGGATTTGTCGGAGTCGGGGCCACGACGCACATGATCAAACAGCGCGCGCAGATCTTCCAGCCGCCGGGTTAGGACATCCTCGGAAAATGCCAGCTTGTCTGCCTGTGAGCGGACCTGATCGGCCAGCACCAGATCGATGGGTCGTGCGACCGTCGCCAGCAGGACGACTCCGGCCGGTTTCGGATCTTCCTGGGAAAGGATCAGCGCGACCAGCCCGCCCTGACTGTGACCGATGTAGTAAAGCGGCAGGCCCGCGCTTTCGGGCGCGGCACGCAGTGCGGCGACGGCGGCTCGGGCATCCGACAGCACACCTTCGAAACTGGGTTCGAGCATGTCGGTTCCAAGCGGCGTCACCCCTGCGCCCCGTTTGTCATAGCGCAGGGATACCACCCCGCGCTCTGCCAGCCCGTCCAGCAGTTGATGCGTTCCAAGATCCAGCAGCCCGCTGAACCCGTGCCGGTCGATCCGTCCGGACCCGGCAAAGTAGACCGCTGCAGCAAAGGCGGTTCCACCGTTCAGAGGCGCGGCGAGTGCAGCGCCATGCACGACATCGGGACCTTGGAAGCTCGTCTCCCGTAGGCGCATGCTTGCAGGAGGCGTATAGCCCCGGGGCACCTCGGCGGTGATGTCACCGGCGCGATCCGCCCAGATCGGCAGTGTAAAGGGCAGGTGCCGGATTTCAACGCCATCGACATCGACGCGCTCAACGCCGCCGGACTCGGCGCGGGTGATGGTCTCCCCAAAGCTCGACTGCCAGCCTGTTTCAGTGGGGTCCAGCGTATATTCGATCGTCTGCATGGCGCTCGGGGAAAGGAAACGGCCGACAAAGCCCGCGCCATCCCCGCCTGTGAGCAGGCGCACACACAGATCGAGTTGCGGAATCATATTTGCATCCAGAAGGAAATCCGGGGCGTCGATCGGCGCGGCGATTTCCTGGCCGGTGGCCAATGTCACCCTGACCTGTTCCCGGGTGATGCGGAACACCGCTGTTTCGCCGGCCGAGTGGACGACATAGCGGACTGGGGCCAGATCGTCGCGGCAGAGCATTTCGCAGCTGCGGTAGGTCACCGGCCCGGTCGATCCCGCCGCCGCCGGGTCGATCCATTGCAAAAAGCGAAACCGGTGCAGCGTTTCCCCAGGAAGGTCGTCGTCTTGATCCGTGCCAAGCAGTTCGCCCCAGCTTTCGCAGAACGTGGTGTCGTTCAGGCGCATGGCGAACTGAACGCGCCAGCCGGGCGCAAGGTCTTTGGATATGGACAGAAATCTCTTCATTGCGACTTTCTAGGGTATATACCACAAACCGGGTTCATCGACCGCGGCCACGTCGATAAGGTGTAGGTCCCCGACGGTGCGGTGTGCGGCGTGAAGGAAAAATGCACAGAGATGTGTGGCACCCTCTTCCTGCAGCATGTTGGCAAAGGCCTCGGCGATCTGCGCCGGTGGCACATCTGTGTTGCTTGATGCCGTTGCGACCAGGCCATCGAAATAATCGCTCCCCGGTGTGAGGAGGTGGTGCGACATGACGCTCATGGTAAGGCCAAGATCATGCGCCTCTGCCAGCGCCTCCAGCGTATCGAGCGTGGTCGGCAGGATGCCATCGCTCAGCGTGGTGCCGACGATCTGGGCATGACCGCCATCGGCAAGATGGACGGGAAGCCCGGCGAGGATTTTCTTTGTGATCACCAGCCCGTCACGACCGCCGTGTCCGACAAAGGGATAGGCGATCTCTTCGGGGAAGGGCAGGAGCGGCGGGTTTGCGGTGACGCTGTCGAAACGCCGTGTTCCAAGCGGCGCAAACAGCGATCCGCAAAGGATCTCAACCTTGTGGTCAAGCCGGTTCAGCGCCATGTTAATCCGCGCAAGATCGGCGGCCACCGGGTTGATTTCGACTCCTACGGAATGATCTGCAAACCGCGCGGCATGCAGGGTCTGGATGCCGGGACCGGCACAGAGGTCCAGCGCAGTCTTGCCGCTGCGCGGGATGCTGCGCATCAGCAGCGCGAGCGAGTCATCGCCAAAATAAAGTGTCGGGTTCACCTGTGGCCGCTGGCAAAAAAGCCAGTTCCCCTGCACCGGGAGAAGGACGAGGTCCGGCGTGTGCAGGAACCCCTGCGCAGTCTCGGACAACAGCCCCCGCGCCTTCAGCATCGGCACGAGGTCCAGCAAAGCGGGCGGCAGGCGCCCGGCCTCGACCGCTTCGCCAAAGAGAAACAGGTCGACCGATGCCCGCAGATGGCCTGGCACACAGGAACGCATGCGGGTCCAGCTTTGCAAACGAGGCGACAGCGGGTTGAAGCAGGCAAAGAATTCACCATAACCGAGTTCTGTCAGAGTATCTGCCAAAAGCGGCAATTTAACGCTTTCGGCTGTGTTGTTGATGATCGCATGTGACGTATCTTGAATGTTCATGGTAGGCCTCAATCAGGGTTTAGGGTAATTCGGCTCCCAGTGCGGCCTCCGGCGACCCGGTGGGGTAGGTCGTATCGTCGGCGCGTGCGCGCGCGGCGATGACATGCATG
>NZ_JAIPUS010000053.1 GCF_020055675.1 Marivita sp.
GCCTACGCCAGCCAACGGGCTGACAAAGATGTTGAATGAATAACGACCATTAAATTGAAGGTTGCGGGGAGTGTCTCCGCAACCTGCGACATGTCAGTTCGATGATCTTCAGGTTTCGCTATTGCAGCGAATGTCCGGTCTCACCGGCCGCACCGCAGCAACCCAGATCAGCGATGAGCGGCGGCTTTGGGCCGTCCTCATCGACACAAATGGTGGACAGCCACAGTATGCTGCCGTCGCTCCGAGGTCAGCATTGAGCCGATTGTGTTGTATGCTCTATGAGTTGAGTGCGACGGTGCATGGTTCGGCCAGCTCATTATACAAAAGGGCATTCAAGCGCCCTCCCGCTCTTACGCACCGGTCTGAAAATTCGTTAATGTCAATAATAGTCCATTCGTCGCCGTGCCTAAACAGCCGCTGTTCTCCATCGTTTCCAGTTCCCGGCTTTCCGTGCATTAGCGCGTTTCGGTCAGCAACAATTAACTTGAACTCGTCTGCGAACGGAACGGCCTTTGCACGAAGACTCTGATCAGAAATACGTAGGAACAAGCATCCAAGGTCCCTAGCAATATTGCCCGCCGTCTTTCTTTTTGCCTCAATGGTCTGAATGTAGTCATTCTGCAATCGATGGCAGCACCACACCGCGTCCCATTCAAGCCGCGCGAAGGCCACGGCAGCTAATCCAATCGCATGAAAATAATCGGGGTCCTGCGGAACCCTAAGCCTGTCATCGCTCACATTCAGAACTCCTACCGATTGACAGACCACAGCATAGATGGCGGCAATTTCAAAGCACAAGTCTGGGAGTGATCGCTTCGTCCCTACTGCCTACCATCATCCTCCGAAAATGCTGCGCGATGGACGAATAGCCGGTCTGGTGAAGCTGCGCCGCAGCGACGACTACGGTGCCAATGGCCGGTGAGGGCCGGTGCGGATGGGGGCATTTACTACCAGCAGTGCCACCCGGCGGACCGTTCTGAGCCTCTCAGATACCATCCAGTGGCAACATGGTGCGGAAAATCGCTGAGAGCGCACTTATGCAAACCCTTCACCTGCGGCTTAGAGATTTGCAGCAATCTCAAATCGGAAGTGTAGGGTACGCCGGCAAGCTACCACCTCTCCGTGAAGACGATCAAACGCAGCGCCGGGCGCTCTGCCACGGCAGCAGCGGCCTACCGTGTCGGCGAGCGCATCGAGTGCCAGCGCGAAGGTCGCGTCCACGATTACACCCGCAAGCAGGGCATCGAGGAGACCTTCATTCTGGCCCCGAAGGACGCGCCGGACTGGGCCTCGGACCGGTCCCGCCTCTGGAACGAGGCCGAGGCCAGCGAGACCCGCCGCAACTCCGTCACCGCCCGCGAATGGGAGCTGGCCCTGCCGTCCGAGATCAGCGCCGAGGACCGATCGCAGATCACCCGCCAATTCGCCGAGGAGCTGGTCAGCCGCTACGGTGTCGCCGTCGATGTGGCGATCCATGCGCCCCACCGCGAGGGTGATCAGCGCAACCACCACGCCCATGTTCTGACCTCCACCCGCAAGCTGGAAGCCGGGGGCTTCACCGCCAAGACGCGGGTGCTCGATTCCGCAAAGACCGGCGGTGTCGAGATCGAGCAGATGCGGGGCCTTTGGGCCGAGTTGCAGAACCGCGCCCTGGAGCGTGTCGGGGAGGTTGAGCGCGTCGATCACCGGTCGCTTGAGACGCAGCGGGAGGCGGCCCAGGGGCGCGGTGACACCTTGTCTGCCGAGGAGCTGGACCGTGACCCCGAGCTGAAGCTGGGGCCAGCGGCCAATTCCATGGAGCGGCGCGCCAAGGCTGTGGCCGAGCGCGAGGGCCGGGAATACGTCCCGGTCACCGAGCGTGGGGCCGTGGTCCATGCCGCTCGCCAGGCGCGCGCGGCTTTCCGCGAAATGCGCGAACGGCTGGATATCGCGCGGGAGACATATGTCATCAAGCGTGAGGCTGGGCAGGACCGCGTCTCTGCCGGTCTGGCGGCGCTCAGGGCTGCGACCTCGAAAGAACGCGGCGAACGCAACCCGGAGGATTTCCGGGAGCGGTTGTCGCAGGTCGTGGGCCGGTCACGGGATCAGGACGACACCCCGAAGCCGGAAGGCCGCAATTACGCGCGGGAGCGGCTGAAAGAGATCATGGAAAAAGACGCCGGGCGCGACGGCCAAGCGGCGGTTCACAAGCTGGATGGGTTCAGCGAGTATGATCTGGGCGAGGACACAGGGCGCGAGGCGCGCAAGCCACCCGTGAACGAGCGGCTGAAGGACGTGCTGAACAAGCCGCGCGAAGCGCTGGAGATTGAGGACGATCGCGACCGGGAGCGCGGTGACGACGAGAACGAAAACACGCGGGACAGGGATCGTGGCGAAGGTCACAGCCTGTGATGCGGCCTGACAGGAAAAACAGAGGAGACCGAAAGATGTATGAAGTATTCAACGTGGGCAAAACTTTGCTGCTGGATGGGCAGCCCATGTCCTTGGTGACGCCCGCAGGTGTCGAGGGCTGGATCGATCAGGCGATCACGTACAGCTCTCGCTACGACCAAGTGCGCGATCCGCTTGACGGGCAGATGAAATACCGCTGCATCTATGAGAAGGACGGGGTCGATGTGCCGTTTGTCCTGGTCAATGATCCGGACGACGGCGATGGGCGCGTGATCTTGTTCAGCGGCATGCCGGATCAGCCACCAGTGATCCGTCAGCGACGGTAAGCGATGCTGCGCCGCCGCAAGGCGGCTTTGAGCCCTTACTCACCAATTCTGCGCGGACGACAAACGACCGCTCTGGTCGATTGGTTACAAGCAGGCTCTTCGAAACGGTCTGTTTCGTGCACGCAGGGTCGCGTTAAAATAGATAGAGGCTTCGAGCCGCGACGCTGAAAGGACTCAACAATTCGGGGTGATGAACTGATGCAGTTGTCTAATCGCAAGTGCTACGTCAAGAGATAGCTCTTATATTGAAACGACGCGACCGGGTGCATGGTTGTCTTCGCGGTCGACAACGATCGCCGCATGATGGAGCTTCGCGGCCGAGCCTTCAATGTGGATGACGCACTTCGCCCCTTCGGCTTGTATTCCGCGCCCAAGGGCTTGTCGTATCCAAGTGAACCTATCACCTCGAAGATATGGGGGTAGTTCACTTCCCCGGTCGTGGGCGGCCCGCGATCTGGCACAGATGCAAATTGGATATGCCCGATATAGGGCAACAGGCCATTCAATTTGTGGCCTAGATCACCTTCCATCAATTGCACATGGTAGCAGTCGAATATGAGCTTGAGGTTGGGGGCCTGCACGGTGTCGATCAGGTCGATTGCCTGCGTCGTCGTTGTAAGAAAATACTCCGGTGCATCGTAGCGGTTCAGTGGCTCGATCAGGATCGTGATTCCGTGCGGTGCGGCCTGCGTGCAGGCGTAGCCCAGATTGGCGACGAGAGTTTCACTGGCGGCCGGACCGCTGGCAAAGCCGGCCATGACGTGGACGGATCCGCACCCGATGGCACGTGCATACGCGATTGCATCGTCAATTGCCGCGCGGGCGTCGTCACTGCGCTCCGGCAGGGCGGCAAGGCCGTTTTCACCCGCCGACACGTCGCCGCGCGCGGTGTTCAACCCCAGCATTCGCAGACCGGTTTCATTTAGGACGGCGCGCACATCCGCCGCGGGTGTCGCAAAGGGCCAATGGCATTCGACCGCGTCAAAACCGGCAGTTTTCGCGGCCCGGATGGCATCGGGAAGTGGCAATTCGGCCCACAGAAAGCCAAGGTTGGCGGAAAACCTCATGAATCCCACTCCACATTGAACGTCGTTACCAATCGCTCCACATCCGCATCCGATAGCCCGCGCGGTGACATGCCACGCGTCATCATCGCCAAGCGCGCGGTGTCTTCCAGTTCTTCGGTCGCGTTGCACGCGGCTTCAACATCCTTGCCAGCCACGACCGGGCCATGGTTGGCCAGCATCACCGCCGAACGTTTGCCCGCCAGCCCGCGCACCGCGTCGCCCATCGCCGGATCACCGGGCAGAAAGAACGGCAGCAACTTCACGCGCCCCAGTTTCATGATCGCATAGGGGGTCAGGCGGGGCAGGAAGTCGTCCGCGTTCGCATCGGGCATCAAGGACAGCGCAACCGCGTGACAACTGTGCAGATGCACGACCGCGCCTGCTGTGGACCTCGTGTCGTAGAACGCGGAATGCAGCGGCATTTCCTTGGTCGGCAGGTCGCCGTCGATCAATGCGCCTTGCGGGTCAAACCGGCTGAGCCGGGCCGGGTCAAGGCGGCCAAAGCTGGTGCCCGTGGGCGAGACCAGCAGGCCCCCGTCACCCGTGCGCGCGGATATATTTCCGGTGCTGCCACCCGTCAGGCCACGGTCGAACATGGATTTCGCCAAAAGGCAGATCTGTTCGCGCAATCGCTTTTCGGCGCTCATGAGGCGTCCAATCTGGTTTGAGCATCGGTGAAGAAGTCTTCGCCTCCAAAGTTGCCGGATTTCAGGGCCAGCGCAATCTGCACACCGTCCGAGATGCAAAAGGTCCATGGCACACCGGGCGCGATTTCAGTGCCGATGTCGAGCTGGGCCACACCCAGCGCCCTGGTCACCGCACCCGACGTTTCACCACCCGCGACGATGATGCGGCGCGCGCCTGCATCACGGGCCGCGGTGGCACAATGTGCGAGGGTGTTTTCGATCAGGGCGCCCAGTTCGACAGCTCCGACCTTGGCCTGGGCGGCATTGACGCTGGCCGGATCGGCGGTGGCATAGACAAGCGGGGCTTGCGCCAGGTCCTGGGCCGCCAGCCAATCGATAACCTCTTGCGTTCCGCGCTCCGCGAGGGTCAGCGGATCGAGTTGATAGGACGGCGCGCCCGTCGCAATGTAGGCGGAGGCCTGCGCATTGGTCATGGCCGAGCAGCTGCCAGACAAGATGATTGTTGCGTCAGGAAGGGTGTGATGCGGTCGTTTGGGCGCGTCGTCCGAAAGCAGCCCGTTGGCCAGATAGAGAGCGGGCAGCGGCATCGCGACGGCGGAACCGCCGGTCATCAGCGGCATGTCACGGCAGGCGGTCGCAATGATCACAAGGTCACTGCTGGCAACAGCATCAACGACAACATGAGCGATCCCCTCGGCGCGATGCTGCGCCAGGGCATCCTGCAAGGACTGCGCCCCTTGGGCCACTGTAAGGCGGTCAATCAGGCCGACCCGACCGCGCACTTGCGGTGCCAGAAGGCGCATCAAGTTGCTATCGCGCATCGGTGTCAGCGGGTGGTCCCTCATCGGGCTTTCGGCGAGGGGCTGTTGGCCGACAAAGAGGTTGCCCATGAAGATGGACCGGCCGTTTTCGGGGAAGGCTGGGCAATAGATGGTTTGATCGGTGCCAAGATCCCCCATGAGCGCCTCGGCCACCGGGCCGATATTGCCGTCGGCGGTGCTGTCGAAGGTCGAGCAATACTTCCAGTAGAAACGACGCGCGCCTGCATCGCGCAGCCATGCCAGCGCCGATCGCGTTTCGTCAATCGCCTTCTGTACCGGAGCGGTCCGAGATTTGAGGGCGATGACTTCAAACGCGCTGGTGGTCTTGGGCGGGGTGTCAGGCACGCCGATGCGCAGGGAGACGCGCACACCGCTGCGCGCCAGCAGGCCCGCGATATCTGTCGCGCCGGTGAAATCGTCGGCGATGCAGCCCAGAATGGTTCCGCTCATGTGCGTGCCTTCTCAAAATCGGCCCAAAGGGTCGTGAAGGTTTCGAAATCAACGGGGCCATCTTTCAACGGGTCCAGAACGACGGCCTCGGCTGCGAACAGCCGATCGAGGGCAGCGTTCAGCTTCGGGATTACATCCGCGGGGATACAAACAGCACCATGGCAGTCAGCGTGGATCAAATCGCCTCGTGCCACGGTCATGCCGAAGATTGTGACCGGCGTGCCGATGTCGCGCACATGGACAAAGCCGTGACTAGGCCCGACCGATCCCGCGAGGACAGGGAAGCTCGCGGGCATGTCGCCCAGATCGCGCACCACGCCATTGGTGACTGCCCCGCACAGGCCGAACACGCCCTTGTGAACCTGCGCGTGGACCTCGCCCCACCATGCGCCGATGGCTGCGTCGCCGTCGGCATCTTCGATCACGGCCACACCTGGGCGCGGGCCTGCGTTCATGGCCTCGAAATAGGCCATGCGGCGGGCGCGGATGTCGTCGGGTGGGTCGGATGGGGGGGTGGCCCCCGCAATGCGCGCGGTGCGCGCGAAGCCGACGATCCGCGCGTCCGGATCGCCCGCCCATGTGATACTGCGGTGAGTGAAGCCCGCGAAGCCGCGCTGGCCTTGGGCCACTTCGATGGCGTTGCAGACGGTGGGCGTGTCGCAGCTGTGCAAACGGTCGATCAGGGCGGAGATGTCAGACGTGTTCATTATTTGCCTCGTGCCAGCATTGCACCACTTCGGAGCAGGCGTTGGGGTTTTCCATAAGGGCAAAGTGCCCCAAGCCATCCAGCGGGTGAAACTGCCCATTCGGCGCGCTTTGCGCAGCGGCTTGCCCCAGCGCGATTGGGGCGGCCTGATCGCGTGTACCGGTCGCGGCCAAGACCGGCATTGCCGCCCGCGTCAACGCTGACAGCGCGCCCGGCCGGCTGAGGGCCAGCCGGGTCTGCGCGCTGATGAGCGGCGCGGTCTCTTCGGCCATCTGGCAGACGGCGGCCCGTGTTGCATCCGGGTCGGGGCCAAAGACGTCCGACAGGCGGGTCCTGAGGGCCGCCGCTCCGCCATTCGCGCGGACATCCTGTGCCAGGGCATGGCGCGACGGGGCCTTGGCATGGTCATCCGCGTAAGGATTCAGGCCGAAGAGGATCAGACGGTCTGAGGTTATGCTGTCTGCAAAATGGGCCGCCACGATCGCCCCAAGAGAAAAGCCGCAAACGACCGTATCGTTTGCAAGACCTTCGAAATCCGCGCGATAGTCCTGGATCGAAGGACGGTCCAATGTCACGTAGCTGCGCGCGCGCTCTGCAACGCCCAGGGCATCCAGAAACCCGTCGAAGACAGCCCCCGTGCACAGCGTGCCCGGCACCAGCAGCCACGACCGTGCGGATATCTGTTCAATAGCCATTTTGCACGACGATTTCCGGGTTCGTCTCTTTGAGGGTGGCCTGCACGGCCGCGCGCATGCTGCGTGTCAGATGGCCAAAGTCATTGCCGGGCGTCACAAGGCGGAACCCTTGTTCAACGCGGGTTCGGGCTTCTTCACCCGAACCGCAGAAAATGCCGGCGGGGATGCCGCGTTTGGTCGCGGCATTGAGCACGTGAAGAAGGGCCGCCTCGGATTTCGGGCGCGGGTAACCTGCGTGCCTGTCAAGTTCAAAGGCCAGATCGTTGGGTCCGATATAGACCATATCAACGCCCTCGACATCGAGGATTTCCTCGATGCGCTCAACCGCTTCAACGGTCTCGATCATCGGGATGGCCATGACCGTCGCGTTCGCGTGCGCCACATAATCAGCACCGCCATATAGAAGCCCTCGGGAGGGGCCGAAACTGCGGTTGCCCGAGGGCGGATAGCGGCATGCACCGACCAGCATTCTTGTCTGCTCTGGCGTCGAGATCATCGGGCAAATGATACCGTAGGCCCCCGCGTCCAGCAGGTGCATTATCTTCGCGGGGTTAAGCTCGGGCACGCGGACCATGGGTGTGGCCG
>NZ_JAIPUS010000028.1 GCF_020055675.1 Marivita sp.
GACCCCCGCAAGGCTTTTCAGCCCTTCGATATCTGGGGTCTACGGGCTCAAAAGCCTTGCTCCCGTCGCACCCGGCGGTGACATTCCTGCTTAGCAAACCCAGTGACATTTCTGAATGGTGTTTACAAAAGATTTGCACGCGGATGGACGCATTTCTGGAGAGCCTTGTGAGGCTTTCGCAAAAGGCTCAGCCCTTCACCACCCCGTCGATCCGGCGCATCATCGACAGCAGGCTTTCGAGCTGATCCACCGGCACCATGTTGGGGCCGTCGCTGGGGGCGTTGTCCGGATCGTCATGGGTTTCGATGAAGACGGCCGCACAGCCCACGGCGACAGCGGCGCGCGCCAGGGGGGGCACGAATTCGCGCTGCCCGCCCGAGGATGCGCCCTGCCCGCCGGGCAATTGCACCGAATGGGTGGCGTCGAAGACCACCGGGTATCCTGTGGCCCCCATGATCGGCAGGGACCGCATGTCCGAGACCAGCATGTTGTAGCCGAAACTCGCGCCGCGTTCGCAGAGCAGGATGCGGGTGTTGCCGGTGGAGGCGATCTTGGCGGCGACGTTCTCCATGTCCCACGGCGCGAGGAACTGCCCCTTCTTGACGTTGAGCGCGGCCCCGGTTTCGCCGGCGGCCAGCAAGAGGTCGGTCTGGCGCGAGAGAAACGCGGGGATTTGCAGCACGTCGACGGCTTGGGCCACCGGCGCGCATTGCTCGGCCGTGTGGATGTCGGTCAGCACGGGCACGCCGAATTCGGCCCTGATCTTGGACAGGATCGTCAGGCCCTCGTCCATGCCAAGGCCGCGCTTGCCGGTGAGCGAGGAGCGGTTGGCCTTGTCGTAGCTGGCCTTGAAGATCCACCGCGTGTCTGTGGCATCAGCCGCGGCGGCGATCCGCTCCGCCAGCATGCGCGCATGGTCGAGACTTTCGAGCTGGCAAGGCCCCGCGATGAGCGCGAAAGGTGCCGTGTTAGAGACAGGTATGTCGCCGATCTGGACAGGTGTCATGCGATTCCCTCGCGCAGCAATACGGATTCAACCCGCGCCACATCCACCGGGTTGTTGAGTTCCCAGAACACCCGGCCGCGCCCTTCGACGGGCACGCAGGTGATGGGCATGCCGTTTTCGAGAAAGCGCAGCTGTTCCAGCCCCTCGGCGCGTTCCAGCGGGCCTTCCTCCCAGCCCGCATAGGCGCGCAGGGCGCGGGGTGTGTAGGCATAGACACCGACATGGTGCCAGACCTGCGGCGGATTGGACAGATCCCCGACGTAGGGCAGCACCTCCTTGGAGAAGTAGAGCGCGCTGCGGTCGGGACGCATCACCGCCGTGGTGCCGCCCACCCGGCCCTGTTGACGGTCGGTGACGAAATTGGTCAGCGTTTCCGCGTCGCATGCGACGACCGGGGTGGCCATCTCGACCCCCGGTTGCATCGCGGCAATGAGCGCCTCGACGAACCATGCGGGCGTCAGGGGCGCATCGCCCTGCAGGTTGATGATGACCTCGGGGTCATGATCCAGTTGCGCCAGCCCTTCGGCGCAGCGCTCGGACCCGTTTCGGGCGCTGCTGGAGGTCATCAGCACATCGGCGCCAAAGCTGTGCGCGGCGTCCGCGATGCGGCGATCATCGGTCAGCACATAGACCCTGTCCACGCCGGATACGGCCTGTGCCGCCTCCCAGGCGCGCTGGACCAGGGTCTTTTTCTCACCGGCCGCGCCGGTCAGTTCCACCAGCGGTTTGCCGGGATAGCGCGCCGAGGCATAGCGGGCGGGGATGAAGACGACCGCGCTCATGCCACACCCGCGCGCAGAAGATCGTGGATATGGATCAGCCCAAGAAGCCTGCCCTCTTCGGTCACCATCAGCGCGCCGATCTTGTGGGCGTTCATCTCGGCCAGCGCCTCGGTCAGAAGCGCATCGGGGGCGATGGAGCGGGGGTGCGGCGTGGCCACCTCTCCGGCGCTGCGCCCGGTGAGTCCGTCGAGATTGCGGCGCAGATCGCCATCGGTGATGACGCCTGTCAGCGTGCCGTCTTCGACCACGGCGGCGACGCCAAATCCCTTGGCGCTCATCACCACCAGGGTTTCACCCATGGCCGTGTCGGGGGCCACCACCGGCAGCGCGTCGCCGCGATGCATGATCGCCGAAACGCGCAGGAGCTGCGCGCCTAAGGTGCCGCCGGGATGGAAGGCATGATAGCTTTCGCGGTCGAAGCCGCGATGCTGCATCAGCGCCACCGCCAGCGCATCCCCCAGCGCCATGGTGAGCGTGGTCGAGGTGGTGGGCGCCATGCGCAACGGGCAGGCTTCGGGTGCATCGGGCAATTGCAGCACATGGTCCGCCGCCTGTGCCAGCGTGCTGTCCATCCGCTTGGTCACAGCGATGAGCGGGATCTCGAACCGGGTGCAATAGGCGATCATGTCGGCCAGTTCGCGGGTCTCGCCCGAGTTCGAGATCAGGATCACCGCATCGTTTCGGGTGATCATGCCGAGATCGCCGTGGCTCGCCTCGCCGGGATGCACGCCATGCGCAGGCGTGCCGGTCGAAGCCAGCGTGGCCGCGATCTTGTTCGCCACATGGCCGGATTTGCCCATGCCCGAGACGATCACCCGGCCGGGCAGCGCCAGGAGCCGCGTCACCACGGCGTCGAAATCGGTTGGCAGATCCGCGGCCAGCCGAGACAGCGCGGTGGCCTCGGTGGCCAGCACGTTGCGGGCGATGGCAGAGGGGGTGTCGGTCATGGGGGCCTGCGCGGATTGTTCCGGAGCGGTGATAGCGGCTGGGCCGGCGCATGTCCAACGCGGGGCCAAGGCTTTTCGAAAAGCCTTGGGGAAGGGCTTTCAAAAGCCCTTGGCCCCGGCTCAGACCTGCCGCACGCCGCCTTCGGGGATCGCGACATCCGCCCCGCCCCAGAGACCCCAGCGTGCGCGCATCAGCGTGATCGCCTCGGCATCCAGTTCCGCCCGGCCCTTTTCCGCCTCGCGGTGGCGATAGAGGGCTGCGGCCCGGTCGGCCTGCGTTGTCTTGGGTTCGGGCAGATCGGCAGCCAGCCAGATGCCGATGCCCTTGCGGGCCAGCGCACCCGACAGCCAGACATCATCGACATGGAACGCCTGGTCCGGGATGTCGAACGCGGCGTCGTCAAAGAAATCGGGCCGCACCACGACGCCGCCATAGCCTTCGAGCATATCGGCAAAGCCCGCCTGCGCGATGATCCGGCGCGGCGGTTTCTGCGCCAGCCTGGCCTTGACCTGTCCCGACATCACCTGGCGCAGCCGCGCCACCCGGTACGCCATGTCCCAGCTGCGCGACCTGCGCCGGTAACGCGGGGCGGCGAAAATGCTGCGCGTGGTCAGCCCGGCAATGTCCCAGCCCGCCAGCGCAACGGCGCGGTCCGGGTAGCGATCGGCCACTGTCAGCAGATCTCGCGCCCAGCCGGGGCGGTAATCGCGGTCATCGTCGCAGAACAGCAACCGCAGGTTGTCGGCCTGGTGGCGCTTCACGGCGCAGAGCACCTTGGTGGCCGGGCCGTAATCGGTGTCGGTCCGGTGGATCGTCACACCCTGTGGCACCCTGGGCAGCGTGCCGTCCCAGTCGGGAAAGCGCCGGTACCGGCGCGGCAGGTACAGTTCGACCCCGTCGATTCCCTTTTGCGCCACCAGCGCCTCGAGCGTCGGGCCAATGAGCCCAAAGCGTGGCGGAATGGACGAGAGGGTGATCAGGGTCATGAAAAAGGCGCTTTGAAACGGGCGTTGCCTCCATAGGGGCAACCCCCGCCGGGAGCAAGCCGCCGGGACCCTTCGAGCCGGGCCGGGTCAGACCGCCTTGAGCCAGGATGCCGGCGCCGGCACTGCCCGGGCCAGGGTCCTGGCGGTCTCGATATGGCTGACAAGCTGCTGCGTGCGGTTGCTGTCGCCCAGAAAGCCGAACCATTTCGACAGGACGGTTTCGGCCTGCTCCGCCGACACGGGCCTATGGGTGCGCTGGAACCCCGGTTCCGTCCTGCACAGGGGGCGCGAATCATGTCCGTCGATCTTGACCGACAGAAACCCCATGCCGGCATTGTCGACCATCGCCGGGAACCGTTTGAGCAGGGCACCATGGTCGAAGGAAAAGATCGTCTTGTCCACCGGCGCGCGGATCGCGGTGCCCATCGAATTGAACGGCAGGGTGGCGCGGTAGAGATGCGTCTCGCCATCCTCGGCGTAGGACGTCACCACCAGCCCGTTCGAGCGCGAATAGCCGATCGGCATCACGTCGCCGAGCCGCTGCATGTAGCGGCGCAATTCGCGAACGTAGTCATATGACAGGCAATCATCGTCATCGATTCGGAACTGCACCAGCGGCCGGCTGAGGCCACTGTTGAGCGCGCGCAGCTCGGGCAGGAGCGCGGCATGTACGGTGGTTTCGTCCGAGACGACCAGGCGCAGCCGCGCATCGCTGTCGCACAGCGCCTTGAGGCGGCGCTGATGCTTGGCCGGCAGGATGTCCGAGGTCAGGACGATCAGGATGAAATTGGGATCTTTCTGCGCCTTGAGCGATGGCAGGAGCAGGTTTTCGAACAGGTGGAACCTGAGCGCCATGCGCGCATCGTCATAAAGTTTCTCGGCCTGTTCGAAATGCAGCAGGTCCAGATCGGTGTCGGAGTTGATATTGGCATAAGCCCCCCAGTCGCCATTGCCACAAAAGGAGAACCGGCAGATGCCGATCACGGGTTCCAGAAAGTAATTCACTGCGCGCCTCTCGGGTTTGAATTGTTTTGATTCAACATGGAGGCTTTTCAGGGCATTTTTGCGGGCAGACCCCGTCAGGATCGTGCCTTTCTCTGGGCATCGACATAGCGCAACACAGGCGCGCAACACGGCATGCATGCGGGTCAGATGGCCTTTGGGGCGAAGCGGGCCTTGCAGGGGTCACCGGTGCAGGATCAGCCTTCATGACTTGGAAATTCTTCCTGCCCATCCGTTAACCTTAACGCATTCTTTACCCCGCACGCCGGATAACGATGGAAATGCAACCCTGACGGGAGATTTCCATGACCGATACTGATATCGATACCGCGTCCGGCAAACGCGCCCTCATTACCGGGATCACCGGGCAGGACGGGGCCTACCTGGCGCAGCTTCTGCTGAACAAGGGCTACGAGGTGCATGGCGGTATCCGGCGCACTGCGCAGGCCGAACGGGCGCGGCTGGAGGCGCTTGGCATCTCCGACCGGGTCATCCTGCACGATCTCGACCTGACCGAGATGACCAATATCTTTCGCCTGCTGCGCGATACGCCGGTGGACGAGGTCTACAACCTCGCCGCCCAGAGCTTTGTCGGCGCGTCCTGGGACCAGCCGATCTATACCGGTGACGTGAACGGGTTGGGCGTGGCGCGGCTGCTGGACACGCTGCGCACGCTGGCGCCGGCGACGCGGTTCTACCAGGCCTCGACGTCCGAGATGTTCGGGGTGGTGCAGGCGGTACCGCAGGTCGAGACGACGCCGTTCTACCCGCGTTCGCCCTACGGCGTGGCCAAGGCTTACGGTCACTACATCACCGTGAATTACCGCGAGAGCTTCGGCATGCATGCCTCTTGCGGGATCCTGTTCAACCACGAAAGCCCGCTGCGCGGGGAAGAGTTCGTCACCCGCAAGATCACCCGCGGCCTGGCCAGGATCGCGCGCGGCGGAAATGCGCCGGTGCAGCTGGGCAACCTGTCGGCGCGGCGCGACTGGGGCTTTGCCGGGGACTATGTCGAGGGCATGTGGCGGATGTTGCAGCAGGACACGCCCGGCGATTACGTATTGGCCACCGGCGTGACCACGCCGATCCGCGATTTCGTCAGCTTTGCGGCGCAGGCGCTGGACATGCCGCTGGACTGGCACGGCGAGGGCGTGGAAGAGATCGCCACCGATCGCCGGTCGGGGCGGCGGGTGGTCGAGGTGAACCCGGCCTTCTTCCGTCCGGCCGAGGTGGATGTGCTGGTGGGAGACGCGACCCGGGCGCGGGCCCGGCTGGGCTGGCGGCCGAACGTCGATGTGCGCGGCCTCGCGGGCATGATGGCGCGCGCGGATTACGATGCGGCGGCCTGAGCGGATGCGGGGGGAGGTCCTTTTCCCGGATCGCGTGCGATCCGGTGCGCGCCCGGTCGTCATGTTCGTGCCATTGGTGCAAGCAACAATGGCGGCGCCCCCCAGGGCAGGCGCGACACCGCTCGACCGTTTCACGGGGCGGACCGATCCGCAGATATCGCCGGGCAGCCCAAGCATGACCGCGCCCCTGCCCGGGGGCGGGCGCGCCCCTTCGGACGGCGCTTCACAGCCGCACGACTCGCCACATTCATGACATTCGTTCGATATGCTCTTCGCCGCCTGAGCCGCCGGCGCGATTACCTCGACGGGATCCGCGACGGGGCGCTGCATGGCTGGGCCCTGGCCAGGCCGGGGAATGGCCCGGTGCCGGTGGCGCTTTACAGCGGACCCGACCGACTGGCCGAGACGCTGGCGAGCCAGTTCAGGGACGACCTGCGCGCTGCGGGGCTGGCGGGAGGCACCTGCGGGTTTTCCTTTGGAATAGAGACTGAAACAGGGCTTCTGCGGGTCTGCCGCCTCGATGGGCCGCGCCCGGTGGAGATCGGACGGATCCGTGTCGATGGCGCGCGCCGAGCTGGCGCCCGGCCTGCGAAAGGGGCTCGGCCGGGATTGCGCGAAACGCCGCTCCGCGATGCCCTGGGGCCGGGCCTGGCCGCCCTGCGCGCCGCGCCCCTGCCCGAGCCCGACAGGCTTGCCCGGCTCAGCCCCCGGCAGGCCAGGCTCTTCGAGCCAACCGACCCCCTGACGGGCGGCCCCCTGCCCGAGCCGCTCTGTGCCTACATGGCCTATCTGCGCCCGCGCCACCGGCTGGAGCGGGTGTTCGACTGGGACAGCGCCCCGGACGACGCCGCGCATCTGCTCAACTGGATGCTCACCGGCTATGCCCCGATGCGGCGGCCGCTGCGCGCCCCCTTGTCCAGGTGCGCGATCCAGTGGCTGAACGCGCCAGTGGTCATCCCCGGTCAGCGCCCCGCCCTGAGCCGCGCCACATGGGCCGCCCTGCAGGGCGTGCCGCATCTGCTTCAGGGCATGGATTTCGGCAACCCCGACTGGGTCGAGTCCGTGATCTACTGGTGGGCCGTGCATCAGGCCCGCGCGATCGGCGCCGAGGATTGCCTCGTGCCGCAGGCCTATGTCAGCCGCCTTGCCGATCGGCCCGGGGATGGTGCTTTTGCGCTCTCGCGGTACTTGCGGCGCTGGGTGGCGGAGATGCCCGGATTGGCGCGGCTGACGACCGGGAGCAAGCAGGATCGGCGGCAGATCACGCTGGCCGCGATGATCCGCGCCGCCGAGCGGCCCGACACGCTGCGCTACTTGCCAAGGGCAGATATAGAGACGCTTTTGACCCGGAACGCCCGGGGCCAGACGCCGCTCGGGAGCTATGCCCAATCGCTCGACGGGCAGGCCCGCCGGGTCATGTCCGCCGATTATGCCACCTGCCTGCGCGGGCGGGGCTATGACATGCACGCGCGGCGGTTCACGACCCGCACGCCAGAGGGCCACCGCTTGCATGCCGCCGCCCTGCCCGCCCCTGCGCTGCACGGGGCGCCACGCGTCGATGTGCAGGTGATCGGTCCGGTGACCAAGGCCAGCGGGCTGGGCCAGGCGATGCGCGCCTCGATCGCGGCTTTGGAAACGACAGGGATGGAGCTTCAGGTGGTCAACTTCGCCCTCGACAACCCCGCCCCCGAGATCGATGTGCCATACACCCGCTTTCGCGACGCCCGCCCGGCCCGGTTTACCCTGCTGCATTTGAACGCCGAAAGCATCCCGCTGCTGCCCGCCTATGCGCCGGACATCACCGACGGTTCCCATACCGCCGCCTATATGTTCTGGGAGCTGACGCGGCCCGCGGCCTGCCATGCGCTGGCGCTGCGGATGATCGACGAGATCTGGGCCGCCTCGGAGCACGGCAAGGCGATCTACGCGGACGCCTTTCAAGGTCCGATCCGGGTGATGACGCTCGCCAACGAGGTTGTGCCGCCGGAAGACCCGCTTGGCGCGCGGGCGGCCTTTGTGGCGCGCACGGGGTTTGCCGCAGACAGTTTCCTTTGCATGACGAGTTTCGACAGCTTTTCCTTCGTGCAGCGCAAGAACCCCCTGGCGCTGATCCACGCCTTCCGCGATGCGTTTCCAGAGGGCAGCGCGCAGCTTTTGCTGAAGACGCAGAACCGCGCCCGTGTGCATGATCCGGCGCAACAGGCGATCTGGGCCGGGATCGAGGCGCTGACCAGGGGGGACAGGCGGTTTTGCATCCTCGATGAAACCTTGCCCCGCGACGACCTGCTCACCCTCACCGCCGGGGCCGATGCCTACCTGTCGCTGCACCGCGCCGAAGGCTGGGGGTTCGGCATGATCGAGGCGATGGCGCTTGGCGTGCCGGTGCTGGCGACAGGCTATTCCGGCCCGCTTGCCTACGCGGACGCGGCAACCGCCTGGCTGGTGCCCGCAACCGAAGTGGCCCCGGCCCGCGGCGATTACATGTTCACCCCCGAGGGCGGGCTTTGGGGCGACCCGGATCACCGTGCCGCCGTCGCGCTGCTGCGCGAGATGCAGGCCAACGCGGCGCTGCGCGCCCGCAAGGCCACTGCGGCACAGGCGCGGGTGTTGCGGGTGTTCTCGCCAGAGGCCATCGGCAAACGTTATGCCACCCGGATCGAGACGGTCCTGCGCCGGCACAAGATGCGCGCGGCATGAGGCGGCTTCTGCCAATCCGCAAGCGACCGCCCTACGTCATGGGGGTAAGCTGGCCACGCTCCGGCCATCACCTCCTGGCACGGCTTCTCAGGCTCTATTACGGAACGGAATTCATCTATTGCGGGTTCTACGGACAGGCGGGCTGCTGTGGCCATGCGCCCTGCTTGCGGGCAGGACAGGTCCGCTATTCCAAGAACCACGATTTCGACGGCACGCTGCCGCAGGACACGGGCTGTCCGACCCTGATCCAGACACGGGCCTTTGCGCCGTCGGTGGTGTCAAACTTCGAGCTGTACCTGCGCGAGGGCGGCCGCGACGACGCCGGCAGTTTCGCCCGCTTTGCCAGCGCGCAGTTCACCGCCTACCGCGCGTTTCAGGACAAGTGGGTCACATCCGGTTTTGCCCAGACGCAGACCGTGATCTCCTATGAAGACCTGATCCGCGATCCGGCCACCGCGCTGACCGTTGCGCTGAGCGCGTTCGGTGACAGGCCGCCGGATCCGGCCCGTATCGGTGCTGCCATAGACCGGGTCGATGGCGAAGAAGTCGCGCATCGCCGCATCACGCCCCGCCCGCGCACCGGGGTGCACCGCCCCCGGGATGTGACGCAATTTCGCCATTATGACGCCCGGTTGTTCGGCTATCTGGACAAACTGACCCTGACCCGGCAGGAGGTGAACGCGCCGTTCCACCGTCTTCTGGGTCGGGACGCGTCTGAGGCGAACATGCTTGCGCTGCAAACCACCCCGTCGGTGGCCGCGGTGGAACGGATGATCCTCAGGTCCTGTGAATATACCGCCCGGGGGCGCGCCCGTCGGGCGCTCTGACCCGTGAGAGTGCGTTTATGGCGGATCTTCCGTTGATCACCCCTGTTCTTTTGTGCGGCGGCTCCGGCACCCGGCTCTGGCCGCTGTCGCGCAAGAGCTATCCCAAGCAGTTTGCCCAGTTCCTTGGCGATGAGAGCCTGTTTCAGGAAGCCGCCAAACGGGTCTCCGGCGAGGGCTATGCCGCGCCCCTGGCCGTCACCGGCGAGGGCTTCCGCTTTATCGTGGCCGAACAGCTGGATCATTGCGGCATCCGGCCTGCAGGAATCCTGATCGAGCCCGAAGGGCGCAACACCGCGCCCGCCGCCGCCGCCGCCGCGCTGCACCTGGCGCAGACCGATCCCGGTGCCTTGATGCTTCTGGTGCCTGCCGATCACGCCATTCCCGATCCGCACGCCTTCCGCGACGCGGTGATGACCGGCGCGCCGGCTGCCGCGCAAGGCCAGATCGTGACCTTTGGCATTCAGCCGACGCGGGCCGAGACAGGATATGGCTGGCTCGAGGCCGGACAAGAGACACATCGGGGTGTGAACGCGCTGGAGCGCTTCATCGAAAAGCCCGACGCGGCAAAGGCCGAGACGCTGTTTGCCGATGATCGCTACCTCTGGAACGCGGGGCTGTTCCTGGCGCGCGCCGACACGCTGTTGGCCGCATTCGACGCGCACGCGCCCGACATCCTGAAAGACACTCGTGCCGCGATGGCGGCGGCGGAACCCGACCTCGGCTTCCTGCGCATCGACGCAGATCTCTGGGGGCAGGTGCGTGCAGAATCGCTCGATTACGCGGTGATGGAGCAGGCGCAGAATGTCAGCGTCGTGCGATTCTGCGGCGGTTGGTCCGATCTGGGATCGTGGGAAGCGGTCTGGCAGGAAAGCCCGCAGGATGGCAGGGGCAACGCGCTGGCGGGCCTGTCCACGGCGATCGAGTGCGAGAACACGCTCTTGCGCTCGGAAAGTGACGAGATCGAACTGGTGGGCATCGGGCTCAAGAACGTGGTCGCCGTGGCGATGCGCGACGCGGTGCTGGTGGCCGATATGACCGACAGCCAGAGCGTCCGCCGCGCGGTTGACATGCTGAAACAGCGAGACGCCAAACAGGCGGTGCAATTGCCGGTCGATTACCGCCCCTGGGGCTGGTTCGAGACGCTGATCCTCAAGGACCGGTTCCAGGTCAAACGCATCCATGTGCATCCCGGCGCATCGCTGTCCTTGCAAAGCCATGTGCATCGGTCCGAACACTGGATCGTGGTCGCGGGGACCGCCAGAATCACGGTGGATAACGAGGTGCGCCTGCTGTCAGAGAACCAGTCGGTCTATATCCCGCTGGGCGCGGTGCACCGGATGGAAAACCCCGGCAAGGTGCCGATGGTGCTGATCGAGGTGCAGACCGGACCCTATCTGGGCGAGGATGACATCATCCGCTACGAGGATGTCTATTCGCGCAGTTGATATCCCCAAAGTTGATCAGGGGCGCGGACCCGTCAACGGAAATGGCCGGACGCGTCGACGCGTCCGTCACCCCAATCGCTGTGCCACGGCATGAAGCGTCTCGCGCATCAGCGTTTCCGCCCGCGCGACAGTCTCGGCCTCTGCGTAACAGCGAAACTCCGGCGCGTTGCCGGACGGGCGCAGGTGGATCACCGTGTTGTCGGCGAAGGACACGCGCAGACCGTCGGTCCGGTCCACACCCGTTTCTGCCGCACGCCCGTCGAATAACGCGGCCCGTGCCGCGGCGTCTTCGGTGAGTTCGGCAATGAACGCTTTCGACGTCTCGGTCGGAATCCCCGCAATCCGGTCTGCCGCCGTAAACCGCGACGGCAGATCAGAGACCAACGCGGCCAGGCTCACCCCTTGTGCCTTGGCCATGGCCAAGGGCGCCACGATGGGCAACAGGCAATCGCGGGTCATCAGCGGGGCAAGCGGACCGCTCGGGCCTTGCGCCTCGACCCCCAACAGAAACCCGCCATTGGCCTCGTAGCCCACCACGCGCCCGCCCGTCTCTTCCATCGCGGCGATGACGTAAGGCGAGCCGATTTTCGTGCGAATCACGCCGGCAAAGCCCATCTGGTCCACCATCGTGTTGGATGACACCGGTGTGCAGACCTGCTCGGCCCCGAGGCTTTGCGCCACCAGCGGTCCCAGCACATCGCCGGGCACAAGCGTTCCATTGGCATCTACCACCATCGGGCGATCCGCATCGCCATCGGTGGACACGAGCGCATCGAGCGCATGTTCGGAACACCAGCGCTTGAGCATGGCGCGGGTCTCAGCGTCCACCGCTTCGGTATCGACAGGGATAAACGTCTCGGCGCGGGCCAGCCGCACCACCTCGGCCCCCAGGCCCGACAGCGCGTCGGCCAGTGCATCGCGGGCGACCGAGGAATGCTCGTAGACACCGATGCGCCAGCCGTGCAGCGCCTCTGGTCCAAAGGCGGTCACGTAGCGCGCGACATAGGCCGCCAGCGCACCGGACTCCTGCCGCAATACGCCCCGTTCGGCCGTGTCAGAGCCTGATCCAAGCGCCGCGCCAACCGCCTGTTCATCGGATTTCGCGATCTCTCCGGTGGGCAGGTAGAACTTCAACCCATTGCGATCCGCCGGGATGTGGCTGCCCGTCACCATCACGGCCGCCTGCCCGGCGTTCATGGAGGCCAGCGCCAGCGCCGGGGTCGGCAGCGCGCCATGGTCGATCGCGGTCAGCCCCATGCCCCGGACCGCACGGATGACCGCCGCCGCGATGTCTGGAGACGAGGCGCGCAAATCCTGTCCCACATGCACCACGCCGCCATGCGGGCAGGCGGTCAGAAAGGCACGCGTGTAATCCGCCACCAGATCGTCTGTCAGGTCCGTCACAAGGCCGCGCAGGCCGCTGGTGCCGAATTTGGGAGGCATGGGATGTCCTTTCCGGGTGTCTCTGCCCACAGATATGCCCCCGGGATGTCGGCAGGTGCAAGGATTGCGCAACGCCCGCAGGGTTGACTGCCCGTTTACCAGGGCGCCCCTAGCGTCCGGCCCCAGGATTGATCACCGAAAGGACCCTGCCATGTCCGAGACCTCCACGCTTTTGTCGCTGCCCTATATCCAGCCGGCCCAGGCGCAGAAACACGTCACCCATAACGAGGCGCTGCGGATGCTGGATGCGCTTGTGCAGCTGGCGGTGGAAAGCCGCGCATTGAGCGCCCCGCCCACCAGCCCCGCGGATGGCGCGCGGTACATCGTGGCCAGCGGGGCGACAGGAGACTGGGCCGGGCAGGATCACGCGGTGGCGCTGAATGCCGGCGGCGGCTGGCTTTTCCTGACGCCGAATGCGGGCTGGCGGGCCTGGGTCGCGGAGGACGGGGCCGAGGTGATCTGGCGGAACGGTCAGTGGCAGGCGCAGCCCGGGGCGCTGCCGGACCGCCTCGGGCTTGGCACCGCCGCCGATCCGGTGAACCGGCTCAGCGTGGCCGCACCCGCGACATTGCTGACCCATGAAGGGGCGGGCCATCAGCTCAAGGTGAACAAGGCGGCGGAGGCGGACACGGCGAGCCTGCTGTTCCAGTCGAACTGGACCGGCCATGCCGAGATGGGGCTGGCCGGGGAGACCACCTTTTCGATCAAGGTGAGCGACGGGACCAGCTGGACCACCGCGCTGTCCTTCGATCCCGCAACGGGTGCGGCCAGTGGCGCCGCCGTCAGTTCCGGGCCGGACGAGAGCAACCCCGATACCCTGATCCGCGCAGGCGATGGCTATCTCAAGGGCACGATCCTGGACACGGTGGCACAGGACGGGACGGGCGTGCCGACAGGCGGCGTGATCGAGCGCGGCGCGAACGCCAATGGCGATTATGTGCGCTTTGCCGACGGCACGCAGATCTGCACCAGCGCCGGTATTCCCACGGGGGCGATCGACAACCCGGCGGGGGCGCTGTGGCAGTCGGGTCACCTCGCCTGGACTTTTCCCGCGGCCTTTGCGCCGGGTATGCCGCCGATCCTGACGGGCGAGTCGGGCAATACCGGGGCCTGGCCCACCTTCGCACCGCACGGGGTGCTGTCGACCGGGCTCAAGGCGACGGCGCTCATCCAGATCACCACGGGGTTGACCCTGCGGCTTTGTGCCATTGGGCGGTGGGTGTGAGCAGTATTCGCCCTGCCCTTGCTGTAAAGCTTCCATTTTAATCTCGCGGGAAGTATCGCTCTCAGCGATTTTTAAGTTTGACCGCGATGCCCGCCACATGTCACCATTTTAATATATACGGTGAGGGAAGCTGGCCGAGTCCAATCAATCAGCTTCTTTCATGCGACGGGGGTACTCGCCTCCAGTTTCGGCGAAGGCAATCAACAAGAAGTGGTTGTCTTCGCCTACACCCGGTCATTACGGGGGATACCCCCCGGAGTCGTCAACACGTTTTTTACCAAATTTGTCATAGATTCTGGGTTGACCATAAATGATGGCACAAGCAGTGGTGACTCAATTGAAAATTAAATTTAGCCTTAATGTCCTTTTAGGCGCTGTCTCCTACCTCCCCCAACCTTTCCTTATCCGAATCGCCTCAGCGTGACGAGTGGTAGGGAGAGGGACGGCTCAGCCCTCGTTCAGCAGGCTGAGCAGATACGCGCCGTAGCCGTTCTTGCCGAACATCCCGGCACGCTGGCGCAGCGCCAGGGCGTCGATCCACCCCTGGGCAAAGGCGATCTCGTCGGGGCTGCCGATCTGCTGGCCCTGGCGATCACTCAGCGTGCGTACGAAGTTTCCGGCATCGAGCAGGGATCCATGTGTGCCGGTATCGAGCCAGGCATAGCCCCGCCCCATCAGTTCCACGCTCAATTGCCCGTCGGCGAGGTAGCTTTCCAGAAGCGCCGTGATCTCCAGCTCGCCGCGCTCTGACGGCTGCACCTGCGCCGCGCGGGCAGGCGCCGTGCCGTCGAGGAAATAGAGCCCTGTGACCGCGTAGGGCGACGGTGCCTTGGCGGGTTTCTCGATGATCTGGCGCACTGTGCCGCCTTCGCCGAAATCCACCACGCCATAGCGTTCGGGATCGGCGACGCGGTAGCCAAAGACGGTGCCGCCGGTATGCGCTGCATCGGCGCTGGCCAGAACCTCTGGCAAGCCGTGGCCGAAGAAGATGTTGTCGCCCAGCACCATGGCGGAGGGGCTGCCATCAAGGAAATCCTCGGCCAGCAGGTAGGCCTGCGCCAGACCGTCGGGTGAGGGCTGTTCGAGGAAGGTGAACGTCAACCCCCATTGCGCCCCGTCGCCCAGAAGGTGCCGGAACTGGTCCTGGTCCTGGGGCGTGGTGATGATCGCGATCTCGCGGATGCCGGCCAGCATCAGCACCGACAGCGGATAGTAGATCATCGGCTTGTCGTAGAGCGGCAAGAGCTGTTTGCTCAGCCCCATGGTGATCGGGTACAGCCGGGTGCCCGACCCGCCTGCGAGGATGATGCCCTTGCGCGCGGATCGTGCCGCATGTTCATGTCTGGTCACAGGGCCAACTCCTTCAATATGGCGCGCAGGCCGTCCTGCCAGTCGGCAGGCATAATTCCGAAATCCGACTGGAGTTTGGCGCAATCAAGCCGGGAATTGAGCGGGCGTGTTGCCGGGGTCGGGTAGTCCGACGACGGGATGCCCGTGACCGTCACGTCCCGACCAGCCTGCGCGAAGATCTCGCGGGCGAACCCGGCCCAGCTGGTCTGCGGCGCGCCGGCGTAGTGATAGGTGCCGCCGGTCGCGGCCGAAGGCGCGCCACCAAACATGCCGCCGGCGCGCATCATTTGCGCCAATGTCAGCAATGTCGCGGCGATATCGGCGGCTGGGGTCGGCCCACCGATCTGGTCGTCCACGATGTTCAGCACGTCGCGGGTTTCAGACAGCCGCAGCATGGTCTTGACGAAATTCGTCCCATGGGCCGAGACCACCCAAGAGCAGCGCAGGATGATGTGCCGCGCCCCCGACGCGCGCACCGCCAGTTCGCCCGCCAGCTTGGTGCGGCCATAGGCGTTTTGCGGTGCAACAGGGTCTGTTTCGCACCACGGACGCTGCCCGCTGCCCTCGAAGACGTAATCGGTCGAGACATGCAGGAACGGGATGTCCAGATGCGCACAGGCCGCCGCCATCGCACCGGGGGCGGCGGCGTTGATCGTCTGGGCCAGCGCCTCTTCTTCTTCCGCCCTGTCGACGGCCGTATGGGCGGCGGCGTTGATGACGACGCGGGGGGTCAGGTCGGCGATGGTGGCGGCGCAGCCCTGCGGGTCCGACAGATCCGCCTGATCACGGCCAAGGGCGATGACATCCGCCTGCCGCTGGAGTTCCGTGGCCACCTGCCCGGTCTTGCCGAAGACGAGGATCATGGCTGCTGCCGGGAGCGAGGGGCCAGCCCCTCGCGCTCCCCGGAGTTTGCTTGGCAAGATGAAGGAGCGGTCATTCCGTCGCTCCCAACCGTTCCCCTACACCGTCGCGGCCCTGCAAGACGCGCCACCAGTCCTCGTTGTCGAGATACCAGCGCACTGTGCGCCGCAGCCCTTCCTCCAGCGTCACCGAGGGCCGCCAGCCCAGCTCACCGCGCATCCGAGACGGGTCGATCGCATAGCGCAGGTCATGCCCGGGACGGTCGGTGACGAAACTGATCAGCCGGTCATGCGGTGCGCCTGCGGGCACCATCTCGTCCATCAGGGCGCAGATCATGCGGACAAGGTCGATATTGCGCGCCTCGGCCTCGCCGCCGATATTGTAGGACCGGCCCACCGCGCCGCGCTGAACCACGGTCAGCAGCGCATCGGCATGGTCCTCGACATAGAGCCAGTCGCGCACGTTCTCGCCCTGCCCGTAGACCGGGATCGGCTTGCCCGCCAGCGCGTTCAGGATCACAACCGGGATCAGCTTTTCCGGGAAATGATAGGGCCCGTAATTGTTCGAGCAGTTCGACAGCACCACGGGCAGCCCATAGGTATGCCACCACGCCCGCACCAGGTGGTCGCTCGCCGCTTTTGACGCCGAATAGGGCGAACGTGGATCGTAGGGCGTGTCCTCGGTGAACTGGCCAGTCGCAGCCAGAGACCCGAAGACCTCGTCGGTCGAGATGTGGTGAAAGCGGAAACCCTCGGGCCGGCCGTGCGCGTCCCAGTAGCGCCGCGCCGCCTGCAAGAGCGTGTAGGTGCCCACCACATTGGTGTCGATGAAGGCCCCGGGTCCGTCGATCGACCGGTCGACGTGGGATTCGGCCGCCAGGTGCATCACCGCTTGCGGTTCAGATTCGGCCAAGACAGTCTCCAGCAGGGCGGTATCGCGGATATCGCCCTGCACGAAGCTGTAGCCCGGATGATCCGCCACCACGGCCACGTTGTCGAGGCAGGCCGCATAGGTCAGCGCGTCGAGGTTGACGACCTCGTGCCCCTGCCCGATCGCCCGCCGCACCACCGCCGATCCGATGAACCCGGCCCCGCCTGTTACCAGAAGTTTCACGTTTCACTCCACTCAAACGGGCTATCGATCTCCGCCAGCACCGGGGCCTCGGCATCCTTGTTCGACAGGATCGGATCGCAGGTCAAATCCCAGTCGATGCCGGCACTGTCCCAGCGCAGCGCGCCTTCCGCCTCGGGCGCATAGTAGCCGGTGCATTTATAGACGATCTCCGTCTCCGGCGCACGCGTCACGAACCCGTGGGCAAAGCCCTCGGGCACCCAGAGTTGCCGCCCGTTCTCTGCGGTCAGCTCGACACCAGCCCACTGCCCGTAGGTCGGAGACCCGCGCCGGATATCCACGGCCACGTCAAACAGGGCCCCGCGCCCGCAGCGCACCAGCTTGCCCTGGCCGTGCGGCGGCGCCTGGTAATGCAGCCCGCGCAGCGTACCGGCTGTCGCGGACAGCGAATGATTGTCCTGCACGAAGTCCGGGTCCACCCCGGTCGCCCCGGCAAACCGCGCCCGGTTCCATGTCTCCGCGAAAAACCCGCGGGCATCGCCAAAGCGCCGCGGCGTCAGGATCACAAGCCCCGCAAGGGCGGTTGTCTCTACCTCCAGCATCAGCCGTCCTTTTGTGTCTTCACCCAGGCGAGGAAGGCCCGGTCGGGGCTGGTCAGCCTTTTGCGCCCGGTCTCGTCCCACCAGGCCAGCCAACGCGCCTGCAGGCCGTAGACATCCATGCCGGGCTTCAGCACCTTCGCCGCCTCCAGCGTCTCCTGCCGCAAGATCGGGGCATCCATTGGGCGCGGTTTGGCCCGCCGCGTGACAACCAGCACATCGCCCGCGCGTTCGGACAGGGCATAATCGGGCAGATGATCGCTGGCGATCATCCTGCGGAGTGCGGCGCGGAACACCCGCACGGGCGCGGCCGAGCCTGCCTTGCGGTGCAGCACCGGAATCGAGATTTCCCATTGCGCCTGTCGCCCGCAATGCTTGCGCGCCAGCTCGTAGACCCGCCGTTCGAGCGGTTTGCGCAGCCGGAAATAGTCGCGCGACAGGGTCAGCACCGACCGGGCACAGACCGCCCTGTAAAGCCAGTCCGACAGGGTCACCGTCACGCTGATCATCCGTCCCCCCCTGGACCGCCGCAGGATCTCCCAGCTCTCGATCAGGCCAAAACCCCGCGTTGCCTCGACCCCGCCGGTCTCGATGTTGGTGGTGATCCGCGTACCCGCCAGCCGCTCGAATCCCTCGCGCAACCGCGCATAGCTGTCACCCCCGGTGTCACGGTTGGTCGCCACAAGCAGATCATGCGCGCGCAGGGTCAGGGTCCGTCCCACCTCACGGCCCGCATTCATAGCCGCCACCAGCTGGCTGATGCAGTAGATCAGGATATCCTTGTCATGCAGTGTCGCCCGTCCCCGCACCGATGGCGTGACCTGCACCTCGACCCCGTTATGGGCATAGGACAGAACACGGGTATCGGGCCGCGTGGACAGCGAAAAGATCGGATGTTCCATCGATGCCAGGTCATCCTTGGGACTGGCATCGAAAAAGTCGCAGACGAAAAAATCGCCTGTCGGATGTCGGTCGGGCAACAGCCCGCCTCTGCTCGTCGCGCCCATCGGGTTCGCCTGTTCTTTGCTCTGCTCGCCCCCGCGAGGACCGGTCTGTCGATCTTGCGCCGACCCGGCCTATCGGGGTTTCAGTGACACCCAGCGTAAAGTTATCCACATCCCAAGTCCATGATTCCCACCCTTTGCATCGCCGGATCGGAATCGCTTGCTCGGAGGATCAGAGTCGCCCTAACGGTGGATCGGAATCGCTCTGCCAGGCAAAAGATGCATAATCTTTTTTCAAATCAACAGTTTGGCAAGACGTCCCCAAGCGTTTAACGTATAATTAACAGAAATTAACTTACCGGCGCATCCCGGTACATCAGGAACATGCCCCTGCACTGGTATTTCAACCCCCTGAATTTGCTTGGGAAGATGCACAATGTAGCGGTTTTACTTCCATGTACGGGTTTTTCTGGTAGTATGCCGGAAAGAGCGCACATCAAGAGGCGCGATCCAGCCATGGCAGAGCACCACATGACATCGGAACAGGCCCTTCCTCCCTATTTCAACATCAATCCCAACACCGCACTTGGCGGGCTGGGAGCCCCCACCACGACGGAGGATTTCGCGCGGATCGCCCGCGCCTGCGAAGCGGGCCGCGCCGATCTGGCAAGCCGGGGTCTGGAAGACAGTGGCGGGCGCAGTTTGCGCCTCTTCTCCACCTGGGAAATCACCCGCTACCTGATCCCGGTCGCCACGGGGCATTTCCGCCGCGTGCTGAAACAGAATCCCGTCCTGCCGCAAGGCCGCAGCGAAACGACGGGCGGCGCCAAGTGGTTCACCTTCGACGAGGTGCTGCGCCTGCGCGCGCATTTCGCCGCCGAAGGCTCCAAGACCAAGGAATACCTGCCCTACCGCCCCAAGGGCCAGCCGGCCAAACTCGCCGCGGTGGCCAATTTCAAGGGCGGGGTCGGCAAGACCTCGACAGCGGCGCATCTCGCCATGTCCGCGGCGCTCGACGGCTACAAGGTGCTGGTGATCGATCTCGACAGCCAGGGCTCCATGACCTCGATCTTCGGCGGCACCGTCGCCGATGAATGGCAGACCGTCTTCCCGCTTCTGGCGCGCCATCATGCCCGCCACCTGCAGGGCGAAAACCAGCGCCGCATGGACCGGGGCGAAGCGCCCATGCCGCTCGACGACACGCTGTCGGATGCGCTCACCGCCCGCAGCGAAACGCTGATCCAGAAAACCCACTGGCCCAATATCGACCTGATCGGCGCGCAGCTGAACCTTTACTGGGCCGAGTTCCAGATCCCCGTCTGGCGCATGGGATCGCGCGGCTGGAAGCTCTGGGACGCGCTCACCGACTCGCTCTCCGAAGACGGCATCCTGGACCAATACGACGTGATCTTCCTCGACACCCCACCCGCCCTTGGCTACCTCACCATCAACGGGCTGGCGGCCTCGGACATCCTGTTGGTCCCATTGGGTGCGTCCTTCCTGGAATTTGACTCGACGGGGCGATTCTTCGACATGCTGCACGCCACCTTCGGTTCCATCGAGGAGGCCGAGAACATGGCCGCCCGCGCGCTTGGCCGCGACGGGCTGGCTTTCCAGTGGGACGCGGTGCGCGCCGTGGTCACCCGCTTCGATCCGGCGCAACAGGCCGAACTCGCCGCGCTGATGCAGGCCTATCTCGGCCCCACCCTGTCGCCGCACCGTCAGGGCTTTACCGCGCTGATCGGCCAGGCCGGTGAGCAGGTGCAGGGCATCTACGAGGCCGATTACCGCGATTTCAACCGTGAAACCTATGTGCGCGGCCGCGAAACGTTCGACGCCACCTACGCCGCCTTCAAGCAGCTTCTCATCGGCAGCTGGCACCGTGACGTGCAGGCGGCGCAACAGGCTGCGCAATGAGACCTGGGGCGCCATGCGGCAAACGCTCGGGGGGGCTGTGCGCGCACCGAACGGGTGGAGTCCCCGTGGTCCGCGCCGCGACACACCGGTCTTTCTTCTTGCCTGAAATATCCCGGGGTTTGGGGCAGAGCCCCAATCAACGCGCGCCATATTTACCCGGCAGTCATCATGCGCCCCAACCCTCGCGACATCATGCATGGAGGCCCGCATGGCCAAACGCAAACGCCTGACACCGCCGAATCCCGCCTATCTCGACAGCCCGTCCGCGCTTGAGACAAAGGCGATGTTCTCGCCCCCGAGGGCGGCGCCGATCGCCGATGTGGCGCGCGACGCCTCGGCCTCGGCGGCGCTGGACGAATTGTCCGACACGATGACGCGCGCCCGCGACGAGGGCCGCATGGTGGTGCAGCTGCCGCTCGACCAGATCGAGGTGGATCACCTTGTCCGCGACCGCATCGTGGTGGACGAGGGCGAAATGCGCACCCTGGTGGCGTCCCTGCGCAGCCGTGGCCAGCAGACACCGATCGAGGTGGTTCAGCTGGGTGATGGCCGTTATGGGCTGATCTCGGGGTGGCGGCGCTGCCGCGCGCTGGCGCAGATCGCCGAAGAGGACCGCGCGGGCGCACCCACCGTGCTGGCCCTGCTCCGTCGCCCGGAAGAGGCGTCTGACGCCTATCTCGCGATGGTCGAGGAAAACGAGATCCGTGTCGACCTGAGTTACTTCGAACGCGCCAGAATCGTCTCCAAGGCGGTGGAAGAAGGCGTGTTCGCGCTGGAGCGCACGGCCTTGCAGGAGCTTTTCCGCTCCGCCAGCCGCGCCAAGCGGTCGAAGATCGGCAGCTTCCTTCCCGTGGTGCGCGCGCTTGACGGTGCGCTGCGCTTTCCGCAAGCGCTCAGCGAGCGGTTGGGTCTGAGCCTGGCGCAGGCAATCACCCGGGACGATGGCTTCGCCGCAGCGCTGCAAGCAAGGCTGGCGGAAACGCAGCCCGACACGCCAGAGGCGGAAACAGCCCTTCTGACAAAGATGCTGACGCAGAAGGCACAGTCTCTGAACAGCGGTTCAGAGACGAAACCAGACCCGTCTGAAAAGGCGTATCGCGACGAAACGGTAGGCGCATTCACGCTGCGCCGGCACGCCGATGGCACGCTGTCGATCCTTGGCGCAGCCTGGCCGAAACGCATGGAGTCGGATCTGCTGATGCTTCTCAAGGCGGCCTCGGACAGGGTTGCAAGATAGGTCCGAAGTGGACCTATTGTTTCGCGTGCGAAACATTGGGACCGATACGGACCTAATTTCACCCCGCTGAATTTGGCCACGGTTAAGCCCGCGTTAACCATCTCCGAGGCAATCTGGCCGGTGATTGGATTGTTCCGAAAGCCGTGCCCATGTTCCTCCGCCTGCGGCAGCTCTATCGCCGCTATGCCACGCATCACCTGGCGCTGTCCTTCGGTGTCGTCCAGATCGCGCAGGCGCCCCCGATCGCCGTCGACTTGCGCCAGGGGCGCGTCTGCGTGGACGCGGACAGCGTCGTGCTCGAGCATGGCGGTGCCCGCGCTGACGGCCGAGCGCCCTCCCTGCCGCATGTGCATGGGGCGGGCTTGCGGATTTCGCTGCGAACCGGGGGCGACGCGGTGACCATCCCTGCCCTGTCACGTGTTGATCTGGCGCGGGGCCATCTCGCGCTCTGGCCCGGCCTGCTGGCGCGGGGGCTCCGCATCCTGCCGCTGTTGCCGCGGTGTCGCGCGCCGCATATTCGCGCCCGCGCCGTGCGGGAACTGGGGCTTGCCGCGGATCTGCCCGCCCCGATGCTGGACCTGCCGCGTGCGGACACATCCCTGTTTCGCATCGCGACCGGCGTCACGATCATTCTGCCGGTGCATAATGCGGCTCCGCATGTGGGGCGCTGCCTGCACCGGATCGAGACGATGACCGACCTGCCCTGGCGGCTGCTCATCGTCGAGGATGGCTCCAGCGATCCCGCGATCCGCCCCATGCTGCGCGACTGGGTGGCCCGGCGGGACCGGGCGCAGTTGATTTGCCACGACAGCGCCCGTGGCTTTGCCGCGTCGGTCAATTCTGCCCTGGCGGCGCTCGGCCCTGTCACCGCGCCGGTCGTGCTGCTCAATTCCGATGTTACCCTGCCCAAGGGGTGGGCCGGGCGGCTGATCGCCCCGATCCTCGCGGATGGCACCGTGGCCAGCGTGACACCGTTGTCGAACGAGGGCGAGTTGATGGGCGCGCCCCATGCCTGCGCCGGTGTTGCGCTGCGAAAGGGCGAAGCGGATGCGGTGGATGCGGCGCTCGCGCCCTTGGCGCGTCACAGGAGCCTGCCGATACTGCCCACGGGCTCGGGCTTTTGCATGGCGCTTGGTCCGGAGTGGCTGGCCGAGGTGCCACGGTTCGATGACCGCTTTGGCCGCGGCTATGGCGAAGAAGTGGATTGGTGCCAGCGCACGCGCGCCCTGGGCGGCCGGCACCTGTGCCAGACCGGTCTTTTCGTGGGCCATGTGGGCGCGGCGAGTTTCGGAGCGCAACAGAGACAAATCCTGCGCGATCGCGCCGCTCCGGTGCTGTCACGCCGCTGGCCGCGCTTCGACGGGGACGTGGCGCAGGCGAAGGCACGGGACCCGGCAGCAGGCGAGCGGTTGCGCGCCGGTCTGCTCTGGGCCAGGGCGCGGTTGAACGGGGCGCCCCTGCCCGTCTATGTCGCCCATTCGCTCGGCGGTGGCGTGGCCCGTTGGCTGGAGCAAAAGCTGCACGGTCACGAGCTGGCCGTGGTGCTGCGGCTGGGCGGTCCGCTGCGCTGGCAGCTCGAGCTGCACAGCAAGGCTGGTGTCACGCGCGGCGCGACGGCGCGGTTCGCCGATATTCAGACCCTGTTAGGCCATGCCGGGCCGCGAACCGTGATCTATGCCTGCGCCGTGGGAGACCCCGCGCCAGAGGAGATCCCGCGTCGCCTGCTCGACCTCTGCGCCGGCGGGCAGGGTCTGGAAATGATGTTCCACGATTATTTCCCGCTGAACCGCGATTACACGTGGCGCAGCGCCCCCGACCCCGAGTGGCAGTCGCTCTGGCGGGTGGCGCTGGACCGGGCGGACCATCTGACGGTGTTCTCCGATGCGGCCCGCCGGATCGTGGCGGAGACCCATCCCGATCTCGCGGGGAAACTCCGCCTGCGCCCGCATGGACCCCTGGGTGCGGTGCCGCGCCTGTCGCCTGCGCCCGCGGGGCGTATGGTGATTGGCGTGCCGGGACACCTCAATGCGCCGAAGGGCGCGGCGGTGGTGGCGGATCTCGCGCGGGTCCTTGCCGACACGGGAGAGGCGCGGCTGGTGGTGCTGGGCGAGGTGGCCCCGGAGTGTCCTTTGCCGCGATCGGTGAGCGTCGTGGGCGGCTACCGGCTGAGCGACCTGCCGCAGCTGGTGGCACGACACGGCATCGGCGCGTGGCTGATCCCGTCGCTCTGGCCTGAAACCTTTTCCTATGTCACGCAGGAATCGCTGGCCACCGGGCTGCCCTGTCTTGGCTTCGACCTGGGCGGGCAGGGGGATGCGTTGCGCAAATCGGGCCACGGGCGGGTTGTTGCGCTGCGAAACGACGGGTCGGTGGACCGGGAGGCGCTTCTGTCTGCGCTGCGCAGCCTGCCGGGATGGCCCGCGCAAGACCGCGAAACAGGCTCTGTCGTGCTGCGAAACCTGTTTGCGCGCCGGGTGCAGGCATGATCCTGGCGCGTCTCGAACCAGGTCCGGATCGGACCTATTGTTTCGCGCGCGAAACATTGGGGCCGCTTCGGATCTATCTGTCAGAGATCGCTGAGGATGTCGCGGTGCCAGCGCATCAATCCGATCCCGGCCAGCAGCGCCGTGCCCAGCCCCAGGGCCAGCACGAAAACCGGGCTGATATAGCCCGCGTCATAGCCGGGATAGATCCCGTTCCGGATATGCCCCACCACGTGCACCAGCGGGTTCCACCACAGCAGGTCCCGCCAAGGCAGGGGGACGTTTTCAAAGGTAAAGAACACCCCCGAGACCAGGAACATCGGCCGCATGGCGATCGACCAGATCCGCTGCCAGAGCGGCACGAGCCCGATGAGCAGGCAATTCAGCGCCCCGACCCCCAGGGCAAGCACCGCCAGCAGCCCCGCTGCCTGCGCCAGGATGGCGATATCAGGCGTCGCCCGTGTTTCGCCGAGAAACAGGATTCCGCCCAGAAGCAGGCTTGCCACCGCGACCTGGGTCAGCACCGCCAGCAGGAACCGCGCCAGCAGTGCATCGAACACACCCACCGCCGGATAGGCGAAAAGCGGACGCGAGAAGTTCAGCGCCTGCGCCAGTTTGCCGGTGATTTCGGTGAACGCCAGGAAGGGCAGCAGCCCGGTGGCATAAAACAGCGGAAAACTGACCCCGAGCGCCGGCGCGTGAAAGCTGATGGCAAAGATCGCCGACAAGAGCGCGATGCCCGCCAGGGGTTCGGCCACGGCCCAGAGATAGCCACCCGGCATGCGACCCTGCGTGGTGGCCATCTCGCGCAGCATGAGCGCGCCCACCGCCCGCCAGGGGCCGGGGTGGGCGCTGTGGCTCATGGATGTGTTTCGCTGCAAGAAACCCGCATAAGAGGAATTATTATACAGTGACTCGCCTTAAGGCAATCCCTCGCGATCCGGCCGCGCCGTTTTATGCCACTGCCCTGGCCTCGGACCCGGTGGCAGCGCTGCCGCCGGTGCCGCGGGCCGGATGGGCGCGGCGGCATGTGGCGCTGGCGCTGTCTTTCGGGCTTTGCGTGGTGCTGCCGGTGTTGCTGAGCGCCGTGTATCTTTGGGGGCGCGCGGCGGATCAATACGCCTCGGAGGCCGGCTTTGCCGTGCGGCACGAGGTCGGCGCGGCCGCGCTCGCGGGGCCGGGCGGCCCGGCGGGGCTTTCGGGCAGCAGCACGCGCGATACCGATATTCTTTACGAATACCTGTCGTCGCGGCGTCTCGTGGCCGAACTGGAGGCGGACCTGGGCTTGTCGGATCTCTGGTCGAAACCCGGATCCAAGGCGCCGCAAGGCGTAACAGACCCTGTTTTTGCCTTTCCACGGGCCGGATCGGCCGAGGATCTGCATCGCTACTGGTCCCGCCGTGTCGCGGTATCGCATGACAGCCGGGCTGGGCTGATCGCGCTGCGGGTGACGGGGTTTGCCCCCGAAGACGCCCAGAGGATCACCGCCGCCATCGTGGCCCGGGCCACGGCGCTGATCAACGAGTTGAGCGACGTGGCGCAGGCTGATGTGCTGCGCGATGCGGCGGCCGAACTGGAGACGGCCGAGGCGCGGCTGCGGCGGGCCCGCGCCGCGATCACGGTGTTTCGCAACCAGCATCAGCTGGTCGATCCGGCGGTCGATCTCCAGGCGCGGGCCCGCCTGCTGGGCACTTTGCAGGGGCAACTGGCCGAGGCGCTGATCGGGCTGGACCTGCTGCGCGAGGCGACGCGCGCGGGCGATCCGCGCATCGCGCAGGGCGCGCGCCGGGTGGCGGTGATCGAATCGCGGATCGCCGCCGAGCGCGCCAAGCTGGGACTGAAGGGGGATGGCGATGCCTTTGCCAGCGTCGTGGGCGCCTATGAGGTGTTGATCGCGGACCGGGATTTCGCCGAGCGGGCCTATGCGGCGGCGCGCAGCACCCATGACATGGCCCAGGCCGAGGCGCGGCGGCAAAGCCGTTACCTGGCCGCCTGGCAACAGCCGACGCTGCCGCAATCCTCGCAATATCCGCGGCGCGGGCGCTTGATCGCGTTGATCGCGGGCGGTGCGATTCTGCTCTGGGGGCTGGCCGCGCTGTCGGTCTATGCCGCGCTGGACCGGCGCGGATGATCGTGCTGGACGATCTTTGGAAACGCTTTCCCGGCGGGCCGCCGGTGGCGCGGGGGATCAACGCCACCTTCCCCCGGGGCCGCGCCACGGCGCTTCTGGGGTGCAATGGCGCGGGCAAGTCGTCGCTTCTGGCGCTGATCGCGGGCAGCCTGCGCCCCGATGCGGGCCGGGTGATCCGGCAGGGGCGCGTGTCGTGGCCGGTGGGCTTTGCCGGAGCCTTCCACCCCGATCTGACAGGCGCACAGAACACTCGCTTCGTCGCGCGGGTCTACGGTGTGGACAGCCGTGCACTGTCGGCTTTCGTGCGCGACGTGTCGGGGCTGGGGGACGCGATGCGCCAGCCGGTGCGGCGCTACTCCAGCGGAATGCGGGCGCGGCTGGGGTTCGCGATTTCCATGGGGGTGCCGTTTGACATGTATCTCGTGGACGAGGTCACGGCGGTGGGCGATGCCGCGTTTCGCCGCGAAACCTCCGCGCTTCTGAAGGCGCGGCTGGGGCAGGCGGGGGCCATCGTGGTCAGCCATGCCCCGGCGCAGCTGCGCGACCTGTGCACGGCGGGGGCGGTGCTGGAGAATGGGCGTCTGCGCCTGTTCGACGATCTGGAGGCGGCGATCGCCCGCTACCAGGCACAGATGCAGCGGCTGGCGTGAGGCGCCGTTACGCGGCGAGCCAAAGGGCAAGGCGGTCGCGCAGCCAGTGGCGATGCGTGCTGAGGTGGCGCAGGCGTTGCCTGGGATCCAGCGACAGGACCTGGCGCAGGATGGTCCGGTTCCGGGGTGTCAGATGGGCCATGTTTGTCTCTAACGCGGTGATATTCCGGCACATCCAGCCCCGGTAACTGCCATCCCGAAGCCGGTTCACGCGCCAGAGCGCGGCGCGCAACCCGGCGCGGGGACCAAGGTGATTGCCCGCATGGGCGCGGTAAAGAAGGCCGGGCCGCGCGTCTTGCAGGACCTGCACGCCGGACCCGGTGAGCAACAGATAAAGCCACCAGTCCCAGAACGGCACATCCACCGGGCCGGCCTGCCGGGCCAGCGCCGTGGCGGCGGCATCGAGCATCAGCCCGCTTCCCGGTGTCAGGCATTCCACGAGGGCGTTGCGAAACCCCGCCCTGTTGCCGCCGCGCCAGGGCATCGGGCGCGGCGGCTGTGCTGGCCGGAGCAGCATCCGGTGGGCGCAATAGACCCGCCCGGCTGCGGGTGCGGGATCATGCGCCAGCGCCCTCAGCCCCCGGCGCAGATGGGTCGGCAGCCACAGATCGTCCTGATCGGCAAAGGCGACCGGACCGGGGGGCAGATCGGAGTGGCAAAGCAGGCCAAGGTAATTTGCCGCCATGCCGCGGGTCGGGCCGTGCAGCAAGACAACCGGGTTGGGCTGGTTTTCGGCAAAGGCGTGAATTTGCGCCCATGTGGAATCGGTGGATCCGTCATCGCTGATCCAGAGCGACCAGTCGGGATGATCCTGCGCGGCGAGGCTGGCCAGTTGCTGGCGCAGAAAGGCGCTGCCATTGCGGGTGCCCATGAGCACGGTGATATGGGGCAGGGGGGCCATGTGCCGAGCATGGTGCCGGCCTGTCGGAGGAACAATCTAAAGTTGCATTCTGGTGTAGGTTGACGCCAGACCGTGGCTTTCGCGCCGCTCTGCCGGACCTGTGGCGGACTCGCGCCGGGACTGCTTGAGACAGTATCGCTTCCGTTTTAGGGTCGCGCCAAGCCCTGATGCGGGCCGGTATTGCCAGCTCTGACCATGAAGGCCCCCGTCCAATGGAGTTTCCTCCGATCTACATCCTGAGCCTCGAGGGTGCGCAGCGGTTCGGGCCGCTGGCCGAGGCGCTCACGGTGCGCGGGCTGACCTTCGAGGTGTTCTGGGGGATCGACGGGCGCAGCCGTTTGCCCCGGGCGCATGAGCCCCTGGTCGACCGGGCCGGGGCCGAGGCGCGCATGGGGCGGCCGATGTCGGACGGCGAATTTGCCTGCGCGCTGTCGCACCGGCAAATCTACGAGCGGATCGCCGCCGGGGACGCGCCCTCGGCCATCGTGCTGGAGGATGACGCCGATCCGGGCCCCGCGTTTTTCGACCTGGTGTCGGCGCTGGCCGATCCACCCTGCGGGTTGCTCCTGTTCGATCACAAGAACACCTATGTGAAGATGCGCGACCGGCTGATCCTGCCGGGAGGTGTGCGCGCCTACCGGATGGCGCTGCCGCCCTTCCTGGCCACGGGCTACATGGTGTCGCGCGAGGTGGCGGCGCATCTGGCGTTCCGCGACGGGCCGGTGGTGCAACCCTCGGACTGGCCCGACGCGATCCTGCAATTCGACAGCTATGCCTGCGATCCGCGGGTGATCACCCAGCGCGGCCGACATGCGGGCCTGTCCAGCCTCGAGACGGGGCGGCGCAAGCATGGGCACAAGCGCCGTAAGAGCCTGCGTCGGCTGCTGTACAGGTCCTATTGGCGGCGCTGGCTGACCAAGCGGCTGGCGCGCAAACTGGCCTGACGGCAAGCGGATGCGTGCAAGCGCGCAGCCCGGGGCCGGATCCAGCGAAGCCGGGGCTGGTCCGTCATTCCGCCGCGGCGAGCTGCGGCGGAGTGGTCTGCAAACGCAATGACCGCAGCAACAGCCCCAGTGGCCGCGGATCCGCCGAGGTGCCGAGATCGCGCGGGCTGTGGCAGGCGGGCAGCGCAAGGTCGATGCGCAGCGGTCCGGTAAAGCGGGGCAGGGGTATGGCCCAGTCGATCCGGGGGTCCTCGGTCCCGCCGCGGGTGCCGGACCAGGTGGCGTGACGCCCCGTGGTCTCCTCGGTGGCGGTGACGGTCAGGGTCTGTGTGCCCTCGGCCAATGCCGCGTCGAGCAGGGCCGCCGATCCGCTGAGCGCGGTCACGGGGTGATCCGGGCCAGCCAGGGTGCGGATGCTCGCTTCTGGCCGGGCGGTCCAGATGCCGGCCTCTTCGGGGGGATGAAAGCCGACAAGGCGCAGCGGCTGGTGCGCCGCGTCCCGGGGGGCCTCCCGCGCGATGCGGATCAGGTCGGTGTCGCCGTCAAGCGGCGGCAGGACGGCCAGGGCCGCAGTGTCGGGCGCATGCAGTATCTCGCGCACGGGGGCCATGTCGGGCTGCTCCAGGACCGGATCGCCGCGACCGTCAAGATAGGCGATCAGGGTGGCCTCCACGCCGTTGCGATGGGCCAGGTCGCGCAACCGGGCCTGTGCCTCGGGGCCGCTGTGCTGTCCCAGCGCCTGAAGCCCCATCGGCAGGGCAAGCGCCGGGGGCAGGCAGAGCAGCACCGTCCAGAGCGCGGGATCGGTGATCGGCAAGGCCAGGTCCGAGAGCTGGTGACCGGTGTCGCCGGGGATGTCGCAGGCGCGGGCCAGAAGCTGCCGCAACAGCCCCAGCCGTTCAGTGGCGGCCAGGCCACCCCCCTGCAGCAGCGCATGGCCCAGTGTCTCGGGGTCGCAAACAGCAGAGTCGAGCAGGTTCAGAGCCACATATGTCCCGATATCGTGCGCCGGGCAGGACCACAGATCCGGCGGCAGCAGCCCGCGCCCGGCCATGATCCCCGACATCACGCCGCGCACCTGCGCATAGCTGGCGTGCCAGTCGCGATCCTGTGGCTCGGCTGTGGTGCTGCGGCCGTGGGCCAGCGCGGCGCGGCGGGCCAGCCGGGTCTGTCCGGCATAAAGGAAACTGGCCAGCGCGTCGGCATAGGCGGCTGAATTGCGCGGTCCCATGTGCCGCGCCGCCGCCGTGCCGCGCGTGGCGATCTCGCGCGGGTCGCGGGCGATCGTCCGGAGCGTGTCCGCCAGCGCCTCGGCCCCGGCCTCGGCGGGCAGATGCCAGCCGCATTTGGCGGGCATCTCGGCGAAACAGCCCGATTTCTGCACGATGACGGGCCGGCCGCTGGCAAGTTGTTCGGCCAGCGACAATGACGCGCCTTCGGTGTTGGGGCGGCGCAGGTTGAAGAACAGGTCCGCCTCCTGCAGCACGGCGGCAAAGCTGGCCTGGTCCGGGTCGGGCAGGATGCAGATGCGATCGTCGAGCCCCTGCGCCTTGACGCGCGCGGTGAGCATTTGCAGGTAGGCCGCGTCGCCCGCGTGCCCGGCGAGGGTGACATGATAGCGCTGCGCCAGATCGGGGGCGGCGGCCAGCGCGTCGATCAGCATCTCCAGCCCTTTGGTCGGGCCGAGATGGCCGGTGGCCGCCAGCCGCAGCCGCGCGCCGTAGCCCGGTGCGCGATCGGCCGGATCGACCGGTATATCGGGGCGCGGCATGAAGAGCGTGGTGCGCGATCCCGGATAGCCGTCACCGATGGCGCGGGCGGCGAACTCGGAATGGGTGACCACCCCGGTGGCCAGCCGTGCCAGCACGTCCGAGAGCGGGACCTGCGACGCCCAGGTGCTTTCCCAGGGCACGTAGGACACCGCCTTGCTGGCGCGCAGCACCCCGCCCGAGGCGAGGTAGTCGAAGCCCGGCGCCCCCGCAACCGCGTGGATCAGCGCAGCAAAGCCCGGCGCGGGGGCCGTGCCGTCATGGTGCAGCCCGGCCAGCAAGTGCTGGTAGACGTGATCATGCAGCACCACCGGGCCGGGATGCGCCATCAGCGCGCGCAGGATCAGGCCGTGATGGGTCTCGTTGTTGCCCAGGTGGTAGAGCATCAGGTCAAACAGCGCGGGCAGGTCCGACTGCACCAGCGCCTCCGACAGCGGCAGGGTGGGGCAGGGCATCTCGAGCCGGTCCTCGGGTGGACAGGGCGGGTGCAGCACCACCACTTCGAGCCCCTTGCGGCGCACCAGCGCGCGCAGCACCGATTGGGCATAGGTCCCCACGCCGGTGCGCGCCGAGATCGGACAGACCCAGGCGAGGCGCATCAGGCGGCCTCTTGCGCGGCGGATGCCGTCTCGAACACCGCGTCGAAACGGGCCAGCGCCTCGGACCGGGCGGCGGCGTTCAGCGCGGCAAAGCGCGCGCGTTCGGGGTTCTGGCCGTCGCCCGTGCGGCGGATCGCGGTGATCCGGTCCAGCATGGGTCCCGCGCGGGTTTCCAGCTCGGACAGGCCAGGGGCCAGGTCGGCGTAGGAGCGCGCGGCGCAGAAACGGCGCAGCACCGGGCCGGGCCGCTGCCCCGGCGCGGGCAGGACCAGCGTATAGGCCCCCGAGATCAGGCTGTCGAAAGGCGACAGCCCGGCCACCGCCCGGTCGGGACCAAAGCCCAGATGCAGGTGCAGATCGGCCGCCAGCCCCGCCCCCATCGTGGCATGATCGCTGTCATGGCTGATGAGGCGCAGCGGCAGGCCGCGTGTGTGCAGTGCGCGGCGCAGCACCTCGGCCTGGCCCGCGGGCGCGCCGTGATCGAGGATCAGCAGACGCGGCGGCGCATCGGCGTGGGCGGGCGGCAGGGGGACCGGCACCGGGAAACGGTCGGCCAACGCCAGCGGGATCCAGGGGGCAAAGCCGACCGATCCCGCCACATCGGCCCGATCGATGAGGATGGCGCGGTCATAGCCCTGCAGCACCAGCGGCAGGGTGCCCGCCGTCTGCCATGTGCAGGGACCGCCAAACGTCTGCAACTCGGCAGACAGCGACTGTATCAGCAGCAGCGTGGCCGGGCCGCGCCGCAGCGCCTCGGGCAGGCCGAGGCCGAGCGAGGCGCTGCCCGAGGCATGCGGGCGCGGCGGCAGGGCGGCGCGGGTAAGCGTATCCTGGACCGCGCCTTGCCCGGTCTGGCGCGGCACCGGCGGGACCAGCGCGTGCCCGCGCCGGTGCAGGTGGCCGCGCAGCGCCTGGCTCAGCAGTCGTCCGCGCAGGGAAAGTCCGTGGGTGCCGGGGTCGGGAGTGTGGATGCGCATGGAATAATGTCCGGGGCAGAAGTGGTCGGTGTCCCGGTCATCCTTGCTTTATCAAGGTTAATGAAGGGTTACGGCAGACGGTGGGTGTCCATTGCCGGAAAAGCGGCCCCGGTTCATCCCGACGCACCTGGCCAGACCGGCAGGCGGCGGGCGTATGGCAGGAAGCTCTTGCCCGTTTCCTGCGCCACCCGGGCGATCAGGGACACGTCGTCTTGCAGGGTCTCGATGTCCGGGCAGCGATGGCCTGCCACGCGTTCCGGGATCGGTCCGAGATCGAGGCCGCGGTCGCCGAGGGCGGTGCGGTCGGCGTCGAAGATCCGCGCGACCAGGGCCGCCGTGTCGGGTCCGGTTTCGAACCGGCCGCGAAAGCTCTCGCGCAATTCGGCATAGGCGCCGAATTCGTCCGGGATGGGATGGGCATGCGCCTCGTCATAGCTCATCACGTGGTTCAGCATCCGCTTGAAGGCCAGCAGGTTGCCCGAGATCGTCAGGTTGCTGTGGCTCCGGGGCATCGCGATGCCGTCGACGCCGCCCATCTGGGCCAGGAAATCGGTGCAGATGTCGCCGCCCGAGAAGGCGTCCCGGCGGAACGGGCGCAGGGTGATGGCCGCGGCACCATAGACCGCTTCCCAGCGCTTGAGGAACCCGGTGAAGGGCTGCGGGAACAGGCGGATGTAATCGTCGAAACACGCCGTGAGGTTCCGCTCCTGCACCGCCTGCGCGTACCAGCTGGCCAGATAGCCCAGATGTTCGCGCAGATAGAGCACGATGCGGGTCTGACCCGGCGGAAACAGCGTTGCGGCGGCCGGTGGCGGGACATTGCGGAAGAACAGTTCGGACGAGATGACATAGCGGTATGACGGATCGGCGGTGGCCGTGGCGAAGGCCGCGCGCCAGCCCCGCGCCAGCCCGCGCTTTGGGTGTCCGGCCAGCGCATAGGCCAGCGGGTGATGCCCGCAGTGCAGCAGGTGGAAATCGGGATAGACCCATCCGGCGCGGGCCAGCGCCTGCGCGTTGTCGGCCAGCATCCGCTGGATCGAGGAGGTGCCGGTCTTGTTGGCCCCGATATGCAGCACGAAACGCGGTGTCATGCCGGCACGATAGCGTGCCCGGCCCGGCGCCGCATATCGCCAGATCTGGCGATGCGGGACGCCGCGCACCGGTCGCGCGGCACGATAGGCCGGGAACCAAAGGCGCCTTGGTCCGTTCCTGTTCCAGTCAAGACGAATGAAATGGCAGGCATCGCATGGAATACGGTATTTTCGGCATTCTTGTCCTGATCGCGGACATTTATGCCTTGGTTAAAACATGGGAGAGCGGGGCATCGACCGGGGCCAAGCTGCTCTGGACGGTTGTGATCCTGCTGTTGCCGGTCCTGGGGGTTATCCTGTGGCTGCTTTTGGGACCCAAGGCGGGCTGATTGCAGAGCCGGATGTGACGGGCGCGTTTTCCTCTGACGCGTCAGGCACGGCCTCTTGCGCACCGGGTTCCGGTTTTCCGGCCCGGTGCGTTTTTGCATCTGCCGGTTCGTTGCGCGATCAGTCGCCATGCACCGCGCGCCAGCGCGGGGTGTCGTCGTCCAGGTGGCGCAGCGCACCCCAACTGCCCCATTTGCCGGGAGGCGCGACATCGACAAACACGTTGAAAGACGCGCCGCCCGCTGCGTGCCATGCGCGGATCGCATCGCGGTAGAGCGCACCCATCTCGGCGGAATAATTGAACGCATTGAGGAAGCCGACCAGCCGGTCATTGTCGACCGCGTCCCATTGCGCCGCGGCATGGGTGCCGCCCTCGTACATCAACAGCTCGTACCCGTGCCGGTCGGCCACCTGCGCGTGATGCGGCCAGAGCCTCTCCGTCATCTCGCGGAACGATCCGGCGCGCACCGTCTCGGCGGCCTTGGCAAAGGTGCCATCGAACCGGTGCGCGCGGACATGTTCCCGCAGCGCCACGCGGCTGAGCCCGTCGGCGGTGCCGGTCGCGCGGGCGCGCGCCTCGGCGGTATCGAGAAGCGCTTCGGTGGCATCCGGTGCGCCCAGCTCATGGCCGAAATACCCGGTCACGGCATAGGCATCGAAAGACTGCGCCGGGTCGCGCCCCAGCACGGCGCGGGCCTGGGCCCCCTGCAGCACGGCGCGTTCCAGCCCGGGCCATCCCGTATGCACCGCGACCACGCGTTTCAGCCGTGCCTGCGCCTGGGGGCCGAAGCTGTCGGTCCAGATATCCATCACCTGGGCGGCGCGCAGGCCATAAAGCTGCATCCAGCCGGCCTCTACCTCGCCCCAGTGGGCTTCGGCCTGCTGCTGTGCCCAGCGGGCCTGGTCGAAGATGAAATTCCAGACCTCGTTGGAATACTCCAGATGCACCACCAGCCCCGGATCCAGCGTGGTTTTGACCTGGTCCGCCATGGCGCGCACAAGCGCATCATCGGCCAGGTGGGGCAGGTTGATCCACGGGTCCGCCTGCAGCGTGTTGGCCAGATCGACAATCGTTCCGAGCGGCACGCCGCGCCATGAATAGGAGAAATCCGTCTCTTTCGGCATATCGTCCCATGTGGCGCGTGTGGCGTTATTGGTCTCCATCCAGTCCATGAACCGTATCGTGCCGAACCGGTCGAGCTTGTCGGTCCAGAGGGGGTTGAAACGCGCGCCGCCTGCATGCAGGTCGAGATGCTCTTGTTTCACCACTGTGATCCCGCGGATCGGATCGGAGGCCTCGGTGGCCGAGATCTGCAGCCCGACCGGCCCGTCGCCGGGGGTGTAGGCGAACACGCGATGCCCCTCCGCGCGACGGATCACACGGGCGTTTCCGGTGATTTCGAACCGGCCCTGCCCGGTGAAGAACACGTGATAGCGCCCGGCCAGATGTGTGGCCTCGACCGGTTGATCGGTCAGGATCAGCGCCTCGAGAGAGCTGACCTCGGCGGGCACGCGCCGGGGCCAGCCATTTTCATCGATCGCGCCCTGCGCCTGCAGGTCTTCGAATGACACGCCGCCCCATTGGCCCGGCAGATGCCCGATCCAGGGGCGCGCGGTTTTCATCAGGTCGAGGAAAGGATGCTGCGTCGACCAGTCCGAGATACCGTTGAGCCCCACCGACATCGGCCGGTCCGTGACCTGTGCCGCGGCCGGCCCCGCCAGCCAGAGGGCCAAACAGAACAGAGTGCGGCACAGAACGTGGCAGGTCCTGGAAAGTGACATGGGACGTCTCCGGTTGGGACAATGGGCGGTGCGCGACACCCGACCTGTTGGCGTGGCACAGTATAAGGCCTCTTGTCGCTCACAGAAATCCCTCATCTTCCCGGGATGCGATCGTCTGAACGGGGTGAAAATATCAATAATTAACATAACTTTGCTTATACGAGCAAGATTTGTGGCCGCAAAGCGATAATGTCACCCATGGGCAAAGCAGTATCCGTGTTGATCAAGCGTAATCTTCAGACCATTTCCGCCCGTCTCTGAGAAGTGCGTTTGCGACAACGACAAGCTTTCGCATGATGGCGGTCAGCGCGACTTTGGGCGGTTTTCCGGCTTTCACCAGCTGGTCGTATTTCCTCTTTGCGCTCAGGTCGTGACGGATCACGCACAGTGCGGGCATATACATAGCGCGGCGGAAGAATGCGCGCCCGCCTTGGATGCGTTCCTTGCCCTGCCATTTTCCTGATTGGCGTGAGATCGGAGCCAATCCGGCCAGACATGCAGCCTGTTTTCCGCTCATGGTGCCCAGTTCGGGCATTTCGATCAGCATCGAAAATGCGGTGACCGTTGAGATGCCGGGAATACTTGTCAGGATGTCGAACTGCGCCATCAGCTGAGCGTCTTGCGCGACGAGTTCCAGGATGGCCTTATCAATCTGATCAAGGTGTTTTTCAACTTGGGTCAGCCGCTCTTTCAGCTGGCGCTTCAGCAGCTTTTGTGTGGTTGTTTGCATCCGTGTGCGCACCGTGACGCGATCTTTGATTAACCCACGCCTGGCCGTCATCATCTCTCTGAGAATGTTGAGATATTCAGCTTTAGGCGCTTGCGGTTCAAGCTGCAAAATGGTGCCCATCTTGGCGAGTATCGCTGCATCGACCCGATCGGTCTTCGCAAGCGTCCCCGTTGCTTCGGCAAACCTACGGGCTTGTCGTGGGTTCACCTTGGAATATGGAACAGCCCCTTCCGACAGGCTGTTTTCCAGTCGCCTGTGGTACACGCCGGATGCCTCGAACACGACCAAACCGGCGCTGCTGATCTCTATCCATCGATGCAACGCGCGCAGGCCTCTGCCATCATTGGCAAACTGCCTGTGTTCAGCTCGCGCCATGCTGTAGGCATCAAGCCAGTCTTTTGATACGTCGATTCCAATGGTATCATTCATCTGTCTTTTCCTCACCTCGTCTTGTCATGCGGGCTTTGCGCCCCAGTATCCGTTCAGGTCGATAGAAAAGACGGAGGCGATCACACTGCTTTTCGGTCCTTGCATGACCTGAAATGTCCCGATCCGTCCCCCGCCGCTGTCCGGCATATATGAGGTGCCGGTCAGCGGCTCCGTTATCGCATGGGAGCCAAGGACAGCCTAAGACAAGAAGTGTCACTCTCTTCGCATAACGATGTGAGGATGAGCGGACATGGGATGGGTGATGATGAGCGAGCGCGAGTTGAACCGCGTGGAAGTTTTGGCGCAGGTCGATGATGGTCGGCTGAGCGTGGA
>NZ_JAIPUS010000054.1 GCF_020055675.1 Marivita sp.
CTCCCCGCCGGATAGGCGGCTGAGAGAGCTATCAGGCGAGCGTTGGCTTCCCACTCAGGCCTCCCCGCCGGATAGGCGGCTGAGAGATTCACCGCACGCGCCGCTGCCTCCTCGATACTCCTCCCCGCCGGATAGGCGGCTGAGAGATTATGGGTTGCCGCAAGACCAAATTTGCGAATCCTCCCCGCCGGATAGGCGGCTGAGAGAAGTTGTCAGCAAGCGGCGCATCGGTAACTACCCCTCCCCGCCGGATAGGCGGCTGAGAGAGATTACCGCACGCGGGTGCTGCACAAGCCCTGCCTCCCCGCCGGATAGGCGGCTGAGAGAAATGTGGAATGCCCGGATGCCCGCAGCGGTTCCCTCCCCGCCGGATAGGCGGCTGAGAGAGATTACGAAGCCCGCATACTCGCAGCCCTTGACCTCCCCGCCGGATAGGCGGCTGAGAGATGAATTGACGGCCTTGTCCCTACGCGCCTTGACCTCCCCGCCGGATAGGCGGCTGAGAGATACCACGTAGAACCCGCGCCTGACCCGCGTCCCCTCCCCGCCGGATAGGCGGCTGAGAGACTCCTATCCATCTCGGCATGTGCCATGTCGTCCCTCCCCGCCGGATAGGCGGCTGAGAGAAGCCCCAAGACCGCCGCGACAGCGCCGCCAATCCTCCCCGCCGGATAGGCGGCTGAGAGATGCATGGCGCGGTTGAACGCGGCGGCGGTGTGCCTCCCCGCCGGATAGGCGGCTGAATTCTGCAGGTACATGGCGACGTTATCTGCGGGGAACTTGAAACCCCTTCCATCTGAGACGCGTTCAGCACTGACTGGGTATTTCGGCCTGTTGGGATTGATGGCGACAATGCGGAACAACTCATCCTTTGACCGGAAGGTGCGGCCATAGTCTGAGGGCTCTAGCCCAAAATGAGGTGCAAGAACCTCGAACATGGCCTTGTCCGGGGAATAGATCGCGCCGTCCTCCTGCGGGATGCCGACGCGGAAGCTGATCTCAAAACTGTGGCGCAGGTCGATATTCGCGAGATCGCCCCCTTCGACTGTCAGCCCGTGGGTTTCTGCCACTGCAAGGCATGCCTTCATCATGTCCTTGCGCAGCCGATCGCAAAGCTCTGGGGTCAGGTTACGTGGTGGTGGCACCTTGACCTGTGTTTGCGCAGGCGCCTTGGACGCGGACGGCTGTCGCTTGCGTGGGGGCTTTTTCATGCAGTCCGCCCCTCTATGATCTTGTTGCTCTTCAGCATTTCAGCCTTTGCTTTATAGACAGTCCCGCGCGAGACCCCCATCTCGCGGGCAATTTCCGTTGGAGAGAGGCCTGTACCAAGCTTGGCCCGAATGGCGGCCATGTCGATCTTGGGTGGGCGACCCCGATAGACCCCTTTGCGTTTGGCAGCCTTGATACCTTCGGCCTGCCGCTCGCGGCGGAGGTTGGTCTCAAACTCCGCAAAGACGCCAAGCATGTCGAAGAACGCTTTGCCCGTCGCCGTGGAGGTATCCACGGGCTGCTCGGTGGCCGCCAGATGGGCACCCTTTTCCTTCAGCCTGGCGACAATAGCCTGAAGATCCTGCATCGAGCGGGCCAGTCGGTCGATCCGAGTGACCACCAAGGTTTCACCTGGATGGATGAAGTCGAGGATCGTCTTCAGCTCGGGACGACCCTCAAGCGTGGCCCCACTTCGCTGTTCTTGGCGCACCATCCCACATCCTGCGGCTGTCAGCGCCTCGATTTGGGCATCGAGGTTCTGATCGACGGTCGATGTTCGGGCATAGCCGATTTTGGGGCTCGATCTGTTCATTTTGGGTGTGCCTATGACGATATGTGTTCAATATATCAAAATAGGCCCAAAGTGAACAGATATTCCACGGCGGTTGGTGTTCATGCGCCGCGCTGCTTTGAGTATACTCTAAATGACGCTTCTAGCCCTCCATAACCCAACGTGATGTCCGCCGTGTCTTTTGCCTTTGCAGTTTCGTGAACTGCTCACTGACAGCATCGGCGTGAATTTCATCATGATCCCAATCAACGTATCCGGCCTCTTTGCCCCACTCGTGTTCTGGATGATTTGCGTCATGACGCGCCTCCTTGAACGCCTCGTACATTGGTGGGCCACCAATATCTTCAGGGGGCGTCGCCCACTGACCGCCGACAAAACGTGGCAAAGGTTCAGCCGGCTCGACCGAACGCTTTGAAACCAGCTCGACGCGATGGACCCAGTCATCTCCAAAATCGTAGGTGTAAGTCACAGGGGGAACCTTGGCGTTCAAGAAGAAGTCGAGCTTCTTCGTGGTGACTTCCATGATCGGCGGGTCGAACATCGGTTCCATCCAAAACTCTCCGTACTTCCTCTCATATTTGCGATCACCAACCCGGAAATCCCAAAGGTGCATGTCGTTCCACAGGAAGGCCGCCTGAATAGCATCGTGCAGGTGTGGCAAGGTCTTGTCCGACCGGATCTCGATTCCACGCCACGGCGCGGGATCGACATGCTCAAGGGTGATTTTCAGCCGCAGGACTTGCGGTTCTCTTTTCGCCATGAATGCCTCTATGCGACCATGGGTTCGAAATCGATCCGCTTTTCCAGATCGACCTCGAACCGGCCATAGGGGTTGATGTGGAGGTAGATGAGCGGGGAGAGGCCGCGATAGTCCTCGGGGGACAGACGCGCGACCACCTCGGGGTTGCGCAAGACGGATTGCACCATCACATTCACGGATCGCGATGCGTCTTGCCTGATGGATAGCCAACGATGATACCGATGGCGGGGTCGACAATCCTTTCAATGTTCTCTTGCAAGCCTTGAGTACGGATCATTGCAAAGATACGAATTTCAGCCTGTGGACAGGCTTGTCTCAGAAGTTCGGCGCATGCGAAGCATGTGCGTCCCATCGTCAAAACATCATCAACAAGCGTAATTTTTTCCGGCGGAAATAAGGGCACATTGGCTTGGATCGTCTCCATATGCTCAGTGTATAGGGGACGGTCGGCGGCGGGAGCACTGGACGATCTCGTAACCGCCTGGACACGCTCCAGATATGGTTGGACTTCTCTACCGAAGCCATGCGCATGTAATACGTCACAGATCACCCTACCCGGCCAAAGAGCATCGTCCTTCAAAGGTGCTGAGCGCGGAATTGGGATAAACGTCACATCCGGTGCAAGAAACGGTTGAAGGATGGCGGATACTGGATTGTTCAGATGCGGGATCGCAGATTCAATGATGTTGATCCGCCCGGCTTTGATGCCACCGCATGTTCCGCGTGAGCGCACCGAAAGCTCTGATCGTCCACGAGGAGAATAATTCGCGAATGTGCCGTACTCATAGCTCGAAGGCACGCACGCCCCCGGCTGTGAAATTCGGAATGTCGAAGAGGATGTCCGGCAGATCGCTACGCTTCAAAACTTGCGCACCGTAGGCCAGGAGCTCTTTCGGCCAGGTCAAATCAGGATTGGTCGCAACATTCTCCAAGAGATAGACATGGCGACCCAAGCGGATCGCTTCCCATCCCTGGTGACGCGTACCGCTCTTCTCGCCAGCCTCGATCACGATTGTCGCATCACAGATCAAGGCCATCGTTCGGTTGCGTTGCGGGAAGTTCTGCGATCGGGAAGACGTGCCCTCCGGAAACTGCGACACGGCCAGATGATCGTGTTTGATCTCTTCGAGGATCTTGGCGTTTTTGGCCGGATAGGCTTTGCATAAAGGCGTTCCCAAGACAGCGATGGTGCGACCGCCCTCTTCGATCGCGGTGCGATGGGCGATCGTATCGATCCCTTCGGCCAAGCCACTGACTACGGTGATCCCCTGCTCCACCAAAGCCTTTGTGACAGCTCTTGCCCGTTTGATCCCGTCTTCGGTCGCTTTGCGCGAACCCACAACAGCCACGCGCGAGCCTTCCGTCAGCAAGGTGAGATCACCTTCTGAGAATAGCTTTTTCGGCGCGTTCTTGGTCTCGATCGGATTGAACGGTCCAAGGACAGTTTGTGTCTCAAGTTCTGCAATCATTGTTGGCTCATGTGACCGGTGCCCTCCCCTGTCTAGAGTAAACAAAATATCGTGGTTGGGCAATTTCCGATCACGCCTCCTAGCGTATCTGCATCGGGCTTCTCATCCAAACTGGAAAATGGCCTTTGCCTACAGCTTTCGACAAAAGCAAAGGCCGCACAGATGATAGGCACAATAACTCCAAAGTTAACGTTAACTCCAAAGTTAACGTTAACTCTAACATTGACTTTATCTCTAATGTTATCTTTATCTTTGACTTTAGAGGCAATGATGGCATCATAGACGCCATGTATGTCATCACCTTTGCAAACCCGAAGGGCGGATCAGGGAAAACCACATCCGCTATCCTCCTGGCCGAGCAGATCGCCCTCTCGGGCGGTCGTGTCGCAATCCTCGACCTCGACCCCAACGCCAACATCCTTGCCTGGGCGCAAGGGCGGAGCTCTGAGGAGCGCGACGTGCCTTTTATGGTACATGCCCGCCCTCAGGCCGAAGAGACCGTCGAGCTGATCGACAGTCTCTCCGAGGAGGCCGACTATCTGATCATCGATCTTGAAGGCTCGAAGGATCAGATCGTGACCTTTGCGCTGTCCCGTACTGATTTGTGCATCATTCCGCTTGACGGATCACCGATGGAAGCTCGCCAGGCAGCCGCTGCCGTTCGCTTGGTGCAGACCACATCAAACATGATCCGGACGCCAATCAGTTACAGCCTCTTGTTCACGCGCACGAATGCGGCCTTCCAAACCACGGATGAACGCGACGTGCGCAACGAGATGGAACTCAACAACATCCCAACCTTGCCTGTGCGGATCGCTAAGCGCGCGCCTTATACGCGGATATTCCGGGATGAAGTGCTTTTGTCTGAGTTGTCGGACATCGTTAAGCGTGAGACAGAAGGGAAGACGGCCTCTGTTAGAGAAAAAGCCCTCAAGCAGGTGACTGGTGCGATCGACAATGCCCGCGACTATGCCCAAGCCGTGATCCACAGCCTGACGAAAGAGAGGGCGGCATGAGCAAATATGGTTTCGGAGGAGGGATCGAACTTCCAAAACAAACCGAGCCGGCCAAGCCCAAGCCGAAATTAGAGCGCTCCAACGTCGAGAAGGCTGTCCAGGCAGGGTTAGAGCTCGGATTTGTCTCACGTGAACCCTCAGCCCGTTCAAAACCCGGTCCAAAGCGCACGGAGGAGCAAGACAAGGTGTCGATTCCAGGACCGAAACGCGTGATCGATGAATTCAGGAGCTATTGTCGCTCTGAAAATCTCACGCTTTGGCAGGGGCTCGAACAACTTCTGGAGGCTCAGAAGGGCAGGGGGGCTTGATCCCATTTTGGGTTTCAGGAACCGGCGCTCTTTGATGGTGACATAATCGACGTCATTTCACACACTGAATGTGCTGAACATCTCCATGAAATCAGATGGTTAGGGACGACCCCGCTTCTCATACCAGCTCTTACAGAACTTGATGAAATGCTTGGCGGGATGCTTGGGCTCGATCTCATTGTCACCCAACCAAACGCGCCATTCATGCTCAAGAACGTAAACATCCCAACCAGGCGCGACCGTCCGTGCGTCATGATGTGCATCCGAATCCAGCCTCCCGTCCCACGGCGGCGAAGCCGGTGTCTCCGTCATCGAGCCACGATTGCGAAATGTCACCATGTCGGTTTCGAGATCGAAGGACACGCTGTAATCCGGAAGGTGATCATAGGCCGCCAGGTCGCGGATCATCTGCCGAAACCGTTTGAGCGGGCTTTGCGATCCAGTTTTCTTCAACAAGGTCGGCAGACCGATTTTCCAGCTATCCTGAGACCCGCAGTGCTTGCGCGCGATCTCGTAGACACGCCGCTCAATCGGCTTGCGTAACCGGAAGTAATCGCGGTGCAGGGTCAACACCTCCATTGAGCGGATCGCGTTGAAGACCCAATCAGACAGCTTCACCTCGCACCATAAAAGCCGTCCATCCAAACCATGCTTTCGTCTGATCGAAGAGGCATCAATCAAGCCAAAGCCATCCATCTGCTCTTCATCACCCGAGCGGATATTAGTCCGAATCCGCGTGCCTTCGAGACGATCCAAGGCTTCAACAAGCGCCATGTAATCACGTCCACTGGTGCCCCGGTTGGTGAAGATCAGAAGGTCTCGGGAGTTGATCCGGACACGCGGCGAAACCGGCTCGTTGTTCTTGAGCTTGGCCATGATCTGCGAGATGCAGTAGATCAGAATGTCTTTATCATAAATCGTGGCTAAGCCTTTGACACTGGGTGTAATTTCGATCCAGTTTCCGTTATGCTCGTACCGTCTCACATTCGTCTCTGGTTTTTTTGAGAGCGAATAGAAGGGATGTTCCATATGAGCCATCATGTCCTTCAAGACCGCATCAGCGACGTCACAGATGAACAGGTCGTGCTGCGGGTGGCGATCAGGGATGAGGGGCAGGGGAGCCTTCTCCTCTGTTTGGGTAAAGAGATCGAGATTCGTGGTTTTAGTGTCCATGCTTGATATTCGTGGTATTAGGTACCTCCCGTCAAGGTTCGTGGTATCAGTTACCCACAGAAGGATTCGTGGTTTTAGTTACCGAAATCAGGATTTCAGTTACCGAGATTCGTGGTTTTAGTTACCGACCTGATTGAATTATTGTTTTGAAACAAAAACTTACGACGCATTATCCACTGCTTAACACATTATTTAACCCATATTTAACACACTCAAGATGGGCCAAAAATTTTCTTTCGTGGTTTCACACACCGCCTAACGTGGTTTCACACACGCAGAGATCATCGAAGATTCCAGCTTCAGACTCACCAAAGATCAGGCGGGGGAGGATGATGTCAGAGCTTCGAGCACCGCTTCGCCTTGTCTGATGCCCTTGAGTGCTTCGAGAACCCGGCACAAGGGGTGGGTGCTCGCCATGCTCACCGGGGCATGCGCCCCGCTTGCGCGTGGCTCTGCTCCCGCTGCGCGCCCTTGCACCGGAACCATCGAACCCCTCTGGTCGGGATCAGGCGAAGACGGCTCCGAAGATCAGGCACACCTCCTCAAAGGCCAGTTCTTTCCCAAACGGGGGACCAAATGCCTAGAAGGGAATATCCGGATCGTCACGCATGAACGGAAAGAGCTCTTCAAGCCGCCGACGCGGGTTGTCTTCAGGGGGCACTTGATCGGCCTGGTTGTGCTCATCCTCAGGCCATTCATCCGTACGCAAACCCCTGATCTGGCTTTCCAGGCTGCTGACCTTGCTGGAAAGGCCTGAAACGGTCCCTTGAAGGGAACTCATGTTACTCTTCATGGAACTGTAGTTGTTCTCCAACGTCATGATTCTGGAATCATGGGAGGCCAATGTTGTTTTCAC
>NZ_JAIPUS010000055.1 GCF_020055675.1 Marivita sp.
AAGAAGATGATCCGTTTGACCCAAGAAATGCAGGGGGCCAGCGCCAAATCCTCGCGTCTGTTGCACGAGGCGATTTTTGAACTTGATACCCTCAAGACCCAACGCGCCGAGGATCGGTTTCGGCGGTTGTGGACGGAGTTGACCACGCTTCAGGCGGTGAAATCCAGCGATCAGCGCAAGCTGGCCTCGACGTTGACGTTCTGGAGCCAAGGGGTGCAGCAGGCCACGTATATCACAGCGATCATCACCGGCACCTATCTGGTGTTCGCGGGCGAATTTACCGTGGGGTCGATCATCGCGGTCAGCATCCTGACAAGCCGCACCTTGGCCCCGCTGACGCAGCTTTCGGGCACCATGGCGCGGTGGAGCAATGTCAAATCGGCGCTGAATGGCTTGGACACCATCGCCGAGGCCGAACAGGACAGCGCACCTGACAGGACCTATTTACGACGCGAGAGCATCGACGGCGGGTTCGAGTTGCGCGAGGTGCAGTTTGGCTATGACGAGGGCGCGGCACCGGTGTTGGACATTCCCGCGTTGTCGTTGCAACCGGGGCAGAAACTGGCCGTTCTGGGGGCCAATGGATCGGGCAAATCCACTTTCCTCAAGCTGCTGTCGGGGCTTTATGCGCCGATGAAGGGCCGGGTGATGCTGGATGGGGCCGATATGCATCAGATCGAGCCGCGCGATTTGCGGCGCTTGATCGGGTATCTGGGCCAAGACGTGCGCCTGTTCACGGGCAGCTTGCGTGAGAACCTGAACCTGACGTTGCTTGAGCGCAACGATGATCGGCTGTTGGCGGCTTTGGACTTTGCAGGGCTGGGGCAATTCGTGAAAAGCCACCCCAAGGGTCTGGACCTTGAGATTCGTGATGGCGGGCAGGGGTTGAGCCAAGGGCAGCGGCAATCCATCGGTTGGGCGCGGCTGTGGCTGCAAGACCCCAAGGTGTGCCTGTTGGATGAACCCACCGCCGCGCTTGACCAGACGCTTGAGAAGACCTTGGTCAGCCGCTTGGAAAGTTGGCTTGAGGGGCGCACGGCGGTGATTGCCACGCATCGGGTGCCGATCCTGCAACTGACGGATCGGACGATGATCTTGCAAAACGGGCGTCTGGCCGTCGATGGGCCGCGCGATCAGGTGCTTGCGCATCTGGCGCAGGGCGGCAAGGAAGGGGCCTGATATGAGCGCAAGCAGCACCAACCTTGCCGCGCAGTTGAACGAGCGGCTACGCGGCCCGAGCCTGACCATTTGGCTTTGTGCCATCACGGTGTGGCTGTTCATTCTGTGGGCGGCTTTTGCGTGGGTGGATGAGATCGTGCGCGCGGAAGGCTCGTTCATCTCGTCCTCGCGCCCGCAGATCATCCAGAACCTTGAGGGCGGTATCCTTTCGGAACTGATGGTGCAGGAAGGCGATATCGTGCAGCGCGGTGATGTTCTGGCCCGACTGCATGGCACGCAGTTCAAATCCTCGGTCGAGGATTTGCGCGATCAGATCACCGCCTTTGAGATTCGCCGCTTGCGGCTGGAGGCGGAACTGGCCGGGCAGTATGATTTCACGGTGCCCGCCGACATGGCCCTGCGCAGCCCCGAGATGGTGGCCTCGGAAAAGGCGCTTCTGAAGGCGCGGCAGGAGGATTTCGTCAAGCGCAGCGAGGGCGCGAAACAGGTCATGGAACAGGCGGGCGAGGAAATGCGCTTGTTGGAGAACCTGCTTGAGAAAAAGATCGTCGCCCTGATCGAGGTGACGCGCGCGCGTGGTGCCTATGCCGATGCCAAGACCCGCTATGACGAGATCGTCACGCAGACCGAGTTGGATCGTGCCAAGGAATATTCGGAGACCTTGAAGGAACTGGGTACGCTCAAGCAGAACCTGAAATCCAGTCAGGACCAGTTGAACCGCACCGTGCTGGAAAGCCCGATGCGCGGGATCGTCAATAACCTCAATGTCACCACGATTGGCGGGGTGGTACGCCCCGGTGAGCAAATTCTGGAGATCATTCCGCTTGATGAGGAGTTGTTCGTCGAGGCCAAGGTTGCCCCGGAAAACATCGCCAATATCCGCAAGGGCCAAGAGGCGACGATCAAGCTGACGGCCTATGATTACACGATTTTCGGGTCACTCAAGGGCGTGGTGGATTTGATTTCCGCCGATACCTTCGAGGATGAAAAGGCCCGCGACCCCGATGGCAACCCGCATTACAAGGTGACGCTTCGGGTGGATACCGCCAACCTGACGCCCCGGCAGGAGCGCATCGAGATCCGCCCCGGAATGCAAGCGCAGGTGGAGTTGCACACCGGCGAAAAGACCGTGCTGCAATACCTTCTCAAGCCGCTGTACAAAAGCCAGGAAGCGTTCCGCGAGCCGTGATTATTCAGGGCGTTTCATGGTGAAGGTATCGCGGACCACGGTGTAATCCTGATAACCCATGCGCGCCAGCGGGCGGTATGTGCCGGGGTCAAAGAACCCATCCGTCAGGCAGTCGTCGCGCATGTGGACGCCCGTGACCTCGCCAAAAACCGCGAAGTTCGCGTCGCCCGGAAGCGCAACAATCTGGGTCAGGCGGCATTCAAGGGCGGCGGGGGCCGAGGCCACGCGTGAACAGGCGATTGTTTCGCACTCGGCCCGGTCGATTCCGGCATCGGTGAATTCATCCACCCCGCGCGGCCATGCGCCGGAGCTTTGGTTCATGGCGTCGCGCTGTGCCTCGCCCACGATATTGACGCAAAACAGGCCGGTGTCGCGGATATTGGCGACGCTGTCCTTGGTGCCTTCGCGGTCGGGCTTGGCCGAGGTGGAGGCGAACATCACCTGCGGCGGCACATAGGCGACCGCGTTGAAGAAGGAATAGGGGGCGAGATTGTCCTGCCCCTCGGCGCCACGGGTCGAGATCCAGCCGATGGGGCGGGGGGTGACGATGGCGTTGAACGGGTTGTGGGGCAGGCCGTGGCCGTCTTCGGGGCGGTAGAACATGCGGGGAAAGCTCCGTGTTTGCCGATTGTCAGCTTGCGTGATAGGCGGTTTCGCAGCGAATTGCACGGGGTGTGCACGCGTCAACGAAGAGCGGTGCCATGTTCACCCTGAGCCCTGAAACCAAGGAAGATTGGTGGGAGGTCGAGGCCCTTTACGACCTGTGTTTCGCGCCGGGGCGCGAGGCGCTGTCGTCTTACCGGTTGCGGGATGATGTGCCGCCTGTAACCGCGCTGTCGCGGGTGGCGCGGGATGAACGGGGAATCCTGGGCGGCGCGGTCCGGTACTGGCCGGTCCGTGTCTGTGGTGAAAGGGTTTTGCTTCTTGGCCCCATCGCGGTGCATCCCACGGCACAGGGCGAGGGGCTGGGCGGCGCGCTCATGCGGGACAGCCTGGACCAGGCCAGACGTGACGGCTGGGCGCGGGTTCTCCTGGTGGGCGATGCGCCTTATTACCAGCGCTTCGGATTCGTACGGCTGGATGGCGTGGAAATGCCTTCGCCGACCAACCCTCAGCGGGTGCTGGGCCTGGAGCTGGAGCCGGGGGCCTGGCAGGATTTACGCGGCCTGGTGGAGCGCGGCGCTTGAACCCGACACAAAACGCCCCCAGTTGTACGGTATGACCGGAACCAATCTTGTCTCCAGCGGGACCCAGACCTCTATTGCCGACCTTGCCAGACGCCACAGGGCTGCCGGCGGTGTCGGCTTGCAGGTGCTCAACCTGATCGGAGGCCAGGCAGAGACGTTGATGGAGCGGTTGCCGCACCAGGTAAGGCGTGGCCTGGATGACGCCACCGAGCGCGCGTTGCGGGTGGCCCTGCAGGCTGCGAGACAGTCGCGCGGCGTGGTGCCGGACCAGAAGGGCTGGCTCAACAGCGCTGCAGCGACGGCCATGGGTGCGATGGGCGGTGCAGGCGGCTTGCCCACGGCGTTGGCAGAGTTGCCGGTGACGACGACCGTCCTGCTCAGAGCCATCCAGGGGATCGCGGCCGAACACGGGTTCGATCCGAACGACCCGGATGTTCTGGCAGATTGCCTGACCGTTTTCGCCAGCGCCGGTCCACTTGCCGATGACGACGGGGCCAACATGGCGTTCCTGACCACGCGCGTGACGCTGACGGGAACGGCGGTGCACGGGATCATGAAATCGGTGGCGCCGAAACTGGCGACGGTTCTGGGTCAGAAGCTCGCCGCACAGACGATACCGATTCTGGGCGCAGCCGCGGGAGCGGCGACGAACTATGCCTATACCAGCTATTACCAGGAAATGGCGCATGTGCATTTCGGGCTGCGGCGGCTGGCGATCAACAGTGGCACGTCGGAGGCATTGCTGGTCGAAGAATTGCGCCGGGCGGTGAAAAGCGTCTGAAGACCGCGTAAATCGCGCATCCTGTTCACCAGATCTTAACGTTAATGGTACAAGTTGGACATGTTCCCGGATGAAATCCGGGTATGGGCGGACGGGCGTTATGATCCAATCATGATCCGGCACCGGACCAGAACGCACCCGTTCGCCCGCAAACACGTCAACAGCACGCAGGCCGGAAAACCCGGCCTTGAACAGCCAGAATGGCTGGAGCGTGCTGTTGCGGTTTGCCGTGCGAGGGCCCCGCATCCGGAAAGCTGCCGGATTTGTTCGCAGGCTGTGTGCTGGCACGCACCACGGCGCGCACGTGCGGTCACGTCAACCCGCGCAGATACTCCATCACGGCAGGGCGCACCGATTGCTCTCCGGCGTCGCGGGCGTCGTGGATCACCTTGCGCACATCATCAAGATTGCAACGCCGCAGCAGGTGCTTCACCGGACCGATAGAGGCCGGCCGCATGGACAGCGATGTCAGGCCGATGGCTGCCAGGCACAGGGCCTCGACGGGGCGGCCGGCATCTTCGCCGCAGAACGACACGTTGGTATTGCTGGTCCTGCAGCGTTGCAGGATGTCTTCGATGAAGGTCAGGAAGCTGACGTTCAGCGTGTCATAGCGGCGGCGGACACGCTCGTTCTCGCGGTCGGCTGCAAAGAAGAACTGCTTGAGGTCATTGCCGCCGATCGACAGGAATTCCACTTCTTCGTAGAATTTCTTGCTTGCGAAGGCGAGCGACGGGGTTTCCAGCATCGCTCCGATTTCGAGCGTTTCTGGGGGCCGATGTCCGAGCTTCTTTTCCCGGGCGAGTGCCTTGTCGACCTCGGCGCGCGCGGCGCTGTATTCTTCGTATTGCGCGATGAACGGGAACATGATCGACAACGGCCGGCCGTTCGCGGCGCGCAGAAGCGCCTGGAGTTGCATCCGCATCACGCCCGGCTTGTCGAGCCCGACGCGGATCGCGCGCCAGCCCAGAGCCGGGTTGGGTTCGTCCTCGGCCTGCATGTAGGGCAGAACCTTGTCCGACCCGATGTCGAGCGTGCGGAACACCACGCGCTTGTTCTTTGCTGCGTCCAGCACGCGGGCATAGAGCGCGGCGAGCTCGTTGCGCTTGGGCATCTGGCTGCGGACGAGAAATTGCAGTTCTGTGCGAAACAGGCCGACCCCTTCGGCGCCCGAGTTTTCGAGGGAGGGCAGGTCGGCCATCAGGCCGGCGTTCATCTCGAGCCGGATGGTCTTGCCGCACAGCGTGACCGCCGGTTTCTCGCGGATAGAGGCATAGCGTTCCTGTGCCTGCGCCTGCATGGCCATCTTGTCGCGGAACGCGCCGACAACGATGTCATCGGGGCGCAGGTGGACGATGCCCTGGTCGCCATCGACCATGATGTGATCGCCGTTCAGTGCCTCGTTCTGCATCCGTTTGGCGTTGATCACCAACGGGATGGCGAGCGCGCGGGCGACGATGGCGGCATGGCTGCCGACCGATCCTTCCTCGAGCACGATGCCGCGCAATTGACGGCCGTATTCGAGCAATTCGCCAGGACCGATATTGCGCGCCACCAGAATGGGGTTTTCAGGCAAATCGGCACCGGTCTGTTGGCCCTGGCCGGTGATGATGCGCAAGAGCCGGTTCGACAGGTCGTCGAGATCCTGCAGGCGTTCGCGCAGATAGGCGTCGGTGGCTTGCAGCATCCGGGCGCGCACGTCGGATTGTTCTTTCTCGACGGCGGCTTCGGCGCTCAGACCCCGGTCGATGTTTTCCTCCATCCGGCGCAACCAGCCCTTGGAATTGGCGAACATGCGATAGGCTTCGAGCACCTGCACCTGTTCGGTGTCGCCCGACGCGACTGCGAGCAGTTGATCGACGCTGATCCGCAGGTTTTCCACTGCTGTCGTCAACCGGGTGCGTTCGGTTTCGGGATCATCGGCGACAAGGTTGGTCACCACCACGCGCGGTTCGTGCAGCCAGACATGGCCTTCGGCGGTGCCTTCCTGTGCCGTGACACCGCGCACCAGGACCGGCTGGGTGTGGCGGGCGCGCAAGGCAGCCCCTTCGCCGACAAAAGCGCCCAGTTCGGTCATTTCGGCCAGCACCATCGCCACCACTTCGAGCGCGTATATTTCGTCGGCGCTGAATTCGCGAGCATCCTTGGATTGAACCACCAGCACGCCCAGCTTTTCGCCAAGCCGCTGGATCGGGACACCAAGGAAACTGGGATAAATCTCTTCACCGGTTTCGGGCATGTATCGAAACCCGCGTGCCGAGGGTGCGTCGGCGGCGTTGATGGTCTTGCCAGAGCGGGCGACGCGTCCAACAAGCCCTTCGCCCAGCTTCATCCGGGTCTGGTGTACGGAGTCGGGATTCAGGCCCTGCGTCGCGCAGAGTTCGAGTGTTTCCTCGTCACGGAACAGGTAGATAGAACACACTTCGGTGCCCATGGAATCGGCCGTCAGATGGGTGATCTGATCCAGCCGCTCTTGTCCGGCGGCCTCGTTGGCCATCGTGTCACGCAGCCGCCCAAGCAGCTTGCGGCTTTCGCTTTCCGCCCGCTCAACCATAGCTCTGCCCCTCATGACCGACTGATACAACGGCCTTGGTCACTTTGTCAGTCGGCCTTTTCCAGTTCAAATGCATCATGCAGCGCCTGAACCGCAAGTTCCATGTATTTCCGGTCGATCAGGACAGAAATTTTTATCTCGGAGGTTGTGATGACCTTGAT
>NZ_JAIPUS010000056.1 GCF_020055675.1 Marivita sp.
AATGCTCGCCCCTCGTCGCGCCACTGCATTCTCGGCCATCTCGCGGCGTTGAGATGGCCGATCTACTTTTTTCCGAGAGCTTCCTTGAGCAAATCCGCCTGCATGCTCAGGTCCGCATACATCCGTTCAAGCCGCTGGTGGCCCCCAGCCCAATGCCGATTGGAAGCCCCAGGACCTGACCCCGGACTTGCAAAAGACGGACGCCTTGGGTGCCCACGGCGCGGCGCGTGATGCGATCCTCTGCGCGTTTGGCGTGTTGCCCGCTATGCTGGCGCGAAACGCCCAAGGCCCCCTAGTGAGGGAAGGGCAACGCCAGCTTGCGACGTGGACCCTACAACCGTTGGCAGAGATCGTTTCCGAGGAAATGACGGACAAGCTGGGCCAGCCGGTGCAGATGGACACGCTCAGGCCGCTACAGGCATATGACGCCGAGGGCCGTGCCCGCGCGGTGGCTGGTGTGGTGCAGGCGCTTGCAATGGCCAAAGAGGCGGGCGTTGATGCGGATACCGCAATGAAGCTGGTGGGGTGGCAAGAGTAACGCCTACAGAGCGCCCCTGATGTCATAGGTAGATGTCTTGCTCATTTCCTTCACCCGCAACGTAACAGTATGCGGGTGCTCTTCAATGTAGCCGGGTGGTAAATGCCACTCGCGCTCTTGCACGACATAAGGCCCGTTGGTCTGCCACCAAAACACATCCCCAACGGCGGGAACCGTTTCCGCTTCAATATCACCAATAAATTTCTCACCGTCCAACACGCGCATAATTGCCATAGAACACTTCCCCTTTTTCGATTCGATCTTATGGATGGGCAGACAGAAGGACAAGCGTTCAAGAAAGCTACGGATCGAGAATGCGGCGCAGCTTGTTACCCCAGATGTTACCCTAAGCCAAAATCCACCAAGTCCGCTTAACACGACTTAAGCTAGCTCTTTGCTTTCTTGGGGATATTTGGCTCCGGCGGTAGGGATCGAACCTACGACCAATTGATTAACAGTAACGAAAATCGTGTTCCGCCGCTATGCTCCCATGCTACCCCACTCCACCATAAACTACTGATAGTAAATATATTTTGGGGATTGTCAGCGCTCCATTATTCTCTGATATTGTCCGGTATCTGCCCATGATCTGCCTACTAATTGCCTACTAGGATGGGGATGGCTATGCCGAAGCTGACTGCGCAATACGTTAGAGACCTACCGCCTGCGGTGTCAGGTCAGACGCTGGTAACGGACGATGCATTACCCGGTTTTGGCGTCAGGGTGGGCGCGCAGAGTAAATCATACTTCGCGGAAAGTCGGGTAAAGGGGCGCACCCGGCGCGTGACCATTGGGCGGGCGGATACTCTGACGTTGAATGAAGCCCGCAGGCTGGCCATGAAAGCACTCGCGGAGATGGCAGATGGAAAGGACCGCAACGCTGAGCTCAAACGAGAGCGAGCAAAGCTGATGACTTTAGGTCAAGCTGTTGACGGCTGGATTGACGAAAGGGGCCACCGGGTCAGTACTGCCACCACATACCGAAACACAATGAGACGCGAGTTTGGTGACTGGCTCAACATGGAGCTGCGCCGGATCACCCCAAAACAATTTCAGGCGCGGTTCCACGAAATCTTAGCCCGGACCGAAGCCGGGGCGGCGTTGGCCGTGCGCACATTTCGATCATGCTGGAATTGGGCTCGGGCAGACGTGACAGACGGGGATGGCCTGCCGATCCTACCGGAATGCCCAGCCGATATCGTAAAGGCCAAGAAGCTGATGCCCAAGGCAAAGCGCAAACAGTCTTTCGTCTCTGACTGGGCCGCGTTCTTTGACGCTCTGGACGGTCTTGAAACATCATCCAACCGTCACGCCGATGCGGGCAATATGTTCAAGATGTTCATGGAACTGTTGGCCCGAACGGGAATGCGCATGAGTGAGGCCGCGAACCTCAACTGGGTTGATGTAGACATGGCCGCCAAGACGTTCACCATCACGGCAGAACGGGCAAAGAATGGCGAGGCTCTGACGCTGCCGATGTCGGATCAAACTTTTGCACTGTTCGATGGGCTGAAAGCACGCACAGAGGGTGAACGATACATATGGGGCGCATCAGCCTATGGCGATCCGCGCAAAACACTCACTGCTTTCCGCAAGGCTCTCGGGTGGCCCGTTAATTTCCATGATCTACGCCGTTCGTTCGCTACCATCGCAACCGATTTGGATGTGCAGCAAAGCAAAATATCGCGCCTTCTCAATCACACCACTGGGGGCAATGTTACCCTTGGCTATCAGGTCTCGAAGAACCCAGAGACGTTGCGCCCGTCTGTGCAGCGCATATCGGACTTCATCGACCAGCAACGGACATCTTGAATGTTTGTGAGGTCTGGTGTAGAGCTTGTGATGCGTTAGAGCAAGGAGGCTTGTCAGCGCTGCTTTGAAGTCCGTTAGATAGTAAGCAGTGTTGGTAGCGCGAAGCGACCCAACTGGGCATTCCGTAGAAGGGTGGTGTGCCAGCTTCGTACCTTGGAGAGACGCAATGTCCCATAATACAGCCTTGTCCGCTCACGCGGCCCCCGTCATGTTGACAACAGAAGAAGCGGCTTCACTGATTGGTGTTACGCGCCGCTTTCTCGAAAAAGACCGGCATACTGCCCGGCAGAATGGCACATCGCCAGCCATCCCCTACAGCGAAATGGGACGCCGCACCGTTCGGTACAACCGCGCCGACGTGCTCGCTTTTCTTGACGCAACTCGCGTCGAGTAAGTTCGGCAAGTCGATAACCAGCTCAAGTTTTCAATCTTGATGCCCGAGGCTCTAGCCATGACAAAATCAGATACAAACGTCGGTGGGGGCGGCGATATTGCGCATCCCAGCTCAGAATTTACTTCGAAGGCGAAACAGACTGGAAAGCCCGCTTTAATAGAAAATAACTATGTTTGTCAGTGGGATGAGGAGGGCGGATGTGGCGACCAAGTAATGGTCATAAGTAAATGCAATGATGTGTGTTGCGCAGAAAAGAAAATGATGGATGATCCGGCATATGCGGAACTTCTGCACGATCTCGACAACATGACGAAGATGCAACTCAGGAAAAAATACTCTGGGGAGGCCTGCTCACATCGCAACATGTTGTCGCGCAGAAAGACCCACGGCGCAAAAGTCCATGGCAGCCTTCAAGCCTTCCCCGACTTCTTGCGTCACGTTGGGCCGAAGCCCACGAAGAAGGCCACACTCGACCGAAGCGAAAACGATGATCGCGAGTATGCACCGGGCAAGGTGCGGTGGGCTGACAAGCAGACACAGAACCGGAACAAGGGTGATAGCCTTATTTTTACTTGCCCGACCACGGGGCGTTATTTCACTGCTTCACAGCTGGCTACTAAACAGGGCGTGAAACCGGCGACCATCCGCTCAAGGCGTGCCAGAGCGTGGACTGACGCTGAAATCATCGCGGGAGAGCGACAGGATGCCAGGCGTGTGCGAAAGCCTCGTACTTCGCCCAGCGTGCACGTGCATCATGCTACGGGTCGTTCAGCGGCGCAGATAGCCTTTGAAAGGGCCAAAAAGTCTGTAGAGCGCGAACGGGCGGAGACCGGGGTTGAGCCGTTCATTTGCACACCGGCGGAGATGCAGGAAATATTCTCAGACGACCCCGGGTTATGCAACGGCGAGGAGTGGCTTCGTCAAGCAGAGAAATCCTTCCTTCGAAACAAGCTTCCCAAGTATTGGAAGGAGTATGGACCCCACATCAACTTCAATGCACTGACGCCCGAGCAACAGGTTTGGGTTATGCGTATCGACCCAGACCAGAGACAAAATCTGGAACGCGCAGATGCCCTATAAGGTTCTGATTTGTAATAGATATGTAAGACTCCCATTTGGAAAGATCAGGGGTCGCTCCGGCAGGGACACCAGTTTGTCCCCGCTGTTTCAACCCCACTGAACCGGGGGGTTAGGCGGGTCCCAGAGCAATAATTGGCACAGGTTGGATTAACTGGAGCCTGATGACCCGGACACGTTCATTTCTGAGCATGTCGGCGCAACACACCCTGATTTCCCTCAGCGCCGCAGCCGCTGCACTTCGCGGGCTGCATGGGGACACTCATGTCATGATGAGCAGGTCCTCGAAAATTCTGGAGTAGGTGTCGTCTCGCTAGACACTTCAGAATGACAAACCGACGAAAATTTCGGCGGATTTTCGTGCGGATTTTTTTGTTCGATCTTGCCGCATTTTTCTTCCCTGTACCGCGCTAGTAGCTACGAGAAACGAGGGCACAATCGTTCCAGCTCCCCCTGCTCATGGAGGAGCCTATGCCACCGATTTCACCACCCGAACGCTTCGCAGGTCTGCTGGTCGAACGTGCCCAGACTTGGCCGTTCAAGGGGCTGATACCCCCGCCACCCATGTCGCCGTGGATGGCCTCCAGTTTGCTGCAAAAGGCGATCCGCAGAGGCGATGTTCCACGCACCCAACTGGCGGTATCCTCGCTGATGGCCACTGATCCCGCCCGGTTCTGGCGCAGGCTGGGCGTCATCGCCTTTGAAGACATCGGACTGGCCAATCTGCCACTGGTTGGCCAAGTCACCATCGCCCTACGCGGCAAGACCTATAGGCGGGCGTTTGGTGGTGATGCGCGTGTGGCCATCGGCTTGGCGACTGATCTTGCCCGATCTCCGAAAAACCGGGCAGCGGATGATCTGCTATGTGTGCTGACCGACCATCCCATGATCCCCGCATTGACGCAGAAGCTGGCCGCGATGTCCGAGCGCCAACTTCTGGAAGTCGTGGCGGGATGTAGTAATACTACAACCACGTGTGTCGCTGCCGATATGTTTGCAGTTAATTGCAATTTGCCCTTACATAAAGTGGCAACAAGACTGACTGATGCTTTGGGCGTTGGCCCGTCCGTTGCATGGCTGGTGGTCGAGGGGTGGACCCGCACGCGCACGATGTTGCCGCTCTTGGTCGGCTTGCTGACCCAAGAGAACGGGCTAAAGCAGCCCAATCCAGATGACCCAATGCCAGACGAGGTTGATATCGCAGGCTTACCAAGCTGGGCGCTCGACATGTTCACCCGCGAAGGCAAAGCCTCTATTCGCCGCCTGATGGCAGGCAACAGCGATGTGGCCCGATATGTGCGGGGTTCCTTCCCATACGCAGGCAGAACGCGGCTTTTGGGCGAGGCGGTGTTTCGGGTGGAAAGTGGAATGCTCCGCCACCGAACGGATGGGGCAATGGGCCAAAGGTTACGATCCCAGATGGAGCGGGAATGCTTGGGGATCGACCCCGGTCAGGCGGATACGTTGCTCAAACTGATGCGAGACGCGATCCCCGAACTCAACGCCTGCCGCACCGCGATCATGGAGGGCCAGCGCAATGACTGACCCTCTAGTTCTAACCCGGGATAATCCTTTCTTATCCGGGTCCACAAATGCCGCCCTTGCAGGGTCGGATGCACTGTCTGAGGCTGCGGAAACGTTCATTAGCGCCAGCATTTCCGAGAACACCCGCAAGGCCTATCGCTCCGACCTCGCGCATTACACGGCATGGGGCGGCACTCTGCCTGCGACGCCGGAACAGGTCGCCCGCTATCTGGCCGACCATGCCGCCACGCTGGCCCCATCCAGCCTTGCGCGGCGGATCGCGACTCTGAGCAAGGTCCATGCCGCGAACGAATGGCCCAACCCCTGCCAAAGTGAGGTCGTTCGGGCCACGATACGCGGGATCAAGCGGGTCAAAGGCACCGCTCAGGATCAGGCCAAGCCCCTGCTGCGCGAAGACCTATTTCTGGTCCTCGACGCGATGGCCGACACCCCACGCGACCATCGCGACCGTGCCTTGCTGTTGCTAGGCTGGGCCGGGGGATTTCGCTGTTCGGAACTGGTCGGACTTGATAAGGGTGACATCGACGAGGTGCGCGAGGGCCAAATCCTGACCTTGCGGCGCTCCAAAACCGACCAAACAGGCCAAGGTCGCAAAATCGGTATCCCCCTTGGCCGAACCCGTCATTGCCCCGTCGCGGCTCTGACCGCGTGGCGTGAAGTGCTGGCGGATAACAGCGGCCCCTTGTTTCGCCCCGTTGATCGCCACGGCAACATCTCGACCGACCGCATCCGCAGCGACGCCGTGTCCACGATCCTACGCAACCGCCTCGCAAATGCCGGGATCGACCCTGAGGGCTACAGCGGCCACAGCCTCCGTGCAGGCCTCGCCACCAGCGCCGCACGGGCTGGGGTCTCGACCCTCAAAATCCGCGCCCAGACCGGCCATTCCTCGGATGCGATGCTGAGTCGGTATGTGCGCGATGGCGAGATTTTTGACGGCAACGCCGCCGGGGCGCTGTTGTGACCAAGGCCGCGTCAGTGCGGCTACATCTGCTTCCCGGCCAGTGCCTCGATCTGCACAGCGACCACCTCAAGCGTGGCTTCCGAAATGCCCTGCGCGGCGGACAGTATGCGCTGTGTCAGCAGGTCATGAGCGGAACGTTTGGGGGCATCTTCCAACCCGCGCAACTCGTTTGGCGTCGCGGCAAGCGCATTGGCAATCCGAACAAGGGTGGCAAGATCAGGTTCGCGATCCCCGCTGACATAATGCGCATAGCGCCTCTCGCTCTAGCCGCTCCGCCGGGCGACCTCCGCGTTCGAGATACCAAGTCCAGCAGCCCGGTTCCTCAAGTTTTTGCAGAACACTTCCATAGGAACGTTTTGTTCTGGATTGGCAATACGTGCTACGAACGATGTGTGGGCCTGATTGCGTCCATTTTGTTCTGACTGCGGTCAAGGAGGAACCGATGAATCCCAAAAACAAAAAGAGCTTTGATGAACGTTTGAAGGAGTTCAACGAGAAGAACGCGGCGGAACGGCGCAAATTGTGGG
>NZ_JAIPUS010000057.1 GCF_020055675.1 Marivita sp.
CCGATGGCGACGGTGAGAGGAGCAAAACTTGTGGTCATGGGATATCCTTCCAAGTGGGTGAGGTGTGGCCCGCGCGCTCGCGCGTGACCAATCCCCGGCTTCGGGGATCACAACGACAGAAGGCCCGCTTTGCCTTTTGGGGGGCAGCGGGCCTTCATCGTCTCAGATGTCAGGATGGGTTGTCCCCTGCCCTACCAGTCGCGCGCCAGCATGATGGTCAGCACGCGCATGGTGGTGGCGGGATTGTCCGGGGTCTCAGCCCCGTAGCGGAAGTCCGTATCCGCCTCATAGAGATCGATTTTCCAGAACACGGTCTCGCTCCGGATCTCGACTGCCCCGAAGTCATGCCATCCTTCGGGATCATTCTCGGGCTCGAACGTGGCAAACTCGCCGGTTGCCTTCACCGCCTCAGCCATGAAGCCGTCGCCGGCCTCCATAAGCGAGCGGGTGACATGCATCCGGCCCTGGATGGGCTGGGCGGGCGGCACACCGAGGCAGGCGAGCTTGCGGAAAGCGTCGTTCTGCGCCGCGATCACACTCGGATCCGGACGATCTGGCTGGGGTTGAACGGTCATGGACATGGGGATCTCCTTTGAGAAGTTGAAACACCCTTCCCAAAGCCTGCTTTCACTTTTCCGCTTGGCGGATGGAGCCAGACAGAACCAACACGTACCGCACTACTCCAGAAGTCCGCGGTGCGGACGAAGCGCGGTATCTCTGGGGCTGCGGCAAGGTCGGCTTTGGAAGCCTCTCGCCAAAACCGGTTAGTTTGGAATCAGAACAGAGACCGTCGATAGCCCAGAAATGCATCTCATTTTGAGTTCTTTTGCGCGACTTCATCCTCGCTATCGGGCATGGCGCCTACAAGAGCTATCTTTTATGAGTGCTCTATTATTAATTAAATCAAAATAATCCTCTCGAGGATGCGATGTTTGTCCGTCACTTCCTAGACACATCTCATAGCTTTGAGGCATCTTGCTTCCACAATGCTAAAGGAGACACGCACCATGCCAACTATTCTTGCAGAAAGACTTCATGCTGAAGCCCAAAAAAAGGGATACACCCAAGAGAAGCTCGCTGAGGCGGTCGGGATTAGCAGGGAGCAATGCGGGAAACAGCTTCGAAAGAAGGGGGTTATCCGCATCAATGAGGACACTGCCCGCGGATATGAGAGGGTCTTCGGCCTTTCCCGCGAGGAGTTGTCGAAACCCCCGCAGATGGACAGGGACACACCATCTGGTTGGAACCGCGTTGTAGTGCCGCTGTCAGACGAGGAGTTACTGATCCTCCGCTTGACCGCGATGCGCTACGGAGTGGATGACCATAGCATCCTGCGGATGTCTACCTCGCTCTTCATGATCGTAGCCGAGCTTCAGTTGGCCGACAGGGCAAAATGCCTGGCCGATGCCGAAGCTCAGATCCACGGTTTCCCTGACGGGCTTGACCACTTGGCAGATGCGCTTAACGGCAAGGGCCGAATTGAAGAGGCGTTGTGGACGGAAAAAAACGCAATTGAAGCTCGTGATATCACTGGCTCCACATTCTCGGACGATGAATGGCATGACAGTTTCACCGGCAACACCGATCTGTTCGAAGCCTTCATCGAACGAATGCTGAAAGAACTTGCGCCAGATGTGTATGAGTATCAGCTGGGCTCCCCAGCTTCCGATCTGTTCCAGGAACAGATTGAGGACCTCACACAGGGCGATGGTCTCGCGCTGATGGCTCTCCTCAAGAATGACGTTCACCCGCGAGAGCTAGCTGACATTCCACCAGAGAAGCGTGTCCCTTTTTTGCGTGGCCGATGCTCCGAGGCCACTCGCGCTGCGCATGAGGAGCGCGAATCCATGCTGGCAAATCTTAACCTCGATTTTGAGATTGAGGGCGCAGCAGATGGAGGACAGGCCGATGCTTGACTTTCACATAACGCATCACGCGGAGACGCGTAAACAGCAGAGAGGTTTTCGCAACGCCGATATCGACCTTCTGTTGACCCTCGGGGAACCCTATGGATGTGACGGCTACCGGGTCTCTCACCGGACCGCTCGGAACGAAATAGGACGGTTGAAGGCGCAGATTCAACAGATCGAGCGTTTGGCAGGCAGCATCGCAGTTGTCTGCGAAGGATCTGTGGTCACGGTCCACCACGGAGAGAACAACAAATCAAACAGTCGTCGCCGTCGCGGAGAGTCGCGTAATGGGAAATGAATGCAACGCAGAACTCGTGTCAGTTGAGCTACCGCTTCCTATTGTCCACGGCCTGCTGGCCCTTGCGCACCTCATGGACAACCGCGTTACAGCTTCACTGCGTTCAGCGCTCGACGAACACCAGAGGGAGTCCACCGCTCCGGAACCTGAGACACCACCTTTGGTATCAAGCGCAAAAAGGGCCAGCACGCTCCCTAACAACACCAATTTGCAGGCAGAAATTCTTGGCCAACGCGTGTCAGGGGTCACACTTCCGGACTTGTTCGCCCGGTGCGTAGACCTGATTCATAAGCTTGACCCCCCTGCTATCGAAAGACTCGGAGCCAAAAAAACGCATGCTCGGCGATATGTTGCACGTCGAAGGGAAGATGTTCACCTAAAGACTCATCACCTCGAAACCATGGAAACAGAATCAGGCTGGTGGATCAGCGCCAACGTCAGCGAACAGCAGGTCACAACGGCCCTGCGTCTTTTGGCAAGCGCTGCAAATCTAACGTTCGGAAAAGATGTCATCTTTCCGTTATGAACTGTCCGCGAGCGTTGCTTTTTGGGAATGTCTTTGCCGCCATTTTGATTTCGTCGAGAAACTTCGTTTAAAAAATCGGTCTTTGTTGCAAGCTCGGGGCTTTGTTTCAATGAGCTGACGTTCATCATCCGTTTACGCTGGGCTCGAAGCTGCCTTGCGGCAGTGCAGCGATTTATCCGTCAGGCGGCCTCGGCGCTGCGCCCTGCCCTGCCCGTCTCCGATCTGGCAATCAGGTAGTCGCAGGCGCGCTGCGCGTCCGCGGCGTGCCGGAAGATCGCGCCCTTGTCCGACCGAAGGACGCGCAACCAGTTGTGCAGGTAGGCGGCATTCATCTCCAGCGTATGGGCCGTGAAGCCGAGGGTTTGCCCAAGGAACACGGAGGTCAGTTCCGCGACGATCTCCTCGCGCGCGTAAGAGGTGTTGCCAAACTTCGAGAGCCCGAAATCGCGGTTCAGTCGATGCGGGGCTTTTGTGGCATGGGCCTTATGCCGACATCGGCATAAGATCCATAATGCCGAGTTTCGGATTATGCCGCACTTGTTCAGACAAGGTCTTGTTTCCTGCGGTTCTTGTCGTTTTTCGGCTGCATAAGACTGCAGTTCAGGACCGCCATGTCAGCGGGCCGATCTGCCATAGGTGCAACCTTCAACCAAAAGAAGGAAACACTCATGGAAAACGATACGCACCCAGACCAAACGACGAGGCGGAAACTGAAAGCTGGCAGCCATGCCGGTCGTTTTGCCCTACAGATCGAGGCGGAGGGATACGGTCTCCATTCCATCGCCAATTACAGGGCCACGGCCGAGGCGCTTTGGGCGGCGATGCTGGAGGCAAATGTCTATCCCACTGATCTGACCGATGATCGTATGGGCCAACTGGCGACGCCGATCATCAGTGTGGCTTCTGCCAGAGATCAAAAACACTGTCGGTACCGCATCAATCGATTCAGGGATTATCTTATTGAAAACGCCGGCGCACCGCCGCGTTCAGCGCCGCCGCTCGATATGTCTCCGAGGGCCTGCCTCAAGCGTGAATACGAAACCTACCTCCGCGTCCAGCGCGGCCTGTCCGAGGACAGCATCTACCACTGTCTGCGATTTTACGACCGGTTCCTGACCGCGAAGTTCAGCACCGGTTTGGGTGATCTCAACACCGTCAAGCCTGACGACATCACCGGGTTCATCCTTCGATTGCGTGAGGCGCAAAATGCGCCACGCGACAAGACCGGTCCGTCACATCTGCGCAATCTGTTCCAGTTCCTGTTCTGGAGCGGCAAGACGGAGCGAAACCTGAGCAGCGCCGTGCCGAAGGCGCGGCAGCCGAAGCCGACAGGCATTCCGAGGTATCTGGAGCCGGAACAGGTCAACCGGCTCATTGAGGTGGTGCGCGGCCACAAGAAAACGGGCCGACGCAACTATGCAATGCTGATGCTGATCGCCCGGCTCGGCCTTCGGCCCCCAGAGGTGACGGCGATAGAACTGAACGATATCGACTGGCGTGCTGGTGAAATCCTGATCCGAGGCAAGAGGCAGTTGCACGATCGGATGCCAATGTCAGCGGAGATTGGTGAGGCGATTGTCGATTACATCAAGAATGAGCGCCGGGGCCCGGACCGCGCGCTGTTCGTGTCGGTAAAACCGCCGTTCAAGAGGTTCAAGGACGCACAAATCCTGCGCTGGATCTTGCGGGATGCCTATGACGCGACCGGCATCAGCCCGCCACAAGCCTACATCGGCACACACATTCTGCGGCACAGCCTTGCCACCGACATGCTGCGAAAGGGCGCGTCGCTGGCCGAGATCGGGGATGTGCTGCGACACCGATCTGCGATGACCACGACAATCTATGCGCAACATGATGTCGATGCTTTGCGCTCGATCTCGCGTCCCTGGCCAACGGCGGAGGACATGCAATGAAGAGGCTTTCCCAACGACTTGATGAATATCTGGCCCTTCGGCGTTCGATGGGGTTTGACCTCTCCTTCGATGAACGGGTCCTCCGCAAGTTCGTCAGCTTTGCCGACGACAACGGGTTCCATATCATCTCGACGCCCTTGTTCCTTGATTGGAAGGCAAACTACGGCAGCGCGGACAGCAACACTTGGTCTCATCGCCTTGGCATGGTGCGCCGGTTCGCCTTCTGGCTTGCGGAGCACGACGATCGGACCGAGGTCCCGTCCAGCCAACTCGTCATCGGACGATACCGAAGGCGTGTCCCCTACATCTATGCGCCCAGTCAGATCGCAGACCTTGTCGCTGAAGCGGGTCGCCTGCCGTCACCATATGGCCTTCGGGCCGCTTTGTGGCAGACCCTGTTCGGCTTGATCGCGGTGACGGGCATGCGGGTGAACGAAGCTTTGTCTCTGGATCGACAGGACGTCGATCTTGACCGCGCCGTGCTCACACTCAGAAACACGAAGAATGGCAGGGATCGGCAGCTTCCCGTCAAGGGTGACACCGTCCATCGGCTTGCCCACTATGCCGAGTTGCGGGATCGGCTGGGCCCGCGACAATCGCCAGGGTTCTTCATCAAAGAAGATGGCGAACCGGCGGGAGGTTGCGGGGCACGCTACAACTTCGCGCATGTCAGCAGAAATATCGGCCTACGGTCACCGCAAGCCTTCAACCGTCACGGTCATGGTCCTCGAATCCATGATTTGCGGCACACATTTGCCGTTCACACCATCCTGGACTGGTTCCGTGATGGCCGGGACATCGAGGCCGAAATGTACAAGCTCAGCACCTATCTCGGCCATTCCGAGCCCAAGCATACGTTCTGGTATATCGAGGCCGTGCCCGAGCTGATGCAGTTGGCCGCGGCGCGGGCCGAACGACGGGTACTGGAGGGCGCATCATGATCGCGACCTATCCATTGCCCGTCTACGTGCAGCGGTTCTTCACCGAGCGGCTGTTGACCCAGATGCAGGCCAGCCCAAACACGATCGCCAGCTATCGCGACACCTTCCGGCTCTTGCTGAAATACGCGACAGCAGAGACCAGGTTGCCGCCGACTGAGCTGCATGTAGCCCACATTGATGCCGACATCATCGGGCGGTTCTTGACGTTCTGCGAGGATGAACGCGGCAACAGCGCGCGAAGCCGAAACACGCGGCTTGCAGCGATCCGTTCGTTCTTCAAATATGTCGCGGGCTGTGAACCCCAGTTGCTGCATCATTGCCAGAAGGTACTGGCGATGCCGTCCAAACGGCACGAAAAACGCGTTGTGGACTTCCTGACCCGTGACGAAATGGAGGCATTACTGAAGGCACCTGACCAGACGACCTGGTTCGGGCGGCGTGATCGGGTGTTGCTCCTCACAATGCTACAGACGGGCCTGCGCGTATCGGAGTTGATCGGCCTGCGCGCCCGCGATGTTGAGCTCGGCACCGGAGCGCACCTCAGATGTATGGGTAAAGGTCGAAAGGAACGCGCAACGCCGCTTCGGGCAGACAGTCGGGATGCATTGAAGGGATGGCTTGAGCAGTTCAGGACTGAGCCCAGCGATCCCCTGTTCGCAACCATCCGTGGCAGGCCGCTCAGCAGAGATGCGATTGAGCGAATTGTTCGGAAACATGCGGCCACCGCCGCCGCGACCAGTTCGACATTCAAATTGAAGCGCGTCACACCCCATGTCTTGCGCCACACCGCTGCCATGCAGCTTCTACAGAGCGGTGTGGACCGAACGATAATCGCCCTTTGGCTGGGCCATGAATCGATTGAGACGACACAGGTCTACATCCACGCCGATATCGAGCTGAAAGAAAGGGCGATGGCTCTGACACAGCCGGTTGGCCAGACGGGCGGACGATATCGACCGGGTGACGAACTCTTGGCATTCCTCGAAGCGCTCTGAATTATGCCGACAAGCCGCGCCGGCCTTCTCTATGCGCAACGGGATGCAAGGGTCGGCGCGGCATAATCCGAAACTCGGCATTATGGGCCAATTCATGGGCCCAAACCCCATAAAAATTTGGCGGGTTTTGAAACCGCGTGATGGACGGCATGAAGACCTTGTCCACGGGCGGCAGATAGTAGGCTTCCGTTCCGGTGAAGACGGTCGTG
>NZ_JAIPUS010000058.1 GCF_020055675.1 Marivita sp.
GACGGATTCCGATATCTTGACCTCCTGGATGTTCAGGCTTTTGGCCAAGGCATCGACCAGGGTCACCTGGCCGTAATGCTGGTTTGAATAGTTTGACGGACACCACCGGCCCGAACCGGGAATGTTCATGCAGAAGGGTTCGTCCTGAACCGTGTCATAGGGGCTGTAACCCAGTTCCAGCGCGGTGGCGTAGACAAAGGGCTTGAAGGCCGATCCGGTCTGTCGGCTGGCCTGTGTGGCGCGGTTGAACACGCCGGACACATTTGTCTGGCGACCGCCCACCATGCCGCGCACCGCGCCATCGGCGGACATCACCACGATCGCCGCCTGTGCCTTGGAGCCCTCCCGGACCTTGGTGGCGAAGACCGTCTTGATCGCGTCCTCGGCCGCCTTCTGAATCCGTTGGTCCAGCGTGGTCGAGATGATCACGTCCTCGGTCGTGTCGCGGGTGAAGAAATCGGGTCCGGACTGCATCACCCAGTCGGCGAAATACCCGCCCGTCTGGGTCTTGGCCTTGTCCGACAGGTTCGCCGGATTGGCCTGCGCCGCGCGGGTCTGTTCGTCCGTCAGGTAGCCCTGTTCGTTCATCAGGCGCAGCACGGTGGCCGCCCGCGCCTGCGACCGTTCGATGTTGGAGGTCGGAGCCAGCGTCGACGGGGCGGTGAGCAACCCCGCGATCATCGCGCCTTCCTGCGGTGTCAGGGCCGATGCCGGTTTCGAGAAATACCGCTCTGCCGCGGCTGCCGCGCCATACGCGCCACCGCCCATATAGGCGCGGTTCAGGTAGATCGAAAGAATCTCGTCCTTGGTATACTTGATCTCCATCGCCAGCGCGTAGATCGCTTCCTTGGCCTTGCGCGCCAGGGACCCGCGCCGACAATCCGAGATGTATTCCGCCTCGGTCTTCCACTCGTCGGGGTCATAGGTCACGCCCAGGCAAAGAAGCTTCGCGGTCTGCTGCGTGATCGTCGATCCGCCGTGGCCCGAAAGCGGCCCGCGGCCTTCGGACAGGTTGATGCGCACTGCCGAGGCGATCCCGCGCGGGGACAGGCCGAAATGATTGTAGAACCGCCGGTCTTCGGTCGCGACCACCGCGTTCTTGAGATGCGGCGACACCGTGTCCGCCGTCACGACGCCGCCGAACTGGTCGCCGCGCCAGGCGAAGGCAACGTCGTTGCGGTCCAGAAGCTGAACCGACCCCCGTGCACGTCCGTCGAGCGCTGCCGACACCTCGGGCAGCCGGCTGTACTCGACCGCGACAAGCCCGGCGACGATCAGGGCGACGATGATCCCCACCCGCAGGAACAGGCGCAGGAAAAAGCGCATGATCCCTCGGATGATCCCGGTGAAGAACCCGATGATCCCGCCGCGCCTGGCTTTCGCTCTGGCTGGCTTGCGCTTTTTGGGCGCAGCTTTGCGCGGCTTCGCGGCCCTGGATGCTGTCTTGGGATAGCGCCGGTCTGCGACCAGACGGCTTTTCCCGCGTCGTGAATCAGTCATGCTTCCGACCGCCTGTGATACTGCTCGTTCAAACCAATTTAATCGGTTTCTCCGTCGATGTGGACCGCAGACAAAGTGACAACATGGTTTTTTAACTGACTAATTTATGTGCATCAGCGTCAGATTGTGCAAAATTTGTGCAACTTGTCGTTCTGGTGGCTGGCCTGCCCCCCGTCTCACCTTTCCTTCCGACAGCCCGTGCCTCTTTTCTGCGCTTGCAAACAAAGATCGACCTGCAAGGGAAAGGGACCAAGGTGAAGTTCATCATAGCGACAATCAAGCCGTTCAAGCTTGAAGAAGTCCGAGAGGCGCTCACAGACATTGGCGTCCGCGGCATGATGGTAACCGAGATCAAGGGGTTCGGCTCTCAGTCGGGCCACACCGAGATTTACCGTGGCGCGGAATACGCGGTGAACTTCGTGCCGAAAATCAAGCTCGAGATCGTGGTCTCTGCCGACATGGCTGACCAGGTGATCGAGGCAATCACCAAAACCGCCCGCACCGGCAAGATCGGCGATGGCAAGATCTTCGTGCTGGATGCGCAGCAGGCGATCCGCGTGCGGACCGGCGAAACGGATGGGGACGCGCTCTGAACAGGCGCTGTGACAAGGATTAGGGGACACTCACACATGAAACTTCAAAAGATACTCTTGCCCGCCGCCGCGCTCGTTGCGCTGCCGGTTACGGGCTTTGCCCAGGACGACGCGGCAACCGTCGGTGCCGATGAATTCGTCTGGATCATGAACTCGCTGCTGTTCCTGATTGGCGGCTTCCTGGTGTTTTTCATGGCCGCTGGCTTTGCGATGCTCGAAGGCGGCCTGGTCCGGTCCAAGAACGTGGCCATGCAGATGACCAAGAATGTCGGGCTCTTTTCGATCGCGGCGATCATGTATTGGCTCATCGGTTACAACCTGATGTACCCGCTCGGAGACTGGGCGATCGAAGGCTATTTCTCGGGTCTCTTCCCGTCTGTTGGCGTGCTTGAGGCTGTCGGTATCACCTTGGCCGATGCCGATGACGCCGCCTATGCGTCCACGGGATCCGACTATATCTTCCAGTTGATGTTCTGTGCGGCGACCGCGTCCATCGTGTCCGGGGCGCTTGCCGAGCGTATCAAGCTCTGGCCATTCCTGATCTTCTCGGCCGTTCTGACTGGATTCATCTATCCGCTGACGGCCTCCTGGACTTGGGGCGGCGGCTGGCTCAGCGAGGCAGGGTTCTCCGACTTTGCCGGCTCGACCATCGTGCACGCCTGTGGTGCGGCGGCTGCCTTGGCCGGTGCGATCGTGCTTGGACCGCGGATCGGCAAGTACAAGGACGGCAAGGTCAACCCGATGCCCGGGTCCAACCTGGCCCTGGCGACGCTCGGGATGTTCATCCTGTGGCTCGGCTGGTTCGGCTTCAACGGCGGCTCGCAGCTTGCCATGGGGACCGTGGGAGACATCGCCGACGTCTCGCGTATCTTCAGCAACACCAACATGGCCGCGGCATCGGGGGCCGTCACGGCACTGATCCTGACGCAGATTCTCTACAAGAAGGTCGATCTGACCATGGTTCTGAACGGTGCGCTTGCCGGTCTCGTGTCGATCACGGCTGAACCGCTTGCTCCGACCCTCTTCGGGGCCCTGTGGATCGGCGCCATCGGCAGTGGCATCGTGGTGTTCACCATCCCGCTGCTCGACAAGCTGAAAATCGATGATGTTGTCGGGGCCATCCCGGTCCATGGCTTTGCCGGGATCTGGGGCACGATCGCGGTCATCTTCTACGGTGACGCATCGCTGGGAACGCAGCTTCTGGGCATTGTCGCGATCGTGGGTTCGGTCTTCGTACTGGCCTTGATCATGTGGCTCATTCTCAAGGCGGTCGTGGGCATCCGCGTCGGTGAAGAGGAAGAGATCAACGGTCTCGACATGGCCGAACTGGGCATGGAAGCCTACCCGGAATTCTCCAAAGGCTGATCTCCTCCTTCCGTCAGCCTTTTGTGACCACCTGCCCAGGCGTTCGCGCCTGGGCTTTTTCGTATCCGTCACTGCCGCGGGGATCGCGACAGCCGGCAAACGCCGCGCCATATCTCCTTGCGGACCCAAACCTGCCTGTTTAGCGTTCCGGACCTGGAACACGAGGCGGGAATGGACACGGCGCAGGCGCAAATCCGGAAGGGTCGCAAGTACGACCAGGTTGTCGATGGCGCGCGGGAAGTCTTCCTGCGCGACGGCTTTGAAGGGGCCAGCGTCGATGACATCGCCCGCGCCGCCGGCGTGTCCAAGGCCACGCTCTACAGCTATTTTCCCGACAAGGGGTTGCTCTTCATGGAGGTCGCGACCCGGCAATGCGAAGAACAGGCCCGCACGTCGATCGAGCGGATCGACAATTCCCGTCCGCCCGCCGATGTGCTTGCACAAATCGCGCACCAGTTTCTCGGGTTCATCTATTCCGATATCGGCCAGCGCATCTTTCGCATCTGCGTCGCCGAAGCGGATCGCTTTCCCCGGCTTGGACAGGAATTTTATCGCTCCGGGCCGATGATCATGCGCGCGGCGGTGGTCGACTACCTGCGTCAGGCGGTCGGTCGCGGCGAGTTGGTGATCGATGACTACACCCTGGCCGCTGATCAGTTTGCCGAGTTGTGCAAGGCAGACCTGTGGCCCAAGCTGGTTTTCGGCATCATCACGACCGTGTCCGAGACAGAGAGGGCCCGCGTGGTCGACGGCGCGGTCCGGACCTTTTTGGCGCGCTACGCGGCGGGACCACCGGAGGAGATAACCGCCTGGTAGAGCGCTTCGAGCGAGTCGAGACATTCATCCATCGACGCCGCCACCGCATCTGCGCCCGTGCGTTCCATGACATTGCGCTCCATGTCGGAGATGTTGCCGCCGATGAAGATATAGGCCCTGGGCGCGGCGACCCGCAACTCGACGATCGTGCTGGCAAGGGATCGCACGCTTTCGGCACCGGATGCGGAAAGCCCGATGATCGCATATCCGCCATCCCGCGCGATCTTGCACAACTCCGCTTCGCTGCGCCCCAGCTGAAGGTCGATCGACCAGCCTTTCGATCGCAGGATATCGGCTGCCATTGTGATCCCGATCAGGTGCTGTTCACCCGGAACCGTTGCGAAAAGCGCCTCGCGCATGCCGCGCGTCGGTTCGGGGGGCGTGACCGATCGCAGATCACGCAAGATATGCAGCATTCGGCCCGCGGCGATGGCGGTATCGCTGAAATGAATGCGGTCTTCTTCCCACCACTCGCCCAACCTTCGGGCCGCGGCCGCGATATAGGACAGGCACAATGTCTCGTGGTTGGCCCCGCGTTCCTGTGCGCGCAGCAAAATCGTTCGAGCGTCGTCCACGGTCGGCGCGACCAGGGCCCGGCAGAACGTATCAAGGTCGCCGTCATCCAGTGCAGAGGATGCCGACCGCGAGATATGCGTCAGCCGGGTGATCACCTCCTGCGCCATAACACGCAGCGACGCTTCCGAAAGTTGGCTTTCTTGCGCGTGCGCGTCATCGTCGATGGAGCGCAACACGATCGGTGTCTCATGTTTCAGCATAGTCAGGCCTCCCAAAGCGCTGAGCACGGAAACCTCTTTTCCCCGAGGTCAGCATTGCACGGCTGCGCCAATGCCGCAATGGGGCGTTGCGCGATCGGCGGATTCAATCCCGCCGGCGAACCATCAACTGGTTGTTCGTGCCGCGCTTGACTTCGAGAACCTTCAACTCTGCCACCAGGTCACTCAGCTTGCGCTTGCCATAGGTGCGGGTGTCAAAATCGGGATTGGCCGAGACGATATGCTGGCCCAATTGCCCGAGACGGTACCATTCGTCATCCTGGTCGATCGCGTCCATCGCCTTGAGGATCAGGGTCCGCGCCTCGCTCAGGTTGCTTTTGCGGGCCGGCTTGGCCGCGCTGCTGTCGGCATCCCCGGCATTGTCGAGATTTTCGAGAAAGATGAATCGTTTGCAGGCGCGGCGAAAGGCCTCGGGCGTTTTCTGCATGCCCATGCCGTAAACGTCCTGCCCCTGTTCGCGCAGACGCTGCGCCAAACGGGTGAAATCGCTGTCGGAACTGACCAGCACGAAGCCGTCGAACCGGCCCGTGTGCATGAGGTCCATCGCGTCGATCACGAGCGCGATGTCGCTGGCGTTCTTGCCTACGGTATTGGCCGGTTGATGGTGCGGCACCAGACCGAATTCGGCCTGCACACGCGACCACCCGGCCATTTGCTGGCTCGAAAAATCGCCGTAGCAGCGCCGCACGCTGGCCTCGCCCAACGACGCGATCTCTTCAAAGATCGACCCCGTGTATTTCGGAGAGGTATTGTCCGCGTCGATCAGAACCGCGAGGAGGGGAGGATGTGTTTCGCTCATGGCGGTACCGTGTCAGAGCGCGCGATACATCACAAGAGCATCCACGTCGCCATGCGCCGGATGATGAAAGGCACCGGGCAATCGTCCGACAATCTCGAATGCCGCATTCTGCCAGATGGCGATGGCGCGGGTGTTGGTCGCGACGACGAAATTGTATTGCATCGCGCGAAAGCCCGCGGCGCGTGCCGTTTCAAGCGAATGCGCCAGCATCGCGCGTGCCACGCCGCGCCCGCGGGCCGCCGCTGCGGTGCAATAGCCGGCATTGCAGACATGCGCCCCGCCGCCCGACTGGTTCGGCTTGAGGTAATAACACCCCAGCGCCGCCCCGTCGGCATCCAGCGCCAGCCGCACGTCTGCGTTCGGGGGCCAGAAATAGGCCAGGCCGCTGTCGATCCCGCCGTCGGGATCGGCGCAAAACGTGTCTCCGGCCTCGACCGTCGGTCGAAGGATGTCCCAAACCAGGTGTTCATCCGCCCCGCGTTCGGCAAGGCGGATGGTCATGTCAGAGGGTACGATCATGCGGATGGCCTGCGATCAGTAAACCACCACCGACCGGATGCTTTCGCCGGCATGCATCAGGTCAAAGCCCTTGTTGATGTCCTCCAATGGCATGGTGTGGGTGATCATCGGGTCGATCTCGATCTTGCCGTCCATGTACCAGTCGACGATCTTGGGCACATCGGTGCGCCCGCGCGCGCCGCCAAAGGCCGTGCCTTTCCACGTCCGCCCGGTGACAAGCTGAAACGGCCGCGTGGCGATCTCGGCGCCTGCAGGGG